>NZ_JBIVSV010000001.1:0-1123596 GCF_044756385.1 Streptomyces sp. NPDC091972 | reverse complement strand
GTCGCCAGCCGCACCGGCTTGACGGCGGGATCGGTGACCCGGGCGGCGAGCCTGACCAGGACCAGATCACGGTCGGCATGCGGAACAAGCCAAAGAGCCTGCTGGACACTCCCGCCCGTCTGCGACAGGTCGGTACGGCCCACCGTCACCGTGGTGGCGACAGCGGGCTTACCCGCGGACAGCTTCCCGTCCGCGGCAAAGCAGCTGGCCGCCGTCAGCACCCACTGCGGATCGACCAGGGTGCCGGTACAGGCAGACTGCTCACCCACGTTGACCTTCGCAACAAAGGTCAGGTCGGTCGGAGCATCGACCCCGGCCAACGCCGAGGCCGTGGTGGTAGCGGCGGGAACGGCACCCAGTACGACCGGGGCTGCGAGCAGGGCAGCGGCGAACGCGGAGAGACGGTGACGTCTGAAGAGGTGCATGAGTGTGGATTCCTAGTCACGAGGGCCGCGCGTCCCGGGGGCGCCGGGCTGCGCTGCGGTGAGCATGACAATGTTGGCTGCGTCTACTTGGTGGACCTGATCTCGACGAGCATGTGATCTCGGCCCTCCGGGTCCGCGGCCTCACCCACCGGCGTCCAGGAGTTCTTGAGGACGTCGAACGACTTCTCCTCGGTGCCCACGGTCATGTCGACCGCGGTCGTGTAGTCGTTGCCCTTGATCGCGTAGACCGCGGGGATCTCCAGGGTCAGCCAGCCGGAGCTGCCCACCACCTTGAAGCAGATCTTGTCCGCCTTGTCGCGGGCCATGATCTCCAGCAGACCGGTCCCGCTCGCGCAGTCGGCCAGGGTGATGTGCCCGTCGCCGCGCTTGAGGAGGATCTTCTTCTCGGCCAGGATCTTGTCCGCCAGCGGGTAGCCGAAGTCCTCCACCGCGTAGCCGGGGGTCTCCCCCGCGACCAGCGCGGTGGGGCTCGCCTCCTGCGAGGACCCGCCGGGAATGCCCGCGGTCGCCGTGATCCACGCCAGGGCGCCGACCGCGGCCGCACCCAGTGCGCGCACCGCGAGCCGCCCGCGCTGCGACCGCGCGGACATTCTGCCGTATTCCTTCATCGCATCCCCCAATTCGTCACTGAAGACCGGCCGGTCGTCACCGGTCTCGCCTTTTCGGGGGCACAGGAACGCCTTATCGACATCGCTCTGACACGCGCGTTCCGACTCCCCCGTGAAGTGGCTTACTTTCGCCCAGAGCGAGAAGCCCTCACCCCGGCGATCACCAACCTCTTCATCATGCAAACACGAAGGGACCCCTAGGTCGAGCGCGGAAAGTCACGCATAAGATGGCAATTCGCACGCTCCACCCATGACCTCCATCACACTTCATTAAGGTTGCACCAGGACTTGTGAAGCTCCTGTAAAGAACCTTCTGATGGGTCATCAGAGCGGGTGTTGTAAGAACAGGTTGCAAAACGGGACCGGCTAATTGGCCTGTTTAACTGCGGCAGTTGCTGTGCCCCGAGCGACAAATGCGCGCAATGGCACGTCACTTCAGGCCAGCGGGCGGTGTCCACCGGTGCGTGCGTCCCAGCGTGCTGCTGACGCCGAAGTCTTGCTTCAGCTGTTCGGGGATGGCGTAGTGCATGACGCGCCCGCGGGTGAGGGAGGACAACTCGAAGATGCTGGTGAGGTGGCCGAGGCGGTCCAGTGCCCAGGCCCCGAGGGGAGAGCGGTCCTCGATGGTCTCCAGCACGCCGAGCAGGTGGGGCACGGTCTTGACGACGGTGTCCCATGAGGTACGGGGGACCTGGAGCCAGTCGGCGCAGGTGTCGCCGATCAGGTAGCGGATCAGGGCGGAGACGAGGGGGTCGAAAAGGGTGCCGGGCACGACCTCCTCGTAGAGGTCGATGAGTTGCCGGGTCAGGCGGGCGCCTTCGTCGGAGGGCCCCATGTGGCGGACCATGTACAGGTCGAGGAACTGCCGGGCCTCTTCCAGGGTCTTGGGGACGGCGTCCTGGTCGATCCCCAGGATCGCGCCGACCACACGCCAGGCGTAGAAGTACGCTTCGGCTCCCTCGACGCTCATGTGGATGCCGAGCCGGTGCATGCTGTCCAGGACCAGGAGAGAGAAGAACATCTGCCCGCCGATCATGTCCTCCTGACAGATCGGCGTCCCCATGACCGCGGTGTCCCAGCGGTTCTCCCGCTTCAGGTGGTGGCGGATGGAGGCGTGCAACAGACGCACTTTCTGCGCAGCGGGGATGAACCGGCTGCCTGCCTCGAAGGCGTCGGGCTGCATGAGGTACACGGTGAACTGGCCGGTCTCCGCCATCCGCTTGGACGGGTAGCTCAGCCCGTGGGTGGCGGACAGCAGTTTCGCGACGTGCGGGACGACGTAGCAGGCGGGCATGGAGGCGAAGGACAGTGCGGTGGAGATGTGCACGTTGTTGTCGATGAAGAACAGCCGGGCCTTCTCCATCTCGGTCCAGTCCACCCAGGCCGGTGGCACGCTGGTGACCTGGAGGTATTCGCGTGCGACGTCGGGCAGGCCGTCGGGCAGGGGGGCTCCGGCGGTGGAGACGTAGCGCATCAGGGTGTTGAACTTGCCCACTTCCCCGCGCTCGAACAGCTCGGCGACGACGGCATCGGCGAGGTCGTCACCCACCTGCCGCAGGGCGTCCATCGAGGCCTCGGTGCAGCTCATGGCGGAACTCCTTGTATAGGTGGGGTGTTGCGGGGCGGGGCGGTGCCCACCGCGGAGCACGGACTGCCGACCCCGCAGTGGGGTAGGTCAGGACCAGCGGACCGTCGCGGTGTGCGCCAGTGCGGTCAGGGCGGCGGCAGCGTGCGCGGGGACGTCGAGCTCGTGCAGAGCGTCCAGGGCTGTCTCGACCCGCGCGGTGATCATGTCCTCGATGCGGTCGGGTGCCTTCAGTCGGCGCATCAGCTCCCGGACCGTGTCCAAGCCGTCGCTGTCCAGGTCGCGTCGGCCGAACAGGGCCCGCATCTGCTCCCGCTCGTCCTCGTCGGCAATACGCCAGGTCTCCGACAGCAGGGCTGTGGGTCGATGGGCGCACACGTCGTCGGCGTTGGCCTTGCCGGTCTGTCCCGGATCTCCGAACAGGCCGAGCAGGTCGTCCCGCAGTTGAAATGCCTCGCCCAGCGGAAGCCCGTAGGCGGAGTAGCCCTCGCGCAGCCGCTCACCGGCCCCGCCGAGCAAGCCGCCGATCAACAGAGGCTGTTCGACCGTGTACTTGGCCGTCTTGTAGCGGATCACCTTCAGCGACCTCGCGGTGTCCGGATCGGCTCCGGTGTGCAGGATCTCCAGGCACTCGCCCGCGACCAGTTCGCGGGCCAGCGCCGACCACAAGGGCCGGGCCCGGGCCAGGTACGCCGCGGGCAGACCGCTGGTGGCGAACAACTGCCCGGCCAGCGACATCAACAGGTCCCCGACCAGCATCGCCAGTGACCTGGCAGCCGAGACGGCACGCGGGCGACGACGAACCGCCGCGCGCAGCGCGACATGCGCCGTGGGCCGACCGTGCCGCAACGGACTGTCGTCGATGAGATCGTCGTGCACCATTGCAGCGGCATGCACCAGCTCCATGGAGGTTGCCGCCCGCAGCAGCGCGTCACTGTCCGGTTGCCCTGCCGCCCGCCAGCCCCAGTAACAGAACGCCGCCCGCAGCCGCTTGCCCTCCGCGACCGCCGCCTCCAGTTGTCCGGCCACCGGCGCCAGAGCAGGGTCGATCCCCGTCAGCTGGTCGGCTTCCCGCGCGACGAAATCCCGCAACATCTCGTCCACGCGGCTCTTGAACGCGGCCGACTCCCACTGCTCAGACATCGCCGGAGGCCCGCCGGGACAGGGCATGCCGGGCGAGGATCTCCAAGTGAGCCGGAGGAACGGTGGCGCACCGATCCAGCGCGATGCGGCCGCGCGCCCTGAGGTCCTGCTCGGCCTCCGCGGCCAGATCCGCTACGTCCGAGCGGCGCAGCAGTCCCCGCACCGTCCCCAGAGCCGCCCCCAGCGTGCTCACCGCCAGATCGGCCACTCCGGCCACCAGCAGCACCACCTGCTCGTCCAGGCCCTCACGGCCACCCGCTCCCTGCGTCATGTCCGTCTTTCTCCCGTCCACGTCCGAGCAGCGTCGGTCACACGCCGTCCGGCCCAGAATCGCGCCGCACCCACGGCACGCAGGGAAGAACTCACGATCGAGTGATCACATCGCACGCCCGGACGAAATCTGCTGGTGAGCCGCACAGCGGGCGCCATGCGCGCCGCTCGCGCCAAGCCGGCGAGTGGCGTGCAGACGGGTCACAGATTCGACCGCGCGGGCCGCTGTATGGGAGTTCGGCCCGGCTCGAGCTGTCGCGCGTACGGAATCCGGGGCTCGACCCCCGGCGAACACAGGGCAGCCGTCGCCGGAGGTCGGCAACGGCGTCGGCGGCCGTCGGCGCGAGAGGCCGGCTCCCCCGTGGCGCAGGTCCTTCGCCTGCGGAGGTGCCGTGCCCCGGCAGACAGCGGCATGGAGTGCGGCGGCCGCCGGCTCACGGGGCCGTTCCGTGTTCAGCACGACGTCGTGGTGCGATTGCGCCCTTCGGCCCCGACCGCGACGCCTGTGGGAGGTCGTGCGGCCGGGGCAGGGCCTTCGGCGTCAACCGTCGACTGCCCGGGGGACGGTCAGCGGGTCAGGACGACGGGGTGCCGTACTGGAGGCCGCGGCCGTTGGTGCCGACATACACCCGGCCGAAGGTGTCGGGGTCACCGGTGATGACACCGACCTCGCCGATGGCCCCCCACTGGTGCGCCTTGTCGTTGACGCGGATCCAGGTGGCGCCCTTGTCGGTGGAGCGGAAGACTCCGGTGCCGTTCCTGATCGTGCCGATCAGGTACAGGGCCTGGTAGTCGGTGCCCGGCCTGGCCTTGCCGAAGCCGAGGGCGGAGGCGGACGTCACCGACCTCAGGGTGGTGAAAGTGCGGCCGCCGTCAGTGGAGTGCAGCAGGCCCTTGTCGCCGCCGGAGATCCACAGGTCCCCGGCGACACCGGGGACGGCGGTGAGTCGGCCGTTGGGCAGGCCCGTGGCGCGGACGGTGAAGGTCGCGCCGCCGTCGGTGCTGCCGTAGAGCGTGCCGCCGGACAGCGAGTAGAAGGCCCTCGCCGCGGAACGGTCGGCGACCACCACGGCTTCCGTTCCCAGACCAGCGACCCGCGACCAGCTCGCCCCCTTGTCGGTGGAGCGATACGGGGCCTGGCCGGCCTCGGTCCACACCATGGCGGAGCCGTCCGCGGCCAGCGCTATGCGGCCGCTGTCAGCGCCGGCCACCGGCTCGGCCCCGAAACCGTGCCAGGTGCGCCCGCCGTCGGTGGAGTAGGCACCGTCCTGTGCACCGCCCTTCCCGACGCGGACCATCATCGACGGCTTGGACTGGGCGAAGTCGATGTCGGTGCTGTTGGTCATCAGCGGGTTCTTCAGCCGCCCGGCGGGCACCTTGGTCAGGTCGTCGTGGCGGAAGCCGCCCTGGTCGCCCATGGCGGTGACGACGGTGGCGCCGCCGGGCGGGGCGATCGCGTCCATCAGAGCGGTCTCCTCCAGCCCCCGGGCGCCCATGCCCCAGTGGCTGGTGCCTCCGCTGTCGGAGGCGTCCGCGTCCTTGCTGCGCAAGATGCCGTTGCCCGTGCCGTACAGCACGTGCCCGGAGTCGAAGGGATCAATGGCCAAGGCGGTCATCCAGTGGCCCGTGTGGGTGCCGACGTAGGGAGCGGCTGAGGCGTTCCGCACCGACTTGTCGGCCAGTGCCTTCCAGGTCGCACCGCCGTCGGTGGTCCGGTAGATCTCGTCCTCCGGCCACCAGCGGCCGAGGGTGGTGACCATCACCGTGGACGGCTTGCGCGGGTCGACGGCCAGACCTGAGAACCCGTAACCGCCCCGGGACGGGGAGACGTTCCTCCACGCACCGCCCGCCGGCGTGTACTTCCACACCGAACCCCCGGTCACGCCGTTGGGCCCGAGGTTGTTCGTGTACGTCAGGTACAGCGAGCCGTCACCGGAGATCACGCCGTGCTGCGGCAGTTCGCCCGTGGGCTGCCCGGGGACGGCCTGCCAGGTGCTGCCGCCGTCGGTGGAGCGGTACAGGGAGGTGGACTTGTCGCCGACACCGACGTAGACCGTCTTGCTTCCGGCCGGGCCGTACGTCACGAATGTGATGCCGCCGCCGCTGCCCGCCCCGTCCTTGACGGGGAAGGACGAGACCTGACGCCACGTCACCCCATAGTCACTGCTGCGCCACAGGCCGTTCTTGCGGGTGCCGAGCAGCAGCGTGCGGTGATCCGCCGGGTCGACCACGAGCCGTTCGCCGGCCCCGCGGCCGTCCTCGTTGCCGCCCACCTTGAAGGGCAGATCGGTGCGCTGGAAGGTGCGGCCCCGGTCGGCGGAGCGCAGGATCGCGCCGTTGCCGGCCCAGTCGTTGGTGTAGGTGCCCGCCCCGAGGTAGAGCCGCTTGGGGTCGACGGGGTCGGTGGCCAGCGAGTCGATTCCCAGCAGGTTCCAGTCCTTCTCGCCGATCCAGTCGGTCAGCGGGATCCACTGCTGCGCTCCGGTGTCCCAGCGATAGGCGCCACCCATGTCGGTGCGCGCGTACAGCAGCCCCTTCTCCCGAGGGTTGAACACCAGCCCTGTGACATAACCCCCGCCCACCACCTGGGCGTTCTTCCATACGTACGATGCGCCCGCAGCCGCCGTCAGTGACCCGGGCGCCCCGACTCCCGCCACTTTCACCAGCTTCCACCGCTGCCCGGCACCACCCGTGCCGGGAGCCTGGACGACCGCCGCGCCCTCGGCCGCCGAGTCGCCCGCGACACTCAGAATCTGGGCGCTCCTGCGGGAGGTGAGGGTCACGGCGCCCGAGGCGCCCACCTGATCGATCCGCCACTCCTGAGAGGTGGCCGAACGGTCGGTCTGCTGCTCGGCGGCTGCCGACTTCGCCGTCGAACCGCCCGCGATGCCCAGCACCTTGCCGCTGTTCCGGTTCACCAGCTCGTAGTAGCCGCCCCCGGCAGGCTTGAGCCGCCACTGCTGGTTGGCGGTGTTCTGGTCCGTCCACTGCTGGATCCGGGTGCCGTCGGCCGTGGAGTACCCGTCGACGTCCAGCACCTTGCCACTGCGCACCAACACCAGCCGGTAGTAGGCGTCGCCGTCAACCGTTGCCGCCTGCGAGTCCTCCTGCGCGAACAGCAGATACGGCACCAGGACGGCCGGCACACCGAGCACCAGACCGGTCGCGGTCCATCGCCGACGGTGCCGCCCGCCGTTCGTGGGGTTTCTCATGGGGGGTGTTCTCCTTGCAGCCGTTCATCAGAAAGAGCCGGCTCGATCACCGCGGTGATCGAATCCACCTCCTTGTGGCCACAGGAACCGCACAGGGTTGCCGCGAGATCCGAAAGAGTTTCGGCACGCCGCCTTGAGGTCGTCTTCCTCCGCGGTGTGTCACCTTCGCACTGCGGGTGCCCGGCCTCGATTCCTGGGGCTACGCGCAGAGTTCTGTGTCGATCAAGTCGTTCTGGGCCCGCTGGGTGGAGGAGTCCGACGAGCCGTCCCCGGTGGCGTTCAGGACCACCGCCCGGTGGCCGTCCGCGCTGATGCCGTTGCGGGTCGTGTAGCCGGGCACATCTCCCCCGTGGCCGAAGTAGGCGCCGCCGCAGGACAGGGGAACCTCCATCAGGCCGAGACCATAACGCACACCGGGCCAGCCGGGGTCCAACTCCGGGGCCCGCACGGTTGTCTTCATCGCCGTGAGCTGGGCCGGACGCAGCAGCCGACCTGCGAGGAGCGCCTGGTAGAAGCGGGAGAGGTCGGCCGTCGTGCTGATCATGGCGCCCGCCGCGCCCCCGGCGGAAGGGTTGAACTCGGTGACGTCGACCTCCGGTACGGCCTCACCGAAGGCCGAGTAGCCCCGCAGGTGGGGGCCGGGTATCCGCGGGTAGGTGCTCGGGACGAGAGTGTCGCGCAGGCCCAGCGGGCGGATGAGGCGTGTGGTGACCTCGTGTCCCCAACTGCGCCCGGTGACCTTCTCGATGATCATTCCGGCGAGGATGTAGTTGGTATTGGAGTAGCTCCAGCCGGTGCCGGGCCGGAAGTTCGGTGCGTGCCGCATCGCGATGGCGACCAGTTGTTCCGGAGTCCAGGTGGTGTAGCGGGCGGCGCGATAGCCGGCCAGGGACGCGAACTCGGGGAAGTCCGCGGTGTAGTCGAACAGGCCGCTGGTGTGCTGGAGCAGTTGCCGTACGGTGATCGCGCTGCCGTCGTTGCCGTGACCGGAGACCGCTCCGGGCAGCCACCGCTCCACGGTGTCCTCCAGCGACAGGCGCCCCTCGCCGACGAGTTGCAGCATCACCGTCGCCACGAACGTCTTGGTGGTGCTGGCGATGCGGAACCGGTCGCCGGGGCGTGCCGGGTCGCCCGACGCCCGGTCGGCGACTCCTCCGGTCGCGTACCGGGAACCTCGCGGGCCCGTCGACCGGGCCACGACCCCGACGGTCCCGGTCTTCATGATCGCGTCCACCTGGACCTGCAGATCCTGGCTGTGCGACGTGGCGTACGTCCCACCGCGTAGCGGCCCGGCCCCTGTCGCGGCCGTGGCGGGCGGGGCCAGGACGATGCCGGCCAACGCGGCCACCAGCGTTGTGATCACCGCACCGGAGGTGAATTTGGGCCTCATCAGTCGCTCCTTGCGTATCGGTCGAGCCGCCGTTGCGGCCTGCCCACCACGCTAGGAATTCCGGTCGCCCGTCACGATCAGGCAGGCAGGTCATCCTGCGGGGGCGCCCTCCACCCTGTGGAGGTAGTGCCTGCTGTACGGCCGCCTGCCGGCACGGCGTTCACGCCGACGGGCGGTCATGCCTGCTGCCGTGCGTCGTTTGTCGTGTGGCGTACGTCGAGCAGGTGGCGCAGGGCCACCCCGCCCGCCGGTCCCCCGGTCGGCGGGCGCCAGGGCGACAGGGCGACAGGGCGACAGGGCGACAGGGCGACAGGGCGATCCTGGCGAGGACGGGGTGCCTGTGCCTGCGGACAGCGCGGTCGATGACCACCGACCGATCGGCGATGGCGCTGTTGTTCGGAGCGCGTTCGAGAACCCCTCGCCCCGCCGACCTGCTCCTACGGAAGCCGGCCCTCAAGGATGGCCACGCCCGGCTGGCGGCTGTGGACGGAATCAAGGACGCCGCATGGCAACGACGTCCGCGTAGTGAGGAGTTGCGCCGGACGGGCCGCGGCCCCGCAGTCGCGCGGCCGGCTGCGGACTCTCATCCGCTGTGGCCCTCGCCGTAGAAGCGCACGTAGTCGACCGTCATCGTCGCGGGCGACGGCGTCGACGCGTCGGGAGGGCCGGGCCAATCGCCTCCTACAGCGACGTTGAGCAGCAGATGCATGTCCTGCTCGAAGACCCAGTCGCGAGGTCGCGGCACCTGCGACGGCGTCAACGTGAAGTACGGCTTTCCGTCGACGAGCCACGTGATGCGGTGCGGCTGCTTGTCGACGGCGTAGACGTGGAACGCCTGCGACGCGTCGGCGGGGAGCGTGGCGGTGCCACCGATCCCGTTGTCGTTGTAGTAGGTCGGTCCGTGCGCGGTTCCGTAGACCGTTTGGGGTTCTCCGCCGACCACTTCGCAGATGTCGATCTCGCCCTGCCCTGGCCACTCGACTCCGTTGTTGCCCAGCATCCACACCGCGGGCAGCAATCCCGTGCCGGTGGGCAGTTTCGCTCGGACCTCCGCTCTTCCGTGGGTCAGCGAAACCTTTCCCTCCGTGGTGAGGCGGGCCGACGTCCACGGGCAGAAGCGCCGTGTGTGACAGGGCAGTTCGGATCCGGCCGGGGCAGGCCGTGCGGAGATCAAGAGGTGCCCCTCACCGTCGAGGGCCGAGTTGGACGAGTCGTCCGTGTAGTACTGGAGTTCGTTGTTGCCCCACCCCTCGGCGTCCCGGTTCCCGATCTCGGTGTTCCAGAATCTCGCCGACGGGCGAGTGGCCGAGGCTCCGTCGAACTCGGCCTGCCAGAACGGCTTTTCGTCGGTTCCGGAGGAATCTCTGTCCACGGCGGAGCCGCATCCGCCCAGCAGTCCGATCAGGGCCAGTACAAGAGCCAGGCGGGGACGTCGGTTCATGCGGCTGCTCCTGGGAGGAGGGACGGACAGAAGAGGGACGGACATCGGCGCCGGCGCCGTCCCGGCTCAGTTGCGGCACGTCGTCGATGCGCTGGAAGCAAAGTTCACCGCAACCGCATCCCACTTGCTCTGGTCGACCGGATGTGCCTTCGCGGTCCGTGTGCGGTTCAGGGCGTTCGGAGCGTCGCCAGATAGGTGGACACCAGGGTGCGGGCCCAGTCGGCGGAGGCGGGCTCGGGGGTGAAGACGGCGCGGTAATAGAGCGGGCCGAGGAGGAAGTCCGCGGCGCTCTCCACGTCCAGTGCCGTGCCTCCGCGGTCCTGTTCGCGCCGGATGATGGCGCGGAGCTGGCGGTGGCGGTCCTCCACGCAGGCGCAGCCGCCTGCCGGGCCGGAGCCGATGGTCGCCCGCATGAGGGCGAGCGTGTCCGGGTCGGCCACGTCGGTGGCCACGTCGGCGAGCCAGCGCTGGAGATCGCCGGCGAGCGAGCCGGAGTCGGGGACGACCAGGTCGTCGGAGAAGCGGCTGGTGGCGACGTCGTTGAGGAGCTGGGCGGTGGACCCCCAGCGCCGGTAGAGGGTGGTGGGGTGGACACCGGCGCGCGCGGCCACGGCGGGCAGGGTCAGGGTCTCCGCTTCCTCCTCGGCGAGGAGTTCCGCGACGGCGCGGTGGACGGCCGCCCGCACCTTCGCGGAGCGGCCGCCGGGACGTACCTGGGTCGACGTTTCAGCCATGGGGAAATTATCGCACTGATCGTTGCGTTAGTGGTAGCGTCCTAAACGCATCGATCACTGCTTTTGGAGTCGCGTCGTGTCCGGTCCCGCCCCGTCCCAGCTCCAGTCCTCCCCGCCGGCCACCGACCGCGTGGCGCCACCGCAGGAGAGGCGGCGGCTTAGCCGTCCCGTCGCCTTCGCCTCCCTCGCGGTCGTCTTCGTCCTGTTCATGGCCGCCTCCAGCGCCCCCTCCCCGCTTTACGTCGTCTACCAGCAGCAGTGGCACTTCTCCCCCACCACCCTCACCACGGTCTTCGCCGTCTACGTAATCGGCATGATCGCGGCCCTGCTCGTCCTCGGCGCCCTCTCCGACCACCTCGGCCGCCGTCCGGTCCTGCTGGGCGCGATCGCCCTCGAAGCCGCCTCGATGGTCCTGTTCCTCACCGCGGGCGACGTCGGCCTGCTGCTGATCGCACGCCTCATCCAGGGCATCGCCACCGGGGCCGCCATGACCACGCTCGGCGCCGCCCTGTCCGACCTCAACCCCACGCACGCCCCCCACCGGGCGGGCCTCGTCACCGGCACCGCGCCCACCTTCGGACTGGGACTCGGCGCCCTCGGATGCGGGCTCCTCGTCGAGTACGGGCCGCACCCCACCCGCCTCGTCTACGTGCTGCTGCTCACCGCCCTCGTGGTGGCCGGCGCCCTCCTGTCGGCCCTGCCCGAGACCTCGCTGCGCCGCCCCGGTGCCGCGCGTTCGCTCCAGCCCCGCCTGCGCATCGCCCCCCACCTGCGGGCCGACCTGCTGAGCCTGGTCCCGATCCTCATCGCGAGCTGGGCGCTCGGCGGCCTCTACCTCTCCCTCGGCCCGTCCGTCGCCGTCGGCCTCTTCGGCCTCTCCAGCCACGTCGTCGGCGGACTCGTGGTCACCCTCCTCACCGGCCCGGCCTTCCTCACCGCCCTCGCCCTGCGCGGCTGGCCCGTCGGACGGACCCTCGCCGTCAGCGCGAGCCTGCTCCTCGTCGGCACCGCCGTCGCCCTGACCGGCGTGGAGGAACACTCCCTGACCACGGCCGCGCTCGGCACCGCGATCGCGGGCGTCGGCTTCGGCGGCTCCGCTCTCGCCAGCTTCGGCACCCTGGCCCGCATAGCCCGCCCCGCCGAACGCAGCGAACTGCTCTCCGTCGCCTTCGTCATCTCCTACCTGGCCTTCAGCATGCCGGCGGTGATCGCAGGCATCGCCGCCACGCACGCCGGCCTGAAGGACACCTTCGTCACCTACGCGGCGACAGTCGCCGCCCTGTGCGCCCTCGCCCTGCTCGCCCAGCGTCTGCGCGCCACCCGCGCATCCGTCGTCGCGGGCGTTCCCCAGGCATGACGACGCCGACACCACGGCCGCCGCGGCCCGCTTGAGGCCGCGGCGGCCGTGGACACCTTCGGCACCCTCGGCACTGCCGCACAAACTGTCTGCAATATCGCTGGCCTTATTGTTAACAATCTTGTAGCGTGCGTCACGCCTCGAACCCGGGGCCTGAGCGAAGCACTTAGTGCTCGATGAGGGGAGACGCATGCAAAGACTGTCTGCGACCGACCGACGTGCCGCGATGACTCACCCGGCGGCGGGCGCACAGCACCCCGCACCCCGCGGTCGCGTCCTGGGAAGGATGGCGCTCGCGGGGTCGCTGGTGCTCGCGGCGATCGCGGTACCGACCTCCGTCGCCGCAGCGGCACCCACCGCCGGTCACGGGCGTTCGGTCGACCCACAGGATGCCGCGCTCGACTTCGACTCGGCCGCGTACACGACGATAACCGTCACCGTGGACGGCCGGCCGGTGCGCGTGCGCTGGTACAAGGAAATCTGCTACGTCGCCGACCCGGTGGCGGCGGCGGCCCAGCAGCCGGGCGGGCCCGGGGGTGGCAGCACCACGATCCCGAACACCGCCTGCGGATACCAGAGCATGAACGTCTTCGTCCCCGAGAGCGCCTTCGGCGACCAGCGCACCCCGATCTACTTCGCGGTCAACAACAGCGGCTGGAAAGCCAGCTACATACGGGCGAGCATCACCGCGGGCACGTCGTACAACAGCACCACGAGCAACGTCGGCGCCGCGCTGAAGGCGGGCTACGTGTTCATCGACGTCGCCAGCCGAAGCCGCGGACTGGTCGGCGCCGACGGCTCGGCCCCCGGGAAGGCCCCCGCCGCCGTGGTCGACGCCAAGGCGGCCGTCCGCTACCTGCGCCTCAACGACGCCACGATGCCCGGCAGTGCCGAGCGGATCGTGATCAACGGAACCAGCGGCGGCGGTGCGCTGGTGTCCATTCTGGGTGCTTCGGGGAACAGCGCCGAGTACAACCCCTACCTCGCCGCGATCGGCGCCGCCGGGGTAGACGCCCAGGGCCGCAGCACCCTGCGCGACGACGTCTTCGCCGTCAACGCCTACTGCCCCATCACCGACCTCGGCAACGCCGACATCGCCTACGAGTGGCTGTACAACGTCCTCGGCACCCGCGACGCCACCGGCTCCAATCCCTCACCCGTCGACGCGACCGCGATCGCGGAGCGGTTCGCGGCGTACGAGAAGAGCCTCGGACTGCGCAATCCCGACGGCTCCCGGCTCACCGCCGCCACCCTCCTCGACGCCATCGAGAACGAGGTCGCCCGCGCCGCCGAGACCTACCTGAAGGCCGACCCCGCGCACACGATCCCCCCGCTGGGCGGCACCTTCGAGATCACCTCGGGCGGCTCCACCAAGTCGTACGTCAACAACTGGATCGACGTCGACCCGACCACCGGCAAGGTGCGCTCCCTCGACATGGCGAACTACCTCGCCTTCGTCGCAACCCAGGCCACACTCAAGACGACCCCCGCCTTCGACGCCGTGGGGGTCAACGGGAACACCACCAGCGGCACCGAGACCGACCTCTTCGGTCCGCCCACCCAGCGGTACATGAACTACACCGAGTACAGCTGGAACCACAACGACGTCGCCGGTGACGGCAGCGGCCTCGACGACACCGGTCTCACCTGGAAGCAGTACACCGCGAAGAAGAGCACCACCGTGGACGACCAGGTCCACCTGATCAACCCGATGGACTTCATCGGGACCAGCGCCGACACCGCGCCCAACTGGTACGTCCGCCACGGCACCCGTGACCGTGACACCGCGTTCACCGTCTCGGTCAACCTCGACCGCGCCCTCGCCGCGGACCCCCAGGTCAAGAACCTCGACTACCGGCTGGCCTGGAACCAGCCGCACGCCGGGAACTACGACGTGCCCGAGGCCATGGCCTGGATCGCCCAAGCCGTCGACAGGGCCGGCGACCCCCTTACCGCCCACCACAAGGGATAGAGGCTCTTCTGGGTGGCACCGACCAACAGACCTGGGCCCCGGCGATGATCCGTATAACACGGGCATCCGCCGGGGCCGGGCTTCGCCGACGGCTTCAGTTTTCGGCGCGCACGTCGTCCGGGCTGATTCCGGCCTCCTCCAGCGCCTCACGGCGTTCCTTCACGGGACAGGTCAGGCCGGGTGGTCCGGCTTCTGCTCAGGTGGGGTGCCGCCTCCCCTGCCGCCGCCCTTGTCCCCACGGTCCGTGCCATGGGCATGACCGCCCTCATTTGCGGCCTGCGCCGCCTTGCGGGACTGGCTGTCCTGCGGAGTTCCAGCCCCCTTGTCACTGCGCCGCAGCTCGGGCTGTTGTGGATTCGACATCCGCTCTCCTCCTCGCTTCGCCTGCGCGTCGGAACGCTTGTCGATCAGACGGGTAGCGCACAGGCTCCCTTTGAAACGTCCGGCGCAACGCCCATCCCGTACGAGCACGTGAGCCTGCCGGGCCCGCGGCACACCGGGCGGCGGGGCAGCGCTGAGTCCGGCCGTCACTGCGTGCGCGGGCTCGGACGGCAGCCGGGACCCGATGACCGACGGGTCGCCCCTCGATCGGGCGCGCGGTGACGGCCGCCTCCGCCTCATTCCGTCTGGTCGGGGTCCTTGCCCCTCTGCGGCTCGGCCAGCCGCCGGTGGGCCGCCGCCTTGAGACCGTCGGGCAGCACCTTCCCTGCCAGGCCCTGCGCCTTGGTCTTCAGCGATCCGGTCAGGGCCTTGCTGCGGCCCTTCACGATCGCCTCGAAGGCCTGCTCGGCCACCTGGGCGGGATCGTCCTTCTTCATGGTCCCGATGCGGGTGTCGTCCGCCATGCCCGCCCGGTCGAAGAAGTCCGTGTCCGTAGGGCCCGGCATGAAGGAGGTGACCGTCACGCCGGTGTCCTCCACCTCTTCGGCCAGTGCCTGGGCGAAGGACTGCACGAACGACTTGGACGCGTTGTAGACGGGCTGGAAAGGGCCGGGCATCTCCGAGGCGACGGACGAGGTGAAGGCGAGCCGCCCTGCACCACGCGTCACCATGGCCCGCAGCAGCGGCTTGGCCAGCCGTACGGTCGCGGTGACGTTGAGGTCGATGACCTCCTGATCGTCGGCGAGGTCGGTGTCCACGAAGGCACCGCCTCGGCCCACCCCGGCGTTCAGGACGGCGACGTCGACCGTGAGTCCGTCGAGCGCGTCCAGCAGCCGGAACCGTCCCTCGTTGGTCCTCAGGTCGGCCCGCACCGCGCGGACCTCGCCGCCCGACTTCCGCAGGCTCCGGGCGGCGGACTCCAGCGATTCGTCCTCGGCGTTCACCACGAGGTCGTAGCCGTGGGACGCGAACTGCCGGGCGAGTTCCCGGCCGATCCCACTGGAAGCGCCGGTGATCAGGGCGAGTGGTCGTGTGTCAGTCACGACGGACGAGTAACCACCCCGCCCCATGCCAAGCCTCACTCACGCACCGGCACGTCCATGAGCGATCACCGGACTCGGCAGGCGTACGACGCCCACCCGCCTGCCGAAGCACCTACGGACGTGGAGGCGTGGTTCCGCGTAGCCGGTCCAGGCGTTTCACGACCGGGCCGGCCGTGACTCCGTGCAGAACGACCGAGGCGAGGACGGTGAACGTCACGACCGCCCACAGCTCTCGCGCCGGTACGGGGAAGCTGTGCTGCCCGAGGGCGTAGGCAAGGTAGTACAGGGAGCCGATGCCGCGGATGCCGTAGGCAGCGGTCACCCAGCGCTCACTGTGCCGCATCCGGCTCCCGAGCAGACCGATCCACCCGGACAGTGGCCGGATCACGAGCAGCAGGATCAGCCCGGTGACGATTCCTCGCCACGTCAGCGGCTCCAGACCGCCCAGAGCGACGAAGGCCCCGAGGAGGAACAGCAGCACAGCGGTGAACAGGCGCTCGACTTGTTCGACGAAGTCGTGCAGGACGTTGTGGAAGCCGTGGGCACGTTCCTCCGCGCGGATCGAACAGGCGGTGACGAACACGGCGAGGAAACCGTAGCCATGAAGCAGCTCGGTCACTCCGTAGGCCAGGAAAGTGGCGCCCAGGGCCACGAATCCCTCTCGGTGCTCGGACAACCGCAGCGCTGGTGAGCGGGTCTGGAAGAACAGCCAGCCGAGCAACCGTCCGATCAGCCAGCCGCTCAGCAGCCCGATCCCGCTCTTGAGCGCGAGGTCTTTCAGTGCCCACCCGCCGATCCAGTCCGTGGACCAGTCGCCGCCGGCTGCGGCCACCAGAGCGACCGCCGCGTAGGTGAGGGGGAAGGCCATGCCGTCGTTCAGGCCGGCCTCGCTGGTCAGGGCGAACCGCACCTCGTCCTCGTCGTGCTCGTCCTCGGTCGGCTCGCCCACCCGGACTTCCGCGGCAAGCACCGGATCGGTCGGCGCCAGGACCGCGGCCAGCAGCAGTGCCGCTGCGGGCGGCCAGTCCAGCAGCCACCAGGCCGTCAGGCCGGTGAAGGCGACGGTCAGCGACATCGTGACGCCCAGCAGCCGCCATGTCGTGGCCCATCGGCGCCACCCCATGGGCCGGTTGATGGCCAGTCCGGCACCCATCAGGGCGATGATCACGCAGATTTCCGTGATGTGCTCCGCCATCAGCCGGTCGCCGACCGGGTCGACGACCGGCAGGGGCAGCGGCAACAGGTACACGCCGATGCCACCGCCCAGGAAGACGAGGGGAAGCGACAGCGGCCGGCCGTCGACCACCCGCGGCAGCACCGCCGCGAGCAGCGCGCCCGCCCCGAGCCATGCGAACACGGCGTCGCCGATCGTCACGCGCTGCTCTCCCCTTCCGCTCCGCCCGTCGAGGTCACGGCCCCGCCGCACGGAACGCCGACCCACCGGCCACTCCCGTCACTTGCGTCCCAGCGCGGCTTGGCGTCACCCCGAGTGCCCAGCAACCGCCCTGGTCCACCTGCTCCTTCGGGGACCTGTTGCGCATGATGGAGCGCGGGCGGCGTGGCGGCACCTTGGGGGCCCTTCGGAACAGCACTCGGGAGGAGTACGCGGCACGGCCGTCACCGGACGCCGGTGAGGGCCGCGGGACACAGTCCGCGGCCCTCACCGTCATGTCACACGCAGGCTGCTCGGGCGGCTGCCCATGCTGTCAGGGCAGGGTCCACTTCTGGTTGGGGCCGGTGTGGCAGGTCCACAGATGGACCGGTGTGCCGTCGTTCCAGGTGCCGCCGGACGCGTCGAGGCACTTGCCCGACTGCGGATTGCGGACCGTGCCGTCCGTCTGCGGTGCCCACTTCTGCGCGCCGCTGCCGTTGCACGTCCACAACTGGACCTTCGTCCCGTCCGCGCTGGCGCCACCGGAGACGTCCAGGCACTTGCCCAACGCCTGGACCGACCCGTCCGCGGCGATGGTCCACTTCTGGGCGCTCGTGCCGTTGCAGGTCCACAACTGAACCTTCGTCCCGTCGGCGGTGTTGGCGTTGTCGACGTCCAGGCACTTGCCGTTGACGCCCTTCACCGCACCCGAGCGGGGGCCGGGCTGCGTGTCGCCCGACGGCTTGATCCGGATGTTGCGGAACGCGACGTCGTCGCCGTCGCCGTGGTTCTGGATGCCGATGTAGCCCTGCTGGAGGCTGCGGACGGGGTCGGTGTTGGTGAAGTCGTTGATCTTGACTCCGTTGAGGAAGATCTCCAGTCGTTCGCCGGTCACCTTGAGTTCGTACGTGTTCCACTCCCCCGGCGGGTTCAGCGCGGCGTCGCGTGCCGCTAGGTCGGCGGACTTGAATCCGTAGACGGCGCCCGTGGTGCGGTCGGCCGCGTCGGTGGCGTCTATCTGGATCTCGTAGCCGTTGTTCACGGCCGACCAGGGATCGTCGGAGGCGGGGAAGCCGATGAGGACACCGGAGTTGTCGTCACCGGCCGCCTTCCAGTCGAGCTTGAGCGAGTAGTCGCCGGTGAACTCCTTCGCGGAGTACCAGAGCATGCCCAGTCCGCCGTAGGAGCTGAGGCTGCCGTCGGCGAGGGTGAAACCGCCCGGGCCCGCCTGCTGCCAGCCGGTGGTGGATGCGCCGTTGAACAGGGAGGTGTAGCCGTTCTCCGGGCGGCAGTCCGCCTCGGTCATCCCCGCGGCCCAGCGGATGCCGCCCAGGAGGTGCCGCCGGAAGACGGGGTCGCTGTACGACTCCTCGGTGTGGCCGCCCCCCGTGTAGAAGGCCCTGCCTCCCTGGTAGTCCTTGCACCACGCGATCGGATGGTCACCGGACATGTTCCCGCCCGAGTAGCTCGACTCGTCGAGCGAGGCGAGAACATGGGCGGTGGTGCGGGGGTTGGTGCGGTAGTTGTACCACTCGTCGGTGCGCTGCCAGGTGGTGCCGAGGTGGGCCGTGGCGTCGTGGGCCCGGTCCTCGACCTTGACCGTGGCGGGCTGGATGGCGGGGTGCGAGTGGAACAGGGCGCCGGCCAGGCCCTCGTAGAAGGGCCAGTCGTACTCGGTGTCGGCCGCCGCGTGGATGCCGACGTAGCCTCCGCCGCCGTTGATGTACTGCTGGAAGGCGGTCTGCTGGGCGTCGCCGAGGACGTCTCCGGTCGTGGAGAGGAAGACGACCGTCTTGTACTGGCCGAGGTTGCCGGTGGTGAAGACCTGGGGGTCCTCCGAGGCGTCCACGGTGAAGTTGTTCGCCGCGCCGAGGGCTTGGAGTGCCGAGATGCCCTCGTCGATGGACGAGTGCCGGAAACCGGCGGTCCGGGAGAACACGAGGATCTTGTACGCCGGATCGGCCGCCGCGAGCTTCGCGGTGGGGGCCGCGGGGGCTGTGCTGCGGACCGTGTCGGCGGGCTGGGACGCCGGTTCGGGCGCGGCGACGGCCTGCGGGGCCAGGCAGAGCAGGAGGCCGGTGAACAGGCCGATGGCCGCTTGGAGTTGTGTGCGCATGTCGGGTTGCCTCCTTTCTAGGGCAGGGTCCACTTCTGGTTGGGGCCGGTGTGGCAGGTCCACAGATGGACCGGTGTGCCGTCGTTCCAGGTGCCGCCGGACGCGTCGAGGCACTTGCCCGACTGCGGATTGCGGACCGTGCCGTCCGTCTGCGATGCCCACTTCTGCGCACCGCTGCCGTTGCACGTCCACAACTGGACCTTCGTCCCGTCGGCGCTGGCGCCGCCGGAGACGTCCAGGCACTTGCCCAACGCCCGCACGGTGCCGTCGGAGTTCACCGTCCACGTCTGGGCGGTCGTGCCGTTGCAGGTCCACAACTGAACCTTCGTCCCGTCGGCGGTGTTGGCGTTGTCGACGTCCAGGCACTTGCCGTTGACCCCCTTCACCGCACCCGAGCCGGTTCCGCCGCCGGAGGTGGTGAAGGAGAACTCGTCGACGTCGAACAGGGCGCCGCTGCCGCCCTTGAAGACGAGGTACAACTGCGTGGAGCCGCTGGGCTGGTTCGCGAGCGAGGCTGTCACGTCCTGGAAGGTCTCCCAGCCACCGGTGACCGGGACGGTTGCCGTGCCGATGAGGGTGCCGGTCGGAGAGCCGGCGCGGACCTCGATGGTTCCGCCCGCACCCGCGGAGGAGACGCGGGCGGTGAAGACGCCGGTGTTGGCGAGGGCGTACGGCTTGAAGGAGATCCAGTCGCCGCTCTCGATGTTGCCGACGGTCTTGCCGCCGTGAGCCGGAGTGTGGGTGATGACGTCGACGCCCGAGGAGCTCCCGTAGTGCTCCGCCTGTCGGTGCGAGGGCTGGGTGATGTGCTGGTCGTGTGCGGTCAGCGCGGGCTGGCCGCCTGCACCCTGGTCGGTGTACTCGGCGTCCACGACACCGAAGATGTTGGCGTTCGGGTCGTGTTCACCGTCGGCCAGGGTCTGGAGAGTCCCGGTGCATCCGGTCGCCGAGGTCTGCGGGTGGCCGTGGCTGTCGTGCCCGACGATGAACGAGACCTTCACCTTGGAGCAGTCGATCGTGCCGTCCTCCGGGTCGGTCACCGTCACCCTGAACGGGATCGCTGCGCCGAAGTCGTAGATAGCGCCGTCCGCGGGCAGGTCGAGCCGTACGGTGGGCGCGGTGTTCCCCACCGTGATCCGCACGGACGCGGTCGCGGTCTTTCCGGTCGGGTCGGTCACCTTCAGCGTGGCCGTGTACTGGCCGTTGGCCGTGTAGGTGTGCGAGGGGTTGGCGGCGGTGGAGGTCGCGCCGTCACCGAAGGTCCAGGCGTGGGTGAGTGCGCCGCCGTCCGGGTCGGAGCTGCCGGCCGAGGAGAAGGAGACCGCGAGCGGTGCCTTCCCGGAGGTGATGTCGGCCTTGGCCTGGGCGATGGGGGCGAGGCCGTCGGTGACGTGCTCGATGCGGTACAGGGCGGAGTTCTCGTCGCCGTTGAAATAGCCGGTGCCGTAGTCGAGGACGTACAGGGCGCCGTCCGGGCCGAAGGCCATGTCCATCACCTGGGTGCCGCTCCAGGGGAAGGCGTTGATGGACTGCACGGTGCCGTCGCCGCCGGCCTCGATGCGCTTGATCCAGCGGCGGCCGAACTCGCCGGCGAAGAAGTCGCCGTCGTACTCCTGGGGGAACTTGACCTCGGAGGTGGACGCGGCGTCGTAGCGGTAGACGGGGCCGCCCATCGGGGATTCGGAGCCGCCGCCGAACTCCGGTACGGACGTGCCGTTGTAGGGGATCCAGGCCGGTCGCGCCGGGGGCAGGTCCGTCAGGCCGGTGTTGCGCGGCGAGGTGTTCCTGGGCGCGGAGCAGGAGAACTTGGCGCCCGAGGTGTTGGTGGCGAAGTCGTAGTCGGTGTAGGCGTCGTTGTTGCCGGTGCAGTACGGCCAGCCGTAGTTGCCGGCCTGGGTGATGCGGTTGAACTCGACCTGGCCCTCGGGTCCGCGCCCGGGCGCCGCGGTTCCGGAGTCGGGGCCGTAGTCACCGAGGTAGACGATGCCCGTGGCCTTGTCCACGCTCATGCGGAAGGGGTTGCGGAAGCCCATCGCGTAGATCTCGGGGCGGGTCTTGGCGGTGCCGGGCGCGAAGAGGTTGCCGCTCGGGACGGAGTACGTCCCGTCCGCGTTGACCTTGATGCGCAGCACCTTGCCGCGCAGGTCGTTGGTGTTGCCCGCCGAGCGCTGGGCGTCGTAGGCGGGGTTGCGGGTGGCGCGCTCGTCGATCGGGGTGAAGCCGTCCGAGGCGAACGGGTTGGAGTCGTCGCCGGTCGACAGGTAGAGGTTGCCCGCCGCGTCGAAGTCGATGTCGCCGCCGACGTGACAGCAGATGCCGCGCGAGACCGGAACGTCGAGGATCTTCTTCTCGCTGGTCAGGTCCAGGGTGTTGTCGGTCCTCAAGACGAACCGGGACAGCCGGTTGACGCCGTCGAAGGGGGTGAAGTCGGAGGCCGACCCGTCGGAGGGGGCGTCGCCGCCCGGCGTGCTCAACTTCGGCGCGTAGTACAGGTAGACGAAGCGGTTGGAGGTGAAAGCCGGGTCCACCGCGACGCCCTGGAGGCCCTCCTCGTCATGGCTGTAGACGTCGAGCCTGCCCGCCACCGACGTGGTGCCGGCCGCGTCCGTGACGCGCAGCGTGCCGTCACGCGAGGTGTGCAGCACCGAGCGGTTCGGCAGCACGGCGAGCGTCATGGGCTCTCCCGTTTCGGCCACGCCCTTGGCCAGCGTGACCTGCTGGTACTCGACGGCCGCCGCGGCACGGCCGGACGGCTCCGGTGTGGCGGCGGCCGCTGTTCCCGGCAGGAGGCAGCCGACGGCGCACACCAACGCCAGCGTCAGCGAGCGGAGGGGTCTGGGCCTTGCGAGTCTGACGAATTTCTTGCGCACAAACGTCTCCCGAGGTGTGGGGATGTGGCAGGACCCGATCGGCCCTGTTCGGGGAGTGCAGGCGCGCGCCGTCGCGCCGTCGGACCGGCCTGTGCCCCTGCATGCACATGACCGGTCCAGTGCAAGGAAGTTAGCGGCCCTGGTTCCGGCGCGTAACCCCTTTGGCGTGAGGTCGCTCAACTTTTTCCATGATCAGGACAAAGTCTGGGCGCGCCGAAGGGCAGCGGAGAGGTGGCAGACCGGGCGTGATGACGAACGCGGGCTTGGGGCAACGGTTTCCGCGGCGAGGGGGAGCGTGGCGGTCAGGCTGCCGCGAGAACGACCGAGGGCACCGCGGTCGGACTCGCGGTGCCCTCACGAAACGGCAACGGCAACGGCGGACGCGGCCGGAGCCCAACTCCGCGGCCAGGTCCGTCTAACGGCAGCCCGTGCGATACCTGAAGGCGATCGCCCCCCGAGCCTCGGCGGCCGGCCCCGCGACAGCGGCCCCGACCCGCCCCATAGGCATCCCTCGACGACACACATCAACTGACGGTCGATGCCCCGGAGACCTGCTCTAGGCGGACCCGCCCAGCCGCAGTGTGGCCCGGACCGCCGCCTCGTCGTGGCTGAGCGGTCCGCTGCGGGCCAGCAGCCGTCCGGCCTGTTCGACGGCCAGGACTCCGAGTTCACGGGTGTCGAGGGCGACGGTGGTCAGGGCGGGTTCGACGAGGGTGCCGAGCTGGAGGCCGTCGAAGCCGATGACCGCAAGGTCCTCGGGAACCCTGCGACCGAGAGCTCGTGCGGCGCGCAGCGCCCCGATGGCGATGATGTCGTTGAACGTGAACACAGCGGTCACGTCGGGGTGTTCGGTGAGGAGTTCACGCAGAGCGTGTTGCCCTCCGTCGATGCTCTGCGCGGCGCGGCTGACCGCGGCGGGTTCCAGGCCGCAGGCGGCCATGGCGGCGGCGTACCAGCGGTGGCGGATGCTGGGCTCGGAGCGTGCGGCATGGTCGAGCATCCCGATGCGGTGGTGCCCGGCGTCGACCAGGTGCCTGATGGCGTCGTGGACGCCCGCCTCGCCGTCGAGGCTAATGGCGTTGAAGCGCTCGGCGCGGTGGTCGCGGTCGATGAGGACGACAGGGAGCCCGCGGATCAGCTTGTCGATCTCGTCCTCGGGCAGGCTGAGGTAACCCACGACGGCGTCCACCTGCGCCGCGATGACCTCCAGCGTGCCGCGCTCCTCCTCCGCCCGGTCGCCGGTGTCGTAGACGACGACGTGCCAGCCACGCTTGCGCGCGGCCTCCAGAGCCGCGGCGGCGACCTCGGTGAAGAAGGGGTTGAGCAGGTCGGGGATCACCAGGCCGACGTTTATGGAGTCCTGCCGGACGAGGCCCCGGGCGAAACGGCTGGGCCGGTAGCCCAGCTCCTGGGCGGCGTCGAGCACGCGCTGCTTCGTGGAGGCGTCGATCTCGCCCTTGTCGTTCAGCGCCCGCGACACGGTCTGCCGCGACACTCCGACGGCCCGGGCCACATCGTCGATGGTCACCCGGCGCGGACCGTTCGCAGACGACGCCATCACTCACCTCTGTCCGTTCGGTGTCACTCCGGAGCCTTGACACTTGTCCGCACATAAGCGCAGACTCCGAATCGTTTCGCTCCCGTGAGCGCTCACGTTACCGCTCACGGCCCTTTGTTCCAACCCGCCCAGGCACCCGCCGCCAGTCGTTCTCTGGGAACGGAAAACATGAGCAACACAGTTACGCGCACGCGCCTCGCCGCCCTCGCCACGGCCACCGGTATCGCCGTACTCCTCGCCGGCTGCTCCTCGTCGCCCGCCGGCTCGGACAAGGCCGCCGCACCTTCGTGCTCCCCCGCCAAGGGGAAGGTCGTCCTCCAGTACTGGAACACCGTTCCCGGCATGGACAAGGTCGTCGCGCTGTGGAACAAGAAGAACCCGGACATCCAGGTCGAGACGAAGAACATCTCCAACGACCAGTACGGCATCCTCGGCAACGCCCTCAAGGCGGGCAAGGCACCCGACCTGGCGCAGGTCGGCTACGACGAGCTGCCGAACCTGCGCACCCAGAGCGCCTTCGTCGACGCCTCCGCCTGCAAGGACGCCACCGCCGCCAAGTCCAAGTTCGTCCCCTGGACCTGGTCCCAGACGAGCTTCGGCGGAACCGGCGTGTTCGCACTGCCGCAGGACACCGGCCCGATGGCGCTCTTCGTCCGCAGCGACCTCTTCAAGAAGCACGGCATCGCGATCCCCAGGACCTGGGACGAGTACGCGACGGCCGCACAGCAGCTGCACAAGGCGGACCCCGGGCTGGACATCACCTTCTTCGACCCGAACAACGCCGAGTGGTTCAACGGTCTGCTCTGGCAGAACAACGCCGAGATGTACAGCTACTCGGGCGACAAGTGGCACGTCACCGTCGAGTCGGAGCAGAGCAGGCAGGTCGCCGACTACTGGCAGAAGCTGATCTCCGACAAGCTCGTGCGCACGGACCTCGCCAACGGCTCGACGCAGATGTACGCCGCGTACCAGAAGGACCAGATCGCCAGCTACGTCGGTGCCGCCTGGGGCTACAGCATGTTCCGCGACAACCTCCCCAAGCAGGCCGGCAAGTGGTCGATCGTGCCCATGCCGACCTGGGGCTCGAACGGCTCCTCGGGTGACTGGGGCGGCTCGACCGTCGCGTTCATGAAGGGCAGCAAGCACCTGTACGAGTCGGTGAAGTTCAACACCTGGCTCAACAGCGACCCCGAGGCCCTCGCGCTGGAGAACGAGCTCGGCGGTCTCTACCCGGCCGCGACCGCGGGACTCCAACTGCCCGCCCTGTCCAAGGGTGTTCCGTACTACGGCAACGAGAAGATCTTCGATGTCTTCGCCGACTCGTCCAAGAAGATCGACACCAGCTTCGCCTGGGGCCCGACCCAGAAGACGGTGAACCTGGCGCTTCAGGACGCGATGGCCAAGGCGGCCGCCGGGGACGGGACCCTCGGTGACGCCCTCGCCAAGGCGCAGGCCACCGCACTGAAGTCCATGAAGGACCAGGCCATCCCGGCCACGGCGGGCAAGTGAGCTCAGCATGACAGACATCGCCACCCGGGCCACCCGCGCGCCCCGTGCGGTGCAGTCACCCAGGGGCCGTCGCCGTCTCAGCGGCGGCGGCCCCCGGGCCGGTACCGTGCTCGCCTTCGTCGCCCCCTTCTTCCTGCCGTTCGTGCTGTTCTACCTGGTGCCGGTCGGCTATGCGCTCTGGCAGAGCTTCCGCGTCGTACGGCGAACCGGTGGCCAGTACGGCACCTCGTACACGACCTTCGGCGGTCTGGAGCAGTACGGGCAGGTCTTCCAGAACAGCGAGTTCTGGGCCAGCATCGGCCGCATCGGGCTGTTCGGCATCGTCCAGGTACCGGTCATGCTGTTCACCGCGCTGATCATCGCGCTGCTGCTGGACACCCCCCTGCTGCGGCTCAAGGCGTTCTTCCGCATCACGGCCTTCATGCCCTACGCGGTGCCCGGTGTGATCGCCGCGATCATGTGGTCGTACCTGTACTCGCCCCAGCTCAGCCCGGTCGTCGAGCTCTTCCAGGGCATCGGCCTCAAGCCGGACTTCCTCGGTCCGGGCGCGGTGCTGTGGTCGACGGCCAACGTGTCCACGTGGCTGTGGACCGGCTACAACATGTTGATCATGTACGCGGCGCTTCAGTCCATCCCGCAGGAGCTGTACGAGGCGGCCCGCATCGACGGCGCGACCAACTGGACGATCGCCTGGCGCATCAAGGTGCCGATCATCCTCCCGTCGATCGTCCTGACCACGGTCTTCTCGATCATCGGCACGCTCCAGCTCTACGCCGAGCCGGCCGTGCTGCGTCAGATCTCCTCGAACATCTCCAGCACGTTCACGCCGAACATGCTGGCCTACGCGGTGGCGTCGGGAAACAACTACCAGCAGGCCGCGGCCATTTCGGTGGTCATCGCCGTCATCACGTTCGTCCTGAGCTTCGGCTTCATGCGACTGACCTCCAAGAGGGCGGGGCTGTGAGCACACGACCCACGATCCGGGAAAGCCGTGTCAGCCGCACGGCGGTGACGGCGCTGATGCTGCTGCTGGCCGTCTACTTCCTGCTGCCGATCTACTTCCTGGTCGTCGCAGCGACCAAGCCGCAGGGTGATCTCGCCGCCACCAACGGCCTGGCCTTCTCCCACTTCAACCTGTTCGACAACCTGCGCACCCTGTTCACCCGCAGCGACGGCATCTTCGGCCGATGGGCCCTCAACACCGTCGTCTACGCGGTGCTGGGCGCCGCGGTGGGGACGCTGATCTCCGCGCTGTGCGGGTACGCCCTCGCGAAGTTCCCCTTCCGGGGGCGGGAGTTCCTGTTCTCGGTGATCCTCGGCGGTGTCCTCGTCCCCACGACCGCGCTGGCCCTTCCGCTGTTCCTGCTGTTCTCGGCGACCGGACTCGTCAACACCTATCTCGCGGTCTTCCTGCCCAGCATCGTCAGCCCGTTCGGCGTCTACCTCGCCCGCATCTTCACCAACGCCGCGGTCCCCCAGGAGCTGATCGAATCGGCGCAGCTGGACGGCGCGGGCGAGTTCCGCACCTTCTTCTCGGTGGCGTTCAAGCTGATGACGCCGGCCCTGGTGACCATCTTCCTGTTCCAGTTCGTGGCCATCTGGAACAACTTCTTCCTGCCGATGGTGATGCTGCAGAAGGAGTCGCTGTTCCCCCTCACGCTCGGCCTGTACGAATGGAACGGCCAGACGGCACGCGCCCCCCTTCTTCAGGAGTCCGTCATCACCGGCTCCCTGGTGTCGATCGTGCCCGTGATCATCGTCTTCATCCTGCTCCAGCGGTTCTGGCGTTCGGGACTCGCCGCCGGATCGCTCAAGTGACGTCACGCTCCACTGTCCGACCCGCACAGAAGAAGGTTCCCCCAGCGATGTCCGACTCCGCCGTGTTCGTGCCCCACTTCCACTGGGACCGGGAGTGGTACGAACCGTTCCAGGTCTTCCGGCACCGGCTCGTCCAGGCCCTCGACACCGTGCTGGAGACGGCCGAGGCCGACCCCGACTTCCGGTTCACCGTCGACGGGCAGATGGCCGCCGTCGAGGACTACCTGGAGATGCGCCCCGAGAACCGCGACCGGCTCGCGGCCCTGGTCCGCGAGGGACGGCTCGCCGTGGGTCCCTGGCTCATCCTGCTCGACGAGTTCCTCTGCTCCGGCGAGACCATCGTGCGCAACCTCCAGATGGGCTGGGCAGCCGCGGAGCGTCTGGGCGGCGCGATGCCCGTCGGCTACCTGCCCGACATGTTCGGCCACATCGCTCAGATGCCGCAGATCCTGGCCCGCGCCGGCATCGAGCACGCGGCGCTGTGGCGGGGCGTCCCCGGGAACGTCGACGGCCACGCCTTCCGCTGGCGCGCGCCCGACGGCTCGGAGGTCCGCACCGAGTTCCTCTTCGACGGCTACGACAACGGCCTCGACGTCCTCCTGGTGCCCGACCGGATCGGCAGCGCCCTGGGGGAGTACGCGGGGATGACGACCGAACGTTGGGGCTCGGACCCGGTGTTGGCCATGGCCGGTACGGACCACCACGCGCCCGACCCGCGCCTCGCGTCCTGGCTGCGGCGGGCCGCCGAGGAGGGGCGTGCCATCACCATCGCGACACTCGACGAGTACATCCGCGAGCACGCGCGAGACGAAGTCACCGCCGTCGTCACCGGTGAACTGCGCAGCCATGTGCGCGGGAACATCCTGCCCGGCGTGCTGTCGGTGCGGCTCGGCCTCAAGCAGCGGATGGCTCTCGCCGAACGCACGGTCGACCACGCCGAGCGGATGAACGTGATGTGCTCCGCGCAGGACGACTCCCCCTTCCTGGCCCTCGCCTGGCACAAGGTCATCGAGTCGACGGCGCACGACTCGGTGGTGGGTTCGGGCACCGACGAGACCTGCGACCAGGTCGCGGCGCGCCTCGCCGAGGCCGCGCAGACCGCCCGCGCGGTGCGCGACGCGGCACTCGCGGCGCCCGCCGCCCTGGTGCCCGCGGACGGCCACCTGGTCGCCAACCCGCTCACGTCGGCGCGTTCCGCGCTGGTCGAGGTGGATGTCGTGGCGCCCGCTGAAGGTGCGGTCCTGATCGCACGGTCGGCCGACGGTTCCGTGCAGCCCGTGCAGATGGTCTCCGAGGCGCCGACTGTCCTCAGCGACGAACGCATGGACGCCTCGCATCTGGAGCGGGTGCTGCGCCGCATCCACCGCCGCGAGCTCTTCGGCAGACTCATCGACCACTACGAGCTCACTCCCCACTCGCTCGTCTTCCACCTCGCCGAGGTCCCCAGCAGCGGTCCCTTCGACCTGATGGTGCTGCGTCGGGAGGTCGCCGCCGCGGCCGCCGCACACCCGGGCGAGTGGCGGGTGCGGACGCTGACGGAGGCCCGCGCGAGCGCGCTGGTGCCGGTGCGCGTCCCGGCCCTCGGTCTGACGAGCTTCCGCGTCGAGGCCGGCGAACCGTCCGCCGCCCCGGACACGCCGGCCGCACCCGCCACCGCCACATCGCGCACCCTGTCCAACGGCCTGGTCGAGGTCGAAGTGGCCGCGGACGGCACCCTGGACGTGACCGGCCCCGACGGAACGGTCCTGTACGGCGTCGGCCGGCTCGTCGACGGCGGCGACCGGGGCGACAGCTACAACTACGCCCCACCGGCCGCCGACGTCCTCGTGTCCGAGCCCGTGCAGGTCGCCGTCGACCTCGTCGAGAGCGGCCCGCTGCGCGCCCGAGTCCGCGTCACACGCCTCTACGCATGGCCGGCCGGCCTCTCCGGCGACCGTGACGTGCGCAGCGAACAGACGGTGCGGACGCCGGTGGAGATGCTGGTGGAGGTACGCACCGGAGAACCGTTCGTCCGTGTCTCCACCTCGTTCCTCAACCGGTCCGCCGACCACCGGCTGCGCCTGCACGTGCCGCTGCCCGAGCCGGTGGACACCTCCGCGGCCGCAGGCCAGTTCGCCGTCACCGACCGCGGTCTCACCGCTGAGGGCGGCTGGGGCGAGTACCCGCTGCCGACCTTCCCCGCCAGTTCCTTCGTGTCGGCGGGCGCGGCCACCGTGCTGCTCGACCACTCCGGCGAGTACGAACTGGTCGAGGAGGGTTCCGCCCTCGCCATCACCCTGCTGCGCGCCATCGGGTCGATCAGCGTCAACATCCACCCGCTGCGTGACGAACCCGCGGCGAGCGAGATCCCCACGCCCGGGGCACAGGAACTCGGCATGCGGATCGAGCACCGCTTCGCCGTCGTCCCCTCGGCGGCCGGCTGGCAGGACGCCCGTGCCGTCGCCCTCGCCGAGGAGTTCCGCAACGAGGTGCTCGTCACCCGAGGAACCGCACCCGGTCACGGACAACTGCCGCCTGCCGTGGCCGGTGTCCGGGTCGACGGTGAGAACGTCCACGTCTCGTGCGTCCGCCGCGTCGTCGACGACGCCCTCGGCGCCGGGACCGAGATCCGGCTGACCGTCCTGCGCGACACCGCCTCCACGGTCCGGCTCACCGGGGCCTTCACCCGGGCCACCACGGTCGACCTGCTCGGCAGAGCCCTCGCGCAGGTACCGGTGCACGACGAACTCGAACTCTCCCTCGGCCCCTGGGAGATCCGGACCCTGGTGCTCAGGTGACCGTCACGTCCCCGACCCACCGCACCTCTTGCCAGCAGAAAGCAGCAACTCTTGCCTTCCCAGCTCTCCGCCCTCGTTTCGGACGTCACGCCGGGGCGCGGCGCACTCCGCCCGGCCCGATCCTGGCTCCACTCCGACGCCCCTTCCCTGTCCCTGAACGGCTCCTGGCGGTTCCGGCTGTCCCCTACGGCCTCGGTGGCCGAGGACTTCGCCGCCGAGGACTTCGACGACCAGGACTGGCACGACATGGCCGTGCCCTCGCACTGGGTGCTCCAGGGCGACGGCGCCCACGGCCGGCCGATCTACACCAACGTCCAGTTCCCGTTCCCGATAGACCCGCCGTACGTCCCCGACGAGAATCCCACCGGTGACTACCGGCGCGCCTTCGAGCTGCCTGCCGAGTGGACGGACGCCGAGCGGGTCGTGCTCCGCTTCGACGGTGTCGAGTCGCTGTTCCGCGTGTGGGTCAACGGGGTCGAGATCGGCAGTGCCGGCGGCAGCCGCCTCGCCCACGAGTTCGACGTGACGTCGTCGGTGCGCCCCGGCGGCAACGTCGTCGCCGTCCGGGTGCACCAGTGGTCCGCGGCGAGCTACGTCGAGGACCAGGACCAGTGGTGGCTGCCGGGCATCTTCCGCGACGTCACCCTCCTCGCCCGCCCCGCGGCCGGCATCGAGGACGTCTGGCTGCGGACGGGCTACGACTCCGGTCGGGGGCACATCGACCCCGAGATCGTCGCCGACTCGACGGCGTTCCCCGTCACGCTGCGCATCCCCGAACTCGGCATCGAGCGGGTGTGGGCCACGGCGGCCGACATCGCGCCCCTGGACATCGCCGAGGTCGAACCCTGGTCGGCCGAGCGTCCGCGCCTCTACCAGGCCACCGTGTCCAACGCGGCCGAGACCATCGCCCTGCGCGTGGGCTTCCGCACCGTGGAGATCCGGGGCGACCAGTTCCTCGTCAACGGCCGGCGAGTGGTCTTCCACGGCGTGAACCGGCACGAGACGCACCCCGAGCGCGGCCGTGTGTTCGACGAGGAGCACGCCCGCGAGGACCTCGCCCTCATGAAGCGGTTCAACGTCAACGCCATTCGCACCAGCCACTACCCGCCGCACCCGCGGCTGCTCGACCTCGCCGACGAGCTCGGTTTCTGGGTCGTCCTCGAATGCGACCTCGAGACGCACGGATTCCACAAGGTCGACTGGAAGGGCAACCCCAGCGACGATCCGGCCTGGCGCGAGGCATACCTCGACCGCATCCGGCGCACGGTGGAGCGGGACAAGAACCACCCGAGCATCGTGATGTGGTCCCTCGGCAACGAGGCGGGCACCGGCAGCAACCTGGCCGCCATGTCCTCCTGGGTCCACGCGCGCGACGCCGGCCGGCCCGTGCACTACGAGGGCGACCATGCCGGCGAGTACACGGACGTCTACTCCCGCATGTACTCGTCCGTGCCGGAGACCGAGGCGATCGGCACCGACGGTTCGCGCGTGCCGCTGCTCGACTGCACTCCCGCGCAGGGGGCACGACAGCGCACGAAGCCGTTCCTGCTGTGCGAGTACGCCCACGCCATGGGCAACGGTCCTGGAGCCTTCGACCAGTACGAGGCACTGGTGCACGCACACCCCCGACTGCACGGCGGTTTCGTGTGGGAGTGGCGCGACCACGGCATCCTGGCCAGGACAGCGGACGGCACGCGGTTCTACGCCTACGGCGGTGACTTCGGCGAGGTCGTGCACGACGGCAACTTCGTGATGGACGGCATGGTGCTCAGCGACGACACGCCGACGCCGAGCCTGCACGAGTTCAAGGCGGTCGTACAGCCCGTCACGTTCTCCTTCGAGGGGGACAAGGTCGCCGTCACGAATCTGCGGCACTCGGCCGACACGTCGGACCTGCGGTTCCGGTGGCGTGTCGAGCACGACGGAAGAGTGGTGGAGTCGGGCGAACTGGAGGCGCCCGTCGTCGCGGCGGGAGTGTCGGAGTGGGTGCCGCTGCCGCCGGTCACCGTCGCCCAGGACGCCGAGACGTGGCTCACCGTCGAGGCCGTACTGGCCACGGAGACCGCTTGGGCTCCGGCAGGGCATGTGGTGGCGACGGCCCAGTCGGACCGCTCGGTTCGCCGTCCCGTCCCCGCCGTGCGCACCCGAGCGGACTGGCAGGCGGGCACCGGGACGCTGACCCTGGGCGTGGCGGAGTTCGTCGACGGGGCCTTGGTGCGTCTGGCCGGGCGTGCCGTGTCGGATCCGCGGTTGGAGCTGTTCCGGGCCCCGACCGACAACGACGAGGGCGCCTCCGACGAGGTCGAGACCAGCGACGCATCCGTGCCGGGTGTCTCGAACGCCGAGCTGTGGCGACGTGAGGGACTGCACCGGCTGACGACGCGGCGCGTGAGCGTCGAGCACGCCGAGGACGCTCTGCGCACCCTCGACAAGGTGTCGGCGGCGGATTCCGCCCTCTTCGTGATGGTGGAGTCCGTCTGGACGCTCGACGGTGGAGAGCTCGAACTGCGTGTGGAGATCGAGCCGTCGAGCGGCTGGAGCACGGTGTGGCCGCGGGTCGGGATCCGGCTCGGCCTGCCCGATGGCGTGCAGCCCGTCGACGGCGCCGAGTGGTTCGGCCTCGGCCCCCTGGAGTCGTACCCCGACAGCATCCGGGCGGCGCTCACGGGCCGCTACTCCTCCTCCGTCCACGACCTGGCGGTCGACTACGCCCGCCCCCAGGAGACGGGACACCGTTCCGGGCTGCGCGAGTTGTCCCTGACGAGCGGCGGCCGCGAGGTGCTGCACCTCGTCGCTCTGCCCGACACCCGCGGGCGCCGGCCCGGCTTCGTCCTCAGCCGGCACACTCCCCAGGAGATCGCCGCGGCCGATCACCCCCACGAGCTCCCCGCGTCCGCCACGACACACCTGCACATCGACGCGGCCCAGCACGGTTTGGGCTCGCGCGCCTGCGGCCCGGACGTCTGGCCGGACTTCGCCCTGCGCCCTGCGGCGTACACGATCCGGCTGCGGATCGGCGGGCCGAGGTGAAGCCGCTGAGGTGACACGGTCCGGTGACGGCGGTGCCTTTCCACGGGCAAGGAGCGGGAAGGCACCGCCGGCGTCACCGGACAGTTCTGGACTCAGCCGCAGGCCCGCGGTCCGCGGTCCGCGGTCCGGGACAGCGTGCGGTCGCGTCCGCTGCCTCGCGGGGCCACTGAACGCGTGGGCGAGTACGGCCCCGTGGTCGCCCTCCTCGCGACGACCGCCGCGCCATAGGAGCCGGATGCGGCTCTGCCGGTGACTCAGGTAGCGACCGGAAAGCGGTCCGGGGCGAGCGCGGCGAGGAGGGACTCGATGACCAGTTCCGTGGACGCCGCCATGTCGACGGTCTGCGGGTCGAGAAGCCACTGTGTCTGGAGCCCGTCCATGACGGCGATGACGGCGTTGGCGGCGTGCCGTACCCGGGCCTCGTCCGCCTCGCCGAGCCCGCACGCCTCGGTCATGGCCTCGGAGACGAAGGCACGCAACCCGGCGTACCGGTCACGGAAGTAGCCCTGGGCCGGGTGGTCGTCGGTGACGGACTCGGCCGACAACACCGCGTAGAGCCGGACGATGCCCTCCCGCTCGGCGTTGCGGTACGCGGTGTCGACGAGGTGCCGGAGAAACCTCAGCCCTCTCGGCCTCTGGGTGCCCAGTTGCTCGATGTCCGTCTCGTCGCGCAGTTCGAGGACGCTGGTGAGCAGCAGCGACTTGGAGCGGAAGTAGTGCAGGACGCCTGCCTGGGTCAGCCCGACGCGGTCGGCGATCTCGGCCAGGGAGGCGTTGTTGTAGCCCCGTGCGGCGAAGGTGTCCATCGCGATGCGGAGGATGTCCTGCTGCCGGCGTTGAGCTTCGGCACTGCGAGGGACGCGGGGCCCGCTCCGAGCGCCACGTCCGGCTCCGCTTGCTGACTGGTCACTCACTCGCCCCAGCCTACGCCGACCTTGCCCGCCCGCGGATGATCTTTTGACCATCCCGCAGCGTTGTGATGCAGACCACTTACTAAGTACTTAGTAAGTGTGTTTTCATGACGCCGTCATTCCGCTGGAACCCTCAGCCGAACCCGTGAGGACCCGCATGCCATCCCCTGTCGCCATGAGCGAGCGCGCCGGGCAGGGAACCACCCGGCGAGCCGCCAGTGGCCTGCGTCGACGACACCCCGGACGCGCCGCGTACGACCCGCCTCACGTCGTCGCGCCGGACGTCACTGTCGCCACCGGGGACGGCCCCGCCGACCTGACCGGGCCAGACGGCTCGCCTCTCCCCCGGCACTGGGCCCGTCGGCACGAACGGCCCCTCCCGCACGACCGCGAGTGACATCCGTTTCCTGCACGGGCCGCAGCACCCTCCCTGCCCTGATCGCCCTCCCGACCGGCCGGCAGCACCGTTCCGGTCCGTCGTCCCGAGTGCACCACCCTTCGAGCCCCGATCGGCTCGCACCTCCCCGCACGCTACGGCGAGCCGGTCGGCACCCCCACCTGTCACCGACCCGAAGGAGACCCGCACCGTGTCACACCGCAGCAGAACAAGTCCGACACGGACCGGGGCCGGCGCCCTGGCCCTGGCTCTCGCCGTCACCGGTCTGGGCATCCTGGGCGGCGAAACCGCGCAGGCCGCCGACCCCGTCGCCCAGGTGTGGATCACCACGCCCGACGGCTCCCGCAAGCTCAGCGCCGACGGCAGCCTGGCCTTCAACAGTTCACCGCAGGGCATCGACCTGCGCATCGACGCGAACCAGAGGGGACAGCGGTACACCGGGGCCGGAGCATCGGTCACCGGCGCCTCGGCGCACCTCATACAAGGACTCCCGCAGGACCGGCGCAGTGACCTCATGCGCTCGCTGTTCTCCACCTCGGGAGACGGCATCGGCCTGTCCTACCTGCGCCAGCCGCTCGGCAGCAGCGACTTCGACGCGACGAACGCCCCGCACTCCTACGAGGACACGCGCGGGCAGTTCTCCATCGACCGGGACAGGCAGGAGATCATCCCGGTCGTCAAACAGGCCCTCGGGGTGAACCCGTCCATCCGCCTGATGGGCACGCCCTGGTCGCCACCGGCGTGGATGAAGACGAACAACTCGCTCAACGGCGGCAGCCTCAGGCCCGAGAACTACGGCGACTTCGCCGACTACCTGGTCAAGACGATCAAGGCGTACGGTCAGGAGGGCATCACCCTCACCGACCTGACGGTGCAGAACGAGCCGGAGAACCCCACGAGTTACCCTTCGATGTCGATGACCTCGGCGCAGCAGGCCGACTTCATCAAGGTGCTCGATCCCAAGCTGACGGCGGCCGGCCTGCCGACCAACATCCTTGCCTTCGACCACAACTGGGATCACCCGAACTACCCGCTCGACGTCTTCTCCCGGACGTCCGGGATCAACCGCGTGATCGGTGCCGCCTTCCACTGCTACGCCGGGAACCCCTCCGCTCAGCAGCAGGTGATCAACGCGGGCAGGCGCGTGTTCTTCACCGAGTGCTCCGGCACCGACAGCAGCACCCCGGCCAACACCTTCGGCGACAGCCTGCGCTGGCAGGCCGAGAACCTCGTCGTGCAGAACATGCGCAACGGCGGCGAGACCGTGGTGACGTGGAACCTCGCGCTCGACCAGAACGGCGGGCCGCACCAGGGGCTCTGCGGCACCCGTTGCAACGGCGTCGTGGAGATCGCGGGCGGCACCGTCAACCGGGGCGCGGAGTACTACTCGCTCGGCCACATCAGCAAGTTCGTCAAGGTCGGCGCGACCCGGATCGGCTCCACCAGCCAGGGCGGGGGCGGTGTGCAGGACGTCGCCTTCCAGAACCCCGACGGTTCCCGGGTCGCCTACGTCGTGAACACCTCCGGCGGCGCCCAACGCTTCTCCCTCACCGACAACGGCCGATCCCTCGCCTACACCTTGCCGGCCGGTGCCGTGGCCACCTTCGTGTGGAACCCGGGTGACGGCGGCTCCACCGGACCGATCGACTCCGGCACCTGGTACCGAGTGGCGAACGCCGGCAGCGGCGCCTGTCTGGACGCCGCCGACTGGGGCACCGCCAACGGCACCGCCCTGCAACAGTGGGCCTGCGGCGACGGGGCCAACCAGAAGTGGCAGTTCCGATCGACCGGTGACGGCTACTACCAGGTCGTCAACCAGCACAACAACAAGTCCTGGGACGTCGACGGCGGCACCGGCGCGACGGCCGACGGCACCAGAGTCCATCTGTGGGACTACGTCGGCGGCACCAACCAGCAGTGGCGCCCCGAGTCCCTCGCATCAGGTGGATACCGCTTCGTGGCCCGGCACAGCGGAAAGTGTCTGGCCGTCGACGGCGGCTCGACCGCCAACGGGGCGAAGCTGTCCCAGCAGTCCTGCTCCGGCGCGACGGCCCAGTCGTTCAGTCTGTCCGGCTGACCTGCACACCTGCATCTCCTACCGACAGCGGGGTTCGGCCCACCGGCCGGCCCCGCTCCCCCACCAGGCCCCGCGGGCGCGCAGAGACCGGCATGCATGATGACCCAGGAGAAACCACTGCCGGCCAAGCGTGAACGACGAGGGAACCGTGACCTACCAACTCAGCTTCTTCTGCCGCTCCGGAGAGGAGGATGGCGACGAGGCACTTGACCGCCTGCTGGACCACCTCCTGGAGAACGGCGTCCCTCTGGTCGGCGAGTGCTTGGGGCCGTACGAGGCACCGGTGGCCGCGTTCAGGCTCGGTACTGGCCGCGACGGCAGCGACAGGCCGGTCGCGGACCTGTTGACGCTGGAGGTACACGTGGGCGTGGCCGAGATCGCGGAGTCCGTGATCGCTGCCTCGCCGAACGACGAACAAGGCATCTGGGGATGCGACTTGCTGGTCACCGTCACCCTCAGCGGGAACAACCCGGACTGGCCTCTGGTGGAACGCATCTGGGGTGCCGTGACGAGCCTGTGGGCGGCGGTTCCCTGGGACGAGTCCTCAGGGTTCGAGATAGCTGCCGGGACACCGCAGCACTGAGCCTCCACGGGCGTCTCGGCCGGTAGACGGCCTTGAGAGGCCGACGCTCAGTCCCGCTGGCCCCAGTCCAGGCGGTCGGCCAGACCGGCGGCGTCGAAGGCGGCGGCCAACTCGTCACGGCCCTCCGTGAAGTGGGCCCAGCTGTCGTAGTGGACGGGGACCACGCGGCGGGCGCCGAGGAGTTGGGCCGCCTCGGCTGCCTGGGCGCTGCTCAGGACGATCAACCGGTTGTCGAAGAGTTCGGGGAAGCGGGGGGCGCCGGCGAAGAGGAGAGCGGTGTCAAGGGGAGTGAAGCGCTCGGCGATCTCCCTGACCACGTCGAGGGAGGCGTTGTCGCCGCTGACGTAGACGGTCGGCAGGCCCTCCCCCGTGAGGACGAAGCCGACGACCTGACCGGTGACGCGCTCGACCTTCTCACGCGGGCCCGGTCCGTGTACGGCGGGGACACCGGTCACGGTGACCGTGCCGCCGTCGGGGCGGTTCAGCTCGACGGATTCCCAGTCGGCCAGGCCCTTGGCCCCGCCCTTGAGGCGTTGTTCGCCGCCGGGGGTGGTGAGAATGAGCTCGACGTCGGCGAGCAGGGCCCGGCCGGACTTGTCCAGGTTGTCTGGATGCTCGTCATGCGACAGCAGAACCACGTCTATGGAGCCGAGATCGGCGGGTGCCCCGCTGGAGGGGGCGGTCTTGGTGAGGAACCGGCCGTCGGGGCGGGCGTAGTCGCCCGGGGCGTCGAAGGTCGGGTCGGTGAGGAAGCGCAGCCCCCCGTACTCGAAGAGGGCGGTCGGGCCGCCGAAGACCCGGACCGGAAACGGATCTGTGTCTGCGGGAAGAGCGGACATGAAGCACCTCACGGATGAGAGTCTTTTTAACCGTGAGAAGAACGTAGTCGCTTCTCACGGATACATGCAAGGCTTAACATGAGAAACGTGAAAGACTCCCTGACCGACCAGCTCGGCCTGCCGCCTGCTCAGGGCGAGGAGGAGCACCTCTCCCTCGCCCTCGCCAACAGCGCGATCACGCTGACGGGCGGGCACATGGTCGATCTTCTGGGCACACCCGCGCAGGCCAACCACTGGCTGACAGAACGCGGTCTCGCCCCGGTCGACGCCGGCATGCGGGAGATGTGCGCGACACAACTGCGCTCGCTGCGCGAGCAGATCAGGTCACTGTTCGCCGCACGCGCCGAAGGGCTGGCCGCCCTTCCCGCCGCGGTCCGGGCCGTCAACGACGCGATGACCCGCGTTCCCACCGCCCCCTTGTTGCAGTGGGACGACAGGACCGGCCCCTACCGCTCCACCCCGCACCCCACCACGGCGATCGTCGACCACGCCCTGGCCACCCTCGCCACCGACGCCGCCGACCTGCTCACAGGCCCCGACGCGGACCGCCTCACCGCCTGCGGTTCCGCCCCCTGCAACCGCTACCTGCTCCGCCACGGCCGCCGCCAGTGGTGCTCCACCCGCTGCGGCGACCGCGCACGCGCCGCCCGCGCCTACGCCCGCCGCACGGCCTCCCCCGACGCTGCACCCGGCGACCACCAGCACTGAACCGGACGACGCCCGGGCGCACCGCCCTGCAACCAGTCGCACGTCTGCCGGCAGCCTTCTTCCTCGAACCCGTCCGAGCGCGCCGACAGGGCGCCTGGTTCCGACGCCTCACGTCACCCCGGGGGCAGCCGCCCGAGTGCGCCCGCGCAACCCCGGTGTGAGACTGCTGAACCATGGGCGCCAGACGGTCAGCGATCTGAGGGAGGCGCAACGAGGTGACGATGCCCGATGCCGGTGACGACCAGTTGCTCCACTTCCTGGCCGACTCGGCCAACCGGACCGTCGACCTCACCACCGCCATGGCCCGCTGCACCAAGGCCCTCGGACTGCATCACTCGGTGGCCTACCTCGCCGACATCCAGCAACGCCATCTGGTCCCGCTCACCGATGTGACCGCGACGCTGCCCATCGACGCCTCCCTGGCCGGCTGGACGTACCGCACCCAGTCCCTGCGTGTCGAGTCCGCGGAGTCCGGCGCGATGGTGGCCTGGTTCCCCCTGCTGGACGGCGCCGAACGACTGGGGGTCCTGGCCGTCCACTGCCCTTCCCTCACCGCCGCATCCCTGCACCGCGGCAAGGCCCTGGCCGCCCTCGTGGCGATGATGGTCACCTCCCGGCGCACCTTCAAGGACTCCTACGTCCAGCGCACCCGCACCAGACGCATGCAACTGCCCTCCGAGATGCTGCGCGCCTTCCTGCCGCCCCGGACGATCGGCAACACGCGCGTGGTCTCCACGGCCGTCCTCGAACCCGCCTACGAGATCGGTGGCGACGCATTCGACCACGCCCTCACCGACACGACCCTGCACGCCACCGTCCTCGACGCCATGGGACACGACCTCGCCTCCGGCCTGACCAGTGCCCTCTCCCTCGCGGCCTGCCGCAACGCCCGCCGGATCGGAGCCGAACTGCCGGAACTGGCACAGACCGTGGACGAGGCCCTGGCCCGATGGCTGCCCAACCAGTTCTGCACAGGCGTACTCGCCCAGCTGGATCTCGCTTCCGGCGTACTGCGGTGGTGCAACTGCGGACACCCCGCACCCCTGCTCATCCGGGACCAACGGCTGATCGAGGGCGCCTTGGAAAGGGACGCCGACCCTCCGCTGGGGCTGCCGTTCCTGCTGAGCGACCGCGGCCGCACGATCCACGAGGTGACACTGCGACCGGGAGACCGGGTACTGCTGTACACCGACGGCGTCACCGAGGCCCGTACCCATGACGGGGAGTTGTTCGGGCTCCAGCGGTTCGTCGACTACGTCATCCGCGCGACCGCCGCGGGGGAACTGGCCCCGGAGAGCCTGCGGCGGCTGATCCACTCGATCCTGGACGTCGAGACCAGCCGACTTCGGGACGACGCGACCATCATGATGGTGGAGTGGCGGCCGCGCACACAGTGACGCGCGAACGGACGCGGCCACTGCCTCCCGGCAGCCGCAGGCCTTCCCGACCGGCCTGACCGGCAATGCGGGCGAGAGCACCTGCACTGTCCATGCCCCACCCGTCACTCGCCACGCCGTCGTGGACCGCCCGAGCCCTCAGGACACCCCGAGTCGGGCGTCTTCGGTTCTGCGCGCCACAAGCTTCCCCGGCTGGAGCCGTTCCCCGCTCGGGGTGATGAAGGCGAGTTCCGCCACGGTTCCGTCGTCGAGGGCCGTGAAACGGGGTGAGGTGCCGTCGGCCAGGGGCCGGTGCGCTCGGCCCCAGTCCGCCAGAGCGGCGATGACGACGTTCAGAGCGCGGCCCTCCTCGGTGAGGACGTACTCGTACCTGCTCCGCTCACCCGGCTCCCGATAGCCACGGCGCTCGAAGATCCCCTTCTCCACAAGGGGCTCCAGCCGGTTGGACAGGATGTTGGGAGCGATCCCCAGGGCGTCACGGAACTCCTGGAACCGCGTCGCCCCGGCCACCAGTGCCTCACGGATGATCAGTAGGGTCCACGCGTCACCCAGGACCTCAAGTGTGCGGGCGATGGAGCACGTCGAGTCCTTGCCGAGCTTCTTGGGCATGTCAGCCAGCCTACCGGATGAGTTGCACTTCGCTACCCAGAGCAATGCAAGGGCACCCCAGCCCTGCCCTCACGCACAGCACTCATGTCCGCATCTGTGGGCTACCCGTCCGTTAGGACACTGTCCGGAACGGAACGCATGGGCGACGGTGGAGATGAGCCGGACGAACGACTCGTACTTCGATCAACGCCAAGAGGAGACGCCATGACCGAGACGATCGCCGGGATCACCGTCCCGGACACCCGCCTGGTCCGCGAGGCCACCGCGCTGGTGCGCCAGTCGGCCGACGACACGCTGTTCCACCACTCCCGCCGAGTGTTCCTGTGGGGAATGCTCAAGACGGCGGCCCGCGGACACGAGGTGGACCCCGAGCTCGCCTACGTCGGCGGCCTCTTCCACGACCTCGGGCTGACGGCCGACCACCGCACGAAGGACCGCCGCTTCGAGCTCGACGGCGCCGAGGCGGCGTACGGCTTCCTGCGCGACCACGGCCGCAGCGAGGAGGAGGCGCGCAATGTCTGGCTGGCCATCGCCCTGCACACCACGCCGGAAGTCCCCCACCACCTCGCGCCGGAGGTCGCCGTCGTGACGCTCGGCGTGGAGACCGACGTCCTCGGTCTGGAGCTCGATCAGATCACCCCGGAGCAGCGCGCGGAGGTGGTCGCCGCCCACCCGCGACCGGATTTCAAGAACCGCATCCTCCAGGCCTTCTACGACGGCATGGCCGACCGGCCCGACACCACGTTCGGCACCATGAACGACGATGTCCTCGCGCACTTCGACCCCGGCTTCGAGCGCAAGGACTTCGTCACCGTCATCCGGACGAACGCCTGGCCCGAATGAGATGATCGCCGACCGGCTCGGCGCTGCAGCGGGTCCGGGCGTCGAGGGATGCCCCACCACGGAAAGGAGCCGGCAACCGCATGACCGTCCATCGCGTCGCCTTCCTCGTGTTCGACGGCATGAAGATGCTCGACGTCTCCGGCCCCGCGGAGGTCCTCGCCGAGGCGAACATCCTCGGCGCCCAGTACTCGCTGCGGTACGCCTCGCCGTCCGGTGATCCGGTACGCACATCGATCGGTACCCACCTGCCCGTGGACGCGGCCGCGGCGGACCTCGACGTCGACACACTCGTCGTCCCGGGTGGCGATCTGCTCGCCACCGAGCCCATCCCGTCAGATCTGACCGAGGCCGTCCGAAAGGCGCACGCCCGCACCCCCAGGCTCGTCTCCATCTGCACCGGCTCGTTCGTCCTCGCCGCCGCGGGTCTGCTGTCGGGCCGCCGTGCGACCACTCACTGGCGCCACGCCCGCCTGCTCGCGCGTGCCCACCCCGACGTCCACGTCGATCCCGACGCGCTCTTCGTCGAGGACGGCGGCATCTTCACCTCGGCGGGTGTCACCGCCGGCATCGACCTCGCGCTCTCCCTCGTCGAGCGCGACCACGGCGCGGATCTGGCCCGTGAGGTCGCCCGCGGCCTGGTCATGTTCATGCAGCGCCCCGGCGGTCAGTCCCAGTTCTCCGCGTCGCTGAAGGGCAGCGTGCCGCGCACTCCCGCGCTGCGCGGGGCCACCGACCTCGTCTCGGCGCAGCCCGCGTTGGAGCACACCGCAGAGTCACTGGCAGCCCTCGTCGGTGTCAGCACCCGGCATCTCAGCCGGCTCTTCCACACCGAACTCGGCACGACACCCGCCAAGTACGTCGAACAGGTACGGCTCGATCACGCGAAGGCCCTGCTCGACGCCGGCCACAGCGTCGCCGAGAGCGCCCGCGCGGCCGGCTTCGGCAGCGCGGAGACCCTCCGACGGACCTTCGTGACCCGGCTCGGCGTCTCACCCGCTCACTACCGGGCCCGGTTCTCGACGACACGCTCCGCTCGACACCGCCCCCGGTCGAAGGAGCGGCCGGAGCACGAGGACCAGGTCTGAGGACGCGGCAGTCAGGCCGTAGCCAGCCATGCCAGGTACCAGTCCCGGAAGTCCGGCCCCGGTGTCAGGCCACCCCAGTCAGGATCGTCGAGCCAGACCTGGCCGGCGTTCCTCCCGGTGACGATCAGCCGGTGGAACGTGCCGCAACCGCACTCCCCGAGGACCAGACTCCCCGCGACCGAGTAGTTGGCATCATGGCCCTTGCCCGGCCCCGGCCACTCGCCGGTGTACGGAAACAGCGTGGACAGGAATCCCGCGCTCCGGCCCTCTTCTCGAAGGTCGTGCAGGGCCTCTTCGTCGTCCACTTCCTCTGCAAGGCCCAGGAGGCCGTAGTCCGGTCCCGCTCCTCCGTCGGCGACGTCCTTGAGGAAGCCGCGGTAGGAAGCGGGGAGCCGGACACCGTGTTGCTGCTCGAACAGCCGGATCGTCTCCTCCTCCAGAGGAGGCCGAAGCCGATATCCATGGTGTGAGGACCCGAAACGCCGACGTCCAGGGTCTCCTTGAGCCATGGCGGCGACACGGGCACGGACCGCAGCGTCGTCCCAGAGCCCGTGGCGGTCGACCTTGTCACTCATGACAGCACGGTACTGGCGTTCTGACGCGTCACCGGATCCGGATAGGCGGTTCGGGGCCGAGCCGATTGGAGTGGCATGTCTACCCCGCGTCAGGCGGCAGGCATCTGGTACGCGCGCTGGGACGCGGTCGTGCGGGCGGAGTCCCACACGTTCAGGTCGCTCGCGGTGACGGGGTGATTCCGTCGAGCACGTTGGAGACCAGTGCCACCACGAAGTCCTCCGTCACGGGCTCGTCCGGGATGAGCAACCGGTGGTACACGGCGCCCCAGAGCTGGTCGACGAGAACCTGGACGTCGACATCGGCCCGGATCTGGCCCTGCTCCCTGGCCCGCAGCAGGCGCTCCCCGGCCAGCCGCCGGCGCTCGGAGGAGTAGAGGGACCGGAATGCGGTGGCCAGGTCCTCGTCGGTCTGGGACTGGCCGATCAGCTCGGTGACCACCCGGCCCGCCGGCGTGCGGGTCATGATCCGGGCGAACGCGCGCAACTGGCTCGTGAGGTCGGCGCGGATGTCACCGGTGTCCTCGAAGGCGAGGGTTTCCTCGACGGCGTGGAAGTAGCCGTCCAGGGCGAGGGCTCCCTTGGAGGGCCACCACTTGTACAGCGTCGTCTTGCTGACACCGGACAGTCGGGCCACCCGTTCGAAGGTCAGGTCGGAGATGCCCTGCTCCAGGAGAATCTCCCCGACCACCCGGAAGACGTCCGCGCGAACCTCGTCGGCCGGTCGGCGGCCACGTCCCCGCGCCGGACGCTCCTCGGTGCCCTCGGCCTGCTTCGTCACGTTCTCTCTCCCTCGCCCGTTCCGGGATCGGCCCAGTCTAGGAAACCGTACGGTCTCGGCGTGGTCCGGCCGTCCGCTCATCCGATGCGCAGGTCCGCGATCAGGCCGTCGCTCAGGCGGAAGACCATCGGGCCGGTGCCGTTGTAGCCGTTGCCGCTCACCCGCAGGGTCACGACGTAGGTGTCGGGATCGTCACCCGGCCGCAGGCCGAGCAGCTCGAACCGGCTCTGGACGCCGATGTTGTCGGTGCGGTCCCAGTCCCGGACACCGTCGCGGCCGTGGTACTCACGGCCCCAGTCGTTCAGACGGGCGTCGGCGGTGAACGCGGCGGCGAAGGCCTCGGAGTCTGCGTCGTTGGTCGCGTCGATGAACGTACGGATCGCGGACGGCAGTTGTGTGTCGGACATGGTTCCTCTCCCTGCATTGATCGCGTCAGTGGGGGCGGCCGGCCACGCTCCCGCGATGGACCGGGGGCGGCGCGGCCGGCTGGACATCATGGTCCTCGTCACGCCTCAGGACTGCGCTCCCTTGACGTGGAGGAGTTCGCCGAAGCCGAGGCGGGTGACGAACTGCTCCTGGGCTCGGTGCAGGACCTCGTTGACCTCCTCCACCCCGGCCTGGCTGAAGTCGACCACGGTACGGAAGGGACGGGTGCCGGCCGGAAGGGCGAGGACGCGGACGATCTCCTCGGCCACGGCACGCGGATGGGCGTCGACCCCGGGCGGGAACAGTCCCTCCGTGGCCTCCTCGTTGCGGGCCACCATCGCGTCCAGCGCGGCATAGGCGCGGGTGCGCTCCGCGTCACCGGCACGGCTGGCGTTGGGGAAGTGGTCCGTCCCCTGAGTGAAGGGCCCGGGCATCACGATGGTGGTCTCGATACCGAACTGGCCGACCTCGTACGCGGTCACCTGGGCCAGCGCGTCAGCGGCGAACTTCGACGCCACGTAGGGACCGAGGAAGGGCGGCACCACCACGGAGGTGGTGCTGCCGACGTACAGGAGGGTGCCGGAGCGGCGGGCGCGCATGTGCGGCAGGGCCGCCCGGTTGACGCGCTGGATGCCGACCGCGTTGATGTCCAGCAGCCGCTGGATGTCCTCGGGCGTGAACGCCTCGACGTAGCCGACGTAGAGGTGTCCGGCGTTGTGGACGACCGTGTCGAGCCGGCCCGCCTCCTTGAGGACGGTCGCGACGGCCGCCTCGGCCGAGGCGTCGGACTGCACGTCGAGCTCGACGACGTGGAGGTCCTGTCCCTCGCTGCGGCCGAGTTCCAGAAGCTCCTCGGCATGGCCGGCGTTGCGGCCCCGGGGGTCGCGCATGCTGGCGTAGACGGTGTGGCCGGCGGCGGCGAGCGCACGGGCGGTGAGGTTGCCGATGCCCGTGGCGGCACCGGTGATCAGGACGACGGATGACATGGGTCTCTTCCTTCGGATGGTTGCTGGGAGGTGGTGGAGGGGTGGCCGCGCGGCCGTCAGGCGAGACCGCCGTTGGTGTAGAGGACCTGGCCGTTAACCCAGCGGGCGGGGCCGGCCAGGAAGGCGACCGACTCGGCGACGTCCTCGGGCTCGCCCAGCCGCTCCAGCGGCGTGGCCTTGGCGAAGTGGGCGACCGTGGCCTCGTCCTTGCCCTCGAGGAAGAGCGGGGTGGCGATCGGACCGGGCGCGACCGTGTTGACGGTGATGTCCTTGCCGCGCAGTTCCCGGGCGAGGATCAGCGTGATGCCCTGCACGGCGGCCTTGCTCGCGACGTAGGCGCCGTACGTGGGCAGTTGGGTGCGGGTGACCGACGTGGAGACGTTGATGATCGCACCGCCCCGGCGGACCCGGCGGGCGGCCTGCTGGGAGACGACGAAGGTGCCGCGGATGTTCGTGCGGTGCATCCGGTCGAGGTCGTCCAGGTCCATCGTGGCGATCGGCGCGAGGACCATGATCCCGGCGCCGTTGACCACGACGTCGATACCGCCGAACGCGGTCTCCACGGCGTCGAAGGCGGCTTCCATCTCCCGCTCGTCGGCCACGTCCCCGCCGACGGCGATGGCCTGGCCTCCGGACGCCTTGATCTTCTCGACGACGGCCTCCGCCTTGCCCTTGTTGCCTGCGTAGTGCACCGCGACGGCGAATCCGTCCTCGGCGAGCCGCTCGACGACGGCCTTGCCGATGCCGCCGGAACCGCCGGTGACGAGGGCGACGCGGGTGGCGGTGTTCGGGGTGATGGGGGTGGTGGTCATGGGTCTCTCTCCTCCGCTCGAAATGAACGCTGAGTCCATATAAGCAGAATATGAACGCCACGTCCACATCTTTGAGTGAGAAGTAGGCCGCACAGCCCGCGGAGGGCCCGCGGGGCCCGTCCGGCACGGTGCGAAGCGCCACGGGGCGGCCGAGACGTACGGCCCCGGGGCGAGGTGCCGGTGTGCACCTCCAGTGCCGGTGCACGCCCTGATCCACGACGGTTGCCTCACGGGGCAGGGGCCGGCATCGGCCCCTCAGCGGGCCGCTGCACGGCGCGCGGCCGCCGGCGTCAGCGCTGTCACGCCTCGAAGGTCTGCTCTCCGAGCACCTGGAGGAACTCGAAGTGTTCGGCGGTCCCCGACCCGGGTTGCGGCCGGAAGATCACCATTCGATGACCCGTGGCAGAGCCGAGGACGACGTCGCACTGGACGTCGAGCGGCCCCGCATGCGGATGCACCAGCCGCTTCCGGGTGGAACGCAGCGGCTTGACGGCCATCTCGTCCCAGTAACGGGCGAACTCGTCGCTGGCCTGGAGAAGGTCGGCGACGAGGCTGTCCGCAGCGGCGTCCCTGCCGAACCGCGCGACCGCGCTCCGCAGGTCCGCCGCATAGTCGCGGCCGATCTGCTCGTGCTCCTCGGCGACGTTCAGCGCCCGCGACGCAGGGTCGGTGAACCAGCGCCACGTCACGTTGCCGGCGCGCGCGTCCCCCACGGCCCAGGAGCCGAACAGCGCCTGGCTGAGCCGGTTCTGGGCGAGCATCGTGGAGAGGCCGTCCATGACCTGGGCCGGCACCGTCGTCAGGGCGTCGAGCAGGAACATCATGGCCGGGTCGACGTACCGGCCGGCTCCCCCGCCTCGCGGCGGGGCGTGACCGGCGAGCCGGTAGAGGTGGTCGCGCTCGTCCACCGACAGACGCAGCGCCCCTGCCAGACTCGCCAGCATCGCCTGCGAGGGGTGGGCGTTGCGGGACTGCTCCAGCCGCTCGTAGTAGTCGACCGAGATGTTCGCCAACAGCGCCACCTCGGAGCGTCGCAGCCCCGGAGTCCGGCGGCGTCCGCCCGCGACCAGCGCGACATCGGCCGGCCGCAGTGCCGCACGCCGGGCCCGCAGGAAGTCACCGAGGTCGTTGTGGTTGCTGTTCATTCCTGGATGGCCTTCATTCCCTCGGGGAAGTACCGCTCACCGGCCACCTCCTCGGACCCGATCATCTCGCTGAGGTCGCTCAGCGTCCCCGCGTCCAGTGTGAGCGCCGCGGCGGCCACGTTCTCCTCCAGATAGCTGCGCCGCTTGGTGCCGGGGATGGCGGTGACGCCCTGGGCCAGCACCCAGGCCAGGGCCAGTTGCCCCGGGGTGATGTCGTGCTTCTCGGCGATCGCGCGCACCCGGTCGGCCAGAGCGAGGTTGTGCGCGAAGTTCTCGCCGCTGAAGCGGGGCGCGGTGCGCCGCCAGTCGTTCTGCGGCAGCTCGTCGAGCGAGCGCAGCCGTCCCGTGAGGAAGCCGCGGCCCAGTGGGGCGTACGCCACGAAGCCGATGCCGAGTTCGCGCACCGCGTCGAGCACCCCGTTGCCCTCCACCGTTCTGGTGAACAGCGAGTACTCGGTCTGCACGGCCGACAGCGGCGCGGCGGCGTGGGCGGCGCGGATGGTCTCGACGGACGCCTCGCTGACACCGAGGTAGCGCACCTTGCCCTCGGCGACCAACTCGCCCAGCGCGCCGAAGGTCTCGGTCACCGGCACGTTCGGGTCGACACGGTGCTGGTAGTACAGGTCGATGCGGTCCGTGCCCAGCCGGCGCAGTGAACCCTCCACCGCGCGCCGCACATAACTCGGCCGTCCGTTCGGGCCACCGACCACCTTGCCGGACTCGTCCAGCGTCAGCCCGCCGAACTTCGTCGCCAGCAGCACCCGGTCCCGGTACGGTGCGACCGCCCGCCCGAGCAGTTCCTCTCCCGTGAACGGGCCGTACATGTCCGCCGTGTCGAAGAGGGTCACCCCGAGTTCGATCGCCCGGTGGATCGTCTCCACCGACCCGGCGTCGTCCCGGGTCCCGTACATGGCGGTCATCCCCATGGTGCCCAGACCCTCGACCGACGCCGTCAGTCCCTGGCTGCCGATCGCGTGTGTCCTGATGCTCATACGTATCTCCCGTTCGGGCGGTCACCGCCGTTCGACGACCGCCCTGCCAGCGTGCGCCACCGCGAGGCCGCTTCCAGCGTCCGGCTCAGCCCCGTCCTGAGAGGACGACGCTGGGGTGGTGACGGGCAGCGCCGCACCTGTCCATCACGGCTTCCCGCCTGGCCAACTCGTCGATGTCAGGTCGAGCAGGGACCGGATGATCGTGCGGGCGAGCCACAGAACCGCGGTTCCCGCGTCCGCCGGGAGGTGGCGTCGCGCCGTGGCTGTACGGGCAGCCAGGGACGTGCCGGGATCGGGCGAGTGGAACGGGTTGGTGTCCGGTTCTCTGCACAAGGGATCGACCGGCACCGTGATCTCCGATGGATCGAAGGGCCACGGCCTGATGGCCCGCGCCGCCTCCCGCACGTACCCTGCCGCCCCCATGGAGGAGCCCTCAGCCGACGCGCGCCGGTATGGGGCGTCGGAGGCCGGGCCGGTGTAGACACCGCGGTCGGCACAGGTGAGAAGGCCGGGCGGGCGAGTTCGTCCGTCGCGGAGACCGCCGACACGCCGCTCACTACACCGGCCGCGGCGCACGCCAGCGCGAACGGCGCACCCACCGAGTAGCCAACGCTCGCCAGGTCCGCCCGCCCTCGGCTCCCGCCGAATGCGCGGACATCGCCGGCCTGTCCTGCCAGCTCCAACCGGAGGCGGCGCCGGACACACCCAGTCCTGATCAGTCGACGGTGATCAGACGAACTCCCGGCCCGGCGACCGCGCTACGCGCAGGCCGAGCCATCTGCTCGTGGTGGAACCGGCCCACAGCTGGACGAGGCGCCCGACTCGGGCCCCCACGCGGCCACCCCACGGCGCACCCGTCCGGCAGCTTTGTCCGCCCCAGCCGCTCGGGCGCCTCGACAATCCCCCAGCAGGCGGCTCACAGACTTGGACTTTGAGTTGCGGAATGCAATCTAGCTAGCTAGGTTGCTAAGAAATATTCAGCCTCTCACGGCGATCCAAGACCCGTCACACAGGAGACCCCGTGCCGCTTCTAGGAACACGCGCCAGCTTCTGGACCGCCGGCGCGGTGGTCGCACTCGCGCTGTGGACCAGCGCCTGCCCGACCATGACCTATCCGCTCTACCAGGCTGAGTGGGGTGTCTCGACGACCGCCATCACCTGGATCTTCGCCGCGTACCCGATCACTCTGATTCCGGTCCTGATCATTTTCGGTGACCTCTCCGACCACATCGGCAGACGTGCGTCCATCCTGATCGGGCTCGCCGCGGAATTGATCGGCGCCCTGTTCTTCGCGGTCGCCGGTGACGTCGTGTGGCTACTGATCGGCCGTGTCTTCATGGGTATCGGCGTCGGTCTGTCCATCAGCCCCGCGAGTGTGGCCATGGTCGAGTTCAGCGCACCCGGCAAGGAGAAGCGAGCCGGCGCCCTCAGTACGGCGATATCGGCCCTCGGCATCGGGCTGGCGATGCTCGTGGGCGGCGCCCTGACCGAGTACGCGCCCTTTCCCCTGCACCTCGATTTCTTCGTCCTTGCCGTCTCGATCGCGGCCGTGGCGTGCCTGGTCCTGTGCATGCCGCGCCACACACCGGACGAGGCCCAGGAGCCGTGGCGTGTCCGGCCGATCGTCATCCCCCGTGGCAGCCGCGTCGTCTTCGTGGCCGGTTCGATCGCGTTCGCGTCGTCGTTCCTGCTCGGGGCGATCGTGCTGCCGCTCGGTGCCAAGATCGCCCGGCAGCTCGCCGGTTCGAGCAACGCCCTGGTCACAGGCGCTCTCCTGTCGGTCTTCGCGGCGTGCATCACGGTCTTCGCCCTCGTGGCCCGGCGCGTGCCGGTCTGGCTCCTCGTCGTCCTCGGGGCGGCCGGGTCGCTCGCGGCGGTATGGCTGTTCGTCCTCACCGGCGTGGAGCACTCGCTGGCGCTCTTCTTCGTCGCCTCGGCGGTGGCCGGCGCCGCCTACGCCTTCGACTTCGCCGGCGGACTGACGGTCTTCAGCCGGTACGCCGCTCCGCACCACCGGGCCGGCATGGTCTCTGGCGGATACCTCATCGGCTACGCCGCGCAAGGCGTCGGGGCCCCCGCCCTGGGCGCCGTAGTGACCGCGCACGGGCTGATGCCGGGACTGCTGACCGGCGCCACCGCATTCAGCGCCTTCTTCGTCGTCGTACTCATCGGGGGCCTGACCGTGCTCGCTCCGCTGCACCGGCGCGGCCTGCACGCCGCCCGGAGGACCGTGGAGGCGTCGGCGTCGGCGTCGGCGTCGGCTCAGGAAGCCGTACCGGCCGGGGATATGGAGGTCGGCGGCCCATGAGAGCAGCGGGGAACGGGCGGTACCGATCGGCGCCGACCGGGGGCCTGGGAAGTCGCCTGAGGTTGGGCGGGCGTCAGGTCGGCACAGTCCGACGGTGCGGGGCATGCCGTACACCGGCAGCGTGCGTGGGCACGGCCTGCCTGTCAGCGTGTCAGCACGCCCACCGCCGCACCCACACCGGCGGCGCAGGCCATCACTGCTGACGCGCAGGCGGCATGCCGCTTGAGCAGTGCGCGACGTAGTTCTTGGTAACGGTTCTCGTACTCCTGACACAGCTGGTCGGCGCGCTGGACGGTGACGCGCAGCATGTGCCGGGCGAGCAGCATGCGCCGCTCGCAGTAATGGTGGGCCAGGTCCTCGGCCTGGGCGGTGGTCAGCCAGGGCATTTCCGCGCACAACTCCCCCGCCTCCCGGCGGGCGTCGTCGTAGTGACTGCGCAACAGGAGGTAGCCCTCGGCCTCGGCGGCGAGAGCGGACGCGTGGTCCGCGTGTGAGCGTCGAACCCGTCCTCTGATCATGACCGGTCGCCCTTGTGCCCTTCGGCCTCCAGCACGTCACGCTTGCCGGTGGACTCCGCTTGGTCGAACTGGGCGATGTCCGGGTGGTGCAGGTCGAAGGCCGGGGACTCGGTGCGCACCCGGGGCAGCGTGACGAAGTTGTGGCGGGGCGGCGGGCAGGAGGTGGCCCATTCCAGGGAGCGGCCGTAGCCCCAGGGGTCGTCGACCTTGACGCGTTCGCCGTACTTGGCGGTCTTCCAGACGTTGTAGAGGAACGGCAGGGTGGACAGGCCGAGGAGGAAGGCGCCGATGGAGGAGACCGTGTTCAGGGCGGTGAAGCCGTCGGCGGCCAGGTAGTCGGCGTAGCGGCGGGGCATCCCCTCGGCACCCAGCCAGTGCTGGGCCAGGAAGGTGGTGTGGAAACCGACGAACAGCGTCCAGAAGTGGATCTTCTCCAGGCGGTGGTCGAGCATCGTGCCGGTCATCTTCGGCCACCAGAAACTGAATCCGCCGAACATCGCGAACACGATCGTGCCGAACAGCACGTAGTGGAAGTGCGCGACGACGAAATAGGTATCGGTGACGTGCCAGTCCAGGGGCGGTGAGCCGAGGATGACACCGGTCAGGCCGCCGAAGAGGAAGGTGACCAGGAAGCCGACCGCCCACAGCATGGGTGGCTCGAAGGACAGCGAGCCCTTCCACATGGTGCCGATCCAGTTGAAGAACTTCACCCCCGTCGGCACGGCGATCAGATAGGTCATGAAGGAGAAGAACGGCAGCAGCACGGCCCCGGTGGCGAACATGTGATGCGCCCACACGGTCACCGACAGACCTGCGATGGCGATGGTCGCGCCGACCAGGCCCATGTAACCGAAGATCGGCTTGCGGGAGAACACCGGGATGATCTCGGTGATCACGCCGAAGAAGGGCAGGGCGAGGATGTAGACCTCGGGGTGGCCGAAGAACCAGAACAGGTGCTGCCACAGCAGTGCCCCGCCGTACTGGGCGTCGAAGACGTGCGCCCCGAACTTCCGGTCCGCCTCCAGCGCGAACAGCGCCGCCGCCAGCACGGGGAAGGCGAACAGGACCAGCACCGAGGTCAGCAGCACGTTCCAGGTGAAGATCGGCATGCGGAACATGGTCATCCCGGGGCCGCGCATGCAGATGATGGTGGTGATGAAGTTGACCGCGCCCAGGATCGTGCCGAATCCCGCCAGCGCCAGCCCCATGATCCACAGGTCGGCGCCGACGTAACCGCTGCGGATGGGCCCGCTGAGCGGGGTGTAGGCGGTCCATCCGTAGTCGGCGGCACCCTGCGGGGTCAGAAAGCTGCCCATGACGATCAGTCCGCCGAGCAGGAAGAACCAGTAGGACAACATGTTCAGCCGCGGGAAGGCGACGTCGGGAGAGCCGATTTGCAGGGGCATGATCGCGTTGGCGAACCCGGCGAAGGTCGGAGTGGCGAACAGCAGCAGCATGATCGTGCCGTGCATGGTGAACGCCTGGTTGTACTGCTCGCTGGAGAGGAACTGGAGCCCGGGCCGGGCCAGTTCCGCCCTGATCGCCATCGCCAGCACCCCGCCGACCAGGAAGAAGCAGAACGAGGTGATCAGGTACAGATGACCGATCTTCTTGTGGTCGGTGGTGGACAGCCAGGACACGATCACCTGACCCCTGCCGCGGCGCCCCTCGGCCGCAGGAGTCGGAGAGATCGGTTCAGTCGTATGAGTCGCCATCACAATCCCTCGATCAAGGCCAAGGCGGATCCGGCCAGCAGGCGGGCACAGCCGCGACTGAGTGACCCGCCGCGGTGAACGTAGTCCCGCATCGCCGAAGCCATTCCTGCATGGAGCCGTCCTTACGCCACATGAACCGAGCGGCCACTCCTTCGGACTACGCCCTGCCCACGAGCGCCCAGCGGGTTCCCGTATGACCCGCAACGTGCCTACGGCGCCCTCCCGGCACAAAACGGATCATGCATCCGCGCTCATCGGGTCCGTTCCGAATGCGGCGCTTCCGGCCTGCGGCACCGGCTCTGTGAGGGCCGGGCGGAATCGGGTTGTCGGACGTGACCTGATCCCTACGACCAAGGCGTGACGATCACGTACGAATGGTGGGGCGACTTCGACAACACAGCCCTCAACGCGCTGCATGCCGAAGGCTTCGGCCATCCAGTCGCTCAGACTGACTGGCGAGAACGAGTGGAGCGCCACAGCCTCGGCTGGGTCTGCGCCTGGGAAGACGGCTCGCTGATCGGTTTCGTCAACGTGGCCTGGGACGGCGGAGTTCACGCCTTCATCCTGGACACGGTGGTGGCCCAGCATCGGCAGCGGGCCGGTGTCGGCGGAGCACTGGTCGCAGCCGCGGCTCAGGAAGCCCGTGCCGCGAAGTGCCATTGGCTCCACGTCGACTTCGAGGAACACCTGCGTTCGTTCTACTTCGACGCCTGCGGCTTCCAGGAGACGACAGCCGGACTGATCGCCCTCTGACTGGTCGTCATAGGAGGAGTGCAACTTCGTGCTAGCCCTAAGGACTGCATCGGTGGGCAACTGATCGGCCGACGCGGTGGCTCCGGTCAGCGAGGCATGTGCTGCGCGAGCTCCCGTGCCTTCTCGCGCAGTCCCGCCCCCCGGGCGCGTCCTTCGGCCAGAGTGGACATCCCTGTGACTGCGGGAGTTTGTGCACCTTCAAGTGCGCCATCCGGAGCGGCCCCGGACTGAGCCCAGTCCACCCTGATCCCGGCGCGCTCCGCGAGAACCAGCACGGTGGCGATGAACCCCTCGGAGAGCGCGCGCAGTACGGCGTGGCTTGTTCCTCGGTGCTGCACCAGTAGGGCGTTGAGGAAGATCTCGAAGACGGCTGGGTTGATCTGGCACTCGTCGTTCTCCATCGGCCCGATGCCGGATGAGAGCTCCAGCTCCGCCTCGAAGACCGACACTTGGCTTTGGAACAGACGGGAAGCGCCGTTGGACGGGTTCCACAGAGTCTCGTCGCCTATATCGAAGTACTGGCTCAGCGCGGCACCTTTCGGTTGGTCATGAAGGGTGAGCGTATCCAGCCGGATCACCCCTGACGGTTCTCTCGACGACCCAGCGGTGGCGGATCGTCGGCGACGCGGCGGGAGCGGATCGCGTACAGGAAAGCAGACGAGGCGGCGATCCGGCGTGCCCGCGGACTGGCCGTCATGAAGAGCCTCTTCCTGATGCTCATGGGGCAGAACGGCGACCGAGGCCTTCCCGGCGGCAAGCCGAACTGGGGGCCCGTAGGCCGGGCGGCACTCGATCGTGTTCTGCGGGACTGAAGCGGCACGCCGGAGCGTCGAGCAGGTGGTCCCTGTTTGCACGGGCTCAGTCTGTGGCGGCGATCCCTACGCCGACCCCTATGAGCAGGCTCCCGCTGATCCGATCCCAGATCCGGCGCTTCGCGATGTCGGTCAGGAGCGGCCGCAGCCGCGCGGCGAACGTGACCAGGGCGAACCAGTAGGCCAGGCCCACCGCGATGTCGACCGCTCCGAGCAGGAAGATCTGGCCCGTCGCAGACCCGTCGGTCCCCGTCACGAACTGCGGCAGGACACTCAGGAAGAAGAGCGCGGCCTTCGGGTTGAGCACATTGGTGAGAAAACCCTCCATGAAGCTGGAGCGGCAGCTTCCCGGGTGCTCGCGGCCGGAGGCACGGTGCGGCCGGGCCGGGGCCGCACCGGAGCGGGCGGCGAGCAGCGCGCGGACCCCGAGGAACACCAGGTAGGCGGCGCCCGCCAGTTTGATTACGGTGAACGCGTACGCCGACCGGGCGGCGATCACCGACAGACCGAGCGCCGCGGCGCACATGTGGACGCAGAGCCCGCTCTGCGCGCCCCAGGCCGCCGCACGGCCGAGGGCCGTGTTCCGGGCCCCCGCCCGGACGATCACCAGGAAGTCCGGCCCGGGTACGAGGTAGGCCAGCATCAGCACACCGAGGAAGCCGAGCAGGTTCGTCATCGCGGGCGAACTCCTTCGTCTCGCACACGTCCGGACGACCGGGGTACCCCATAGCGGCCTATCCAAAGTACCCACCGCGTCGGGAGGCGGTTCGCCCCCGGGGTGGAGGGCAGGACTGTGCGTCAGGGTGTGTCCGGGTCGACCAGTTCGAAGTCGGCGCGGGCCGATGCGACTCCGTTGACCTGAAGGGAGATCGCGTGCGTGCCGGAGTGGTAGCGGCGGGTCGTGATCGGGCGGAAGGAGTGCTCCCGGGCCACTTGAATGCGCTCGCCCGGTGCGAGGGTGCGCGTGGTGAGTTTGAAGGTCTTGCCGGTCTGGCCGCCGTTGGCCTTGCGGTGGTGCACCACGTAGTCGATCGCCAGGCGTGCCTGGGTGTCGCCGGTGTTGCGGACCGAGGCGGTGAACCGGACGCTGCCGCCGAAGGGGACGGTACTGCGGTCCAGGTGGGGTCCGTCGACCTCGACTGCCGCAGGCGTGAAGCCGAGCAGGTCCAGAGCGCCGGGGTGGCCGCGTTTGACGAGGGTGCGCAGGCCATGGCGTACGAGGCGTTCGGTGGCCGGGTCGGGCGCGACCAGCCAGCGGCGGGCGGTGTCGACGACGAGGTCGGGGTGGTCCCGGCTGAGGTCGTTGAGATGGTTGGCGACCGAGCGGCGCACGTAGTCGCTCTCGTCCCGGTGGAGGGCGTCGAGGACCGGCATGGTCACTCCGGGGCGGGCCAGGATGTCCGGTACTCGTACCGCCCAGGGAAGGTAGGGACGGGTGCCTTCGGAGGCGAGCCTGCGCACGTGCGCGTCGGGCGAGACGGTCCAGTCGCTGATGATGCCGAGGGCGCGGTCGAGGTCGTGCCGCAGCAGGGTCCTGATGGCGAACTCCGAGGTGAGGCGCCCGGTGAGGTCGGCGAGCAGCGCCATCGCATCGTCGAACGCGGTGTGGCTGTCCTCCTGGACCGCGCGGGTGGCGAGGGCGCTGGTGACCGGCCAGATCAGCCATCCGGTGAAATCCGGGGCGCTGTCCCGGGCGGAGCGCACGATCCGGGCCAGCGCGGCGAAGTCGCCGGGCAGGTCGGCCAGCAGGGCATCGCGCAACAGATCGGCGCGTTCCCGGAGGGATATCGGGGCGATCTGCCCTGGCGCTGTGCGCAGTGAGGTGAGGTCGGCGTCCGGAGCGGCGGTCTGGATGGCGCGGATCAGGGTTTCAACGGCGTGGTGGCCGATGAGCTCGTCGGCGGATGGCATGCGGTCTCTTCCATCAGGGTGAGGTGGTGCGGTGCGGTGATCGGACTTCCGTCGGTGCTGTCGTGGCCGTGTGTCGCTGGAGCAACTTCGGTTCCCGGTGGGTGCATCGGGCAGGGTGGGACGCGCCGAGCGGTCATGGAGCTCGTCCGAGGGCTCACTGCTCACTCTATGAGCCGACCCGGTCAGAAACTGTCCTGGTCAGAGATGGGAGGTGGCTTGGCGGACATCACGGCAGCGGCCGTGTGAAGGGCCGTTTTCGGGAGGAGTGTCCTGCCCGCCCTGGCAGGCGATCCGATGTGAAGACCGAAAGCTGCCGACCTACGTAACGTCCTCGCCCCGTTGCCGGCTCTCCAGGTCCCCCAGGTCCCCCGGTGTCAGGGCGTCGAGCTGGGTGCGGAGGCGTGTGCGCAACAAGGTGCGCAGTTCGGCCGGTTCCAGCACGGTGAGCGGGACGGTCAGCGCAAGAAGACGGTCGGCGAGTTCGTCCAGGTGCGTGCCGCCGAGGGTGACGCGCGTCGCATCCGGCCCGACGCTCTCGTGGACCCCCGCCCCGGGTGGGACGAGCCGCTGCGCCTCCTCCAGGGGCACCGGCAGCACCACCGTCGCGTACACCGGGTAGTCACTGGTCAGCATGTCGGCGACCATGCGTGCGGCATCCGGTGGACTGTCGATCCGGACCGGTTGGCCGGTGGGCCGCGCTTCCACCACACGGTCCGCCCGGAAGGTCCGCCAGTGCCCGCGCTCGACGTCGAGGGCGACCAAATACCAGCGGTTCCGGGTTCGTACGAGCCGGTACGGGTCGGCCGCGCGGCTGGTGCTGCGGCCCTCCCGATCGCGGTAGACCATCCGCAGGCGGTGGCGGTGGTGGCACGCGTCGGCCAGCGCGAGAAGCACTTCGGTCGAGACCGGATCACCCGGCCCCTGCGGAGTGTGGACGACGGAGTCGGCGAACGCACTGAGCCGCTCGGCCACCCGGCGCGGCAGCATCCGCTGGAGCTTGAACAGCGCGGACAGCGCCGCCTGGTCGCTGCCCAGCACCCCGCGCAGCGCTGCTTCCCGCAGGGCGACCGCCACCGCCAGGGCCTCGTCGTCGTCCAGGTTCAACGGCGGGAGCGCGCTGCCCGGCGCCATGCGGTAACCGCCCCACGGACCGGGATCGGACTCGATTCCGTACCCGAGCTCCCGCAGCCGCGCCACGTCCCGCCGCACGGTGCGCTCGTCGACCTCCATGCGCTCGGCAAGCTCACGGTTCGTCCATGACGGCCGCTGGGACAGCAAGGACAACAACCGCAACAGCCGCACCGGGGTACTCGACACACCGGGACTGTAGAGGAAGAGCCGGCCACCACCGAGGCCATGAGCTGGAGGCGGGCACGGGTGTCTTCACCGGTGCCGCGACCGCGCCCCGCGGCCGGGCGGACCGATCGCGCAAGCCCGAGTCAGCCGCCGAGCAGCGTCCCGGTGGCCAGTGCCGCGGTCACCGGGTGGGACGGTGAGGTGAACAGCTGCGCGGTGGGTCCCGACTCGACGACATGCCCCTCGGACATCACGAGCAGGGTGTCCGTGCGGTCGGCGACGAGACGCAGGTCGTGGCTGACCAGGACGAGGGACAGGCCGCGCCGGTCCCGCAGATCCGCCAGCAGGTCCATGACGGCGACGGTGGTGTCCGCGTCGAGGGCTGAGGTGACCTCGTCACAGATCAGCACGTCGGGGTCGGCCGCCAGGGCGCGGGCCACGGCGACGCGCTGGCGTTGGCCGCCGGAGAGTTCGTGGGGGTAGCGGTCGGCGTAGGCGGCGGGCAGGCCGACCTGGTCGAGCAGTTCCAGGACGCGGTCGGGGACCTCGGCCCGTGCTGCCCGGCGGTGCAGCAGGAGCGGGCGGCGCAGGGTGGCCTCGACGGTGCGGCTGGGGTTGAGGGTGCCCAGGGGGTCCTGGGGCACGAGTTGGAGGCGGCGGCGCTGGTCGCGGGTACGGCGGTGCGCGGTGGCAGCGAGGCGGGTGCCGTCCAGGCTGACGGTGCCGGCGGTGGCGCGGTGCAGGCCGACGAGGGTGCGCAGCAGGGTCGTCTTGCCGGAACCGGAGGCGCCGACGACTCCGAGGCTGCTTCCTGCGGAGAGGGTGAGGTCGATGCCGTGCAGTACGGGGACGCGGCGGCCGCGGTGGAGGTGGGCGGCGTGCAGGCCGGACGCGATCAGCGTCGAACCGTCGTCAGGTGTGGGTGCGGGTTCGCGGGGGGCGGGTGCGGCGTTCGCGGTCGGCTGGAGGCGCGGGCCGGTCAGGTCCACGACGTCGTCGGCGAGCCGGGTGACCAGGTCGGGGTCGTGACAGGACAGGCCGATGGCTATGCGGTGGCTTTCCGCGAGGTGGCGCAGGAGGTCGGCGATCTCGTCGCGCAGCGCGGGGTCGAGTCCCGCGGTGGGTTCGTCGAGGAGGAGGACGGCGGGGCGGCGGGCCAGGGCGCGGGCGAGCGCGACCCGGCGTTGCTGGCCGCCCGACAGGCCGCCGATACGGCGGTCGGGCAGGCCGTCGTCGACAGGGAGCCGGACCTCGGTGAGCTGGGCGCGGATCGCCTCGGGGCTTTTGTCCACGGCGAGTTCGGTGAGCAGGCGGCGTACCTTCATGCGCGGGTTGAGGGCGGAGCCGGGGTCCTGGCCGACGTAGGCGAGGCGGTGGCGGCGCAGCGTGCGCAGGGCCGGTGCCGGGAGGGCGAGGGGGTCCTGGCCGAGGACGGTGATGCTGCCCGTGGTGCGCTCGGTGCCCGGGGGCAGGGTGCCTGTCACTGCTCGCAGGAGCGTGGTCTTGCCGCAGCCGGAGGGGCCGACGACGGCGGTGACGCGGCCGGGGGCCAGTTCGAGGCCGGCCCGGTCGAGCAGGAGGCGGCCGTTCGGGGTGGTGACGGTCAGGTCGCGGACCCGGACGGCTCTCTCCGCGTCGGGCGTGTGGCTGTCGGAGTACCAGTCGGGCATGTGGTTCACAGTGCGGGCACCGCCTTCCGGCCGGTCGTGGGGACGAGGGCGGCGGCCGCGAGGTTGACGCTCATGGCGAGCAGGCCGATGGCGATGCTGGGGGCGAGGACGGCCCAGGGGTTGAGGAGGATGCCGGCGGAGTTCTCGCGGATCATCAAAGCCCAGTCGGCGGCGGGTGGTTGGGGGCCGACCTGGAGGAAACCGGCGGTCGCGACGAGGTAGACGGCGGCGACGAAGCGCAGCCCGAACAGGGCCAGCAGGGTGGCCCGCAGGTTGGGGAGCACTTCCCGGAGCACGAGGTACCCGAGTCGCTCGCCGCCGACGGCCGCCGCTTCGACGTAGCCGGAGGCCGCGACGGGTGCGGCGGCCCCGGCGACCAGGCGTACCGCGTAGGGCACGCCGAGGACGACGGACGCGGTGACGACGGCGAGGCGTCCGCCGTCGGGCCAGGACAGGGTCACGAGCAGGATGCCGAGCACGGCGGGCAGCAGCATCAGCACGTCGGCGCTGCGTTCGACGATCCGTCCGACGGCCGGGCGCAGGGCACTGACCGCGCCGAGCACGGCGGCCACCGCGGTGACCAGGGCGGCGACGAGGAGGGACGTGACGACGAGTTCGCGTCCTCCGGCCAGGACGCGGCTGAGGATGTCGCGGCCGAGCTGGTCGCCGCCGAGGGGAGCGTTGCCGCCGGGTTCCGCGTACGGCGCGGTGACCGGGGTGTCGATGGCGTGCGGGGCGAGCCAGGGTCCGGCCAGGGCGACGGCGGTGAGGAGCAGGGCCGGGAGCACCCGGAGAACGATCCGGCGGCGGGTGGGGCGCGGAGGCCGGGCGGTCTTCGCGGCGGGGGCGGTGGTCGCGGTCATGTGCGGCCTCCCGAGGCCCAGGCGCGTACGAGGTCGGCGAGCAGCAGCACTCCGGTGATGACGGCTCCGGTGACGGCGACGACCCCGGCGATGAGGGGGCTGTCGCGGTCGGCGACCGCTCCGGCGAGGACGGAGCCGATGCCGGGGTAGTTGAAGATGGTCTCCACCACGACCGCGCCGCCCAGCAGCATGCCGGTGGAGGTGGCGATGCCGGCCGCGATGGTGGGCAGGGCGCCGGGCAGCAGGTGGTGGGTGAGGATCCGGTGGCGGGGCAGTCCGTCGAGCACGGCGGTGTCGATGTGCGGCGCCTTGGCCTCGTCGGCGAGCGCGGCCCGCACGATGCGGGTGTTCCAGCCGATCTGCGGGACGGCCAGGGCGAGGACGGGCAGCACGAGCATCCGCCAGGAGGCGGGCGAGCCGTCGGCGTCGGTGAGGGTGACGGCGGGCAGCCAGTCGGTCCACAGCGCGAGGACGAGGACGAGGGCGACGGCGACGACGAACTCGGGCAGCGCAAGGATGCCGGTGGCGCCTGCGGAGACCATCCGGTCGACCGTCCCGCCGGGCCGGCCGGCCGCCCAGCAGCCGAGCGCGACCGAGGCGAGCAGGGTCACCAGCAGGGCGAGCCCGCCGAGCAACAGGGTGTTGGGGAACGGGTGGGCCAGCAGGGCCGCCACCGGTTCCCCGCGTGCGGAGGTGCCCAGGTCGCCGGTGGGCAGGCCGGTCATCCAGTCCCCGAAGCGTTCCGTCACCGGCCGGTCCAGGCCCAGCAGATGGCGCCGCGCGGCGAGGTCGGCCGCGCTTTCGCCGCGTTCGGAGGTGGCGTCGGCGGCGTCGCCCGGGAGCAGTTCGACAGCGGCGAAGACGGCGGCGAGCAGCACGGCCAGCAGCAGGATCCGGCGCGCGAGCACACCGGCCGCGTACAGGGCCGTGCGGACGACGGCGGGAACCGGCCGCGGTGCCGAAGCCGCGGCCGGTTCCCGCCGGGTCAGCGAGTCAGCCATGCCTGCTCGAGCTGGACGCGCCCGTAGCCGGGCAGGGTGGGCAGGTTCCGCACGGCCGAGCCCGCGAGGTCGATGCCGTCGGCCATGCCCCACAGCAGGTAGCCGGACGCGTCGTACTCGATCTGCTGGAGCTCGTGCAGCACCTTGGCGCGCTCCGCCGCGTCCTTGGTCGCCATCGCCTTCCTGTAGGCGGCGTCGAACTCCTTGTTCTTCCAGCCGGTTTCGTTCTGGCCGGAGTCGGAGACCATGGTCTTGCTGGCGAAGAACACGACCGAGTCGTTGGTGCCCCAGTAGGTGGTGTACAGGTCGCCCTTGAGCCAGGTCTTGTCCCAGAAGGTGGCCGACTCCTGCTTGACCACCTCGATCTTGACCCCGGCCTCGCGGACCTGGGAGGCGAACAGTGTGGCGGACTCGGCGAGGCCCGCGATGTCCTCGGTGGTGAGCAGCTTGTAGGTCTTCGACGTGTCGAAGCCGGCTTCCTTCAGCAGCTGCCTGGCCTTGGCCAGGTCGCGCCCCCGCTGCGGGATGCCCTTGGCGAAGGCGGGGTCGCCGGTGCCGAGGATGTCGTTGGCGACCGTGCCGTATCCGGACAGCACCTGCTTGACCATGGTGTCCCGGTCGACGGCGAGGCGCAGCGCCTCCCGCACCCTCGCGTCCGCGAACGGACCGTCTGCGGTGCGCATGACGATCGGCATCGCCATGTCGTTGGGGCGGCGCACGATCTGGATGTCGTCGCGCTTCTCGGCGGTACGGGCCGCGACCGCGCCGACGTTGGAGGCGACGTCGATCTGTCCGGCGAGCAGGGCGTTGGCCATCGCCTGCGGGCTCTCGAAGATCTTCACCTCGATGGCGTCGAGGTGGACGTCGCCGCCGTACCAGTCGTCGTTGCGGACCAGGCGGGCGTTGCCGGAGCGGAACCAGTCGAGCTTGAAGGGGCCGGTGCCGGGCGCCTTGCCGAGGTCCTTGTCCGCGGTGTCCTTCTTCAGCACGAACGTCGTCAGGCGGGTCAGCAGCGGCAGTTCGGCGTTGGCGTAGTCGGACACCAGGACGACGGTGTTCTCGCCTTCGGCCTTGATGTTCTCCGGCTTGATGCCCGGGAGGCGGGACGCGCCGGAGGGGGTGTTGCGCAGCCGCTTCAGCGACCACACGACGTCTTCGGCGGTGACCGGCGTGCCGTCGTGGAACTTCGCGCCCTTGGCGAGAGTGAAGCGCCAGGTCTTCAGGTCGTCCGACGCCTGCCAGTTCGCGGCGAGGCGGGGAACGGTGTTCGGCTTGCTGCCGGGGACGGTGAGGGTGTCGTGGACCAGCGAGATGATCAGGTAGTCGCTCTCGTTGGCCTGGGTGCCGTGCGGATCGCGGGTGATGGCCGACGCACGGCCCAGCGCGCCCACCCGCAGGGTGCCGCCGCTCCGGGGCTTCTCGCTCGCCGTCGACGGCGACTTGGCCGAGGTCTCGTCACCGCCGCCGCAGGCGGCCAGGAGCGCGGCCGCACCTATTCCGCCACCGGCCCACAGCACCTGGCGTCTGTTCAGGTTCACGTCGTACGACCTCGTTCCGCTCACATGGGCACATTGCTTAGGTTTGCCTACCCTAAGAAGATCCTGTGCGCAAGGTCTGCCGAGAGCGTTCGCGATCTCTGGCGGGGCATCAGGTCGGCGCACGGGAGCACGCAACGGCGCGCGCCGGGTGGGCAGTTCGCCATGGAAGCACGGGAGTTAGTAAGGGTTGCCTTACCTAAGTGCGACTGATACGTTTCGCAGCGATCGCCCAGCCGACACACAGCGAACGCACAGGTCGGCGCTCCGAGCTCCATCGCACTCGCACCCCGCACCCACGCCCGAAAGGGATGTCTGCGCCATGCCCACGGGAGCCGCACCCGTCCGACAGCTCGCCCCGCACGACGTCGACGAGCTGACCGAGACCGCCCACAAGATCCTTGCCGACTTAGGCAGTTCGGCCGCCCGGCCGGCACTGCTCCGCCGGGTCGCGACGTCCGCCACCCGCCTTGGTGAAACGATTCGTCATGCGTGCCGACCGGTCGACACCGACGACGGCCTGTACGTCCTGCGCGGCCTGTCCGTCGACGACGGCGGCATCGGCCCCACACCCGGCAGTTGGGCCACCGCCGGTGACCGCGCCGCCGCCTGGGACCTGATCCTGCTGCTGCTCGCCACGGTCATGGGCCACCCCATCGCCTGGGACGGCCAGCAGGAGGGCCGCTTCGTGCACAACATCGTGCCCGCACCCGGTCACGAGCAGGAGCAGACCGGCGCGAGCAGCACGGTCCTGCTCAGCCCGCACACCGAGGACGCCTTCCACCCCGGCCGCGCCCATCTGCTGCTGCTCGCCTGTATGCGCAACCACGACGCCGTCGCCACCACCGCCGCCAGCATCCGCAAGGTCCGCCTCGCCCCCGACGACGTCGCGCTGCTGTCGCGGCCGGTGCTGCCGATCCTCCCCGACGACGCCTACGCCGAGGCACAAGACTTCGAGGGCGAGCCGCCGAGGGTTCCCGTCCTGTGGCAGACCGCGGCCGGCCCGACCCTGCGCTACGACCCCGCCTACACCCCCCTCGACGAGGCACCCGCCGACTACCGCGCCGCCTACGACCGGCTGACGGCCGAACTGGAACGCGTCTCGGTCGCCGTCGCCCTGGAGCCCGGAGACGTCCTCGTGGTCGACAACGACCAAGTCGTGCACGGCCGGGTGCCGTTCCGGCCCCGCTACGACGGCACCGACCGCTGGCTCAAGCGTGCCTCGGTGCGCGTCCCCGGCCGCCGCAGCCGCCCCCTCACCGAGGCGGACGAGCACGGCTACGGACAGGCCGCGATCGTGGCCGTCGTCTGAGTTCCCGTCGGCGTCTTTGCTCCGAACCCCTGATCAGGATCCCCCGTCATGAAGGGAACAGCCGTGACCGGCACCTCCGTACACCCGGACGCCACCCCGGCCGACACATCCGCGGACGACACCGCTCTGCGGGTCCTGAGCACCAGCGACCTCGCCGGCATCGACATCTCCCTGGCCGACGTGGTCGACGTGGTCGAGCAGGCGTACCGCACCCTCGCCGACGGCAAGTCCGCCAACCCGCGCAAGCTCACCGTCAAGCCCTCGGACGGCCACTCCGTCGCGTACGCCATGCTGGGCCGCGACGGTGTCCGCGAGGTCGTCGCGATCAAGACGTCCTACAAGCACGGTCTGGACCGCTCGCGCGACGAACAGCACTACTACACGACTCTCACGATCTACGACGACGTCACCGGGCTGCCGGTCGCGATGATGGACTGCGGCCGCATCGGCTCGCTGCGCACCCCGGCCGTCTCGGCGCTGCTGGCCCGCGAGTGCGCGCCGCCCGACAGCCGCAGCGCCCTCGTCATCGGCACCGGGACCCAGGGCCGTCTCGCCCTGCCGTTCCTGCTCACCACCCTGCCCGACCTGGACCGGCTCATGGTCTACGGCACCCACCCCGACGGTCTGGCCGCCGTCCGCGAACAACTCCACCATTACTACCCCGGGCGGGAGTTGGAGACCGTGGACGACGTTCGGGCCGCGGCGGCCGACGCCGACATCGTGCTCGCCACCGCGGGCCAGCACACCCCGGCGGCCGTCGAGTGCGACGACCTGAAGCCGGGCGCCCTGTCCATCCTGGTGGGCCACGGCATCGCGCCCTCGACCTTGCAGCGGGCGGACCGCGTCGTCGCCACCAGCGAGGCGCAGATGAAGGTCACCGGCACCGACATGACCGACGCCGACGGCAACTTCCCAGCCGTCGACGCGGAGTTCCCCGACGTCATCGCGGGCCGGGCCGAGGGCCGGCGCTCGGCCGACGAACGGATCTTCGCCTACAACAGCGGCCTGGTCGTCACCGACATCGCACTCGGCCACCGCTTCGCGCAGCTCGCCCTCGAGCAGGATCTGGGAACACGGGTGCATCTGTGGCAGTGACGACGAGCACCTCGGGCGCTCCGCCGCTGCCCGCCCACCCGGATCCGCAGCTCGACGCGGTCCTCGGCAGCGAACTGCCGCACGAGCTGTCGTACGCGCTCGGCGGCCCGTTCCATCTGCTGATGCCCGACCGGTTCGACACCAACTCGACTGCTTTCAAGCATGAGTTGACGGAGGCCGGTGTCCAGGGACAGGTGTACTACGCGAAGAAGGCCAACAAGGCCGCCGTCTGGATGGACCGCTGCGCAGTGTCCGGCACGGGCGTGGACGTCGCCAGCGCCGGCGAGCTGCGGGACGCGCTGGGACACGGCGTGCGCGGCGAGGACGTCGTGGTCACCGGCCCCGCCAAGGCCGAGGGCCTCCTGCGGGTCGCCGTCCTGCACGGCTGCCTCATCGCCGTCGACGCACGCGACGAACTGGAGCGCGTCATCGACCAGGCGCAAGCCGCCGCACGTCCGGCGCGTGTGCTGTTGCGGCGCCTGCCACCGGCCCAGCCGCACAGCCGCTTCGGGCTGGACGACCGGGAGCTGACCTCCGCCCTCGCCCGGTGCGCCGAGGCCGGCGACGCCGTCGTGATGGAGGGCTTCTCCTTCCATCTGTCCGGCTACGACACACAGGCGCGCGGCGAGTTGGCGGCCGAGCTGATCGATCTCTGCCTCAAGGCACGCGTCCTCGGGCTGCGTGCGGACCGGATCAGCATCGGCGGCGGGTTCGCCGTCGACTACACCGCCGCAGAGCACTGGGAACGCTTCTTGAGGGAGCAGGGGCCGCACCACTACCACGCGGGCAAGTCCTTCACCGCGTCCGACTTCTACCCGTACCACTCACCGGCGCCGGGCCCGGCCGCCTTGCGCGCGATCCTCACCACCGACGGTCTCGCCGGCCGACTGCGCGAGGCGGGTGTGATGCTGCTCCTCGAACCCGGCCGGGCGCTGCTCGACCGGGCAGGCTGCACGGTGTTCCGCGTGCAGGGCGTCAAGGACCGGCCCGGGTACGGCATCGTCACCGTGGACGGCAGCAGCCTGAGCCTGTCCGAACAGTGGTTCAACAGCGAGTACCTGCCGGATCCGGTGCTGCTGCCCGCCGAGGCAACCCCGGGTGAGCCGTACGCGGCCTGTGTCGGCGGGGCCACCTGCCTGGAGTCCGACATGGTCACCTGGCGGAAGGTGCGGTTCCGCGCTCGCCCGGCCGTCGGCGACCTGCTGGTCTATCCGAACACGGCCGGATACCAGATGGACTCCAACGAGTCCCCCTTCCACGAGCTTCCGCTCCCCCGGAAAGTCGTCCTCGACACTGCCGGGGGCACGACCCGCTGGCGGTTCGACCGCCCTCCACTCGCCTGACTCTCTCCCGACACCTGGAGCCATCCGATGGACAAGGCACTCTCGCGTCCCGCCGTGGTCAGCCGTGTCTCCGAACTGATCGGCCACACCCCGCTCTTCGAGGTGTGCCGCACCGGCAACGGCAGCCGACTCCTGCTCAAGCTCGAACAGTTCAACCCGACCGGCACCGCGAAGATCCGGATGGCCCGGCAGATGGTCCTCGACGCCGAGGACCGCGGACTGCTGCGCCCCGGCGGCCGGATCGTCGAGTCCACCTCGGGCAACACCGGACTGGGCCTCGCCGTGATGGCGGCCGAGCGCGGCTACACCTTCACCGCGGTCGTCGACCATCACGCCGCCCCCGACAAGCTGCGCGGCATGAAGGCGCTCGGCGCCGAACTCGTCTACGTCGCCGACGACGGCGACGAGGAACTGGCCACGGCCGCCCGCGAGGAGTTCGCCGAGAAGCTCGCGGCCGAGAGCGACAACGCCTACTTCACCGAGCAGCACAACAACCGCGCCAACGGGGACGGTTACCGTCCGGTGGCGCACGAGCTCGACGCCGCGCTGGACGGCCGTGTCGACATCCTCATAGGCGCCGTGGGGACCGGTGGCGGACTCTTCGGGACCGGCGGTGAACTGCGGCGGACCGTGCCCGGGGTGCGGATCGTCGGGGTCGAGCCCAAGGGGTCGATCGCCTTCGGGCCGCCCGCCCACGACTACTACCAGTCCGGCACGGGCACCCCCGAGGGAGCCACCATCGGCGCCATGGTCGACTACGACCTGCTGGACGAGGGCGTCAAGGTCGGCGACGTCGAGGCGTTCGCCACCGCCCGGGTGCTGGCCCGCCGGATCGGCCTCCTCATCGGCGGCTCCGCGGGCGGTGTCGTGTACGAGGCGCTGACCCGCATGCCCGCCCTGGCCCCGGACACGACTATGGTCGCGCTGGTCAACGACGGAGGCGAGAAGTACATGGACACCGTCTTCAACGACGACTGGATGAACGCCCGCAATCTCACAGACCCGGCCGTCGAGCGCGCCGTCGACGAGCTGCTGACCGAACTCCGCGAGAACTGACACCGATGCCGACACCGCTCACCACACTGCTCCGGGACAGCCGCGCCCTGGCGACCCTGGCCGTACCGCTCGCCCTCACCCAACTCGCCCAGGTCGCCCTCACCACCACCGACACGGTGATGATGGGCCTGATGGGCGCCGAGGCGCTGGCCGGTGGCGGACTGGCGCTGGTCATCTTCAACCAGCTGCGCACCATGGGAGTCGGCCTCGTCACCGCGGTCGGCAACCAGGTGTCCGCCGCCTCCGCCCGCGCCGACGAGGACGAGGAACTCTCCGAGGCGGCCACGGAGGAGGTCCGGGACGTGGTCCGGGCCGCGCTGGCGCTCGCCACCCTGGCCGGCGCCCTCGGCGCCCTGGTCATCCTGCTGACCGGGCGGGCGGTGGCCCACCTCGGCCAGGACCCCGAGGTCGTGGACAGGGCCTGGCCGATGCTGCTGGCCCTCGCCCCCGGACTGATCCCCTGCCTGTGGTTCCAGGCGGTCCGCCAGTTCACCGTAGGCATGCGCCGGCCGCAGGCCCTGCTGCGCATCACCATCGCCTCGGTCGCGGTCAACGCGGGCCTCAACTGGACTTTGATCCATGGCACTTGGGTCTTCCCGAAGCTGGGCCTGCCCGGCATCGGCATCTCCACCTCGCTGGTCTACCTGCTGACCTGCTTCGCCCTGTACGCGTCCGCGCGCCGCGACCCCCGGCTCGCCCCGCTGCTGGACATCCGCATCTGGAAGGCCCGTCCGGCCACCCTGCGCCGGCTGACCGGCCTGGGCGTGCCCATCGCCGCCACCTACGGCTCCGAGGCGGGCTTCTTCTCGGTCGTCGCGCTGCTGATCGGCACGTTCGGCAGCGCCGCGCTCGCCGCGCACACCGCCGTCAACCAGCTGATCTACATCGTCTTCCAGATCGCGGTCGGCCTGTCGCACGCCGCGTCCCTCAACGTCAGCCGTGAACTCGCCCTGCACCGGACCGAGGCGGCCGAACGCATCAAGAACACGGCGCTGGCGTGCGCGGCAGCGGTGATGGCCGTCGTCGGCGTCATCTACCTCACCGTCCCCGGCCTGGTGCTGCGCCCGTTCCTCGACCCGTCGTCCGCCGACGGGCACAGCGCGACCGGCATCGCCACCGACCTGCTGCTCATCGCCGCCGTCCTCCAGTTCTTCGACTGCGCCCAGAACATCGGCGTCGGCCTGCTGCGCGGGCTGGACGACACGAGGAGCGGCTTCCGCATCACCCTGGTCGGCTACTGGCTGATCGGCCTGCCCACGGCCTGGCTGTTCGGGAACCTCGCCGGCCTGGAGACCGAAGGCGTCTGGCTCGGCCTGCTCACCGGCCTTGCCGCCACCGCCCTCCTCCTGCTGCGCCGCTATCACCAGGCCCTGTCCCTGCGCACGGCCGGGGAGTCGGCCGTCGCCTGAAGCTCTGACCGAGCCGCGGCGCTGTTCCTCACCTGCGATCCCGTCCGCGTCAGCGTCGACCTCGGCGGAATCCTGGCGGTCGGCGGGCTGAGCCGCCCGCTGCTGCATCCGGGTGGTGGACCGGTCATGGACTGTTCGGCAGGTGCCGTGACGTCCCTGCCGAGTGGTGGGTCCTGCCCCGCCATGTGGCTGGAGCTGCTGGTCACCGGGCGGTCGCGACCGACCGGGGCCTTATGGTCGAGTCGGCGTGGGCCCGACGGCATGAACGAAGGTGAGGCGGAGCGCGTGATCCGGGTAGTGGTGGTGGACGACGAGGCACTGGTCCGCTCGGGCTTCGAACTCATTCTGGGCGCGTCCGAGGACATCGAGGTCGTCGCGACCGCGAGCGGGGGTGACGCCGTGGCGACCGCGAGGCGGGCTCGGCCCGACGTGGTGCTGCTGGACATCCGGATGCCGGACGTCGACGGGCTCACCGTTCTGCGCGAGCTGCGCAGGATGCCGGATCCGCCGGTGGTGGCGATGCTGACGACCTTCGACGCCGACGAGTACATCCTGAGCGCGCTGAACTCGGGTGCTGCCGGTTTCCTGCTCAAGGACACCGAGCCGGAGCAGCTCGCCCACCTGGTCCGCACCCTGGCAGCGGGAGGTGTGGTGTTGTCCCCCAAGGCGTCGCGGGCCCTGTTGCACGGCCACCCCGGCAGCGGGGCGGCCGTCGACGAGGACGCGGCACGGGTCCGGCTGCTCACCGCCCGCGAGCGTGACGTCCTCGTGCTGGTGGCGCAAGGGCTGTCGAACGCCGACATCGGGGCGCGCATCCACCTCAGTGCCGGCACGGTCAAGGACCATGTCAGTGCGATCCTGACCAAGTTGCGGGTGGCCAGCCGGGTGCAGGCCGCGCTGCTGGCGCAGCGGGCGGGACTGCTCGACGAACGCCCCCGGTCGGGTACCGGGCGATGAGCCGCGTCCGCGCGCTGTGGGAGCGCGTGCCCGCACGAGTCGTCGACCTCGTCCTGGTCATCGCGGCGGCCGTGGACGTATGGCTGAACCTGCTGGACGACACGCGCCTCGGTATCGTGCTGGCCTCGCTCGGCTGCGCCGCGCTGGTCTTCCGCCGCCGGTTCCCCCTCGCTGTCTTCCTGCTCACCCTGCCCGTCTCGCTGACCCAGCCCGTCGCCGTCGCCCCGCTCGCGGCGCTGTTCACGCTGGCTGAGCGTTCCCGCAACCGCCCGCTCCTCGCGGGGTGCGTCGCACTGACCGCCGTCGCGAACAGCATTCCCTGGCCCCTGGCCGGCCTCACCGACGTCGGCCGGACCATGACCCTGCTCACCTTCGTCTACGGCCTCGCGACCGCCTCCGCCCCGGTGCTCATCGGACAGCTTCTCCAGGCGCACCGGGACCTGGCACGGCGGCTGGTGGAGATCGAGGAGGCCAGGGAGCACGAGCGGGCACTGCACGCCCAGGCCGTGCTGGCGCGCGAGCGGGCCCAACTGGCCCGTGAAATGCACGACGTGGTCTCCCACCAGGTCAGTCTGATCGCCGTACGGGCCGGGGCGTTGCAGGTCGCCGCCAAGGACGCGGACGCCAAGGAGGCAGCCCGCACCATCCGTTCGCTAAGCGTCACGACCCTCGACGAGCTGCGCACCATGGTCACGCTGCTGCGTGCCTCCGGCGGTCACGCCACCGAGCTGACCCCGCAGCCCACCCTGGCCGACCTGCGCAAACTGGTGGAGTCAAGTGGTACCCACGCGGAGTTGTCGGGGCAGCTCCCGCCCACCGTGGCCTCGCCCGCCCAGCGGGCCCTGTACCGCACGGTCCAGGAAGCACTGACCAACGTCCGCAAGCACGCCCCCGGCGCCACGGCCCGCGTCGAGGTATGGCAGGACGGTGACGGCATCGGGGTGACCGTCACCAACACCCCGCCCACGCGTCCCTCCCTCTCCCTCCCGGGTTCGCAGCAGGGCCTGGTCGGTCTACGGGAACGGGCCGAGATCCTGCACGGCACCCTGGACGCGGGCCCGACCCCGGAGGGCGGCTACCGGGTACGGCTACGGCTTCCCCTCAACGCGGACTGAACGAGCCCGTGTTGCTGTTCCGCCGGCTCGGGAGACCCCGCTCACGTCGTCTCGCCGAACCGGGTGAACGCGGCGCCACCGGGCCTGTGGGGGTCAACGCGCGGGCGCCAGGAACTGGGTGGCCGCCAGATGCGCGTACAGCCGGTCCTGGGACACGAGTTGCTCGTGCGTGCCGACGGCCCGGACCCGACCGGCGTCCATGACGACGATCCGGTCGGCGCCGGTCACCGTCGACAGGCGGTGGGCCACCACCAGCACGGTGGTCTCCCGGGCCACCTCCGCGATGACGTCCCGCAGCGCCCGTTCGTTGACGGCGTCGAGCTGCGAGGTCGCCTCGTCCAGGAGCAGCAGCCGGGGCCTTCGCAGCAGAGCGCGGGCGATGGCGACGCGCTGGCGCTCACCGCCCGACAGCTTCGAACCGCGGTGCCCCACCGGGGTGTCCAGGCCGTGCGGAAGACGCTCGACGAGGGTGTCGAGTCCGGTGCGGGCCAGGACGTCACGGATGTCGTCGTCCGTCGCGCCGGGCGCCGCGAACACCAGGTTCTCCCGCAGGGTGCCGGCCAGAACCGGCGCGTCCTGCTCCACGTACCCGATGGCGGACCGGAGCTCGGCCAGGGACCAGTGGCGTACGTCCTTGCCGTCGACGAGTACCCGGCCGCGGGTGGCCTCGTGGAACCGTTCGACGAGCGCGAACACCGTCGACTTGCCCACCCCCGAGGGGCCGACGAAGGCCGTCATCCCGGTTGCCGGAACCTCGAAGCTCACCTGCCGATGGACAAGCGGCAGGCCGGGGCCGTAGCGGAAGGAGACGTCCTCGAAGCGCACCGACGCCGGACCCCGCGTCGGACAGGCGTCCTTCTGCCTTGCAGTCGGCTCGGTCGCCAGGCGTTCCACCTGCGCGATCCTGGACATCGCGGCTGCCCCCTCCTGGTACTGGGAGACGGCGTCGACCAGCCTGGACACCGGCTCGATCAGGTAGAAGAGGTACAGCAGGAAGGCGACGAGGGTGGACACGGGGATCTCCCCCGCCGCCACCCGTGCGCCGCCGACACCGAGCACCGCGAGGAAGGCCGTCTGTACGGCGAGTTCGTCCGCCGAGCCCGCCACGGACTCCCACTTCGCGCTCGTCACGCCATGCCGCCAGGCCCGTCGCGCCGCCGCCTGGACCCGGGCGCCCTCCCGCTCCTCGGCACCGGACGCCTTCACGGTGCGGAACGCCCCGAGAGCCCGCTCCAGCGCGACGGAGAGCTCCCCGACCGCCTCCTGCGCCCGCTCGGTGGCCCGCGCGATCCTCGGCATCACCAGCGCGACCGCCCCGCCCACCAGCACGACGACACCGAGCGTCACACCCAGCAGCACGACGTCCAGGAACGCCATCACCACGACCGCCGCCACGAAGGCGACCGCCCCGGTAACGCCGGAGACAACCGCCTGGGTGCTGACCGCCCGCAACAGCGTGGTGTCCGACGTGACCCGGGACATCAGGTCACCCGGCGGCATCCGCTCCCACTCCGCGATCCGCAGCCGCAGCAGCCGCCCCACCAGGGTGCGCCGCGCGGCCAGGACCACCGACTCCGCCGTCCGCTCCAGCGCGTACGCGCCGAACGCCTCGACCACCGTGCCCAGCACCACCAGCACGGTCAGCGCGATCAGGATCCCGGCGATGGTGTCACCGGAGGCCAGCCGGTCCACCAGTGCCTTCGTGGCCAGCGGCTGGAGCAGTCCCCCGGCGGCCCCGAGCAGGGCGCACAGCAGACCGAGAGCGACCGGCCACCGGTACGGCCGGACATAGGCGTACAGCGCCCTGGCCGTCTCCCGGGCGGGCAGGAGCGTCTCATCCTCGTCGGGGCGGATGGGGTGTTCACGAGGTTCCCTTCTTTCTGCGGTGGTCATCCCTCCAGCCTCGGAGCCCGTCGGCCTCGCACCCATCCGGCAACCGTCGGATCCACCCCCGCCGACCGGCGGGGGAGCTACCGAAGCCTGCCGGATGGTCCGCACCCGCACATCCGCGCGAGGTTCTCCGTATGACACAGACACAGCCGTCGCAGGAGTCATCCGCTCTCCCGGAGAACTCGCCTCCGCAGCCCCGAAGTGCCCCCGAGTCCGCCGTGCCGGCCTCGCCCGGACCCTCGACGGGGCGCCTCGTCGGGGTGGATCTGGCCCGCGCGCTGGCGGTGTTCGGCATGTACGTCGTGCACATCGGTCCCCCGCTGTCCGCCACGACCGGCGTCGCGAGCTGGATCCGGTACCTGTCGGACGGTCACTCGTCCGTTCTGTTCGCCACCCTCGCCGGGTTCTCACTGATGCTGATCGCCGGCCGCCGCGAGCCGAAGACCGGCCTGGCCGGCCGCCGGGCGAGGGCCCGCATCGCGATTCGCGCCGTGGTCCTGCTGGCGCTGGGCACCGCGATGGCCGTGGAGTACGGGGGAGTCGTCATCCTCGGCTTCTACGGCGTCTACTTCTTCCTGGCCCTGCCCCTGGTCAGGCTGAGCGCCAGGACCCTCGCGATCGTCGCGGCCGCGTTCGCCCTCGTCGCACCGCAGTTGGCATTCGTCCTCAGCTCGCTGCTGACGCCGTCGGTCCAGCAGAGCATCAACGCCTACGACCCGCTCCGCCGCCTGAGCGAGGTGGGTGTGCTCGATCTGCTGCTCACCGGCTTCTACCCGGCGCTCACGTGGATGGCGTTCGTGATCGCGGGCATGGCGCTGGGCCGCCTCGACCTGTCCTCCGGCACTGTCCAGAAGCGCCTGGCCGCGCTCGGCGCCGCCCTCACCGTGACCGCGTACGGCATGTCCCTGCTGCTCGCCGGAAAGGGCGCGTTGCGGAGTCTCGCGGAAGACGGGCCGTCGTCCGGCGGCTCGGGGTCGATGCCACTCGGCAGTGCGTCGATGCCGCCCGACGGCGGGTCATTCCCCGACATGTCCGCGTCGTTTCTGCTGAAGGCCGGACCCCACAGCGGCACCACGTTCGACATCGTCGGCAGCGTCGGAATCGCGATCCTCGTGATCGTGGGCGCGACGGTGGCCATGGACCGCCTGCCGCGACTGCGCCGCCTGGCGAAACCGGTCATCGCCGTGGGCACCATGTCCCTGACGGCCTACGTCGGTCACTTCCTCGCGCAGTCCGCGCTGTCCCTGCCGACGGGGACCGGTACCCAGCAGTCCTGGCTGCCCCTGCTCGTGTTCGTCCTCGGGGCGATCCTGTTCGCCTCGACCTGGTCCCGCTTCTTCCGCCGCGGGCCCCTGGAACACCTGCTCAACGCCGCCACCAAGCCGGTGAAGCACATCCGATGACGTCCGGGCCGGGGTGGGACGCCCTGTCCTGCCCCCGCACGGCTCGTTCTCAGGACGGCCGCGCGCTGCGGGACGCTGGGCCGCTCAGCCACGGAGTCCGTGCCGGACAGGGCGAGGACGGAGAGCAGGACGAGTGCGCCGGCCGGACCGAGGACGGTCCAGGGCGCCAATTCCGCGTACGGCTGGTTCTCCGACAGCAGGCGGCCCCATTCGGCGGGTGGGCGGCTGCTCCCCCAGGCAGAGGGAGCCGAGGGAGGCCAGTACCAGGACGGTGCTGGGCAGGCGCAGGAGGGCGTTGCCCAGGACAGAAGGCAGTACCGGGGCAGCAGGTGGTGGCGGAGGATGCTGGACCCGAAGACCCGTCACGAGGTGCCCTCCGTACGGACCGACAGCCTCATCCTCAACACCGGCAACGGCATGTTCACCGATCCCGCCTGGTCTTCCCCGACGCCGTTGCCGAACGGCTGCCCTGGCTTCCCGCGTTCGGCGCCCTCCAGCCGCACGCCCGGCTGCACGGCATCGCCATCCGGCACTGGGACGGCCACTGGTTCGGCGCCGACCGGCTGTGGGGCGACGCCTTCCCCCACTACTGGAGCACGCTGACGGCCGTGCCCCTGCCGCGCCTCCCGGCCGCGCTGTGCACCGACGCCACCGATCGCCTCGCCAACGACCGCGACTGACGTCACAAGGCTCGGCGATCTGAGCCCACGGTGAGAACGTCTCAGGTGTCGGGATGGGCCAGGCGACCGAGCAGGGCTACCGCGTCGTCGAGGGGTACCGGCTGGAAGAACCGTGCGTCGGCGCGCTCGACGGCGGCGATCGCGCGGGGGGCCAGTTCGGCACCGGTGTCGGTGACGCGCAGTCGTTTGGCACGGGTGTCGGCCGGGTCGACTTCGCGCTCGAGGAGTCCCTTGGTTTCCAGGGCGCGCAGTACCTGGGAGGTCATCTTGACGTCGGTGCCGGCTTGGCGGGCGAGGGTCATCTGATTGGGATGTTCCCCTTGGGTGTTGAGCCACCAGGTGCAGGCGAGCAGCACGAACTGCACGTGGGTGAGACCGAGCGGGGCCAGGGCCGTGGCGATGTCGCGCTGCCAGCGCAGGGTGGCGTGCCACAGCAGGAACCCAGGGCTCTCGCCGGGGCTGAGGGGCATCAGCGGCCCGCCAGCTCGGCCAGCGAGGCCATGGTCTGCGGCCAGTCGGCGGTGATGTGCGGGCCGATCTGCGGGCCGACCTCGTCCGCGTCGGTGCCGGTGATCTCCATCCGGTAGACCACGCGGATCCAGTTCCGGTCGATCCGGTCGATCCGGTGGGTCGTACGCAGCAGCAGCCCGTCGAAGCGCGCTTCGTCGACGAACAGTTCGTCTTCGACCGCCTCAGCGATGCGCAGCACCACCGGGTCGTCCCCGGGCGGCGTCATCGTGATCCGCGTGCCCGCCGTGAACGGGCCATCCATCTCGATCTTCTCGATCTCGGCGTTCCAGGTGCCCCAGTTCTCGACATCGGCCCACAGCCGCCAGATCGCCTCGGGCGTGGCGCTGGTGTCGACGCTGTGCTCGTACTCCCACATGACTGGTCCCTTCGATCAGATAATCTGCCCATAGATTATCTGCGCAGAGACTATCTGTCGACAGTGCACGGACCTCATCCCGCAGGGCCGTCATCACCCCACTGGCGCTACAAAACACACCCAGGCGCACAGGCGCCGGCGTCAGCAGTCTTGCGTGTCACTGGGATCCCGTAGCCACGAGCCGCGCGGTGATGGGTTCGAGTTCCGTGACCAGTTCGTCGAGTTCGGCGGGAGACAGAGCGTCGTACGGCGGGGTGGCGAGCTCGTCGGTGAGGGTCTCGATGTGATGCTTGGTACGGCGGCCGGCGTCGGTGAACCGGCCCTCGGCGTCGACGAGCCCGCGCTCGCGCAGGCCGTCCATGACCGCGGCGAGCCGCTTCTTCGGCAGGTGGTGGATGCGCCCGAACGACTCCGGCGGATGGATCCCCATCTCCAGCGCGGAGAGCACATGGGCCTCCGTGCCGCCGATGCGGGAGCCGACGAGAGCCGCGATGTGCCCGTCACCGCGGTGCTCACGGAGCATGGTCGCGGAGTGCCACAGCCGGGCGACCGGGTCGGTCGGCACCGGAAGAGTGCGCATGCCGGCGTACATCACCCGGCCTTCCGTCGGTGCGCTGGTCGCAGCCTTGGTGGTCAGGTCGGCGGCGCGCACCAGCCCCGGGGAGCCGGCCAGGCCGGCGCCGAGGATCCGCCGCAGGGAGGCCGCGCTGCCGCGCTCCCGTGCGGCCACGGACTCCTCGGGCGGGATCTTCTCCCAGGCGCTGGGGATGTGCCGGGCGACCTCCCCCTCGGCGAAGTTGTAGAAGGCCGCGTGCACGACCTCCGCCGGCACCCGTCCCAGAGGTGCGGCGCGGCTGGCGAAGTAGCCGTCCCAGTAGGTGCGGTGGCCGAGCGCGGCCAGCTCCTCGTTGCACTCGTCGGCGAAAAAGGTGACCAGGCAGATCGGCTCCAGGAGCTCGAACATGCGACGGGCGATGTGGGTCCCCGGATGCGTGTGCGTCTTGCCCATCAGTGCTCCCTTGGTTGGGTGTGCCGACTTGGACCTCCCGGTACATCGAAACTCATCGGCGGCCGCGACCTGCCCCTGCACAGGGCGAGACAAAGCTTCCCGGTGACAGCCTCACAAGACGTCGTCCTTGGACTGGGCCGAATTCGTCTCGGCCGTAGCGGCCACCGCGCGGGCAACGGCCGCCTTGGTGCAGGTGTAGTGCGGGGATGACGGAGGACGACGACTCCGACCGCGCTCGGCGCCACGGCAGGGCCTGCCTCGACGGCACTCGTGTGGTCCGCGTGAAGGTCAGCGTCCCAGCCCGCGCCCGTATCTCGGTCACGCTGGTCGTTCCCAGGGCTCGAATACTAGGACACGTTCATGGCGCAGGAACCGCAGTTCCTGCGCCACACGTGGGGCCGATGTCCTCCTCGGAACTGATCGCGCCGACGCCGTACACGGCCACGAAGTCCATGCCGTCGCGGGGAAACCCGGTTTCTCACCCGCACCGGGAGGCGGGGGCGGCAGCTGCCGCAGCGCGGTCATCCCCGTTGGCTCTTCCAGGCCGGTCCCGCCCATCGATCAGGTCGGGCGAGTCCAGTGCTCCCGATCCAGGGAGCCCGGCGACCGCGGTGGGCGGCGAGATGGTCGTACGGGACAATCAGTCCTAGGCAGCCAGCGTCTCGTCCGCCTGGGAGGTGCTCGGGCGGTTCGCGCTGTACTGCTCCAGCAGTGCGTCGGCCGCGCGCAGAGCCTGCTCGGCGGTACGGGCGCCGGTCATCACGCACAGCGTGTACGTGGAGTCCTCGAGGTCCCTGCTGGTACGACCGGTGGGGCGCACGTCGTGTTCGATACGCGCCTGAGCGAAACGGGCCAGTGCGGCACGCAGTTCCTTCTCCGCCGGAATGAGCACGATAATTCCTCTCCCTCAAAGCCCCTCCCGTGGTGCGGCCGACCACACCACGGGGATCTCCTGCCTTCAGGCTCTGACACCCGCAACTCACCACCGGGCACGTCAGGCAGGCTTCAGGTGCCCCGTACCGGGAGGTCTATGCCACCGGTTACCACCTCGTCGGCCACATCCCGGCGGTACGCGGTCAGCCCGGTGCCCGGGCACCGGGTCCCCCAGGTCGTTCACTCCCCTCGGTGGGCGACGCGGTACGTCAGCTCCGGGCCGGTTCCGTACGACGTCGAAGGACCGCGCTCCTCGCCGCGCCGCGTTCCGCGGCCGGCGAGCGCGCTGGCCGCCAGGCCCAGGAGCAGTCCGATGGCACCCACGATGATGCTGTTGACCAACGCCCGTGAGGAAGGCCAGAGTCTCGACGGCCTGCGCCTGTGGGGTGGGTCACACTGGCCGCCGAGTACCCGGGGCGATGAGATGCACCGCCGAGTGTGCCCCTACGGCGGCGGTTCTCTCCCCACCCCCGCCACCGCCACCCTGCCGACGCGCCGGGTGCTCGAGTGGCGGTGTCCGCGCCGCACCTGGCGGGCGTGTCGGGCAACGCCACCACGGGTTCCCTCGTGGCCTGACCGCTGGACTGTCTCATCTGCCAGCGCCGTCGTCTTCGCCAGCTACCGGGGCCTGTGCCCGACTCAGGCACCGAGGTTGGCCACCATCGTGTTCAACGTGCCGGCCAGCACGTCCAGTTCCCCGTCCGTCGGCGAGTCCGTCCCGATCCGGCGGGCCAGTTCCTCGCCGGACATGATGTCCAATGCCCCCGCATACAAGTCGGTGTTGCGCTCCGCTGCGGCGATCACCTGGGCGCGGCCCTCGAGGAGCACCAGCGTGGCGGAATCCCCGCGCGCGGCGAGAAGTTCCCTGACGTGGTCACGGGTGACCGGTCCGGACGGCTCGGGTCGCTCGGTCTTCTCGACTCCGGCGAGGGGTTCGTCGTCCGCCGTTCCGCCCGGTGCCCCGTAGCCCTCGGCGGCGCTCGCCGTCCCCGGCACGACGCGGCTGTGCGCCTGACTCTCGGCACCGGAGTGGGCTCCGGGCTCCTCCTCGCTGCGCGCCCGCGCGTACCGGTCAGGCCCGCCGGGCAGCGCTCGCTCCTCTTCACCCTCGTCGTCACGCTCCCCCTCGGCCTGGGAGGGAGTCGTCCGGGGAGGACCCTGGTCGGGGCGCGTCTCCGCGGACTCGTGTGGCATGTCGTCGTCCCGTTCGCCTTCGGCCTGGGACGGTGTGTACTCGCTCATGGGCCCCTCCACAGGATCATCCGCTGTCTCGGCGGGCTGATCCGCCGGGCACGAGTGCGCGGACCGGTGCCCGACCGCACCTGTGCGGTGACGTGCGGATCCTCCCGTGGGCATGCCGGGTGCCCGCCGCTCCGGCCACGAAACGGAGCCGTCGGGGGTGCCTACCGGGCCGATGTGGTGTCGTTCAATTCAGTTCAGTTCAATTCAGTTCAGGACGGGGCGTGGCCCGGTTCGCCCGAGACCCCACCGTGTCAGCGGTGTCGTCGGTGTCGCCCACTCGCACTCGTACGTCATCGTCGGCAGGGCGATGCTCGTCGAGGCCTGCGGAGCGATGTGTCACGCGGGCCTGAGTATCACCTCCTGATGCGTGGGTCGTTCGAGGCGTATCGTCCAGGCATGGACGTCGCCCCTCCACCCCGCGTTCTCGTCATCGGGCTTGATCCGTACCGGGTGCCGGGACCGTGGGACCCCGAGCCGGCAGCCAGGGCGATCGAGGCGGGACTGGCCAAGTTCGCCGAACGCGGCGTGGGCGTGGAGACCTGCCTCATCGGCCTCGATGGAAGCGACGACGTGGAAGCGGTCGTCGGGAACGCTCTGCGAGCCCGCCCCTGGCAGTGTGTCGTCGTCGGCGGTGGCCTGCGGCACTCGGAGGACCAGGTCGAACTCCTCGAGCGGGTCGTCAACCTGGTGCGTCGGTGCGCACCGGATGCGGCCATCGCGTTCAACAGCACCCCGGACTCCACCTACGAGGCAGCCGCCCGTTGGATCGAGTGATCAGCGAGCTGTACGGCGGAGTCAGTTCGGTTGCGGGTGTCCGAAGAGCAGGTCGTAGCCCGGTGGGAGCTGGAGCAGGATGCGGTTCATCAGGTCCTCGCCCGCGATGTCGGCCACGACGCTGAGGACGGCGCTGACGTCCCATGTGGCGGTTGCCTCCGTGGCGCCTTCGATCCAGGCCGCGGTTGCCCGGATGAACCGCTCGGGTGGCAGGGGCTCGTGCGCCTGGAGGGGGTTGAGCAGGACGAAGGCCATCGTTTCGGGGAGCCGGGTGGCCAGTTCGGCGCGCACCTCGCCCACCAGATGAGCGCCGAGCAGGGCCATGACGACCCGGGAGGCTCGTTCTGCCTCATCCCGGGTGGGGTATTCGCCGCGCTCTTGGACCGCGGTGAGGAAGGCGTCCCAGTGCATGCGCATGGCGTCCTCCGTGACTGGCCGCCGGCGGACGACCGCCGGTATCGGGGGCCGATGGCGGTGTGCATCGGCTGGTGGTGCGCGCTGCGGATGGTCTTTCCGCTGGGGTGTGGCGGTTCCTTGTCGGTCGGAGTGGTCTCCTACGAAGAGCAGGCGGGTCGCCTTCGTACGGCTGTGGACGGCGCGGGCGTGGGGAGGCCCTCCCGGCGTGGGCGACCTCGCAGGTCGAGCCCTCGGCCGCGACGTCGACACGGCAGCACAGGCGCTGTGCGAGGCCTCCCCGCCCGGTCGGCGCGCTTCTCCTGTCCGCTGCCGGTGCAGGACGTCACCGACGAAGACCAGGTGCGTGCCGCCGTCGAGGGCTCGGGTGACCACGGGCGCCGGCAGTCGGCGGTTGCGGCCGCCGGCACCCGTTCGGTCCGTCCGCGGAGCGTACCGATCAGAAGTCGGCGCCGGCTCCGGCCGAGGCCGTTTCCTTTTCCTCGGGCTTCTCGGCGATGACCGCCTCCGTGGTGAGGAACAGGCCGGCGATGGAAGCGGCGTTCTGGAGGGCGGAGCGGGTCACCTTCGCCGGGTCGATGATGCCGGCGGCCAGCATGTCGACGTACTCGCCGGTCGCAGCGTTCAGACCGTGGCCGACAGGCAGGGAACGGACCTTCTCCGCCACAACACCGCCTTCGAGTCCGGCGTTGTGGGCGATCTGCTTCAGCGGAGCGCTCAGAGCGCGCCGCACCATCTCCACGCCGGTCCACTCCTCCTGGTCCGCGTCCACCTTCTCGAACGCCGTCTCCGACGCGTGCAGCAAGGCCACCCCGCCGCCGGCGACGATGCCTTCCTCCACGGCGGCCTTGGCGTTGCGCACGGCGTCCTCGATGCGGTGCTTGCGCTCCTTGAGCTCGACTTCGGTGGCCGCACCTGCCTTGATCACGGCCACTCCTCCGGCGAGCTTGGCCAGGCGCTCCTGGAGCTTCTCGCGGTCGTAGTCGGAGTCGGAGCGGTCGATCTCGGCGCGGATCTGCTTCACCCGCCCCTCGATCGCGGCGCCGTCACCGGCGCCCTCGACGATGGTGGTGTCGTCCTTGGTGACGACCACCTTGCGGGCGCGACCCAGTACGTCCAGGCCGGCGTGCTCCAGCTTCAGCCCGACCTCGTCGGAGACCACCGTGGCGCCGGTGAGGACCGCGATGTCGCCGAGCATGGCCTTACGGCGGTCGCCGAAGCCCGGGGCCTTGACGGCGACGGACTTGAAGGTGCCGCGGATCTTGTTGACGACCAGGGTCGCCAGAGCCTCGCCCTCGACGTCCTCAGCGATGATCAGCAGCGGCCGACTCTCCCGCGTCACCTGCTCCAGCAGTGGCAGCAGGTCCTTCACGGCGGCGACCTTGGAGCCGACCAGCAGGATGTACGGGTCTTCCAGGGCAGCTTCCATGCGTTCGGTGTCGGTGACGAAGTAGGGCGAGATGTAGCCCTTGTCCAAGCGCATGCCCTCGGTGAGTTCCAGCTCCAGGCCGAAGGTGTTGGACTCCTCGACGGTGATGACGCCTTCCTTGCCGACCTTGTCCATGGCCTCGGCGATCAGCTCACCGATCATCCGGTCGCCGCCCGCCGAGACGGCCGCGGTGTTGGCGATCTCCTCCTTGGTCTCCAGCTCCTTGGCCTCGTTCAGCACGGCCGCGGAGACGGCCTCGACGGCCTTGTCGATACCGCGCTTCAGCGCCATCGGGTTGGCGCCGGCCGCGATGTTGCGCAGACCCTCGCGGACCAGGGCCTGGGCCAGGACGGTCGCGGTGGTCGTGCCGTCACCGGCGACGTCGTCCGTCTTCTTGGCGACTTCCTTGACCAGCTCGGCGCCGATCTTCTCGTACGGGTCCTCGAGCTCGATCTCCTTGGCGATGGAGACACCGTCGTTGGTGATCGTGGGGGCGCCCCACTTCTTGTCCAGGACGACATTGCGGCCCTTGGGGCCGAGCGTCACCTTCACAGCGTCCGCGAGCTGGTTCATGCCGCGCTCCAGCGCGCGGCGCGCCTCCTCCTCGTACGTGATGATCTTCGCAGTCATCGGTACGGTCTCCTCCGCATCGAATCCGTGAGTCGATGACGGCGGACCGGGGTGACGCCCGCGACGTTCACCCGTACGGCAGAGGTCTCCCTCACGGCCGCACGAGTTACGTCACCCGACCCAGCCGTTGGCACTCGCGGCGCGCGAGTGCCAACTCTTCTTTAACACCACGGCCGGCTTGCGGACAAGCCGCCGCCTGCGGTTCGGCCCCTGTGCCCCGCCGACGAAGGGCCCTCCGCGTCGGGCGACGGCAAAAGGGGGCTGATATCGCGGGGGTTTCCCCGGGTGGAGCCGCTTCGGTGCCCGCCAGCCGCCCGGTCACGGTCACCGAAGCAGTAGCCGGGACGCGGGACGGCTGACGGCGGGCGCGCTCTGATGTGTGAGCTGCGGCATTGTCGTTCCGCGCGGGCGGCCTCCACGATGACCGGACCGGACGAGGTCAAGGAAGGCAGCTCCTCATGGGTGATCATGTGCATGTGCGGCTCAGCCAGGGGCTGAGCGTGTCGGCCGACGGCGAACTGGTCGAACACTCCCGCTGCCGGTGCGGCGCCACCTTCATCAAGGTGTTCGATGCCGACGGCGGGGAGCCGGAACGGTCGCCCGGATCCTGAAGCCTGCCGGCCCCTGATGCCGGGCTCGCCGTGTTCGCCGACGCGCACTTCGGTCGGCGCGGCCGACGTGCTCCGATCTTCCGAGACTGGACACTGTCGCGGCCTGCGTGGCGATAACCCTGACGCCGGTCGCCCGCGCGAGCCGGGAGGCGAGACGACCGGACTCGATCGCGGTGAACGGCGCTCGGCATGCGCGACAGCAGGGCCGGTTCCCGCGCACCCAGGCAGCAGAGCGGGCGGAGACGGCGTCAGGGCCTCGGACTCACGTCCGAGGCCCTTGAGGAGATGGACTCACCGTCGCGTCAGCCGCCCAGCGCCTTGCGATCGCTGCCGCCGCTGATGGCGATCTTGCGAGGCTTGGCCTGCTCGGCGACCGGGATCCGCAGCCTCAGCACACCCGCCTCGTAGGAGGCTTCGATCTTTTCGGTGTCGAGGGTCTCGCCGAGGAACAGCTGCCTGCTGAACGTCCCCGCGGGCCGCTCGGTGACCACCGTCTCGGTGTTCTCGCCGTACGCCGGCTTGCGTTCGGCCTTCACCGTCAGGACGTTGCGCTCGACATCGAGATCGATCGACTCCGCGTCCACTCCCGGCAGATCCAGCTCCACGAAGAACGTGTCGCCCTCACGCCATGCGTCCAGCGCCATGCCTGCCGGGTGCGCTGCCGTGCCCCAGACCCGCTCGACGAGCCGGTCAAGCTCGCGGAAGGGATCCGTACGCATCAGCATCTGTCATCCCTCCTTCACGTCGTTCCCACATCCGATCCGCTCTGCTTCTGATATAGCACTACGCCGGAAAGTTGACAAGCTTAAGCTCAACTTTTTGTCCCTGTTCCGGGCGACGGCCTGCCGCAGCCAGGCCGCGTCGACCTCCGGGTCGCGGGTGGACACGACCAGCCGGGTAAAGGTGTCGCGACCAGGGGCCGTCACGATGAGTACCGGTCCCCGGGCGCGCAGGGCAGCGAAGTCCCGGCCCCTGCCATGCTCCATCTCACCCACGCACCAACGGCCCGGGCGGAAGCGGTAACGGCGCCCGGGCCGCGGGCGCACCGCGCGCCACCAGTGCGACTCCACGCGGACCTCCTCCACGCACTCGAGTGGCAGCCGCACGCTGCGGCAGCGCGCCGCCGGCGCCCACCGCCACGGCAGACGCACCACCAGATCGCAGCCGTTGACGTACAGCCGCGTCACGACGCCCACCTGCCTTCCGACATCCATGGCGGGCCTCAGACACACGGGCCTGAGGCGCGCCGGACCTGGTTGATTCCGGGGACACGTCAGTGGGCCATACGGGCACCGGACGCCGGCCTGGTCCAGGACCGCTCACCGTTTCCGGTGCGGTACTCCCGCCAGGCCGCAGCCAGCCACAGGCCGCCCGCGACCAGCGCATACACACCCAGGACCAGGCTGATGGCCACCGCTCCGACGTTCGGGCGCAGCCACAGCAGCGCGCCCGCCGCCACCGATGCGACGGCCGAAGCCCGCCACCACCACGCATGTCGCAGTTCACGACGCAGCCGCGTGGCGACCCACAGTTCGAGGCAGCCCGTCCCGATGGCCCAGGCACCTGCCATGCCCACCAGCACCAGGGCCGTCAGCCCCGACCACAGAGCCGTGATCAGTCCGGCCACCACCCCCAGGGCACCGGCCGCCGCCCACGCCGCGGCGGGTCGGGGCTCACGCCGGCGCCGCCACGCCCCAGCAATGAGCATCGCGCCGTCCGCCAGCGCATACGCGCCGAACACCCAGGCCAGGGCCAGCACCGTCACCAGCGGGCCTCCCCTTCGGACACTCACGTGCGTCGACGAGCCGACCGCCGTGATGGCGGCCATGACGCCGACGCACCGATCACTCACAGCAGGAGTAGGAGATTGAGTCCATCACTGTCAACTTCATGTAGCGGGTACTTGTCAGTAAGTCTCCAGTCGGGTTATAGAAATAGACGCGCTCGATCGTTGGGCCGCAGTCGCTGCGGCCGCCTGCAGAAAGGAAGAAGTTGGACATGCTTGCGCGCACGGGCGTTCTGGGCGATCTCGACCGGCTCACGCAACAGCTCACGACCGCCGCCCCGGCAGGCACCGTCATCGCCGCGGATGCCTGGCGCGACGAGGCAGCGCTCTACGTGCAGTTCGACCTGCCCGGCATGGACCGCTCCACCATCGAACTGACCACGGAGCGGCACACGCTGACCCTGACCGCCGAGCGGCCCTCCCCCATCCCGGCCGACGCCCGCCCCGTACTCACCGAGCGGCCCTCCGGGCGATTCACCCGCCGCCTGGCCCTGTCGGACGCCTTGGACACCGCGGCCGCCGAGGCCGCCTACGACAACGGTGTCCTCACTCTGCGCATCCCGCTCGCCGCGCACGCCAAACCCCGCAAGATCGCCATCTCCGGCGGGGCGACCAAGCAACTGACCGCCTGAATTCTGCCGACCCGTCCATCTCAGCGCGCCGAAGGAGGCTCACCGCCATGGGCGCCCTGCTGTGGCTGCTCATCCCCCTCTTCGCCGGTCTCGCCGCCAGTGTCTGGGCCTGGGGCACCGCACGCCGCAATCCCAGCCCGCCCGATCACGACACCTGGGAAGACCTCGACCGCCACCAGCGGCTGCGGACCGTCCTGAGCAACCAGTGAACGCGCCAGAACGGCATGAGCGGGTGATCGCGAGCCCACGAGACGCATCCTCGCCGCAGGCTCCTGACCACGGCACGTCGGGAGGCCGGGAGCGCAGACCAGGCAGCCCACGATGCCCTCAATCAAGCAATCAAGTCACCGAGGACGATGGGCTCTGGGGCGTGAAGGTTCCGCTGATCTTCAAGGAGTCCTCATGGCAGAACTCCAGAATCAGTCGGGCGGTGGTGTCGGGCCGGCTGAAGTGCACGGCGTGGGCTGCGCCGGGTATCACGGCAAGCCGGCCACGAGGCAGGTCGGCGGCAACCCGCTCGCCCCAGGGCTGTGGGGCCACCCGGTCGTCGGATCCCCTCAGCACCAGGGTCGGCGCCTCGATCCGCCGTAGGCGCGTCTCGAACGGGCCGTCCGCGTCCAGCCGTGCCTGTCGGAATCCCGCCAGGAACCGGGCTGCTCCGGTGACGAGATAGTCCGCGGCGGCCACACCGAGGAGGGACAGCGGCTCCTTCGGCGCGTCGGCCAGCAGACGCAGCAGTTGCCGCGCCGGCGACAGCGCCGTCGCGTCGAGTGCGGGGCCGATAAGCACCATCCGCTCCACCAGTAGAGGATGCTCGGCCGCGAGCGCCGCGGTCACCTGGCAGCCGACCGAGTTGGCCACCAGGAAACACGGGCCGATCGCCGCGGCCGCCTGCCAGCGCAGCAGCGCTTGCACCGTTTCCTCGACGTCCGGGGCGCGCCGGACGGCCCGCAGCGAGCGTACGTTTCCCGGCAGGTCCGGCACCAGGACGGTGCGCCCCGCAGCCGCCAGCGACTGGGCGAGAGGGGTGAAGTAGCGTCCTGACAGGCCGAGTCCGTGAACCAGGACGATCACGGTCTCACTCGGGGGCCAGGGACCGAAGCACACGGTGTACAGACCCGCGACGCGGCCTTCACGCCTGGTTGCCGACCGCCCCGTGTGCCCAGTCGCACGGGGCGAGGTGACCACCGCCTCAGCTGCGAGACGGTAGCCGCCGGCCCCCTCCGCCGGGGGCGGGCCCTCGCAGTGAGAGCGGACGGGCCCTCCTGCGGCAGGAACGTCCCTGTCGATGATCTGTCTCTTCCGCTCGGCTGCTCCTTGCTTCTCCGCCGAGTCACCGCGACAGGACGACCCAATCATTGGCTTCTCGGCCCCGCCCGCGAGCACCGGCGGACCACGCGAACCGTCACCACGTGGGCGAGGTCGGCACGCACAGGGCTCTGGGCACCGGTGTCCGACAGTCCCGCGGGCGTCGCCTCCGCGGGGCCGGGTACTTCGCTCGCATGACGCTTATCCAGCACACGAGGACGGCGCCTCGCCCTGCATCCCCACACCGTGTCGGACATCGCCCAGGTGAGGCCGCCTGCCGGCCGTCCGCGCCGGACGCACGGCGCGAGCGGAGCGCACGATGACCTCGAAAGCGGCCGAAACGGCACGGCTGGTCGCCAAAGTGGCCGCCGACGCGGATGCCGGGGAGATACCCCGGCTGGTGTGCGCGGCTGTGTCCGAAGGGCTCGGTGTGGACGGCGCGACTCTCTCCCTCCTCACCGACACCCCCTCGCGGCAGCTGCTCGCCGCCTCGAACGACGACGCCCTGCTGTTGGAGGAGATCCAGTTCACGGTGTTGGAGGGGCCCTGTCTCACCGCCGCGAACCGCGGTGAGACTGTCGCGGTCGACGACCTGCGCCACGATGTGACGCCCTGGCCGCTGTTCGGCGCGTCCGTACGCGAGAGGCTGCCGCACATCGCATCGGTGTACGCGCTGCCCCTGTTCTTCGGTGACTACGTCCTGGGCTCCGTGGACCTGCTGGCCCGTCGCGCACACGCTTTGGACGCGCGCGAGCTGGAGCAGGCGGAGGACGTGGCCGAGGCCGTGTCGGTCGCTCTCATGTCGACTCGCGACATGCTGCTGAGCGGAGGGGGGCCACCCGCTTGGGAACCGGAGGAGATTGTCCGCGCCCACTGGTTCGACACGGCCCGCGCCGTCGGAGCCCTGGCCTCCCGGCAGGGGATCGCCCCGGAGGACGCGCTGGCCCGCATGCGTGCCGAGGCGTTCCGTACCGGCACGTCACTGGCTGACATCACCGCGGACATCCTGCGCGACCCGCCGCATGATCCCTAGCCAGGGGGGACCGGCGACACCAGCGCGGAGCGCGCGAACGTCGGTTTCGGCCGTTGACCGCCGGGCCAGGTTGTCGTCCGCCCTCTCCGCCCCCGGCGGGGACCTGCTCTCCCCGGGTGGAGCTGCGGTCCGCCCGCCCCGACCTGCGGACGGCGACCAAGGCGGGGCCGCCTCTCCGAGATGGTTGCGCGCAGGCTGGGCGTCCCGCCGGACGACGCGCGCGAGATCGCGCCCGCCTTCCTCATGAGAGCGCGGCGAGCGGCCGGTGCCCCCGGTACCGAACCGTTCGACGGTGCCCGTCGCCCCCCGGCAAAGTCGTGTGCTCGGCGCCCGCACCCCCGTAAGATCGGTGATCTCGTGGGGGAGGTGGTCATGGGTAAACGGCGCCTGGGGACGCCGACGCTGGAGGAGGTGGCCGCGCACGCCGGGGTGGGACGGGGCACGGTCTCCCGCGTCATCAACAACGCCGCAGGCGTGAAGGAGTCGACCCGCCTGACGGTGCAGCGGGCCATCGAGGAACTGGGCTACGTGCCCAACCTGGCCGCCCGCTCCCTGGCCGGGAGAGGGGCCGACGCCGTTGCCCTGGTCATGACGGAACCGGACTGGCGGCAGTTCGCGGAGCCCTTCTTCTCCGAGATCGTGAGCTCGCTCGGGGACGCGCTGTCCGATACCGGCATGCAACTGCTGCTGACCCTCGTGCGCTCGGACGCCGAGCGGCAGCGCTTCCTCGAGTACGCGCGCGGCGGCCGGGTCGACGGCGTTCTGCTGATCTCCGTGCACGCCGGCGATCCACTGCCGGACATGCTTGCCGAGTCCCGGCTGCCGACCGTGCTGCTGGGACGCCGCTCCGGCGACGAATACGTCAGTTACGTCGACGTGGACAACGTCGGCGGAGCCCGCAGCGCCGTCTACCACCTGCTCCGACAAGGTCGCAGAGCGATCGCCACCATCACCGGGCCGACCGACATGTACGTGACGCAGTGCCGAGTGCGCGGCTACCAGGAGGCTTTGGCGCTCGCGGGCGTGGAGGGCAAGCGGACCCTCGTCGCCGAGGGCGACTTCACCGCGGAGAGCGGACGCCGCGCCATGGCCGAACTCCTCCGACGGCATCCGGAGATCGACGGGGTTCTCGCCGCGTCGGACACGACGGCCGCGGGAGCCCTGGAGACGCTGCACGCGGCCGGGCGCCGGGTGCCCGAGGACGTCGCCGTGATCGGTTTCGACGACTTCCCGCTGGCCCAGCAGACCACTCCCCGGCTGACCACGGTGCGTCAGCCGATCGAGGCGATCGGGCAGGCCATGGTCCGGCTGCTCCTGGAGGAGATGGAGGAGGGTGCCGTGGCCTGGCGGCACGTCATCCTCCGTACGGAGTTGGTGGCTCGCGAGTCCACCTGATCGTCACTGGGCGAAACCCGGGCACCGGCCCTGCGACGTTCCTGACGAGCGCGGCCGCTGTCAGCGGTGACGGCACCGGGGAGTTCCCTGGCGGGATCGCCCAGGTCGGCCGGTCCGACAGCGCCTCCCGGCACGGTCCGGTCCCGACCGATCCGACGTCCGCGTATCGGGCAGGCAGGACATCCGGTCAGTCCGTCACCGCCGTAGGGCCGTGAGCAGGGCCAACGGTGTTGCCGCCGCCCACGCCTGCGGGGTGCACGCGTGCGGGTAGGGCACCGGGCCATCGGTCGCGGATCGGGCGTACCCGGCGATCACCTCGGGCAGACGATGGCCGTGCCGGGTGGCCGCGGCGACGAGGCCCTCGGTGACGGCGGTGACTTCCGCGTCCAGTCCGTACCGGGCCAGGCCCAGGGCGATGATGGCGTTGTCGTGGGGCCACGCGCTCCCGCGGTGGTACGACAGCGGGTGGTAGGGCCTTTGCCCGGCGGCCAGCGTGCGGATGGCCCAGCCGGAGAAGAAGTCCGGTTCCAGCAGACGCCTGCCGGTCCGTCGGGCGTGGTCCTCGGAGAGGATGCCGGACCACAGCAGGTGCCCGGCGTCCGACGCCAGCACGTCGACCTGACGGCCGTCCCCGTCCAGGGCGAGGGCCGGGAAGTCGGCCTGGGCCATCCAGAAGTCCGTGACGAAGCGTGCTTGCAGCCGGTCGGCGGCCTGCCGCAGGTGCTGTGCGTATCGAGTGTCCTGCCAGATGTCACGGGCCAGATGAGCGGTGCGTACGAGTGCGTCGTAGGCGTATCCCTGGGCCTCCGAGACGGCGATGGGCCCCTTGGCCTGGGTGCCGTCGGTGAAGCAGACGGCGCCGTCCGAGTCCTTCCAGTTCTGGTTGATCAGTCCGTCGGGGTCGGGGTGGTAGACGAGGTAGCCGTGCCGGTCGAGGCCGCCGTCGGTGAGCATCCAGTCGACGGCACGCCGGGCGTGCTGTTCCAGCCGGACCGCCAGGGAGCGGTCTCCCGTCGCCTCGTAGTGGGCGTGCAGCAGGATGAGGAAGAGCGGCGTGGAGTCGACGGAGCCGTAGTAGCGGCCGTAAGGGATCTGCCGGAAGTGGGCGAGTTCGCCGTGACGGGTTTCGTGGACGATGCGTCCGGGCTGCTCGCCGCTGAAGGCGTCGTAGCGCTCCCCCTGGGCCGCGGCGAGCGCGCTGAGCGTCGCGGCGGCGGTCCCGGGACGGTAGGGAAGCAGGAAGTACGACGTCAGCAGGGAGTCGCGGCCGAAGAGCGTGAGGAACCACGGGATTCCCGCGGCCGGGACGTGCACCTGCTCGCCGTCGACGCCGGTGACCGGGATGGTCAGCAGGTCCAGGTCGGCAAGGCCGCGTTCGCAGGCGCGGCCGAGATCGTCGGTCGCCGTGGACGGCCGCGGTGGCGGGTTCGGCACGGCGGGAGGACCGTCCGGCAGACCGGGCGGGTGGGCACGGACGGTGAGGCGAAGGTCCGCCTCACCGTGCCCGTCGAGTTCCATGTGCCAGGTCAGGGTGCGGATGGTGGACTGCGGGGCGTCCTCGGCGGGCGCGAGGGCGTGGGGGGCCGGATCGCAGGTGACGGTCGTGCGGGCGTGCCAGTCGGCTCTGCGGTAGTCGAACAGCAGCCCGTCGTCGGTGGGACGGACTTCATGACGACTGTCGGCTTTGGTGTAGTGGCGGTCGTCGGCACGCAGTTCGAACAGGTCGGCGAAGTCGGCGTCGACGGTGAGGTCGATACGGGCGGTGACCGGATCGGGGCGGTTGCTGACGAGACGCAGGTGCTCGGTGAGGGTGCCGGCGGCGACGGTCTGGCTGCGGAAGACGGTGTAGGCGGGCGGGTTGTCGCGGGTGCCCTCGGGCGTCAGGACGCTGTTGGCGGTGTCGTCCGTCCGGGCCGTGGCGGGCACCAGGGGGACGGGGTGGGTGGAGTCCACCGTGAGCTGCCAGCGGCTGAGGTGGCGGCCGTCGTGCAGGAAGAGCCCGTCGGGTGCGGTGCCGTGGGTACCGGTGATACCGCCGTCGGTGCGCAGCCGGATGAACGTGGCGTCGCGCACGAGCTGGATCCGGGTGTCGGCCGCGGTCATGGTGTGGGCTCCTCGGGAGCGTGGTTCAGCAGATCGAGGGCGAGGGCGGCGGTCCAGGAGAAGCGGCTCGCGCCGCGGGCCGCTCCCGTCGTGGGGTCGAGGTACTCGGCGAAGCCGGACCTGTCCGCCTGCGTGAGGTACTCCCGCCTCAGACGGTGGGCGTCCTGGTGGAATCCGTGCGTCCGCAGTCCGCGGTGGATCAGCCACGCTGTGTTGAACCAGGCGGGGCCGCGCCAGTAACGGGTGGGGTCGAAGGCGGGAGCCACCAGGTCGTAGCTGGGCACCAGCCCGGTGCCCGGCGCCTTGAAGTGCGGTCCGTCGAGGGCTTGGCGCAGCCCGGAGACCACGTGGCGCGGCAGGCCGGGCACGATCAGCGGGACGAGTCCGGTGACACTGCGTTCGTCCACCAGGGTGTCGTCATGGAGGTCACGCACCCGGAACAGGCCCGCGTCCTCGTCCCACAGCCGGGTCACCATCTGGTGGGTCAGTTCCGCGGCACGTGTCCTGTGCGGCTCGGCGCTCCCGCCCAGTTCCCCGGTCAAGGCGGCCAGCGCCAGTTCGCTGACGGCGAGCAACGCGTTGAAGGTGGGGTCTTCCACGGCGAAGGAGCGGGGTGCGGCGGCATCGTCGTAGCCCGCGTCCCGGTAGTCGGCGGCGAGGCGGACGTAGCGGCCGTAGTCCAGGTCGGTCGGTCGCTCGGCGGGGTGGCCGTGGTCCAGGTCGGCGCGTTGGAAGGTGTCGGGTGGAGCGGGTGCGACTCGCTGGAGGGCCGCGTCCCAGCAGGGGCTGTTGTCCATGCCGGGCTCCCAGGGGTGGACGACGGCGGCCAGTCCGGCGCCGCCGAGGTCGCGTCGGTTCAGGAGGTAGTCGTGCCAGGCGGCCAACCGGGGCTGGACGCGGGCCAGGAAACCCCGGCGTCGCGATTCCTCGGGGTCCGCCTGGTGCACGAGCCAGGCGGCCAGCGCGTGCACGGGGGGCTGGACGATGCCCGACGTCTCCTGGCCCGCCGGTGCGCCGGCCGCGCGGCCTGCCTGGGAGGACTGCCAGAAGTCGGGGCTGGGGAAGTAGGCGTCGTGGGGCACGGCCGGGTTGAACACGATGTGCGGGACGCGCCCGTCGGCCCACTGTCCGGCGAGCAGGGATTCCAGCTCCTGCTGGGCACGGCGGACCGAGAGGTGGCGCAGCCCGATGGCGATGAAGGCGGAGTCCCAGCTCCACTGGTGCGGGTAGAGGGTGCGGGAGGGGACGGTGGAGGTGCCGGTCCAGTTGTCGAAGAGGACCCGCGCCGCACCGCTCCGCAGTGTCAGGGCTGCGGAGGCGGTGGGCGCGGGCCGGTTCAGGAGGGTGGTCACGCGCCGGACCTCTTGAGGAAGGCGGGGACGGAGCGGACGGCTTCGACGGGGTCGCCGGTCAGGCGGCATTCGAGGGCGAGGTAGCCGTCGTAGCCGATGGTGTGCAGCGCGCCGAGCCAGGCGGGCCAGTCGAGGTGGCCGGCGCCGGGCTGGAAGCGGTTGGAGTCGGAGACCTGGGCGTGGCCGATGACGTCGGCATGGGCGAGGATGGCGGCGGCGGGGTCGGCCTCCTCGATGTTCATGTGGTAGCTGTCGATGCCGATGCGCACCGAGTCCAGGCCGGTGGCGCGGATGAGGTCGGCGGCCTGCTCCAGCCGGTTGACCATGTGGTCCTCGTAGCGGTTGAGCGGCTCGAGGAAGAGGGTGACTCCCTGCGCGCGGGCGTGCTCGCCGAGTTCCGCAAGGCCCTCGATGAGGATCTCGCGGTCCTCGGCCTCGCTGCGGGGTGGTTCGAAGGGCGGCAGACGGCGCGAGAACATGCCGTAGGAGGCGGGGGTCTGCGCGCCGAGACCGCCGATCTCGGCGATGACGGTGAGCTGGGACTTCATCTGGTCGAGGGCGTCGCGGCGCTGTCCGGCGTCGAAGGCCGCGAAGAAGTGCAGCATGTCGACGCACACGGTGGGCATGACCACGCCGTCCTTGCGGGCCTGGCGCAGTTCCTCCAGGCGGGAGGCGAAGTGGAGGTCGCCCTTGCCGCGCAGTTCGATGCCGTCGTAGCCGGCTTGCTGGGCGAAGTCCCATTTGGCTTGCAGGGTGTCTCCGGGCAGGAGTTGTTCCTGCGCTGCGGTCTTGAGCATGAGGGGCCTTTCGGGGCTTTCAGAATTCCAGTACGACCTGGAGCGCCTCGGCGGGGCGCTCGTCCAGCAGGACGTAGGCGTCGGCGGCGGAGTCGGCGGGCACGACGTGGCTGACGAGGGACGCGACGTCGATCTGTCCCTCGGCCACCAGGCGCAGGAAGGTCTGCTGGAGGCGCTCGACGCTCCAGCGGTGGGCCAACTGCGGGGGTACGCCGCCGATCTGGGAGCAGATCAGCTGGACGCGGTTGTGGTGGAACTCGTCGCCCAGCCGCAGGCCGATGCCGTCGCCCTGGTAGAAGCCGGAGGCCACGACGCGTCCGCCGACGGCGACCGAGCGCAGGGCCTCGTGCAGCGCCGGATAGGCACCGCTGATCTCGATGGCGAGGTCGGCGCCGAGGCCGGCGGTGGCCTCGCGGATGCGTTCGGCCACGGCGTCGGTGCGGGCGTTGAGGGTGTGCTGGGCGCCGTGCTGCCTGGCGGTCTTGAGGCGGCCGTCGAGGGCGTCGACGGCGGTGACGCGGGCGCCGTTGAGCTGGGCGAGGCGGGTGGTGAGCAGTCCGATGACGCCCTGGCCGAAGACGGCGACGTCCTCGCCGACGTGGATGTCGCCCGCCAGGACGGCGTTGTACGCGATGGCGCCGACGCGGGCGAACGCGCCGGCCAGCGGTTCGAGTCCGGCGGGAAGCGTGTGGCCGATCATGCGCTCGGCGGGGACGATGCCTTCGCTGCGGTGGCCCCAGATGCCCCAGACCAGGTCGCCCGGCGCGGGCAGCCCGGGGGCACCGTGGAGATCGGGGGCGACCTCGACGACCTCGCCGACCTCGGAGTAGCCCCAGCCGGCGACCGGGTACTGGATGCCCGCCGCGCCGTCGCGGAAGAGCCGTGCCTCGGGGTCCCAGGTACGCGTCAGGTAAGGATTCGTGCCGCGGTAGGCCGTGAGTTCGGTACCGGCCGAGATGCCCGAGTAGCGGGTGCGGACTCTCAGGTGACCGGCTGGTAGATCGGCTCTGACCTGCTCGGTCACCTCGACCTGGCGAGGGCCGGTGAATTGGACGACGCGTTCCACGGATGACTCCGGAAGGGTTGCGGGTGCGGTTGCGTCGACAATAACCCCAACTTATGTCTTGTCAACAAGCAAAAGTGATGCTGAGATGCCTGCGCAGTAGACGTAAGTCGGAACGAGGACACGCAATGCGCACCAAGAGCCGGCGATCCAGCGCGATCGCGGTGGGCATCACCGCAGCCCTGACAGTCGGGCTGCTCACCAGTTGCTCCAGCAGTACGGGACCCGGGAAACCCGACCGGGAGATCACCGTCTGGTCCCAGGAGAACCTTCCCGACCGCGTCGCGGTCACCGAGAAGATCATCAAGGGGTTCGAGAAGAAGACCGGCATCAAGGTCCATCTCGTCGGGGTCGACGAGGGCCAGATGCCCCAACTGATCATGTCGGCCGCCGCCTCGGGCACGCTGCCCGACGTCATCGGCGCCGCCCCGATGGGCCAGGTCTGGCAGATGTACAGCAACGGCCTGCTCAACACCGACATCCCGCACCGCATCATCGGCGAGCTGGGACGCAAGACCTTCAACGCGAACGCCCTGGAGCTGACCTCCGACGGCGCCACCAGCCTGGGCGTGCCCTCCGACGCCTGGCTGCAACTGCTGGTCTACCGCAAGGACCAGCTCGCCGAGAAAGGACTGCCCGCCCCGGACACCTACGCCAGGGCCACCGCCGCCGCCAAGGCGCTCACCACCAAGGGTCGCTACGGCATGTCCGCGGCCACCGACCCCAGCGACGTCTTCACCTCGCAGAGCTTCGAGAGCCTCGCCCTGGCCAACGACTGCCAGTTGGTCGACGACCAGCACACGGTCGCCCTGGACTCCTCTCGGTGCCGCACCGCGTTCTCGACCTACGACGAGCTCGCCCGCACCTACGGCGCACCGGGCACCCAGACGGTGGACTCCACCCGCGCCACCTACTTCGCCGGCCAGTCCTCGATGATCATCTGGTCCTCGTTCCTGCTGGACGAACTCGCCGGCCTGCGCAAGGACGCCCTGCCGAGCTGCCCGCAGTGCAAGAAGGACCCGCAGTACCTGTCGCACAACAGCGGCATCGTCACCGCGATGAAGGGCCCCGATGCCGCCGAACCGGCACAGTTCGGCGAGATCACCTCATGGGTGACCACGAAGACCGCCGAGACCGCGGCCTCACGGGCCTTCATCGAGTACATGATGGGCACCGGCTACGAGTCGTGGTTCGGCATGGCACCCGAGGGCAAGATCCCCGTCCGCAACGGCACCGCCGCACAGCCCGACCGCTACCTCGACACCTGGCGGCACAGCAAGATCGGCGTCGACACCAAGAAGCCCTTCGACCAGGTCTACCCGCCCGGCCTGCTCAACCAGCTCGCCGCCGGCGTCAGCCACATGCGGCGCTGGGGCATCACCCAGGGCGAGGGCGCTCTCGTCGGCGCCACCAACGGCGAACTGCCCGTCCCGAAGGCCATCGGCGCGATGACCAGCGGACAGATCTCCCCCTCCGAGGCGGCCCACGAAGCCGACGACGACGTCGCCGCCCTGCAGAAATCCCTCCAGTAGCCGCCCGCATGCACGTCACAAAGGTCCCTTCATGACTACAGCACCAGCCGGCGCACCGCAGCGCCGGGACACCAGCACCAGGTCCGCGGACCGGCCCGCCGAGCGCCGCCGTCCGATGACCGCGAGCCGCCGCGCCAACCGCGCGGGGCTGGCATTCGTCTCCCCCACCTTCGTGGTGGTCCTCGTGGTGGTGATCCTGCCCATCGCCTGGACCGTGCTGCTCGCCTTCCAGCACGCCAAACTGGTCGACATCCAGGGCATGGGCCTGTTCGGCAACTGGACCCTGGAGAACTTCAGCCAGGTCTTCGACTCGGCCGGCTTCTGGCAGAGCCTGACCACCACCCTGATCTACACCGTCGGCTCCACCCTCGGCTCGGTCGTCCTCGGGCTGATCGCCGCGCTCGCCCTGCGCAGGCCGTTCAAGGGCCGCGGGCTGCTGCGCGCGGCGATGCTGCTGCCCTACGTCGCGCCCGTCGTCGCCGTCGCCTTCGTCTGGGAGGTCGCCCTCAGCCCGCAGTACGGCGTGGTCAACGACTGGGGCCGCCGCCTGTTCGGCTGGGACGACCCCATCGCCTTCCTGTCCACCCGCCAGTACGAAGTCCACCTGCTGGGCGTGCACTTCGACATCCCGCTGGCGCTGCTGACCGTCATCGCCTTCGAGTGCTGGCGCTACTTCCCCTTCGCGTTCCTGTTCATCCTCGCCCGCCTCCAGGCCGTCCCCGACGGGCTGGAGGAGGCCGCGCTGGTCGACGGCGCCACGCCCACGCAGCGCTTCCGCCACATCCTGCTGCCGCAGCTCATGCCGGTCATCGCCCTGCTGTGCGTGCTGCGCTTCATCATGACCTTCAACAAGTTCGACGACGTCTACCTGCTGACCGGCGGCGGAGCGGGCACCGACGTCGCGGCCGTGCGCGTCTACGACTTCCTCACCGCCCGCTACGACGTGGGAGCGGCCGCCGCGCAGGCCCTGGTCCTCGCCGTCTCGCTCATGATCCTTCTGGGCCTCTACTTCAAGTTCTTCGCCAACAAGGTTCAGGAGGAGTCGTGATGACCCGCGCCCAGTTCGAGGACCGCCTCTTCGGCGTACTGCGCTGGGTCGTCATCGCCTTCCTCGCGGTGATCACCCTGCTGCCCTTCTACTACATGCTGCTGCTGTCGCTGAAGCCCATCGACGCCCTGCTGCTCGACCCGGGCTCGCTGTGGCTGTCGGCGAAGGACTTCACCCTGACCACCTACCGCGACGTGCTGCGCTCCACCGACGACGGCGGCCAGGGCTTCGTGAAGTTCCTGGTCAACTCCGCGCTGGTCTCGCTCGGCACGGTCGCCCTGACCCTGCTGGCCGCGGTGCCCGGGGCCTACGCGGTCAGCCGCCTGAAGTTCTTCGGCCACCGCCAGGTCAGCGCGCTCTTCCTGGCCGTGTACCTCTTCCCGGCCACCCTGCTGGCCGTCCCGCTGTTCGTCATCTTCGCCAAGCTGCACCTGTCCTCAAGCCTGGTCGGCCTCGCCATCGTCTACGTCGCCCAGACCGTGCCGGTGTCGATCTACATGCTGAAGAACTACCTCGTGACCATCCCCTACTCCATCGAGGAGGCGGCGGCACTCGACGGGTGCAGCCGCCTGCAGACGGTGCGCAAGGTGATCCTGCCGCTGGCCCTGCCCTCCCTCATGGCCACCGGGCTGTACGTCTTCATGATCGCCTGGAACGAGTTCCTCTTCGCGTTGCTCTTCCTGGCCGCGGACCCCGACAAGTGGACCGTCTCCCTGGGCCTCGCCCAGTTGTCCAACGGCGTCGAGGTGCCCAAGACGGTGCTGATGGCCGGGTCCGTGGTGCTGACGATTCCCGTGGTACTCCTGTTCTTCGCGGCCGAACGCCTGCTCACCGAAGGTTTGACCAGTGGTGCCGACAAGAGCTGAGAACACGGGGGACGAGATGCTGACGACGAATCAGGTCAGTGCGGGAGAGGTGCTCCAGCTCATCCGCAGCGGGCGCGCGAACACTCGCGCCGATCTTCTACAGGTCACCAAGTTGTCGCGGTCGACCATCGGCCAGCGTCTGGACGTCCTCAACCGCGCCGGGTGGCTCAAGCACACCACCGGGGCCTCCACCGGCGGCCGGCCCTCCCAGAAGATCGTCTTCGACCCGTCCCACGCCGCGGTCATCGCCGTGGACCTGGAGACCCGGCATGCCAGGGCCGCCGTCCTCGACCTCGCCGGCACGATACTCGCCGAGCAGACCGGGCCGATGCTCATCAGTGACGGCCCCGACAACGTCCTGGACAAACTGGCCGGCTGGTTCCCGGAGCTGATCACCGCGGCAGGGGTGGACGCGGGGCACATCTGCGGCATCGGCGTCTCCGTGCCCGGCCCCGTCGAGTGGGCCACCGGCCGTGTCGTCCAACCGCCGATCATGCCCGGCTGGGACCAGTACCCCATCCGGGAGCGGCTCCAGAAGGCCTACGCCGACCACGTGGGCCCCAGCATGGAGACCGGCCCGGTCCCCGTCTTCGTCGACAACGACGCCAATCTCATGGCGCTCGCCGAGCATCAGGCCAACCACCGCGACTGCACGGCGTTCGTGCTCGTCAAGGCGTCCACCGGCATCGGCGCCGGCGTCGTCGTGGGCGACCAGGTGTACCGCGGCATAGACGGCGGAGCGGGCGACATCGGCCACATCCGCCTGCACGACCGGCCCGACGCACTCTGCATGTGCGGTTCGCACGGCTGCCTGGCCGCGGTGGCCAGCGGCCGCGCGATCGCCGGACACCTGTCAGCCCTGGGCATCGAAGCGGCATCGGCCTCCGACGTCAAACGACTGCTCGCCGAAGGCCAGCCGGACGCCATCCGGCTGGCCCGCGAGGCGGGACGACGGGCCGGGGAGGTCCTCGTCACCGTGGTCAGCCTGCTCAATCCCGGAGTCCTCATGATCGCCGGTGAACTCTCCGGGGCGCCTTTCATGACCGGCGTCCGCGAACTGCTCTACCAGCGGGCCTTCCCTCGCGCGACCGCCAACCTCCAGGTCGTCACCTCACGTCTGGGCGACCACGCGGGCGTCATCGGGGCGGCCGCCATGGTCGTGGAGATCCTCTACTCCGCCGCCCGCGCCGACTCCCGGCTGGCCGCCCTCGCACCCTGAACGCCCCTTCACAGCACCATCCGAGCACCACCAGGTCGCCCGATCAGCGGACCTGAGAACGGACAGGACACCTCGTGACCACCCCCGCCACTTCCTGGCCGCACAAACCCGTCGAGGTCGGCCTCGTGGGCGCCGGGCCCTGGGCGCGCGCCATGCACGCCCGCATGCTCGCCGCCGGACCTGAAACCCGCCTCACCGCCGTGTGGGCCCGCCGTCCCGAGGCCGCACAGGAGACCGCGGCCCCCTACCGCGCGCACGTCGCCGCCTCCTACGACGACCTCCTCGACCGCTGTGAGGCCGTCGCCTTCGCCGTGCCACCGGCCGTTCAAGCCGAACTCGCCCCACGGGCCGCCCAGGCGGGCAAGGCCCTGCTCCTGGAGAAGCCCCTGGGCCCTGATGTGACCACCGCCGAACGCGTCGCCGAAGCCGTGCGGGAAGCAGGGGTCGTCTCCCAACTGGTCCTGACCAAGCGTTTCCACCCAGCCACCGAGGCCTTCCTCCAGGCCGCTCGCACCTTCCCCGTCATGGGCGCACGCTCCTGCTACCTGCACGGCGCCTTCCTCGGTGGGGAGTTCGCCACCGGCTGGCGCCTGGAGCACGGCGCCCTGCTCGATCTGGGACCGCATCTCCTCGACCTCCTTGACGCCGCCATCGGCCCCATCAAGACGGTGCGCGGCACAGGGGATTCGCGTCGCTGGATCGAACTCACCTGTGAACACGAGAACGGCGCGGTCAGCCAGGCGTCCCTCTCCGGTGCGGTCGCGGTGCCACGCGCCGTCACTCGCGTCGAACTCTACGGAGCACAGCAGCCCTTGGCCTACGACACCGCGGACATCGACCACGAGGAATGCTGGCCCGTCCTGCGCCGCGCCTTCGCCACAGCGGTACGCACCGGCCGGCCCGGCGAACTCGACGCGGCACGTGGGCTGTACCTCCAGCGTCTCATCGATCAGGCCACTCGCCCGGACACGAACGCGGCCCAGCCGAGGTAGTGGTCGGCCGACAGACGCAGGGACGCCTTTCACCGGCCCGGCAAGGATGGTCGCGGCGACAGCACCCAGGCCGGCAGGTCGAGCGACCTGCCGGGTCGGCGGCGAGGACGGTGCGGTGCGTCGTCGACCGGTTCCCGCGGGCGGAGCAGCAGCGTGACACGGAGCAGCCCGGTCCCGTCGTCGGTCAGATCTCGGGCACGGCGGGCGGGGCACGCCTCACGGGGACCGCCGCCATCATCGGGGGTGAACGCGGCCATCGGCGCACCTTCTGGCCGGCGGATGCCCAGTCGGTGGACCGTGTGCTGGTATGGAGAAATGGAACTGCGGGAACTGCGAACCTTCGTGGCGGTCGCCGAGGAGGGCGGCATGTCCGCCGCCGCCCGCCGACTGCACATGAGCCAGTCGGCGCTGTCGCAGACGGTGAGCGGCCTTGAGCGGCAACTCGGACTGAAGCTGCTGATCCGCACCAACACCGGTGTCCGTCCCACCGAGGAGGGCGAGACCCTGCTGGCGGAGGCCCGCGCCGTGATCGCCCGCCACGACCAGGCCATGCGGACCATGGTGAGCCTGACGAGCCCGGGATGCGGACTGCTGCGCATCGGCATCCCCTTGGAACTCCCGTCGGATCTGCTCCAGCCGGCCATGGAACAGGTGGCGGCCTCCTGCCCCGGCACCCGCGTGCAGGCCCGTCACCTCTCATCTGCCGCTCAGTTGCAGGCCCTGCGCGCCGGTGACCTCGACATCGGTCTGCTCCGGGAACGCCCCGCGGACCCCGACCTCGACGCCATGCTGGTCGTCACGGAGAAGCTGGGTGTGCTGCTCGCTACGAGCGTCGCCGCCGAGCTGGCGGACGACGAGGGGGTGCGCCTGGAGACCCTCCGGGGCCTGGAGTGGGTGAGCTTTCCCCGCTCCGGCAGTCCGGCGTGGTACGACGAAGTGACCTCGGTGCTGCGCAGCTTCGGCCTCGACCTGGGACCGGAGCCGCCGCAGGATCAGTCGTTGATCGCCGAGGTCAAGCTGGCGGCCGTCGGCACCGAGAAGGCCTTCGCCCTGGCGCCGCCCCGCTGGTCCCAGCCGCTGCCCGAGAACGTGGTGTGGAAGCCACTGCACCGACATCCGCTGGTCCGCCGCACCTGGGCGGTATGGCCGACCCACTCCCGACGGCGCGACCTGGCCGCCTTCATCACAGGACTTCCGACGGCAGACCTCTGATCCGCATCCGGACCCGTGCGCCCTTCCCAAAACGCTCGCGCCCTGGAGCAGGATTCGACGCGTTCTTCCCTTCGGATTCAACCCGCCCCCGTTATATGAATAAGTGGTCGCCGCTATCAGTGAATTCGATAGCCACTTCCCCACGGAATTGCGACCCAGGATCAACTACAAGCGTTTGACCTGCCCATATGTGAGTTCCCACGACGCCGATGACGTTCTCCAAGAGAACCGATCGACGCAATGTGAGACACCACAAGGTGCAGCCATCGAATGTTCTCCACGGAAATGATGCGTACATTGTGGCTCGCAACCCGACTTTTCGATGGAGTGCTTACCGTGAATTCTTCCTACCTTTCCGGCAGCGTCGCCCTGGTCACCGGTGCCACCAGCGGCATCGGCGCAGCCACGGCGGCCGCCCTCGCCGAGCGTGGCGCGCACGTGCTGATCGCGGGACGGGACGCGGCGCGTGGTGAGTCCGTGGCCGCCGCCATCCGGGCGCGCAGGGGCAAGGCCGACTTCCTCGCCGCGGACCTGACGACGGCCGCAGCGGCGCGCGATCTCGCACAGCGCGCGACCGACATCGGCGGAAGGGTCGACGTCCTCGTGAACAACGCCGGCGTCTATCCCTTCGGCCCCACCGCCGACACCGAGGAGGCACAGTTCGACACGGTGTACGCGCTGAACGTGAAGGCCCCGTACTACCTGGTGGCCGCGCTGGCTCCGGCCATGGCGGAGCGCGGCCGTGGCGCCGTCGTCAACGTGTCCACGATGGTCGCCGACTTCGGCATGGCCGGCATGGCCCTGTACGGGTCGAGCAAGGCCGCCGTGAATCTGCTGACGAAGTCATGGGCGGCCGAGTACGGCCCGCAGGGCGTACGGGTCAACGCCGTCGGGGTCGGGCCGACCCGTACCGAGGGGACGGCCGGCATGGGCGACGACCTGGGCGGGCTCGCCGCCCAGGCGCCCGCGGGCCGCCCGGCGAGCCCGGAGGAGGTCGCCTCCGTGATCACCTTCCTGGTCAGTGACGCGGCGAGCTTCGTGCACGGCGCGATCGTCCCCGTCGACGGCGGTCGCGTCGCCGTCTGAGCCGTACGACAGCAGCACCGAAGGGCCTGGTGCAGCGGACGTCACGTTGCGCCGGGCTCTGCGGAGGCTTGGTCATCCTGTCGCGCTGGCACCGCGCACGACGCCGAAGCAGCGGCACCTGACCCGGCCACCGTGCGGCGGCTGCCGAGCTATAGTCACGAGGTCGCGAAAAACGATGTCCCGCGGTGCTCCGCCGGACATTGCGCATACATCGGTGCAGATGGTTCTGATCGGTGAGCGTCTCCTTGCCGGGACGGGGCATTCCGTCCGCTCCCGGCGCTGAACATCGCCGACGCGTGTCGGCGCGACACAGGAGCGCAGCATGCAGAAGACCATCGCCATTGTCGGAGCGGGACTGGGCGGGCTGACGCTCGCACGAGTGCTTCAGGCTCACGGCGTTGCCGCGACGATCTACGAGGGTGAGGAATCGGCGGACAGCCGTGCGCAAGGCGGTCTGCTCGACATCCACGAGGAGACCGGCCAGGTCGCACTACGCGCAGCCGGTCTGTACGACGAGTTCCTCACTCTGGTCCGCCCAGGTGAGGACGCCAAGCGCGTGGTCGACCGCCACGGCACCGTCCTGTTCGACTCGCCCGCAGACCCCGCTTCGGCCCGTCCGGAGGTGGACCGTGGCGAACTCCGGCGCCTGCTCATCGACTCGCTGGCGCCCGGGACGATCAGGTGGGGCCACAAGCTCGCCTCGATCCGGCGCGGCCCGGACGGTGACTACGACCTCGCTTTCACAGAGGGTTCCGCCACGCGGGCCGACATCGTCATCGGCGCGGACGGCGCCTGGTCGAAGGTGCGCCCGCTGCTCACCCCCGCTCAGCCTCGCTACAGCGGAACCTGCTTCATCGAGATCGCCCTCGCCGCGGGCCGGGAGCACTGTCGGGCGAGCGTGGCGGCGATCGGCAGCGGCACGCTGATGGCGGTCGCGCCGGGCAGGGGCATCATCGCCCATCGCCACGCCGACGGGCACGTACGCGGATACGTGGCGCTGAACAAGCCCGAGGAGTGGATCGGGTCGATCGACTTCGGCAACCCGTCCGCCGGCCTCAGGCGGCTTGCCGCCGAGTTCGACGGCTGGTCACCACTGCTCACCGCGTTCGTGACAGAGAGCGACACGGAACCGTCGCTGCGCCCCATCTACGCCCTTCCCGTCGGACTTCGCTGGGACAGGGCACCCGGAGTGACGCTCGTCGGCGACGCCGCGCATCTGATGTCACCCTTCGCCGGCGAGGGCGCGAACCTCGCCATGTACGACAGCGCGGACCTGGCCGGCCAACTGGTTGAGCAACCCGATGTCGAGGCCGCGCTCACCGCCTACGAAGAGCGGCTGTTCCCGCGTGGTAGCGACGCCGCCGGCCGCTCGGCGCGAAACCTGGAGACGTTCTTCGGCCGGGAAGCACCGCAGAGCGTGGTCACGCTGTTCGATCGCTCCTGACGCAAGACGACAGTGCCACCCGGTACTCGGCAAGCCGCGCTTCCCGACTGCCCTGCGCCGGCACGTGGACCCGGACGGTCACCGGACCAGTGGCCCTGGAAAGGGGGCGCAGTCGCTCACCGTCGAGAACCGTCACGGGGCCGGAGGTCACATCACCGGCGCATGATCGAGGACGCCCGTCGGCAGTGTCCGCGCTGCCGCATCAGTCCCGCACGAGCCACACCGTCGTGTCCGGTGCCACGTGATCCGTCACCGCGGCGGAGGCGATCACGACGTGGCGGGAGGGGGGCAGTGGGACCGGCTGGGAAGTGAGGTTGGTCATCACCTCGATCGCGCCGTTGGTGAAGTGCAGGACGCCGTCCGGGGACGACAGCCAACGCAACTCCCCCGTCCCCAACCGGTGGTGGCGGCGCAGGCGCAGCAGGCCGCGATAGAGGTGGAGGGTGGAGTCGGGGTCGTCGCGCTGCGACTCGGCTGCGTAGGGGCCGTAGTACGAGGGTTGCGGGAGCCACGTGTCGGGGGTGTCGCTGAAGCCGAACGAAGGGCCCTGGCTGGTCCACGGCAGTGGTACGCGGCAGCCGTCACGGCCGCGGATGCGATGGCCGGAGCGTTCCCACACCGGGTCCTGCCGGGCGGCGTCCGGTAGGTCGGTCACCTCGGGGAGGCCGAGTTCCTCGCCCTGGTAGAGGTAGGCGGAGCCGGGCAGGGCCAGCATGAGTGCGGTCGCCGCTCGGGCGCGGCGCAGGCCCGCCGCGCGGTCGGGCTGGGGGTCGTCGGCTCCGACGCCGTGCTCCAGGGCGACGGGACCGTCGTAGCCGAAGCGGCTGGCGTGGCGCATGACATCGTGGTTGGACAGGACCCAGGTGGTGGGCGCGCCGACCTCGTCGTTGGCCGTCAGGGACTCGTCGATCACGGCGCGCAGCGCGTCCGGCTCCCAAGGGGTCTCAAGGAAGCGGAAGTTGAAGGCCTGGTGCATCTCGTCGGGGCGGATGATGCGGGCGGCGCGCTCGGGCGGGAGCCAGGCCTCGGCGCACAGGATGCGGTGGCCGTCGTAGGAGTCCAGCAGCTTGCGCCAGGCGCGGAAGATGTCGTGGATGCCCTCCTGGTCCCACATGGGGGGCATGACGCCGTCGACCGGTTCGATGACCCCGTGGGTCGGGTGGGGCCAGTCGGGCAGGCCGTCGGCTTTGACGAGGGCGTCGCAGACGTCGACCCGGAAGCCGTCGACGCCGCGGTCGAGCCAGAAGCGCAGCGTCGTCTCGAAGTCCGCGCGGACGGCCGGGTTGTCCCAGTTCCAGTCGGGCTGGCCTGGGTCGAACAGGTGGAGGTACCACTGCCCGGGGCGGCCGTCGGCTTCGGTGACCCGTGTCCAGGCCGGCCCTTCGAACATCGACGTCCAGTCGTTGGGCGGCAGGCCGCCGTCCGGGCCGCGGCCGTCGCGGAAGTGGAACAGGTCCCGCTCCGGGCTGCCCGGTGCCGTCGCCAACGCGGCCCGGAACGCGGTGTGTTCGCTGGAGCAGTGGTTGGGTACCAGGTCGACGACGACGCGGATGCCCAGGGTGTGGGCCCGGGCCAGCAGGGCGTCGAAGTCGGCGAGGGTGCCGTAGCGGGGGTCGACCGCGCGGTAGTCGGCGACGTCGTAGCCACCGTCGCGCTGCGGCGAGGGGTAGAACGGCGACAGCCACAGGGCGTCCACGCCGAGGTCGGCGAGGTGGTCCAGGCGTGCGGTGATGCCGGGCAGGTCGCCGGTGCCGTCGCCGTCGCTGTCGGCGAAGGAGCGCGGGTAGATCTGGTAGATGACGGCGGTGCGCCACCAGTCGTCGTCCGCGGCGAGGTGGGCGGGCGCGGGCGGTGTGGTGTCGGCGGACGTCATAGCTGGGGGCTCTCCTGGGCGTAGAGGTCGGTGCGGCGGTCGCCGAGCAGGTCGTTGTGCGGGGAGAGGGCCTTCTCCCGCGAGAGGTGGAGGAAGAGGTCGGCGACGGCCCGGGGCCGCTCGTCGTCGGCTGCGGCGGTGATCCAGCCGTACTGGTTGACGACGGCCGTGCCCTGCGTCCAGGCCTGTCCGCGCTCGGTGCCCGCGCGGTCCGCGCAGGCGATGTACAGGCCGTTGGCCCGTGCGGCGGCCTGCGCCTGGATGATCTCGGCGGGGCGTTCGTCGGCGGGGCGCTCCTCCAGGGGCCAGTTGGTCGGTACGGCGATGAGGTCGGCGCCCGCCGTGGCCAGTCGGCGGGGCATCTCGGGGAACTCGAGGTCGTAGCAGATCAGGACGCCGATGCGGCCGTGCGGGGTGGCGACGACCGGGGCCATGCGCTCGCCGGGGGTGAAGAACAGCGTCTCGCGGTCCCACAGATGGGTCTTGCGGTAGACGGCGCGCACTCCGCTCGCGTCCACGACGGCGGCGCTGTTGTACAGCACCGGGCCGCCGTCCTCGCAGAAGCCCAGCACCACGACCGTACGGGTGCCTGCCAGGAGGGCGCCGAGGTCGGTGAAGAAGGCGTCCCCGGCGGTGATCGCCGTACGCCGTGCCTCGTCGGCGTCGGCGAAGACGTAGCCGGAGGTGGTCAGTTCGGGCAGGACGACGATGTCGGCACGGTCGGCCAGGGCACGCCGTACGGCATCGAGGGCCAGCTCCTTGTTCTGGTCCAACTCCCCTACCTCAGGGGCAAGTTGTTCGCACACGACCCGGGCGACGCCGGTGTCCTCGGGCAGCAGGGGCGCGGTCACTTGACGGCTCCTTCGGTCAGGCCGCTGATCAGGCGCCGCTGGAGGAAGACGTACGCCAGCAGCACCGGCAGGGCGACCAGGACGGCGGCGGCCGCGGTGACCGCGGGGTCGCTGGACCGGGCGGCGCCGGAGAAGAAGGACAGCGCGAGCGGCACGGTCTGCACCGAGGCGTTGTCGGGCACGAGGATGAGCGCCAGCAGGAACTCGTTCCAGGTGAACAGGAACAGCACCGTGCTCAGCGTGGTCAGGGCGGGCCCGGCGATGGGCAGGACGACCAGGCGCAGGCTCTGCAGCCGGCTCGTGCCGTCGATGCGGGCCGCCTCCAGGAGCTCCACCGGCACGGACGCGAAGAAGGACCGCATCCACAGGACGCCGAGTGGGATGGACAGGGCGATCTGCGGCAGGATCAACGCCCCGTAGGTGTCGACGAGATGCCATCCGGTGAGCAGCTCGTAGAGCGGCAGGACCGTCACCTCGTAGGGCAGGACCAGGCCCACGAGCAGCAGGCCGACGATGATCCGGCCGCCCGGCACCCGCATGGTGGCCAGCGCGTAACCGGCCAGGGCGGCGAGCACCACGGTGACCACCACGACGGTGACGGCCACCAGCGCGCTCGACAGCAGCGCGGGCCCGAACCGGCCCTGCGTCCAGGCCGTGGAGTAGCTGGCGAAGGACACCCCGCCCGAGCCGGCCACCCCGTGCAGGGACGAGACGACGATCGACACCAGGGGGAAGACGGCGACGACGGACGCCAGGACGAGCAGCGCGTGGGTGGCCACGCTCTCGCTGCGGGCGATTCTCATGACTGCACCTTCCTGCCCGGGCGCGCGAAACGGCGGAGCGGGCGCTCGCGTTCCCGCAGCGCGAGTTGTACGACGGTGACGACGGCGAGGATCACCACGGTCAGCACGACGGCCAGCGCGGAGGCCCGGCCGAGCATGCGGTTCTGGAACGCGTCCTGGTAGACGTACAGGCTCGGCACGGTCGTGGTGGTGCCGGGGCCGCCCCGGGTGGTGTTCCAGATGAGGTCGAAGTTGCGCAGCGCGAAGGTGACGGTGAGGATCAGCGCGATCGAGATCTGCGGGCGCAGTGCGGGCAGCGTGATCGCGAAGAACTCCCGCACGGGCCCGGCGCCGTCCAGGCGGGCCGCCTCATAGGTGGAGCGGTCGATGGCGACGATGCCGCTGAGGAAGAGCACCATGCACAGCCCGTACTCGACCCAGGCCCCGATCACGCCGACCGACGGGAGGGCCGTGTCGAAGTCGCCCAGCCAGCTCGTGGCGAACCGGCCGAGTCCCACGGCCTTGAGGGCCGTGTTGACCGGCCCGTCGACGGCGAGCAGGTTCCGCCAGGCGACGGCGACGACGACGCTGGACAGGATCTGCGGCAGGAACAGCACCGCCCGGAACACCGTCAGTCCGTACACCCGGATTCGGGACATGGAACCGGCCAGCAGCAGGCCGACGCAGACCGGCAGGACGGCGTAGAAGAACAGCAGGACCAGGGAGTGCAGCAGCGCGGCGCGCAGCCCGCTGTCGGTGAAGACCGCCGTGTAGTTGTCCCAGCCGACCGGCGTGCCCTGTGTCAGGCCGTCGTAGGCGTAGAACGAGTACCAGACGGAGATGCCGATCGGGTACAGGACGAACACGGCGAAGAACGCGAGTGCGGGTGCCACGTACAGCAGCGAGGACCAGGACAGGGAGGCGAGGTAGGACCGGAGGGAGGGGCGGCGGGGGCCGTGGGTGCGGCCGGTGCGGGCCGCTGGAGGCGTCGGGGCGGTGGTGCCCCGCTTCGGGGTGGTGGCCGCGGTGGTCATTGCGCCTGCCTCGCCTTGAGCCAGGACGCCTGGACGGCCTTCAGGAACTGTGTGTCGCCGGTGCGCCCGGCCATGACCTCCTGGAGCTTGCCGCCCATGACGTTGAGCATGTCGGAGGCGGTCCAGTCGTAGTAGCCGACCTGGGTGCCCGCGGCGATCGTGCGCTTGAGGGCGTCGAGGGTCTGGGTCTGCAGGCTGTTGGTGCCCTTCACGCCGTCGGTGACGACGGGCAGCCGCCCGGTGTCGAGGATCACCTGACCGGCCTTCGGGGTGTGCAGGGCGGCGAGGAAGGCGACCGCGGCGGGCGTGAGCTTGGAGGAGGCGGAGATGTGCCACGGCGAGGCGGTGGCTCCCGCGCCGCCGGTGGTCAGCGCGCCGAAGCCGAACTTCGCCGGGTCGAGCGTGGCCCCGTTCCAGGAGCCGCCGACGAAGAAGACGCCCGTGCCCTTGGCGAACCGGCTGATGGCGTCCTCGTTGCTCAAGCCGTCGTAGCCGGAGCCGAAGTAGCCCTTCTTCGCCCAGTCGGCCATCGTCCGGGCCGCCTTGGCGTTGCCCTCGGTGACGAACGTGGTGCCCGCCTTGCCGCCGATCCAGTCCCGGATCGAGGCCGGTGTCTGCTCGGTGACGGCCAGGTCGGAGAAGATGTGGGTGGCCGCGTACTGGTCGCTGTTGCCCAGCATGATCGGCTGCTTGCCGGCCTTCTTGACGACCGGCAGGTCCTTCTCGAGGTCGGCGAGGGACCGCGGGGGCTTCAGGCCGAGTTCTTCGAGCTGGGCCTTGTTGTAGTAGATGCCCTGGACCTCGCTGATGGGCGACATGCCGTAGAGGTTGCCGCTGCCGAAGGCGGTGCCCGATCCGTTCCAGCGGGCGGGGGCGAGGGTGCTCGCGCCGGTGCCCGTGATCCAGCCGTAGGCGGCCGCGACGTCGTCCAGGGGGCGCACCAGCTTCGCCTTGACCAGCGCCCCGTCGACCGCGTAGCCGATGTTGCCCTCGAAGAGGTCGGGCGGGTTGGTGCCGGACGCCGCGTTGACGACGGTGGCGATCAGGTCGTCGAAGCTCTTGTAGGTGATGTCGACCTTGACGTTCGGGTACTGCTTCTCGAACGCCGGCACCACCGATTTCATCAGCGGCTTCTCCGCCTGGTCCGCCCACATCCGCAAGGTGACGTCGCCGAGGGCGGCGACCTGTCGGGCGGTCACGGGGTCGGTGACGGCGACTATGTCGCCTGTCGCGGTCCCCTTGCCCGCCCCCGGCGGACTGCAGGCGGCGCAGGCGAGGAGGGTGGCCAGCGCGACGGCCACGGCGGCGCCCGCGGTGGAGCGGGGCGGGCCTGCGCCTTCGCGTCGTAGCGATTTCATATCGTGCACCGGTTCTCTGTGCTGATCGGCGGATCGTAGGGGCTGCTGACTGCTGGGTCGGGCGGTGGCCGACTGCTGGATCAGAGGGTTGCTGACTACTGACCAAGAGGTTGAGGAGACTTTTGCGGAGGGGTTGGCGGATGGGCACCCGTGTCAGCCCGCGTAGGTGCGCAGCCGCAGGGTGGCCGTGGCCTCGTGGGCCGCCATGCCCTCGCTGGCGGAGATCACCTCCACCGCCTCGGCCAGCAGCGGCGTGGCCTCACGGGCGATGCGCTGGTACGTGAGCGGCTTGAGGTAGCGGGAGACGGACAGTCCGGCACTGTGCTTGGCGCCACCCGCGGTCGGCAGGGTGTGGTTCGTGCCGGCCATGCCCTTGTCCGAGTAGGCCACCGTGCTCCAGTGACCGAGGAAGAGGGAGCCGTAGTTGCGCAGGGCGTCGTGGTACCAGTCGTCCTCGCCCGTGTGCACCTCCAGGTGCTCCGGGGCGAGCTCGTCCATGACCGCGACGGCGTCCTCCCGGCTGCCCACCAGGATGACGGACCCGTAGTCACGCCAGGCCGGGCCGCAGATGTCCCGGGTCGCCAGGGTCGAGAGCTGCCGGTCGACGGCGGCTACGACGTCCCGTCCCAGGCGCTCGGAGGTGGTGACCAGAGCGGCCGGCGACGTGGGACCGTGCTCGGCCTGGCCGAGCAGATCCGCTGCGACCGCCTCGGCGTCGGCGGTCTCGTCGGCGATGACGGCGACCTCGGACGGGCCCGCGAGCAGGTCGATGGCGACCGTGCCGAACAGTTGCCGCTTGGCCTCGGCCACGTAGGCGTTGCCGGCGCCGACGATCATGTCGACGGGCGGCCGGTCCAGGAGGCCGAAGGCCATGGCCGCCAGGGCCTGCACGCCTCCCAGGACGTAGAGGTGGTCGATGCCGGACAGGTGCGCGGCGTAGGTCACGGCGTCGTTGGCACGGCCGTCCGGCTGGGGCGGGGTGCACCCGACGACGGTCGGGACGCCCGCGACCTTGGCGACGCCGACGGTCATGAAGGCGCTCGCGGTGAGCGGGAAGCGGCCGGCCGGCAGGTACGCCCCCACGGCTCCCACCGGCACGTACCGCTGGCCCACGACCAGGCCGGGAGCGATCTCCTCCTCGAAGTCCGACAGGTGCGCGCGCTGCAACCCGGCGAAGCGCTGCGTGCGCTCGGCGCCGAGCTCGATCGCCGCCCGCAGCTCCTTCGGCAGCCGGTCCCCGCTCCGCGCCACCTGCGCCGCGTCCAGCTCGACCGCGCCGTCGGGCTGGCCGTCGAGGGAGCGCGCGTACCGGCGGATCGCGTCCACGCCGTGGCGCTCTATGTCCGACAGCATGCGGCTGACGGTCTCGATCACCTCGGGGTCGCGCTGGGCGGGCGGTGCGTCGACGGCCGGAGCCTTGAGCAGGGTGAAGCGGTTGGCCGAATCAGTGGTGAAGCGGTGGCTCAATTTCATACAGCAGAGCCTGAGGCAGCGCTTGACCCAGGACAACCCCGACTTTTCCTCGACCCTGCATAGGGTCGCCCTATGGCACGATGGCGACATGTCCTCCCCGACTGTCGCCGCGATCACTCTCAACCAGCTTCGCGCCTTCCTCGCCTCGGCGCGCCTGGGCACGTTCTCCGCCGCCGCGAACGAACTGCGGACCACCCAGCCGTCCGTCTCGGAGCTCATCCGACGGATGGAGGACCACTACCGGGTGCCGCTGTTCACCCGCGGGCCGCGACGGCTGGTCCTGACCGCGGCCGGCGAGGAACTGCTGCCCTACGCGCAGCAGGCGATCGAGGCCGCCGACGGCGCGGACCGCGCCCTGCGCTCACTGACCTCTCTCGACGGGGGCGTGGCCACCTTCGGCCTGCTGCGCAACGCCGACTACTACTTCCTGTCCGAGCTGCTGGAGACCTTCCACACCCGCCACCCCAAGGTGCGACTGCGCATCGTCGGCCTCAACTCCGTCGAGGTGGTGGAAGCCGTCGGCGCCGGCGACCTGGAGGCCGGGCTGGTGGTCCTGCCCATCGACGCCGAGGGCCTCGAGGTCACCCCCCTCATGCGCGACGAGGTGGTCTACGTCTCCGCGGACCCGAGCCACACCGCACGACCGGTCACCATGACCGACCTCGCCGCCGCGAACCTGATCCTCTACGACGCCCACTACGGCTGGCGGGACCCCACCCGCCGCCAACTCGCCGAGCGCGCCCAGGTGGAGGGCGTCACCCTGTCCGCCGCCATCGAGGTCGAACACGTCGAATCCGCCCTGCACATCGTCGCCCGGGGCGCGGGAGACACCATCGTCTCGCGTGCGGTCGCCCGCAGCCGCGTCTTCCCGGACAACCTGCACACCGTCGGGTTCGCGGAGCCGTTGTACGACACCATCGCGGTGGTGCGACGACAGGGGTCGGTACTGTCACCGGCCACTCGGGAGATCACTCGGCTGGCTCGGCGAATGCTGCTTGCGCACTGAACGGGCACCGACGGTGTGGCGGAGAGCGGTCTCGCTCGGGCTCCGCACGGGAGGCAGCCGTCCCGCTCAGATCCTCCAGGAACGGAGCTGGTCGGCGACGTCGGGGACCCGCAGGCGTGTGTCGCGGATCTTCCGTACGAGGTCGGACAGGGCACCGTAGGGAGGGTCGATCCCCTCCCCCGACTGGTCCATGTACTGCGCGGCGACGAACGCGGCGAAGAGGCTGTTGCGGAACGGCAGGGGCTCCAGGCGCACGATGGTGTGCATGAGCGCGGCCGCGCGCCAGGCGGCGTCCGGGTCGGCTGCCTGAAGGGTGGGCAGCTTTGTCCTGTGCCGGGCCACGGCGGCGACCAGGGCGGAGTAGTCCTCGACGGACATGTCCTCGGAACCCAGGGCGGCCTCCTGGACGTCAAGGAGCCAGGAGACGTCGATGTGCAGGTGCATCAGGCGGCAGCGGTCCCGCCCTGGCGTTCGGCTGGGGGGACCTCATCCGGGAAGGCGTCGTCGAACTCGTCGCGCAGCCGGTCCGCCCAGGCACTCGCGCCCGCGACGAACTGCTTGCGCTGCATCTCGCGGACGCCGAGGTCGTGCAGGTACTGCTTGAGACTCTTGCCCTCGGCGGCCGCCGCCGCGCGGACGCCTTCGAGTTCTTCGTCGGTGAAGGGCACGTTCAGAGATGGCATGCACCGGATGGTACCTAGTAGGTACCGGGCGAGGGAACCGGCAATCGTGCCCTTGGCCGGGAGCTTGTCGGTACGCGCGATGTTCGCGCAGGGCGGCCGGCGGCAGCCGCAGGGCATCGGCGCGGCCGATCCGAAGTTCGTCGCCGGCCACCGGGGGCCGACGGGTTCGAGCGGTGCCCAGCGGGGGCCGGCCTGCGTACTCGGCTGTTCTGGCGCGACTGGTCCGAGAGCAGTCCGCGAACCAAGTCCTGCACCCGGGACCGGGGTTCAAGCCGCGGGGAGCGGGCCCGCGATCCGCTGTATCAGGCCCTGGACTGACTCCTGCCACCGGGCACGGTCTACGCTGTGCCCTGCTGCCACCGCATGATCTACAGTCCTCACGCGCCGATGATCAACGGTGGCCGCACCCGTTTTTCGCAGCGCCCTCACCGCAGATCGCGCCAGGAGGACAGATGCAGCACGGCGAAGTCTGGTGGGTCGAGTTCGATGAGCGACGGCCGGTCGTGCTGCTGCCGGGAGACGAGGCGTCCGGGCTCCGGGCGATGCAGGTCGTCGCTCCGGCGGGCGTCGACATCAGCGGTCTGGGCATCGAAGTGACCGTGGGCGCCGCGGAAGGACTGCCCTTTGACGGCGTGCTGCGGTTCGCGTTCCCACGTCCGGGCTTCACCCCTTGCACGTGGTTGACCACCGTGTCCCGGGACGACCTGGTCGAGCGGGCAGGCGTGCTGCCCTCCATCAAGCTCAGGGAGATCGAGGACGCCCTCCGTGCTGCCGGCCGGCCGCAGGAGTGGACCGCGACGGCAGCCGCGAAACTCAGCGAGATGAGGGATGCCCTCCGCCTCGGTGGACTGGAGTAAGCGGGCAAGGGACGGACACCGCCGACGGTGTGGGCGATCTCGTCCGGCTGATCAACGCCGGTGATCTCGCGGCGCCCCACACCAGCGAGTTCACGGTCGACGTATGGAGTGCTAGGGCACGTGGTTCCCGGCGCCCCGGGTCTCCACCGACCCGTTCGGCGAGGGCGGAAAGGCGCACCCCGGCTTCACCTCGCCCGGCATCGACAGGGTGCGAGCGACCCCCTCCCCCAATCGATCATCTTTATTCCAGGTTTATCAATCCCGTCCGCGCGCATTCGGGTGAGGAAGGTATTTCTGAACGAGGAGGAGACGTGGGCATCATCGCCTGGATTCTGATCGGCCTGCTGGCCGGCGCTATCGCCAAGCTTCTGCTGCCCGGCAAGGACCCGGGTGGCATCATCATCACCATGCTGATCGGCATCGTCGGCGGTCTTCTCGGAGGCTGGCTCGGCAAGGTGATCTTCGGTGTCGACTCGATCGACGGTTTCTTCGACCTGTCGACCTGGATAGCCGCCATCGTCGGCTCTCTCATCCTGCTCGTGCTGTACCGAGTGGTCACGGGTAATCGACGGTCCCACCGCCACGCCTGACCTGCCGGACTCGGCCGGGTGTGCCGTTTCGACGTAAGGCAGGCTGAGGCGAGCATGCCCGTGACACGCAGCCCGAACTTCGCGTGAAACGGACGGAGACACAACTGATGCGGGCCACGGACGCACTGTCCGTGGCCCGCATCAGTTGTGTCCGCTCCCCGCGACCCTTCCGAGCGATCGGGCGGCGACGTCAGAACTCCCCCCTCTCGACCGCGGCGCCCCGGGCCATCGGCCGGCACCCCTCAGGCGCGGGCGAGTTCGGCCGCGCCGAAGGACACGTCGAAGCGGTCGCACCAGATGCTCACGCTGGTGAAGGCGGAGGGATCGACGTCACCGGGCACGGTGTAGTTCTGGCTCCCCTTGTTGCCCTTGAGCTTGCCGAGGCTGACGTGCTTCCCGTCGTCGAACACGCGCCAGCCCGCGCTGCCCTCCTTGACCGGCGCGTCGGTCAGCCACACCCGCAGGTCGGGGCCGTTGCTGGTGTCGAGGTTCTCCAGCCGGACGACATGGGAGCCGTCGGCAAGCCGTACGAGCTTCACCGTGCCCTTGGTCGCGTGCTCGTGGCTGATCAGGTCACCACTCGCCACCGTCCGGGGCTCCGCGACCGAGCTGGGCGATGCCGGCGCGGAGGCCGTGGGCTCCGCCGTCGACGGGGCCGAGGTGGTCACGACTCCGGGCAGCGCCTCCTCCACCGTCTCGTCCTGCCACAGCTTCCACGGCTGGAACCAGTACAGCCCGAAGCCGACAGCGACGACCGCCACCGCCAGCGCCCCCACGGCCAACGGCCTGCCCAACGTCTCCCGCACGCGCCCCATCCCGGCCTCACTTCCACGGATCTTTCCTGTCGGCACCTCATTCAACGGTGTGCACGGCCGTGGCACAGCCGGGACGAGATGACGAAATCCTTACGTCCCGGGTCCTCAGCGGTCGGTGCCGCGTGCCATCATTTGCTCACCGGCCGTCGGTCACGGCCCTGAACTGCCGCACGAACGTTCCCGGGTCCCGTACGACCTGCCACAGGCCGATGGACAGCAGAGCCAAACTGACGGTGAAGCAGACCCAGAACACGAACTGGCCGCCGGTCGCGAGATCGTGGGTGCTGCCGTCCTCGTAGCGGCAAAAGGCCTGCGGGGGAAACGCCTTGGAGCTGCCCACGCCCCCGTAGTACATGGAACACGGGTCCTCACCGGGGTCCTTGATCGTGTCGTCCGCCGTGACGACAAGCAGCCAGGACAGCGCCGCCACCGGAACCGTGCCGAACACGATCATCTTCGTCCAGGTCTGCAGGCGAGGGTGTCCGAGGAGCCCGAGCAGGGCGACCAGGCACACCACGAACACCGCGCCGACGACCCCGGCCGTGAACGCCATCTCGAAGACCTCCCCCAGAAGCCACACGACTCCGGCCACTGGTGGCGTGGTGAGGAGGACGACCTTGACCCCGGATGCGATGCGCGGGTGCGCGAGGACGTACACGGCGAGCGCGCACGCGATCACCACGAGGAACGCGATCACGGACGGGCGGCGGCGCCGGCGGGGTCACTGAACGTGTCGTCCTTCCGCCACGGACCGACGCCGAGTTTCCCCGTCGTGCCGAGGTCGAGTTCGGGCACGACCATCACGGGATCAGCGGCGGGTGTGGCCCAGACGCGGACGTAGGGCGCATTCACCGGTTCGCCGGCCTGGGTCGTGTTGCGCCAGGCCAGTCCGGCCACGGCAGCCTGCCCCGGCCGCAGGACGACCAGTTGGGGCCCGCTGTCCCCTCCGAGGCCGGTGCTGATCTGATCGGTGCCCTGGAGGACGCGCACACCGTCCACGGGGTGGTGGTCCTCGTCCTCGAGCGCGAGTTTGGGATAGCCGTTGAGACGGACGTGCCGGGTACCGCAGTTGACCAGGTGCAGGCCGACGACGCGCAGGCCCATGGCCGCGTCTCCCTCGTCGGCGTAAAGGCGCATACCGGAGTCAGGGCACGTGCCCGAGGCGGACGGCGCCTCGGCTGCGGGAACACTCCGCACCTTGATCACCTTTACGCCGGTCACGGGTCCGTTCCCGGTCCCCTCCCCCAGGACGACGGTGCCCTTGACGACCTGCCCCGCACCGACCGCCTCGACGGTCTTCCGAACGTTGTCGCCCCCGGCTCGGGACGCCGGGAGGAACCCGAACGTCACCGTGTAAGTGGCCTTCTCCGTCCGCTTATTGGTGATCTCGAAGTCCGCGCTGTAGTCGACTCCCGCGCAGCCGCTCTGCGGGCCCCAGGCGTACAACGCGGTGATCTTCACGCCGTCCCCGGCCGTGCCGTCACCGTTCGCGGAGGGCAGGGGCAGCGCGGTCGGCGTGCCGGAGGGGTGGACGGACGGCTCCGCGGACGGCGGGCTGCCGTACTGGGGCAGGTCCGACGGACACAGCGCCTCTGCTCTCACCGGCCCGCCCCCGGCGTCTGCGTCCCCACTGGACGAGGCGCGCTGAGAACCACACGCGGCGAGCAGCAGGGCAGCGGCGAGTACGGCGGGAACGGTGCGGGAGGCGGTCGGCATTCGCCCACCCCACCAGGCGACACCCCCGGCGGGCTGTGGCGGAGCCCACACCTCCGGTCACAGCGCTGTCACAGATCATTTTGGCGGGGAGGTTCGCGGTCGGCCCTCTACTGCCTTGCTGCAAGGGCGAGTTCGGTCACCCCGGCAGCCCGAGGGTGGGCGCTGCCTCCGGCTGCCGGGGACCGCGCCAGCGGGTTCCGGGCCCGCGACCGGTGGATGTCGGCGCGCCTTCCCCCGACTCACCCCACGGTTCACGGGACGTCGTGGCTGCCGACCCGGTTCAGATCCGGCGCACGGTGTGCAGTGTCCTGGCGTAGGTCCCCGAGCCGTCGAGGAGGGACGCGCCGCCGAGATCCGACATGGTGGGCCCGTTGACCGTCTTGCGGCTGGAGAGGAAGCGGCGTTTCCCGTCGCCGTCGAGGCCCAGGTAGACACCGACGTGGTCGATCGTCGGGCTGACCCCGTCGTCGCTGGAGTCGGCGTTGAACAGCACCAGGTCGCCGGGCTGAAGCAGGGGCGCGGCGGGCGGAGTGGTCCCGGTGGCCCGGTCGACGAGCACGCCCGGCGCGTAGTCGGCGATGTGCCGTGACTTGCGCGGTATCCGGGTACCGGAGGTGTCCTCGTCGGCGGCCAGCGGTACGCCCAGGTGGTAGCCGTAGACCATCCGCGTGTAGCCCGAGCAGTCGAGGTTGCCGACCTGCTTGCTGGACGGCCCCTTGTACGTGCCGTCCGGGAAGGTCCAGCCCACCTTCATGTACTCGTGGAAGTCGGCGCCTTCGAGGCGGTAGCCGTGTGTGTCGAGGTAGCCGTAGCCTGCCTCGCCCAGCACTTGCCTTCCCTGGGCGGGTCCTGCGCCGGCCGTCACCGCCGCGGCGCCGCCGAGGAACATCGCGGCGTACGCGAGGACGTCCGGGAGGGTGGATCCGGCCCAGCCGCGGATCGTCCGCTCCAGCTCGGGTGTCCAGGTGCCGTCGAACGGCTCGGACAGCACACGCACCCAGTCGCCGTGGGTGACGGTCGGCAGGACCGCCCAGTTGGCGGCGTCCACCTGAAGACCGCTCACCGACAGTCGCACCGGCAGGTTGGTGCAGCCGTCGTTGGCCAGGGCGCGCACGCCCACCCGGCCCTTGATCAGGGTGGACGTGGAGTCGGTGACGTCGAAGGCCCACGAACTGGGCTCCGTTGACGCGGACTGCCAGGCCTTCGCCCGGATCCGGGTGCCCTCCCGCCGCACCCGGATCGTCCATTCGGTCCCCGCCGGCACGCCCGTGGCCAGGGTGACCGCCGTCGCCAGCGAGGCCACGTCGTTGGTGACCTCCTTCTCCAGCCGCATCTCGACCGCCCCGGAGGTGAGGAAGGACAGCCGCGCCCGGTAGTGATTCTGGGTGCTGACGTAACCGAAGGTCAGCGCGAACGAACAGGCCTGCCCCATGGGGACCTTGTCGAACCTCGCCGTGCAGCGCACGTCGACGTCGGTGATCTCGTCGTCACGCAGGCTGGCGTGCCGGCTGGACCCGGCGGTCGTGAGGTCGATGATCCCGGCGCCCGGCACCACCGAGAAGTCCGTCTTGAAGGTTTCGGACGTGACCCACTTGCCGCCGCCCGGCGAGGTACCCCAGTACGCGCGGTCCGTCTCGTCCAGCGCGAGGTCCGGCAGTGCCCGCTGGAAGTCGTCCACGAAGGGACGCTTGTTCTCCGCGAACGTCCGTTGCGGGCCGGGCAGTACGACGGTCCGCGCACCCTGGGTCAGCAGCGCGACGCGCCTTCCTCCGGAGGTCACCTCGGTGCGGGCCGGGGTGCCGGACAGCGCGGTGGCGGTGAGCGGGGCGGCGAGTGCCACCGGGGTGAAGTGCGCGGCGCCGAGCGGTGCCATGGACACCCACGAACGGGCCGAGGGGAGTCCACCCGGCCCCGGGAAGACCGGCACGTCGGCGAGAGCAGCGGCTCGCGCCGGGACGGCGGCCAGGCCGGTGAGCGGGACGGCGGCAGAGGCTGCCAGGGCGGCGAGGAGTCTTCGCCGGGATGTGAGAGACATGTGTTCGATGATCCGTCACCGCTCGCCGCCGGGTCACGGCGGCCTCGACTTCGACGGGCGGCAGGCGGCAGGCGGCAGGCGGCAGGCGGCAGGCGAGGTGCGAATGCGGGGGCCCGGCAAGAGAAACAGGTCGGCGCAGATGCCCCAGCCGCTGCGAATGCCCGCCGGGCACGCAATGGGCCACCAGCGATTCCCCTTCTGGAGACAGGGGATTCGCTGGTGGCCTTCGGGAAGCGACGAGTCACCTACTTCGGCCGCGGAAGGCGCCTGTGCACCGCCTGCCGGTTCAGCTTCCGGGCAGCGTGGGCACTCGCCATTCCCACGGAGTTCAGCATTGGTTGGGTACGTTGCCCGTCTCGTTCCCCTTGAGCAGGCCGCCCCAGATCCAGCTCGAGCCCGAGCCGAGCAGGACCCACTTGTCGTGGGAGACGCCGTTCTGGCTCACCCACTGGCCGTGTGCCCAACATATGGCGCTGAGCTGGTAGTTGGCGGGGACCGTGTAGTTGATGCTGCACGCGGTGGAGGCACAACTGCGGATGTTCGCGCTGGTCCACGTGTAGACCCACGTGTTGGCGGCGATCCGGTCGGACGTCGCTGTCCGGGCACCCTGGTCGCCTGACGTTGCCGCCGCGGCGGTCGGCGCGGACAGCCCCGCGACGGCCAGCAGGCCTGCCGCGACCGTTGTGATGGCCTTGGCTCTCATACGCATGTAAGGAATCCCCCTGTTGACACTCGGTCCGCTGGGATGTCCAGCGCGGAAAACGCTAACCGGCACCGGTCGACCAAGTTAGTCATGTACTGGCCAACAGGTGACTGAGAGGTGACGTTCCGTTACGCCCGGACAGCGACCGTCTCACAGGCATCTGAGCAGGGAAATTCCCCACGGGCGCAGCACCCGGCACCCGACCGCTGCGGGGGCGACAGCAAAAGATCGATCACTACTGAGGAGCCAGGGAAGCAAGTCGCCTCCTTCCTGGTCACTCGACTGTTCCATGGCCTGGGCATGCTGGAGAAAACCAACTCGGAGCGACGTGGCGGGATTTGCCTTCGAAAGCGCCGCGAACTCCTCGCGGAGTGCCGGACGCGCCGCAAAAGCACCGACGGCGGGGAAGCCGTGATCGGAGCAGCCCCGGCAGAGACCGGCAGACCCGGCTTGACCTTGACGTAGGGTCAACCCTCCATCCTTTCGGCACGGGTGCCCTCGCAGTCGCGTGGCACAGGTCCGCAAAGGAGACAGATGACCATGACGGCCCAGACGATCGCCGGTCCGGCGATGCGCGTGCGGGGGCTGCAGAAGTCGTACGGGAAGCTCGACGTGCTGCGCGGCGTGGACTTCGACGTGGCGCCGGGCAGCATCTTCGCCCTGCTCGGCTCCAACGGGGCGGGGAAGACCACCACCGTGCGGATCCTCGCCACGCTTCTGAAGGCCGACGCGGGCACGGTGAGTGTGAACGGCTTCGACGTCGCGGCACAACCCGCGCGTGTGCGGGAGTCCATCAGTCTCACCGGGCAGTTCGCGGCCGTCGACGAGATGCTCAGCGGTCGGGAGAACCTCGTCCTGGTCGCCAGACTGCGTCACCTCGAAGACCCGGGCACGATCGCGGACGACCTGCTGAGGCGCTTCTCGCTGAGCGAGGCCGGAGCGCGCCGCGTGTCCACCTACTCGGGCGGGATGCGCCGCCGCCTGGACATCGCCATGAGCCTCATCGGAAACTCACCGGTGATCTTCCTGGACGAGCCGACGGCCGGACTCGACCCGGAGGCGCGCATCGAGGTGTGGGAAGCGGTCAAGGAACTCGCCGGTCACGGCACGACGGTGCTGCTCACCACGCAGTACCTGGAGGAGGCCGAGCACCTTGCCGACCGGATCGCCATCCTCCACCAGGGGCGGATCATCGTGAACGGCACCCTTGCCGAACTGAAGCAACTCTTCCCGCCAGCCAAGGTCGAGTACGTCGAGAAGCAGCCGACGCTGGAGGAGATCTTCCTCGCGGTCATCGGCGGCGGCGACCAGGGCGACGCCATCACCACGACCACCGGAGGCCAGGAATGAGCTCGTACTTCTTCAGCGACACTGCCGCGCTCACGGGGCGGACCCTGCGCCACGTCACACGCAGCATGGACACCATCATCACGACCGCCGTCACACCGGTCGCCATGATGCTGATGTTCGTCTACGTCTTCGGCGGCGCCATCGACACCGGGTCGGTTCCGTACGTCAACTACATGCTGCCCGGCATCCTGCTCATGACGATCGCGTCGGGCATCTCCTATACCGCGTACCGGCTGTTCACCGACGTGAAGAGCGGGATCTTCGAGCGGTTCCAGTCCATGCCGATCGCACGGTCGGGGGTGCTGTGGGCCCATGTCGTCACCTCTCTGGTCGCCAACCTGCTCGCGCTCGTGCTCGTCGTGGCCGTCGCGGTGCTCATGGGCTTCCGCTCGGGAGCAGGAGTGTCGTCGTGGCTCGCCGTCGCCGGCATCCTGCTTCTGTTCACCCTGGCGCTGACCTGGCTCGCCGTGATCCCCGGTCTGTCCGCGTCCTCGGTGGAGGGGGCCGGCGCGTTCGCCTACCCGCTCATCTTCCTGCCGTTCGTCAGCTCGGCGTTCGTGCCCACGAGGACGATGCCCGGCCCGGTGCGCTGGTTCGCCGAGCACCAGCCGGTGACGTCGATCGTCAACACGATCCGTGCCCTGTTCACGGGGCAACCGGTCGGCGAGGACATCTGGACCGCGCTCGCGTGGTGCGTGGGCATCCTCGTCGTAGCGTACGTCTTCGCCATGACCGCCTACCGCCGGAAGATCGCCTGAGGCAGGCTGGGCCCATGCTCACCATCAGTCAGTTGGCGACGTACGCCGGGGTGACGGTACGGGCGGTACGCCACTACCACAAGATCGGACTGCTGCCCGAGCCCCGGCGCGACCGGTCCGGGTACCGCACCTACGACTCCAGCGCGGTCGTGCGACTGATCCGGATCCGCACCCTGGCCGACGCCGGTGTGCCGCTGGCCAGGGTGCAGGAACTCCTCGACGCCGGCCCGGAGGACTTCCTCAGCGGGGTCCGGGAGATCGACAAGCAACTACGCGCCGAGATACGGCGGTTGCAGGACACCCGCGGGCGGCTCGCCCGGCTCGCCGCCGGAGAGCACCTCGCGCTCCCGCAGAGTGTCGTGGACTACCTCGACCGCCTGCGCGGTCTCGGCGTCGTGGAGCCGTACATCGAGCTGGAGCGGGACGCCTGGATCATGATCGCCGCACAGGTGCCGGACATGATCGACTCAGTGATCGCCAAGAAGCACGAGGAGTTGAACGACCCCGACATGGTGGCGCTCTACGGCTTCTTCACCGGGGACCTCGACTGGCTGCCCGGCGATCCCCGGATCGTGGGGCTCGCCGACGTCCTGGAGCGCCTGCTGATCCGCGCCGTGGAGGCCGGCGAGGTGGGCGACGAAGGCTTCGACGACCAGTTCGTCGCCCTGATGGACTCCACCGTGCTCGAGTGGGCGCCGGGCGCCGAACACGTGCTGGCAGTACTGCAGGACCGTGGCTGGAAGGGCTGGACCCGCATCGAGCGGGTGCCCGCGGACCGACTCACCGCTGGACCACCCCCGCCGGCGTGCGACTGCCAACGGGCCCAGGCCCCTGAGACACCGGAGGCCGCGCCCCACCCCGGACCGCGCCCTCATCCGGACACCGGCCCCTGACGCGGGCCCTGCACGGCTCCTTCGCGCGGGTGGGTGAGCGGTCGGTGGAAGGCCGACGTCGTCCCTGGCAGGACGCGGCAGAACGGTGGTTCGCCTCGGTGGCTGCCAGGGGCCTGTGCGGGCCCAGCGATGACCGAACGGCTACGTGCCCGTCTCGCGCGTCATCGCGTATGTGTTTCCGGCGTCGGGATCGCCGTAGAAGAAGAACAACTGCACCTCGTCGTGCTGGTCGCGGTCCACGTAGAAGGACCACACGTATGTCGATGGGGGTTCAGGAGCCGAGGTGTCAGCCGTCGTGGTCGACCGGCTCTCCACGCGTGTCCGGGCTGTCAGTGCGAGCCGGACGACCTGTCCGCCATCCTCGTCGGTCAGTTGCCAGGTTCCCGTACCGGACAGGCGCCAGCCGTCCTCGAAGTCGAAGTCCTGCCCGTCGAGATTTTCGAGCAGAGCCGTTCCGTCCTGCCGGAGCATCACTCGGGTCCCCTCGACGTTCGCCCAGCTTCCAGCGACTTCGGCGGCCGTGGTGTCGTGGATCCCTGTTCCGCCGTAGTACTGATAAGGACCGGCGCAGCCCGTCAGGGCGGCCCACACCACCATCAAGCCGCCGAGACACGCCCCCCACGCACGCAGCCTGCTTCCGCCCGCCACCAGGACCTCCCACCCTCAACCCACATCGCCCGACCGATAACAGTGGGTCAGGGGAGACACCCTGTCAGACGCGTTGAACATGTTCAATTCTTGCATGGGTGTGCATACCGCAGCACGATCGAGCTGGTCGTAGGTGAGATTCGCCCCTGGCACCGTGCCCCTTGGATATGGATCGACCTCACCAGTCCCCCGCCGTGACAGGTTTCCCCCCAACCTGGTGGTTCGCGCCGGGAGATGCCCGGTGGTCCCAGCAACACCCCCAGATGCACGGTCTGGCCGCACTGTCCTTTCGACCCGTGTCCGCCAGAGTCGTGGGGTCGGCGGACACGTTCGACGGATTCACCAGCAGGAGGGGAAAAGGCATGGCCGAAGCAGCAGTTGGGGCAGCTCACGGCATGGCGTGACGAGGGTTCCTGGTCGGGGCCGCCGCCATGACGGGTACAGCACTGTCGGGCACGGCTTCCGCCGAGACGGCACGCCCGGCCGAAGGCAAGGTCGGCGACCACACTGGCCCGTTGGCGCTCACCCATGTCACCGTGATCGACGGATCGGGAGCACCCTCGACCCCCGACATGACGGTCCTCGTCGAGGGCGGCCGCATCACCGGACTCGCCCCGAGCGCAAGCACACGGCTCCGCCCTGGCACCCGTACGGTCGACCTGACCGGCAAGTACCTGATCCCGGGACTGATCGAAGCGCACACCCACAGCGACGGCCCGGAGACAGTGGTTCCGCCGCTGTACGCCCTCGCCGGTGTCACCACGGTCCGGGAGATGCGGGGCCAGCCGGTCCACCACGAGTGGCGCGAGAAGATCCGCAGCGGTGCACTGCTCGGCCCCCGCTGGGTGGTCGGCAGCCCCATCGTCGACGGCACGCCCTCACTGTGGGCGGCCGACGTGGGCCCGACCATCGAAGTGCGCGACGCCGCGGAGGCCCGGCGCGCCGTACGGCGGGTCAAGCGCGAGGGCGCCGACTTCGTCAAGGTGTACTCCCGCTTGTCCCGCGAGTCGTACTTCGCCATCGCGGACGAGGCCCGGCGCCAGGGCATTCCCCACCTCGGGCACTGCCCCGACACGGTACGGATCGCGGAGGCGAGCGCCGTCGGCCACCGCAGCATCGAGCATCTGCACGCGCTGCTCCTGGCCACCTCACGGCACGAGAAGGAGATACGGCGGCGCCTGGCTGCCGTACGGATCGATCCGGGCGACCCCAGCAGCCTGTCCCGGTACCACAGTTGGTTCCAGCAGGTGCATCCCCTCGAATGGCGGGCGGTACGCGGCTACGACCAGGACCGGGCGGACGCCCTCTTCCGGAGCCTGGCGGCTGACGGGACAACCGTCGTCCCCACGCTCAGCGTGCACCGCACGCTGGAGCTGCCCGACGAAGTTCCGTCCCGGGACGGGGAATGGAAGTACCTGCCTGCCTGGCAGGTGGAGAGCTGGCCGGACCAGCTCTCAGCCCTGACCGGTGGACGCACTCCCGAGCAGCGACGGCAGATCCGCCGGATCTTCGCCCACCGGTTGCGGCTGGTGAGCGAGTTGCACGGCGCAGGTGTGCGGCTGGCGGCGGGCACCGACACCGGCACGGGATACCTCGTCCCCGGCTTCGCCCTCCACGACGAGCTGGCGCTCCTCGTGGCGGCCGGCCTCACCCCGGCTGAAGCTCTGCGCGCAGCCACGCGGGACGCGGCCGACACTCTCGGCCTGCCCGCCGTCGGCACCGTGGCCCGTGGCCAGGCCGCTGATCTGCTCGTCCTCGACGCCGATCCGCTGCGCGACATCCGCAACACCCGCCGCATCCACGGCGTGGTCGTCGACGGCAGGTGGATTCCGCCGGAGGAACGCCGCCGACTGCTCGCGGCGGTGAAAACGGCCGCCGCACAGACCCCGCCGCCCGAGGAGGGAGCGGTGATGACAGGTTGCGGTTGCGGAGGGCACCCCTGACGCCCGCGCCATCCCCCGCTCATCCTGAGTCGACGTCTCGCTCTGCTACCGCGGCGAGTTGTCCTCGTGGCCCGCTCCGCCTCCCCACCGCGCCCAAAGGGTGTGGTGCCATTCGCCGGCGTCCGGGGCGGGTTGGGGAACTGAGGGCACGGGGCCGGGGGCCGTCTCGATGAGGTGCAGGAGCGTCCAGGCGACGCCGTAGCAGTCGTCCGGACCGAAGCAGGCGGCCAGGGCCTTGGCCTCCTCGGGCGTGACCGGCCGTGCTATCGCCTCGAGTTGACGGACACGACCGTCGATCTCCTCCTCGTCGGCGTCACAGTCGGGGAGCGGGCCGTGAGCAATAAACGCCTGCACTTCTGGTCTCATGGACGCATTATCGGCGTCGACCTGACCGTCCCGGGTCAGGTCGACGACGGCCCGGCCGAGCCGCTCTGTCGGTCCCCGCTGCTCGCAGACCCGTCAACTTGCCAGATCAGACGCTCTTCCAGGGGCCGCGATCACGGTGTTGTTGTTGCGCTCGTGTGCCTCGCGCGCCGTCGCAAGCAGGCGGCGCCAGGAGGTGACCGTGGGACGCCGCCGTAGCAGGGCCCGGCGCTCGCGTTCGGTCATTCCTCCCCATATGCCGAACTCGATGCGCTGGTCCAAGGCGTAGGCGAGGCACTCGGTCCGCACGTTGCAACCGCTGCACAGTGCCTTGGCACGGTTCTGCGCAGCGCCCTCAACGAACAGGTCGTCGGGGTCCGCGGTCCGGCACAGCCCCTGTTCACTCCAGTCGGTGTCCGCCATCCTGTGATGCCGTCCTCTCCTCTGACCCGCCTTGTGCATTGCCTGTTGCCCCGTGATCGAAGCAACAGGCATATGACACTACGTCGTTCGGAGAATCGGTCCATCAGCACCGTATCGTCACACCTTCGAGTGAGCGGCGTTTGCCTTCGGGGCGTCGCGGCGCTATGTGTGCAGGCTTGGAAGGAACCTCGGGCCGCACGGAGGCTGACGGAGGCTACGACGGCACGACTGGTTCTGGCTCTTCACTCACCGGCGGCCGGCGGTCGAAGGTTCGCTGGTGGTGTCCGACGGGCATACCGACTCCGCCGCCTTCGACACCCAGTGACGCCGCCTCGCTGCACTCGGCCCCTGGACGGACCGCTCGCGGAGTGCGGCCAAGCCAGCGACGGGCACGCCGTCTCTTCGGCGAAGCGCAAGCGGCACGGCGGACCTGCCGTTCAGCGCAGCTCCCCGCCCAGCCGCACTCCGCGGCGATCACCGCGCTGCTCAGCACACCCCACGCCCTGGTCGCCGCCCGCGACCACCAGTCCGCCGGCCCAAGGCGACCGGATACAGTGCGCGAGACGGCAGCCCGGTCAGGAGGAGCAGCGTGACCGACACCAGCAACACCCGACCCACCGAGGGTGAAGCGCAAGCCCCGCGGCAGAGCCGACTGCACCGCCTCATGCGCTACCTCCCCCTGATCGCGCCCGTTCTTCTGTGGGCCGTGCCCTGCTGGGTGCTGCTGTACGGCGGCCAGCACTGGCCGCTGCCCGTCACGCTGGTCGGCACCGGGCTGTTCGCCCTCGGCCTGATCGGCATGCCGCTCGCGATGGTGCGCGGGCACGGTCGGCGTCAGCAGGACCGGGCGGCGATCTTGGGTGACACCCTGCTGGGGAGCATCTGGGTCCTGTTCACCTGGTCCATCCTGCTCGGCGTCCTCTTGCGGGTCGCTCTGATCGTGGCCGGCGTCGGCGACGGCCAGGGCCGGGCCCGGATCGTCACCTGGGCAGTCCTCGCCGTAACAGCCGTACTGCTCGCCTGGGGGTACGCCGAGGCCCGCCGCGTGCCACGCGTGCGCCGGCTGGACGTACAACTCCCCCGGCTGGGAGCCGGGTTGGACGGGCTGCGCGTCGTGCTCATCACCGACACCCACTACGGCCCACTCGATCGCGCACGCTGGTCGGCACGGGTGTGCGAGACGGTCAACTCGCTGGAAGCCGACCTCGTCTGCCACACCGGCGACATCGCGGACGGCACGGCCGAACGCCGCCGCGCCCAGGCCGCCCCCCTCGGGACCGTGCGGGCAAGCAAGGCCCGTGTCTACGTCACCGGCAACCACGAGTACTACAGCGAGGCCCAGGGCTGGGTCGACCTGATGGACGAACTGGGGTGGGAGCCGTTGCGCAACCGCCACCAACTGGTCGAGCGCGGCGGCGACACCCTCGTGGTCGCCGGCGTGGACGACGTCACCGCGGAGTCCTCCGGGCTGGCAGGGCATCGCGCACACCTCGCCGGAGCTCTGGACGGCGCCGACCCAGACCTGCCCGTCCTCCTCCTGGCACACCAGCCCACGTTCGTCGACCGGGCGGCCGCCGCCGGTATCGACCTCCAGATCTCCGGCCACACCCACGGCGGCCAGATCTGGCCCTTCCACTACCTGGTCCGCCTCGACCAGCCCGCCCTCGCCGGCCTCAGCCACCACGGCTCCCGCACGCTCCTCTACACCAGCCGCGGCACCGGCTTCTGGGGCCCGCCGTTCCGCGTCTTCGCCCCCAGCGAGATCACCCTGCTCGTGCTCCGCTCCCCGCACGGGTCTGCCCCGCTGGAGCGCTGAGCGGCCCGCACCTGGTTCAGGCTTCGGCGGGAAGCGAGCTTCTGCCGGTACCGCGCCACCAGACGCGTGACGCCAGTGCGGCCAGACCGGCGCCGGCGGTGTTGAGCAGTACGTCGTCCACGGAGGACACCCGGTCCAGATGCAGGACGTACTGCGCTGTCTCGACCAGGACCGAGCAACCGGCCCCGAGCGCGACGACCCGCCGTACCGACGCCAGCGCCGTGAACCGCAGTGGGGCGAGGAACCCCAGCGCCGCGAACACCAGGTGGTTGCCGACGATCTGGCCCGTGTCCATCGTGAGCAGGTCCCGCAGCGGCGTCAGGTTCACCACGGCCCCGTCCTCGTCGCCCGGCAGCAGGATCAACCAGACCGGCGGGACAGTCCCGTAGACGATGCCGACCTCGGCGATCGACGTGCGCAATGCCGTCGCGGCCTTGGCACCGGCGAGCCTCCGTCGGCGGGCCAGGGCCCACGCCGCCACCACTGCCACCGGCAACGCGGCCACCGTGAGGAGCACCACCCCGGTGAACGTACCGACCCAGCCGTGCCACCCCTCGAGTCGCACCCTGCCACCTCTGCTTCCATCCGGTTGTCAGCGGCAGTCTCACCGGCGGCACATATCGGCGGCGTATGGATCGGCGTCGGTCGTCGTGACGAACACGGCCATGGTTTCCAGTACGGGCGAGCGGTGTCGGGCCACTTCATCGTCAACGACCGTCTTCGTACGCGAAGTAGTAGCCGCAGGACGCGTAGTACGGGCACGTAATCGTGATGTCGCAGTAGCGGCGGAACTCGTTCTGAGCGGTCAGGCAGGAGGAACAGCTTCTGAACGGCCCCTGCCACTTCAAGCTCTGGACGCTGACGCTGCCCCTGTCATCTTCTTGATCATCGGCCTACCCCTCATTCGATCAGTGCTCATGTCCGTGATCACAGTCGCGCCAACGGCCGGTTTTTCGGGCTTTGTTTGTTCGGCTACAGGACTCCGATGGCGAACAAGGGCGCAACGGCTACACCTGGATCGGGCTCTTCGGCCGCACCCCGCGACCGGACACCGTCCACATCCGCACGGCACACCATGAAGGGGGAAAAGAATGACTCTACTCACCCGGCGGAAGAGCATCGCGAGCCTGGTCGCGGCGGCCGGTGTGTCCGGCCTGCTGCTGACCAGCGCACCGAACAGCGCGGCGGACACCGCCGCCCCGGCACCGAAGAACTGCGCGGTCCTCGTGGGCAAGGCACCCACGAACGGCAAACCCTCGCCGGAGCTCTACCGCTACTGCTCCACCAAGTCGGCCGCCGACGCACGCGCCCACCTCGAAACCAAGGCCGCGGCCGGTGGCAGGTCCGCGCAGGCGACCCTGCTGATGGTCTGGTACGCCAACACCGACTACCGGACGCCCAGCACCAGCGTCTACGGCAACGCCGGGCCGTGCGACAGCTCCGGGTACTCGCTGCACCCGGACTCCTACTGGTCGCAGAACATCAGCTCGGCCAGGGGCTACAACCGCTGCACCGTGGCGACGTTCCACAACCGTGCCCTCAACTTCGCCACCACCTTCCGGCTCCCCGTGCCGTACCTCGGCGCGAACCTCAACGACAACGTCGGCCTCATCCAGACCTGGTATGGCTGACGCCTGAGCGGGTCAACACCCCTCCGGGCAAGCAGAACTGACACTTAATCGGCCCACTGCGGCAGCATCAGACTGCTGGCGCAGTGGGCGCCAACGCGTTCAGGCGGACCCGGGAACGTGATAGGCCACCGCCTTCGTAGGAGGCGGGGTCAAAAGCTCCAACTGTAGACGCCACCACCGGTGTTCACCGCGGACGCCGCGAGCCGGGCCACTCCCCGGAGGACTGCCGGCAGATCATCGTCGGTCATGTCGTCTCCGTCCTCGGATCGCAGCCGCGCGGACCAGCGGCCCGCGAGTTCCTCGAGTTGGGCCGGGCTCGCGCCGGCCAGTGCTCGGGTCAGCTGCTCCGGCAGAGCGAACACCTCGACGCCGTCGTTCAAGGGTGCGGTCACCCACTCCGGCCATGTCCACTCAAGGAGCCGCTCCAGCGGTGGGGCCTCGGCCGAAGGCTCCGCGAAGTACATGTCCCACTCGACGATGGCACTGTCCGGCTCGACGAAACGGCACGCGACTGTCTCGAAGGCCCGGCCGGGTCCCCGCAGACGTGTCGCAGCGGCGGTCTTGTCGTCGGGCGCGAGGAAGAACACGATGTCGTGGGCCACCCGGGCATGATGACAGCCGATACGGGGAGGCAGGGGGTGGTTTTCGGGGTCACGGGCCACCTGCCCAACCTGACGCAGGGGCTGAAGGCCCGCTCCGGACTCCGCAGCTTTACGCAGGCGAAGCCCAAGCCCAGGCGAGAGCATTGTCCGCCGTGCGCTCACACGTGCGATCGACATCGCGGACTACCTCTGAGCACCCGCATCCGCCCCGCGCCCCACGCCCGGCCCGGAGATCACCCGCCCGGACGCTGCACGGGGTATGTCAGTAGGGTTGACCGCATCAGAGCGAGGGAGGATCGGTGAGAGCGGCGCGCACCCTGGCCACACTCGACGAGGCCGGCAGCGGTGATCACATCTGCCAGCTCATGGGGCCGACGGACGACGTCATGGACCGCAGCCGGGCCTTCATAGCGGACGGGGCCCTGTTTGGCGACAAGGTGATGATCGTGGGCCCGGCCGTGCAGACGGCCGGTGAGTACGCGCAGACGGTGCTCGACCCCGCCCGGTTGGACGGCTCCCTCATCGCCGCGGTGCGCCGTGAGGCGGAGAGCGCCGGACGGGAGGGGTACCGGTCGTTGCGCGTGCTGCGCCACGTGACTCCTGGCGCGTGGCCAGCGGGCCCCGAGGAGCTGCTGCGCAGTGAGCTGGACCTGGAGGAGTTCGCCGCGGACAGCGGTGCCCTTGTGGTCTGCGCCTACCGAGGTACCGAGTGGGACGCTCCTACACTGGAAGAAGTCAGGTGTGTGCACCCCCACCACCTGGGCAGCCGTCCGGCATCACCAGCGTTCCGGGTGTACCGGACGGGAAAGGAAGGCTGGACGGTGAACGGGATCATCGACGCCGAAGGCGCCGGCGCTTTCGGTGCGGTCCTGTGCACACTGCTCGCGCAGAACGCGACCGTGCGCCTGATCTGCCACGGTCTGGAGTTCTTCGACGCGGCCGCCATGGGCACCCTGGCGGACGCCGCCCGGCACCTTCCCGACCGCAAGGTGGTCCTGGAAGGCGCGAACGAAACCCTGCGGCTGGCGTGGGACCTGTCCGGCTTCGCCGTCCCCTCGATCCCGGTGGTGATGGCGCCGTGACCCTCCCCTCGCACTCCGACACTCCCCCGCCGACCCAGGCCGGCTACCGGCACGAGCTGTACCCGTACGCGGGCCGTGACGAGTTCCTCCAGGGCACCGTCGGTTTCATCCAGGAAGCCCTCGACGGAGGCGAGGCCGTCGTCGTGGCCGTCCCCGAGCACAAGGCGTCCCTGCTGCGCTCCGAGGTGCCGGAGGACGGCAAGGTGCGCTACGTCGACACCAGCGCGGTGGCGCACCACCCGGGCCGGCTCATCGGAGCCTGGCAGGAATGGATCGGCGAGCACGCCGCGGAGGGGCGGCCCGTGCGCGGGATCGGTGAGTCCCCCTGGGACGAAGTGCGCAGTCAGGCGCAGGCTGAACAGCTCCGCTATCACGAGTGGCTGCTGAACAAGGCCTTCGCCGACGGCCCCGCCTGGTGGCTGCTGTGTCCCTACGACACCTCCGGCGAGACCGCCGCCCTGGAGCAGCTCACCCGCTGCCACCCCCAGATCCGCTCGGGCGGACGCAGCACGGCGTGTACGGACTACGACCCGCAGGCCCCGTTCGACTTCGCGTCACTGAGCCAACCGTGCGACCCCTACGAGGAGTTCATCTACGCCAGCGGTGACCTGCAGGCCCTGCGGGAGAAGATCTCGGCCTGCGCCGAACAGCTCGGGCTGGGCGGCCACCGACTGCGCGAGCTGCACCTGGCGGCTACCGAGGTAGCCACCAACAGCATTCGTCACGGCGGCGGACACGGCACGCTGCGGACCTGGGGGGAGGAACGCCGACTCGTGTGCGAGTTCCGCGACGCCGGCTACATCTCGGATCCCCTGGCGGGACGGCGCCGACCGACCAGCACCCAGGCCGGCGGGCGGGGCCTGTGGCTCGCCCATCAGCTCTGCGACCTCGTCGAGATCCGCTCCGCCCCCGACACCGGGACCACCATCCGCCTCCACACCGAACTCACCGGCTGACGGCAGCAGCGCCTGGGCGGTGCGACGCAGCGACCCTCTGAGCTGCCTGGACCGGCGCCCTCAAATGAGGGCGCCGAGTTACGTCTCGCGGGCGGGACCGCGCCCGGTCGCGGGGCGTTCCTCGCCCCCGCGCACGGGCAGGAGCGCCAGTGCGGTGTCCGCGATGTTCCGCACCGTCTCCGGGGCCAGGCCGGCCTTGCCCACCGCCTCGATGCCGCGGACCACCGTCAGCAGCAGGGCCGCCAACCGCTCCGGATCCGCGGTGCTGTCGATGTCGCCGTGGCGCTGGGCGGCGCTGATCTCCGTGCGCAGCAGGGTCAGCAGCGCGGTCATGGTCTCCGCCGACCGGTCGGCGACCGTCGGATCGTGCTGGGCCAGTTCCGCCACGCCCTTGGCCAACAGGCACCCGCGGCGCTCGGTGTCGGCGGCGGTGTTCTCCGCCATCAGATGTACGTATCCCGACAGGCGGGCCAGTGCCTCCGCGTCCGGGCCGCCCGTCAGCCGCCCTTCGGCCACCTCGACGACCGCGGTGCACCAGTCACCGAACACACGGTGGAACAGCTTGCCCTTGTCGCCGAAAGCGCCGTACAGGCTGCCCTTGCCGAGACCGGTGGCCTGGGCGATGTCGTCCATCCGGGTTCCCGCGTAGCCGGTCGCCCAGAACTGTTCCCGGGCCCGCTCCAGGACTCGGTCTTCGTCGAACGCGCGTGGTCTCGGCATGTGCTCATGCTATCCATTCTTGACTCGATCGTCCATTACTGCCTACGTTGTGGACGATCCATTCCAGAACCGAAGGGGTTCGACATGCCAGGCGTGCTGCAGGACAAGGTGGCCGTGATCACCGGAGGGACCAGCGGAATCGGGCTGGCCATCGCCCACCGCTTCGTCCGGGAGGGCGCGCGGGTCTTCGTGACCGGCCGGGACCTCGACCGCCTCGAAGCGGCGGTCGAGGAGTTGGGCCCCGCGGCCACCGGCGTACGATCCGACGTCTCGGTCCTGGCCGACCTGGACGAGCTCTACACGCGAGTCCGTGCGGAGGCCGGACACATCGACGTGCTGGTGGCCAACGCGGGGATCGTCGCGGACGCGGCGCTCGGCGCCCACACCGAGACGAACGTCGACCTGACGCTCGCCGTCAACGTCAAGGGCCCGCTGTTCACCGTCCAGAAGGCACTTCCGTTGCTGGCGGAGAACGCGTCCATCCTGGTCATCGGCTCGAGCAACAGCGTGCGCCCCAATGAGCACCTCGAGGTCTACAGCGCCTCGAAGGCGGCGGTGAGCAACCTCGTGCACAACTGGGCCCGCCAGTCGCGGGAGCGCCGCTTCCGGGTCAACCTGCTCAGCCCGGGGCCCACGCGGACCCCTGGCCTGCTGGGCGCCGCCGGGCCGGACGTCGAACAGTTCGCCGAGACCCTCGTGCCTCTGGGCCGGCTGGCCGACGCCGAGGAGATCGCCGAGGCCGCCCTCTTCCTGGCTTCGGACGCCTCGTCGTTCGTCACCGGCGCCGAACTCTTCGCCGACGGCGGCTACACCCGGGTCTGAACGACGGCGTACCGGCCCAGCGCCCGAAGCGACGGGGCATGGCCGCGGCTTCGGAGGGCGCGTCCCGCGACGACGGGTCGGGCAGCGGGACACCTTTGCGGTCCCCGCTGCCCCAGCGTCACCGGTCGGTCCCTGTCGGGGTCGATCAGGCCAGGGTCACCGGTGCCTGGAGTTCCGTCACCCAGTCGTCGCGGTTTTCCGGGCACTCCAGGTTGATCTCGCGGGGGTATCCGGTCGATCGGTAGCCGTTGGCGTCGATCCAGCGGGCCAGCGTCTGGACGGACGGAAGGACGGTGTCCATCGAGCCGCGGTGCACGATGGTCGCCGCCTGGTCGAGCGACGGCAGGTCGAGGACTCGGAAGGCGCCGTCCTGGAGAGGCGCGGCGACCTCCACTGCGGCATGGACGCTGATCCTGCCGCCGCCTTCTGGGGCGTCCTCGTAGTACGCGACGCCGGGACCCGTGGGGGTGATGCCCGCCGCCTCCAGGCACCGGAACAGCTCATCGTAGAGCGGCCCGATGACCGGGCCGATGTCCTCGGGCTCGAAGCTCGCGGCCGTCGCGGTCAGTTCGGCCACCCGGGCGGAAGGAACGCTCTTGATGACGACGTCGTTCGTGGGCATGTGCCCCTCGCTCTCGATCGCTCGGAGCCTCGCCTCGACCTGGACCAGTCGCGCTCCCGCGGCAGCCATCGCGGTCTCCAGTTCGGCCCGCCGCAGCCGCAGCATGCCGCGCAGTTCCTCGGCGCTGACCTTCTCGTCCACGATGTCCTGGACCTGCTGGAGGGTGAACCCGAGGTCCTTGAGCGCGATGATCCGGTTGAGGCGGGCGAGTTGGGCGGCGGTGTAGTAGCGATAGCCGCTGGCGGGATCGACATGAGCCGGGTGCAGGAGTCCGGTCGCGTCGTAGTGACGCAGCATCCGGATCGAGACGCGGCCGTGCCGGGCGAAGTCTCCGATGGTGAACATGATGTCTCCGAGCTGACGGCCTGACACTGTGTGAGAGTCAAGAAACTACTCGGCGACAGAAGCAGGCCGTCCGGGCTGAAGGCGACTGTGTACAGATGGTCGGTGTGGCCGACCAGGGTGTGCACCACGGCGCTGGTGGCCGGGTCCCAGAGCCGCACCGTCCTGCCATGGCTGGCGGTGGCCAGGAGCGTGCCGTCGGAGCTGAAGGCGAGCGCGCGCACCGGCCCGCAGTGGCCGGTCAGCGTGCGCACCAGGGCTCCGGTCAAGGGGGCACGACACTCTCAGACGCGGCTCACGGCCCATTCGCGTCCCGCCCCCGGCTCCCGGCTCCCGGCTCCCGGCACGACCGCTAGCCTCGGCCCATGAGCATCGAGACGGGACACCGAACGGGATGCGGGCCGGCATGAATCCACCACCGTTCTTCTGCGACGTCGCCCTGGCGCGACGCATCGAACGCGTCGAGGCGAACCTGATGGCAGCGGCCGCCGACGCCGCTCGCCTGCGCCGGGGAGACGACTCCGGCTTCGTGATGCGGGTGGCCGGCTCGGTGGCGACGTTCGCCGAGGACGGCTCACCGTTCAACAAGATCGCCGGTCTGGGGTTCGACGGTGTGCCCGACGAGGCCGTGCTCGACGAGGTCGAGCGCGCCTTCGCCGATCGTGGTGCACCGGTGCAGGCCGAGGTGTCCGCGCTGGCCGACCCGGCGGTCGGCGCCCTGCTCACCGCTCGCGGGTACCGGCTGGAGTCGTTCGAGAACGTGCTCGGACTCGCCCTCGACACCGGGTACGAGCGAGCGTCGCCTCCCGGCGTCGACGTCCGGGTGGCTCGCGACGAGGAGTTCGACGCGTGGCTGGACGTGGTGGCGGACGGTTTCGCTCATCCCGACGGGCAAGGGGTCCCCTCGCACGAGGACTTCCCGCGCGAGGTGCTCCTCAACGCCGAACGGGACTTCGCGACAGCCGGCGTGGTGCCCTACCTCGCGCTGCACGACGGCTCCGTCGCCGGAGGCGGCAGTCTCCGTGTCGCGGACGGCGTCGCCCAGCTCACGGGCGCGGCGACCGCCCCCGCCCACCGTCGGCACGGCGTGCAGACTGCCCTGCTCGCCGCCCGGCTCGCCGACGCCGCTGCCGCCCGCTGCGACATCGCCGTGGTGACCACACAACCGGGGTCCAAGTCCCAGCAGAACGTCCAGCGCCGAGGTTTCCACCTGCTGTACACCCGCGCCGTGCTGGTGCGGGAGGTGCCACCGATGGGGGCGACACGGACATCAGGCCGCTGAGCAAACCTATGCTGAGGGCCGTGCGGGTACTGGGCGTGAGCAGCGAGGACGAGATGATCGCCTGCTTCCTGGGCGGCGAGTTGTCCAGCCCCAGGTTCGGCCGGAACCTCCGGTCCCGACTGGAGGCAGCCGGGCATGACGAACAGCTCCTGACGCGCCCGGACTGCTCCGACACCGGCGCGAACCTCGCACGCCGCGCCCTGCTCGCCGCGACGCGCGGGTACGGCGAGAACCGCGGCCTGTTCGCGGACTTCCCCACTGACGTCACGTGGACCAGCGCGGTTCTGTCCGCTGACGAGGTTGCCGGCGTGCGGTACCTCGACTACGCGTACTGGACCGAACTGTCGGGCGGCAGTCGCCGTCCGGCCGACGCCGCGGCTCGCATCAGAGCGGGGCTACGAGCCTTCGACGTGCCGAACGAACCGTTCATCGACGCCTCCCACGCACTCACCAGAGGCGAGAGGTTCCCTCCGCTCATCCTCGTCGGCGAGCAGCAGAACCGTCTGACCTGCCTCGAGGGCCACCTGCGCCTGACCGCCCACGCTCTCGCCGGCTTCCCGACCGACGTGGAGTGCCTGATCGGTACCGCGCGGGACATGGCGCACTGGGCGCAGTAGCGCGGCCGAGGCGGCGTACCCGGGTACGGTCCTCCGGATCAGCCCACCCGGTACCGCTGGGCGGGCCGAACAGGCCGGGCTCACCCGGGTGGGCCTCGCGGCCAGTCCGGATCCCAGACCGCACGCGACGGAGAAGCGGAACAGAGAGCGATGAGACGCCAGGACCCCCCCCTCACCCGCAGCCCTCGGATGACTCGCCTACCCGCTCCGCCCTCGACCAGGAGGCCGAGGACGTCACCATGGCGGTCATGTCCGCATCGAGACTGCTCGTCGCGATCTCCGCACGGGCGTTCGCCTCCACCGACGAATCCCTCACCCTGCCCCAGCTCCGCGCCCTCGTGGTGCTGGACACCTGCGGACCGGTCAAGCTCGCCGCACTGGCGGCGACCTTGCGAGTCAGCGCCTCGACCGCCCTGCGCATGGTCGAGCGCCTCGAGACCGCCGGCCTCGTCGACCGCAGGACCAACGCCGGCAACCGGCGGGAGGTCATCCTGCGCCTCACCTCCGCCGGCCGGGACCTCGTGGCGCGGGTCCTCGCCCACCGGCGTACCGAGATCCGCTCGCTCGTCGAGCGGTTGCCCGCCGACGCGCGCGCCGGGCTCGTCTCCGCCCTGAAGGCCCTCACCGCGACGGCGCACGAGATGGCCGTGGACCCGTTCGACGAGACGCGCCGAGTGGGGGGCCTGATCGACGACCCGCTCAATCCGACCCCACCGGACCCCCTCGGGGAGGACGCCGTCGGGCGAACGGCAACAGCGTCCGAGAGCTGGACTGAAGCGGGGCCACACCAGCCACACCCGCACGGGTGACCTCGCCAGGGCCTTACCCTCACCCTCTATGTCAGGTAACCTGACATAAGCGTCGACCCGGCCGGAGGTGCCGCATGACCATCGAGTACGCCACCCAGTACCGCACCCGCTCACTCATCCCGCCCGAGCCGGGCAAGCCGTACTTCATCGAGAAGGGCCACGGGGACCGGGCCCACCTCTTCGGTGACCTCTTCACGGTCTACGCCGGCGGTGAGCAGACCGAGAACACCTTCAACTTCTTCACCTGCGACGGCCCCAAGGGCGAGCTCATCCCGGCACACTCCCACCCCGACACCTACGAGGTCTTCTACGTCACCCAGGGCGCGGTCCGCCTCTTCGTGGAGGACCTGGACGGCGAACAGCACGAGAAGCTGCTCACGCCCGGCGACTTCGGCTTCGTCCCGAAGAACTGCCCCCACGCCTACCGCATGGAGCGGCACCACACCCAGATCGTCGGCGTGGCCGCCGGACCGGGCGGCACCTTCGAGCGGTTCTTCGAGAACCTCGGCACGCCGACCGACGAACTGACCCTGCCCGCACGGCCGTTCGTGCCGGAGGGCAGCAAGTTCGCCACCGTCCCGCAGAAGTACGACGTGCGCTTCCTGCCGGGTCACACATGGCGCACGGAGGGCTGAGATGCCGTACCTGAAGGCGCTGGCGGCAGGCGTCGTCGTGGGCGCGCTCTACGTGGTGGTACGGGTCAAGTCGCCCGCCCCGCCGCCCGTCGCCCTCTTCGGACTGCTGGGCATGCTCGCCGGCCAGGCCCTGCTGGCGGCCCTGTGAACCCCTCCTTCGCCCGCGCCGCCGCGTACTCCTTCGCCGCCGGTCTGCTGATGGGCGCCGTCTACTGGGCCATGGACGTCCAGTCACCCGCCCCGCCCCTGCTGGGACTCACCGGCCTGTTCGGCATCGTCGTCGGCGAGCGTGCCGCGGCGGCGATCCGCTCCAGGCGGGACGGCCGGACTCCCCCGCACCGCACCACGCCCCCGCACGAGGACACCGCCCATGACCGCTGACGGACTCATCGACGTCCACGCCCACTTCGTCACCGACTCCTACGTCCGCCAGGCCAAGGCCGCCGGACACCACCAGCCCGACGGCGTGCCCGCCTGGCCAGCCTGGTCCGAGACGGCCCACCTGGAACTGATGGACCGCAGCGGTATCGCCACGGCCCTGCTCTCCGTCTCCTCGCCGGGCGTCTTCTTCGGCGACACCGAAGCCGCCCGCCGTCTGGCCCGCGAGGTCAACGAGGACGGTGCCGGCCTGGTGCGTGAACACCCGGACCGCTTCGGCCTGTTCGCCTCGCTGCCGGTGCCCGACGTCGACGGCGCCCTCGCCGAGATCGCGTACGCCTTCGACCAACTCGGAGCGGACGGCGTCGTACTGGAGACGAACACCCACGGCGTGTACCTCGGCGACCCCCGCCTGGAACCGGTCTTCGCCGAACTGGCGCGCCGCGACGCCGTCGTCCTGCTGCACCCCACCTCACCGGTGTGCTGGGAGCAGTCCGCCCTGGGCCGCCCGCGCCCCATGGTGGAGTTCGTCTTCGACACCGCCCGCACGGTGACGGACCTGCTGTTCGCCGGAACACTGGAACGCCATCCCGAACTGAAGGTCATCGTCCCGCACTGCGGCGGCGCCCTGCCCGTACTGGCCGACCGGATCAACGGGTTCATGAAGCTGTTCATGCCGAGCGAGCGGGGCGCACCGGACGCGGTGACCCAACTGCGCAGCCTGTACTACGACTTGGCGGGCCCCGCCTTCCCTCGTCAGGTCCCCGCGCTGCTCGGTCTCGCCGACCCCGGACGCCTCCTCTACGGCAGCGACTACTGCTGGACCCCGGCCCCCGCCGCCGAGGCGCACGCCGCGTCCTTCACCAGTGCACCCGCTCCCGTGGACGGCACCACGTGGAGGTCGCTCACCACGGCCAACGCCCGCGCCCTGTTCCCCCGCCTCGCCCACTGACCTCCCGTACCGGAGTTACTCATGTCCCAGCCGGAACCCTTCCCGGTGGAGCTGCTCACCCCGCCCGACCCGGCCCGCCTGCCCCTGCCCCCGGCCGCGCCCGCCGCGCCGGGAGCACAGGTGCTGCGCGGTGCGGTCTACGACATCCCCGAAGGCAGCCGCCCCCTGGAGGTGGACCTGTGGCTGCCGGCCGAGACGGCGGACCCCGTTCCGGTGATCGTCTTCGTGCACGGGGGTGCCTGGCGCACCGGCCTGCGCGACGACCTGGGCCCCCGCTTCCGCGACTGGCGGCCGGGACCGTTCGCCCGGCTGGTCCGCTCCGGATTCGCCGTCGCCTGCCCCGACTACCGGCTCAGCGGCGAGGTCACCCACCCCGGCCAACTCCGGGATCTGCGCGCCGCGTTGACCTGGCTGCACGCCAGGTCCGCCGAACTCCGCCTCGACATGGCCCGCACCGTCCTGTGGGGCGAGTCGGCCGGCGGACACCTCGCGGCCCTCCTCGCCCTCACGGCCGGCAGCCTCCCCGTCCGGGGCTGTGTCACCTGGTACGCGCCGACCGACCTCACCCGCCTGGCGGAGGACCAGCCGGAGGGCGTCTACGACCCGAGCGACCCCGGCACCTTCGAGGCCCTGTTGATCGGCGGTGCGCTCACCGACCTCCCGGATCGCGCGCGCGAAGCCAGTCCGGTCAGCCATGTCGCACCGGACGCACCGCCCTTCCTCGTCCTGCACGGCACGGACGACGTGATCGTCCCCCACGCCCAGGCCGAGCGTCTGGTCACCGCGCTGCACAGGGCCGGGGTGAGCGCGGAACTCGTCAGCGTGCGGGGCGGCAACCACCTGTGGGCCGGGATCGAGGACGAGGACGTGGAACGGTGCTTCAACGCGAGCCTCGGCTTCACCGCGAGCCTCGACCTCGCCGCCCGGCGTGTCGACGCGGCCGACCGGGAAAGGGACGGCGAGGGCACCGGCCACGGCGGCAGGGGATAATCCCGCTTGTCACCGACCCCATGAAGGAGCCATGAGCCAGCGCGCGGCCAATCTGCCTCAACTGTTCGCCGAGTCCCGTCGCTGGTTCGAGGACGCCCTCTTCGCCAGCATGGAGGCGGCGGGCGAGCAGCCGGTGACCTCGACCCAGGCATCGGTATTCGCGCGACTCGATCCCGAGGGTACGACCGTGTCGGAACTCGCCCGGCGCATCGGCGTCACCCGGCAGACGGCCCATCAGGTGGTGCACGCCCTGATCGGCATGGGCCTGCTCGAACAGATCCCCGACCCCGGCTCCGCGCGCAGGATCCTGATCCGCACCACGGCGGAGGGCCTGCGCGTCCACGAACGGGCCCAGGCCACCATCGCGGTCATCGAGTCGGTCCTCGCCGACCGCATCGGCCCGTCGGCCGTCGAGGCGCTGCGGCAGACGCTGGCGGCGGACTGGGGCGAGCCGCCGCTGGTCACGGCGCCCTGAGGGGGCACCGCGGTTCAGGGTGCCGGCCCTCCGGAGCCGGGCGTTCATGACATTCCCCCGTCGGCAACCGGGCCTACGGCATCCCGTCCCGGCAGAGGCTGCCTGCGGGCGCGGCGGGCGTGCGCAAGGGCACCGCACGCCCGCTCGGCACCGCCTTCGGTGATCCGGCGGAAGCGGCGGCGCGGGCGGCCGGCTCGCCCGTGCAAGGCGGGGTCTCTTCAGACGCCGTCCGCCCGGCCGACTTGTTCCAGTCGGGCCCGGATCGGATACCACCACGGCGGACCGGAACAGGCTCCCTGATGCCCTCCGGGTATCACAGACGCCGAAAGAGGTCTTGGACGCACGACCGCCGCCGGACGCAGGCTGATCAGCGAAGCCAACGACACCTGCGAAGACAGGAGCCCCTGACCATGAAGATCTTCCTCACCGGCGGATCCGGATACATCGGCAAGGCCACGATCGGCGCGCTGGTCCGCCACGGGCACACCGTGGAGGCGCTGGCCCGCAACGACCGCGCCGCCGAGACCGTCGCCTCCCTCGGAGCGGCGCCGGTGCGCGGCGGACTGCGGGACCTGAGCGTGCTGAACGCGGCCGCCGCCCGCGCCGAGGCGGTGATCCACCTGGCGCAGGCCGAGACCGGGGACGAGGACCTCGCGGCCGCCACCGCCATGCAGGACGGCATCGGCACCGGCGCCTACGTCCACACCGGCGGCACCTGGGTCTACGGCGACACGGACGGAGTCGTGGACGAGACCGCCCCCTGGAACCCGCCGCCGGTGGTCGCCTGGCGCAAGCCCGTCGAGGAGGCCGTACTGCGCCGCGCCGAGCAGGGTGGCCGCCCCGTCGTGGTGCAGCCCGGGCTGCTGTACGGCGGTGAGAACCGTCTGATCGACATCTTCTACACCGGTCCGGGCCGGGAAGCGGGCGCCGTTCCGTACATCGGCGACGGCCACAACCGCTGGGCGCTGGTCCACATCGACGACATCGCGGAGCTCTACGCCGCCGCTGTGAAGGCGAAGCCGGGTTCGGTGTACGTCGGCGTGGGCGGCGTGAACCCCACGGCCAAGGAGTGTGCGCTGGCGATCGCGCGGTCCGTCGGTCTGGACGGCAAGGTCGCCTCCCTCACCCTGGAGCAGGCCCGCGAGCAGATGGGCCCGGTCGCGGACGCCTTCGCACTGGACCAGCAGCTCACCCCGGCGCGCGCCGAGGCCGAACTGGGATGGGTCCCGGCGCACACGGACCCGCTGGCCGTGCTCGCCGGCGAGTGACCGGCCGGGTCGGCCTCCGCCCTGCCTGCGGCGGCCGACCACGGCCGGAGCGGTAGATTCGTCACTGGTCGCCCCGGTCGCCCCACGGGACGCCGGCGACGTCGTGCAGGACGGCCGACTGCCCGGACGGGCCGTCGCCCCGGAGAGAGGGAGCGGTGAGTCCGGGTGGATCTCGATCTGCGGAAGCTCCGTTATTTCGTGGCCGTGGCCGAGGAGCTCCACTTCGGACGCGCGGCCGAGCGGCTGCACATCGCGCAGCCCGTCCTGTCCCGTCAGATCCGGAGCCTGGAGGACGAACTCGGCGCAGCGGTCTTCGACCGTGACCGGCGCGGCACGCTGCTCACGCCGGCCGGAGAGCAACTGCTGGAGGACGCCGTGCCGTTGCTCGCGTCGACCGAGGCACTCCTGCGGCGGGTGAGGGCGGCGGCGCGGGACACCCCCACCCTCACCGTCGGCTTCATGCCCGGCATCACGGTCACCCCGGCCACGGCCGCGTTCGCCACCCGCCGCCCCGGCGTCAACGTACGTCTGCTGCGGACCAGTTGGCACGACCAGGTGGAGGTGCTCCTGGACGGCCGGGCGGACATCGGCATCGTACGGCTGCCCGTCGACCGGCGCGGGCTGGAGGTACGGCCGCTCTTCCAGGAGCCCCGGGTCGTCGTACTGCCGGTGGGGCACCGCCTGGCGGGCCACACCTCGGTGACCGTGCACGATCTCGCCACCGAGCATCTCCTCCAGGACCCGGATGCCGTACCCGAGTGGCGTGACGTGGCCGTGGAACTGCGCGAAGGGCGGCGCCCCGAGGTCCCGGCCATCCACCAGGTGGAGGAGAAGCTGGAGCTGGTGGCCTCCGGTGCCGGCGTGTGCGTGCTCCCGTTGTCCACGGCGACCTTCTACACCCGCCCGGACGTCGTTCCGCTGCCCGTGGAGGACCTCGGCCCCAACCAGGTCGCCCTGGCATGGGTGTCGTCCCGGCGCTCCCCCCTCGTCCACGACTTCGCCGAGGCCGCGACGGAGACGCTCGGCCGGCCCACGACGCGGGAACAGTCGTAGTGCTGCACTCGCTGCCGTGAGCGCTCCTTGACCCTCACGTGGCGTCAGGCCGCATAGTCGGAGCCGTGGAGGATCACTGGACCGTGGGACGCGTGGCCGACCTCGCCGGCGTGAGCGTCCGCACGTTGCATCACTACGACACGATCGGGCTCGTCCGGCCGTCGGCGCGGACACCGGCAGGGTACCGGGCCTACTCGGCGGCCGACATGGAGCGGTTGCGTGAGGTGCTGGCCTACCGGCGGTTGGGCTTCGGGCTGCGGGAGGTCGCGGAACTGGTCGGCGATCCGTCCGCCGACGCGGTCGCGCACCTGCGCCGGCTGCGGGGCCTGATGCTGGAGCGGCGTGATCGCGCCGACGCCATGGTGGTGGCCATCGACAGGGAACTCAGGGCGCGGGCAAGGGGACTGAAGGTGACACCGGAGGAGCAACTGGAGATGCTCGGCGCGCGGCTGTACGACGCGATCGGCGGTGCCTACACCGCCACCCGGCGTACCGATCCGCGGATCGCCGCGCAGATCTGGGACGCGCTCGGAGACGCGCGGACCGTGCTGAACGTCGGGGCCGGCACCGGCTCCTACGAGCCCGCCGATCGCGACGTGACCGCGGTGGAGCCGTCGGCCGTCATGCGGGAGCAGCGGCCTGCCGGTTCGGCGCCGTGCGTGGCCGCCGCCGCGGAGAGCCTGCCGTTCGAGGACCGCTCCTTCGACGTCGCGATGGCCGTGTCCACCGTTCACCACTGGGCGAACCCGACAGCCGGACTGCGTGAGATGCGGCGCGTGGCCCGCGGCGTGGTGGTGCTCACCTTCGACACCGACGAGCCGGGATGGCAGGACCGGTTCTGGCTCACCCGGGACTACCTCCCCGAGTTCGCCTCCGTGCTCACGGGATTCCCTTCCCTCGCGGGGATGGCCGACGCGATCGGTGCCCGCGTTGAGCCGGTGCCCGTCCCGTGGGACTGTGCCGACGGCCTGTTCGAGGCCTACTGGCGCCGGCCCGGCGCGTATCTGGAGGATCATGTGCGACGTGCGATGTCGGTGTGGACGAGGGTCGGGCCGGAGGCCGAGGAGCGGGCGGTACGGAGCCTCGCCGACGACCTCGCGTCCGGCCGGTGGGCCGAGCACAACAGCGACCTCGCCGGCCTCGACGCGGCAGATCTGGGGCTTCGCCTGCTCGTCGCTTGAACCGCATCGGCAGTGGACGCTCGGTGCTCTACCTGTGCACTCCGCTCGACGCAACGCTGGTGGCCGCCTTGGGCTGGGCGTCCGGACCAGCACCGCTTGCCCGCTCTTGAGAGTTGCCGGGTCCGAGCAACGGCTTCCGGATACGTCGCAATGAGGGCCGGGACCACCGGGAACAGGCATCTCCGGCGCCGCCGTTACTCGACGAGGTGCGGGCGAACACGGGCCGCACCACTTCGGATCGCCGGCAGAGTTCGATCGTGTTGGATGGGCACATGAGCCAGACAGCTGCCCTGCGCCTGCGGCAGGCCATCGCCCGAACCGAGGACGCAACGCGAGAACGTCCCCCCATCGGGCGCCGCCCAGAGGAAGCCGACGATCTACTGGGCACCTTCGCCACGGACGGGGCACTCGGCTTCGATCCCTTCCCCTTCCTCCGAGCGCTCCACGACGCCGGCTCGCACGCGATAGTCATCGGCCAGGTCGCCGGCATCATGCACGGCTCCACCGAACTGACCGGAGACCTTGACCTGCTCTGGGACGGCACCCCGGACGAGGCACGCGCCCTGCGCGATGCCCTGGCCCTGTGCGGCTGCGCCGAACTGCCCGATCTCGCTCGTTCGCAGGTGGGTTACCGGGTCACCGGTGCCAGTGGCGACCTCTGCACTCCCGAGCTGCGCTGGGGTGCGATGGATGTCACCCCCTGCCTGACCTCGGCGGACATCACACGCGACCCCGCGGGATTCACCATCCGCTACGCCGCACTCGACGACCTGATCCACATGCGCCGGGCCCTCGGTCGCCCGAAGGACCGCCGTCGCGCCGACGAACTCGCGCGGCTGCGCAACTGACGCGGTTACTATCAGCGTTCAACGTCGCTTGGCCCGAACAGCCATGCCACTGGGGCATCTCGGCTCATCCGCTCCCGGCACACCCGCGGCTGAGACGCCGTCTGAACGACAAGGTCACCTCTGTTCCGGTCTCCGCGGCAACTGCTCAGCGGGCTGCGATAGTTTGCCCCGCATGACTGATCTTGGACCCGTCTCCTGGCCACCTCCCCCGATCAGGACCGAGAGGCTGGTGCTCCGTGCGCCGGAGGCCCAGGACCGTCCGGTGTTCATCGAGCTGCTGGCGTCGCCGGAGGTGCACACCTACCTCGGGGGTCCGCGCGCCCGTGATGAACTCGAGCGTGAGACACCCGAAGTGCCCGAGCAGTGGCCCGGGAGCCTCGTCGTCGATCTGGCCGGGTCGATGATCGGCCACATCCTTCTCCGGAGAGCAACGGGGCACCGTCGGCCGGCAGCCGCGGGGAAGGCAGACCTCGGCTACCTGTTCCTGCCGCGGGTCTGGGGACGCGGATACGCAGCCGAGGCGTGCGCGGCAGCACTCGACTGGTTCGCCGACGCGTTTCCCGGCGAGCCGGTGGTGCTCACCACCCAGTCCGCCAACGTCAGTTCGATGCGTCTCGCGGCCAAACTCGGGTTCGTCGAAGTCGAGCGGTTCGAGGCCTGGGACGCCGAGCAGTGGCTCGGCATGTGGTCCCCGGTCACGGCGCGTTGATACACCGACCAAGGTGGAGGCGAGTACCGAGACTGTCGGAACACCTCAGCCATTACGGACCCATGCCGTGAAGGCGTCGGCGAGTCCGGGCGGATTGGCGATCTCGGTGCGGCGGGCGACCCCCTCGTAGTACTCGGGCTCGTGAAGGATGATGGGAACCGGCTTGCCGATCACGCTTTGGACGGCGCCGGCGTCATGAAGGTGGCGAGCGAGCATGACACATGCTTGGTTGAAGGCGCCCTCGATCCGGGCGGCAATCGGCCCGACGTCATTCATCCGGTTTTCGGAGGGGCCGGGCTCGTCGTACCAGAGCCCGAGTTCTCTGATCCACTGGTCGCGCGCTGCGGCTCCGTCCGGGTCTCGGGTGGAGTCGCCGATGACGGTGAGCTCGTTCTGGAGCCAGAAGGCATAATTCCAGCGGGCCTCCGCCTCATCGGAAGCGTCCGCAATACTGCGTCGGAACTGAGCTTCGGTGTTGTGTCCAACGGTCAGCGTCGGCTGCCGCGGGTCGTCTCGCTCGTTGTCGATGAAGAACGAGACGACGTAGATGTCCTCCGCCTCGGCAGCCGTGATCGAGCACATTGCTCGTGTGGTCAGCGCTCGGAGATGGTCCTGGAACATGGCGGTCATTTATACCTGGATGCTGAACATCTCGACAGCGAACCCAGTCGTCCAGGCTCCCCGTCAGCGAACTTGGTCAGCCTTCGGCCCGGCTTCCTTGATCCTGGCCGGTGTTCCCCCCAGGGCGAAGGAGTGGTGGAAAGTGAAGGCTCGCGGCGTGGAGCCGTGGTCGTGAAGGTGGTTCAGCCTGGAAACCCCGTCCTGCCAGGTGGGCATCGCAGCGTCAAGGACCCACCACAGCACATGACTCGGGCGCCCTTTCCTCTCGAACCAGTCGTAACGCCTGTTCAACGCCTCACGGTGCAGCGAGGTGTAGATGGCGTCGAAGGCGGGACGCAGGTCCGTCCAGAGTGAGAGGGTCGCGGCCAGGGCAATGGTGTCCGCGGTACGGCCCTTGTCGTACCAGGCCGGTACGGCGAACTCTCCCCATGGCCCCCAGTGCACGTCGAAGTGCGTTCCCTGCTCGCCCTCTGCCGCTTCAGCGTGGGCAACGTACCCGGGGTGTCGGCTGATTGCACGGTAGATGGCGTCGGCGCTGTCGTGGAACTCGCGCGTGAGCGGTGCGGGATCGGAAAGAGGCGACTTCAGGACTCCGAATGTGTACAGAGCGAGGTGCGGCATACGTCTCCCTGGATTCCTGGTGGGGTGAGTGGTGTGGCCCGGCTGCCCGGCTCGACAGAACTCCTGGGCGGCGGCCGTGGGTGCTGGCCGAGGACCAGGTGAAAGTAGCCGCCTCCGCGAGCGGTGTCGAAGTTGCCTTTTCCTCGTCGACGTGGCCTCTTCGGCCGCCCCCACTGGTGACCGGGTGGGGCTCGCCCTCTTCGGAGACGCCAAGTCCCGCCGAACAGCCGCACCGCACGCGGTCTCGCACTGCACCATGGCAGTCCCCTGAGAGGCTCCAGGCTGCCCGGCATTCTTCGTGCGTTGTTTGTTCGGCACCGGCGCCCCGAAGGCGAACAACCCTGAGCTGCTACCTCTTGAGCCGCACACCGCACGAGCATCTCGACGACGACAACGCGACCGGATTCCCGGGCTGCGTCTCTGCTGAACTCCCCCCGGAGAGGAACGACATGGCCTTACCCACGGGCTCCACACACCTCGCCAAGGCTTTCACCGCCGGCGCCGCGGCCGCTCTGCTGATGCTGGGCGCGTCCCCGTCGTCGGCGACACCGGCGGCACCGGCCGCGGCCCCCTGCAACCAGGGGTCGTACTGCTGGTGGTCCGGCGCCAACTTCACCGGCAGCGGCATCTCGTACTCCGGCGATCTCGTCTCCGGAGGGTGTTACCTGACCTCGCACGTCGGCTCCGTGCGTTCGTACGCCCACTATCACCGTCAGGAGGGGTACTTCTACGCGAACAGCAACTGCACCGGAAGGTCCCACGCGGTACGGGCCCACTCCGAGAATCCTGACATCGGGTTCAACGCGTACAGCTTCAAAGCCGCCTGCGTCTCCTGCCTGGCCAAGGACTGAACCATGCCCTTACGCCACTTCGCCGCGACCGCGCTCGGGTGCGCCATGGTCCTGAGCGTCACAGCGACCTCCGCCGATGCGGCTTCACCGACGCCGACCCGGGCCACGGCCGCCCAGGTCTGCACTCCGGGCGGCCCGAACAGCGTCATCAAGGGGACCAACGTCACCATGCGTGACACACCCGGTGGACGGTGGGTCGGTACGGCCCAGAACGGCGACTGCGTCTACTGGTACGCGGCCATCTCGGGCCCCTCGGCGGTCTGTCCGGACGGCCGGGTCAGCCATGTCTGGCACGACGTGTTCAACTACCGGCTCCTCGTGCGGGGATGGGTTTCGGACTGCTTCTTCTGACGGGCGCGCGAAAGGCCGTTGACCACCTGACGGGTGAACGGCCCTTCCGTCGAAGGCCACTCCGTCCACGGCCTTCGTCAGTGGAAGACGGCAGGCGGTCTCGGCGATCCGGCGCTCTCCGCGGACACGGGCCCGCGCAAGGGCGGCGGTGCCGGGAGCAACGCCGCGGGTGCAGAGTCAGGGCGGCTCGCGTACGAAGCTCAGCACGGTGGGCGGTACCTCTGCTGCGTGAAGTACTGGCGCCATTCGGTGCGAGTGATCTCCGGAGTGACGGTGTGGCAGATCCGGGAGGCCACCCGTCCGACGGCGGGGTCCCACAGCAACGCGGTCCAGTCCTCGCTGCCGGTGGCCAGGGTACGGCCGTCCGGGCTGAAGGCGACGGCGTCCACCGGCTTGGTGTGACCCGCCAGCACGGCAAGCTCCCGGGCTCGCCCGCGCTCGGTCAGGCCGTACAGCCGTACGGTGTTGTCGGAGCTGGTGGCGGCCAGCGTGCGCCGGTCCGCGGCGAAGGCGACCGCCATGACACCGTCGGTGTAGCCGGTCAACCGGTCCCGTGCGACCGGACGCCGCGGCTCGGTGAGGTCCCACAGCCGTACGGTGCGGTCCTCGCTGCCGGTGGCAAGGGTGCGGCCGTCCGGGCTGAACGCGACCGACTTCACCGCCCCGGTGTGGCCGGCGAGAACGGCCGCGCGGGCGGGATGCCGTGGCCCGGCCACGTCCCACAGGGTGACCTTGCGGTTCCGGTCGGCCACGGCCAGCGTGCGGCCGTCCGGGGCGAAGGCCACGGAGTCCACTGCATGGGTGCCCGGCATCGCGGACAGGGGACGGGGACGTCGTCGTGGGTCCGTCGTGTCCCACAGCCGTACGCTGCCCCGCTCGCCGCCGGTGGCCAGGAGGCGGCCGTCGGGACTGAACGCCACCGAGTTGATGTGGCCGACGTGACCGGCCACGGCGGGCAGTTGGCGAGCGCGGTGTGCGGATTCGACGTTCCACAGGCGCAGTGTGCCGTCGGCACTGCCACTGGCCAGGGTGTGCCCGTCGGGGCGGAACACCACGGAGTTGACGGGGGCCGTGTGCCCGGTGAGCTCGGTGAGCTGACGGGGGCGCCGCGCGTCGGTGATGTTCCACAGGCGCACGCTGCGGTCGTAGCTGCCGGTGGCCAGGGTGCGGCCGTCCGGGCTGAAGGCGACGGAGTAGACCGAGCTGGTGTGGCCCGTCATCGCCGGTCCGGGCAGGTCCCACAGCCGTACGGTCTGATCCTCGCTGCCGGTGGCCAGAGTCCGGCCGTCCGGGCTGAAGACCAGCGACACGACACGTCCGGTGTGCCCCATGAGGACGGCCGACGCCCGGACGGGACGGTGTCCGGTCAACTCCCAGCGTCGTACCGTGCCGTCGACGCCGGCGGAGGCCAGAGTGCGGCCATCGGGGCTGAAGCCCACGGCGTCGACCGCGTCGGTGTGCCCGGAGAGCACCTCCGTGGCGCGCGGCCGTCGGGATCCGGCCACGTCCCACAACCGGACCGTGAAGTCGGCGCCGCCGGTGGCCAGGGTGCGGCCGTCCGGGGCGAACGCGAGGGCGCCGACCGCACCGCCGCGGGCGGTCGCGGGCGGCGACTGCCGCAGCCGCCGACCGGACTCGGTCACCTGCCACAGCCGTACCGTACGGTCGGAGTGGCCCGTGGCCAGCGCGCGCCCGTCCCGGCGGAACGCCACCGCGGTCACGGCGGCGGGCACACGGGTCGTGGCCGACAGACGCGGCCGTCGTGGATCGGACAGCCGCCACAACCGGATCTCGTCGCGGGAGACCGCCGCCAGAGTCCGGCCACCCGGCGTGAAACCCAGTCCTGTGACCGGGGCCGCGGCGGCGGGCAGGCGGGCGGCGAGTCGCGGGTGCCGTGGATCGCCGATGTCCCACAGCTGGGTCGCCCCGAGGTCGTCTCCCGCGGCCAGGAGACCGGCGTCCGGGCTGACCGCGACCGTGCGGACAGGGCCGGTCAGTCGCGGCAGCCTGCTCAACTCGCCTGGCCGGTGGGCGTCCGAGGCCCGCCACAGGCGCACGGTCCGGTCGCTGTCACCGGTCGCCAGTACCCGGCTGTCGGCACTGAAGGCCATCGTCGTGGCGGTGCTCGTCCAGTCGGGCAACTGCGTGGCGTACACGGTGGCGAAGGTGCTGAGCAGGGTGCCCCGGGCCTCGGGGGTGGGCGACAGCCGGTAGGCGGCCAGAGCCACCTGCGCGGCCAGCGCGGGGTCGGACGCCCGCAGCGCCATGGCCTTCTCCGCGGCCCTCTGTGAACCGGCCGCGTCCCGCTGCCGGTCCGCCGCCCGCTGTGCCCGCACGGCGAAGACCGCGGTGGTGCTCGCGACGACGACCAGAGCGGTCAGCAGCGCCACCGCTCCGCGCCGGAACCGCACGCGCCGCCGGGCCGCCGCCTGTTCGGCCGTCCGGGCGGCGAGGCTCGCGTCCAGGAACTCCCGCTCCACCGCGGACAAGGACGCCCGGTCGAGCCCGGCGGCCAGGTCGAGCCCGGCGCCCCGGTACAGCGCACCGGGGTCCCGGCGCAGTCCCACCCAGGCCTGCGCCGCGCCGGTGAGCCGACGCAGGGTCCGCAGGGCCTCGCGGTCCTCGGACAGCCATCCGTGCAGCCTGGGCCAGCACCGGATCAGGGCCTCGTGGGCGAGCTCCACCCGCTCGTGGTCCAACGTCAGCAGCCGCGCCCCGGCCGCACGGTCCAGTACGGCGCCGAGGCCGCCGTCACCGGCCCCCGCGAGCCCCTCCAACTCCGCGAGGGGCGCCGGACGCCGGGTGTCCTCCGTCCCCTCCCCCAGCGCGGTCAGGCGTACGAACACGCGCCGGGCCAGCTCGCGTCGCCCCGGCTCCAACTGCTGGTAGAACTCCTCGGCCGTACGCGCCAGGCCGCCCTCGAGTCCGCCCACCGACTCGAACGCGGCCAGCGTCAGGGCGTTGCCCCGCCGTCGCCGCCAGGTCTGCAACAGTGCGTGCGACAGCAGCGGCAGCACTCCGGCCTGGCCGTGCGCCTGTGCAGTGAGCGACGCCAACAGCGCGCCCTCGACGGTCAGTCCGGCCCGCTGGGCGGGCCTCACCACGGCCCGGCGCAGTTCGTCCAGGCTCATGGGTCCGACCGGCACCTGCGCGTCACGCATCGCCTCCACCAGCAGCGGATGGTGGGTGCAGTGCGCGTAGAAGTCGGCGCGCACCCCGAGGGCCACCCGGCACCGGCCGCCCTTGTCCAGGGCAGCGGTCACCAGGGCCTCGACGAAGCGGTCCCGCTCGCCGTCGTCCGGGCACAGCGTGAAGGTCTCCTCGAACTGGTCGACGATCAGCACCACGTCGCCCTTGCCGCCGCCGTCGCCATCGCCGGCTTGGGAACGGGCGGCGATCTGACGCACCACGCGGCCCAGGTTCGCCGGGTCCTGCCGCAGCTCCTCGTACACCCCGCCCGGCGTGAGTCCCGCCAGCGCGCCCAGCCGTACGGCGCACTCCTCCAGGGGCCGCGGCCCCGGCGTCACCACCACCGTCGTCATCGCGGCCCGCAGACGTGGCACCAGTCCCGCCCGCAACAGTGACGACTTGCCCGAGCCGGAGGCCCCGATCACCACCACGAACCGCTGTCGCCGCAGCCGCTCGGCCAGGTCCTCCACGAGCCGCTCCCGGCCGAAGAACCACTCCGCGTCCTGCTCCCGGAACGACCGCAGCCCCGCGTACGGCGAGGCCCGGCCGGACTCCTCCACCGGGGCGGGCTCGGTGTACGCCTCCCCCAGTTGCTCCGCCGTCTCCTGCCAGCGGCGCTCCCATTCCGCCAGGTCGCCGTCGCAGGCGCGCACGTACGCCAACGTCACCGCCAGCGTGGGCAGTCGCTGCCCGGACGCCGCCGAGGACAAGGTCGAGATCGAGTAGTGCGCCTGCTCCGCCAGCTCCCGGTAGGGCGGGTTGCCCGCCTTCCGCCGCAGTTGCCTCAGCCCCGCGGCCAGCTCCAGTAACGGACCTTCCCCCGCGTCCAGCGGACGCTCTCTGCGCGGCATCGCCGCACCTCCCCGTTCTGCTCTTCCCGCACGTCGCAGTGGTCGGCTGCGACGCCACATTTTTCCGGACTTGTCTGTGGGACACCAGTCACCGAACGCGAACTGGGTCCCGGCCCTGTGGAGAGCAGGCACCGGTGGTCGCACCGACGAGAGCACCGGTGCCGGAGGCGAGACACTCGCCTCCGGCAGGTCGGAAGAGGGGCGGCTACGGCCGGTTGAGGACGACGGAGTTGATCGGTGTCAGGTTGTAGTAGCCGAACTCGTTCAGTCCGATGGTGATCACACAGTTGACGCCGTTGTAGCCCTGGCACAACTGGGCGGTTGCGTTGGCGCTGCCGTACTGGTTGTTCAGCACATAGTGGTTGCCGAACTGGTTGCTGAGGTTGTGTGCTCCGTAGCTGTAGTAGACGTTCGTCGGATTGCTGGTGTGGATGTCAGCACCCTCCGGATAGATGCAGACCGCCCCGCCCGGGCAGCCGAACACGGTCCTGTCGCTGGCGTGGGCCGAGCTGGTTCCGATCGCCGCCACGGCGGCCGCGGCCATGGCGAACGCGGCGGCGCCCCGCGTGATCCTGTGCATAGTGGTGTCCCTCCGTCCACGGCCGGCTCGCCGGCCGTCACCACCGACCCCTGGCGGATGCCGGGCCGGACCGCTCCGGCGACGCGGCCGCTAGAAGTTCCCCTGCCGCCGCCGTCGGGCACACCAACCCTGCGACGACCGCGTCGCCTCGTCCATGCATTCGATCCTGCTCGAAGTGACTCGCCCGATGACCCTTGCAGGCGGTTGACCCTGCCCATTGGTGGTCGAACCGCCGACGCAATGGACGCCGCCGGCGTCTGGTGGCACTGCCGGAAAAAGGGTTTGAGCCCGGCGCCGACCCGCTGCTAATTTCCGGGTGGACCGTGAAGTCGTCATATGGAGGTGAGCCCCGTGAACACAGTTACCCGTGGGTGCTCCCTCAACCCGTCACGGTCCGGCGGCTGACGTTCGGTGTCGCCAGGAGCGCCTGAGATCGAGGCACTCCTGGAGGGAGACTCCGATGAAACCAACGCCTTGCACATCCGGCCTGAGCGAGCACGCGGTCATGATCACGCGCGTCGCGGACAGGCAATGGCACGCCCTGGACGACGACCTGGTGGTCGGCCGCGGGCATGCGCAACACCGCCCCGACGGCCGCTTGTTCATCAGCATCGACGCCTGGCACGACACCGCCTTCGACCGTCTCGCCGAAGCGATGCTGAAGGAACTGCCGTCCCCGCTGTACACGGTGGTCGACGAAGCCGACGTCGAGCTGACAGCCGCCTGGCGGCGGGCCGGCTTCACGCTCCGGCGCCGCGAGTGGGAGTACGTCGTACCGACCGATCCCCAGGTCACACGCCTCGACGCGGTCCTGCCGCCCTCGGGCGTGACGATCCTCCCCGCCGGTCAGGCGGACGAGGGTCTGCTGCGGGCCGTGGACCGCGCGATCCGTGACGAAGTCGAGGCGACCGTCGGGTGGCAGTCTATGCCCGCCGAGGTGGTCCCCCGCCGCGAGGGCGACACCATCGTGGACCCGTCCGAGTACGCGGTGGCCGCGGCCCCGGACCGCTACCTGGGGCTGATCCGCGTCGTGACGGCGATCCGCCCGCGCATCGGTCTGATCGCGGTCCGGGCCGACCAGCAGCGCCGCGGCATCGCACGGGCATTGCTGGCGCACGCGCTGACGACCCTGCACCGCTCCGGATTCGCCGAGGCATGGACCGAGGTACAGGAGTCCAACCAAGCAGGCTCGGCCCTGTTCGAGACCATCGGCGCCCGGCGGATGAGCAGCAATCTGGAGCTGGTGCGATGACCAAGAACAAGAACGTCATCGAGGTCGAGGGCAAGGTCGTCGAGTGCCTGCGCAGCGCCATGTTCACCGTGGAGCTCGAGAACGGCCACCAAGTGCTCGCGCACATCAGCGGGAAGATCCGCAAGCACTACATCAAGATCATGCTGGAGGACCGGGTCCTGGTCGAGCTCCCGCCCTACGACCTGACCCGCGGCCGGATCGTGTTCCGGTACCGGAACTAGTCAGCACGGTACCGGAACTGGTCAGCAGCGGTCGGCACCATTCCTGACAGCCGAACTCGGTTCCCCGGTCACAGCGCTCGCGTGACCGGGGAACCGATGACGCCGGACCCGACCGCGACGGCCACCCGGCCACCCCGCCACCGGCTCCGCGAAACCTTCGGACGCGGGCGACTCAGCAACGACTACTACGTCCCCATGGGGTACTCACTTATATGCACCACACAAAACAGACATACAGGAGATACTGAAATGACAACCCAACCCCGGTCGGACATGGCAACACATCCCGACATCCTCGACATGCGCAATCGGCACGAGATGGCCGAGCGTGTCGCGACCACTCCGAGGGCACAGGCCGTCGAGGCGATGGCCCTGATCACGGGCCTCTATCTGGCGGCCTCACCCTGGATCGCGGGATTCAACGGCTTCTCCACTCTCGCCGTCAACAATCTGATCGTCGGCATCGCATACGCCGTGATCATGAGCGGTGGTTTCGGCCGGGCATACGAGCGGTCGCACAGCATGGCCTGGGCCGCTTGCGCACTCAGCGCTTGGACCATCGTCGCGCCCTGGGTCGTGGCAGGAGACGTCAGCACCACCAGGACCATCGTCAACAACATCATCGTCGGCGTGGTCGGGCTTCTGCTGGCCCTCATGGCCGCCGCAGCCGCCCGCCCGGTGGATCAGTCGTCCGGCGACCGCTCCTCCCGGCGCATGTGATCGTCGCCCTCCCCCCAGTTCCAAGTCGTCGGCGGTCGTCAGCGGATACAACCAAACTCGGTGATCACCGCCGCGACACCTCGAAAGCCTCACGGATGGACGCCGGGACGCGCCCACGATCATTCACCTGATAGCCGTTGGCGCGTGCCCATAGACGTATCGGCTGGTCCTCGGGACGGGGATCGAGCCGTACGGACCCGTCGGGCGCCCCAGGACCACTCCAGTCTCCCGAGGAGACCCCTTCCAGTCGGTCCGCCGCCTCCTGGAAGAACGCGTACAACGAGGCGTACACGCCCTCCTCGGGACCGTACGCTTCGGCCCACGTCCCGACGGTTCCGTGGCGTGTGTCCAGAAACGTCCCGTACAGACCGTCGCGCTCGGCGGCGATCGGCACCCACTCGCGGCGCCACAACGGACGATCGGAGTCAGCGGACGGCTGCGCCTCCTCCAGACCCCTCTGGCTGAGGCAGACCCGCTCCATATCCGTCAGTCCGAGGAGGAGATGCCCGCCGGGCAGAGGTATCGCCGTCCCGAAGGCCACCAGACAGGATCGATCAGCGGGTTGTCTGCCGGCATCGATGTCGTTCGCCGACAGCCACTGCCACATCTCCTCCGGCAGCTTCACACCCATGCGCAGTTCGGCGTCTTCGATGGCAGACCGGCTCCCCGGACCGCCGAGCGCGGCCAGAACATCCGGTTCGTTCCGCTCGAGCCACGAGGTGATCCGGCCCCACGCCTCGCGCACGTCTCCGGTCTCGGCCATCGGAGCCCCCTCATCTGTGATCTCCACTGCGGCAGTAGGCGCCCATTTGCGGAGCGCGCCCACCCGTGTCGAGAACCGTAGGCGGGACCACTGACAGTGGCGGACCGACCGAGTCCCGGCGCAGGTTGCTCAAGGGGTCCGGCTGCGGAGGCACCTCGCAAGGGTGGGGATCATCACCGTCGCCGGGAGAACGTGCAGCCCGATGAGCGCGATGGTGGTGGCCGCGTCTGCCCCGGCCAGCAGGGGCGGGACCAGGGAGATCGCGGTCAGACCGACTGTCACCCACACGAACCGCACGGCGGGGCGGGCGCTCCAGCGAAGCAGAACCACGGCGATGACGATGCCGACGACCGAGAAGAACCCGGTGACCACGGCGAACCCGGAGAGCGGAATCGCCTCGCCACCGTCAGGGACCTCGAAGTCGACGCCGACAGCCTGGGCGAGCGCTGCGGCGAGCGTGGTGACCGGCACCGCCACCAGTGCGGCAACGAGGCCGACGCCGATGAGACCGCGAGGCCGGGGGATGCTGCGGACGCTGCTGGCCCGGTCCGTTTCCGGGGCTACGACGACCCCGCTCTCGTGGACGCTGTTCATGTCTCTCCTCCATCATCTGGCAACAGGTGTAAGGGTGTTCACAGGCACGAGAGGGCCCGCCCCTCGGCGTCGCAGCCGGGTCCGACCGGGATCGCTGCTCGCCCGCGCCGGCCCGGGCACGGGTGCCGCGCCGCCCGAGCGCACGCTGCGGGGTCAGGCCGTACCGTCCACCGGCAACCGCTCGGGCAACCCGAGACACGGGAACCGGTCGTCGTGGAAGGTGATGATCTCGGTGATCGCTCCGCCGGTGACGCGCAGGACGTCGATCGTCAGCGGCAGGTACGCGCCCTCCGCGCCCTCTTCCTCCCCCTGCCGCCAGAGGTAGAAGGCGACGGCGGGCTGCCGGTTCACGGAGGTGCGGACGGCGCGCAGGCCCTTCATGCCGTCGAAGCCGCCCTCGATCCAGTCGTTCACCACCGCGTCGCGGCCGACGTGGAGTCCCGGCGTGGGCGGCATGGAGCAGCGGACGTCGTCCCGCAGCAGCGCGGCGAGCGCGTCGACGTCCGTGGCGACGCTGGCGTCGGTGTAGCGGCGTACCAGTGCCCGGGTCCCCGCGTCCTGTTCGCCGCCGGTCCAGTCCTGCCGCTCTGCGGGCAGGTGTTCGCGCATGCCCGCCCGGGCCCGTTGCAACGCGCTGTTCACTGAGTTGACGGAGTCCCCGAGGTACTCGGCGACGTCCTTCGCCGGACAGCCGAGGACGTCCCGCAGGATCAGCACGGCCCGCGGACGCGGAGCGAGATGCTGGAGCGCGACCAGGTACGCCAGCTCGATCGTCTCCCGTGCGACGGCGACGGCTTCCGGCTCGTCCGCGCCGCCCGCGGGCAGCTCGTCGAGAAGCCGGTCCGGGTAGGGCTGGAGCCACGACACCTCGCCGCCGGTCGCGGGCTCCGGCCGGCTCTTGGCGAGCAGGTCCAGGCAGGCGTTGGTCGCGATCCGGTACAGCCACGCCCGGAACGTGGACCGTCCCTCGAAGGTCTCCCGCCGCCGCCAGGCACGGAGGAACGTCTCCTGCACGGTGTCCTCGGCGTCCTCGAACGATCCGAGCATCCGGTAGCAGTGCACGTGCAGCTCCCGCCGGTGCCGTTCCGCCAGCCCTGAGAACGCCGACTCGTCGACCTCGTCCAGCCTGCGATCGCCCAGGTCCCCCAGCCGCGTGTCCGCACTCATCACGTCATCCGTCCGCCTTGTCGTGTCCTGTCGTGGGTATGACGGGCGCGGGCGCGAAAACTCATCACCGGTCGGCCGGTGCGGCTGAGGCGGGTCCCTCTGGCGTGCGAGGTCGGCGGACCTGGCGGTGGGCTCAAGGCGGCAGTCGACGGAAAGGGCCTTGCAGCACCACGGGGGAACAGCGCTGCAAGGCCCTGAGACCCGTCTGCCCGGTGTCAATCGGTCCATGCACGCGTGACCCCCAGGTTCTTGTGTTCGTCCCCGCTCCGCCCGGGGCCGCCCCGGTCACCCTTCCCACGCGACGAGCCGTGAGGCCGACGAAAAATGCCTCATGGTCCGCCCCCCCCGCGAACCGCGAGGTGACCTCACTCGCGTCCGCCGCAGCACGGCAGACCCCGTACCCCCTCGCACCCATGTCTCCGGCGGCGGGCCATGTCAGGCCGCGCCACCGGAGACAACGGCCTGCGGCCCGGTCAGCGCTCCCTCCCGCCGTGGTAGCGCGCGGCGAGACGGGCGAGGGCGACGGCGGCGAGCAGGAGGCCGAAGTCACGCAGGGCGATGTCGTAGTAGTCGGGGATGGTCAGGAGGTTGACGATGATGCCGGCCAGCCAGGCCGCCACGAGCCAGGCTCCGAAACGCGGCGCGAGGGCCACGGCGATTCCGGCGACGACTTCGATCACGCCCACGGCGTACATGGCCGCCTGGGCGCTGCCGGGGACGAGGTCGTCGATCCACGGCGCGAGGTAGGCGGGCCAGTCCACGAGCAGGTTCGCGAACTTGTCCAGCCCGAACAGGATCGGCGCCACGGTGAAGGCCGTACGCAGGATCACGAACGCCTGGTAGCCGGGATCAGCGAACTGCCCGCGCCGCGAGGCGGCGGCGGAAGGGGTGCTTGCGGTTGCGGAGGACATGACGACCTCTCCTTCTATCGACAATTCTCATTACCTATAGAAGCCTTGCTCTCTTCTTTAGTCAATGGCCATGGGTTTTACACTGGTGTTCGTGGACGACCCGAAGGAAGTACGCGACACCGATGTCTCGGCCATCGCCGCACTGGACGAGCCGACCCGCAGGCGGCTGTACGACCACGTGGTGCGCCAGCCCGGGCCCGTCAGCCGTGACGACGCGGCCGCCGCACTGGGCCTGGCACGGCAGACCGCGGCGTTCCATCTCGACCGGCTGGCCGGCGAGTCCCTGCTCGACGTGGTCTATGAACGGCGCAGCGGGCGGACGGGACCGGGAGCCGGCCGACCGGCCAAGCTGTACCAGCGCTCCCGGAAGCAGATCGCGGTCAGCCTCCCGGATCGGCGTTACGAGCTGGCCGGACGCCTCCTGGCCCAGGCGGTGGAGGAATCCGCGGCGACCGGCGCACCGGTGCAGGACGTACTGCACCGCAAGGCCGAGGAACTCGGCGCGCGACTCGAAGAACCGGGCGGCGCAAGCCTCTTGGAGCTGCTGGAGCGGTACGGGTTCGAGCCGCGGCAGGAGGAGACGGGCGCCATCGTGCTGGGCAACTGCCCCTTCCACGCCCTGGCGCGTGAGCACACCCAGACGGTGTGCGGCATGAACCTGCACCTGCTGCGCGGTGTCCTCCAGGGCCTGGGCGAGCGCGCGTACACGGCCTGTCTGGCGCCCACCCCGGGCCGGTGCTGCGTCCGGTTGGAGCCTGCCGGGGCCTGAACGCCTGCCGTGGGCCCCGGAGACGAGGTCCCGGGACCGGCGGTGCTCGGAGCGGCTGGGAAAAGGAGTGGACGAGCGAGGGCGGGGCTTGTAGCTTGCCGTTGTCCGTGACCCCGCCCGAGGAGGTGAGTCCCATGAACGCTGTAGCGATGTGGGCGCTCCCCCTTTCCGTCACGGCCGGCGACTGACGCAGGTGTCGCCGGGAGCGCCTCGACAACAAGGCACTCCCGAAAGGCAACACCTATGGACTCTCCGCAGTTCACCGCCGAGACGTCGCCGGACGACACGGTCGACCGCGACTCCCATGCACGCCTGGTCTCCGGACGTCGGCCGTCGGAAGCCGCAGCCGGTGTCGATCGCGAGCCCGCCGGGTTCGACTTCGACGTGATCATCGCCGGGTGCGGGCCGACCGGCGCGATGCTGGCCGCCGAACTACGGCTGCACGACGTGCGGGTACTCGTCCTGGAGAAGGACACCGAGCCCGTGTCGTTCGTCCGCATCGTCGGTCTGCACATGCGCAGCCTCGAACTGCTGGCGATGCGCGGACTGCTGGACCGAGTTCGGCCGCATGGAAGGCAGCGTCCGGCCGGCGGCTTCTTCGCCGCCATCAACAAACCCGCTCCCCAAGGGCTGGATTCAGCGCACGCCTATCTGCTGGGCATCCCGCAGCCGGTCCTCGTCGACCTGCTCGAGAAGCATGCGGCTCAAGTCGGCGCGCAGGTGCTTCGCGGCCGGGCGGTCACCGGATTCGAGCAGGACGAGCAGGGGGTGACCGTCGAACTGGACGACGGGGAAAGGGTCCGCTCGCGCTACCTCGTCGGCTGTGACGGTGCCCGCAGTACGGTGCGCAAACTCCTCGGTGTCGGCTTTCCCGGCGAGCCCTCGCGGAACGAGACGCTGATGGGCGAGATGGAAGTGGGTGTGCCGCCGCAGGAGATCGCCGCAAGGACGGCCGAGGTCCGCGAGATCCATCACCGGTTCTGGCTCCGGCCGTTCGGAGAGGGCGTCTACAGCGTCCTGGTCCCGGCCGCGGGAGTCAGCGATCGCTCGACACCACCGACCATCGAGGACTTCAGGGAGCAGTTGCGCGCCGTCGCCGGAACCGATTTCGGCGTCCACTCCCCGCGCTGGCTGTCCCGCTTCGGTGATGCCACCCGGCTGGCGGAGCGTTACCGCGTGGGCCGGGTGCTGTTGGCGGGCGATGCGGCGCACATCCATCCGCCCATCGGCGGACAGGGCCTCAACCTGGGCCTACAGGACGCCTTCAACCTCGGCTGGAAACTGGCCGCTCAGGTCCGGGGCTGGGCACCGGAGACACTGCTGGACACCTACCAGACCGAACGTCATCCGGTCGCCGAGGACGTACTGGACAACACCCGCGCCCAGACGGAGCTGCTGTCCACGGAGCCGGGGCCGCAGGCCGTGCGCAGGCTCCTCACCGAACTGATGGACTTCGAGGAGGTGAACCGTCATCTCATCGAGAAGATCACCGCGATCAGTGTCCGCTACGACTTCGGCGAAGGCCCCCACCTGCTCGGCCGCCGCCTGCGCGACATCGACGTGAAACAGGGCCGGCTCTACGATCTGCTGCACCACGGCCGGGGACTCGTGCTGGACCGCACCGAACGCCTGACCGTCGGCGGCTGGTCGGACCGGGTCGACCACCTCGCGGATCCCACCGCGGCACTGGACGCGCCGTGCGTCCTGCTGCGCCCCGACGGCCATGTCGCCTGGATCGGCGACGATCAGCAGGACCTCGACAGCCACCTCGCGCGCTGGTTCGGCACGCCCGTCGGCGACTGAGTACGGGGCCGTGAAGCCGCTGTACGTCACCCACTCGTCCCTCGTCTGAGGGGGCGGGTGCAGATCACGCGCGGGCGGACATACGCCCGCGCGTGGTCGTGGCGCGCACTGGACGTCCGGAGACGCCGACGTGCGTCGACGGGCGTCGGCGGGACGGGAACCGGGCGGAAAGGGGCCGTCTCCTCCTGCCGTCGAGGGCACCGGGGCCCCCACCCCCGCTCACCCGTGTCACACACGCCGACGCCCCGCGTTCCCTCCTCACGAGCGCGTCCGGAGTGTGCGGTCACAGCAGTGGCGGTGGCCGGTCCGCCGGCCCGATCTGCCATCATGGCCGAAACGGAACCCCGTTCCACAGCATGCGGAACCGCGATCCGCCGAGAGGAGCCCCGCAGTGAGCGACAGCCGCCAGGGCACGGAGAAAGCCGCCGCGTCCCAACGCAAGGACGTCCGGCGCAACAAGCAGATCCTGCTGGACGCGGCCGCCGCTGTCTTCGTCACCTCGGGCGTGGACGCGCCGGTCCGCGACATCGCGGCCAGGGCGGGTGTCGGGATCGGCACGATCTACCGCCACTTCCCCACCCGGGCGGACCTGATCGTCGCGGTCTTCCGCCACCAGGTGGAGAACTGCGCCGAGGCCGGCCCCGCTCTGCTGGCGAGCTGCCCCACCGCGTACGAGGCGCTGGAACGGTGGATCGACATCTTCGTCGACTTCCTGGTGACCAAACACGGACTCGCCGCCGCCCTGCAACACGACAACACCGGCTTCGAGACCCTGCACGCCTACTTCATCGACCATCTCGTACCGGTGTGCACCCAGCTCCTCGACGCCGCCGCGGCGGCCGGTGAGATCCGTTCCGGCATCGGAGGGCTCGAGCTGATGCGCGGCGTGGGCAACCTCTGCGTGGGCGCGGAGAACGACCCCGACTACAACCCGCGCACCCTGGTCGCGCTCCTCGTCGCAGGACTGGGCCGACCCGACCGGTCCCGGCCCGCGGCAGCCCACGGCGAACCGTAAGCGGCCCGCGCCCTCCCAGACGTACCTCACCCGGGGACGGGCCACCGCCGGCCGCGTCGTCGCACGTGAGAAATGCGGCGACGCCGGCAGGCATCCCCGGGATACTCATCGCCCATGGACGAGGTCGAGGTCGTCGTCTCTCACTCCGAGCGCGCGACGCTACGCGTCGGCGATGTGTTTCTGAAGGTGGACGCCGATCAGTCGCGCCTCGACGCCGAGGTCGAGGCAATGGCACTCGCGCCGGTCCCCACCCCGCAGGTGTTGTGGCGCAGGCCGCCCGCGCTCGCGATCGCCGCGCTCCCCGGGACCACGGTCGGAAGCCTCGGCGGACCGGCAACCGGGCCGCCGACGGCATGGGCCGCCGCGGGCGCCGCCATGCGGACGTTGCACGACGCGCCCCTGCCGCCCCGGCCCGGCAGGGCCGGCCGGAGCGTCGCCTCGCTGGTGGTCGAACTCGACGACGAGTGCGAGTGGCTCGTGACGCACGGCGTCCTTCCCGCGGACCTCGTCACCCGCAACCGGCAGGTCGCCGAGGCCGCGTTCCGGCCGTGGACACCGGCGTTCACGCACGGCGACCTCCAGGTTGCGCACGTCTTCGTCGACGGCGACGAGGTCACGGGCATCATCGACTGGTCCGAGGCGGGCCGGGGCGACGCCCTGTACGACCTCGCCACCTTCACCCTCGGACACGAGGAGCGCCTGGACGACGTCATGGCCGGCTACGGCACGGACGTGGACCTCGACGTGATCCGCGGGTGGTGGTCCTTGCGCAGTCTGCTGGTGATCCGCTGGCTGGTCCAGCACGGTTTCGATCCGTTCGCGCCGGGGTGCGAGGTCGACGTGCTGAAAGCCCGCATGTGAGGTACCGCGAGCCCGCTAGCGGTCCTGCCGGCTGTGTGAGGCCTCCGCCACCTCGACCTCCACAACGCCCGCGCCCTCGCGCCGTATCCGCTCAACTCCCCATGCCCCCAACGGCTCCAGCGCCTTGTTGAGCGTACGGCCGTGCTCCGTCAGGGAGTACTCCACGCGCGGCGGCACCTCCGCGTAGACCTTGCGGTGCACGAGACCGTCCTCCTCCATCTCCCGCAGGTGCTGCGTCAGCATCTTCTCGCTCACCCCCGGCAGTCCGCGGCGGAGTTCCGCGAAGCGGCGAATCCCGTGGGCGTCGAGTTCCCAGAGGATCAGCCCTTTCCACTTTCCGCTCACCACGTCGAGCGCTGCGTCGATGCCGCAGATGTAAGGCCCGCATCTCGGTGCCCTGGCCATCGCTGTCCCCCTTACTAAAAGGTAAGTACCGCAGAAAATAGTAGGTACTTCCGCCCCTGGCGTCGCTCTCCGACCATGGAGGGGTGAACGAACAACTGAACGCCCCCACCAGGCAGAACGGCACCGTCACCGTGATCGGGCTCGGCCCGATGGGTCAGGCCATGACCCGTACCCTCCTCACCGCCGGCCACCCCGTCACCGTGTGGAACCGCACCGCCCGCCGGGCCGACGGCATCGTCGCCGACGGAGCGACGCTCGCCACCACCCCGGGCGAGGCGGTCGAAGCGAGCGAGCTCGTGATCCTCAGCCTCACCGACTACCAGGCGATGTACGACATCCTGGGCGGCACCAACGCGTCGCTCGCCGGCCGCACACTGGTCAATCTGAGTTCCGACACCCCCGACCGCACCCGTGAGGCGGCGGCCTGGGCGGCGAGCCACGGCGCCGGCTTCCTCACCGGAGGTGTCATGGTTCCCGCACCGATGGTCGGCACGGAGGCGTCCCACATCTACTACAGCGGCCGTGAAGAGCTGATGGAGCGTCACCGGGCGACGCTGGCACCGCTGGGAACGCCACGTTATCTGGGCGTCGACCCGGGCCTCGCGCAGATGATGTACCAAGCCCAACTCGCGGTGTTCCTCACCACCTTGTCGGGCCTGATGCACGCCACCGCGATGCTGGGCACCGCCGGCCTGAAGGCGGCGGAGGCACTGCCCGAGTTGCTCTCCTTCGCCGACTCGATCGGCGACATCCTCAGGGCCGGTGAGGCGAACCCCGGTGCCGCGCTCGACGCCGGAGAGCATCCCGGCGACCTCAGCACGGTCACCATGATGGGTGCCACGTCCGACCACATCGTGGAGACCAGCACGGCACTCGGTCTCGACCTCGCGCTGCCCCTGGCCGTGCAGGCCCACTACCGTCACGCCATCGAGCACGGCCACGGCGGCGACAACTGGACCCGCATCATCGACAGCATCCGAAAGGACAGCAACGGCCGAGCGAGGGCTGAGCAGTCGAGCGGATGAGCAGACGCGTACGACGACGAGGAAGCGGCCCGGCGTCAGGGGCAGAGGCCGGCGCGGAAGGTGAACGAGACGAGTTGCGCTCGGTCCCGTGCGCCGACCTTCGTCATCGCCCGTACCGCGTGTGTCTTCACGGTGAACGGTGACACGGACATCTGGGCCGCGATCTCGTCGTTGCCGAGTCCGCTCGCCACGAGCAGGACCACGTCCCGCTCCCTGGGGGTCAACGCGTCGAAGCGCCGCAGCAGTTCCCGGTCGACCACCGGAGGCGGACTGTCGGTCATGTGCCCGATGAGCGCGGCCGTGGCGGCGGCCGACAGCGCGCCCCCACCGCCGACGACCTCGTTGATTCCGGCGACGAGTTCGGCGGGGCTCACCGTCTTGCTCAGGAAACCGTTGGCGCCCGCGCGCAGCGCGGCGAGCACGATGTCGTCCTGGTCGAACGTGGTCAGCACGATCACCCGTGTCTCCTGGGGCGAGTGCTCCGCGCGGATCCGGCGCGTGGCCTCGACGCCGTCGATGCCCGGCATCCGGACGTCCATCAGCACGAGGTCGACGGGGTGGTCCCGGAGGAAGGGCACCACCTGGAGCCCGTCGGAGAGCTCCCCCGCGACCACGAGCTCCGGGTCGAGCCGGAGCATCGCCCGGATCCCGGCCCTGATGTCGTCCTGGTCGTCGACGATCAGAATCCGCGTCATCGGACGACGGCTCCCAGCAGGCTGAACTCCGCGTGGACGCGGAACCGCCCGTCGTGGCGGTCGATCGTGAGTCGCCCGTTGGACGACTCGACGCGTTCGCGCATCCCCACGAGCCCCAGTCCGCTGCCGGAGCCACGTGCGGAGCGGGCGACGCGGTTCTCCACGGTGACGGCGATCCTGCCGTCGCGCTCGCGCACCTCCACGGTCGCTGTCCCTTCGCCATGCCGGTAGGCGTTCGTGAGTGCTTCCTGGACGACCCGGTAGACCGTCACGCCGACGCTCGGCTCCACGAAACCGTCGGGGAGTTCGATGTCGGCCCGGACGTCCAGGCCGACACTCTCGAACGAGGCGACAAGCCCTCGCAGACCGCTGAGCGCCGGGGTCGGCCGGAGCGCCTCGTCGCCGTCCACGTCGTCCCCGAGGCGCAGGAGCGCGAGGATGCGCTGGGTCTCGACGACGACCGTGCGGGCGCTGGACCTGGCGGACACCAGGGCCTGCCGGGAGGCTTCGGCGTCCGCGGGCAGTCCGATCTCCGCAGCCCCGAGGTGCATGCTCAGCATCGCGACCTGGTGGCCGATGACGTCGTGGAGGTCCCGGGCGATTCGGAGCCGCTCCTCGGTCACTCGTCGGGTGGCCTCCATCTCGCGGGTGGCGATGGCGCTCTCGGCCCGTTCCTCCAGGGTCCACCAGTGGTCCCGGTGGATGCGGAGCGCGGCCCCGGTCGCGCCTCCCGCCATGGCCGAGAAGAGGGCGGCGGCTCCCACCACCGCGCCGCCCCGGAACCCTCCCACCGTCATGAACGCGCCCAGGAAGAACGCGGCCACGACGCCGGTCGCGAGCAGCGGCTGTTTTCCCCTGAGGCTGACCGAGAACAGCACGAGCACCGCCATCATCCATACCGACAGCGGGTCGTGCCCCACCGCTGTGACGGCGAAGGACGCCGCGCTCACCACGACCAGTCCGGCCCACGGCTGCCGCCACGAGAGGGCGACACCGCTTCCGGCGAGCAGGACGCCGAGGGCCGTCGGCCAGTCCGACCCCCGCACCGCCACGGCCACGATCTGACCGGTGAACACCAGCGCGGCCACTGCGTAGGCGCCTCGGTGCAGCACCTCGGGGCGGCGGACCCACAGGGGTGCCGCCGGTCCGTCCTGACTGTCGTGCGCGTCGGCCATGTGCCGATTCTCGTGCACCCGCGCCGCGACCGTGTACTTCGAACGATGTACACGGCGAGCCCGCTCCGCTCGCCGGGAGCGCCGGAGAGCCGTTCCGTCGAAGCGGAGGGCACAACTACTTCGTTCGAAGTACGCGGCGGTGCCGGGGGCCGCTGAGACTCGTCGGCGAGGCGCCCGCCTCACACCGCTCACGATGGCAACGGGACTCCCGATGACACAGACCACCGTCATTTCTCCGGCTACGACCGCGACCGCGCCGACACCCTCCGGGCTGCGGTCGCTCCACCTGATCCGTGTCGTCTTCTCCCTGATCTGGGTGGCGCTGGTCCTGACGACCTCCGCCTCGCTGGAGTCGACGGACAGGCCCACCGCGGTCGCGGCCGTGCTGCTCGTCGTGTACCCCCTGTGGGACGTGATCGCCACGCTCCTGGAGCGCCGCCTGGCGGGCACCGGCTCCGCGGACCACGTCAGTGCCGTCAACATGGCTCTCGGCCTCGCCACCACCGTCGGAATGATCGTCGCCGTCTTCGCCTCCGTAGGGACGGCCCTCCTCGTCTTCGGCGTCTGGGCCCTGTTGTCCGGAGCGGTCCAGCTCGTCGTGGCGGTCCGGCGCCGGCGCACCGTCGGCGCCCAGTGGCCCATGGTCGTCAGCGGCGCGCAGTCCGTTCTCGCCGGTGCCACCATCGCCGCCTCCTCCGGCTCGGCGACGAGCGGTCTGTCCACCGTCGCCGGGTACTCGGCTTTCGGTGCCTTCTGGTTCCTCGTCTCCGTCATCGCCCTGAGCGTCCGTGCCCGACGCGCAGAGCGCTGACACACGGTCGTGGAAGCGGCGCCGACCGGAGGTGGGGCGCCTGACCGTGCACCGGGGCACATTCGGGCGGACCGATACCCGGCGGGCATATGCCGGCAGTACCACCCCCTCGATGCACGGCTCATCCCTGCGGCATTCGGCGTACGTGTCCTCGTCCCACCGGCCGGTGTGCCTCCGTCAGGGCAGCCGGCACCGATCAGGACTGGTGTACGACGTACGGACGACCGATGGCGAGAAGAAGGGACCACAGGGGACACCTGTGGTCCCTTCCGTCACACCGTCACCACGGGCACCCGTCGAGGCCGCCTTGCTCGCGGGGCCGCCCCCGGAAAGTTCAACGGAACACACATCCACGGCCCGGACACCCGCATAACGTGCGGTGACCCGAACCGCCTCCGCTCCCCCACCTTCTTGCGGTCCGTGACTGCCGGGCCCACCGCGCTAGGAGTTTTGGGATGTCCTACGACCGCTCGGAGTTATCCCTGCCGCACCGGCACAACGGACGGGTCCCCTCCCCCACCGCTCTCCGGCCGCCGTCCCTCCCGGCGGCCGGAGAGCGCCCGGGAAGCGGGGCCCGCCAGCGTTCGTGGTCCAGCTACCACCGCGCCCTGCGCGTGCTGCGCCGCGCCTGCCGGTGGCAGCGGCGCGTGGCCACCCTCGTCGCCCTCGGCTACTTCGCCTTCTTCCTCACCCTCACCGTCAAGGCCCCCGCCTTCATGGCCCGACCGGCCCCCGGCGGACTCCCGACCGGCCTGCTGCTCGCCGTCGTACAGATCCCGGTCACCTGGCTGGCCGTCCTGCTGTTCGAGTACGCGGCACGGCGCTTCGTCGACCCCCTGGCCCGCCGGGTCAGCCAGTACGCCCGCCCGGCCGACGGGGACGGGCGGGCCCGGGCATGACCGACCTCGGCGGCTCCGCGCAGTCCTGGTCCCTGGTCGCCTTCTGCAGCGTCGTCACCCTCACGCTCCTGCTGTGCGTCCTGACCGGCCCCGACCGTGACGACCTGGAGGAGTTCTACACCGGGTACCGGACACTCTCCCCGCTGCGCAACGGCCTGGCGGTCGCCGGGGACTACATCTCCGCCGCGACCGTGCTCACCATCGGCGGGGTCATCGCGCTGTGCGGCTACGACGGTGTCGTCCTGGCGCTGAGCACCCTGCTGTCCCTGCTCCTGCTGATGTTCCTGCTCGCCGAACCCCTGCACAACACCGGCCGGTTCACCATGGGTGACGCGCTGAGCCGGCGCGTCCCCGGGCGGGCCGTGCGCATCACCGCCTGCGCGGTGACCCTGCTGTCGCTGATCCCGATGATGATCGTGCAACTGGCGGGCGTGGGACAGCTCCTGGCGTTCATCCTCGGCTTCTCCGACCGTGCCATGCAGACCGGCTGCATCGTCGGCGCCGGCGTCCTGATGATCAGTTACGCCGCCCTCGGCGGGATGCGGGGCACCGCGCTGATCCAGATCATCAAGACCGTGATGCTCCTCGGATCCGGCCTCGTGGTCGCCGTGCTCGTCCTCGCCTCCTTCGGCTGGCACCCGGGAACGATGGTCGACACCGCCGCGCAGCGCAGCGGCACCGGTCAGGCGTTCCTCCAGTACGGGCTGCAGTTCTCGGACGGGCCGCACCCCGGCCTTGACATGATCAGCACCCAGGTCGCCATCGTGCTCGGCGGCGCCTGCCTGCCGCACGTCACCATGCGGATGTACACCGCGGGCAACGCGCGTCAGGTACGCCGCACCATGTCCTGGGCGGTGTCCTCGGTCGCCCTGTTCATGCTGGTGATCACCGTGATCGCCCTCGGTGCCACGGCACTGGTCGGCCGCGAGCGGATCACGGCCGCCGACCCGCACGGCAGCACCGCGTATCTGCTGGGCGCGCGCGCCGTGTTCGGGGCCGACGTCTCCCGCACCGAGAGCCTGGTGTTCAGCACCGTCACCACGGCGATCTTCCTGACCCTCCTGGCGTCCGTCGCCGGGATGACGCTCGCCTGCGCCAACTCCCTCGCGCACGACGTCATCGCCTCGCGCGGCCGCGGCATGCCCGCCCTGCGGGAGATGACCTTCGCACGGGCCTGTGCGCTGTTCGTCGGCATCCCCGTGGTGCTGCTGGCCGCCCTCGCCCAGCACCGCAGCCTCCAGGCCCTGGCCACCCTCTCCTTCTGCATGGGCGCCTCCGCCATCGCGCCCGCACTGGTCTACTCGCTGTTCTGGCGGCGCTTCGGCAAGGCCGGACTGCTCGGCACGCTGATCGGCGGCTCGCTCGCCGTCCTGGTCCTGATGTCGGGCACCCGGCTCGTCTCCGGGTCCCCCACGTCGGCTCTCCCGGAGGCCGACCTGAACTGGTTCCCCTTCACCACGACCGCCCTGGTGTCCGTGCCGGTGGGCTTCGCCTGCGGCTGGCTGTTCACCGTCCTGAGCGGTCGCCGCAGCGCCCGCCGGGCACGCGAGCGGTACGCCGGCCTCGAGCAACTGATCCTCGCCGGACCCCCGCGCCGCCGCCCGAGCTGGAGCCCGGACGGGCCGTGAGGAAGAAACTCCCCCTTCGCCGCGTGCCGGATGTCGAGAACGGCGCGCCGACTCCGTCCCCGGGGCACAAGAGGCCACGAGCGGAGGAAAAACCATGCAGGCGAACGAGATCACCGAGGTCCTGAACCGGCCGATCAGCCAGGAACTGCTGACCCGCGACCTGACCCGGCTTGCCTACGTCGCCAAGGACGGCACCCCCCGCAACGTCCCGATCGCGTTCGTCTGGAACGGCTCGGAGATCGTCATGTGCACCACGAAGAACGCCCCGAAGCTCACGTCCCTGCGCGAGAACCCGGCCGTCGCCCTGACGATCGACACCGAGGTGCACCCGCCCAAAATCCTGCTCATCCGGGGCCGGGCCGAACTGGACCACGTCGACGGCATCCCGGACGAGTACCTCCAGCCGACCAGCACCTACGAGATGACCCCCGAGCAACGGGTCGAATGGGAGGCGGAGGTGCGCTCGCTCTACCACGACGGCATGGTCCGGATCGTCGTGACCCCGACGTGGGTGAAGCTCATCGACTTCGAGACGACGCTGCCGAGCGCGGTCGAAGAACTGGTCAGGCAACGGGAGGAGCGCCGGCGGGCCTGACGACAGCACAACGGCAGGCCGCCCACCGCGCTCGTCCCGGGTGGCGCACCCGGTTTCACCAGTGCAGGACGGGGCGCGAAGCCCTTCTGATCTCGGCGCTGCGACCGGCGCACATGTCGAAGCGCATCGACAGTCAAAGCGACTGGTTCCGACGTCCTGCCACGCGGCCGATTGCCATGCTCTCACGGCGACAGGACCCTTGTTCCGGATGAATCTTGTCCGTTACCTTCGCGTGTCGGGTGAAGCGCTTCGACAGCGCCGTCACAGCCTCTGCGCCCCGCACGACCCCGCACCACCCGCACCGCCTACGCCTCGCCCACGACTCGAAGAGAGGACCCATCGGGTGCCCCCTCTGCGCCAGCCGGACGGACACGTCAGCAACCCAGTGATCCCCGGCTTCCACCCGGACCCCAGCGTCTGCCGCGTCGGCGACGACTACTACCTCGCCTGCTCCAGCTTCGAGTACTTCCCCGGCGTGCCCCTCTTCCACAGCCGCGACCTGGTGCACTGGACGCAGATCGGCAACGTCCTGGACCGGCCGGAACAGTTGCGGCTCCCGGCCGGCATGCCGTCCTCCGGCGGGATCTACGCCCCCACCCTGCGCCACCACGACGGACGCTTCTGGCTGATCGTCACCAATTGCAGCGAGGGCGGCGGCAACCTGATCGTCACGGCGACCGACCCGGCCGGCCCGTGGTCGGATCCCGTCTGGGCGCCGGGGGTGCCCGGCATCGATCCCGATCTCGCCTGGGACGAGGACGGCACCTGCTGGTGCACGATCGCCGGGGTCGCGCAGGTCCGGATCGACCCGTCCACCGGGCAGACGTACGGCACTCCGCACAGCCTCTGGTCGGGCGGGCCCGGAGCCAAGGCCCCGGAGGCGCCGCACCTGTACCGGATCGGCGAGTACTGGTACCTGCTCATCGCCGAGGGCGGCACCGAGCGCGGCCACGGTGTGTCGATCGCCCGTGCCCGCCGGCCGGACGGGCCGTTCGAGCCGTGTCCGGCCAACCCGGTCCTCACCCACCGCGGCACCGACCGTCCGGTGCAGAACACCGGGCACGCGGACCTGGTCCAGGGCCCCGACGGCTCCTGGTGGATGGTCCTGCTCGGCGTACGGCCGCGCGGCGGCACCCCAGGCTGGCACGTGCTCGGGCGCGAGACCTTCCTCGCTCCCGTGAGCTGGGTGGACGGCTGGCCTGTCGTCGGCGAGGTCGTCCTTGACCTGCCCGAGCCGCCCTGGCCGCTGGTCCCCGGCCCGGCCGAGGAGCAGCGCGACGACTTCGAACTGGCCGAACTGCGGCCGTACTGGATCTCGTTGCGCGACCGGCCCGCCGAGCACTGCACCACCAAGGAACGGCCCGGGTGGCTGACGCTCCGCGCGCGGGGCGGTTCCCTGGACGAACCCGACGTGGTCTTCACCGGCCGGCGCCAGCAGCATCCGTCGTACCGGGCGCGCGTACTCGTGGATGCCGCGGAAGGGGACGGGGGCCTCGCCGTCCGGCTCGACGAGCGGCACCACTACGCGATCGAGGTGTCGGGCACGCGGGTGCGGGTGGTCGCGCGCGTCGGCTCCCTGCGCACGGTCGTGGCCGAGGACTCCGTGCCCGCCGGACCGGTGGTCCTCTCCGTCACCGTCACGGACCCGCCTCCGCCGCACGGGCCGTGCACCGGACCCGACGTCGTCTCCCTCGGCGTCGAGCGGTCCGACGGCACCTGCACCGAGCTCGCGAGCCTCGACGGCCGCTACCTGTCGACCGAGGTCGCCGGCGGCTTCACGGGCCGGGTCATCGGCATGTACGCCACCGCGGGCGCCGTCCACTTCGACTGGTTCGACTACGAGCCCCTCGACGGCTGAGCCCCCACCGCACGAAAGGCACGCCACCGAGGCCTTCTCGACGGCGGCCCGAACAGCCGGTGCCCCGGTCATCCTCCCGGTGACCGGGGCACCGCTCTCCCGCGAGCGGTCAGCTCACCGCCGCGCCCTCACACGCGGCTCCATCTCTGGCTCGCCTGGCCGTTGCAGCTCCACAGCACCAGCGCGGTTCCGTTGGCGGTGCCGGACCCGTTGGCGTCGAGGCACAGTCCGGCGTGGACATTGCGAACGGTCCCGTCGGAGGCGACGGTCCACTTCTGGTTGTCCTGGCCGTTGCAGGGCCAGGTGATGACGCGGGTGCCGTTGGCCGTGCCCTGGTTGTAGGCGTCCAGGCACTTGTCGCCGAAGACGCGGATCTCGCCGCCGGCCCACGTGGTCCACAGCTGGTTGGCCGCCGTGTGGCAGTCCCAGAGCAGCACCGTGGCCCCGGACGCGGTGGAGGCGTTGTCCACGTCCACGCAGCGGCCGGAGGCGTTGCCCCGCAGCCGGGAGGTGGTGGCGGACACCGGGCTGCCACCGGTCACCCGGAACACGGCAACGCCGTGCGCGGGCACGCTCGCCGAGATCTGCCCCGATGTGCTGGACGTACCGCCGCTCCACAGGTCGGTCAGTGTGAACGGCCCGCCGGACAGCCCTATCTGGGCGGCCGTGGTGGTGACGTTCGCGGTGCCGCTTCCCCGGTTGAACAGGCCTACCGCGACCGAGCCGTCGGACAGGGGCTTGGCGAACACCTCGGTGTTGCCGTCGTCGCGGACCCTGCGGCCGCCCGCGCCCAGCGGGTCCTGGTTCACCGCCAGCAGACGCGGGTTGCGCAGGATCGCGCTCACGTCGGCGGACATGGTGCGGATGTCGTTGCCGGCCATGAGCGGTGCGGCGAGCAGCGCCCACAGGGCGAAGTGCGAGCGGGACTCCGTCAGCGACAGGCCGGGGCGGCCCACGACCAGCATGTCGGGGTCATTCCAGTGCCCGGGGCCGGACTGGGCCGCCAGCGGCGCGGTGACGTCCAGGACGTTGCCGACGCCCATCGGATAGCTGTTGGTGTTGCCGTTCTGCCAGATGTCGAGCAGGTCCTCGGTCGTCCGCCACAGGTCGGCGACCTCGCCCCAGTTGTACGTGGCGCCGGTGATGGCATGGAAGCTGTTGGGGTTGATGCTGTAGACGATCGGCCGCCCGGTGGCACGCAGGGCGTCACGCATCAGCGTGAAACGCGCGACCTGCTCGTCGCGGGTGCCGCTGGAGGAACACCAGTCGTACTTGAGGTAGTCGACGCCCCAGGAGGCGAAGGTGGCGGCGTCCTGCGTCTCGTGCCCTCTGCTGCCCGTCGAGCCCGGATAGGCGCCGCTGGTCTGCGCGCAGGTGCGCTCGCCCGGCACCTGGTAGATGCCGAACTTCAGGCCCTTGCTGTGGATGTAGTCCCCCAGGGCCTTCATCCCGCTGGGGAACTTAGTCGCGTTGGCCCGCAGACTGCCGGCCGCGTCGCGCTGCGGGTCGAACCAGCAGTCGTCGACCACGACGTACCGATAGCCGGCGTCCCGCATTCCGGAGGACACCATCGCGTCGGCGGCCTGGCGGACCTGCGCCTCGGTGATCCCGCATCCGAAGCTGTTCCAACTGTTCCAGCCCAGGGGCGGGGTGAGTGCGGGGCTGCCCGGGGCGGCCGCAGCGGTGGAGTGGGCAGAGACCGTCAGAGACGCGGTGACCGCAAGCGCGGCGGCCGCGAAGACGCGGAGCAGTCGTCTGCCTGTGGATCGGGGCACCAGGGACTCCTTTCAGGGGGCGCCGTGGACCGGGCCGTCGGCCGGTGTCCCGGTTCCGCCCCGTGCCGACAGTTCGAAATTTCGATCGGCTTTCGGATCGTTGGCTGTACGGATGTTAGAGGTGGGCCTGGACATGTCAACACCTCAGGGACAGCCAATCCTCGGCCCGGACGGCATCGACCCAGCCGATTCGTCGAAATATTTCGACGTCAACAGCGAATCCTGCGAAAGGCATTGACGGGGCATGGCAGCCTCCTATCATCCTGGGTGCTCGATACCCCAGTCAGCGTTCGCAATCTCGAACGAGCAGGACCGGCCCTCCCCCAGCGCTCCCTCGCAGAGAGAACGACACATGGATATGTCATGGCCTCGCCAACCCATGGACCGCCGACGGGCGCTGACCGCAGCCGGCGGCCTGGCCGCAGGCGCCCTGCTGCCGCTCACAGGCCCCCTGTCCGCCACCGCGTCCGCTCGGGGTACGTCCCCCGCCGCCGCGCAGTACACCAACCCGGTGGTCTGGCAGGACTTCGCGGACATCGACGTCATCCGCGTCGGCGACACCTACTACGCCTCCGCCTCGACCATGCACTACTCCCCGGGCGCACCCGTGCTGCGTTCGTACGACCTCGTGAACTGGGAGATCGCCGGTCACTCGGTGCCCGTCCTCGACTTCGGCGCCAAGTACGACCTGAACGGGGCCCGCGGCTACGTCAGAGGCATCTGGGCGTCGTCACTGGCCTACCGTCCGAGCAACAGGACGTTCTACTGGCTCGGCCAGATCGACTTCGCCAGGACCTACGTCTACACCGCCACCTCCGTCGAGGGGCCGTGGAGCAGACTGACGACGATCAACACCCCTTACTACGACGCTGGGCTGCTCGTCGACACCGACGACACCCTGTACGTGGCGTACGGGAACACCACCATCAGCGTGGCCCAGCTCTCGCCCGACGGCCGCAGCCAGGTCCGCACCCAGCAGGTGTTCACCACACCGTCGAGTGTCGGCACCCTGGAGGGCTCTCGCTTCTACAAGATCAACGGGCAGTACTACATCTTCCTGACCCGTCCGGCCAACGGCCAGTACATCCTGAAGTCCTCCGGCGGACCTTTCGGTCCGTACACGATGCGCCAGGTGCTCCTGGACCTGCGCGGGCCGATCTCCGGCGGCGGTGTCCCGCACCAGGGCGGGTTGGTGCAGACCCAGGGCGGTGCCTGGTACTACATGGCCTTCGTGGACGCCTACCCCGGCGGCCGGGTACCGGTCCTCGCGCCCGTCACCTGGACCTCGGACGGATGGCCCGTGGTCCAACTGGTCAACGGCGGCTGGGGGACGTCGTACCCCACCCCGGCCGTGCCCGCCCCGCCCCGCCAGGTCACCCCCATGACCGGCGTGGACACCTTCGACGGTACGGTCCTCAAGCCCCGGTGGGAGTGGAACCACAACCCGGACAACACCAAGTGGTCGGTCGGCAACGGCCTGACCCTGCGGACCGCGACCGTCACCGACGACCTGTACTGGGCCCGCAACACCCTCACGCACCGCATCCAGGGGCCCACCTCCACCGCCACGGTCCAGCTCGACCACTCGGCGATGCGGGACGGCGACCGGGCAGGACTCGCGCTGCTGCGGGACTCCTCCGCGTGGATCGGACTCCGGCGCGACGGCGGGACGACACGGGTGGTGATGGTCAACGGTCTGACGATGGACGGCAGTTGGAACACCACCGGGACCGGCGTCGAGGTCGCGAGCGCGGCCCTTGCGGGAAACGGTGTGTGGCTGCGCGCGAGCGCGGACATCCGGCCCGGCGCGGCACGCCCCGGCACCTTCTCCTACAGCACCGACGGCACCAACTTCACCCGGCTCGGGCCCGCCTTCTCCATGGGCAACGACTGGCGTTTCTTCATGGGCTACCGATTCGCCCTCTTCAACCACGCCACCCGGGCGCTCGGCGGCGCGGTCCGCGTCCTGCGGTTCGAACTGTCGACGCCCTGATCCCGTCCCGTCGACCGCACAGCGCAACCCCCCACTCACCCGCACGAGGAGAACCATGAACCCTCTGAAAAGGATCGGCCGCCGCCGAGCCTCGGCATTATCCCTGCTGGCCATGGCCGCCCTGGTCACACCCGGCGCCGCGACCGCCGCACCCGACGACGTCCGCGCCTCCACGCTGGGCGCCCAGGCGGCCCAGTCCGGACGGTACTTCGGCGCCGCCGTGGCCGCGGGACGGCTCGGCGACGGCACGTACACCGGGATCCTGGACCGCGAGTTCAACTCGGTGACGCCCGAGAACGAGATGAAATGGGACACCGTCGAGCGCTCCCGCGGCTCGTTCAACTTCGGCCCCGGCGACCAGATCGCGAACCGGGCGCAGGCGCGCGGGCAGCGCCTGCGCGGACACACCCTGGTCTGGCACCAGCAACTCCCCTCCTGGGTCGGCTCCATCAGGGACGCGGGCACCCTGCGCGGCGTGATGAACAACCACATCACCCAGGTGATGAACCACTACAAGGGCAGGATCCACTCCTGGGACGTGGTCAACGAGGCCTTCGCCGACGGCGGCAGCGGCCAGCTGCGCAGCTCGGTCTTCCGGGACGTGCTGGGCACCGGGTTCGTCGAGGAGGCGTTCCGCACCGCACGGTCGGCCGACCCGTCGGCCAAGCTCTGCTACAACGACTACAACATCGAGAACTGGAGCGACGCCAAGACCCAGGGCGTCTACCGCATGGTCCGCGACTTCAAGGCACGCGGGGTGCCCATCGACTGCGTCGGCCTGCAGTCCCACTTCGGCACGGGCGGACCGCCGTCCAGCTTCCAGACGACGCTGTCGAGCTTCGCCGCGCTCGGCGTGGACGTCCAGATCACCGAGCTCGACATCGCGCAGGCGCCGACGACCGCGTACGCGAACACGGTCCGGGCGTGCATGAACGTGGCGCGCTGCACCGGGATCACGGTCTGGGGCATCCGCGACAGCGACTCCTGGCGCAGTGGCGAGAACCCCCTGCTGTTCGACCGCAACGGCAACAAGAAGGCCGCCTACCAGTCGACGCTCACCGCGTTGGGCGGCACCGCCGCGGCACAACGGGCAGGCGCTCCCGCCACCCGGTCCGCCGCGGCGCTGCCCTCCTCGTTCCGCTGGAGTTCCAGCGGCGCCCTCATCGCGCCGAAGTCGGACGCCACGCACAACGTCGCGGGCATCAAGGACCCGTCGGTCGTCTACTACAACGGCAAGTACCACGTGTTCGCCAGCACCGCGAACTCCGCCGGGTACAACCTGGTCTACCTGAGCTTCTCCGACTGGTCCCAGGCGGGCTCGGCCACCCATCACTACCTGGACCGCACCGCCGTGGGCGCCGGGTACCGGGCCGCGCCGCAGGTCTTCTACAACGCCCCGCAGCGCCTGTGGTACCTCGTCTACCAGACCGGCAACGCGTCGTACTCCACGAACCCCGACATCAGCAATCCCAACGGGTGGAGCGCCCCGAAGAACTTCTACTCGTCGATGCCGGACGTCATCCGCCAGAACATCGGCAACGGTTACTGGGTCGACATGTGGGTGATCTGCGACAGCGCCAACTGCTACCTGTTCTCCTCCGACGACAACGGGCACCTCTACCGCTCCCGGACGACCGTCGGCCAGTTCCCCAACGGGTTCACCGACACCGTCATCGCGGCCCAGGACTCGAAGTACGCCCTGTTCGAAGCGAGCAACGTCTACAAGGTGCAGGGCAGCAACCAGTACCTGCTGCTGGTCGAGGCCATCGGCTCGGACGGCCGGCGCTACTTCCGCTCCTGGACGTCGAGCAGCCTGGCCGGCTCCTGGTCGCCGCTGGCCGCGTCCGAGAGCAACCCGTTCGCCAGGGCCGGCAACGTGACCTTCCCGTCCGGCGCCTGGACCCGGGACATCAGTCACGGCGAGATGATCCGCGCGGGATACGACCAGACACTCACCATTCCGGCATGCAGGCTTCAGTACCTCTACCAGGGGAAGGACCCCAACGCCGGCGGCGACTACAACAGTCTGCCCTGGCGGCTCGGCCTGCTCACCCAGACCAACTCGACCTGCTGACCGTGTGGGCCCCGCACCGGGTGCGGGGCCCATCGGCCGACGGCCACGGCCGTCGGCCGGGCTGCGGTGGGTCAGCGGGCGGTCAGTCTCCACAGGTGGTCGGCCGTGCCGTTGTCGGACCACTGGAGGACCTGCGCACCGGAGGCCGTGCTCATCTGGTCCACTCCGAGCAGGCGGCCGCTGTTGTAGTTGGCGATCTTGTAGTAGCCGTCGCGGGCGGGGATGAGCTGCCACAGGTGGTCGGCGGTGCCGTTGTCACCCCAGATCAGGGCGGTGCCGCCGTCCGCGGTCCCGGCGTTGGTGATGCCGAGCAGCAACCCGCTCTTCTGGTTGACGATCTTGTAGAGACCCGAACCGGCGGCCACCAGGGTCCAGTTCTGGTCCGTGCCGGTGGTGGACGTGGCCTGGACGACCGAAGTGCCCTGGGCGGTGCCCGCGTTGAGGGTGGCCAGCGCGAGTCCGCTGTTCCTGTTGGTGATCTGGTAGCGCCCGGCCAGCGAGGTGCTGGTGCCGCTCGGGGTGATCACCAGGTGGTAGCCGTCGGTGGCGTTCATCGTGACCGGCACCGTGACGGAGCCGTTGCTGACGGTGTAGTCGGCGTCGGAGACGGTGATCGGGCCGGGGGACGCGGTGGTGCGGCCGGTGCCGGGGCTGTACTCCAGCTTGACGTGGACGGTGCTGCCGAAGGCGGACAGGGAGTTCAGGCCGTTGACCGTCACGGCGCAGGAGCCGGTGCATCCGCCGGCGATCACGCTGATCTGGTTGCCCGCGCCGTTGCGCGAGGCGAGGCCGTCGATGCCGGTCTGGGCGGGCGGCGTGGTGACCAGCATGCTGCCGGACATGTCGCCGTACCACTTGTACGTCCAGTACGAGCCGTTGGGCGATCCGCCGGTGTCGGTGAGGGTGTCGCCGAGGGTGCCGTAGTGGTTCCAGAAGGCGAGCTCGGCGTCCCGCACACCGGTCCGCTCGAACTTGGCCGCGTAACCGATGAGGGCACCGGAGTCGCCCATCTCGGCGGGCGTCCCGTACTCCTCGATGTCGATCGGGCGCGGGCTGATGCCGAGGCTCGACTCCAGCGCGCGGTACGCGGAGACGTGCGCGGCGATGTTCTGGCTGCCCTGGAGCTCGTGCCAGGCGATGACGTCCGGGACCGTGCCGGAGGCCTTCGCGTCGGTGAGGAAGGAACTCATCCACGACTGGTTCCACGCCGAGTAACTCGGGCCCTGGATCGGCGTCGTGGCGTCCTTGGCGCGGACCTGCTTGAAGGTGCGCGCCCAACCGGCGTTGAAGGCGCCCGCGTTGGCGGTGTCCCAGGTCCAGTCGGGTTCGTTCCACAGCTCGTAGGCGCTGATGTTGGTGGCGCCGGATGCCTTGACGGCGGTCACCTGCTTGTCGACGGCGGACAGCCAGTCGCTCCAGCTCACCCACCTGTAGGGGAAGTTCGGGTACCAGTCCGGCATCCGGACGACGACCTTGGCGCCCGCGCGGGCCGCCTTCGCCGCCACCACGAGGGCGTCGCCGGCGGGCCTGGGTTCGCCGTTGGGGAGCTGGCTGCCGCCGGGTGCCATCTGGACGAAGGTGTTCGGCTTCAGCGCCTGGACCAGGCTGTCGGCAGGTGTGCTGTTGTCGGCCAGGCCGTAGAGGCTGCCGGTGGCGACGTGGGTGACGGGTCGCAGGGTCTGTGCCGCGTTGACCACGAGGGTGGTGGAGGAGGTGGGAACGGCCTCGGCGGATCCGCCCGTCAGGAGGGCGGCGGTGGCGGCGAGGGCGGTGGCCATGACGGCGGCGGTGCCGCGGCCCAGCGGGAATCTGCGGCGGTGACGGGAGCTCAGGTACGACATCAGCGGCTCTCCTGAGGACGGGGGGGGTGACATACCGGGTGGCGCGGAACGCCGGAGGGGGCGGGTGGTTCGGGGTCCGTCGGACGGGTGGCGCGGGGGTGACGGTCCCGTGACGGGGTGGGGGCCGGGGCGGGGACCGGCCCCGCCCGGTTGGTGGGCCGGGGGCGGCGGGCACGGTGGTTCAGTCCTTGACCGCGCCCGCGGTCACACCGGCGGCGACGTAGCGCTGGGCGAGGACGAGCAGCACCGCGGCGGGCAGCGACGCGACGACGGCGGTGGCCATGATCGCGTTCCATTCCTGGTTGTTGTTGCCGATGTAGTGGTAGATGCCGAGGGTGATCGGCCGCAACTCGCCTCCGCTGTCGAGGGTGTTGGCGAAGACGAAGTCGGACCAGGCCCACAGGAAGCTGAAGAGCGAGACCGTGACGAGCGCGTTGCGGCTGACCGGGAGCACGACGGACCGGAAGGTGCGCCAGGTGCCGGCCCCGTCGATGCGGGCGGCGGCGATCAGCTCGCCGGGGATGCCCGACATGAACGCGGTGAAGATCATGACGCCGAAGGGCACCGCGATGGTGGAGTCGGCGACGATCAGGCCCCACCAGGAGTTCAGCAGTCCGAGGTCGAGGAAGATGCCGTAGAAGCCCATCGCCATGACGATGCCGGGAACCATCTGGGCGACCAGCAGGGCGAGGCCGAGGAAGCCGCCGCCCGGCGGGCGGAGCTTGGCCAGTGCGAAGCCGGCCGGGGCAGCGAGAAGGAGGGTGAGGACGACCGTGCCCAGACCGATGAGCAGGCTGGTGCCGAGGTAGGGCATCTGGTCGTCGAGGACGGCGCGGTAGCCCTCGAAGGTGGGGCGCAGGGGCAGCAGGTCGGGCGGGCTCTTGCGCATGTCCTGCTGCGGGGTCAGGGACACGTTGAGCATCCAGTAGACCGGGAACAGCATCACGGCGGTGAGCAGGAGGCCGATGACGGTGTAACGGCGTTTTCCGGTACGGGACTTCATGCTTCCTGCCTCCTCTGGACCCGGATGTAGAGCAGTCCGAAGACGAGGGCGATGAGGATGAGGATGTTGCCGACGGCGGCTCCGGGGCCGAACTTCGGCAGCAGGGACCCGAAGCCGAGCTGGTAGGACCAGGTCGCCAGGGTGGAGGAGGCGTCACCGGGGCCGCCCTTGGTCATGATCCAGATCAGGTCGAACACCTTGAGGGTGTAGACCAGGCCCAGCAGCAGGGTGATCGCGGAGACCGGGCGCAGCAGCGGGAAGGTGATCCGCCGGAACTGCTGCCAGGCGTTCGCCCCGTCCAGGGCGGCCGCCTCGTAGAGCTCGCCGGGGATGTTCTGCAAGCCGCTGTGGAGGATGACCAGGTTGAACGGGATGCCGATCCAGATGTTGGCGATGATGACCGAGGTCAGGGCCCAGTGCGGGGAGTTGAGCCAGTCGACGGGGGCCACGCCGACCGTGTGCAGGGCGTAGTTGAGGACACCGGACTCGCTGTTGAGCATCCACGACCAGGTCGACGCGGACACGATCAGCGGCAGCAGCCAGGGGATCAGGAACAGCGCCCTGAGGGTGGCGGCCAGCCGGAAGTGCCGGTTGAAGAAGACCGCGAGGGCCAGCCCTGCGGCGTACTGGAAGACGATCGACACGAAGGTGAAGATCATGGTGTGGCGTATGGCCGGGCCGAACGTGGGGTCGTCCAGGACGGTCCTGAAGTTGTCCAGCCCGGAGAACGGCGCGTCGCCCGCGACGAACGAACGGACCGTGTAGTCACGCAGGCTCAGGTCGAGGTTGCGGTACAGGGGATAGACGTAGAACGCGGCGAGGTAGAGGGCCAGCGGCGCGAGGAACGCCAGTGCGGTCAGCCGGCTCGTGCGGCGCCGGTGCGGCTTCGGTGCGGGGCCGTCGGCCGGGGCTGCGGTGCCGGCGTCCCGGGGCCTGGCCGGGGACCGCGGGGCGCGGCGGTCGACGCGGGCGATGGTCATGGCGGACTCCTGGAGGGGGTGGCCCGCCCGGGACCGGCGGCGGTGTCCGGGCGGTTGCGGGTGCCGTGCGGCGGCCGGGGCGGGGCCCGGAAGGTGCCGCGAGGGCGTCGGGTGGTCAGCTCCTGCCCTTGTCCGCGGCCTTCTGGGCGGCGTCGAGGGCGGCCTGCGGGCTCTGGCCTCCGGACAGGGCGCTCTGCACGGCCGTCCACATCGGCTGCGAGATGACCGGGTACTCGGTGCCCAGACCGCCGCTGGTGCGACCGCGTGCCGCGGCCACCGCGTCCACCCACGGCTTCAGTTCGGGGTTCGCCTTGACCTGCTCGGTCTGCACCGCCGCGGTGGGAGCGACGTAGGCCAGGGTGGTGTCCGTGGCCAGCAGGTTGGCGGAGCTGGTGAGACAGGTGACGATCTTCTTGGTGACGTCGTAGCGTCCGCTGTCCTTCTGGACCGGGACGGTGACGAACTCGCCGCCGGTCGGCACCGGCGCCGCCCCGCCGCTCCGGCCGGGGATGCTGATGACGCCGTACTCGAAACCGGCCTTGTCGGCGTTGCCGAGCTGCCAGGTGCCGTTCTCGCCGAACGCGTAGTCGCCGGTGGCGAACTCCTGCCAGCTCGTGGTCTGGGTGTTCTGCAGGACGTCCTTGGGGGCCAGTCCGTCGTCCACCCAGCCCTTCCACAGGGACAGCGCGGCCACGCCCTTGGCCGAGTCGAGCTCGGTCAGGTCACCCCCGGCGCCCCAGAACCAGGGCAGGAACTGGAAGCTCCCCTCCTCGGTGTTGATCGCGGAGAAGGTGATGCCCTTCTTGCCGGCCGCCCTGACCTTCTTCAGCGCGGCCGTGAGGGAGTTCCAGTCCTTGACCGAGGCCGGGTCGACACCCGCCGCGGTGAGGACCTTCTTGTTGTAGTAGAGAGCGAGGGTGTTGGCGCCGATGGGAACGCCGTAGGAGGCGCCGTCGATCTCTCCCGCGCCGAGGATGTTCTTCTGGATGGACGTGGTGTCCAGGCCGAGATCGGCGGTCTTGTTGAGGATGCCCGCCTCCACGAGCGTGGAGACGACCGGGTTGTCCACAAGCATCACGTCGGGGGCGTTGCCCTGCTGGGCGGCGAGCAGGGCCTTGTTGCCCAGGTCCGTGGTGTCCATGGCGGTGCGCTTGACCTGGACGCCGGCGTCGGTGCCGCACTTGCTGACGAGCTTGCCCCACGGCGAGGTGGCGTCGAACTGCGGGTACGGGTCCCAGAAGGTGTACGTCCCGCCGCCACTGCCGGAACCGGAGGAGGAGGAGTCGGAACCACCGCCGCAGGCGGCGACGGAGACGAGCGCACCGGCGGTGGCGACGGCGGCTATCAGGGTGCGACGGGGGTTTCTCACGGCGACCTCGTTGTCTTGGGGCGGCTCGAAGGGAGGAGTGGGGCGCGGGGGGACGTGGCGGAACGTGGGGCGTGTGGTGGGCCCGGGTGCGGAGCCGGGCTGGACGGGTGGCTCACTGGGTGGGCAGCCAGACGCGCATGCTGCCGTCCTGGCGGTTGGCCCACGCGTAGTAGGGCACGGCGGTGAGTTCGACGGGGTCGTGCTCGGTCGCGGAAGGCCGGGCGTCGGCCGGGGTGTAGGGCCACCAGCCGGCCTCGGGGCGGGGGCGGCGGTACCCGGAGCCCGTCACCGTGGTCACGCCGCCCAGCCTGTCGGGGCGGTGCACGTCGGTGAGCGGGCCGGCCGGGTCGAGGACGATGTCGTCGAGGCCGCCACCGGGATGGTCGACCCCTTCCAGGCAGTACACGAGCGGTCCGCGCTCGATGGCGACGCAGCCGCGGACGGCGTCCACCCGAGGGTCTGCGGCGGTGAGGCGGGGCGCCAGCGCGAGTTCGAGGACGACCCGGTCGCCCGGTGCCCAGGTCCGCTCGATGCGCAGCCAGCCGTCGGTGGCGGGGGCGTCCGTCCCGTCGTACGCCGCGTCCCCGTACCTGATCCGGTACTCGCGGCACCACTGCGGGATGCGCAGCGAGAGGGTCCAGGGCCGGTCGGCCGGGGTCTCCTCGACGGTGAAGGCGAGCGTGCCCTGCCACGGGTAGTCGGTCTCGCAGCGGACAGTGACGCCGTCGGCGGTGTAGCGGCCGGTGACGTACTGGTGGATCTGGAGGCCGCTGCCGTCCCCGGAGGCGAGGTAGTGCTCCAGGGAGGCCAGCAGCCGCATGGCGTTGGGCGGGCAGCAGGCGCACTTGAACCAACGGGTGCGGCGGGCCGACTGGTCGCCGCCGGGGTCGGTGTGGCCGTCGCGGACCTGGAGCGGGTTGACGTACAGCCAGCGCTCGCCGTCCAGCGAGACCCCGGCCAGGAAGCCGTTGAACAGGGTGCGTTCGATCAGGTCGGAGTAGCGGGCCTCGCCGGTGAGCAGGGCCATGCGCCAGCTCCACTGGACCGAGGCGATGGCGGCGCAGGTCTCGCAGTAGGCGCGCTCGTTGGGCAGCTCGTACGGGTCGCCGAAGTCCTCCTCGTCGTGGTGGGCGCCGAGGCCGCCGGTGATGTGGGTCTTGGCGGCGGTCATCGCGGCCCACAACCGCTCCGTGACGGCGCGCAGTTCGGTGTCACCGTTCTCCGTCGCCAGGTCGGTCGCGGCCGCCAGCAGGTACAACTGGCGTACGGCGTGTCCCTCGACGTCGGTGGCCTCGCGCAGCGGGACACGGTCCTGGCAGTACGCCTCGCCGCCCAGCAGACCGTGGCCGAAGCGGTCGACGAAGTAGCCGGCGAGCTCCAGGTAGCGCCGCTCCCCCGTCTCCCGGTAGAGCTCCACCAGGGCGGTCTCGACCTCCGGGTGGCCGTCGACGCCGTCGACCGGCTTGCCGCTCTCGGGCGGGCCGAAGACCGAGTCGATGTGGTCGGCGAACTTCACCGCCACGTCCAGGAGTTCACGGCGTCCGGTGACCCGGTGGTGGGCGACGGCGGCCTGGATGAGGTGTCCCGCGCAGTACAGCTCGTGGCCCCAGCGCAGGTCCTGGTAGCGCTCGCCGCCCTTGAGGAGCTGGAACCAGGTGTTCAGGTATCCGTCGGGCTGCTGCGCGGCCGCGACGAGGGAGACGATGCGCTCCACGTCGGCCGCGAGCGGGCCCTCGTCCTCGGACGGCTCCTGGGCGAGCTGCCAGGACGCGGCCTCCAGCCACTTGTAGACGTCGGAGTCCACGAACGGGTACGCGCCCTGGAACGGGCCCTCGATGAGGCCGGCCGCCACCCGCAGGTTGTCCAGGTTTCCCGCCGACTCCAGCAGCCCGGGACCCTGGGGGATGGAGGTCCGCCCGTTCACCCGGCGCCGGGTGCTCCAGAAACCGCCCCGCACCTCGGCGGCGGCAGGGACGAGCGCCGCCTTGGCGGCCGGGCCCGGGCGGACCGGGCCCGACGCGACGGCCGGCCGGCCGGGCAGGGCCGGCGACACGGAGGAGGGCACGGCGGAACGGGGGTCGGGCATGGCTCTCCGAACGGTTGGATGGGGAGCGGGCCGGGGATACGGTGCACTGTCGGTGCCCCGGTGACCGCGGCGTCGGTGAGACGGTGGACCGCCTCTCGAACCCGCTTTGGGAAAACGTTTTTCTGCCCGGAAAAGTAGAGAGCCGGTGCGCACGAGTCAAGAGGTACGCCGCGGTATTTCTTTCCCCTAGCGGGGACTGGCCGACGACGGGGAATGGTGCCAGGATGTTGCAGACTCACACCCATCAGGAAAAGGATTGCGCGTGACCGCTGCTCCGGGTTCTCCCTCCACCGGACGGGCAAAACTCGCCGATGTGGCCAGGCTGGCCGGCGTCAGCGTCGGAACGGCCTCGAAGGCGCTCAACGGCAACGGCAGGATGCGGCCCGAGACACGGCAACGGGTCCTGGCCGCCGTGGAGGAGCTCGACTTCCGCCCGAACCAGCACGCGCAGAGCCTGCACACCGGCCGCAGCTGGACCGTCGGACTGATGACGACCGACGGCATCGGCCGGTTCAGCACCCCCGTCCTCCTCGGTGCCGAGGACGCGCTCGGCGCCGGGAAGATCTCCGTGCTGCTGTGCGACACACGCGGCGACGCCATCCGCGAGCAGCACCATCTGCGCAACCTCATGGACCGGCGGGTGGACGGCATCATCGTGACCGGCCGCCGCACCGACCCCAGGCCGCCCCTGAAGGGCATCGAGCCGATCCCGACGGTCTACGCGCTCTCGCCGTCCACGGACCCGGACGACATCTCCGTGGTCTCGGACGACCGCAGCGGAGCCAAGCTGGCCGTCGACCACCTGCTGGCGACCGGGCGCACCAGGATCGCGCACGTCACCGGCCCGGCACATCACGCGGCCGCCCAGGACCGTGCCCGGCACACCGTCGAGCTGCTCGAACGCTCCTCGCTCGAACTCGCCACCGGACGCGTCCACTTCGGCGAGTGGAGCGAGGCGTGGGGGCGCCGCGCGGCGGAGGCGGTCCTGCGCATCGCCCCGGACACGGACGCCTTCTTCTGCGGCAACGACCAGATCGCCCGGGGCGTCGCCGACACCCTGCGCGAGAACGGCGTGGACGTCCCGGGCAGGGTCGCGATCGTGGGCTACGACAACTGGGACATCATGGCCCTGGCCTGCCGGCCCCCGCTCACCACGATCGACACCGACCTCTCCGAGATCGGCCGCCAGGCCGCCCTGCGGCTGCTGGACGCCATCGGGGCCCGGCCCGAGCCCGGCCGGCACACCGTCCCGTGCCGGCTCGTGGTGCGCGAGTCGTCCTGAGGCACTGCCGCGCGGTCCCACCGCCCGCGCGTTGGGAAACCCTTTTCTCGCAGGCGGTGCACGGGAGGAGCCGCGACGTGCGCGTTCGGCCGTCCCCGCAGCTCCCGCTTGCACGCCTCGCTCCGCCGCGGCCCCCATTCCTCCGCGCCCCACTCCTCCGCTGCTCACTCCGCCCGCGAGCGTGCCCCGGGCGTCATGACCCAGCGGATCGTGTGGGTGAGCAGGAGACCGGAGGGCTGTATCGCGAGCCCCTCCACCACCGGGAGCCGGGGCAGGTGCAGCACCCTCCGTGCCCACGGCGGCAGCAGTGCGACCGCGTTCGCCGCGAGGACGCCGTAGAACGGCCGCGCGGCCAGCGGCACGGGTGGGTGCAGCAGCAGGAACCGGGCGGCGGCCCGGGCGTCCGGGGTGGCCCGCAGCTCCGGCAGGTACGTGGCCAGACACCCGGCCAGGGCCTCGCGGTCGCGCGGCGGATCGACCACGCCCAGCGCCTCGGCGACCCGTGCGGTGTCGGCCACGTAGTCGTCGTAGCCCGCCGCGTCGAGCGGCCGGGCTCCGTAGCGTTCGTGCGCGCGCAGGAAGCTGTCGGTCTCGGCCGCGTGCACCCAGCCCAGCAGGTGCGGGTCCGCGGCGTGGTACGCGAGTCCGTCGGCCGTCGTCCCGCGCACCCGCTCGTGGATGCCGCGCACCCGCGCGACGGCCTCCTCGGCGTCGGACGCGGTGCCGTACGTCGTGACGGCCAGGAAGGTGCTGGTGCGCTGCAACCGTCCCCACGGGTCACCGCGGAACCCGGAGTGCGCGGACACGGCGGCCATGGCGAGCGGATGCAGGGACTGGAGCAGGAGAGCGCTCAGCCCGCCGATGAACATCGACGCGTCACCGTGGACCGTGCGGATGGGACGCTCCGGACCGAACCACCGGGGGCCCGGAGTGTCGTGGATCCGGGCACGGTTGGCCGGGCCGTCCGGGCCCGCCACGCGCCGGAACACGGCCCTGCCCAGTCGATCACGGAGGTCAGTCATCAGCGCGCGCCTCCTTCCCGGCCCCTGGTGAGCACGCTGCTCACCATTCTTCGTCAGCGGTGGTGCGTACGGATGCGGGCCGGGGTCCGCAGTTCTCCACTGTCGCCTCCGGGCGGCCCGCACAGCACTCGCGCGGACAGCCCGGAGACGCGGAGGCGTGGAGATGCTGAGGCGTGGAGGCGCGGAGGCCTCACTGCTGCCCGTCTCAGTGGCTCCGCCCCCGGAGCTTGCCGAGCAGTTGGCGCGCCTGCGCCCGGCGTCGCGGATCGGCCGAGGCACGGCGCACCTGCTCCGCGGCACGCCGGCCCTGCGGGCTCCTGCTGAACTGCTTGATCTTCTCCAACATGCCAGGCATGACTGTCCTTCCGAGAGATCGACGACAACTCCTGTACGACCAGGCCTTCGTACAGACGCGGCTACCCCGGGCCGGCCGTCCCACCCCTCGGGAGAGAGGTCAGGACGCCGCGTCGGCGCCGCTCCTTCCCGCCACGGCTTCGGCGTGACCGCCGGCCGCAGGACGTGGATCTCGGCCGTGCTGCCGGTGGGGACGCCAGACCTGTCCCGACGGGCCTGACAGCGGCGACACGGGGCAGCACTACCGCATGAAGTCGCAACCGCGTTTCACCCTGGCCGCGACCACCCTTGACGCACCGGACGCGCGTGAGCTCGCGCGGTTCTACCGCGGTCTGCTCGGGTGGCGGACGCGGAAGGAGGAACCGGGCTGGGTCGAGATCGTGTCGCCCGACGGCACGGCCGCGCTGTCCTTCCAGACAGAGCCGCTCTTCCAACGCCCGCAATGGCCCACCCGCGACTCCGGGCAGCAGATGATGATGCATCTGGACATCGAGGTGAACGACCTGTCATCAGCTGTCGATCACGCTCTCGCCCTGGGAGCGAGCATGGCGGACTTCCAGCCCCAGGACGATGTACGAGTCTTGCGCGACCCGGTGGGACACCCGTTCTGCCTGTTCGTGCGGACGGGTTCCGGTCCGGGGGCCTGACACCCTTACCCGGGTGTGCCCGGGTACTGGTCGGCGTGCAGAACGAAGAACAGGAAGCACAAGAAGCGGGGCTTGGCCGCGATGGCTTCGGGGAACAGTTCGCGGGCGGCTGTATCAGGCTCCGGCTCGCTGATGACCGTGATACGGAAACCGGCTCCGGTGAACGCCTCGGTCATCGCGTGCAGCGGCCTGTGCCAGAAACTCATCAGCGCGCTCCGTCCGCCCATGGTCCACTCTTCGGTCCAGTTGGTGGTGTCGAAGTAGTTGTACTCGCCCTCGCGGCCGGCCTGGCGGTGCATGAGGTTGATGGCGAAGGGATGGTCGACAGAGGCGATCAGTCGCCCGCCGGGCTTGAGGACCCGTCGCAGCTCGGCCAGCGGCGGTCCCCAGTCCTCCAGGTAGTGCAGCACCAGGGAGGCCACCACGTCGTCGAACGTGTCATCCGGGTAAGGGAGCGGACCGCCCAGGTCCGCCACTTGCAGGTCAGCGCCCTCGCCGAGCCTCCGCCGGGCCAGCTCCACCATCCCGGCACTCGTGTCGAAACCGCTCACGACGGCACCACGCTCGCGCAACGCCTCGAACAGCGGCCCAGACCCGCAGCCGGCGTCCAGGACGCGCCGCCCGGCCACGTCTCCGGCGAGGTCCAGCATCGCGGGCCGTTCGTAGTGTGCGTTGATCAGGTTGGTTTCGTTCTCGGCCGTGTAGGCCTCGGCGAAGCTGTCGTAGTCGTTGACCTTCGACGGATGCCCGGTCACCGCGGCCGGCGAGTCGAGCCCGGCGGATCTCACGTGCTCTGGATGCTCGTTGGAGATCATGGTGCGGGAGACGCGCGCCGCGTCGGTTCGGTTCCTGGCTGATCCCGAGCGCCTTCGCCGCCCCGCTGATCCAACGCGCACGGTCAGCCGATGCAACCCTGGAGGTCGGCGACGGTGTCGAGGGATCCGCGTCCTCTTTTCTGGGAGAACGTTGTCGCACTCCAGGGCTACGTCGGCGGCGCGGGCCTTCACTACTGGAAGGAGTGCCCCCGTCGGCGCCATTCCTCCGCGAGCAGTTCGTACGAACGGACCCGGTCCGTGTGGTCGTGGGTGATCGTCGTGATGAGCAGCTCGTCCGCGCCCGTGGCCTCCTGCAGTTGTTCCAGTTGGTCGGCGACCCGGCCCGGCGAGCCTACGAACTGAGTGTCGAGGCGGTCCTGGACCAGGGCCCGGTCCTCGTCGGTCCATGCGTGGGCACGCGCTTCCTCCGGCGTCGGGAACTCGATGGCGCCCTCGGCGGTACGGATGCTGCGCACCCACGGGCCGTAGCCGGTGGCGAGTTCCCGGGCCGTTGCGTCGTCCTCGGCGACGACGACGTCCGCCGAGACGCTGACGTACGGCTTTTCGAGGAACTCGGAGGGCTGGAAGAAGGACCGGTAGCCCTCCACCGCCTCCAGGACCGTGGCCGGGCTGACGTGATAGTTGGCCGCGAACCGCAGACCATTGCCGCCCGCCACCTCGGCGCTCTGACCCCCGCTGCTGCCCAGGATCCACACCTCCACGTCGGCGCCCTCCCCTGGCACGACGTGCGCTTCGACGCCCTCCGCGGAGCGGTAGGTGCCGGCCAGCAGGGCGAGGATGTCGTCGATCTGCTCGGCGTAGTCCTGTGACTCGGCGCCCGGCAGCAGGAGCAGCCTGCGCTGCAGCGCGATGCGGGGTGAGCCGAGCAGATGCTCGAAGGAGAAGCGGGGTGGGATCAGCAGGCCGTTCGGGGTGCGGCCGTCGACGACGGGGGTCGCCGTCGGCAACGGTGCGGCCGGCTGCCCCGGCGGGCGGCCGCCCGAGCGGCCCAGGCCCAGATCGAAGCGGCCCGGGTGCAGTGCGTCGAGCAGGCCGAACTCCTCCACCGTGGACAGCGCTGTGCGGTGCCCGAGCTGCACGGCCCCGGAGCCGAGCCGGATGGTGGAGGTGGCGGATGCGGTCAGCGCCAGGACGACGGCGGGGGAGGTTCCGGCCACGCCGGGATTGAGGTGATGCTCAGCGAACCAGTAGCGGGCATATCCGAGGCGTTCGGCCTGCTGCGCGAGGTCGATGGAGTTGCGCAGGGCGTCGGCTGCCGTCGATCCGGAGGAGACCGGGACCAGGTCGAGGACGCCGAGGGAGATGTCAGACACGGACGGACTCCTGGGTGATCGGTGATGCCGGAAGCACGGGGCCCCAGGCGAACGGCGGATCGGGGATCTCGCGGCGCAGCACGGGGGCGACCTTGGACTGGAACAGCTCGAGGGAGGCGCGGTGCCGGGACTCGGGCAGCCCACCCGCGTCGGCGTGCAGGTGGACGACCGTGTGGCCGAACTGCTCGTGGTAGCGGTGCACCTTGTCGACGACCTGTTGGGGGCTGCCGATCAGCGCCGAGCTGCGCTCGACGAAGTCCTCCAGGGTCTCGAAGACCACCGGCAGGCCGGCCTTCTTGAAGAAGGCCAGGTTGGCCTCGAAGATCGGCCGGTACGCGGCGAGCGCCTCCTGCGAGGTGGGGGCGACATGGATGCCCGCGGTGCCGGCGCCGACGGCGATCTGCGCCGGGTCGTGGCCGTAGAACTCCCAGCGCTCGCGGTAGTGGCGGATCAACTCGGCGTACGGCTCTATGGGGTTGGTGACGTTGGCGGAGAACAGCGGGTCGCCGTAGCGGGCGGCGAGTTCGACCGACTCCTTGCTGGTGGCGCTGCCGTGCCAGACCCGGACCGGCTGTTGGTACGGCCGCGGCCACACCTCGGCGTCGGTCAACGGAGGACGGAAGCGGGTGTCGGCGGTGACCTTGTCCTGGCGCCAGATCTTCCGGAAGACCTCGTAGCTCTCGGCGTTGCGGTCCCACTGGTCCTCGGGCGTGACGTTGAACAGGTCGCGTTGGGCGGCGCCGTTGCCCTTGCCGATGATCAGGTCGAGGCGGCCGCCCGAGAGATGGTCGAGGGTGGCGTAGTCCTCGTACGCGCGGACCGGGTCCAGCAGGCTGAGCGTGGTCACGGCCGTGAACAGGCGGATCCGCTTGGTCAGGGCCGCCACATGGCTCAGTACGACGGTCGGGGACGAGGAGATGAACGGCCGCTCGTGCCGCTCCCCTACGCCGAAGCCGTCGAAGCCCAGCTCCTCGGCGAGCAGGGCGTTGTCGAGGACCTCGCGGAACCTGCCATGTGTGGACTTCCGCACCCCGGTGACCGGGTCCGGGCGGTGCACGATAAGGGTGATCGCGAGGAACTTCACGACGCCGCCCCTTCGTCGGACGCCTTGTCCGGGTGGGCGAGGCCGAGGTGGTCGCGGAGCGTCGGGCCCTCGTAGTCGGTGCGGAAGACACCCTGTCCCTCCAGCACGGGGCTCTTCGACAGCAGGGCCAGGGCGAGCACGAAGCCGCCGATCAGGCCCAACACCGCGCTGGAGAAGGGCTTGGAGACCAGTCCGTGCACGAACTGGGTGACCAGGACCAGCACTACCGCGGTGGCGATCCAGCGTCCGGGGCTCCGCTGCGGCACAACTCGCTGGGCAGTGAGGGCTTTCGTTGGTTGGTCGGCGGTCGGCGTCTCGGGGAGGGTGACGGTGTCGCCAGGGGGTTCACTCATGGTGGGCTCCGGCTGGGTGGGTACATCCCCGGAAGCGCGGCGACATGAAGGGACGCACACGACGACGAGGTACCGGGGAGCAGGGAGGACAACGGCACACCGCACGGGCGGTGTTCGTCAGGGAGTACTGGGCTGCGGGGAAGTGTCAGCCCCGACAGCGGGCACAGCCCGGTGCGCTACACAGTGCGCTGTTCACGCGGAGCAGATCGACGGCATGATCGGCGACGAACAGGTTCGCGTACGACGGTACGCAGCCCTGGGGGCGGCGCGTGGCCGTCCTGGGAGCTGCGTACATGGCGTCACCATCACTGTTCCGGCCCGTTGGGCCTCGCGTTTACGGGGCACCCCACCACGGAGCGAGGGTTGCCGGTCAGCAAGCCAGGGCTTGTCGCAGACAATCATGACCGTTCTGGGCCGTAGTTAAGACAATTGTCCGAACGCATGTCAACGCTGGTCCACCAGGTGGAACGGCTAACGTGTGGGCCGCCCAGTCCAGTATCCGCACGGCCGCTCCGGCCGCCTCCAGGCCCTGGCAGCGGGCGTGGTGACGGCACTCGATGCCGTCTGGGTCGAGGTGGCCGCCGAAGGCGGGACGGGCGGCGAGCCGACGGGCGTAGGACCACAGGACCAAGTGCCGTGTCACGTGCCACCGGCTCGCCACCGGCCGATCCGGCGTGCTGCGCGGCCTCCTCGATGCCCTGCGCCCACATCCGCTCGACCGCCTCGATGTCGCGCATGATGTCCGGGGCGTGGGTGCTGACGATCCGCCCGGACCAGTGCTCGGTCTTGATGGTCGCCAGAAGATCGTCGTCGTCCTGGGAAGGCATGCCGGCGTCAGAGCACCGTCACAGGGTGGCGCACCACCGCGTTGAACAGATAGCCCTGCGTGTTGAACGTTGCGGTGTCCGGCTGGGTGCGGCCCGCCGTGTCCGTGGCGCGTGCCAGCAGATGTGTCGGGCCGGGCGTACCAGGTGTCCAGGGGACGGACCAGCGCGTCCAGGTGCCGGAACGCGGTCGGTCGTGCAGTCGGGCCCGCCGCCATGTCGTCCCACCGTCGGTGCTGACGTCGACCCGCACGACGGCGCCCGCACCCGACCAGGACCGACCGTGCAGCACCTGACTCTCCCCCGCCGGGAACGTCGCGCCGCTCGCCAGCTCGAAGGCGCTCTTGATCGTCTGCCGGGTGAGCGGCGTACTGCCCTCCTGCGGGTAGGCGGGGCCGAACAGCCGATAGAAGGTGGTGTTCCACGGCGAGTACAGCGGCTGCGCCGACACCTCGATGTCACCGACCCATTTGATCGAGGCGATCCCCACCCACGAGGGCACGAGCACCCGCACCGGGTACCCGTGGTCGTACGGAAGCGGCTCACCGTTCATCTCGTACGCGAGCAGCACGTCGTCCAGCGCCTTGGCCAGCGGCAATGGTCGACGCACCCGGCCCAGGCTCTCGCCACCGCTGACGTACTCGGCGTCGAGGCCACGGGGCTGCACGTCCACCGCGTACGGGGACAGCCCGGCCCTGCGCAGCACGTCGGCCAGGCGCACGCCGCGCCAGCGCGCGACGCCGACCGCGCCCAGCGTCCACGCGGTGCCTGCGACCGTCTCGCCCTGCTGGGTCGCGTAGTAGCTGCGGCCGTTTCCGGCGCACTCGACGAAGGCGGTCCGGGTGACGGCGGGCAGGGCGCGCAGATCGTCGTACCCGAACTCCACCGGTCTGTCCTCGGTGGGTGTGCCGCGCAGCCCGTCACCCCACAGTCTCAGCCGCCAGTCGGCGGCGTCCAGGACGGGTGTCGCGGTGTGGTTGCGGACGAAGAACAGGGCGTTGGGGGTGTGGTGGCCGGTTCCACGCAGCGCCTCCCAGCGGGTCTCGGCATTGGTGCCGCGTGGGATGAACGACTCGGGCGGCAGCGGCTTGAGGATCGGAGAGTCGGCGGCGCGAGCGGGGTGTGGCACGGGGAGTGCGGTGGCTGCGGTCGCGGCCAGCAGCGTCAGCAGCCGGCGCCGCGTGACCCCTTCCGCTCGGGCCTCCCCGGCGAGCCACTGGCGCAGCCTGCGGCGGTCGTAGGAGATCTCGTGGTGGGCGGCGGAACCGGCAGCGGACATGGTTGTCCCGTCATGGGTCGTGGATGAGGGAAGGGGCCGGGCGGAGCGGGGCACCGGCGCGCGAGGGAACGTCCTCGGCAGGGCTGCGCGGACGGCGACCGCCGGCGCATGCGTGACAAGGCCGTCGAAGAGCGTCGAAGCAGGGAACCCGGGGAAACCGGTCAGTCAGGGAACCGACACAGCGCGGCGGCCACTCGGACAAGGTCCACGGCGCGGCGACGGGTCAGAGGCTCCTGCGGAGACATGACGCGATGCAAGCATGTCGTCCAGTCGGTGTCAACGAGGCTGCTGACCGCAGTAGTTGGCTGGGATACGGCGTAGCTGCGTGCCGCGCCCGGCCCCTGCCGGTCCCGGGCGTGGCTCGGGTCAGACCCGGCGGGTGCCGTGTCGCGGGCCGGCGGTTCGAGTCCGAGGTTCTCGCGGAGCTTGGTGCCGGTGTAGTCAGGGCCGATGATCTTCCGTTTGCGCAGCTCGTGCAGGAGGCCGTTGACGACGAAGCCGTGCTGGCGTGGGTCCGCGAGACCGCCCAGCATCTCGGCAGTCTGCTCACGCCGGTCGGTACTGCCCCCGTGTACGCGGTGCCGGTGCGCGTGTAGCCGTGGAGCCGCAGCGAGTCGAGGTTTTCGATCTCCAGCCGCTGCTCCTCCTGCAGCGCGAAGAAGCGGCGGGCCGCACTCAGCACCGTCCTCCCGCAGTGCTGCGGTGACTCCATGCCCGGTGCCTCAGGGAGCCCACCTCCCAGCGGGCTGGACGGCCCTGCGCCCATGGTCGACCTTGACATTCAGCGGGGCGGACGACGTACGTTGAAGGGGAAACTCGCTGACAGGTGGAGGCTTCGATGCACGTACTGGGCGCGGCACCACGCGGTGCGTGCACTGGTGCGTGGCTGATCACCCGGCGGCACGTCGACTACTGCCGCACCTCCTCCGCCGTCTGTCCTTCCGTACACGCCTGACCTCCGCCTGCCGTCTTGCGGGCTGTCTCTCGTGGCCTATGGCCGCGCGTTCTCGCGTTCCTGTGTTCTCGTGTTCCCGGAAGGAACCCCCATTGTCCGGCCCTGCCCTGCACCTCGCCGTCGAGCTCGACGGCGACGGCGCCCACCCCGCGGCCTGGCGCCGCGCCGCCCATTCCCCCGATCAGCTGCTCACCCCGCGCCGCGTGGCCCAGGTCGCCGCCATCGCCGAGAACGCCGGTTTCACCCTGATCACCCTGGAAGACGGCGTACTGCCCCCCGGTGCCGCACCGGATCCGGTGGGCCGTATCGGCGCGGTGGAGCGGGCGGCCTTCGTAGCGGCGTCGACGAGCACCATCGGGATCGCGCCCGTCGTCCCGGTGACGTATGCCGAACCGTTCCATGTCGCCAGTCAGTTGGCGTCCCTGGACCACATCTCCGCCGGTCGCGCCGGGTGGGTGGTGACAGAGGAGGAGCGTCCCGAGGCGGCCCGTGCCTGGGGGCGCCCCCTGGTCGTCGGCGCCGACGCGCTGGCCCGGGAGTCGAGGGACGGGGTGGAGGTGGCCCGCGCCCTGTGGGACTCGTGGGAGGACGACGCGGTCATCCGGTCCGTGGCAACCAGCCGCTACCTCGACCGCGAACGGCTCCACTACATCGACTTCACCGGTGACACGTATGCCGTCAAGGGCCCGGCGATTGTGCCGCGCCCGCCACAGGGACAGCTCGTCGTCCTGGGCCGACCGGACCGGGTTCCCGCCGCACAGCTCGACGTCGCTCTCGTCGAGGGGCGCGATCTCGCGTCGGTCGCCACGGCCGCCGCTGCGCCCGCCACGCCCCGCGTCTTCGCCGAGGTCGAGGTGGCACTGGACACACCGGAGGCCACGGCCGCCGAGCGCGTCGCCGACCTGGAACGACACGGGACGTGGAGTGACCGGGGAAGGCTGCGGCACATCGGTGCCGCAGACCGACTCGTCGCTCTCCTGGGTGAACTGAGCCGTCACGTCGACGGTGTACGACTGCATCCACTGGTGCTGGACGAGGACCTGCCCGTCCTCTCCCGCCTCGTCCTGCCCGCGCTGTCCGAACGGCGCCTCGTCGCCCGTCCGCTGCCCGGTACGTCCCTGCGCTCGACCCTGGGTCTGGAGCGCCCCGCCAATCGCTTCGCCGCCGCTGCCGTGGCCGCCCAGGAGGACGCCCGATGACCCGCACCGACCCCCTCGACGTCCCCCGGCCGCACGCCCAGCTCCACTTCGGGGTGTTCTTCCAGGGCGTCAACCACTGGACCATCTGGTCCGCCCCCGACAGCGGCTCCCAGATCGACCCTGCCTCCTTCCGCAAGGTCGCCCAGACCGCCGAACGCGGCCTGTTCGACGCGTTCTTCCTCGGCGAGGGCCTGCGGCTGCGCGAGGTCGACGGCAGGATCCACGATCTCGACGTGGCCGGACGGCCGGACGCCATCACGCAGCTCGCGGCGTTGGCCGCGGTCACCCGTCGCATCGGTCTCGTCTCCACTTCCAACTCCACCTTCAACGAACCCGCCGATCTGGCTCGCCGCCTGTCCGGCCTGGACCTGCTCTCCGAGGGCCGCGCCGGCTGGAACGTGGTGACCACGGACAACGCCTGGACCGGCGCGAACTTCCGGCGCGGCGGCTACCTCGACCACGCCGACCGCTACCGGCGTGCCGAAGAGTTCCTCACCGTGGCCCGCGCCCTGTGGGACGGCTGGGAGGACGGCGCAGTCGCCGACTCCGTCGGCGCGCCCGCCTGGTCGGGGCCCGGTGCCGCACACCGAGTGCGCCACAAGGGACCGCAGTTCGACGTCGACCTCGCCCCGACCCTGCCGCGCAGCGCCCAGGGCCACCCCGTGATCTTCCAGGCCGGTGACTCCGGCGAGGGACGCGACTTCGCCGCCCGCAACGCCGACGTCATCTTCTCCGCGCACGGCACCGACTTCGACGACGCACTGGCCTTCGCCGACGACATCCGGCGCCGGCTGCGCGCGGTCGGGCGGCCCGACGACGATCTGCGGATCCTGCCCGGCACCGAGATCATCATCGGCGCCACCGAAGAGGAGGCCCGGGAGAAGAAGCGCTGGATCCGGCTGCAACAGGTCACCCCGGCCACGGCCTTGGGGATCGCAGGGCTGCTGTGGGGCATCGACCTGTCCGACCGCGACGCCGACGGGCCCCTGCCCAAGGAGGACCCCGTCGTCACGGAGAACGACGGCTCCTTCGGTGCCCGGCGCATCGCCGACCCGCGTGCCGTCGTGGCCGAATGGCGGGCGAAGGCGGAGGCACACGGCTGGTCGCTGCGTGAGACCGTCATCGCACTCGGGCCGCAGCGCGGGCACGTCGGCACTCCGTCCGGTCTGGCAGACAAGTTCGCCCGCTTCGTCCGGCACGGCGCGATCGACGGTTTCAACGTCACGCCGTACCTCATCCCCGACGGCCTCGACGACATCGTCGACCTGCTCGTCCCAGAACTGCAGGAACGCGGCATCTACCGCACCGCATACACCGGCAGCACCCTGCGCGAGAACCTCGGCCTGCGCGCACCCCTCACCCACCGGTCCGCACCGGACCGACGACAGGCGGGCTGAGCCCCCGGAGCCGGCCCTTGTACACATGACTGACAAGAAGCTGTCACACGCGGACCGGAATGCGGGTCCGGCCGACGCCCGTTCTGAACTGACATGACTGTTGGAGTAGCGCTCAACGCGTCCGACGCGTCGAACCAGGTCGACGCCACCGTGCAACTGGCCCAAGAGGCCGCTGAGTTCGGTCTCACGTCGGCCTGGTTCGGGCAGACCTTCGGCGCGGACTCACCCCAGCTCGCGGCGATCGTCGGACGGGCGGTCCCCGGACTGCAGGTCGGCACCTCCGCGATCCCCGTCTTCGGCCGGCACCCGCTGCTGGTCTCCAGCCAGGCACAGACGGCCCAGGCCGCGACTCACGGCCGCTATCACCTCGGTCTGGCTCTGGGCACGAAACTGTTGACGGAGACGGGCTTCGGCCTGCCTTTCGAACGCCCCATCGCCCGGCTGCGTGAATTCCTCACCGTGCTACGACAGTTGACCGAGACCGGCACGGCCGACTTCCACGGGGAGCTGCTCATCGCCACCACACCGATCCCGGCGCGGGTTCCGGGTGCCGAGAGCGGTGTGCCCCTGCTGGTTGCGGCGATGGGGCCGCAGGCTCTGCGGGCAAGCGGTGAGCTGGCCGACGGGATCCTGCCCTATCTGGCGGGACCGCGCGCCCTGGCGGACCACATCGTGCCCGCCCTGACCGCCGCGGCCGAGGCCGCCGGGCGCCCCACGCCCAGGATCGTGGCCCTGGTGCCCGGCGTGGTCACCGACGACGTCGACGAGGTGCGGGAAAAGGTGACCGAGAACCTCGCGTTCTACGAACAGATCCCGTCCTACGCACGGGTCATCCAACTCTCCGGCGGCCGACGGGCCGCCGATCTGGCCGTGATCGGCGACGAGAAGACCGTCGAGGCCGAGGTGCGGCGTTACCGCGACGCCGGCGCCACCGAGGTCGTGTTCTCGGTCACTGAAATCGCGGGAGGAGCCGATCGTCGACGGACCTGGCGGCTCCTCGGTGAACTGGCCGGTTGAGTACACCCGTCGGCCCGACAACCCCTTGATCCCCTGCCCGAGGGCACCCCGGCACAAAGGAGATTCCCCATGACCACCGAGGCCACCACTACGGACCTCCACGCTTTCACCGAGACCTGGCAGGAGTGGTACAGCGCCCAGGAGGCCCGGCTCGCCGCCCCGCACGGCTTCCTGGCGATCACTGGCCTGCACTGGCTCGACGACCGGCCCCAGCGCTTCCCGGACGCACCCGGCTCGTGGCACACCGGCCCCGAAGGCGTCGTCGTGAACCTCGACGAGGGCGAGGAGCTGGTCGTGGACGGGACGCCGGTGCGCGGCGAGCACCGCTTCGGCGTGCTTCCCGAGCGCGGCGGCGTCGACGCCGTCTGGGGAGACGCCGTCATCGAGGTCGCCAAGCGCGGCGGCCAGGACATCGTGCGCCCCCGCCACCCGGACGCGCCGCTGCGCACGGCTTTCACCGGCACGCCCGCCTACGCCCCCGACCCGCGCTGGGTCGTGACTGGCCGGTACATCCCCTTCGACACCCCGCGGCCGACCACCGTGGGCGCCGCGGTCGAGGGCCTTGAGCATGTGTACGACGCTCCGGGCAGGGTCGAGTTCGAGCTCGACGGGCGCCCGCTGTCGCTGACCGCATTTCCCGGCCCTGGTGCGGGACGGCTGATGGTGCTGTTCACCGACGCAACCTCCGGGGTCACCACCTACGCCGCCAACCGGTCCCTGTCCCTCGAAGCGCCCGCCGCCGACGGCACGGTCGTCCTGGACTTCAACCGCGCCACGAACCTGCCGTGCGCCTACACGGACCTGGCCACCTGCCCGCTGCCCCCGGCCGAGAACCGGCTGCCCGTGGCGATCGAGGCCGGCCAGAAGATCCCCCGCGAGCGCGGCGGCTCCTGAGCCGGACGCACTCGCGCCCCGACTGCCCTGACGAGGCGTCCCTTGACGCCATTGACGTACGACAAGACCACTCCGTACGATCACGAACGGCATTGAGTGTCAGCGTCAAGCCCTGGCTCGCTGACCGGCAACCCTCCCACGCGGTGGGGTGCTCCAGGTGAAAGCCCGGCGGGATCACCGACGATCTCCGCAAGCGCGTGGCCCCGTGACCGGGGCCGAATCATGTGGAGGACCGATATGCGGCACGGTGGTGACCTCAGCGCCCGTTTCGCCGGCGCCACCGTGTTCTCCCGGCTCTCGCGTCGGCGCCACATCGACCTCAAGCGCTCGACCAGCTGTCTCTGTCAGGCCTGACGGGACTTCCCGCCGCAGGCCGCAGTACGACATCTGTCGTCGCCGCACCCGTCTGCGCCTGATCTCCGCCTGTCTTTGATCCTCCCTTTTCCCGTGACCCCCGTCTGCACAGCGCTCCCCGGCACCGGCGTCGCGCCGGCCGGGACCGCACGCCCACGCACGGCCATGCCTCGTACGGCGTCCGTGCCTGGTGACACGAGTAGGAGAAACCCTCCGTGACTGCACTTTCCCATGCCAGAACCTCCCGGTGGGCGGCACTGACCGTCCTGGTGACCACCAGTGTGCTGCTGGCCGCCTGCGGCTCCGGCGGCGGCGATTCCGGCAGCGGCTCCGGGCAGCCCAAGCCCGGTGGCACCCTGACCTTCGCGGTGGGTTCGGACGCCGGCTGCGTGGATCCACAGCAGGTCGCCAGCAACGAGACCATCTACGCGGTGCGCCAGACCGTGGACTCCCTGACGGACCAGGACCCCAAGACCGGCAAGATCGTGCCGTGGCTGGCGAGGAGCTGGGACGTCAGTCCCGACGCCACGACGTTCACCTTCCGTCTGCGCTCGGGCGTTACCTTCAGCGACGGCTCGAAGCTGACCGCTCAGGTGGTCAAGGACAACTTCGACGCGGTGCCGAAGCTCGGCGCCCTGGGGACGCTCGCCGAGGGCTATCTGAGCGGCGTCAAGAGCACCACGGTGGTCGACCCGCTCACCGTGAAGGTGACCTTCGGCCAGCCCAACGCCCAGTTTTTGCAGGCCACTTCGACGCACTCGCTGGGGATCGAGTCGTCGGCGAGCGTGCAGAGGACCCCGCAGCAGAAGTGCAGCGACGGGGTGATCGGGTCCGGGCCCTTCGTACTGAAGCAGTACGTGCAGAACCAGTCGATCACCCTGGCCAAGCGCGCGGGATACGCGTGGGGTTCCTCGCGGTGGAGCAAGAAGGGCGAGGCGTACCTGGACAAGCTGGTGTTCAAGGTCGTGCCGGAGGCGGGTGTGCGGGCCGGCGGCCTGCAGTCCGGCCAGGTCGACGCCGTCTCCAGCGTCGGCAAGGCCAACGAGGCGGCCCTCAAGGGCGGCCAGGTCACCCTCCAGCGGCGGGCCAACCCCGGCGTCGTGTTCGGTCTCGGCCTCAACAACGCACGGCCGCTGCTCAAGGACGCCGAGGTGCGCCAGGCGATCCTGTACGCCATCGACCGGCAGCAGATCGCTGACACCGTCTTCCCGACCGGCACGCAACCGGCCACCAGCGTTCTTGCGCACACCACACCCGACTACACCGACCTCGCCTCCGGCCTGACCTTCGACGCGGCCAGGGCCAAGTCCCTGCTGGACGGGGCCGGCTGGAAGACCGGCAGCGACGGCATCCGCGCCAAGGACGGCAAGAAACTCAGCCTGACCATCAAGTGGTTCCCCAACGCGGCCACCAACCAGCCCGCGCTGGAGCTGATCCAGCAGCAGCTCAAGGCCGCCGGTGTCGACGTGACCCTCAAGCAGCTCCAGGTCACGCAGTTCGCCCCGACCCTCCAGTCGGGTGACTACGACGCGGTGTGGGGCAACGTGACCCGCGCCGACCCCGACATCCTGCGCAGCTCCTTCTCCACCGAGCTGGCCAACTTCTACCGCTTGCCGGCCAGTTCGCTCGACACCGCGCTGTCCGAGCAGGCCGCGACCGTCGACACCGCCAAGCGCAGGCAACTGGTCTCCCGGGCACAGCAGTTGATCGTGCAGAACGCCTACTACGTGCCGGTGGTCGAGCTCCAGACCCAGCTGGGCGTGGCGAAGAAGGTGCACGACCTCGACTTCGACGCCTCCAGCCGGCTCCAGCTGCACGACACCTGGATCGGCTAGCGCATGCGCCGCTATGTGTTCAAGCGGCTGGCCCAGGCGGTCGGGGTGCTGTGGGCGGCCTACACGGTCTCGTTCCTGGTGCTGGACTATCTGCCGGGCGACCCGGTCACGGCGATGGCCGGCGCTGGTATGGACTCGGGGCAGGTCGACCCCGAGCAACTCGCCGCCCTGCGGCACGAGTACGGCTTCGACAAGCCGGTGCTGGTGCAGTACGCCGAGTACCTCGGCCGGGCAGTGCGCGGGGATTTCGGCGACTCGGTGTCCACCGGTCGGCCGGTGACCTCGACGCTGGCCGACGCGCTGCCGCAGACGCTTCAGCTGACCGGCGCGGCCCTGTTGCTCGCGGTGCTCCTCGGCGGCGGCCTGGCGGTGCTGGCGACATACACCGCCCAGCGCTCGCTGCGGCAGCTGCTGCTGTCGCTGCCGCCGCTCGGGGTGTCCGTCCCGACGTTCTGGGTGGGGCTGCTGCTGGTCGAGGTGTTCTCGTTCCGGCTGCGCTGGTTCCCGGCGTTCGGCAACGACGGATTCAAGGGGCTGGTATTGCCGGCGCTGACGCTGGCGGTCCCGACGGGCGCGCAGATCGCGCAGGTCCTCGCCAAGAGCCTGCTCACCGCCCTCGACCAGGCGTACGTGGAGACCGCGCGGGCCAAGGGCGCCGGACGGTGGCGGGTCCATCTGCGGCATGCGCTGCGCAACGCGTCCCTGCCTGCCCTGACGGTCGTCGGCCTGCTGGTGGGGCAGCTGATCGCCGGTTCGGTCGTCGTCGAGACGGTGTTCTCCCGCGACGGCCTCGGCCGGGTGACCGCGGCGGCGGTCACCGCCCAGGACATCCCACTGGTCCAAGGGGTAGTGGTGTTCGGGGCGCTGATCTTCGTGACGACGAACCTGGTCATCGACCTGGTCTATCCGCTTCTGGACCCGCGGATCGTGGTGGCCTCGGGCAGAAGGGCGGCACTCACATGAGCCAGAGCCTTGTCGATGACCCCTCCGAAGCGGCGCTGGGACCGGCCCGCCCGGTCGAGGCGGGGCCGAAGCCTGATCCCGGGCGCCGCGTGGACGTACGACGGCTGCTGCGCTTCGTGGTACGCCGCCCGGGACTGCTCCTGTCCGTGACCGTCCTCGTGCTGGTGGTGCTGGCCTCGTTCCGGCCGGACCTGTTCACCTCGCAGGACCCACTGAAGGGCGTGCCGTCGCAGAACTTCCGTGCTCCGAGCGGCAGTCACTGGTTCGGCACCGACGAGTTGGGCCGCGATGTGTTCTCGCGGGTCGTCCACGGTGCCCAACTGTCCCTGAAGGCAACGCTGATCGCGGTGCTGGTGGCGTTCGTGGTCGGCGGGCTGCTGGGGGTGGTCGCGGGGTTCGTGGGCCGGTGGGTGGACGACGTGCTGATGCGCTTCGTCGACGTGCTGCTGTCCATCCCCGCGCTGTTCATGTCCCTGGCCCTGGTCACCGCGCTGGGCTACGGCACGGTGAAGGTGGCGGTCGCGGTCGGCATCGCCAGCGTCGCCGCGTTCGCGCGGGTGGCGCGCTCCGAGGTGCTGCGGGTGCGGCAGGCCGTCTTCGTCGAGGCCTCACGCGCCAGCGGAGCACGCTGGTACTCGGTACTGGGCCGCCATGTGCTGCCCAACGCGGCGGGCCCGGTGATCGTCCTGGCCACCCTCGACTTCGGCTCCTCCATCCTGGCCGTGTCTGCCCTGAGCTTCCTCGGCTACGGCGCTCCCCCGCCGGCCCCGGAATGGGGAACGTTGATCTCCGACGGCCGCAACTACCTCGCCAACGCCTGGTGGCTGACCGCACTGCCCGGCCTGGCGATCGCCGCGACCGTACTGGCCACCAACCGCATCGCCCGGGCGCTGGACGGCGAATGGTCCCGGCAACGATGACCGACGAACGTGAGAACGGTGAGGACGTGACCACACCACTGCTGGAGATCCGCGGCCTGTCGGTGTCGTACCGCACCCGGGGCGGCACGGTCGAGGCCGTCCGGGGCGTGGACATCGACGTGTGGCCGGGTCAGGTGACCGCGGTGGTCGGCGAGTCCGGCTCCGGCAAGAGCACGACCGCGCACGCGATCACCCGGCTCCTGTCGGCGAACGGCCGTATCGACGCGGGCACCGTCCGCTTCGGCCGACACGACCTGGCCACCCTGCCGGAGGCGGAACTGCGCACCGTCCGCGGGGCACGTATCGGACTGGTCCCCCAGGATCCGACGGTCTCCCTCAACCCCGTCAAGCGCATCGGCGACCAGGTCGCCGAAGTGCTGCGCATCCACGGTCTCGCAACCCGCCGCTCGGCCCCCGCGGAGGCGATCGCCGTCCTGGACCGGGCCGGACTGCCCGACGCAGCCGTCCGGGCCCGGCAGTACCCGCACGAACTGTCCGGCGGCATGCGGCAACGCGCCCTGATCGCCATCGCCATCGCCGCGAAACCCGAGCTGATCATCGCCGACGAGCCCACCAGCGCGCTCGACGTCACCGTGCAGCGGGTCATCCTCGACCATCTCCATCGCCTGACCGAGGAGTCCGGCACCGCGGTCCTGCTCGTCACCCACGACCTCGGGGTCGCCGCCGACCGGGCGCAGCGGCTGGTGGTGATGTCCCAGGGCAAGGTCGTCGAGGCGGGCCCCACCCAAGACATCCTGGCCGACCCGCAGGACGATTACACCCGGCACCTGCTGGCCGGCGCCCCCAGCCTGACCACCGCCCGGCCCCGAACCCCGGCCGCCACCGTCCCCGAGCCGGACACCGCACCCCTGGTCGAAGTCCGCAACTTGGTCAAGGAGTTCAGGCTGCCCCGCACCGGGGACGGCCCCCGCACGCTGCGCGCCGTCGACGACGTCAGCCTCACCCTCCACCGAGGCCAGACCTTCGCCCTGGTCGGCGAGTCGGGCTCGGGCAAGTCCACCACCGCCCGCCTGATTCTCCGCCTTGCCGACGCGACCGCCGGACAGATCCTCTTCGACGGCACCGACGTCACCACCGCCAAGGGCGCCCGGGCCAGGCAACTGCGCCGCCGCGCCCAGCTCGTCTACCAGAACCCCTACGCCTCCCTCGACCCCCGCTTCTCCATCGGCGAGGTGATCACCGAACCGCTGCGCGCCTTCAAGATCGGCGACCGCGCCTCCCGGCTCGCCCGGGCCCGCGATCTGCTCGACCGGGTGGCCCTTCCGGCCGCGACGCTGGAGCGCCGCCCGGCGGAGCTGTCCGGCGGTCAGCGGCAGCGCGTGGCGATCGCCCGCGCTCTCGCCCTCTCCCCCGACCTGGTGGTCTGCGATGAGCCGGTCTCCGCGCTCGACGTGTCCGTTCAGGCCCAAGTCCTGGACCTGCTGGCCGAGTTGCAGGCCGACACAGGCGTGGCCTACCTCTTCATCTCCCACGACCTGGCCGTCGTACGCCAGATCGCGCACCAAGTCGCCGTCATGCGGGCCGGCCGCGTCGTCGAGACGGGCCCGCCGGAGGAACTGTTCACCCGCCCCCGCCACGCGTACACCCGCGAGCTGCTCGCGGCCATCCCCGGCGGCCGCCTCTCCGCCCCCGCCGCCAAGACCACCACGAGCTGAGGAGCACGGTCGCATGAGCACGCCCACCATCACCTCATTGGCCCTTCTCACCCCGGGCAACTTCGCCGACGACGACCCCTACACCGGCCTGGAGGAAACACTCCAACTCTTCGAGTACGGCGAACGCCTCGGCTTCGACGGCGCCTGGATCCGCCAGCGCCACCTCGAACACGGCGTCGGCTCGGCTGCCGTATTCCTCGCCGCGGCCGGCCAGCGCACCCAGCGGATCGAGCTGGGCACCGCGGTCATCCCCATCGGCTACGAGAGCCCCTTCCGCCTGGCCGAAGACCTCGCGCTGGCCGACGTACTGTCCCGCGGTCGCCTCCAGGTCGGCTTCAGTACCGGCATGCCGCACGCCGACCTGCTCGGCGACCTGGTGTACGACGGCGACTGGCGCACCTTCGACCTGTCGTACGGCAGGATCGCCCGCCTCGTCGACAACCTGCGCGGCGACTACCTCGGCGGCCCGGACACCGTGATCCACTCGCCCGGCAACGTCCAGCGGCCGCGGCTGCAGCCGCACAACCCCGGTCTGGTGCAGCGGATCTGGTACGGCGCAGGCAGCCTGCGCTCGGTCCGCTGGGCCGCCGAGAACGGTCTCAACCTGCTGTCCGGCAACATCGTCTCCGGCGAGGACACCGACGACTTCACCACCGCCCAGTTGAACCTGCTCTCCGAGTACCGGCGCAGCCTGGGCGCCGACCGGACAGGGGCGCGGGTGGCGCTCGGGCGGGTGATCGTGCCGTTCGACAGCGCCGACGCGGTCACCCGGGCCCGCTACCGGGACTACGCCGCCAGTCGGCACGAACGCACCCTGAAGCCCCGGACGGTGGCGGCACTGGGCGGGAAGCGGATCCTGTTCGCCCCGGACATCGTCGGCACCGCGGACCAGATCCTGGAACAACTGACGGCCGATCCCGTCCTCGCGCAGGTGTCGGAGCTGCGCCTGGAGCTGCCGTACGAGTTCCACCGGGAGGAGTACGAGCAGATCCTGCACGACGTCCGGCACCTGATCGCCCCCGAGCTGGGCTGGTACCCCGCTTCCCCGGCGCTTCAGGAGGCGGGCCGGTGAGCCCTGGTCCCGAGCACCCGGTTCGGCTCGAGGTGCACACCCGCGAGCCGTTCGCCGAGTCCCGCCCCTTCCCCGGCGGGGCGTAAGAAGTGCCGCCACCGCCCACTGCACCGTGGTCCCGAAGGCAGCCGCCAACCACGCGATCCCCGACCTCGACCTCGCGCCGCGGGATGACACCGGCAAGGTGCGCTTCAGCGGTGACGTCGGGATCTGTGTCCTTCTTTCGGGGTGCTGTCGCCACTCCTGTAGGTGATGTGACAGTCGAGCGATGGGTCAGGTCGCGAGGCCGGCCTTTGTCAGCCACTTCTTTGCGACGGTGCCGGCGTCCTCCTTGTCGTTGACGAGCTTCGTCATCATCTCCACCAGGTCCTCGGTGCACGCCGACACATGCCGCGACCGACCGACTGATGGTGGCAGTCTTGGCGACCCCGCTCGCCGTCATATCGCCCCCGCTCAGGGGCGGCTGACCGGACGTACGGAGATCGCTCAGCGCTGACGCAAGGGGCCGCCCGTCCGGCGCAGATGCTCGTCGATCAGGGCGAAGGTGGCCTCCGGCTGCTCGATCTGCGGAAGGTGACCGGCCCCGCGGATGACCTCCAGCCGGCCGTCGCCGAACGCCTCGGCGTACGCGGCGCCGTAGGCAGGGGTGACGACACGGTCGCTCTCACCCCAGAGCAGCAGGGCGGGCACCCGGATCTGTCCGAGCCGGGACAACAGCGTGGGGCTGTGCATGTACGGTTCGCCGGCAAGGATGCGCATGGTCGCCATGTTGGCCTGCCTCCGCGCGAGTTCGTCGGCCGGAATGTCGGCCGGGTCGAGGTAGAAGCGGTCGGGGTCGTGCCAGGAGTGCTCCGCGACTCCGCGGGCGTCCAGGGCGAAGAAGTCGGTGATCGGTTCCGTCTCGACGTGCACGCCCACGGCGTCGATCAGGACGAGCCCGGTGATGAGTCCCTCGGTGTCGCGCAGGGCCATCTCGGCGGCCGTCCAGCCCCCGAGTGAGGAACCGACGACGAGGACGTCGCTCAGGTGGCGTTCACGCAGAAGGTTCAGGTAGGCGAGGGCGAGGTCGTCGATGCCGGTGAGCCATGCCGGACGGTGGGTGCCCTCCCAGCCGGGGTGCACGGGGGTGATCGTGTGGACGGTGCCGGCGAGGTGGTCGGCCAGGCCCGCGACGGTGGCGGGGCCTCCGCCACCGTGCAGAACGAGGACCGGCCTTCCCGTTCCGGCCTCGGACAGGGTGAGGGGCAGGTCGGCGTAGGCGGCTGATGCTGCCGCTGGATCTGTGGACATGCCACCACCCTAACTAAAGATGCTTATATAAGCTAGCTTGGTTATGCCGTAGACTCGTCTCATGCACGGTGAGCTGCAAGAACTCGGCAGAGCGGTCAAGCAGGCCCAGTACCGACAACACAGAGCCCTCGACAGCGCCCTCCAGGCCGTCGGCACGACACTGGCCCAGTGGGACGCACTGCGCGCAATCAGCCGCTCCCCCGGCGCGTCCGCGCGCGAGTTGGCCGCAGCGACCTTCCAGACCGAGCAGGCCTTCGGCACCCTCGCCGGCCGCCTCACGGCCCAGGACCTCGTCGAACGCAGGCCAGGACACGGACGGCGCATCGAACACCACCTCACGCCCGCTGGCGAACAGGTCCTGTCGGCCGGCCACAAGGTGGCCGACGAGGTGCTCGCCGAATGCTTCTCCCCCTTGCCGGACGCGGACCGCGCCACCCTGCTCGACCTGCTCCGGCGCCTCACCGGGGAGCGGGACGCGGACTGAGGCGGGTTGTAGGGCCGACCGAGGCGGACCTGGGGGCGACCGAGACGGGGCGTCACCCCGGCCCCCCAGAGGGCCAGAGGGCCACCTCCCGGAGAACAGGACTTCCCCCTTGCTCCACCTATCGATATTCGATAGCTTTCCATCGCGATTCGATGGAGAGGTGAGTCATGGGAAAGCTGGCTGTCCACGCACTGCGTGCGATGCTCGTGGGGGTGTTCACCGGCACCCTGTTCCTTCAGGCGTTGATGGTGTGGGCGTTGGTCGGCGGAAAGGACCCCGAGGACGGATCCCTCCCCCTGACCTCGCTGCGCGTCATCACGATCCTCGGCATGGTGTCGGTCCAGGTCGCCGTGGTCTGCGTAGGGCGGCTGGTCTCGATGGTGCGACGCGGAACCGTGTTTTCCCACGCCGCCTTCCGGTACGTCGACGGTGTGATCGGCGCAATCGTGTCGGCCGCCCTCGTGTGGTTCGCGGTCACGGCCGTCAACGCGCCGGGCCAGCGGGACGACCCGGGTGTCACCGTCATCATGGGCGGGCTCGGGATGGCCATCCTGGGTGTCGCGCTCATCGTGTACGTGCTGCGGACGCTGCTCGCCCAGGCCGTCGCACGGGACGCCGAAGCAGCGCAGATGCAGGCCGAGTTGGCCGAGGTGATCTGATGCCGATCGCCGTCGACATCGATGTGGTGCCGGCACAGCGGAAGATGTCCGTGGGCGAGCTCGCGGAACGCGTGGGGATCACCCCCGCCAACCTGGCGGTCGTCAAGAACGGCCGTGCCAAGGCGGTACGCTTCGCGACGCTCGCCGCGCTCTGCGAGGTGCTCGAATGCCGGCCGGGCGACCTGCTGCGCCGGGAGGCGGAGCACACCGTGGACGGATGATGTGCCCCGCGTTCACTGCCTGGCCGCAGGCAGTGCCGTCCTCCGGGTGTGAGACCAGGGGCCCAGGCGCGCGTACCTCTGCGGGCTCACGGCGATCACCGGCGTGCTCCGAGCGGCGGAGCAACACGTCAACTACGGGGGCGATGTGAGGCACCGTCAGTCCACGGGACTCTGAGTGGGCGCCCGCGGCCAACGGGCGCCCACCACGAGGAAGGACCAGCGATGAGTCGCAACGCGTCAGCCTCCACCCGCATCCGTGTCGCCGCGGGCGCCGCCGTACTGATCACCGTCGCGTGCACCGCCTCCGCCACGGCCCTGGACCGCTCGGCCGAGACCCGCTCCCCCGGCACACCGAGGGAGGCCGCAGCCCTGACGGGGTCCGCCAAGCTCTACCGGCCGCTCGGGGACGACATCACCTTCACCTTCGACGCCCACCTCGCCGCCGAGCACCGGATGGACCCGGCGAAGGCCACGGGGACCTTCCGCTTCAGCCACTACCTCGACGGCCGGGGCGCCTGGGCCGAGGGGAGGATCGACTGCCTGTTGACCGGCGGGAAGGTCGCGGTCGCCAGCGGGGTCATCACCCGCACCGACCTGCCGGGAGCACAGGGCAACCGGGTCGGCTTCACCGTGCACGACGTGGGCCGACACGACCGTCTCGGCTACAGCTGGGCCTCGGTGGGCAACCCGGTCGAGACCAAGGACCTGCCGAAGTGCGTGAGTGCGGCGCCGTTCGAGAAGGTGAAGAACGGCACGGGTGACTTCCGGGTCCTGCCCTGGGACCCGGACTTCTTGAAGGAGGGGTGAGCAGTCTGGTCGGCTGCTTCCGGGGCGGCTCGCACAACGGGCATCAATCTCCGCATCGCCAAAGCAGCAGTTCCGTACGGGAGTTCAGCGCAGTGATCAGCTCCGGCTCCGGCTCCGGCCCCGAGTGCACAGAACGTCCACGGCCATCGGGTCAGCGCACCGGGAAGCCGAAGGAGTGACCCTGCTCCTTGAGTCGGGGCAGGAGCTGACGCAGGGCCGCGACGGTCTGGGAACGGTCGCCACCCGCGTCATGGAAGAGGACGGTCGGGCCACCAGGCAGCTCCTGTTCGACCGTGGCGACGATGGCGTCCGTGCCCGGCCTCTCGAAGTCCTTGGAGTCCACGTTCCAGCCCAGCGGACGCATGCCTCGGGACGCGGCGAGTTTGCGGCTGTAGGGAGTGAAGGCGCCGCCGGGGGCTCGGTAGTACATCGGCCGTACACCACCGGACGCCTGGGTGATCATGTGCTCGGCGTCGAGGATCTGCTGCGACTGGTAGGTCTGGGACTTCTTGTCCATGGTGGTGTCGTGGGACACCGAGTGATCGCACAGGCGGTGCCCCGCGGCGACCACCCGCTTCACCAGGTCCGGGTGAGCCTGCGCCTGCGTACCCACCATGCAGAACGTGGCCTTGACTCCGTACTCCCGCAGCACGTCCAGGACTTGAGGGGTCCATACGGGGTCGGGCCCGTCGTCGATCGTGATGTTGACGCCCCGCGCCCCCTTGTCCGAGGCGTGCGCGATGGTCACGTCGACCGGTTTCACCGCGCTGCCCTGCGTGGCCGAGCTGCTCGCCTTGGGCGACGTGCCTACGGCGCCGGCCTGCGCGGTCCACACGGAGGCGCCGGCGGCGAGCATCGTCACCCCGAGCGCCGCCCCGAGTACCTTGCCGTTCCAGCCCCGTCCGCCGTGCCGTGCCATGTCCGCCCCGCTTCCGCGCAGTTACTCGTCGATTCCCCGGTCACCCCGTGACCACCTGGCAAGACGAGGAACAGCGGTTGCGGGATGCGTCCGTTACGGATCAAGGACAATTCCGAGGGGGTTCGCGGACAAGGCGGATAACGGGGGCCGACCACCGATGGTCGGCGAACCCGACGCTTGCCTGTCTGACCCACCCACCGCATAGCGTTCACCCTCAGCCTGTTGCAATGAGCGCCTGCTCTTGCGTTGCGTTGCTTTCTCATTCGTTGCAATGAAATTGGCCTATTCACCTGTGAGTATGAGCTTTTGACGCAACAAATAAGTTGTCGAATCACTGAACGCAACGTAGCTTTTCGTGCATCGGAAACACCGACGACGAACGCAGAAGCACCTGATGCACCAGTTCGACATCCGCCCCGCCCGCCAAGGACCCCTACTTCGGACCCTCCGGAGCCGTCGAGGAGAGGAACACCCATGACGTCGCCGCTCATTCAGAAGCCCGAGACGGCGACCCCGGCCGCCCCCAACGCCGTCGCCTCCTTCATACGATTCGTCATCCTCGGTGGCGGCGTCGGGCTCCTCTCCGGCCTGGCGGTTCCGCTACTGGCCCTGACCCTGCCCTGGGCGGTCGCGAACGCGCTCGTCACAGCCGCGTCCACCCTGCTGTGCACCGAGCTCCACGCCCGCTTCACCTTCGGGGCGGGGCGCCGCGCCGGCTGGCGGGAGCACTGGCAGTCCGCCGGCTCGGCGACCCTCGCGTACCTGGCCACCACGGCGGCCGTCTGCGTCCTTCACCTGATCCAGCCCTCGCCCTCCCTGCTCAGCGAGCAACTCGTCTACCTCGGCGCTTCCGGCCTCGCGGGATTGGGCCGCTTCATCGTCCTGCGCCTCTATGTCTTCGCCGTTCGTCGCGGCCGGGAGACGGCGCTACGTCCCCTGGTCCAGCAGGAAGCGGGAGCCATGGCCCTGACAGCAGCGGCTTGAGCCAGGGCGCCGACACTCACCGGGATCGCCACGAGCCAGCCGATCCGTTCGGCCAGGACGACGATGATGCCCGAGCGGCCGGACCCGCGAGTGCGCCTGTTCTGCCAACGCCCGGCGAGGCCGCGCGCGGGCACTGTCACACCCTCGTGGGACCGTGAGAGGACGGACATTCGGCGCGCGGTCGCCACCCGGGCCGCAGGCATGCCGGCGCAGGCCGTTGAGAGGCGGCCGCGGCGGGCACCGCGCGCCCCGAGCCGAGGAAGGCCGCGTCATGACCGACATAGACACTCAGTTCCTGCGCAGCCTGTTCGACGAGGAAGGCAGCCTGCACACCGCCGGCCGCACCGCCCTGTACCGGCTCTACGGACTCGAGGGCCTGCTGTACGTCGGCATCTCCACGTGCCCGCTCACCCGTATCCGCACCCACCTGCAACAACAGCCGTGGGGCCCCCGTGTCATCGGCGTACGGATCGACTACCCCCCTGACGCCCACGCGGCCGAACGTGAAGCCGTCCACTCCGAACGACCCCTGCACAACATCGTCTTCAACGGCGAGGCACCTCCCCCACCCCCCGACCGGGCCGCCCGGCTGAGAGCCGAACTCGCCGCGCAACAACGCCGTTTGGAAGAACTCCAGGCGGCCGTCCCGCAGTCCACCACCCACCTGCGCCTCATCCTCCGCGGCATCACGGCAGCACAGACGAAGGTCGACAAACTCGCCAGAGACGCCCAGGAGGCCGAGCGGGCCCAAGGGACACAGCAACCACCCGGACGACAGCCCAAAAGGCCATGATCACGGTGGGCACCCGGTCCACGTCAGCGGCGGCGCCTGAGCGCCCCACTGACCCAACTCCCCCCAGGAGATGCTCAGTCGAGACAGAACTCGTTGCCCTCGACATCCCGCATCACGATGCACGACTCGTTGTCCTCATCGGCGGGCAGCAGGCGTTCGCGCACCGCGCCGAGCGCGACCAGCCGTGCGCACTCGGCCTCCAGCGCGGCCAGACGCTCCGCACCCACGAGCTCGGTACCGACCCGCACATCGAGATGCACACGGTTCTTGACGACCTTGCCCTCGGGAACACGCTGGAAGAACAGTCGCGGACCCACACCTGAGGGATCGGCACACGCGAACCACGAACCCCGGTCCTCGGAAGGCAGGGTGCGGTCGTACTCCTCCCAGCTCGCGAATCCCTCGGGCGGGTCCGGTACGACGTACCCCAGCACCTCGCACCAGAAGCGAGCGACACGCTCGGGCTCCGCGCAGTCGAAGGTGACCTGGATCTGCCTGATCGTCGACATCGGCGCACCCTAGCAAAGGCCGGCGTCACCACCCCACTTGCGTAGGTAGTGCCTGCGGTACCCGCAGGTGGGCAGCGTAGGGGTTCGTGCAGCACCCCGGGCGCGCGGAAACCTACAACCATGAAGCGAAACAAGGCAGTAGTCATCTCCTCGGTCCTCCTCTCCGTCAGCGCGGTGGCGATCGGCACTCCGGCCATCGCCGACTCGGCACACGGGTCACCCGCCTCCGTCGCCGCGTCGAAGGCCTCGGCCTCCGCGCGGCTCGACGGGCGTGTGGTCGCCGCCGTCGAGCGCAGCGCTCACCCCCTCAGGACCACTGATCCGCAAGGCGGACTGCGGGACCTGCGGGCGCTGGGCCGGATGATCGGCGGCGCCGAGGTGGTGGGCCTGGGCGAGGCCACCCATGGCTCGCGGGACTTCTTCCGCATGAAGCACCGGGTCTTCCGGTACCTGGTCGAGGAGAAGGGCTTCCGGTCCTTCTCCTTGGAACTGCCCTGGAGCAGCGGAGTGCGGCTCAACGACTACGTGGTGCACGGGAAGGGCGACCTCGAGGACATCGCGCGCGAGGAGTTCCAGGGTTCGTACCGGATCTGGAACAACCAGGACTACCTCGACCTCATCGAGTGGATGCGCGACTACAACCTCCACCACCCGGGCGACCCCGTGCAGTTCATGGGGAACGACATGGGCTACGCGGGTCCCGAGCTGTACGGGCGAGTGACCGACTACGTGGCCCGCAGGTACCCGCGGCTGCTGGACCGCGTCACCGAGCTGTACCGCGGGCTGGCGCCGGCCACCGACGCCGGCACCTACAGCGCGGAGTACTTCGAACTGCCGCTCGCCGAACGCCGGGAACGGTCGGCGCGGACCGGCGAGGTGTACGAACTCCTGCGCAGGCAGCGCCCCGCCCCCGGCGCCGACCCGCGGGAACACATGTGGATGGTCCAGCACGCCAGGGCCATCCACCAGATGGCCAGGGGCATGTCCTTCGACTTCGGCGACGAGAGCCAGGTGGCGCAGATGATGAGGCTGCGCGACCAGGTCATGGCCGAGAACGTGGCCTGGTGGCACCGGCACACCGGCGACCGGGTCCTGCTGTCGGCCCACAACACCCATGTGTCCTACGACTCGTTCGACGCCCGGTACCCGAAGACCCAAGGCGCGTTCCTGCGCGACGCGTTGGGCAAGGACTACGTCAGCATCGGCTTCAGCTTCTACCAGGGCTCCTTCAAGGCGTTCGGCACCGCGGACAACGTGATGCGCACCTACCGGGTGGGCGCCGCGCAGCCGGGCTCCAACGAACACACCCTCGACAGGGCCCGCCAGGACGACTACGTTCTCGACCTGCGCACGGCCCCCGAACCCGCGCGCACCTGGCTGCACGAGGCGCGCGCCACCTGGAACATCGGCGCCGGATGGCCCGACCCCGTGAAGTACACGACCGCCTTCGGCAGGGCGCACGACATCCTCATCCACCTGCACGACGTCGAGGCGACCACGTATCTGGGCACCCCCTGAGCGGCGGGTCCCGGCCTCCCGGGCGCACCGCCCGGGCCCCGGCGACCCGGTGCGACAGCCGAGCCGTACGGGGTCGGTGGAGCAGGAAGCGGTCCGCGGAGGCGCGGTCGACACCTCGACGGCGATCCCGACAGGACGGGCGGTCCGTGGTGAGTGGACGCGTGGTGACTGGCAGAGTGGGCACCGGGGCGCGGCTCGCCCCCGCGAGGAGGTGGTCCCTGTGTTCGACTACGACACCGAGCTCGCTCGTCATCACGTACGCCTGCTGGAGGCCCTCGACGTCCGCCCCGGTGACCGTGTCCTCGACATCGGCTGCGGCACGGGCCTGACCACCCGGGACGCGGCCCGTGCGGCGGCGCCGGGCACCGCCGTCGGCATCGACGTCTCGTGCCCGATGCTGGCGCGGGCCCGCCGACAGACCGAGGCGGAGGGGCTCCGCAACGTCGACTTCGTGCAGGGCGACGCTCAGACCCATGCGTTCCCGCCGGAGCACTTCACCCTGGCCGTCAGCCGGTACGGCACCATGTTCTTCACCGACCCGGGCGCCGCCTTCGCCAACATCGGGCGGGCGCTGCGTCCGGGCGCGCGGTTCGTGCAACTGGTCTGGCAGGCCGCCGACCGGCAGGAGTGGCACACGGCGATTCGGGCGGCGCTCTCGCAGGGGCACGGGCCGTCGGCGTCCGCCTCAGGGACCGACGACCCCTTCGCTCTGGCCGACCCGCACGTCATGGCCGGGATCCTGACCCGGGCCGGATTCACCGCGGTGGATGTCGTCGACGTGCACGAGCCCGTCTGCTACGGCCCGAACGCGGAGCGTGCGCTCGCCGCCGTCCGTGGGCTGCGCATGGTGGAGGAATGGACCGCCGGTCTGGATTCCGCGTCCGCCGGACGCGCCCTCGACCGGTTGCGGTCGACGCTCGACGCGCACGACACCGGCGACGGCGTGTGGTTCGACTCCCGCGCCTGGCTGGTCACCGCGCACCGGGGTTGATCGCCTGCGGGGGCTGACCACCACCGCCGTGACCTGCCCCTCCGCGCCCTTCCATCCGTTTCTGCCCTCAGGCCCGTGCCCGCTCGGCGAACTCGCCGGCGTCGGAGTCCTCACTCGCCACCAGTCGCAGGTGAGCGGTGATCTCCTTGCCTCCGCCCCGGGGAGTCACGTCAACCCGGTCACTGATCGAGTGCACCAGGTACAGGCCGTGACCGCCGACGCGACCGCGGTCGGGCGGCCTGACCACCGGAGCGTCCGGCGAGGTGTCGTACAGGCTGATCGACAGCTCCGTACCGGTCAGCCGCAGCGTCAGGGCGCAGGGGCCGGGAGCGTGCCGCAGCGCGTTGGTGACGAGCTCGCTGACGACGAGCTCGGCATCCGTGACGCGGGACGCGGGGACGGCGGGGCGGTCGCCCAGCGGGGCGTGGGCGAGGACGGCGCGCACGTCCCGCCGCGCCTCCACGGCGTGAGGCGTGCCGGGTCCCCAGGCCGCGGCATAGCGCAGCCTGGCATGATCGTCCCTGCCCGTCCCATCTGCCGCATGCTTCATCAGCGGGGTGATCATGTGGAGCTCTTTCGTCGCGTTCACCACTCGTGACCGGTTGCCGCTCTTGCGGCTACCCGGGCACAGGGGACCTACGCAGGCCGTGCACGCCCGCTCCGCCGGACGGTGAGTGCTCAGCCCTGGCCGGGGCGGTCGGCGCGAACCCGCTGGGCGACGTCGCGCAGCTTGATGTTGTGCTGCTGCGAGATGCGGCGCAGCACGCTGAAGGCGTCGTCCTCGCTCAGCTTGTGCCGTTCCATCAGGATGCCCATGGCCTCACCGATGGCGTGCCGGGTCTTCATGGCGTCCTCGAGCTGGTCGATCGTGCGGGCGTCGGCCAGGGCGACGGCGGCGTGCGAGGCCAGCATCCAGCCGGCGGTCTCGATGTCCTTGCCGAAGGCGCCGGGGCGGCGGGAGTACAGGTTCAGGGCGCCGAAGTCGTCGTCGTGGGTGTAGAGGAGGACCCCGGTCATGCTGCCGATACCGAGGTCACGGGCCGCCCTGGCGAACCGCGGCCAGGCCGGTTGCGGCTCGGTGAGGTCCGCGATCCGGAAGACGCGATCCCCCTTCCCGCCGTCGGCGCGGGCGGCGAGATCGAAGCACGGGCCCTCAGCCAGCTCTCCCTGCAGCCGGTCGGATGCCTCCACCACGTCGCCGCATGCGGACAGGGTGACCGCCCGGCCCTTGCGGACGGCCAGGATTCCGGCCGCGTCGCAGCCCTCCACCAGGCGCACCGCCGACGCCGCGATCTCGTCCAGCGTGCCCTGCACAGAATCCTGTGCCAGCAAGTTCCTCGCGAGCTGGGCCATCGCCTCGGCGAACTCCCGCCACTCCACCGCCACCACCCACCTCCACCGGTGCGGCCACCCTACAGCCGCCGCGCTCCCCGTCGCCGTTGCAGGACGACAGGGGCTCGCGCTCCACGGTCCGTGCGCAGCCGACGCCCGCGGTGCCGTGCGGTCCATGGGGGACTGGAGTGCTCTGCGGCGGTTCGGCAGAAGGCGCGCGATCAGACCGCACCCCGGTCGGCTCGCATGGGCATCCGTGGCAAGAAGGTGGTCTCCGCATCCGCCCGCGAGACGGTGACCCCGTCCGGACGCGGCCTCCCCGGCTCGTTGGCTGAACCGGAGAAGCCTGGCCGGTGCGGCCCCCATGGGTACGCCGCCACGCCCGGCCTGACGTTCAAGTCCCCCGCTCCACCCGTGCTACTCCTGTGCCGCCGTGGCCGACCGGGGTCGGACCTCCACGCCGGTCCCCGGCGGACGCCGGTTCACCGGTCCTCGTGCCGTACGCGGACGACCAGCTTGCCGGTGGCGCGGTCGTGCTCCATGTCGTCGTGGGCCTGCGGAACCTGGTCGAGGCCGTCGTAGACGCGGTCGACGGGGAAGGCCAGCCGGCCGGCGGCGACCGCGTCCAGGATCTCCTGGAAGGCCGCCCGGGGCAGGTCGGCCGCGTCACCGAAGTAACCCGCGAGACGTACGCCCCTCGGCAGGTACTCGTTCGGGGAGAAGTCCCGCACCGTCCACTGGTTGGAGAGGCTGCCGCCGAAGCAGCCCGTGCCGTGGACGCGTACCGCGCGCAGGGTGTCGCGCAGGGTCGGGGTGCCGACGAGGTCGAGGGCGGCGTCGACGCCGTGCGGGTAGAGCGCCCGCACGGCGGGCGCGATCTCGCCGGTGTCGAGCAGCGGATGGTCGACACCGTGCCGCGCCAGCAGGGCGAGGCGGTCGGGGCGCCGGGTGGTGGACAGCACCGTGGCGCCTCGCCAGGTGGCCAGCGCGGCGGCCGCCAGGCCGACCGAGGAGGTGCCGCCGCGGATCAGCACGGACTGGCCGGGCCTGAGGTCCAGGCCGACGGTGAGTGAACCGTAGGCGGTCTGCACCATCTCCGGCAGGGCGCCCAGCACCTCCCAGGGCAGGTCCGTGTCGACCGGGATGACCTGGCTCAGCGGCACCGACGTGTACTCGGCGTAGCCGCCGTCGTAGGTGCGCCCCATGTCCCCCATCATGGCCACGACCTTCTGCCCGGGCACGAGACCGCTGTCGGCCGGGGCCGCGTCGACGGTGCCGGCGGCCTCGATGCCCGGTACCCGGGGAAAGGTGACGCCCTCGCTCAGCCCCAGCCGGAGTTTCAGCTCCGAGCGGTTGAGCCCGAACGCCTCGACGCGGATGCGCACCCAGCCGTCCCTCTCCGGCGGCAGCGGGAGCGTGACCGGCCGCAGGTTGGCCACGGGACCGGGAGCGGTGAGCCGGACGGCGCGCATCGTGCGGGGCGAGGACGTCATGAGCCTGCTTTCTGACCCGGGGGCAGGAGAGTCGGACGGCGGTGGACAACGTGGGCGCGCCGTGGGTTCATTCCCGACCCGCCGCGTGTCGGGCGGTGAACAGCGGGCGCCCGCTCCGAGGGGGCCGGCGCCCGCCTGGTCGGCGGCCCGCGGGACGGAGGTGAGCGATTTCCTGAACACGTGCGCGAGCTGGGTTACGCTCGTCTCTCACTGGGGGTGAACTGGCGTGCATCGAACGTGACTTCGGGGGCCTTCTTGTCGGTACAGCGGTCGGCGTCGACGGACGACGCGGCTGCCGCGCTGCGGCAGACCGGTGCCTCACCCCTGCGGCTCGGCGACCCGAGGCGCGTCGGCCCTTACGCACCCGTGGCGCTGCTCGGCAGCGGCGGCATGGGACGGGTCTATCTGGCGCGTCCCGCGGACGACAGCCCCGGGCTGGTCGCGGTGAAGGTGATCAGGCCGGAGTACGCGGAGGACCCCAGGTTCCGGCGCCGGTTCGAGCGCGAGGCAGCCGTGCACGCCCGCCTCAGGACACCGCACGCACCGCGCCTGTGCGGCACGGGCTTCGAGGACGAACTGCTGTGGATGGCCACGGAGTACCTCCCGGGCTTCGACCTGGCGGAAGCCGTGAAGGAGTACGGCGCCCTGGAGACGGCCGCGGTGTGGCGGCTGCTGGCGGAGCTGGGGCAGGCACTCGCGGGTCTCGCCGACGAGGAGATCGTGCACCGCGACCTGAAGCCGTCCAACGTACTGCTGTCGGTCCGCGGTGCCCACGCGATCGACTTCGGGATCGCGAAGGCCGCCGACGCCAGCGCGATCACCGGCACGGGCAACCGGGTGGGAACCCCGGCCTACATGTCGCCCGAGCATCTGCGAGAGGGCCGCTCCGACACCGCGTCGGACGTCTTCTCGCTGGCCGGGACACTGGTCTACGCGACCACGGGACGTGCCCCGTTCGGCGACGGCACGGGCGTCGACGTGATGCACCGCGTGGCGTACGAGGACCCCGACCCCGAGGTCGTCGGTGAGCTCTCGGCGGCGGACGAGGAGCTCGGTGCCCTGCTGACCGCCTGCCTCGACAAGGACCCCGCTCGACGGCCCGGGCCGCGGGAGCTGGTCGACGCCGCCCAGGTCCGTCCCCGGGCCTCCGCCTGGCCGGAGCCCCTGGGCGGCGAGGTGCTCGCCCGGCAGCAGGCGTACGAACTGCTGCACGGTCTGCCGGTCGCCCGCATGGGCTGTCTACGGTCTCCCGGCGACCTGCCGCCGGTCGTGTCCGCACGCCTCCCGCAGCCAGCTCCGCTGTCCGCGCCCTCCGAGGCGCAGCCGCCCGCGAAGGGCGCCGGCGGCCCATCGCAGCCTCCGCCGGACCCGCCGAAGACCCCGGTCCGCAGCCGCAGGAGGGCGTTACTGGTCGCCGTCGCGGCCGTCGCGATCTGCGTCGTGGCTGCGATGGCGTTGCTGCTGGTCAAGCAGCAGCCCCCTGCCTCCGCCGCACCGGAATCCGGTGCCGGCAGGGCGGAGGGCACCGGCCCCCGTGACCCCGCCACCGGTTCGCTCTCCCCGAGCACGGGCGGACTGAGCCGCCCGGACGTCGACGGCGCCGTGGCGGAGAACCCCGACCCGGAGCCGGGGGCCACCTCGGCGGAGCCCCGTGCCTCGGGCTCCGCCGGCGGCCAGGACATCGACACCCGCCCTACGGGTGACGATCCGTCCACCACCCCGTCCCCGGCCACCCCGTCCGCCGACGGCCCGTCCGCCGGGACCGGCACCGCGCCCTGGCTCGCGGAATGCACCTACTACGACGGCAACGGACGCACACGCCTCGGCGACAGCGGCAAACGCGTGCAGCAGGTGCAGTGCATGCTGACGGAGCGCGGTTACGGCGTCGGAGGAACCGGCGTGGACGGTGAGTTCGGCTCCGGCACGGAGGACGCGGTCCGCGCCTTCCAGAGCGACCGGGGCCTGGACGCGGACGGCGTCGTGGCACACGACACGTGGGTCGCGCTCCGCGGCGCCGAGTGACCGCTCCGGAACCGACGCGCCGTACTCACTCGTCGATCACAGCGCCGAAGCGGGCGCCGTGGCCGTTGCCGCCGAGAGCGGCGGCACCGTAGGAACGGGAGCCGTCGGCGAGCAGGCCGTCACCGCTCGCGGGCAGCAGCCACACCGCGCCGTCACCGGCGTTCTCGTCGGGCGCCGCGGCCACCAGCTCCGCCCGGCCGTCGCCGTCGGTGTCCACCAGCCGCACCTGGGCGCCCCACCCGTCACCGGCCTCGGCGGCACCGGGGACGCCCGGGGAGTTCTGGTCGAAGTACTGGGCCCCGGTGCCGGTCACGCCCTCCTGCGAGCCGCGCAGCAGCCACACCGCGCCCGCCCGCTGTTCGCCGTCCGCGTCCTCGCCGGGCGCACCGACCGCCACGTCGGCGAAACCGTCACCGTCGACGTCGGCGACGGACAGGTCGTTGCCCCACGCGTCGCCCTGCTCGCCCGCTCCGGGCACGCCCGGGGAGTTCTGCGACCACCACTGCGGGGCGGTACCGGGGCCCTCCGTGCCGGCGGGTCCCTCCCCGCCGCCGTAGTAGACGCCGACCAGACCGCCGGGCGCGTCCGCGTCACCGGCCGTCTCGTCCACGCCGCTGAGCTGGCCGACCACGAGGTCGTCGTCGCCGTCGCCGTCGACGTCGCCGGAGGCGGTGCCCAGGCCGCCGAGCAGGTCGTGCCGGTAGGCCAGGCCCTCCGCTCCGCCCGCGTAGTAGGCGGACCAGCCCTTGGTGTAGTCGTCGTCGGGGCTGTAGCCGGAGACGACGAGGTCGGCGAAGCCGTCGTTGTCGTAGTCGCCGGTGGTCAGGTAGGCGGCCTGGAGGGTGTGGCCGGTGGAGTGCGGGGTGCCGACCTGACGCAGGACGCCCGCGTGGTAGGTGAAGACGTGCAGGCCCACCTTCTGGTCCAGGACGACGAGCTGGTCGCCGACGATGTCGCCGGTGAACCGGGCGGCGGCCACCGCGTGGCCGAACCGGGCGCCCTCGACCGGGGTGGCGGCGGTGAAGGTGGCGGTGCGCCCGGTGTCGAGGCCGTGCGCGGAGCCGTAGACGACGGTCACCCGGCCCGCGTCCTCGACGGTGCCCTCGTCCTCGCCGGGGGTGCCGATGACCGCGTCGTCGTAGCCGTCGCCGTCCAGGTCGCCGGTCGCGACGGCCTGTCCGAAGTGGTCGCCGGTCTCGGAGGTGCCGGGCACGCCCTTGGTCGACTGGCTGACGACCTGGACCTCGCCCTTGGGCACGGTGGTGTTGGTGCCGATGCCGTTGGGGGCGCCGTACTGGACGGTGACGTACCCGGCGCCCTCCTTGCCGTCGACGGTGCCCTCCGGGACGCCGACGAGGACGTCGTTGTAGCCGTCGCCGTCGAAGTCGCTGTTGCGGTCGGCGGCGGAGGTGCCGCCGGGGACGCCCGCGAAGGCGGCCGGTGCCGCCAGGATGCCCGCCCCCGCCAGCAGCAGGAAGGAGGCCGCCGCTACGGCGGCGGAGCCCGCGGTACGCCGGGCGGTGCGCGTGGTGATGCTCATGTCTGTTCCCCCCGTGGGAAATTGATGATGTGTCAGTCGGCTGGTCCGGCCGACCGGTTCTGGTCGCAACGCAGGGTTCGACACGACGGGCCCGGCACTGGTTGTGGGGCCCCGGCGTGCTGTGACACGGCGGTGACATCCGTTTCCCGCCCACGACACCCGGTACGGTTCCGGGCCGTACGATTTAGCGCACCGGCTCACCGATGCCCAGCAAGGGCCGGTCCTGTACGGGATCGAAACCGTTTCCGCCTTGTCGCGGCCCGGCCTTCCACCATGCCGGTGGCCAGGGGGTGGGGCAGGTCGTCATGCCGCCGCCGACGTCAACAGCGGCTCCCGCAGGGGGCGTTGACAGCTCTCGGGTTCGGCGTCACGGTGAGGGTTCTGCCGCGCATCGGGCCCGGAGGTCTCGCCTTGGCTGGTTCGTCCGCACCGGAGTCGGACGCCGAACTCCTCGAACGTGTACGGAAACTGCAGCCCCTCATCCGTGCGCACGCCGTGCGCACGGAGCAGCGCCGCCGGGTGGCCGGAGAGGTCGTCGCGGCCCTGACGGACGCCGGGGTCCACCGCATGAACGTGCCCCGCCGGTACGGCGGTCACCAGTCCTCGGTGCGCACCCAGGTCGAGGTGCTGAGCGAGGTCTCGGCCGCGTGCGGGTCGACCGGGTTCACGGCACTCATCCAGGCCGGGTGCGCGTTCATCGCCGCGCTCTTCCCGGACGAGGCACAGGACGAGATCTTCGCCGACCCCGACGTACGGGTCAGCGGCACCCTCGTCCCCAAGGCCAAGGCCCGCCCGGTGGAGGGTGGTTACGTGGTCGACGGCACCTCCCGGTTCGCCACCGGCTGCCAGGACTCCGACTGGCACCTGCTGACCGCCGTGGCCGACACGGGGGACGGCCGCCCTCCGCGTCCGCTGTGGACGGCCGTTCCGATGTCCGACCTCGACGTGCTCGACGACTGGCACGTCTCAGGGCTCGCCGGGAGCGGCAGCAACAGCGTCGTGGCCCGTGACGTCCACGTCCCGGCCCACCGTGTCCTGGAGCTGGGGCCCTTGCTGGGCGGTTCCTTCCCGTCACGGCGCAACAGCGCCGACCCCTTCTACGGCATGCCGGTCCTCCTGCTGTTCTGCGCCTGGACGGCGGCCGGCGCTCTCGGCCCCGCGCGGGCGGCGCTGGCGGAGTTCGGCGAGCGCGTCCACCAGCGGGGCATCACGTACACGATCTACGAGCGTCAGCACGAGGCACCGGTGACACACCTGCAGTTCGCGGAGGCCGCGATGAAGATCTCCTGCGCCGAACTGCTCACCGCCGACTACGTCTCGCTGATCGACGCCCGGGTCGCCGACGGGAACTCCTACACGACGGAGGAACGGGCTCGGATCCGGGCCCAGAGCGGTTATGTGGCGCGGCTGTGCAAGGAGGCCGTGGACCTGATCGGTTCCGCGTCCGGAGCGTCGTCACTGCGGCTGGAGGTGCCGGTCCAGCGGGCCGTGCGGGACCTGAACGCCCTCAACCTGCACTCCTTCGTCAACCCCGCCGCCAATCTGGAGCTGTACGGCAGGGTGCTGTCCGGGCTGGACGCCGGTACGCCCTTCCTCTGAGGCCCGGACGAGGCCCCGTACGAGGACCCGGGCGAGACCGCGGACGGGTCGGCCGTGCGGGCTCCCGTCGGCCTCGGCTTCAGGTCGACGGGGCCGCGCACGGCCGTGCGGGTCCGCGGGCCGGTCAGCCGTTGGCCAGGAGCTCCAGGGTGTCGATCACGCGGTTCGAGAAACCCCACTCGTTGTCGTACCAGGCGACTACCTTGACGTGGCGGCCTTCGACGCGGGTGAGCGCCGAGTCGAAGATCGACGAGGCGGGGTTGCCCGTGATGTCCGAGGAGACCAGCGGGTCCTCCGAGTACTCGAGGACGCCGGCCAGGGGGCCCTCGGCCGCGGAGCGGTACGCGGCGAGTACGTCCTCGCGGGTCACGTCGCGGGCGACGGTCGTGTTGAGCTCGACGATCGAGCCGACCGGCACCGGGACGCGGATCGAGTCGCCGGACAGCTTGCCGTCCAGGTTGGGCAGCACGAGCCCGATCGCCTTGGCGGCGCCGGTCGTGGTGGGCACGATGTTGACACCGGCGGCGCGGGCGCGGCGGGGGTCGCGGTGCGGGCCGTCCTGGAGGTTCTGCTCCTGGGTGTAGGCGTGCACCGTCGTCATGAAGCCGTGCTCGATGCCGGCGAGGTCGTCGAGGACCGCCGCCAGCGGGGCGAGCGCGTTGGTCGTGCACGACGCGTTGGAGACGATCGTGTGCAGGTCCGCGTCGTAGGCGTCGGTGTTCACCCCGTACGCGAGGGTGACGTCGGCACCGTCCGAGGGCGCGCTGACCAGGACCTTCCGCGCGCCCGCGTCGAGGTGGGCGCGGGCCGCCTTGGCCGAGGTGAACCGGCCGGTGGCCTCCAGCACGATGTCGACGCCGAGCTCGGCCCAGGGAAGCTGCGCGGGTTCGCGCTCGGCGAGCACGGTGATGCGGCGTCCGTCGACGACCAGGGTGTTCCCGTCGACGGTCACCGGACGGCCGAGGCGGCCGGCCGTGCTGTCGTAGGCGAGCAGCCTCGCGAGGGCGGCGGGTTCGGTGAGGTCGTTGACGGCGACGATCTCCAGGGCGCTGTCGCGTTCGAGGAGCGCGCGCAGCACGTTGCGTCCGATACGGCCGAATCCGTTGATGGCGATGCGAGTCATGAATGGTGTCCCTTCCCTATGCCCACCAGGCTCGCGCGCGGCATCGCCCGCTGACAGTGGCGGGATCGCCACGGTTCAAAAGGATCGCGCCAAGCCGTCCCCGCGCCGAGGGAGGGGCTACTCGCCCCGGGTGAAGGTGCGGCGGTACTCGCTCGGCGTCGTGCCCAGGATCCGCTGGAAGTGCGTGCGCAGATTCGCGCCCGTCCCGAGTCCGACGTCGGTGGCGATCTGCTCGACGCTCCGCTCCGAACGCTCCAGCAGCTCGCGGGCCAGGTCGATGCGGGCGCGCATGACCCATTGCATTGGCGTGTACCCGGTCTCCTCGACGAAGCGGCGGGAGAACGTGCGCGGTGAGACCGCGGCCTGCCGCGCCAGGATGTCGAGGGTGAGGGGTTCGCCGAGTCGGTGCAGGGCCCACTCCCGGGTGGCGGCGAAACGCTCGCCGAGCGGCTCGGGCACGCTGCGCGGCACGTACTGGGCCTGGCCGCCGCTGCGGTAGGGGGCCGCGACCAGGCGCCGGGCCGCGTGGTTGGAGGCGGCCACCCCGAGGTCGCCGCGCAGGATGTGCAGACACAGGTCGATGCCGGAGGCGGCGCCGGCCGAGGTCAGCACGCTGCCCTCGTCGACGAACAGCACGTTCTCGTCGACCCGGACGAGGGGGTGCTTCGCCGCGAGGGCCCGCGTGTAGTGCCAGTGGGTCGTGGCGCGCCGGCCGTCGAGCAGACCGGTCGCGGCCAGGGCGAAGGCGCCGGTCGAGATGGCGGCCAGCCGTGCGCCCCTGTCGTGGGCGGCGACCAGGGCCTGGACGACGGCCGGCGGCGGGTCCTCACGGTCCGGGAAGCGGTAGCCGGGGATGAACACGAGGTCCGCCCACGCGAGCGCCTCCAGGCCGTGGGCGACGTGGTACGACAGCCCGTCGCCGCCGCTCACCAGCCCGGGTGCCGCACCGCACAGCCGTACCTCGTACGGCATGCTCGCGCGCGTGGTGAACACCTGCGCGGGGATGCCGACGTCCAGCGGCTTGGCGCCTTCGAGGACGAGAACGGCGACGCGGCGAAGGCGGGAGGCTGACACGGGGACAGGCTACGAGGCGGTCAGGCGCCCTCGACGGTCGCGGTGACCGGTGTGCCGATCTCGACGGTGCGGCTGACCGTGCACTGGCGGTCGTGGGAGGTCTTCACCGCCCGGGGCAGGATGGCGCGGGCCCGGTCGGCGCCCTCGCCGTCGGGGAAGGTCACGGTGAAGGTGACCGCGAGGTCGGTCATCCGGTTGCCGAGTTCGTCGCTGACCTTGTTGCCGCTCACCTCGACGGTGAAGGTGTCGGGCTCGGCGTGACGGCTGGTGGAGAGGTCGACGTCGACCGCCGTGCAGCCGCCGAGCGCGGCGAGGAGCAGTTCGACGGGGGTGAACTCGGTGTCGGCGCCGGTGCCGAAGCTGATCGTGCCGCCCCGGGTGTTGGTGGCGGTGAAGTGGCCGGTGCTGGTGCGCTCGACGGTGACGGACCGCGCGGAGTTTTCGCTCATGACGAGGACATTAGTGCGGGGTGCCGAGCGGCGCCCACGGGCCCTGCCCCTGCCTCGGTGCCCCGGCCCGCCCGGTGAGGGCGCCCGCGCCCCGTGGAGTCGAGGACCCTCACCGTCCGCCTACCGCTGGCGAGCTTCTCGTGCGGCCGACGGCACAGACGGTACGTGACGTCGTGGAGGCGGATGGTCACAGCGGCGGCCGCGTACGTCCGGCCGTCGATGAGGTCCCGCGGCGTGGCCGATCGGTCCCGGCGAGGGGTGCCGGACCGAGGGCTGATCCGCTCATGCGGCAAGGCTGTCCGCGAGGCCGCCGTCGTCCGAGGCCAGGCCCGCCGGCCTGACGGACCGGCGATGCGGGGTGCCGCCTCTCACCCGTGCAGCGACCGGTACGCCTCGACCGCCCCGGGGTGCAGCGGCACGCTGCCCGTGCCGATCAGGCTGCGGACGTCGAGGAACTGCGCTCCGACGGCGCCCTCGGGGACGAAGGCGGGGGCGCGCAGGACGAGGAGCCGGGTGAGGGCGTCGGCGGTCTCGGCGGCGAGGTCGGGGCGGCAGACGAGGAGGTTGGACACGCCGATGGTGGCGACGCCGGCGGCGGCCCGGTAGGCGTCCTGCGGGAGTTCCACCTCTTCGAGACCGGAGGCGGCCAGCCCTGCGGGGCCCGCGACGCCGGGCAGCAGGCCGGCCAGGGACAGGAAGCGCAGCCCGGGGTTCGTGTCGAGGTTCGTGAGGGTGGGCAGGGGTACGCCGCCCGCGACGAGCAGTCCGACGACGGAGCCGGTGCGCAGCTCGCGGGCCGCGTCGGCCAGCCGCAGGTGGCGCACCGGGAGGTCGGTCCCGGGGGTGAGGCCGGCGGCGTGCAGGAGGCGTTCGCCGAGCAGGGCGGCGCCCGAGCCGGGGGCGCCGAGCGAGACGGGGTGTCCGGCGAGGTCGGCCACCGAGCGGACGGGCGCGTCGGCGCGGACGGCGAACTGGAGGTAGGTCTCGTAGACCCGTCCGATCGCGCGCAGGGGCACCGGGCGGGGGAACAGCGTGGTGTCCTGGGCGGCGCGGGCGGTGTCGGTGAGGACCAGCGCGAGGTCGGCCTTGCCGTCGCGGATGAGCTCGATGTTGGTGATGCTGCCCGCGGTGGTGCGGATGCGGCAGCTCAGGCCCGGGTGCGCCGCCTCCAGCTCGGCGGCGAGGAGGCGGCCGAAGGCGGCGTAGAACGCGGTGGGTTCACCGGTGGCCAGCCGCAGGATGCCGCGGGGGCCGGGGCGCCGGGTGGAGGTGTCGGCGGTCAGGGCGCCGCCGAGGGCCGCGGCGGCGGTGAGGCCGAAGGCGCCGCGCAGTGCGGTGCGGCGGTTCACCGGGACCCTCCGCTCGGCAGGACGGCGCGGACCCTCAGGCCGTGCGGGTGTGCCGGGGCAAGTTCGAGGCGGCCGCCCCTGCCGGCCAGGAGCTGTTCGGCGATGGCGAGGCCCAGTCCGGTGCCGGAGGTGCCGTTCTGGCGGGTCGAGCGCCAGAACCGGGTGGTGGCCTGCCCGAGTTCGTCCGGGGTGAGGCCGGGGCCGTCGTCGGTGACGGTGAGGACCGTGTCCGGGCCCTCGGTGGTGCAGCGGAGCTCGACGTGGGCGCCGTGGCCCGCGTACTTGATGGCGTTGTCGAGGAGGACGTCCGTGATCTGGGCCAGTTCGTGGTCGGTGCAGGCCGCCGCGGCAGGGGTGTCCGCCGTGACGGTCAGGTCGACACCGGCCCGGTGGGCGACCGGTTCCCACACCCGGTGCTGGGTCAGGGCGACCTCGGCCGCGTCGCAGTAGGCGTCGAGCGGGTCGGTGACGTTGAGTTCTCCGGCGCGGTGCTCGGCGGTGGCGAGCGTGAGCATGTCGTCGAGGAGGGTTTCGAGGCGTTCGAGTTCCGTGGTGACGCCCTGGTAGGTGCGGTCAGCCGAGTCGGGCAGGTGGGCGGAGAGGGCGTCCACCCGCAGGCGGAGCGCGGCCATGGGGTTGCGCATCTGGTGGGAGGTGTCGGCGACCAGCCGTCGCTGCTGTTCCAGAGCGGCGGTGACCGCGCTCGCCATCCGGTTGAAGCCGGTCGCGAGCTGACGCAGTTCGGGCGGTCCGCCGGCCCGGGTGTGGTCGGGTGGCAGGCCCGCGGCGAGCCGCCCGACGGCGCGGTCTAGGCGGCGCAGGGGGCTGACCACCCAGCGGGTGGCGGCACGGGCCAGGACCGTGCAGGCGAGCGCGACCAGGGCGGTGCCGGCCAGGACGGCGCTCCACCGCCAGGTGATGTCGTCGGCCGCCGTGCCGACCGAGGCGCGCAGCACGACGGCTCCGGAGACCTGGGTGCCGGTGCCCGCGGGTTCGGCGAACATGCGGGGGGCGCGTGACCAGGGGTGCAGCGAGCCGGTGGGGTGCGCGGTCTGGTTGCGCAGGGCACCGTCGACGAGCCGCGCCACCTCGGGGTCGGAGGCGTGCATGCCGCCGGTCTCGACGACCGCGCGGCGGCGCGTGTCGGTGACGACGAGGGGTTCGCCGTAGAGCTGGGTGTAGCGGCGGGCCTCCGCGGTGAGCGCGGAGGTGTCTCCGGTGCGGGCGGCCTGGTCCATGAGGGAGGCGAAGCGGTCGAGGTCGGAGCTGCGGGCGAGGACGAGCTGCTGGGTGCGGTCGGAGGCGGTGAACAGCAGCAGCGGGACGGCGAACGCGGCCACCGCGAGGACGCCGAACATCAGCAGCACGGCCTGGACCCTGGTGCGCACCTGCGGTTCCTCAGTCGCCGAGGCGGTAGCCGAAGCCGCGGATCGTGGTGAGCAGTTCGGGGCGGCCCAGCTTGGTCCTGAGCTGGGTGAGGTGGACGTCGAGCGAGCGGGAGACCGCGTGGTAGGCGTCGCCCCACACCTCGTCCAGCAACTGCTCCCGGCTGACGGCGGTGCCCGCCCGGGCGGCGAGCACGGCGAGGACGTCGAACTCCTTGGTGGTCAGCTCCACCGGTGCCCCGGCCACCCGGACCCGGCGCGCGTCGAGGTCGACCTCCACGTCGCCGACCCGGACCGCCGGCAGGGACGAGGTGTCGCGCCGGGACGCGGTGCGCCGGGTGACGGCCTCGATGCGGGCGAGGAGTTCCTTGAGGCGGACCGGCTTGACGAGGTAGTCGTCGGCGCCGAGCCGCAGCCCGCGCACCACGGAGCGTTCGTCGCCGCGGGCGGTGAGCACGACCACGGACATGTCGCTCACCGTCCGCAGCTTGCGCAGCACGTCCAGGCCGTCGGTGTCGGGCAGGCCCAGGTCGAGGAGGAGCAGGTCGGAGCTGCGGTGGTAGGTCAGCACGTCCCGGCCGTACCGCACCCGCCGGGTGACGTGCCCGTGGTCGTAGAGGACCTCCACCAGCGCGGCGGCCACTCCGTCGTCGTCCTCGGCCAGAAGTATGTCCACGCCGCCCGCCTCCTTTCGGCCTCCACCGCGACGCCACCCGTGTCCGAAAGCCATGGGTCACGGTCCGAATGTAGACCACGTTCCGGTGAGCCCCGCAGCTCTGTTAAGGAGGCGTTAGTTCTGTGCCGGGCGCTCTGCCCACGCCTCCGACCTGGGCCGACGCTGCTCCCGTCGACGACGACGCCGTAAGACGGAGGTAGCAGCACATGATCATCGACTGTCACGGGCACTACACGACCGCGCCCCCGGCGCTGGAGGCGTGGCGGTCCCGGCAGGTGGCCGCGCTGGGCGATCCGGCGGCCGCCCCGGCCCGGTCCGACCTGCGCATCGGCGACGACGAGCTGCGGGAGAGCGTCGAGCCGAACCAACTGCGGCTGATGGACGAACGCGGCATCGACCTGACGGTCTTCTCGCCCCGTGCCTCCTTCATGGCCCACCACATCGGCGGCTTCGAGACCTCCGCCGCCTGGGCCGCCGTCTGCAACGAGCTCTGCCACCGCGTGGCCACCCTGTACCCGGAGCGGTTCGCGCCCGCCGCGATGCTCCCGCAGTCCCCCGGCGTCGACCCCGCCACCTGCGTCCCGGAGCTGACCCGCTGCGTCGAGGAGTACGGCGCCGTCGCGGTGAACCTCAATCCCGACCCCTCCGGCGGCCGCTGGACGGCTCCCCCGCTCACCGACCGCTCCTGGTACCCGGTCTACGAGAAGCTGGTCGAGTACGACGTCCCGGCCATGGTGCACGTCAGCACGAGCGTCAACCCCGCCTTCCACACCACGGGCGCCCACTACCTCAACGCCGACACCACGGCGTTCATGCAGCTCGTCCAGGGCGACCTCTTCGCGGACTTCCCGACCCTGCGGCTGGTCATCCCGCACGGCGGCGGAGCGGTCCCGTACCACTGGGGGCGTTTCCGGGGCCTGGCGATGGCACTGGGCAAGCCTCCGCTGGAGGAGCACGTCCTCGGGAACGTCTTCTTCGACACCTGCGTGTACCACCAGCCCGGCATCGACCTGCTCTTCGACGTGATCCCCAAGAAGAACATCCTGTTCGCCTCGGAGATGATCGGCGCGGTCCGGGACGTCGACCCGTGCACCGGCCACCACTTCGACGACACCGGCCGCTACGCCGAGGCCGCGAAGCTGCCCGCCGACGACCTGGCCGCCGTGCGGGAGCACAACGCGCGTGCCGTGTATCCGCGGCTGGACGCCCTGCTGCGTCGACAGGGGCGCTGATCCACGTGCACCTGCTCTCCCCCAAGTCCCCCGGCTGGCTCGACTGGTGCCCCGACCCGTCCGTCCCCGCCTTCCGGCTCCCGGCCGGCACGGTCGACACCCACTGCCATGTCTTCGGCCCTCAGGCGCGGTTCCCGTTCGCGCCGGAGCGGAAGTACACGCCCTGCGACGGCGGCAAGGAGCAACTGTTCGCCCTGCGCGACCACTTGGGCATCGCCCGCAACGTCGTCGTGCAGGCCACCTGTCACGGCGCCGACAACAGCGCCATGGTCGACGCGGTCCGCGCGGCGGGAGACCGCGCGCGGGGCGTGGCGACCGTACGGCCCGACGTCGAGGAGGCCGAACTGCGGGCCCTCCACTCGGCGGGCGTCCGCGGGGTGCGGTTCAACTTCGTCCGCCGGCTGGTGGACACCGCCCCCGAGGACGACCTGCGCACGATCGCCGCGAAGATCGCCCCGCTCGGCTGGCACGTCGTCCTGTACTTCGAGAGCGCCGACCTGCCCGAACTCGCCCCCTTCTTCGCCTCGTTGCCCACACCGCTGGTGGTGGACCACATGGGCCGGCCGGACGTCACCCGGCCCGTGGACGGCCCCGAGTTCAGCCGGTTCCTGCGCTTCGTCGACGCCAACGACGTCTGGGTGAAGGTCACCTGCCCCGAACGCCTCAGCGTCACCGGTCCCGCCGCCCTCGACGGTCAGCGCGACGCCTACACCGACGTCGTGCCCTTCGGCCGCCGTGTCGTCGAGGAGTTCGGCGACCGGGTGCTGTGGGGCACCGACTGGCCGCACCCCAACCTCACCGACCACATGCCCGACGACGGGCTCCTCGTCGACCACGTCCCGCACATCGCTCCCACCGAGGAGCAGCAGAGGCTGCTGCTGGTCGACAACCCGATGCGCCTGTACTGGCCCGACGAGGCCTGAGGACGTCTCCGCCTTCCCCTCCCACTCCGACAAGGGCCGCACATGCAACGAGCCAACGCGCTGAACCGGCTGGACCGACTGCCGGTCTCCCGCTTCCACAAGGTCACCCTGCTGGCCGTGTCGTTCGCCTACTTCTTCGAGTTCGCGGACATCAACACCTTCGCCACCACCGCCCCGAAACTGATCGACCTGTGGGGCATCACCGTCGACCAGATCGCCTACGTCACCTCCCTGTCGTTCGTCGGCATGTTCATCGGTTCCGTCGTCGCCGGGACCATGGCCGACCGCTGGGGCCGCAAGCGGACCCTGCTGCTGACCACGCTGTTCTTCGGGGTGTTCTCCTTCGCCTCGGCGTTCTCCTGGGACCTCGTCTCGCTGGGCGTGTTCCGCGTCCTGACCTCGGCGGGGCTCGCGGCGATGACCGTCGTGGCGGTGATCTACGTCAACGAGATGTACCCGTCCGCCGTCCGCGGGAAGTTCCAGGCGTACGCCATCGTCATCGGCATCTGCGGCACCCCGGCCACCAACCTCATCGCGAGCGCGGTCGTCCCGCTCAGCGACTGGTCGTGGCGGCTGGTCTTCCTGTGGGGCTCGCTGGGCCTGCTGCTCGTCCTGTTCACCCGGCACCTCAAGGAGTCGCCGCGCTGGCTGGAGAGCCGGGGCGAGCACGCCGCCGCGGACGAGGTCCTGCGGGAGATCGAGGCCCGCGTCGGCGCCGAGAAGGGCCCGCTGCCCGCACCGGCGCCGCCCGTCGAGGAGGCCCCGGCGACCAGGACCTCCCTGCGGGTCCTGCTCCAGCGGAAGTACCTGATGCCGACCCTGCTGCTCACCGTGCTGTGGGTGACCCAGACCATCGGCTTCTTCGGCTACTCGAGCTGGGCGCCCACCCTGCTGGCCAAGGAGGGCTTCAGCGTCGAGAAGTCCGTCTTCTACGTCGCCCTCACCACCGTCGGCGCCCCGCTGGGCTCCTACCTCGCGGCCCTGGTCACCGACCGGTTCGAACGCAAGTGGTGCCTGGTCGCCTTCGGCACGGTCATCGCGCTGTGCGGCCTGCTGTACGGGCTGACCTTCAACCCGCTGCTCATCGTCGTGTTCGGCTTCCTCGTGAACCTCTTCGAGCGCGGCTACACGGCCCTCGGGTACGCCTACTCCCCCGAACTGTTCGACACCCGAGGCCGTTCCCTGGGCACGAGCGTGTCGTACGGCCTTGGGCGTCTCTCGAACGCCGCGGGTCCCCTGATCGTCGCGGCCCTCTACAACGGCCACGGGTACCAGAGTGTCTTCTACTTCATCGCCGGCACCTGGCTGGTCGGCGCGATCGTCCTGGCCGCCTTCGGTCCCCGCACCCGGCCGAAGCGCGTTCCGGTGAACCAGCCACGACGGGAGAGCGTGGCCGGTTGACACCTCCGGTGGAGGTCGAGGGGCGTCCCTCGGCCTCCACCGCCTGCGTGGGCCGGATCGCGGTGGCCACGGCGGGCGGGCCGCCGAGCCGCGCAACGGGCCTGCGCATACGGTGGGTTGAGGACGGTCGCGAGAGTTGCCCCGGGGCTCCGGTGGGCGAACGGGCAACACCGTCCGGTCCCCCGCGCCCGCGTCCGCGCCAAGCCATGGGCGTCCGCGACGACTGCGCCCGGTGTCCCAGGCAACTCCGCGCCTCAGCCGCTCGGTTCGCCGTCGGCCGTCCCCCGGAACGAACACAGGTGCCGGAGAGGGGACTTGTGAAGTGTCAGTCCTCGCTCCGGCACCGGTCGGGCGGCGCTAAGCCGTCACACACGGAAGATCTCGAGGAAGCTGCTCCAGAAGCCCTTCTTGGCCGGCTTCTGCGTCGCGGCCGGCGCGGGGACGCGGGCCGCCTGCTGGGGCTGCTGGACGGCGGTCGGACGGGGCGCGGTGGGCACGCCGTACGCCGAGGCCATCCGGGTGGCCGGGGTGGGGCTGAACTGCACGGGGAGGGTGGCCAGGGCGCGGTGGAACGGGCCGGGGCGCCACTGCAGTTCCTGGGCGGGGACGCTCAGGACCAGGTCGGGCAGGGCGTTCAGGATCAGCTCGATGGCGGTGACCGCGATGACCTGGGCCGGGCTCTTGGCCGGGCAGGCGTGCGGACCGGCACCCCAGGCGAGGTGGGCGCCGCGGCTGTGGGCCTGGCCCGACGAGGTGAGCGCGGGGTCGCTGTTGGCGCCCGCGAAGCTGATGACCAGGGGGGAGTTCGCCGGAACCACCACTCCGCCGAGGTCGACGTCCTGGAGCGGGAAGTGCGTCGCGTAGTTGGCGATGGGCGGGTTGTTGAGCAGGACGTGGTCGAGGGCGTCCTCGATCTGCATGCTCGGGCCGTTCCCACCGTCCCGGTCCAGGAGCAGGAGCAGGGAGTTGGCGATGAGGTTGCGCTCGGGCTCCACGCCGGCGCCGATCAGCATCACGAGCTGGTCCTTGAGCTCCTCGTCGCTGAGACCGGCGGGGTGCTGGACGAGCCAGGAGGTGATGTCGTCGCCGGGTTCGCGGCGCTTGAGGGAGACCAGCTCCATGAAGCAGGCGGTGAGTTCGTCGCTGGCCTTGAGCGCGTCCTTGCCGTCGAACATGTCGGCCATCGCGCTGGTCACCCGGTCGCCGATGCTGGCGGGGCAGCCGAAGAGCTTGTTGATCATCAACATCGGCAGCAGCTTGGCGTAGTCGTTGATCAGGTCCGCCCGGCCCCGCTCGCTGAACTGGTCGATCAGGTAGGCGGCGATCGGCTCGACGTCGCGGCGGATGCGGGTGACGTTGAGGCGGTCGAGGCTCTCGGTGACCGCCTTGCGCAGCCGGAGGTGCTGGGCGCCGTCCGTGAACAGGCAGTTGGGCCGGTACGCCATCATCGGCAGGACGGGGCTGTCGAGGGGGACCCGGCCCTCGTTGAGGGCGGTCCAGCGGCGGCCGTCACGCGCGAAGAGGTTGGGGTTCTGGAGCACGCGCAGGGCGGTCTCGTGGTCGACGACCAGGGTGGCGTCGACACCGGGGGCCAGTTCGACCGGGCCGGCGGGGCCGTGCGCCCGGAGGTAGTCGTAGACCTTCTGCGGGTCGGCGGCGAACGAGCCGTCGTACATGGGGCATCTGGCCGCACCGGTGGCGGCCGTGTCGTGAACGTCCATGTCTGTGTCCTTTGGTGGCCCGGACCGTGCGGTCCGGGCGGGGGGTGGTGGTTCAGGCTGCGCGGTCGAGCAGATGACGCACGAGGGCGATCAGGGCGCGGGCGGAGGAGCGCTGGTCGCGGGCGTCGCAGTAGATGACGGGGGTGTCCGGGAGCAGGTCCAGCGCCTCGCGGATCTCCGCCTCCTCGAAGTGGCTGGTCTGCGAGAAGGTGTTGACGGCGATCGCGTACTCGAGGCCGTACTCGTCGATCAGGTCGATGACCGGGAACGTCTCCTCCAGCCGCGAGGGGTCGACCAGCAGCAGGGCGCCGAGCGCGCCGCGGGCCATGTCCTCCCAGAGCTGCATGAAGCGCTGCTGTCCGGGGGTGCCGAACAGGTACAGCACCAGTTCGTCGCTCAGGGTCAGCCGGCCGAAGTCCAGCGCCACGGTGGTGGTCGCCTTGTCCGGCGCCCCGCGCAGGTCGTCGACGTGCATGGACGCCTGGGTCATCTTCTCCTCGGTGCGCAGAGGAGTGATCTCCGACAGGGACCCGATGAAGGTCGTCTTGCCCACGGCGAAGTGTCCGACCACCAGGATCTTCGCGGCGGTGGTCACCTCGGAGGAGACGTAGATGGAGCCGTTCGCCCCGGGGTCAGCCGATGTTGAGGGTTTCGAGTCCATGCAGAACCTTCTCGAGTATCGCTCGGGGAACGTGCTGGGCGGGGGCCGGTTCAGCGCGGCGCATGAGGTGCCCCTGCTCGAATAAATCGGACAGCAGCAGCCGGGCCACGCCGACGGGCAGGCCCAGATGACCTGCGACTTCGGCGACCGACAGGTAGCCGCCCGAACACAGCTCCCAGATGGCCCGGACTTCGGGGCCGGCCCCGAGCGGCAGGGTCCGGTCGGGGGCGATGCACACCAGGGTGTGCAGGGCCAGGTCGTCGTCGGAGGGGAGACGACGGCCGCCCGTGATGACGTAGGAGCGGACGAAGTCGCTGGTTACCGGTGCGTCCTCGCCTGGCCAGGTCATGCGTCCACGCCGGTGTGCTGGCGCGGCGTGGCGCTCATCGCCTTGGTCAGCGCGCCCACCGTCTTCTGCATCCGGATCGACATGGCCTCCATGTCGACGTCCAGGGCGGTCGAGACGGCGAGGTAGGAGCCGCTGCCTCCGGCGATGAGGAAGATCCATCCGCCGTCGAACTCGATGAGCGTCTGCTTCCACAGGCCCTTGCCGCCGCCCACGAAGGGGGCGACGCTGCGGCACAGTGACTGCAGGGAGCTCATCGCGGCGGCGTTCCGTTCGGCGTCGTCACGGACGATGCCGTCGGAGCGCTGCATCAGCAGGCCGTCCGCCGAGACGAGGATGGCGTGCCGGGCTCCGCGTACCTCGAGCACGTCGTTCAGCACCCACGACAGGTCGGGATTCACTGGTTCTGAGGTCCTTCCGTGTTGTCCGAGTCCCGCCCGAGCAGGGTTCCGCGAGCGAATGCCTTGAGCCGTGAGGCGGTCTCCTCGCCGGCCGCGTCCAGGTCGGGCACCTCGACGCTGGGCGTGGCGACCACGGAGACGGTGCCGTTGCGGCGGCGCCGGCGCTTGGGCAGGCCGCCGGCCGTCTGTCCGACGACGAGGGAGGCGACCGGGGTCGGCTTGACCGCGACCGGCTCGCCCTCGTGGTCGTCGAGTTCGACGGGTGCCGGTGCGGGCACGTCCGCCGTCAGGAGGTTCTCGGGCACCCGGATCACGGCCCGCACACCGCCGTAGGGGGAGACCGCGTCGACGGAGACGTGGAACCCGTAGTGGGCGGCGAGCTTCCCGGAGAGGGCGAAGCCGAACTTGGGCGGGTCGCCGAGGCTCGTGATGTCCACGGATCCGCCGGAGGTCAGCAGGGACGCGGCGCGGGCCTTGGTCTCCTGGTCCATGCCGAGGCCGGCGTCGTCGACGATCAGGCAGATCCCGGTGGGGACGGCCTGGATGTTGATCTCGACGGGGGTGCCGGGGGCGCTGTACTTGGTGGCGTTGTCCAGCAGTTCGGCCAGGACCATGGCGACCGGTTCGACCGCCCGGCTGGTGATCGCGACGTTGGCCTGCGAGTGGACCTTGACCCGCTCGAAGTCGCGGATCCGTCCCTGGGCGCTCCGGGCGACGTCGTACACCGAGGCGTCCCGGTCACGCCGGCCGAGCCAGCCGCCGCAGAGCACGGAGATGCCCTTGGTACGGCGGCTGAACTGGCTGCCGGTGTGGTCGACCAGCATCAGGTCGGCGAGGACAGCGTTGTCATCGCCGTACTTCTGCTGGAGTCCGTCGAGCAGGGCCAACTGCTCCTCGGCGAGGGTGGCCAGGGTGCCGACGGCCGACTTCAGGGTTGCCTTGGTCGCCGACTCGGCGTCCTTGCGCACCTCTTCCAGATCCGCGGCGTGCCGGGCGCTCACCGACGAGTACGTCGTCTGGAGCTCGGCGAGCTGACCTCGCACACTCGCCATGTCGCCGTGCAGTTTGTTGTTGTTCGCGCGGAGCTGGATGTTGGTTCTCCGTGCGCGCATCACTGCGAAAACCGCAGCGATGAGTACCACGAGCAGGACCCACAGGAGTGGATCTTCGAACAATGACGTCATGAGACTCTCTTCAAGTCGCCTCGCGTCGGGAGACTGACCGTGCATGGGACCCCGGAAATGCCCACCGCCGAGCGGCGCGGGCGTTACCGGCGGACCAACCGTCACTCCTTCACGATGGGGCCGTTTTGGCTGTCCCCCGTACGCGCGCATGACGCGTCGTCAGCCTACTGAAAAGTGTAATGATCTTATCAGTCGTCACAGTGTCAACAGGCGTACCTGGTGCCACACTTGACGACTCTCCACAAAGATCCCGCAAATGGCCTCGGCGCCCGCGGCCGGCGGTCGTCACCGCCCCGCGCTCCGGACCCGCACCCCGGCCGTCCGGTGTCGCCCGGCCGGCGGCTCAGGGCTCTGATCGCCACCCCGGCGGCCGCACGGGATCACCTGTCGCGGCCGCTCGTCCGTGATCGACGGCCGCAGCCTACCAAGGCGGTGAGAACACGTGCCGCCCGCGGGCGGAAACTCGTTTGCGGCCGGCGCGCCCGCCCCCGACCCTTGCCTCATGCCCTATCTCCTGCGCGCTGCCGCGCCCACCGACGCGCCGGCCGTCACCGAGTTGCTCAACGAGATCGACCGGATCGAGATCGGGCGGCCCGAGACCGATCTGCACACGGTGGAGTCCGACCTGGCCCATCCCGAGGTGGACCTCGCCCGCGACTCCTGGCTGGCCTTCGACGGACCCCGCCTGGTGGCGTACGCCCTGGTCTGGGACGACTCGAAGGGCGAGCGCATCGACGCCGACCACTACGTCCTGCCCGACCACCAGCAGGCCGGCGAGCTCCTCCTGGAGGCGGTCGAGGCCCGGGCGCTGGAGAGGGCCCGGGCGAACGGCGCCTCGAAGGCCGTGCTCCACCTGCACCTCAACTCGGCGCCGACGACCGACCTCGCGCTGATCCGGGCGCGCGGATGGTCGGCCGTACGCCGCTATCACGTACTGGAACGGCCGCTGCGGGCCGGCGAGGACCTGCCGCCCCGGCCGCCCGCGGGCGTACGGGTGCGGTCCTGCTCCGACGAGGCGGACCAGAAGCAGGTGTACGCCCTCTACCAGGCCGCCTTCGCCGAGCACTTCGACTTCCAGCCCCGCTCGTACGAGCAGTGGCTGGCCGACATCCACGCGGACCGGCTCGACTGGTCACTGGTGTGGCTCGTCTCCACCGACGACCTCGGGGACGCCGGTTTCCTCATCTCCCGCGACGACCGCGAGGCCATGGGATGGATCCGCAGTCTCGGCATCGTCCGCGAGGCCCGCGGCCGGGGCCTGGGCGGACTGCTGCTGCGGCAGGCCTTCGCCGCGTTCGCGGCCCGCGGGCGGGAGACCGTGGGACTGGGCGTGGACACCGAGAACGCAACCGGGGCCCCCGCGTTGTACGAGCGCAACGGAATGTCGGTCCATTACGCCGTCGACACCTGGGAAATCGTGCTGGGCTGAAAAGTGAACGCCGCGGAAAATCTCTATTGATTCCCGTCGCGCAGCAACGCACAGACGAATTTCTCCTGCAACGCCCGCATTCTCTGCAACCCCTGGGCGTCCGAGGATTGCGTGATCTGGGCGGTGACGGAGAAGGTCAGTGATCGGCGGCCGTCGGGGGTGGCCGCGATCAACTGGGTATATCCGAGCGTGTTCCCGGTGTGGCCGAGGACGACACCGCATCGCGTCTCGTACCGGAAGACGGCCAGACCAGCGGAGTTGCGGCCCGGACCGGCCGGTTCGGATGCGCCCTCGACCCACTGCCGCTGCTGCTCGACGGTCGACCGGTCGTACAGCCGTCCGGGGGCGTAGCCCCGGATGAACCGGGTCATGTCGGCCGGCGTGGAGACGATGCCTCCGGAGGCCCAGACACCCGACATGCCGATGACCTCGCTGACGTCCTGCGGGGACCCGGCCTCGCTGACGTCGTAGCCGTGCAGGTAGGGCGTCGGCATCCGGTTGCCCTGCGGGAGAGTCGTGGACTCCAGCCGGAGCGGCTCCTGGACGAGATCGCGCAGAAGGTCCTCGTACGACTTGTGCGTCGCCGCCTCCGCCATGAGCGCCACGGCGATGTTGTCCGAGTTCGAGTAGCGGTACTGCGTGCCCGGCTTGAAGAGCAGGGGGTCGTCGGCGATGTAGTCGAGCAGGCGCCGGGAGTCGAAGTGGTGCAGGGGATCGGCCCGGAGTTCGTCCACGAACCCGTCGCTCTTGGAGTAGTCCGGCAGGCCGCTGGTGTGGCTGAGGAGTTGATGGAGCGTCACGGACGCCCAGGCGTCCGGGAGTTGCGGAAGCCGTTCGCCCAGCGTGTCGTCCAGGCTCAGAGTGTCACGGTCGACCAGGGTGAGGGCCACGGCCCCGCTGAATGCCTTGGCGGTGCTCGCGATGCGCATGTGGTCGTCGGAGCCGGGCGCCCGGTCCGTGCCCACCTCGGCGACTCCGGCGCGCACCACACGCGTCCCGTTCTCGGTGCGCAGGACGGCGATGGCCCCGGGCGGTCCGCCCGTGCGGTTCACGAAGGCGTCGAGCTGCCGCTGGAGCGACTGGTCGCCCGACGGTTCGTCGGCGGCACCGGCGGCCGTCACCGGGGTCAGCGCGGTCAGGCAGACCGCGAGGACGGTGGCCGCTCGCAGGCGGGATCGGCGTAGAGACATGGGGGCTCCCGGAAGTGGGGACGTCATGGCCCGCCGAGCGTCACCGGGAGCGACCATCCCCTGCTTCCCGGGCACCTGTGCACGGACCAGTGGCAGGGCCACGGAGTGGTCCCGTGAATTCACCCCGCCGAGGTACGGTCCGAATTCGGTTTCCCAGACCCAGAATAACCACGTCGATTTCGAGGTGCCACGCGAGCCGCTTCAGGCGCTCGCCGCATCCGGGGCCGGCGCCTGTCCTTCTGCCCGAATGCAAGTGGCTGCCCGCCGGTGGAATCACCGGGCGGACAGCCACTTCACTACTTGTTCGTGCCGGTCTGTGTCACATCGAGCGGCGGCTGGTGCGTCGCAGGAGGACGAAGCCGCCGATCAGGAGGACCGCGCCGAGTGCGGCCGGCCACAGCTGGGTGCCGGTCTCGGCGAGACTGCCCTGGTCGCCCTGAGGTGCGGGCTGGGCGATGGCGGCCGGGCCGCTGGGGGCGGTGTTGTCCTGGGCGACGGGCTGGGTGGCCTGGTCGTCGCCGGACACGTTCCCGTTCTCGGTCCCGTTTCCGCTGCCGGTGCCGGTGCCGGGCGAGGGCGCGGTCGTGCTGTGGGCGGTGGGTGAGCTGTAGGTCTTCGGTTCGTTCTCCGCCGGCGCGGTCGTCTGGTCATCTGCCGGGGCTTCGGCGGTCTGCGTCGGTTGCTGCGGCTCGTCGGTTCCGAGGTTGTTCCCTGAGCCGTTGTCGTTGTCGTTGCCGTTGTCGTTGTCGTCGCCGTTGCCGTTGTCGCCGCCGTTGTCGCCGTTCCCGTTGCCCGGGTCCTGGCCGGCGCCGGGGTCGGGGGCGGTGCCGCCACCGTTGCCGTCGTCGCCGCCGTTGTCGCCCCCGTTGTCGCCGTTGCCGTTGTCGCCGTTCCCGTTGCCGTCGTCGCCGCCGTTGCCCGGGTCGTCCTGGCCCGTGCCCGCGCCGCACTCACGGCCGTCGTTGATGCAGCCGACCATCTCGTTCATCAGGTTCTCGTCGAAGACGTTGATGAAGTCGCCGTGGTCGGTGACGGGCTTGTGGAGCTGCTCCGGGAAGGAGTCGACCGCGAACAGCGGGGTCGTGCGGCCGCCGTCGTTCAGGCTCGGTGCGTCGATGTCGTAGACGATCCGCTGGACCAGCTGCGGGATGGCCCGGAAGCCTTCGGGGCAGGTGCCGTCGTTCTGGGCGAACGCCACGTGGGTGCGGTGGTTGGCGCTGTCGATGTTGCGGCCGTCCCAGCAGCTCTGGAACTTGAAGGTGCGCACCACGTCACTGCCCTGCGGGCACAGCGGGTACTTGTCCTTCAGCTGCCGGTCCTCGAAGCCGGTGCAGCTCCACGACGCGTTGGCGTTGGCGGTGCCGTTGACGAAGGCCTTGGCGTCGCCGGTGATGATGCGCAGCAGCCGCGGCATCGCGGTGACCTTGCTGCGGGGGTTGCCCACGAACGTCAGCGTCACTTCCTTCGGCGTGACGATCTCACCGGCGTTGCCCTCGATGCCGCCGCCGGGCTTGGCGGCGTCCTGCTCCTGCGTGCCGTTCTGGAGCCGGATCACGGGCCAGTAGTACGTGGACTTGTCGCCCTGGTCGACACAGCTCGTCTCGGCGTTCGCCAGGTTTTGGTCACTGGCGAAGGCGGTGTTGGACTGGTTGCCGATGTAGTCGTGGAAGTGGTGGGCGCCGTTGGAGACACCCGGGGCGACGATGACGTTGTCCGAGTTGAACAGACCGTTGGCGTTCACACCGCAGCTGGTGACGAAGGTGCCGCGGGAGGCGTCGCCCTGAGCCTGCGGCGCCTGCGCGGTGGGGGGAGCGGTGTTGATGTCGGCGTAGTCGGCGGCGACGGGACCGTTGCCGGCCTGTCCGCCGTTGCCCTGCTGCTGGCCGCCCTGGTCCTGGCCGTCGCCCTGCTGACCGTCCTGGTTCTGGCCCTGCTGGTCCTGGCCTTCCTGGTTCTGGCCGTCGCCCTGCTGGCCGTCCTGCTGCTGGTCCTGACCGTCGCCGTTCTGGTTCTCGGTCTCGCGCAGGGTGCAGTCGGCCATGTCGCCGAGGCCGTCCTGCTGTCGGCCCGCGCCCTGGAGGGCGGCGGTGATGCGCTCGATCGTGGCGGCGCGGTTCTCCTGGAGCGGCTCGACGATGCGGTTCTGCGCGGACTCGCGGCTGTCCACCGTCGGGTCCTGGAGCTGCCGGTAGGCCTCGGCTATCTGCTGGTCGAGGAAGGCGAGGTCCTTGTCGACCTCCGCTCTCGACGCGTCCGGCACGTCGGTGAGCGTGTCGCCGACGTCGGGGCAGTCGATCGTGACGGCTCCCCACGACGTCTGCTGCGGTGTGCCGCTCTCCGTGGCGGAGGCGTACACGTTCGCCGCGACCAGGCCACCACCCCCGAGCATCAGGGCTACTGCGGCGAAGGTCGCACGTCGTGCGCCTGTCGGTCGTCTGCGATTACTGCGTCCCACGGAACTACTCCTGCGCGTGTCGGCTGTCCGGGCATGCACATCCCTCGCCCCATACGGACGGGGGGCCCGGTGTGTTCAAGTGCCTCGGAAATTCACAGCACCCTCATACGGAACACCGGGTTCCACCACTCGCTCCCGAACCCCTGTGCAGGGAAAACGAGATGACCCGCACCTGTCCGCGCCCTACGGTTCTCGTCATGAACAGCACGGCCACCGGACGCCTCCTGAACGTCGTGGACGTCGAAGCCACCTGCTGGCCCGGCTCCCCTCCCCCACGCGCGGTCAGCGAGATCATCGAGATCGGGCTGACGGTCGTGGACCTGTCGACCGCCGAGCGCGTCGAGCGGCACCGGATCCTGGTGCGGCCAACCCGCTCCGAAGTCAGCGACTTCTGCACGGAGTTGACGGGCCTCACCCAGGAAGAGGTCGACGCGGGCCTGCCGTTCGGGGAAGCGTGTCGGCTGCTGGCCGCCGAACACGCCTCCGGGGCGCGCCCGTGGGCGAGTTGGGGCGACTACGACCGTCGCCAGTTCACCCGGCAGTGCGGGGCCACGGGGACGCCGTACCCCTTCGGCCGCCGCCACACCAACGCCAAGGCGGTCTTCACCGAGGTGCACGGTCTCCGCAAGCGCCCGGGCATGGCCCAGGCCCTCGCCCTCGCCGGACTCCCCCTGGAAGGGCGCCACCATCGCGGCGAGGACGACGCGTGGAACATCGCGGCCCTGGTGCTCCACCTGGCGGAGCGGAACGCCTGGCCTCCGGAGTGAACGACCACGTCACCGAGCCCGGGGGCGGCGCCCCGGTCGTGGCCTGAGCCGTGATCACCGCGGACGTCCCCACACCCGCCGGGATCGCCGCCAGTCGCGGCCCCGCCCTCCCCCCTCACGCAACCTCAAGGCGGCGAGTCCCACCCAGCCCGACACCAGCACCGATGAGCCACCTGGCCGTTCCCGCCCAGGGGGAACCGTGCGATCACCCCCACACACCCGCAGCCGACGATCGACCCACCACCACGGCCGGTCGGCCACCCTGCCCTTCCCCAGGCCCCGCCGTCTCGCCCGGCCCCCTGCCCATCCCCGAGGTGCCACCGTGTCGAAGCACTCACCCCGGGTACCCGGACCTCGCCGTCACGGCCCCTCGGGTGCGGGCCGACCAGGAAGGGGGCACTGATGACGCAGCACGCCGACGACGACGTCAACCGCCACGGAGGCGCCGCCGCACTGCGACTCGCCACGGGGAGCGCTGCCGACGCGCTCGCCGCGAGTCTGCCTGTCGACCGCAACCAGGCGATCCTGGAGGCGGCCAAGCAGGTCGGCGCGATCCTGAAACGGGAAGGGCACCCGTTCGCGCTTGCCGGCAGCGTCGCCGTGTACGCGCACGGCGGCGCCCAGAATCTCCAGCACGACGTCGACTTCGCCATCCTCCCCGAGGACGCGCAGTCCGTGGCCAACACCTTGCGCGAGGCGGGTCTGGAGGTCCGGACACCTCCGGAGGACTGGCTGCTGAAGGCCGACTGCATGGGCCAGCAGGTCGACCTGATCTTCGAGCTGGCCCACCAGCCGGTCACCCGGGAACTGCTCGCGCGGGCCGACGAACTCTCGGTGGACTCGGTGTTCATGCCCGTGCTGTCGCCGACCGACCTGCTGCACAGCCTGCTGTCCGCGTTCTCCGAGCACCACTGCGACTTCGGTGCCGTCCTGCCGATCGCCCGCGCACTGCGCGAGAAGGTCGACTGGGACGCCGTACGCCGGGACTGCGGGGACGCGCCGATGCCGGACGCGTTCTTCTACTTCCTGGAACGGCTGGAGGTCATCGCGCCGAGGAGCGAGGAGGAACGGTCATGAACGGGTCCGCGCCCGAACACTCCGAGGAGAACATCGAGTACCGGGTCGCCCACCTGCGCGACCGGCTCGCCGCGGAGGAACTCGGCGAGCTGGGAGTGCGCGCCGAGGTGCGGGCCGGGGCGGTCGTGGTCACCGGGACGGTGCCGTCCGCGCAGTGCCGGGAGACCGTGCTGCGCACCGTCCGCGAGGAGCTGGCCGGGCTGTCCGTGCACACCGACGTGGTGGTGGCGGAGACCGCCACGCCCGATCATGCGGAGGAGCTGCCGTGATCCGCGTCGCCGCCGTGGGGGACATCCACATGGGACTCGAGAGCCAGGGCGTGCTGCGCCCCGCCTTCGACACCCTGCCCGACTGTGCCGACCTGCTCCTGCTGGCCGGGGACCTCACCCGGCACGGCACACCGGAGGAGGCGCGGGTGGTGGCCCAGGAGGTCCGGGACCTCCCGGTGCCCGTCGTGGCGGTCCTCGGCAACCACGACCACCACGACGAGCAGCCCGAGAAGGTCGCCGCCCTCCTGGAGGACGCCGGGGTGCGGGTGCTGGAGGGCGAGGGGACGGTCGTCGAGTGCGGCGGCACCCGCGTGGGCATCGCCGGCACCAAGGGGTTCGGCGGCGGGTTCGTGGGCCGCAGCGCCGGCGAGTTCGGCGAGCCGCTGATGAAGGAGTTCGTACGGTACTCACGGCGCTGCGCGGACGGACTGCGCACCGCACTGGAGGAACTGGAGCGGCAGGGCTGCCGGAGGCGGGTCGCGCTCACCCACTTCTCCCCCGTCGCCGACACCCTCGCCGGTGAGCCGCCGGAGATCTACCCGTTCCTCGGCAGCTATCTGCTGGCCGAGGCGATCGACACCGCGGGGGCCGACCTGAGCGTGCACGGACACGCCCACGCGGGCACGGAGCACGGGATGACGGCCGGCGGCGTACGGGTGCGGAACGTGGCCCAGCCGGTGATCCGGCGGGCGTTCAACGTCTACCACCTGCACGCCGACTGAAACCACGACCGGACCGGGCGTCCGCCCGCCGGCTGAGTGCCCCTCAGCCGCGGACGGACGCCCGGTCGTGGTCCTCCCAGGCCGCGTCCCGCAACTCCGGGCGCAGCAGGACCTCCACCGCGGTGCAGGCCAGCGCCTCCGCCGCCGCGAGCATCACCTGCCGGCCGCGCTCGGAGCCGGCCGCGACCGCGAACTCGGGGGTGTGGTCGGAGGCGTCCTCCTCCATGATCGCCACGAAGGGGTGGATGGCGGGCACCCGGCCGCTGACGTTGCCGACGTCGGAGGAGCCCAGGTAGACGCCCGGCGCGGGCGGCGTCATCGCGATGCCCGTCCCCGCCAAGTGCCGGGCGAACCGGGCCGAGAGCACGGTACTGTCCCGGAAGTGCTCGTAGCGGGGCGTGGCGCGTTCCACGGTGACCGTCGTGCCCGTCGCCCGCGCCACGCCCTGGGCGCACGTCAGCAGCTCCCCCGCCAGGTCCTCCAGCGCTGCCGTCGTCACCGCGCGCAGCCCGAACAGGCCCTCCGCGTACTCGGGGACGATGTTGGTCGCCGTGCCGCCGTCCGTGACGATGCCCTGCACGTGCGAGCCCTCGGGCAGTCTGCGCCCCACCACGGCCAGCGTGTTGAACAACTGGATGAGCGCGGCGAGCGCGTCGATGCCCTCGGTGGGGTTGCCGGTCGGGTGGGCGGCGCGCCCGCGGAACCCGACCCGGTACTGGGCCTGCGCGGTCAGCGGCGCCCACTGCCAGTTGTGCACGCCGGGGTGGAACATGAGCGCCGCGTCGACGTCGTCGAACACCCCGGCGTCGGTCTCCGCGACCTTGCCTCCGCCGCCCTCCTCCGCGGGGGTGCCGATGGCCCACACGGTGCCCGCGTCGCGGTCGAGGACGGCTCGGGCGGCCAGGGCCGCGCCCAGTCCGGCCGCGGCGATGAGATTGTGGCCGCAGGCGTGGCCGAGGCCGGGCAGGGCGTCGTACTCCAGCATCAGGGCGACCGCGGGGCGGGTCCTGGTGCCGGAGCGGGCGGTGAAGGCGGTGGGGAGTCCGGCGACGTCCCGCTGCACCTCGAACCCGGCCCATTCGAGTTCTCCGCACAGCAGGGCGGCCGCCCGGTGCTCCTCGAAGGCGTACTCCGGGTCGGAGTGCAGCATCCGCGCCATGTCCCACAGCCGATCCGCGCGTGCGGCCACCTCTCCGCGCACTCGCGCGAGAACGTCGTCCACGGCGTCGGTCACATCGGCCTCCCAGGGGCGTCGTACGCATGTGTCCCGGTGCGGGTTCCTTCCAGCGGCCCGCCTTACACCCGGGGCACCGTTACCGGCCACGGGCCACGGGTACTCCGGGGCGGACAACGGGAGTTCGACGCCATGGACATCGCCGTCGTCGACGGCCGTATGGCGGGCGCACGGGGACGGGCGACGGACCGCGTCAGCCGGGGCGCCGACTGGGACCCCGCCTCCAACAGCCCCTGCTCAAGGCCGCGGCCGCCTCGCTCACGCTGGGCGCCCGCGCGGACGGACGGTACGCGCCGGCGCCGACCACCACGGCCTCGGCGCCGTCGGACGCCGGCTCGGTGCCGGCCACGGCCGGCGGGCGGCAGGCGTACGCGACCCAGGACGGTGAGCCGGGAGGCACGTCATGACTGGTCGCGCGAGCACGCCCGGCGGCTCGTCGAGTTCGCCGCGGCCGAGGGGCTGCGCCTCGACGACGACACTCCCGGACCCACCTCCGGTGAGGGACCGGAGGGCCTGCTTCTCCTGCACGACCTGTGCGCCCTGCACCTGGCCGCCACGGAGAACTCGCTGCACTGGGAGATGCTCGCGCAGGCCGCACAGGCGACCCGGGACGAACGCCTGCTGGAGCCGGCGTCGGCGTGCCACCCGCAGACGCTGCGCCAGATGCGCTGGACCGACACGTTGGTCAAACAACTGTCCCCACAGGCCCTGACAAGCCTGTGACCAGGCATAGAGGGTGCGGCGCAGGGCACCCGGGGGACGGAGGTGAAGAACATGGGACACGGAGGAAACGTCATCGACGAGCTGGTGACGGATCACCACGAGGTCGCGGAACTGTTCGGGAAGATCGAGGCGCTGGCGCCCGGCGAGAAGAACCGGAAGGTCTACGCCGACCAGGTCACCATGGAGCTCATCCGGCACTCGGTCGCGGAGGAGGAGTACCTCTACCCGGCCGTGCGGGAGCACCTGGTCAACGGGAACACCATGGCCGACCGGGAGATCGAGGACCACTCCAAGGCCGAGCAGCTCATGAAGGACCTGGAGAGCTGCGAGGCGGACGATCCCGAGTTCGACCGGCTCGTCGGCGAGCTGATGACCGAGGTCCGCTCGCACATCGCCGAGGAGGAGGAGACCCTCTTCCCGCAGCTTCGTGTCGCGTGCTCGGAGAAGGAGCTGAACGAGCTGGGCGACAAGGTGCGCCGCGCCAAGAAGATGGCGCCGACCCGCCCGCATCCTTCGGCCCCGGACACTCCTCCGGCGAACAAGCTCCTCGCTCCGGGAACCGGCCTCGTCGACCGGCTCCGGGACGCCCTCTCGGGCCGCGGCAAGGAGGACTGAGGCCCGGCGAGCCGGCCGGGGGCGCCGGCGGCCACGGCCCGCATCGGACGGCCACGACTCCTTTCCGGCCGGCAGCTCGACCGGGCGGCGTCGGCATCGCGCGGGCCGGGCCCCGGTGCCCGCCGCCCGCCGCCCGTCCTCAGTCCTCAGTCCTCAGTCCTCAGGCCGCCAGCGCCTCGTCCGGCCCCAGCCGGTCCAGCAGCCCGCCGCGGTGCAGACCGGCCACGTCGGCGAGCAGGTCCGGGTGACGGAGCAGGGCCGCGGCGTTCCGGTCCGTCGTGTCCGGGGCGAGCAGCCGGCGGAACGCGGCCGGGGAGCCCTTGGTGTGCTCGCCCCCGGCGATGCGGGCCACCGCGCGTGCGGCCAGGCCGGGGTCGGTGAGCAGACAGGCCGCCCAGCTCGCCACGACCTCGTCCACCCAGGTGCACCAGGCGTACTCCTCGGCGTCCCGGTCGGCTGCGGTGTCCGCGCCGGTGACCCAGTCGAGGCGGGCGGAACCGCCCGGGCCCACGATGCCGACGAGAGCGGCGTCCATCGCCGTCGGATAGCGCAGCCACGCGGCGACCGTGACGGCCTGCCGGGCCTGCACCTCGCACAGTGCGGCGGCCAGCGCGCCGCCCGCCGGCGGGTAGGCGCGGGTCAACCAGTGGGCCGTCGCCGCGATGACCGGGGAGAGATCTGCTTGCACTGCCGGGCCGTCCGAGGTGCTGGTGGGAGAGGGAACTGCGCGAAACGGTAGCCCGCGCCCCCGCCAGGACGACATGGCTCCGGCCTCACCCGGCACGTGGCCTCGGCCACACCGGCACCCTGCGCCCTTACACCTCCAGCCAGAACCGGGTGCGCTTCAGCCACAGATCCAGCAGCTCCGAGTCCCCCCGCGTCTCGACACCGGGCGCCGGGCGGGCGTAGAGGAACAGGAGCAGGTCCGTCACCGGCCCGCACACGCGCACGGCGGCCTCGCCGGACCCGCGCCGCCACACCGGCCGCTCCCCGCCGAGGTCGAGCAGCCACTGTCCCGCCGCCCCCGCGTCGAAGCCCAGGGCCCGCCCGTGTCCGAGGAGATCCGGCACGCCCGGCAGGGGTTCCCAGGCCTCGGGGACGGTGGAGAACTCCAGCCACTCCTCGACGGCGTCCACCGCGAGCGACTCCTCGACCTCGAACTCCGCCCCGGTCACGAGGGCCGCGTCGGCGCGGTGCAGGAGAGTCTCGTAGGTCATGCGCCGGGCCCAGAACATCGAAGTCTGCGTGACGAGTTGCTCGTCGGCGGGGGTCCACACCGGCATGTCGGGGCCGGCCGCGCGCAGGGTACCGGCCAGTCCCGCGGCGCCCTGGACGAGCCAGCCGCCGAGCGCCGAGTCGTCGAGGTGAGCGTAGGCCGCGGGGTCGTTGACCATGTCGTCGTCGGTCGGCTCGGCGGCCCGGGTGCGTACGATCTCCTCTGCCCACCGGTGGTCAGCGCCCACGTGCCGCAGCAGCCGGCCGAGGTCCCAGCCGGGGCAGGTGGGCACCGGGGCGGTGGGATCGGCGCCCTTGACGTGTCGGGCGAGCAGGTCGGTCTGGGCGACGATCGCGTCGCAGTACTCCTCGAAGGTCAACAACGCTTCCCCCTTCGCTGCACGATTCGTTATCCCTGCCACCTAACCTGACTCCCTCCGGGACCACCACTGAATAGAGGGAGACACAGCCATGCTGGTCAGGGCGGGGAACACGTGGCTGTGGACGGCCCATGCGGCGTTGCTGGCAGGTGTGCTGACGGGCTGTTCGGAGGCCGCCGACGGAGACGACTCCCAAGCGTCCACGCGGCCGTCGGCGTCGGCGTCGGCGGAGACGTCCGGCGCGGGCGACTCGGCCGCGCCCCGCGGCGGCACGATCGGCGCCGCGGGCTCGGCGTGCGAGCTGCCCGTCGCCTTCGACACGGCGAAGAGCTGGAAGGCCGAGGCGGTGGAGGCGCCGCTGGACCAGGGGCCCGTCTCCCTGGCGTGCGAGATCGACGCGAAGCCCGCGGGCAACATCGGCTTCCTGCGGGTGTGGGCCGGGAAGCCCGGTGACGCCGACGCCCGGACCGTGCTGGAGGCCTTCGTCGCGGCCGAGGAGGGGGTGAGCGGCGCGAAGTACAGCGCCTTCACGTCCGGCGGCCTCTCCGGCGCCAAGGTCGAGTACCTGTACACCAGTGAGCTCCTGGAGGAGACGAAGAAGGAGAGCGCCTTCGCCGTCACCACCGCGGAGGGGCCGGTGGTGGTGCACCTCGGCGGGCTCGACACCGAGGAGCACGAGGAGATGCTCCCGGCGTACGAGCTCGCACGGCGCACCCTGCGGGCCGTCTGAGCCGGCGTCCTGCCGTCAGCCCTCCGCGCCCGTGTAGAACGCGATCGTCGCGGCCGCCGTCCGCGTCGCCGTCTCCCGGTCCGCTCCGGAGACGGCGTACGCCTCGCCCCATCCCTCGCCCGAGCCGGTGATGAACGCGCTGCCCTCGGGCGTGGTGTGCCAGGTCGCGGCCTCCTCCTTGCTGAGACCGCCGCCCGCGAGGTGCAGCGCGAGTCCGTACAGGCCGAGGTCCCAGCCCACCCCGACGGCTCCGGGTCCGAACTGGTCCCAGAATTCGTCGGGTACGACGGCCACGTGCTCGAGTTCGAGGACCGTGCGCTCGCCTTCCTCGGGCGTGAGCCGCACCTCTACCTCGCTGAAGCCCGGGTCGGGGCCGTACAGCCAGCTCACCCGCAGCCGCTCGGGCGGCACGCACTCGAGGATCTCGCCGCCGGCGTTGCCCTCCAGCTGGTAGCGGCCGCCGACCTTGAGCTCGCCGCTGACCGGCATGAACCAGCGGGCGATCCGCTCGGCGGAGGTCACCGCGTCCCACACGTCGGCGATCTCGGCGTCGTACGTACGGCGCAGCACGACCGTCCGGGCCTCGCCGGACTCGACCTGCCGGGTGCCGACCCGTCGGTGCGTACGGTTGATCGCGTCGGCGATCTCACTCATGCTCGCTCACCTCTCCTTGCAGCCTGCGCTCGCGCTTTCCCCGCGCGAGCTCCGTTCCGAGCGCGTCGAGCCGTTGGTCCCAGAAGCCGCGGAAGCGCTCCAGCCAGGCGTCCACCTCTCTGAGCGGGGCGGCCTCGACGGCGTACAGCCGCCGGGTGCCGTCGGCGCGCACGGAGGCGAACCCGCTGTCCCGCAGCACTTTGAGGTGCTGCGAGACGGCCGGCTGGGAGATCCCGAACTCGTCCCGGATCACGGCACTGACCTCGCCCGACGCCTGCTCCCCTGCGGCGAGCAGTTCCAATATCCGGCGCCTGACCGGATCCCCGAGTACGTCGAACGCGTGCACGCGCCCCACTATGCCACTCTGCACTTATATAAGCCAAGCCTTAAAAAGCGGCCGGGGGTCGCGGAGTGGTCCGCGGCCCCCGGGCTCAGGAAGGCGTGGCGTGGGTCAGGCAGGCGCCGGCTCGGCGCGCAGCATGGGATGGCGCGCCGCGATCTCGTCCGGCACGGCGAAGGCGTCGGTGAGCGTCAGGGCATGCGGCACCAGTGCGGCGACGGTGGCCTCCAGGACCTCGGGCAGGTACCGGACCTGCTCGGCGGTCAGCCGCTCGTGCGCGAGCAGCTCACCGCTGTGCGCGGCCACGTACCGCAGCGCGAACAGCCGGTGCAGGTGCTCCAGCAGGAGGGCCACCTGCGGGTCGGCGGCCTGCGCGGCCGCGGCGAGCAGTTCCTGTGCGGCCAGCCGGTGGACGTGGGCGTCGACCAGGGACAGCGCCGCGCCGGAGGCGCCGTTCCAGCGGTCCAGGGGCGAGCCGGCCCGTTTCGCGCGCAGGCGCACCCGGGCCCGCTCGTGACGTATTCGCTCCAGGTCCCCGATCAGGTCGTGCAGGTGGGCCGGGTCGTGCAGGCTCCGGGTGGCCGGCGGCACCTCGCTGGACGGCGTCGGGGTGAAGCCGCCCAGCAGCATCTCCCCCGCCGCCTTGACCCAGATGACGGTGTTGTCACCCTCCGCGGTGATCGTGCCCTCGTTGGCCGCGAGCTGTCCGGCGATCCCGTTGGAGAGCAACAGGCCCTGGGCTCCGCAGCGTTCTCTGCACTCGGTCATCACGGACCGGGCCTGCCAGGTGATCCAGCCCTTGGCGACGGCCACCAGCCGCTCGGCCTCCTCGCGCTCCCCCTCCGCCGCCGCCCGCGCCCATCGCCGTACGACCGACCGCTGGAGCAGGGTGGCGGCGTAGGTCGTCGCGAGCGCCTCTACGAGCGGGGCGTGGTGGGTGCGATGGGAGAACAGCGGCACCCGCTGCCCGCTGGTCATGCCCGAGGTGACCCGCTGGTGGGCGTGGCGCACGGCGACGGTCAGGGCGTGCCGCGTCACCCCGAGGCTGTAGGCGCTCATGCACAGTTTGCCCATGGTCACGCGGCCGATGGAGCGCAGGAACCGTTTGCGCGGACTCCCCAGGCAGGAGACGAGTTCGCCGTCGTCGGTCAGCCTGCCGTGGTCCCCCTGGAGCATGGCCGTCCGCGGCAGCCGCACCCCGTGGAAGGAGGTGGCGCAGTGGTCGACCGGACTGCTGGCCGTCTGGGGCAGCAACTCCACCTCGACACCCGGCAGATGACGGCCGTTGGTGTCCGTCAGCGAGGTCAGGAAGAGGAAGACCCCCTGGTCCTTGCCGTCGATCACCAGACGGGCGGCCACCAGGGCGTCCTTCGGGCCGCCGGCCACGGAGGTGTTGGGCATCCACTTGCGGGCTCCCCGGGTGGGGGTGGTGAGCACGAATCCGCCCGTGGCCCGGTCCAGGGTCGCCGTGGTCTCCATCTGGGCGGCGTCGTTGCCGTGCGCCTGCTCGGTGCACAGGAAGGTGCCGAGGCGCTCCATTCGCAGGTAGGGACCCAGATCCCGCCCCTCGTGGTCGTGATCGAGCAGGCTGCCGAGGAACAGGTTGTAGTGGATGCTGGCGATCGTGGTCATGCCGGCGTCCACCACCCCGGCCCACTCGTGCAGGGCGCCCAGGGCGACCGGATCCCGCGCCAGGGCCTGGGGATCGGGCACCGCCGCGTTCACCGTGCGCAGGCGTTGATAGGAGAGTTCCGTGCGCTCCTGATGGGTCAGCCCCTCGTGGTAGGCGAACACGTCGGAGCTGAACAGGCGACGCCAGGGCTCGTGCATCTCGGCCTGCGCGCCGAACAGGAGGTGCCGGATCGCGGCCGTCTCGGTCAGCGGGGGTGCCGTTACGGGGAGTTGAGAGGTGATCACAGCGGCAACGTAGCCCGAGGCACCCTCTGATCACATCATGATCATCACCACGATTGAACAGCCGCGCAGGGTGGTAGTTACCCGTTAAACGGCCTCTGTAATACCACGAGCCACGATCTGCACAAGGGCGATACCCCTCCCGCGCGGCACTTTACGCCTGCCCCTCCGAGGTGCCCTGCCGACCCTGCTTGTTGACGAGCGTTCAGGGGGACAGGGATCCTAGCGCACCCGCACCCGCACCCGCACCCGCACCCGCACCCGGGCGCTGGCGCGGACCCGTCGGCCGGTCACCACCCGCTGACGCGGCTCCAGAAGGCCTCGACGACCGGCGCGCCCGGCGCCGGCCGGGTGCCGTCGACGACGTGGTAACCGTGGTGCTGGGCCGCTGTGGCGCAGGCATGGTTGGGCAGGACACGCAGGCGGGTGCCGATGGGCAGGTCGGGCAGCTGGGTGCCGTCGCGGGCGGTGAGGGTGCCGTGCTCCTGACTGGCCGCTGTCATGACCAGTCCCGGCACCAGGCGGCCGTCGAGGTCGGCGACCAGGCCGTACCCCTGGTCCTGGGCCTGGGCCGCGGTGCCGCGGTCGCGGGACATGGCCATCCAGCCGCCGTCGGTGAGGATCCACCCGTACTCGGGGCGGTGGCCGATGACGGTGACGACGACCGACAGGGCGAGGTCGTCGACGTCGCAGACCCCGAGGCCGGCCATCACCAGGTCGAAGAACACGTAGTTGCCCGCGCGCAGTTCGGTGACCCCGGTGAGGTCCTCGGCGGCATGGGCGGTGGGGGTCGACCCCACACTGACGGTGGAGACGCGCAGGCCCGCAGCACGCAGCCGCTCGGCCGCCGTGACGGCACTGTCGCGTTCGTTGCGCGCGGCCAGCCGCTGCTCCTCGGCCGTGAAGGCGAAGTAGGACTCGCCCGCGTGGGTCAGCACACCGTCCAGGCAGCCCGCTTCGTGCAGGACGCGGCCGATTGCCGGGAGGGCGGGCGCATCGGGCCTGAGACCGCCGCGATGGCCGTCGCAGTCGATCTCGATCTGGGCGGGGACGGGAAGCCCGGCCCGGCGGGAGGCCTCGGCCACGGACTCGGCCTGCTCCTCGCTGTCCAGCAGGACGCGCAGGGTGACCCCGCGTCGCAACAGGGCGACGACACGCGGGAGTTTGTGGGGGTCGATCCCCACGGCGTAGGTGATGTCGGTATACCCGCCGTCGGCGAACGACTCCGCCTCGGCCAGGGTGGACACCGTGACCGGGCAGGGCCGGTCGCCCTCGCGCAGGAGTGCGGCGACGTCAAGGCTCTTGGCCGTCTTCACATGGGGCCGCAGGGTGACACCGAGCCGCTCGGCCCTGGCCGCCAGCCGCTCGACGTTGCGCCGCACCTTGTGGACGTCGACGACGGCGAACGGCGTGTCGGGATCGGCCAGCGTCCGTGCGGCGACGCCCGCGGAGGTCTGGACCGAACCCGCGGATGTCGCGGGGCGGACGGGGTTCGCGGGGTCGACCCGGCTCGCGGGGTCGACAGGGTGCATCGGGCTCACAGGGAAATGTCCATCTTCTCGAGCAGGGCCAGGCCCAGGTACAGGTCTTGCACTCCGATCCCGGAGCTGTCGAACACCGTGATGTCGCCGGCGGCGGTACGGCCTTCCGCCCGGCCGGTGAGGACCTGCCCGAGCGGGGTGAGGACGGTGTCCGCGGGGGCGTGCCGGCTCTCGCCCAGACGGCGGGCCTGTTCGGGCAGATCGCAGAACACGCGGGCGCGGGTGAACAGTTCGGGCGGGATCTCCCTCTTGCCGGGGGCATCGGCGCCCATGCAGGACAGATGCGTACCGGGGCGGATCCACGAGGCATCGAACAGCGGTGGGGTGTCGTCGCGGGTGGCGGTGGCGGTGACGACCACGTCGGCCAGGGCGCAGGCCTCCTCGGCACCGGCGGCCCGGGCCCGGTGGCCTTGGGCTGCCAGTGCCGCAGCCGTTCCCTCGGCACGCCCGGCCGTACGGCCCACCACCAGGACCTCGGTGACGGGCCGGACCCTGCTGACGGCGCGCACCTCGTAGGCCGCCTGGTGACCGGTCCCGAATACCGCCAGGGTGGTGGCGTCCGGGCGGGCCAGCAGGTCGACCGCGAGGGCGTCGGCTGCGGCGGTCCGGTAGGCGTTCGCGGTGCCGACCTCCAGGACGGCGGCGAGCCTGCCGACCGACTGGTCGAACAGCAGCAGGACGGAGTGATGGCGCGGCAGGCCGCGTTCGCCGTTGCCCGGCCAGTACGTACCGATCTTCACGCCGGCGTGTGTCGCGGACGCGGACGGCTTGAGGCTGAACCGGTTGCGCGGATCGGATCCGTGCACGGCGAGCGAGGGGAAGACCGGGCCGTCCACCGTCGCGGCGAAGGCGGCCCGGGCCGCCTCCAGGGCCAGGTCCTCGTCCACGAGCGCGGCGGTCCGCTCCTCCGGGATGTGCAGAAGGGGGCGGTCGGTCGGCGGCGGGCCTGGGTGCGGTCCGTCGGAGGTCATGAGAGGCCCCTCACTTCGTGTAGTTGTAGACGGTCGCCCGGGAGACGCCCAGCAGGTCCGCGATGGTCTGCGCCGCGTCCCGCGAGTCGAAGTAGCCGTCCCGGTGCAGCCGTCGTACGAGCGCCTTCTTGTCCTGTCTGCTCAGCGACCGGGGCGTGGCGGCCCGCTCCGCGGCCCACTCCTCGACCGTCCGGCGCAGTTCGCGCGTGGTGCGGTCCCGCAGCGTCTCCAGGGGCTGCTCGCGGTGCTCGGTGTCGGTTGCCACGAGGTTGGCCAGGGCGAGCGTGACGGGGGACAGCACCGAGACGTCGAGATTGAGACACAGGGCCGCGACGTACTCGCCGGCCTCGTTCTTGATGCCGATGGACGTGCTCTTGGCCGGGCGGCCGTCGGGGAAGCGATTGGGGTAGTTCTGGATGACGCTCGGGTACTCCGGATCGGCGATGCGCGCCAGGCCCAGCTCGGTCGCGGAGTCCCCGACCCGGCGGCCGGAGAGGTTGTTCTCGATCGCTCGGATCGCGTGCCGCGGGTCCCGGAGGTCGTGCAGGACCACCTCGCACAGGCCCGGGAACATCCGGCCGAGCGCCACAGCGATCTTCTCGGCCTCACCGATGAGGTGCTCGTCCGTACCGATGAGGTGCTCGTCCGCACCGTCCACGACGCCCTCCACCACCCGCGCTCCGTCCCGGAACCTGCCTAGACTGATCGTCTAGATCTGGATATGCAGCCTAAGAGCGTGACCGGTGGTTGTCCAGCGCGACGGGCGAGGTGTACATATGGGCCGCCCGGGTGCGGGCCGGTGTCGTTGTGGCGCATTCTTGCTGTGTCGCCCGTGGGACGGTGCACGGACTAGGTAGGGCCGATGACTGGGAGCGCCGAGGACGCACACCCGACGGCCGGGCGGTTGGCGGCGCTGCTGATCGACGCTTCGACGGAGGCGATCAGTGCGGCCGGCGGCCACGCCGGAGGGGTCTATCTGCGCTCCCGCACGCCCGGACTGCTCCGGCTCGCCGTCCTGTCGGGACTGCCCGGACCATTGTTCCGTCCCTGGTGGCGCCTGCACTTCGACCGCCCCTTCCCGGTCGCCGACGCCTACCGGCTCGGAGTCCAGGTGGTCCTGCCGAACGCCACCGAGACGATGCGGCGCTACCCGCAGTTCGCCGCCGGGCTCCCCTTCCAGTTCGGCTCGCTCTACGTGCCCGTCGTCGCCGGTTCCTCGACCTACGGCGTGCTGACCGTGCTGCGCCCGGCCGTGACCGACGCCGCCGAGGTGCTGTCCGGACGCGACCGCGTGGTGCGCCTCGCCCAGGAGCTGGGCGAGGCGCTGCGGGCCCTGGAGGACGGCGATCCGGACCAGGTCGCCTGGGACGGCGAGCCGGTGTGCCTGCGTCCGCCGACCGCTTCCACGTCCGTGGGACGCCACGGACGCTTCGCCTGGGACCCGGAGACGGCCGGGATCACCCTGGACGAGGACCTGCACACCCTGCTGGGCGTGCCGCCCAGCGAGTTCGCCGGCACGGTCGAGGCGTTCGCCGAAGCGGTGGCACCGTCCGACGCGCACCGCATCCTGGCCAGCCTGCGGGACACCGCCGCGGGCCGCCCTCCCGCGCTGCCCCTCTATCTGCGCGACGCGGACGGCGCCCTGCGTCTGCTGGACCTGTGGAACGCCTACGAACCGCCCGCCGCGCCCGCGGTCCGGGGCGTCGTCGTGGCCCCGGGCCCCGCCCCCACGGCCGACTCCGCGGCGGACCTGCTGCCCGACGGCGTGTTCTGCGTGGACCGGCTGGGTCTGGTCGTCTACGCGAATCCGCGCGCCGCCGAGCTTTTGGGCCGCCCCCGCGCCGAGCTCGTCGGCCGGGACCTGTGGGAGGCCGTGCCCTGGCTGGCCCGCCCCGACTTCGAGGACCACCTGCGGGCGGCCCTCCTCACCCCGGACCCGGTCCACTTCCACCTCGCCCGCCCACCCGAGCAGGAGCCGGAACCCAGGCCGACCCTTCGGGACACGGGGACGCCTGGATCGGTTGCGGGCATGGGGGCGCCTGGACCGGTTGCCGACACGGGGACGCCGCCAGCTGGGTGGGACGCGGGGCCCCCGCGGCCCGGCTGGGACCCCGGGTCACCGCCACCCGCGCCGGATGCCGCCGAATCCGGGTCCGCCGGAGACGCCGGGCCGCCCACGTTCGCCGCGGACGCCGCGCCAACGACGCCTGCTCGGGACGCCGGGGCACCACTACCCGCCCGGCACACCGAACCCTCACCACCCACTCCCGACACCGCACCGCCCACACCCGCTCCAGACGCCGGAGCACCGCCACTCACTCCGGACACCGGGTCACCACCACCCGCTCACCACGCCGAGCCCTCGCCACCCGCTCCCGCCGCCACGCCCCCACCCGTCCAACCGCCCCCCGCCCGGAACACGCGCCCGCCCACACCCACCCCCCGCCCCGAGTCCCCGGCCCCGAACGCCACCGCACCGCCCTCCTCCCCCTCCCGGCCCACCGAGCCGCCCCCGCCCCCGCGCCCGTCAGACCCCGAGCCCGACCCGCGGTCGTACGAAGGCGACTGGCTCGCCGTCTCCGTGCATCCCGGTCCGGACCGGCTGACCTGCACGGTCCGGCCCGCGACCCGGGTCGCGGACAGTCCCGCGGGGCAGGAGGGCGGCAAGGCGGGCGGGAGCCCCTTGGCGCCCCTGTACCGGCCGATCGCGCTGGCCATCGCGCTGACCGAGGCGGTCACCGCCCGGCAGGTGTCCGCGGTCGTGATGCGGGAGCTGCTGCCCGCGTTCGGCGGTCGCCGGCTCGCGATCTACCTGCTCCAGGAGCGGCATCTGTACCTGGAATGGGAGACGGGCTTCCCCAAGGGCTTCCTCGCCCCCTTCGAGGGCGTGGACCTGGGCGCGCGCCTGCCCGGCGTGGAGACCCTCACCACCGGCCGCCCGCTGTTCTTCGACTCGATGGAACAGCTCACCGCCGCCTACCCCGGCATCCCCCTGGACGCCGCCGAGGGCGCCCGCGCCTTCCTGCCGCTGATCGCCTCCGGGCGTCCCGTCGGCTCCTGCATCCTCGGCTTCGACCGGCCGCGCAGCTTCAGCACCGAGGAACGCACCGTGCTCACCGCGCTGGCCGGACTCATCGCCCACGCCATGGAGAAGGCGCAGCGCTACGAGTCGGAGACCGTGCTCGCCCGCGGCCTCCAGCAGGCGCTCCTCCCCCGCCGTCTCGCGGCGCACCCGCAGCTCGAGACCACCGGGCGCTATCTGCCGGGCACCGCGGGGATGGACGTCGGCGGTGACTGGTACGACGTCGTCGAGTCCGGCGACGGGCTGGCCCTGGTCATCGGGGACGTCCAGGGGCACGGGGTGCAGGCGGCGGCCACCATGGGCCAACTGCGCACCGCGGTCAGGGCCTTCGCGCTCGGCGACCGGCCGCCGGACGAGGTCATGGCCAGCACCAACCACCTCCTCATCGACCTCGATCCCGGCCTGTTCGCAAGCTGCTGCTACATCCGGCTCGACCCGGCCACCGGGGTGGCCAGGGCGGCCCGCGCCGGGCACCCCCCGCCCCTGCTCCGCAGCCCCGACGGCCGCACCCGGGTCCTGGACCTGCCCGGCGGGGTGGTGCTCGGGGTGGCACCGCGGGCCCGCTATCCGGTGACCGAGCTCCGGGTGGAGCCCGGCGCGATCCTGGCGCTCTACACCGACGGGCTGGTGGAACGGCCGGGCAGTGACATCGACGAGGGCATCTCCGCCCTGCGCGTGGCCCTCGCGAGGGCGGGCGCTCCGGCCGCCCGGCCGGGCAGCAGGTTCCTGGCGGGCGTGGCGGACCGGCTCACGGCGAAGGCCCGGCACGCCCTGGACCGCCCCGACGACATCGCGCTGCTGCTCGCCACCCGGCGGGCGGCACCCACCAAGTCGCTGTGAGAACGGTCTGGCGGGTTTGTTCATGTTCTGTCACACCGTGTGACGACCCTCGCCTCCTGGGGCGCGGCAGTGTAGACATGGGCACATGGTCCGACTCCTGGGCCGCTTCGGGGGCGGGTCGGCCCGTCGCCCCGGCGGTCCCCGCCCACCGCAGACACCCGACGACGCTCACGACCGGCACGAGGGCCCGCTGAAGGGCAGTTCGCCCACGCGGGTGGAGCGCGACGGGGCCCGGACGCGGCGGCCGGGAGCCCTGCGGGCGGCGGTCGGCGGCCGCAGCGTGGCCGGGCAGGTGTTCGTCCTCCAGGTCGTGATCGTCCTGCTGCTGGTGGTGGCCGCGGTGGTGGCCCTGGTGCTCCAGGTGCGGCACGACAGCACCGTCGAGGCCCGCAACCGTTCGGTGGCGGTCGCCCAGGCCTTCGCCAACGCCCCCGGCACCGTGGAGGCCCTCAGGAGCCCCGACCCCTCGGCGGTGCTCCAGCCGCGCGCCGAGGCGGCCCGCCGGGCGACGGACGTCGACTTCATCGTCGTCATGGACACGAACGGCATCCGGTACACGCACCCCAAGCCGGACCGGATCGGCAAGAAGTTCGTCGGGGACATCGCCCCCGCGCTGGCCGGACGCGTGGTGACCGAGGACATCACCGGCACGATCGGGCCGCTCGTGCAGGCGGTGGTCCCGATCAAGGACGACGGCAAGGTCGTGGGCCTGGTGTCGGCCGGTATCACCACCGCCAAGGTGGGCGGCACCGCCAACCAGCAGCTCCCGCTGCTCCTGATGGCCGCCGCGGTCGGGCTCGCGCTGGCCACGGCGGGCACGGCGCTGGTCAGCAGACGGCTGCTGCGCCAGACGCACGGGCTGGGCCCGCACGAGATGACCCGCATGTACGAGCACCACGACGCCGTGCTGCACGCCGTGCGCGAGGGCGTGCTCATCGTCGGCGGCGAGGGCAGGCTGCTGCTCGCCAACGACGAGGCGCACCGGCTGCTGGACCTGCCCGCGGACGCCGAGGGTCGGCACGTCCTCGACCTCGCCCTCCCCGCCGACACCGCCGGGCTGCTGGCCTCCGGCCGGGTCGCCACCGACGAGGTGCACCGGGTCAGGGACCGCCTCCTGGCCGTCAACCAGCGGCCCACCGACATCCAGGGCGGTCCCCCGGGCAGTGTCGCCACCCTGCGCGACTCGACCGAGCTGCGGGCCCTGTCCGGGCGCGCCGAGGTGGCCCGGGAGCGCCTCGACATGCTGTACGACGCCACGGTGGGCATCGGCACGAGCCTGGACGTGACGCGCACCGCCGAGGAGCTGGCCGAGCTCGCCGTGCCGAGGTTCGCGGACTTCGCCACCGTCGACCTGTTCGACGCGGTGCTCAGCGGGGGCCAGCCGGAGGCGGCGACCACCCTGCGCCGGACCGCGCTCAGCGGCATCCGTGAGGACGCGCCGCTGTTCAAGGTCGGCGAGCGCATCCCCCTGGTCGACTCCGCTCCCCAGGCCCGCGGCATCAGCAGCGGCCGGGCCGTCCTGGAGCCGCGGCTCGCCGAGGCCACCGGGTGGCACGCGCAGGACCGGGAGCGCTCCGCCCACGTCATGGAGTACGGCATCCACTCGCTGATCGCGGTCCCCCTGCGGGCCGGGAACCTCGTCCTGGGCACGGTCAGCTTCTGGCGCTCGGACAAGCCCCAGCCGTTCGACACCGAGGAGGTCGCCCTCGCCGAGGAGCTCGTCACGCGGGCCGCGGTCTCCATCGACAACGCCCGCCGCTACACCCGCGAGCACACCATGGCGGTGACGCTCCAGCGCAGCCTGCTGCCGCGCCGGCTGCCCGAGCAGGACGCCCTGGACATCGCCTACAAGTACCTGCCCGCGCAGGCCGGGGTGGGCGGCGACTGGTTCGACGTGCTGCCGCTGTCCGGTGCGCGGGTAGCACTCGTGGTCGGTGACGTCGTGGGCCACGGGCTGCACGCGGCGGCCACGATGGGCAGGCTGCGCACGGCGGTGCACAACTTCTCCGCACTCGACCTGCCGCCCGACGAACTGCTCGCCCTGCTCGACGAGTTGGTCGCCCGCATCGACCAGGACGAGGCGGAGGAGAGCGGCAACTCCCCGGTCACCGGGGCGACCTGCCTGTACGCCGTCTACGACCCGGTCAGCCGGTTGTGCACCATCGCCCGCGCGGGCCATCCGCCGCCCGCCCTCATCCACCCCGACGGCAGCGTCGAGTATCCCGACGTGCCCGCCGGTCCCCCGCTCGGCCTGGGCGGCCTGCCGTTCGAGACGGCCGACCTGGAACTCGCCGAGGGCAGCCGCCTGGTGCTGTACACGGACGGGCTCGTCGAGGACCGGGAGCGCGACATCGACGTCGGACTGGAGCTGCTGCGCGCCTCCCTGGCGCAGGCGGGCCCGTCGCCCGAGGACACGACCCGGGCCGTGCTGGACGCGCGGCCGCCGTCCCGGGCCACCGACGACATCGCCCTGATCGTGGCCCGCACCCGGGCGCTCGCCGCCGACCGGATCGCCGAGTGGCAGGTCCCCGCGGACCCGGCGGCCGTCTCCGACGTACGGGCGGCCGTGTCCCGGCAGCTCGCCCGCTGGGGTCTGGACGAGCTCGCGTTCACCACGGAGCTGATCCTGAGCGAGCTGGTCACCAACGCGATCCGTTACGGCGGCGACTCCATCCACGTCCGCATGCTGTACGACCGCATGCTGATCTGCGAGGTCTTCGACGGCAGCAGCACCTCACCGCATCTGCGGTACGCGGCCATGACCGACGAGGGCGGCCGGGGGCTGTTCCTCGTGGCCCAGCTCAGCGAGCGCTGGGGCACCCGGTACACCCCGGCCGGCAAGGTCATCTGGGCGGAACAGCCGCTGCCGTGACCCCGTGGGCGCGCTTTGACCACCCATAAGGTGATCTTATGAGCTCATAGACCGGACCCGCGTACCGACTTAGGCTTGCCTTAGCTTAGGCTTCCCTCGAGTTGATCTGTCACCGCTCGAAGGGAACCTGATCATGCCCCGCCCCCTGCGGGTAGCCATCGTCGGAGCCGGCCCCGCCGGGATCTACGCCGCCGACGCGCTGCTCAAGTCCGATGCGGCCGCCGAACCCGGTGTCTCCATCGACCTCTTCGAGCGGATGCCGGCCCCGTTCGGACTGATCCGTTACGGCGTGGCTCCGGACCACCCCCGGATCAAGGGCATCATCACGGCCCTGCACCAGGTGCTCGACAAGCCGCAGATCCGTCTGTTCGGCAACGTCGACTACCCGACCGACATCAACCTGGACGACCTGCGCGCGTTCTACGACGCCGTGATCTTCTCCACGGGCGCGACCGCCGACCGCGAGCTGCGCATCCCGGGCATCGACCTCGACGGCTCCTACGGTGCCGCTGACTTCGTCTCCTGGTACGACGGCCACCCGGACGTGCCCCGCACCTGGCCGCTGGAGGCCGAGAAGGTGGCCGTGCTCGGCGTCGGCAACGTCGCCCTCGACGTGGCCCGCATCCTCGCCAAGACGGCCGACGAACTCCTGCCGACCGAGATCCCGCCGAACGTCTACGAGGGTCTGAAGGCCAACAAGGCGCTGGAGGTCCACGTCTTCGGCCGCCGCGGCCCGGCGCAGGCGAAGTTCTCCCCGATGGAGCTGCGGGAGCTGGACCACTCCCCCAACATCGAGGTCATCGTCGACCCCGAGGACATCGACTACGACGAGGGCTCGATCGAGACCCGCCGCGGCAACAAGCAGGCCGACATGGTCGCCAAGACCCTGGAGAACTGGGCGATCCGCGACGTCGGCGACCGCCCGCACAAGCTGTTCCTGCACTTCTTGGAGTCGCCCGCGGAGATCCTCGGCGAGGACGGCAAGGTCGTCGGCCTGCGCACCGAGCGCACCGCCCTGGACGGCACCGGCAACGTCAAGGGCACCGGCGAGTTCAAGGACTGGGACGTCACCGCGGTCTACCGCGCGGTCGGCTACCTCTCCGACAAGCTGCCCAAGCTGCCCTGGGACATCGACTCGGGCACGGTCCCCGACCAGGGCGGGCGCGTCATACAGGAGAGCGGCGAGCACCTTCAGTCGACGTACGTCACCGGCTGGATCCGGCGCGGCCCGGTCGGCCTCATCGGCCACACCAAGGGCGACGCCAACGAGACGGTGTCGAACCTGCTGGACGACTTCGCGAACGACCGTCTCCAGACGCCCGGTTCGCCCGAGCCGGAGGCCGTGGACGCGTTCCTCGCCGAGCGGAACGTCCGCTTCACCACCTGGGAGGGCTGGTACAGGCTGGACGCCGCCGAGAAGGCGCTGGGCGAGCCCCAGGGCCGCGAGCGCGTGAAGCTCGTCGAGCGCGAGGACATGCTGCGCGAGAGCGGCGCCTGACCCGATCACGACGCCGGCCGTGCCGAAGCCCCTCAGGGGCGGCGCGGCCGGCGTCGTGCCGTGTCCGGAACCCTCGCCGTCGGCCCGTCGTTCCCCTCGTGTCCGTACGACCGTGCGGGCCGACGCGGGACGAACGGGGTGGGTGTGGCACGCGTACTGGTCATCGGCGGCGGTATCGCCGGTACGGCGGCGGCTCTGGCGCTGCACAGGGCGGGCTTCGAGGCCGTCGTGCACGAGGCCCATCCCGACTCGGCCGAGGACATCGGCGCGTTCCTCACCCTGGCGAGCAACGGCATGCGCGCCCTGGCCCAGTTGGGCGCCTCCGCGGCGGTCACCTCGATCGGCTTCCCGCTGACCTCGCTGCGGGTCCTCGACGACACCGGCGCCGAGCGGGCGCACGGGCCGATGGGCGAGGTCTCCGACCCGCTCCTGCACTACCGGTGCCTGCGCCGCGGCGACCTCAACACCGCGCTCCAGGCGGAGGCCGCGCGCCGCGGTGTCCCCGTCCGGCACGGCGCACGGCTGGTCTCCGTCGAGGACGGCCCCCACGAGGTCACCGCGCACTTCGCCGACGGCACCACCGCGACCGGCGACCTGCTGATCGGCGCCGACGGCCTGAACTCCGCCGTCCGCGGGGCGGTCTCCCCCGGGACGCGGCCGTTCCACGCCGGCCAGTACGTCTTCTACGGCTACACGCGCGCCGGGGCGCCTTCCGGCGCGGACGCGTGCATCACCATGGTCCGCGGCAGCGGTGCCGCGTTCGGCTACGCGGTGTCGCCCGACGGGGAGGCGTACTGGTTCGCCCGGGTGACCGGCGGCCCGCTGTCCGCGGAGGAGATGGCGCAGGGCGCGCCCGCCGACTGGCGCGAGCGGTTGCTGCCGCTGCTGCGCAAGGACAGCACACCGGCCGCGGACCTCGTCGCGGCCACCGGCGACGACCTCATGGTCACCAACGCCACCGAGATCCCCACCGGCACCCGGTGGCGCTCCGGACGGACCCTGCTCATCGGCGACGCCGCCCACGCGGCCTCGCCCGCGACCGGCCAGGGCGCCTCGATGGCGCTGGAGGACGCGGTCGTGCTCGCCAAGTCCCTGCGGGACGCCCCGGACACGGATACCGCGCTCACCCTCTACGAGACGCTGCGGCGCCCGCGCGTGGAGCACAACATCACCGTCAGCGGCAACATCTCCCGGGGTACCCACACCCCCTCGGCCGCCTCCCGCCCCAGTGACGAGGACCTCGTCCGGCTCCTGGACTGGGACGCGGACCTCTGGGTCGAACGTCACCCCCTCTAGCATGTGACCTGGTGCGCCGGCGCCTGGAGAACGGGTCGTGCGGCTGGTCGGAGACCAGGCCGGCCTCAGCGACGGCCGGTGTCGTGACCTCGCCGAGGGGCTTCGGCAGGTCGTGATCCAGGGGGCGGAGCACGGCGAGGAGCGCCGCCGTGAGCTGCTGGGCGGCTCCGATCCCGCCCCGCGCCGCAGCGGGCGGCGGGCCAAGGCCTGAGCCCGGCCTTCAGGAGAACAACGCCCGGACGTCCGGCTTCCTGCCGTCGAAGATGCCGTCCTCCTCGCCGAGGGCGGCGAGCTTCTCCAACGAGGCCAGGTCCACCCGGGCCGGCCAGCTCGGCAGGATGAGCTCGCTCAGCACATCGCCGCTGATCTTGGTGTAGGCCGTGAGGATCTGCCGGGCCTCCTCGGGGTGACCGGTCGCGTACTCGAGTGACTCGGTCATGGCTTCGGTGAACCTCTTCACCAGGTCGGGATCCTGCCCCGCGATCTTCGTCGAGGTGAACCAGGTCGCGACGGTGAGCTTCGGGTCGGTCTCGGCGAAGGGCGAGGCGACGACCCGGGCGCCCTGCGCCTTGGCGACCGTCTGCGCCGGTTCCCCCATCCACGCGGCGTCCACGCGGCCCCCGTCCAGCGCGGCCGGCATCTGGTCGAAGGGAATCTCGACGAACTTCACCTTCCCCGGGTCACCGCCGGCCTCGCGCACCGACTCACGCACCGTGGTGTCCCCGATGTTCTGGAGGGTGTTCACGGCGACCGAGCGTCCGGCCAGGTCCTTCGCGGACTTCACCGGACTGTCCTTCCTCACCAGGACGCCGGTCACGTCGGCGCCCACCTTGCCGTTGGTCGCCGCCCCGTTGACCACGGACTTCACGGGAACGCCCTTGGTCTGCGCGAGCATCAGGGACGTGGTGTTGCTGAAGCCGAACTGGAACTGACCGCTCACCACTCCCGGGATGATCGCCGCGCCGCCCTGCGCGGTGACAGTCCGCAGCTCGATCCCCCGGGCGGCGAAGAACCCCTTCTTCTGGCCGAGATAGAGCGGTGCCACGTCGACGATGGGGATGACCCCCACCGTGACCCGGGTCTTCCTCCCCCCGCTCGCGGATGTCGTGCCGTCGCTCCCGGAGTCCGACGAGCCGCATCCCGCGGCGCCCGCGAGGGTCACCACCGCAACGGCAAGTCCGAGCAAGCGCCTTCGCATGGGGCCCTCCTGACGAGGCGTCGGAACGCCTCACGACCCGTTCGCTGATGTTGTGCACATCATTGACGCCCGTAATGTACACGCCTACCTTCGCCGATGTCAGTCCCCCGACCGCAGGACAACCGGACTGCGTCCAAGGAGCCCACGTCTCGTGATGCACCGCATCCGCACCCGTACGCTCGTCACCGTCGCGGCCCTGCTGCTCGCCGCCCCCCTCACCCCGGCCGCCCATGCCGCCGAGGACACCCGCGTCGAGGGCCGGCTGCCGTCCGGCGCGACCTACCTCATGGACGTACCGGCCGACTGGAACGGCACGGTCCTCCTCTACAGCCACGGCTACACACCGGCCGGCGTCCCCAACCCGGCCCGCAACGCACCCGACGACACGACGAAATCCCTTCTCCTGAAAAAGGGTTACGCCCTCATCGGGTCCTCGTACGCCACCACCGGCTGGGCCGTGACCGACGCCGTCCCCGACCAGCTCGCCACCCTGGACACCTTCACCGCCCGCTTCGGACGCGCCGGCCGGACCATCGCCTGGGGCACCTCCTACGGCGGTCTCGTCACGACCGCCCTCGCGGAACGCCACGCGTCCCGCCTCGCCGGCTCACTGTCGATGTGCGGACTGGTCCAGGGCGGTGTCGCCAACTGGAACAGCACGCTGGACCCGGTGTTCGCGCTGCGGACACTCCTCGCGCCCGGTTCGGGCATCCCGTTGACCGGCCTGCCGAGCACGACCGCCGCGACCCGGGCGTCCGACGCCATGACGGCCGTCCTCACCGAAGCCCAGCGGACCGCCGACGGACGCGCCCGCATCGCGCTCGCCGCCGCCCTGCACAACATCCCCGGCTGGAACGACCCCGCACAGCCACGGCCCGCGCCTACCGACCGGGACGCGCAGCAGTCGAACCAGTACCAGGCCCTTGTCGGACTGGTGAAGTTCCCCGCGTTCGTCTGGCGCCAGGAGGCCGAGTCCCGGGCGGGCGGCAACCCGTCGTGGAACACCGGGGTCGACTACCGCGCGATGCTCCGCGACTCCCCCTACCTGAAGGAGGTCGAGGAGCTGTACACGAAGGCCGGCCTCTCCCTGAAGTCCGACCTCGACACCCTTGACCGGGCCCCGCGCATCCGCGCCGACCGGAACGCCGTCGACTGGATGAGCCGTACCAGCGCCTTCACCGGGCGCCTCGCCAAGCCGCAACTGAACATCCACACCACCGGCGACGCACTGATCCCGGTGCAGTCCGAGAGCGCCTACCGCCGGACCGCCACGGCCGGGGGCTCGGCTCCCCTGCTGCGCCGGCGCTACGTGGGCAACGCGGGCCACTGCACCTTCAGCCCCGGCGAGCAGATCGCCGCCCTGCACGCGCTGGAGGACCGGATCAGCAGCGGCCATTGGCGCGGCAGCGATCCGGCCGCGCTCAACTCCCGTGGCCGGCAAGCCGATCCGGCCTCACCGGCCCGTTATGTCCCCTACCTTCCGGCCGCCTACCCCCGCCCCTACGACCGGGCGCACCCAGCCGACGGGCAGCGGAAGTAGCGCCCGGCCGTCAGGGCTCCGAGGTCTCGGACTCGAGCTTGGCGCGCGTCGCCGGGCCGTAGACGCCGGACTCGTCCGTCAGGATGAAGCGGGTGACCTGGTAGGTGCGCACCGCGCTCTGGACCTGCCGGTCGAAGTCGCCGTCGGCCTCTCCGTCATAGGCGCCGACCTGCCGGAGCCGGAGCTGGAGTTCGACGACCTCGGGCCCCTGGTCGCCGAGGCCGAGCACGGGGGGCTGTCCGTTCGACACGGTCGGGCCGGGGGCCGCCGTGGCGGTGGCGGCGGCGCTCGACGGGGCCCCGGTCGGGGTGGCGGTGACCGTCGGGGAGGCGCTGCCACTGGACTCCGCGCTCGGCGAGGACGAGGGCGGCGCGGACGACTGCGACGAACTCGCCGTCACGGAAGGGGCCGTGGCGGACGGGCTGCTCGACGACGCGGGCGCCTCCGGCACGCCCGCGCGCACTCCGCCGGCCACGGAACCGTCCCGGGTCGGACCGTCGTAGGTGAAGAGCCCGCCGACGAATCCACCGGTGACGAGAACGGCGACGGCCGCCCCCGCCCCGGCGACGACCAGGTTCCGCCGCCCGCGCCCGTGGGGGCCGCTGTCGGCCGGGAACTCCGGGTGCGACTCCTCGCCGGACGCCCCGCCCGGGTCCGCCGGGGCCATGGTGACATCGGCCAAGTGCCCGGTGAGCAAGGGAGGTCGAGGACCCGACGGTTCCTCGCCGACCTCCACGAAGGGCCGTATGCGCACCGGGTCGAAGTCCTCCGCCGCGGCCGCCTCGGCCGTACGGGACTCGCGGTGGGCCTCGGAGGCGCGGTGCGCACAGGAGCAGGAGGGAGTGCCGTCCGCCGCCCTGGGCGCCCCGCACTCCGGGCAGACGAGGACTGGTGGTTCACTCACGTGCGTTCCCTCTCCCTACGATCTTCATATCGTAGACAGATATGCCGCGCGGAAATTCCACAACCCGTATCACTCCGGAACCGCGGCGTCCTCAGGGCCGAAATTCAGCCACCGCGCATGAAGGCCACATGAACGGCGGCGGACGCGTGGCCCCAACACCCGTTCCGAGACAGGGGACTTGACCGCCCCGGAGTGCGCAGGGCGGCGACAACATGGGGTAACCAGCGGTAACTTCTGTCCCGCCCCGCTCCCTTGCCCGCGCCACTCCTCCAGGAGAGACACTCCCCATGCGCAGACTCCTCGCCGCCCTGGCGGCGGCCGCCGCCGTCCTCGGCGGACTCACCGCGGCCGCCCCCTCCGCCACGGCCGCCGACTCGGGCACCTTCAGCGTGCTCAGCTACAACGTGGCCGGCCTGCCCGAGGCCATCTCCAGCGCACCGACGCCCCGCGAGCCGAGCACCACGGAGATCGGCCGGCGGATCGCGCCGTACGACATCGTCCACGTGCAGGAGGACTTCAACTACCACGCCCGCCTCTACGCGGCCGACACGAACCACGCCCACCGCACCCCGACCAGCGGCGGTGCCGGCATCGGCAGCGGCCTGAACACGTTGTCCAAGATCCCCTACGACACCGACGACTTCGAGCGGGTGCGCTGGAACTCCTGCCAGGTGGACTCGGGTGACTGCCTCACCCCCAAGGGCTTCACCTTCATGCGCGAGCGCCTCGCCGAGGGCGTCTACGTCGACTTCTACAACCTGCACACCAACGCGGGCACCAGCGACGGAGACCTCGCCTCGCGCGCGGACAACCTCAACCAGCTCACCGCGTTCATCAGGACCCACTCCGCAGGCAACGCCGTCGTGGTCATGGGCGACACCAACACCCGCTACACCCGCACCGGCGACACCATCGCCGAGTTCGCCGCAGCCAACGGACTCACCGACCCCTGGGTCCAGCTCGTCCGCGGCGGCACCCCGCCCGCCAAGGGCAGCGACGCCCTGGTCTGCGACCAGAGCGGCACCACCGTCCCCAACACCTGCGAGGTCGTCGACAAGGTCCTCTACCGCGGCAGCAAGCTCGTCTCCCTCGACGCCACCTCGTACGACAACGAGCACGCCGAGTTCCTCACCGGCGACGACCTGATGCTCTCCGACCACGACCCGATCGCCGTCGGCTTCACCTGGTCGCGCAACCCCGCCTACCAGCTCAGCGAGCAGTTCGGCGGCCCGCACGGCGACTACTACAACGACATCACCGCCGTCCCCGCCGGCGCCCGGGCCACCGCCGTCGAGCTGCGCAGCGGCTCCCGGGTCGACCGGATGAGCCTCACGCTGGCGAACGGCACCACCCTCGCCCACGGCGGGACCGGCGGCACCGCGTCCTCCCTGACTCTGGGCAGCGGCGAGTACGTGACCGCGGCCCAGCTCTGCCAGGGCGAGCACAACGGCCACACGCGGATCTTCTACGCGAAGTTCACCACCAGCCTCGGCCGCACACTGGCCGGCGGCACCGCCACCTCCGACTGCGTGACCCGTACCGCCCCCGCCGGGTGGCAGATCGCCGGATTCCACGGGCGTTCCGGTGACGCGGTCGACAAGGTCGGCTTCGTCTACACGCGGCACTGACCCCTCCGTCCGGGGCGCTTCCGAGCGCCCCGGAGCCACAGGAAACACAAAAGGGCGGCACGGCGATTGACGCGCCCATGACCAGGCTCTAGGTTCTGATCGATTTACCGAACCTCGTTCGAAATACCGGCCAGTTGGTGCCCCCGCACGCCACCCTGGAGACCACGATGAGCGCAAACCCCCACCTGTCCCGCCGCGGCCTCCTGGGCATGACGGCCGCCGTGCCGCTCGCCCTGACCCTCGGCTCCGGCACCGCGCACGCCGCCGACTCGGCGTACGCCATGGTCTACTTCACCGAGTCGACCAACCTCGGCGACGGCACCGACTACGGCCTCCACCTGGCCGTGAGCCCCGACGGGCTCAACTGGACACCCCTCAACCAGAACAACCCCCTGGTGACCCCCACCGCCGGCGCCCTCGGACTGCGCGACCCGTTCCTGATGCGCAAGCAGGACGGCACCTTCGTCGTCCTGGCCACCGACCTCAAGGGCACCGACTGGAGCTACAACAGCCAGTACATCCACGTCTGGGACTCCACCGACCTGCGCACCTTCACCGGCTACCGGCGCCTGAAGCTGCACGACATGACCACCCACAGCTGGGCACCCGAGGCGTTCTGGGACGCCGGCCAGGGCAAGTACGCGGTCATCTACTCCTCGGTCAACTCCAGCGGCCACAACGTGATCATGGTCAACTACACCGACGACTTCGTCACCACCTCGGCGCCGCAGGTCTTCTTCGACCCCGGCTACGACGTCATCGACGGCGACATGGCCGTGGGCGTGAACGGCTACAACTACCTGTTCTTCAAGAAGAACCAGACGCTGGTGAGCGCCAGGTCCACGACCCTGAACCCGGGCAGCTTCACCGAGTACAGCGCGGGCGTGGCCCACGGCGGCACCGAGGCCCCCACCGTCGTCAAGTCCCTCACTTCCGGCACCTGGTGGCTGTGGGGCGACACCTACACCCCCAACGGCGTCTTCTACGTGTGGCAGGCCGGCAGCCCGGCCACCGGCACCTGGACCGCCCTGGACCAGAAGACCTACACCCAGCCGGTCAACTCCAAGCACTGCGGCATCGCCACGATCACCAGGACCGAGTACGACAACCTGCTCGCCAGGTGGGGCGCGCCGACCTGGAACCGGCTCAAGTCCTACAACTACCCGGCCCGTTACGTGCGGCACTCCAACTACCTGGGCCGCATCGACGAGTACCCGGTCGAGCCCTACAAGGACTCGCTGTGGGCCCTCGTCCCGGGTCTCGCCGACGGCTCCGGCGTGTCCTTCCGGTCCGTCAACTACCCCGACCGCTATCTGCGGCACTACGACTACGCGCTCCGCCTCGACGCGAACGACGGCACGTCGGCCTTCGCCGGTGACGCGACCTTCTACCGCACGGCGGGCCTCGCGGACGCGAGCTGGGCCTCCTTCCGCTCCTACAACAACCCGACCCGCTACATCCGCCACTTCAACTACGCACTGCGCATCGACCCGGTCTCCACCGCCGCCGAGAAGCAAGACGCCACATTCCGGGTCGGTTACTGATTCAACCGAAAAGCCCCCCTCCGCGCCTCACGTTGTATACGCTCCAGGTCTTCTTCACGAGACCTTCACAGGGGGGCTTTTCCATGCGCAGAGGACACATAGCCGCCGTCGCGGCCGCGGGCGCGCTGACCGTGCTGACCGCGGTCCCGGCCCACGCCACCGAGTACTCGTCGGCGCTGAAGGTCAAGGGCGTCCAGTACGACGCCCCGGGCCGGGACTCCAACAGCTGTTCCACCGGCAACACCGACGACGAGTACCTGACGATCAAGAACTACTCGCGGACCGCGACCGTGAACCTCAAGGGGTACGTCGTCAGGGACTCCACCAGCACCAACAAGTTCACGTTCACGAAGAACCACACGCTCCAGCCCGGCGACTACGTCAAGCTGCGCGGCGGCCGCGGCACCGACTCCGACGCGAACAACGTCGTCTACCGCAACAACTGCAACTTCCTCTGGAACAACGACAAGGACACGATCCGCCTCTACAAGCCCTCGGGCGCGCACGCCGACACCCACGCGTACACCAAGAGCGCCGACGACCGGGACGGCAACGGGTACATCACGTACCACGGCTGAGCAGGCCGCGTCCGCTCACGACGGCCGGCGCGGCGGTCAGTGCGACCAGGGCCGCCGCCTGGCTGAGGACGCCGACGCCAGCGCCCCGGGCAGCAGGTCCAGCCACGGGCGGACGGCGGTGATCCGGACCGCCAGGAGGAGCAGCCCCAGTGCCGCGAGGGCGGCCGCCTCTCCCGCGGGGACGCGGCTCTCGCCCCGTACGCGGTACAGCAGCCAGGCGGGGGCCGTCACCAGGTAGCACGTGACGAGCGCCCAGACGGTGTCGGCCCCGGGCAGCGCCACGACGGAGCCGCCCAGCAACGCGCAGCAGGCGGCGAAGACCAGGCCGGGCGCGCCCGCGGGCAGAGCCGCCGGGGGCGCGTCACGGTGGTGGGCCGCGCACAGCGCGAGCGCCGACGCCCAGGCCGGCACGGCGGCCGCGACGACGTACGCGGTGTCCGAGGGAACGAAGTCGCGGACCCAGAGAAGATCGGCCAGCGGCCAGAGCGTGGGCAGGGCCGCGACCAGCGCCGACACCTGGGCGGGGCCGCGGTGGTCGCGCAGGGGGGCGCGGCAGGCGACCGTCCGGAACAGCGGCAGGAACCACTGGGTGACCGCGCCGACGCCGGCCCAGACCCGTGGCCGACGAAGCCGTCCGTGAAGATGTCCCACTGGCTGCCACCCCGGGACGACGCCCAGGTCAGCCCCAGGACGCGGTCGACCACGGCGGACGCCGCCTGGAGCAGGACGGGCGGAGCCGAGCACGGCGTACCGGCGGGGCGCCCCGCTAGCGCGACGACACTCCCCACCTCTGCGACGGTGGGCCGGCTCTGCTCCTGGGTCTCCTGGTCGACGTCCCACAGGTACGTCTCGACCATCTCCTCCTCGCGCTCGCGCCGGTAGCAGGCGGGCAACAGACGCAGGACGGCGCGGTGACCGCGAACAGGGCCCGCCCCAATGCGGATGGTGGGCGGGCCCTGTTCGAGAGGTCATTTTGGCGTGCCGGCCATGAACAGGGCACGAGTGAACGGCGGTTGCTCGGTGCACGGCGTGTGCGCCCCGTGTGCGCGGGACGGATCGTGTTGAGTGACCCGGGCGGACGGGCACCGCATGCCGGGTGTGTCCGTCTGCCGGACCCGCCTGGTCCGCAGGGGCCGGCGGCGACGATACTTGGCCCCGGCACACACCACCCCCTTCCACAGATGGACCCATGTCAAGCACTCCCACCGCAGACCCCGCACCCTCCACCGTCTGGCTGGCCCGCGGCCGTCATCTCGGATCCGACGCGGCCGACGTCCTGCGCCGGAACCTGGAGCGACTGAAGGAGAGCGCGACCCTCGACGACTTCCAGGAGCCGTCCGAGACCGGGGACGCCCCGGAGCGGATCTTCGAGGCCCGCTGGCGCGTGGCCGGTGAGGTGACCGTCCGGGCCCGGCTCTCGCTCGCCCCCGTGTCGAGCGGCGGACAGGAGTGGGTGCTGGCGGCCGAGGCGGAGGCGCCGTGGGATCTGCGATGGCCCTCCCCGGCGACCATGTTCTGGCCCGACGGCGAGGACGTCTTCTGGGACCGCGACGCCGCCACCGGGCTGCGGCTGCGGGACCTGAGCGTGCTGCCCGAGGAGGACAAGGAGGTGCGGCGGGTGCTCCGGCAGGCCGTGCGCCGCAGCTGGGCCGTGCACGTCGTCGTCCACGAGGCCATGACCACCGACCAGCGCGGCCGCCGCCCGCTGGCGGACATGCTGCCGCCGAGCCTGCGCCACCGGGTAGTCGAGCACCGGGCGCAGCCTCACCAGCTGCGGGTCCTGAACTGGGCGGTGAAGGAGTTCGGCGTGGAGGTGCCGCGCGGCGGAGCCGTGGTGCTGCCCGGGACGCCGGTGCCACCCGGGTACGACGGCCAGGACTTCTCCGTGCGCAGTGTGTTCCTCGACGGCTCGGAACCCGCCGAACTGATCGCGGCCGTCACGCGCTACGCCGCGATGCCCAAGCCGCTGCCGGACGGCGGCGAGGCGGCCCTGACCGCGCTGCGGGAGCAGTGGCAGCTCCTCACGCTCCAGGAGGAGCTGGAACGCGAGCGCGCGCTCGTGGCGATGTACGCCGAGGCGCTGGAGGCGATGACGAAGTCCCGGGACCTGTACCGGGAGGCCGCCGAGCGGGCCAACGAGGCACTGGCGATCTACCGCGAGAACGCCCCGGTTCCCGAGCCCCGGGCCGATCCGGAGGCCACCTCGCCGTTGCAGCAGCTGTCCAGGACCTTCGGGCGCTGGAAGGGCACCCTGCGGCCCCCGGCCCGCGACGGGGAACAGGACCGGCAGATCAGCTGAAGAGCGGGAAGCGGTCCGCGTCCGCACCCAGGGCGAGGCGTTCGGCGTCCGTGAGCGGAGTGCGCCCGGTGGCGGCGCGGGCGTAGTGCTCGTCGCTCCAGTCGAGCGGGACGGGCCGGCCGAGGAGACCGTCCAGGGTGGCGCGCACCGCGGCCAGGCCCGCCGGGGACGGCCCGGCGGCCTCCGGCAGGTCGGTGACGAGGTCGAGGTGGTGGACGGTCGCCTCGACGACGAGGGTGTGCACGAGGTCCTCGGCCGTCAGCACGTGTCCCTGCGTGGAGACCCGCAGGTCCGGCCGGACGCCCGCGGCGGCGTGCACGGTGGCCGCGGTGGTCCCCAGGTAGAGCTCGCGCAACTGGCCGAAGTCGAGGAACATGCCGGCGCACACCCGGCTCCAGCGCCGGCCGTGCGCCGCGCCGACCGGGTCCGGCGCCCAGTCCCGCCAGTAGGTCACCGCGTCCCGGTCGGCTGCTCCGGCCACGGGCGTGTGCAGGGCGACCAGGGCCCGCTGGGCGTCGCCGACACAGTGGAAGACCAGGTCGCGCACCGCCCAGCCGGTGCACCCGGTGGGCCGCCAGGACTCCTCGTCCCCGAGCGGGCGTACGACGGCCGCGAAGGCCCCGTAGGCGGCGCGCAGCACGTCGGCGTTCATGGGGCCAGCCTAGGCAGGGCGCTCTCCCGGCGTGACGGGAGGTGTCGGAGGGCCCGCTGTGGATACGCGGTGGGGACAGCACCTCGGTCCGTCCGGAAGGTCACCGTCATCATGAGCGGCGAGAACAACGACAGCGCCACCTGCTCGGAGACGAAGCTCACGGTCAACGGAGAACCCCGCACTCTCCTCGTCGACCACCGGCGCGTCCTGCTCGACGTCCTGCGCGAGGACCTCGACCTGTGGGGGGCCAGGAAGGGCTGCGACCACGGCCAGTGCGGGGCCTGCACGGTCCTGGTGGACGGGCGCCGGGTCAACAGCTGCCTGCTGCTCGCGGTCGCCCTGGACGGCAGCGAGGTCCGCACCGTCGAGGGTCTCGCCGGTGAAGGGGACGCACTGCACCCCCTCCAGCGGGCCTTCCTTGACCGCGACGCCTTCCAGTGCGGCTACTGCACCCCGGGCCAGCTCTGTTCGGCCCTCGGCATGCTCGACGAGGCCGCGGCCGGCCATCCCTCGCGCGTCACCGGCGACACCCCCGCAGGGCACTCCGTCCCGCTGGACCGGGACGAGATCCGCGAACGGCTCAGCGGCAATCTGTGCCGGTGCGGCGCCTATCCACGCATCGTCGACGCGGTCGAGGACGTGATCCGGTGAAGACCTTCGACTACGTACGCGCGACCAGCGCCGAGGAGGCGGCGGAGCTCTTCGCCGCCCGGCCCGGCGCCCGCTACCTCGGGGGCGGCACCAACCTCGTCGACCTGATGAAGCTCGGCGTCGAACAGCCGGACGTGCTCGTCGACGTCAGCCGGCTGCCCCTCGACGACATCCACGAGCTCCCGGACGGCTCGCTGCGCGTCGGCGCCACGGTCCGCAACAGCGACCTGGCCGCCCATCCCGCCGTCCGCACCCGCTACCCGGCCCTGTCCCAGGCGCTGCTCGCGGGCGCCTCGGGGCAGCTCCGCAACGCGGCCACCACGGGCGGCAACCTGCTCCAGCGCACCCGCTGCCCCTACTTCCAGGACGTCTCCAAACCGTGCAACAAGCGGGAACCGGGCAGTGGTTGCGGCGCCCGCGAGGGCGTGCACCGGGACCACGCGGTGCTCGGGCACTCCCCGCACTGCATCGCCACCCACCCCTCCGACATGGCCGTCGCGCTCGCCGCGCTGGACGCCCGCGTCGAGCTGTACGGCACCGGGGGCGCCCGGAGTGTCCCCGTCGCCGACTTCCACCGGCTGCCGGGGGCCCAGCCGGAGCGGGACACCGAGATCCTGCCCGGCGAACTCGTCACCGGGGTGCTGCTGCCGACGGCCTCGGCCGGGCTGCCGTCCGCCTACCGCAAGGCCCGGGACCGGGCGTCGTACGCCTTCGCCCTCGCCTCGGTGGCCGCCGTGGTGCGGGTGACGGACGGGGTGGTGGACCACGCCGGGATCGCCTTCGGGGCGCTGGCGCACCGGCCGTGGCGGGCGCTGCGGGCCGAGCGGGCGCTGCTGGGCGCGGCACCCACGGCGGACGCGTTCGAGCACGCCGTCGAAGTGGAGCTGTCCGCCGCCGAGCCGCTGCGGGACAACGCCTACAAGGTGCCGCTGGCTCGCTCGCTCGCCGTGGACGTCCTGACCCGGCTCACCGCGGCCGCCAGGGCCTGAGGAGGACGCATGGACGCCACCGCGCACGGCACCGCCACCGCTCTGGGCGCTCCCGTCGAGCGCCGTGAGGGCCGCGAGAAGGTCACCGGCACCGCCCGTTACGCGGCGGAACAGCCCCGTCCCGGCCGCACGCACGCCTGGCCCGTGCCCGCCGCGATCGCCCGGGGCCGGGTCACCGGCATCGACACCGGGGCCGCTCTGGACGTGCCCGGAGTCCTCGCCGTGCTCACCCACGAGAACACACCGAGGCTGTCCGAGCCGGAGGACCCCACCCTCGCCGTCCTGCGCGACTCCCGTGTGCCGCACCGCGGTTGGTTCGTGGCCCTGGTGGTGGCCGAGACCCTGGAGGCCGCCCGCGCGGGTGCCGCCGCCGTGCGGGTCGACTACGTCGTGGAGGACCACGACGTCATCCTGACCGCCACGCACCCGGACGCGTACGCCCCCGAGGAGGCCAACGGCGGCTTCCCGGGGACCCGTGAACACGGCGACCCCGAGGGCGCGTTCGCGTCCGCCCCGGTCCGTGTCGACGCCGGCTACCGGGTGCCCCCGCTGCACAACCACCCGATGGAACCGCACGCGACGACGGCCGAGTGGCACGACGGCCGGCTCACGGTGCACACCTCCACTCAGGGCTCCACGGTCGTACGCGCCGTCCTGGCGGGCCTGTTCGGCCTCCCGGAGGACCACGTGACCGTGCACGCCGAGCACGTGGGCGGCGGTTTCGGCTCCAAGGGCACACCCCGGCCGGACGTGGTGCTCGCCGCGATGGCCGCCCGGCACACCGGACGGCCGGTCACCCTTGCCCTTCCCCGCCGTCTTCTGCCCTCCGTCGTGGGACACCGCGCCCCCACCCTGCACCGGCTGCGCCTAGGGGCCCGCCCCGACGGACGGCTCACCTCCCTCCTCCACGAGGTCACCACCCACACCTCGCGCATCAAGGAGTTCGTCGAGCAGGCCGCGGTGCCCGCACGGGTGATGTACGCGGCCCCCGACTCCCGCACGGCCCACCGTGTGGCGCCCCTCGACGTGCCCAGCCCGTCCTGGATGCGGGCGCCCGGCGAGGCGCCCGGCATGTACGCCCTGGAGTCGGCCATGGACGAGCTGGCCGTCGAACTCGGCATGGACCCGGTGGAGTTGCGGATCGTCAACGAGCCGGACACCGAGCCCGACAGCGGCAAGCCCTTCAGCAGCCGGCACCTGGTCGAGTGCCTGCGCGAGGGCGCCCGGCGCTTCCACTGGTCCGAGCGGGACCCACGGCCGCGCTCCCGGGCCGAGGGCCCGCTGCTGGTGGGCTCGGGAGTGGCCGCCGCCCTCTATCCCGTCATGGCGCAACCGTCCACGGCGGCGGCGCGGGCACTGCCCGACGGGACGTTCGTCGTACGGATCAACGCCACCGACATCGGCACGGGCGCCCGGACGGTGCTCGCGCAGATCGCCGCCGACGCGCTCGCGGTACCCGTGGCCCGGGTGCGGACCGAGGTGGGCCGCAGCGACCTGCCCGCCGCGTCACTCGCCGGCGGCTCGTCGGGCACCGCGTCCTGGGGCTGGGCGGTGCACGAGGCGTGCACCCGGCTCACGGAACGCCTGGCCGGCGGGCCGTTGCCCGCGGACGGGATCGAGGTCCGTGCCGACACCGCCGGCCGCGCGGACGCCGACAGCCCCTACGCCCGTCATGCCTTCGGCGCCCACTTCGCGGAGGTCGCCGTCGACACGGTCACCGGTGAGACCCGGGTGCGCCGGCTGCTGGGGGTGTACGCCGCCGGGCGCATCCTCAACGCCCGCACCGCGCGCTCCCAGTTCGTCGGCGGCATGACCATGGGGCTCGGCATGGCGCTGACCGAGGGCAGCACGGTGGACGCCGCCTTCGGTGACTTCACCGAGTCCGACCTGGCCGCGTACCACGTGCCCACGCATGCCGACGTGCCCGACATCGAGGCGCACTGGATCGACGAGGACGACGCCCACCTCAACCCCATGGGCAGCAAGGGCATCGGCGAGATCGGCATCGTGGGAACGGCGGCCGCGATCGGCAACGCCGTCTTCCACGCCACCGGCGTACGCCTGCGGGAGCTGCCCCTCACCCCGGACCGCGTCCTCGGCGGCCTCCGGGAGAGGGGCGGCTCCTAGCCTCCGCACCCGCCGGCTAGCGGGCCAGGGGGGCGTCCGCCGCCTCGCGGATGGCCTCCGCCGTCCGTCGCCGTGCCAGCACGTGCTCCGGCGGTGGCGGCGTGGCGACATGCACCACCAGTGCGGTCAGCGCGGCCAGCGACGCGCACACCGCCGCCGTCCCCGCGAGCCAGGCCGGGGCCAGCGGCAGTTCCAGGGCCCGGGCGAGCCCGGCCGAGCGGAACTGCCCGTTCAGCAGCTGGCCCGCGGCCACCCCGGCCGGCACGACGACCGCGAGGGCCAGGACCGGGACGGCGGGGCGCAGGGTCATCGCGGCGAGCAGCACGCACAGGAGGGACACCCCGAGCGCGAACCCGTACACCTGCACGGACGCCCGGTCCTGCTGGAGCGGGAAGCACAGGACACCGCAGACCAGCAGTGCCAGGGCGGCGATCCTGCTCGGCCACAGGGCCGCGCTCCGGGTCCGCCCGGACGCGGGCGGATGCGGCGGCGGGGCCGGGAAGGCGCTCGCCTGCGGCACCTCCGGTTCGGGCCGGAACTCCTCGTCGTACGCCTCGTACATCTCGGGCGAGGGCTGCGGGGGCGGTTCCGTGGCCAGACGCCCTATGAGTTCGACGAGTTCCTCGACGGGCCTGCCGGTGGCCGCCGCGCGTACCGCCTCCTGTCCGCAGTGGGGTTGCAGTTCGGACCGGTTCAGCAGGGCCACCAGACGGGTCACGTCCTCGACGGGACGGGACTCGGCGGCGGCCCGGATGGCCTCGTCGGCGCTGTCCGCGTCCCGGGGCGGGCGGGTCAGCAGGGCGACGAGCCGGGTGACGTCCTCCACGGACCGGTCCACGCCCACGGCGCGCAGGGCCGCGGCGGTGGACTGCGCGTACTGGGGTGACTGTTCCAGCAGGGTGATGAGGTGGACGACGTCCTCCAGGGGACGGTCGGCCACGGCGGCACGTACCAGGTCGCCGACGGGATCGCCGTACGACCGGTCCATCGGTATGGCGGGTTCGTTCGGGAAGGCTTCAGTCGGGCCGGTGGTCATGCTCTGCTCCAGACAAAGAGTTGCGGTCGCTCCTACGCGCCCCCGTCGTGCGACCGCGGCATTGAGATGACCCCATTCGTAAGCGGGTACACGGCGGCGTGCCACTCGGATGAGCCACGGGTGTGAGTGCGGCCCGCGGCGGGCCTAGGGGGGCCGGATGCGGGAATCCGTCAGACAGCGCGCCGTCCGGCGCGCGGAGGAGGAGGTCGGCTCGTGGACTCGAGCACAGCACTGATCGTCGCCGCCGTGGTGCTGGCCGCGCTGGTGCTGGCGGTGGCCGTGGGGGTGCTGGTGCGGCTCGTGAGGACCCGGCGCGGTCTGCGTCGGGCGGGGCTGCCCACCGGGCCCCGCTGGGTCTTCTGGGGCGCCCTGTTGTACTTCGTCCTGCCCACCGACCTGGTTCCCGACCCGGTGTACCTCGACGACATCGGCGTCCTGCTGCTCGCCCTGCGCACCCTGCGCGGCTCCGCCGCCGACCGGGCCGCGCTGCGGCTCGACGGGCGGGACGGGGAGACCGTCCGGCGGCCGTGATTACGCAGTGTAAGGAAACCAATCACTCGTTCGATTCGTATAAGTCTCTGGAAGCCGAAGCAACTCGGCTGACCTGACGGCGTCGTGGGGAGAGGCCGTCGGTGAGAGGCAGTACCGGCGAGGGAGAGACGATGCAACCGTTCGCGCTCAACTACGCACGCCCGGCAGCGGCGTTGGAGGCGACCACTCCGTACGTCTACGACTCCGGGCTGCAGTTGAACGTGCTCATGGACGGCCGGGTCGCGGCCCGCGACCACGCGCTGATGAGGGAACTGGGGACCACCACGAGCACGGCGGGCTCCAAGACTCACTTCGACGACTGAACACGGCCGACGTCCGATGACCGTGTTGATTCTTACCTGCGAAGAGGACGTCACGGCCGACATGGTCGTGGTGCACCTCAACGCCACGGGGGTTCCGGTGGTTCGGCTCGACCCGGCCGACCTGACCGACGGCGTCGCGCTGTCCGGGGAGTACGTGCACGGCACCTTCCGGGGCCACCTGTCGGTCGGCGGCCGTCTGGTGGGCATCTCCGGGCTGCGTTCGATCTGGGTCCGCCGCCCGGGCACACCAGCGGCGCGGGCCGCCGCACCCTCGGAGTGGCTGACCGAGGAGTCCGCCCAGGCGTTGTACGGCATGCTCCGGGGCAGCGACGCCCGCTGGATGAACCATCCCGACGCGGCCCGCCGGGCCCGTCACAAGCCCTGGCAGCTACGGCTCGCCCAGCGCTGCGGACTGCCCGTGCCGGCCACGATCGTGACGACGTTCCCGCAGGCCGCCCGCGAGTTCGCCGAGCGCTATCCCGACCTCGTGGTCAAGCCGGTCTCCGGGGCACATCCGCAGGACCCGCCGCGGGCGGTGCCGACCAGCCGGGTCGCGCCCGACACCGACTTCTCGGCCGTCGCGTTCGGCCCGACCCTGCTGCAACGGCGGGTGGCCAAGCGGGCCGACATCCGCCTGACCGTCGTGGGCGAGACGATGCTGGCCGCCCGGAAGGCCGCGGGCGCCGACGACGAGGTGGACGTACGGTTCGCCCCGTCCACCGCTCCCTGGCAGCCCGCCGAGGTCCCGCCGCGGGTGGCCGGGGCCGTCCTGGACTATCTCCGGGCGGCGGAACTGGCCTACGGTGCCTTCGACTTCGCCGAGGACGCGGACGGCACCTGGTGGTTCCTGGAGTGCAACCAGTCAGGGCAGTTCGGCTTCGTGGAGGTGGAGACGGGCCAGCCGATCGCGCGCAGCATCGCCGAGTGGCTGGCCCGGCCCGGTCCCGCGCTGCCCCGTCAACGGGGCGAGCACCGGGGCGTCCTGAGACCGGATCAGTAGGGCCGCGGGGCGGCGGGCGGCAGGGCGGGCACCCATCCCTGGCCCGGTGAGGCCGGGCGCTCGGGAGCGGCCGGGGGCATGAGGGACTGCAACGGCCGCATGACGTACTCCAGTTCCCTGCGTACGCGCTCGGCCTCCCTGCGGGTCAGAGCGGGGACGTCGCCGCGCTCGGCGACGAGTCGGTCGTAGATGGGGGAATCCTGGAACACCCGTCAACGCGCCTTTCGTTTTCGCGGGCCCACGCGCATGGGCACGGCTGACGAGTCTAGGCGCCTCCACGCACCGACGTGCGAATTCCGGTTCCGGGCTTGACGGCCGGCGGGCGGTCATGCGCCGGTGGTGGACCCCGGGCGGACGATCATCAGGACCGTCACGGTGGCCCACAGAAGGTTGAAGAGGCCCGTGAACATGGCCAGTTGGGCGGTGGTCCGGCGTTCGACACTTCCCTGTCCGGTCAACGCGTCGAGCAGTTCGTCCTGCCTCGGCAGGACGAAGGCGGCGAGGATTCCGGCGGCCGCGGCCGTCAGCACCATGGAGGCGGTCAGCCAGGCGTCGCCCAGGACGCCCATCGCCGCTCCGGTGGCGACACCGAGGACGGGGACCGCGATGCCGATGGCCGCGTAGACCCGGCAGATGCGGTGCAGCAGCCGTACCGTGCCGACGCCGGCCTCCTCCGCGCCGGCCCGGCGGGCCGCGGGCGGGAACATGCTGGCCGCGACGGTCACCGGCCCCACGGCGACGATGGCGACGAGGACGTGCAGGGTCAGCAGGAACTTGCTCATGGGGTGGCGGATCCCTCTCCGGTGCGGTCGGCGGTGCCCGTCCACGCTAGAAAGGCGGCGGGTGATCACACAGAGGCTGAAACGACAGTTGCCGACGGATTCCCGCCAACCCGCCGGACAGGGGATTCCTCCTGCACCCGTGGTCGCGGCGGTGGCGGGAACCTGCCTATCGTGGCGGTCATGCACTCCGTGGTGATCCTCGTTCTCGACGACGTGGTGCCGTTCGACATGGCGGCGCCCATGCAGGTCTTCGACTGGACGCGGCTGCCCGACGGCCGCCCCGCCTACCGGGTCCGGCTGTGCGCCGAGTCGCCCGAGGTCCGCGCGGACGGCGGCTTCGCCCTGCGGGTCGAACACGGTCTGGAAGCCCTCGCCGACGCGGACACGGTCATCGTGCCGGGCTGCTCCCCCACCGCCGCACCCCCCTCCCCGCGCGCCCTGGCGGCGCTGCGGGAGGCCGCGGCGGCCGGCACCAGGATCGCGTCCGTGTGCGCGGGCGCCTTCGTGCTCGCGGCGGCCGGGCTCCTGGACGGGCTGCGCGCCACCACGCACTGGGCGGCCGCGGACGAGCTGGCACGGCGCTTCCCCGCCGTCGAGGTCCAGCCGGACGTGCTGTACGTCGACAACGGTCGGATCCTGACCTCCGCGGGAGCCGCCGCGGCCCTCGACCTGTGCCTGCACATGATCCGCCGGGACCTGGGGTCGGCGGTCGCGGCCCATGCCGCCCGGATGTCGGTGATGCCCCTCGAACGCGAGGGCGGGCAGGCCCAGTTCATCGTGCACGACCACCCGCCCGTGCCCCGCGGTTCGACGCTGGAGCCGGTGCTGGAGTGGGTCGAGGACAACCTGGCCCACGAGATCACCCTCGGGGCGATGGCGGCCCGGTCGGGCATGAGCGAGCGCACCTTCAGCCGCCGGTTCCGGGAGCAGACGGGCAGCACACCGCTTCAGTGGCTGCTGCGGGCCCGGGTGCGGCGTGCGCAGTACCTGCTGGAGAACACCGCCCACCCGGTCGAACGGATCGCGCGGCAGGCGGGGTTCGGCTCCCCCACGGCGTTCCGGGAGCGCTTCCGCCGGGTCGTCGGGACCACCCCGCAGGCGTACCGCGCGGCATTCAACGCGAAGGACGCCGTCCCGGCGGCGGCGCGTCCCTGACCGTCCGCCGGGCCCGGTGTGCCGTCATCCCGCCAGCGGCAGGCTGTCCTCACCGTCCGGGTCCGCGTACCCGGCGGCCGGCAGCAGGGCGTCGGCCCTGGCGACCGCCTCGTGGACGTCGGTGGTGCCCATCATGACGCACAGCGTGTAACTGACGTCCTCCAGCTCACGAGCCGTCGCCGGGCTCTCCCTCTCCGCCTGGGCGATCCTCAGTGACGCGTAGCGGGTCAGCAGGGTTCTGACGGCCTTAGGGTCCGGAACGAGCACGAAGCGCCCCTCTCTCGAATTTTCCGCTCGTATGCCCCCTGTGCGCCGGCCCAATCCCGTCCGCCGCTCCCCGGCACGCGATTGGCGCAATACCGTGCGGGCGGACCCGCTTCCCCAAGGGCCGCAAACCGTTGAACAAGGGGCATCCCTCGCACATGAACGGTATACGCCCATGAACCGCTCCGCAGGTCTCCTCAGTGCCCTCTATCTCGCGACGAGCACCGGACTCGCCTGGACCGCGGCCCTCGCGCTGCGCCAGGGCCCGCCGTGGACCGCGTGTCTGTTCGCCGCCGCGAGCCTGGTCCCGGTCATCGCGGTCGTGCGCGAGAGCGTGCTCCAGGACCAGCGACGCACCCTGGCCGAAATGCGCGGCCGGGCCGGCGGGCCGGGCGCGGGGGCCGCCGACGACATCGTCCGCGCCGAGCTCGACACCGCGTGCTGCGAACGCTGGTGGACGAGCTGCGGCACCGACCACGACTCGACGTGCCCCCGCCGGGTGCCGCGGAGCAGCGCGGCCTGAACCCGGGCGGGCCGGGCCTCAGGCGAGCTGTCCGGCGTGCAGCGCGGTGTACGCCCCGCCGCGGCGCAGGAGTTCCTCGTGGGTGCCGGTCTCCAGGATCCGGCCCTCCCCCATCACCACGATCCGGTCGGCGCCCCGCACGGTCGACAGCCGGTGCGCGACCACGAAGGTCGTCCGTCCGTGCAGCAGCCGGGCGAGCGCCTGCTGGACGAGCGCCTCGGAGCGGGTGTCCAGGGCCGAGGTCGCCTCGTCGAGGACGAGCACCCGCGGGTCGCGGATCAGGGCGCGGGCGATGGCCAGGCGCTGGCGCTGTCCGCCCGACAGCCGCGCCCCGCGGTCGCCGACCAGGGTGTCCAGGCCCTGCGGCAGCCGGTCGACGAACTCCAGGGCGTTCGCGTCGCGCAGCGCCGCGCGCACCGTCCGCTCGTCGGCGTCGTCCATGCCGTAGGCGACGTTGTCGCGGATCGTGCCGTCGAACAGGACGGACTCCTGCGGTACGACGGACAGGAAGCGCCGGTAGGTGCGCAGGTCCAGGGTGTTCACGTCCCTCCCGTCGAGCAGCAGCCGTCCCGCGGTGGGCCGGATGAAGCCGATGACGAGGTTGAGCACGGTGGACTTGCCCGCGCCGGAGGCGCCGACGAGGGCGATCGTCTCGCCGGGGGTGACGGAGAGGGTGAAGTCCCGCACGGCGGGCCGTCCGTTGTCGTAGCTGTGGCCGACGCCCCGGAACTCGACGGCCCCGCGCACCGAGTCGACCTCGGTCTTGCCCTCGTTGTCCTCCAGTTCGGGCGCCTGGAGGACTTCGCCGACGGAACGCACGGACTCCAGGCCCTTGGTGATGACCGGGGCGAGCCCTGCCAACGTTGTCGTGGAGTTGGTGAGCGTGGTCAGGAACGCGCTGAGCATCACGACGTCGCCGGGGGTGACGCCCCAGACGCCGTAGTACGACACCAGCGCGGCACCGGCGAGGACCAGCACGCCGACCACGTTGAGCACGACCCAGGCCAGCGAGCCGAAGCGGCCGTTGACGAGGTCGAGGCGCATCCCGGAGGTCAGCAGCCGGCGCAGGGTGCCGTCCATGCGGCGCAGGGCCTTGCCCTCCAGGCCGTGGGCGCGGGTGACCGGGATGAGGCGGGTCATCTCCGTGACCCGGGACGAGAGCGTCTCGACCTCGTGCCGGAAGTGCTCGTTGTGGGTGCGCAACCGGGCCCTGAGGCGGGCCACGACGAGGGCCGCGGCGGGCACGACGACGAGGAAGACGGGCACGAACTCCGGTGTCCGTACGGCGATGATGACCAGACCGCCGATCAGCACCGTGGTGGCGCCGAGGCCGGTCTCGGCGGTCTGCTGCACCATCTGCTCGACCGTCTCGACGTCCCGCACCACCTTGGCCTGGAGCACGCCGGCGCTGACCCGGGAGTGGTAGCCGATGGACAACTGCTGCATGCGGGTGCACAGGGCGGAGCGCAGGGTGGTGCCCATGCGGCGCACGCTGCCGTACAGGAGGCGGACGTAGAGGAGGTGCAGGGGGTAGTTGACCAGCAGGATGAACAGGATGACGCCGGTGCTCGTCCAGAGCCGGGAGATCGGCTGGTGCTGGACGACGGTGTCGATGATGGACGCGGTGATCAGGGGCAGCAGCCAGATCGGGCTGTGCTTGACGGTGAACACCACGACGGCCGCGGCCAGTCGGCGGCGGTCGGCGCGGAGCAGGTAGGCGAGTGTGCGGATCGGGTGCTCGCCTCGGTAGCGATGGTCGAGCGGTCTTTCCAGCGACGAGGCCATCGTCGGTGGTCCTTCCGGTTGCCGTGTGGAGGGCAAGCGCTTTCTCCCCCTCACCGGCCAGGACTACACCAGGTGGCGGCCGCTGCTCCTACTCGTCCAGAGTGCGGGCGAGTTCCGTGGTGGCGTGGGCGATCTCGCTGTCGTCGTCGGCCATCAGCCGGCTGAGGGCACCGCTCTTGGCGCGAACGGCCTGGCGGGCCCTTCGCTCCCACACCACGGGGTTCTCGCGGTGGTTGAGCAGCTTGGGGTAGACCGCCGCCGTGCTCTCCCACTGACGGGCACCTGCGATGCTCCTGAGCAGGTGGATGATCTCCGCCCGGCAGGTCACCTGGGGCAGTTGGGCCAGCTCCCACAGGAAGGGGACCGTGGCGGCGGTGGCCTGCTCCACGACGAAGCCGTACTGGCAGATGCGCCGGCGCAGGTCGCCGAGCGCGGCGCTGGCGGTCTCGGGGTCCCCCCAGGCCACGCTGTTGAGGAGCAGGGGGATGGCGGCGGCGCAGCCGGTGGAGTCCTGGATCTCGCCCCAGGGCACCCGGCTCAGCGCCGCGAGGGGCGTGGTCCGCGCCACCCCGGTCGTGGGCACGGGGCGGCTGGTGCGCTCGTTGCTCGGCTGGTCCGGAGCGGTGCGCATGGCGTGAAACCTTTCCGCGGCGGTCATGTCAGGGAGGAGGGGCGGTCGACAGCTTGGCCCAGACGGTCTTGCCGGCCGGGGGCCGTGCGGTCCAGCCCCACTCCTCGGCCAGTGCGTCGACGATGTGCAGGCCCCGGCCGTTCTCCCGCAGGGCGGTGACGTCTCGGGGGGCGTACGCGGGCGGCTCGTCACCGGGGTCGGAGACGGTCACCAGCAGATGGGCGGGGTCGAAGGACAGCCCCAGCCACACCTCGGCCGCACCTTGCGCCGCGGGCGGCAGCACCGCGTGGGCCACGGCGTTGGCGGCGAGTTCGGTGATCACGAGGGTGGCGTCGTCGCTGCGGTGTCCCAGGGACCAGCAGCTCAGCGTCTCGCGTGTGAAGGCGCGGGCCCGGGCGAATCCCTGTGCGCTGCAATGGACGAGCAGCGTGGCGGAGCCGCGAGAACCGGGCCCCGGCGGTACGGAGCCCCGTCCCGTGCCGGACGCCGGTCGCCGTGGCGCGGCGGCCGGGCGCGGACGCCGCAGGTTCTCACCGGCCGGGCCCGCATCACCCACCTCCGGCGCGGCCGGGCTCGGCGGCCGGAGCACGTGGTTCGCAGGTGACGACACGGCATCTCCTTGATGCGACGTCAAGACGGGGCGCACCCGCAGGGGTTGACGCCGGAGCTATTATCCACGCTGAAGGCGCCCGCGTGCAATTGCACGAGAAATTGCGCGAACAACGGGTGGGGCCACGGAGGTTGCCGTCGCGCGCCCCCGGTCGCCCCGCACGGCCGGGCGCGGCGCCCGGCACAGATCGTGAACAGCAAGGAGACTGCAGTGCCAGTGCAGAACGGAGTGCGGGCGAGTTCGCTCGACGCCCGCTGGGTCAAGAGCCGTCACAGCAACGCCGAGGGCAACTGCGTCGAGGTGGCCTCGCTGACCGACGGCGGTGTCGCGCTGCGCAACTCCCGTGATCCTGACGGCCCCGCGCTGGTCTACACCCCGGCCGAGGTCGCGGCGTTCCTCGCCGGCGCGAAGGACGGGGAGTTCGACCACCTGCTGTGAGGAGGCCGGGATCCGGGACGAGCCGGGTCCCGACTCCCGCACCCACACCGGTATCTACGGAATGGTGCGGTACGGCCACGCTGCGTGCGATAGTGTGAGTCGTCTCTGTGCCGGTTTACTGGGAGTCAGGATGTCAGCCGCGTCCCACCGCATCTCCCGCCTGGAACCGTACCTGGACCGTACCGAGCCGGCTCCCACCCTGCTGAAGATGCTGGTGGGCGTCCAGTTGGCGGGCTTCCGCGAGGACGCCGGGCTCGCCCAGGACCAGGCGGCCCGGGCCCTCGGGTTCAGCCCCGCGAAGCTGTCCCGCATCGAGTCGGGCAAGGGCCGCAGGCCCCCGTCGGAGAGCGACGTTCGCGCTCTCCTGGAGCTGTACGGCACCGAGGACTACGAGTCCTCGGTCCTCCTCAAGCTGCTCCAGCGCGCCGGTGACCCGGGCTGGTGGCAGCGGTACGACAAGCGGCTGATGCCCGAGTGGTTCGACCGGCTGGTCGGACTTCAGGAGGCGGCCGCGGCCATCCGTACCTTCGAGATCCAGTACGTCCCCGGCCTGCTCCAGACCCCGGACTACACCCGCGCGGTGGTCGAGCGCGGTCTGCCGGCCGCTGCGGCGAGCGAGGTGGCCCGACGCGTCGAACTGCGCATGCGGCGTGCGCAGTTGCTGCTGCGCGAGGACGCCCCGCAGCTCTGGGCGGTGATCGACGAGTCGGTCCTGCTGCGGGTGCTGGGCAGCCGGGAGGTCATGCGGGACCAACTGGCCCACCTCATCGAGATGGCGCAGCGCCCCAATGTGACGGTGCAGGTCATCCCCCTGGACGTGACGAACGCCTCGGCGCCGGCCATCCCGATCACGTATCTGCGGTTCGGCGGGCTCGATCTGCCGGACGTCGTGTACCTGGAGCACATCAAGAGCGCCAACTTCCTGGAGGACCGGGACGAGACGGAGGAGTACCGCCTCGCCCTGGACCGCCTGGCGGACGACGCGCTCGAACCCCGCGAGTCGCTCAGGATGCTGGAGCGGACGATGAAGGAGCGCTACGGCGGCTGAGAGCCCGCGTCAGCCGTCACGGCCGAACAGCCCCGCCCACAGGAAGGCTTCGCCGAACCAGGGCGAACCGGGCGGCTCGTCGCGCATGCGCCGGAGTTCGATCTCCGTCAGGTCGCGGAAGATCCCTCGCAGGGACGCGGCCGAGTAGGCGAGGCCGCCCTCCAGCCCGCCCCGCCGGTACACCTCCGCGTCCGGCAGGTCCGATCCCACGGCGCCGTCGGCGAAGCAGACGAGGCCGAAGCGGCCGCCGGGCGCGAGATGCCGTTCCAGAAGTGCCAGGTAGCTGACACGGCGGTGCGGCGGCAGATGGTGGAAGCAGCCCGAGTCGTAGATCAGGTCGTAGGTGCCGCACAGTGCGCTGCCCGACAGGGAGAACGCGTCGCCGCACACGAAACGGACGTCGGCCGCCGTCTCGAGCGCACGCTCCCCGGCCCAGGCGATCGCGGCCGGTGAGAGATCGACGGCGTCGACCTCGAAGCCCCGGGAGGCCAGGTACAGCGCGTTGCGGCCCGGCCCACAGCCGAGATCGAGGGCGCGGCCGGTGGTGACCAGGCCGCGGTCGAGGCAGGACACCAGGTTCTCGTCCGGCTTCGCGACGAAGAAGGGAACCGGCTTGGAGCGGTCCGCGTAGAAGCCGTCCCACCAGGAACCGGCGTCCTCGGTCCAGCGATCGGCCCGGGGAGCGAACAGGCTGTCCAGGAGCTGGAGCACGTCCTCCACCGTGCGTATGGTGCGGTCCACTCGCGCTGCCTCTCGTACCGGTGGAATGGAGCAACCGACCGGCGCGCACGCCCGGAACGCGCCCTCCTTCTGGTGGCGCCCCCGGCGCGGGACCTTGGAGGTCGCGCCGGGAGCGTGCGCCCGTCGGATCAGGGGAGTCGGGCGACGCCGCCGAACTCGATCCATTCGTGGGTGAGCTGGCGAGGGGCCACGTCGGTGTCCGGGCGCCAGGTGGAGACCTCCACGAGTCCCGGGTCGAGGATCTCCAGGCCCTCGAACCACTCGGCGACGTCCTTCTCCTGACGGACCCGGCCCCAGTGTCCCTGGGTCGCCTTGGCCATGAAGTCGGTGACGAAGTCGCGGACCTCTGGGTCCTCGCTGACGAGCTGGCACATCACCATGAAACTGCCGGGCGCGAGCCGCTCGCGCACCCGGCGGGCCAGGGCGGCCGGCCCGTCCGTCTCGCTGTCGGGGATGCAGTGCATGACCGAGTTGAACAGCACGGCGACGGGCTGCGAGAAGTCGATCAGCCGCCGGGTGTCCTCGTGACCGAAGATCTGGTCGGTCTCCCGCATGTCCGCGTGGATGACGGCGGTCCGCTCGTCCTGCTCCAGCAGCGCCCGGCCGTGGACGAGGACCATCGGGTCGTTGTCGACGTAGACCACGTGCGTGGTGGGGTCGATGCGCTGCGCGACCTGGTGGACGTTGTCCTGGGTGGGCAGGCCGGAGCCGTGGTCCAGGTACTGCCGGATGCCGTACTCCGACGACAGCGTCTGTACCACCCGCTGGAGGAAGCGCCGGTTGTTCACGGCGAGCCTGCGGGTGCTCGGGACGACCTTGTCGAGCTCCTCGCAGGCGGCCCGGTCGGCCGCGTAGTTGTCCTTGCCGCCGAGGTAGTGGTCGTACATGCGCGCGGCGGTGGGTACCGAGGCGTCGATCGACGTGGACAGGTTCTTACCGGTGCTCATCATTCCCCCAGCTCGTGCCGCCAACTGGCCTGGCAGGACAGGGAGTCCATCCTAGGGACACCATGAATGCCGGGGCCAGTCCGCGCGTGGCGGGAACGCCGGTTCAGGCGGCGTCCAGCTCCGCGATCTCCTCCGCGTCGAGCACCAGATCGGCCGCGGCGAGCGAGTCGCGGATCGTCTCGGGGCGGCTCGCACCCGGGATCGGCACGACGACCGGCGACTTGGCGAGCATCCAGGCCAGGCACACCCGCTGCGGGCTGACCCCGTACTTCTCGGCGATCCGCGCGAACGGGGCGTGCGCCGAGCCCAGTTCGCCCGCCCGGGAGATCCCGCCGAGGGGGCTCCAGGGCAGGAAGGCGATGCCGAGCTCGTCGCACAGGCGCAGTTCCGGCTCGCTGGAGCGGAAGGCCGGGGAAAACTGGTTCTGCACGGAGACCAGCCGCCCGCCGAGGATCTCGTTGGCCAGCCGGATCTGGTCGGGGTTCGCGTTGGAGATGCCCGCCCGCAGGATCTTGCCCTCGTCGAGGAGGTCGCGTACGGCGCCGACGGACTCCTCGTAGGGGACGCGGGGGTCGGGGCGGTGGAACTGGTAGAGCCCGATCGCCTCCACACCCAGCCGGCGCAGCGAGGCCTCGCAGGCCCGCTTGAGGTGGCCGGGGCTGCCGTCGAGCGTCCAACTGCCGTCCCCGGGGCGCAGATGCCCGCCCTTCGTGGCGACGAGGACGTCTCCGCCCCGCTCGTGGGAGGCGAGGGCCTTGGCGATCAGGGTCTCGTTGTGCCCGACCTCGTCGGCGTGCAGGTGGTAGGCGTCGGCGGTGTCGATCAGGGTCACGCCCGCGTCGAGCGCGGCGTGGACGGTGGCGACGGAGCGTTCCTCGTCCGGACGTCCCTCGATGGACATGGGCATGGCGCCCAGTCCGATCGAGCTCACTTCGACATCACCGATACGGCGGGTGTGCATGACCTTGCACCTCTTTCGCGTGTCACGCGGGTCCGGGCTCACCTCAGCCTGGCCGCCGTACCCGCCGAAGGTCCAATAGAAGAATGAGAACGCATTCAGCGACCGGAGTGCTGAATCCCGGCCGTGCCGCCCGAGCCGACCCGCGCACGTGACGGGGTTGCGTGTCCTCGGTGTGCGTGTGACACCCTCACCTCGACCGGCGGGGCCCCTCCGGTCATCGTGAGGTTCGACAGAACGGCGAGAGAGGCGACGGCATGCGCATCGGACTGCTCGGCACCGGTCCCTGGGCCAGGATGGCCCACGCCCCCGCGCTCGGCGCGCACCCGGAGCTGGACTTCGCCGGGGTGTGGGGCCGGCGCCCGGACGCCGCCAAGGAGCTCGCCGACGAGCACGGCACGCGTGCCTACGACGACGTCGACGCGCTGCTCGCCGACGTGGACGCCGTCGCCGTCGCTCTGCCGCCGGCCGTGCAGGCCGACCTGGCGGCAAGGGCCGCGCGGGCGGGGTGCCATCTGCTGCTGGACAAGCCCTTGGCGACGACGGTCGAGCAGGGCCGGGCCGTGGTCGAGGCCGCCCGGGAGAGCGGGGTCGCCTCAGTCGTGTTCTTCACCTCGCGCTTCCTCGCCGAGACCGAGGCGTGGATCGGTGAACAGGCGGGCGTGGAGGGCTGGTTCACGGGACGGGCCGAATGGCTGGGGTCGGTGTTCACCAGCGAGAGCCCCTTCGCCGACTCGCCGTGGCGGCAGGAGAAGGGCGCCCTGTGGGACGTGGGTCCGCACGCCCTGTCGGTGCTGCTGCCGGTCCTGGGCGAGGTCCGTGAGGTGGCGGCCGCCGCGCACGGCCCCGGTGACACCGTCCATCTGGTCCTCACGCACACCGGCGGCGCGTCGAGCACCCTGACGCTGAGCCTCACGGCACCGCCCGCGGCGGCGGGCGCCGGCGTCGAACTGCGCGGCGCGAACGGGGTGGCCCTGCTCCCGGAGTCGTCGGAGGGTGTGGTCCCCGCCCTGGTCCGCGCCGGCGATGCCCTGCTCACCGCCGCACGCACCGGCCAGGCCCATCCGTGCGACGCCGCGTTCGCCCTGCGGGTCACCGAGATCCTGGTCGAGGCCGAGACCCTGCTGGGCGGCGGATCCGGGACACCCACGGCGTAGACACCGGCCGGCGCCGACCGTCGGACCGGGCTCAGCCGGTGCGTGTCGGCCGGTAGTTGAGGCGCTCCCGCACGACGGGACAGCCCGCCCTGGCGAAGTTCCGGGCCATGGGGAAGTTCCCCCGGTCCGTGGCGCCGGAGACGAACTCGGCACCCTGTCCGACCAGACAGTGGGTGCACTCGGCGAGCAGGTCGTAGGCGTATCCCCGGCCGCGCTGTTCCGGTACCACCCCGATGAAGCCGATGCAGGGCCCCGAGGGGTTGTGGGCCGGAATGTGGATGCCCACCGCCTCGCCCTGCGGGGTGTACGCGATCTGCCACCACTCGCGCGGCGAGGGGCACCAATGGAAGAAGTCGAGCTCCTCCTGGGCGGCCCGGTCGAGGCCGCCCTCCTCGACGGCCTTGAGGGCGTGCGCGTCGAGGGTGACGGAGTGGATGCGGCGCAGCAGGTCGAAGAAGACCGCGTCGTCCGGCTCGGGACGGAACTCCAGCCGTCCGGGCCGCTCGGGCAGCCCGTGCTCCGGCGTCCACCGGTACAGCAACCGCTCGACCAGGAGCTCGTACCCGGCCTTCCGCACGGCGGTGAAGCGGGTCTCGGCGGCGGCCCGCAGAGCGGGGTCCTCGCGCCAGCCCGCGGGCAGGTTCATCTCCAGCTCGACCCGCCAGGGCGCGGTGCGCAGGAGTTCGACGCCGGCCTCCTCCTCCCCTTCGGCCACGTCGAACCAGTTGATGTTGAGGGGTGCGGTGTCGTCGGGGCCGCCCCACCAGGCGCCGCGCGCCACGACCTCGCCGTCGCGCAGGGCGACGCGCTTCCAGTCGGGGCGGTGCCGGGTGAGCTCGTGGGCCTGACGGGCGCCGAGGGGGTCGGGCAGGGCGTCGAACAGGTGGGCGTCGCTCTGGTCGAGCGCGCGGATGACCAACTCGGTCATGAGTGGATTCCTCCGGGATGCGTACTGCGAGGAGCGCTCCAGGTCAGACGAGGCACGCCGGGACGACGGAGAGGGAGCGCTGAAGGGTCGTGGACTGCACGGCACTCGCCTCCTTCCGCTGGTGTCGAGGCGTGACCGCCCACGCTACGGGATCTTCGGAAGCGGTGTCCATCGGTTTTCGTGACACCGGACCGGTGCGACCGCCCCCGCTTAAACGGCCCTTAAGGCCGGATTAAAAGCCGTCGGCTCGGTATGCCGCAGCGCCCGCCGTCCGTACCATCGGGCCTCGTCATCACCTTGAGAGCGCTCTCATCTCGCTGAGGAGACCCCCCACATGACACCTCGTCACCAGCGCCGGCTCGGTCGCCGCAAGGTCCTCTTCGCCCTCGGCGGAGCGATGGCGGCCGCGCCCGCCGTCGCCGCACTGGCCCCCCACGCCCTCGCCGACGGCAACCGCGGCTCGGCCGCCGGAGCCCTGCCGCTGACCGTCGTCAACAACACCGGCGCCTTCGACAACGCCAACGTCCACCTGTACATCGTGGGCAACCAGGACGGCAGGCAGGTCCGCGTCACCCCCGACGGCACCCTCGCTCCGGTCGCCCTCTCCGACAACGGCGCCGACGGTTACACCGACTACGCGATACCCCTGTCCGCCGACGGCGAGACCGGTCTGTCGCTGCCCTACCTGTCCGGCCGGATCTACGTGTCCCTGGGCGCGAAGCTGAAGTTCAAGGCCGTCGCCGACGGCAACGGCAACCCCGCCCTCCAGTACCCGGCCGGCTGGGTGCCCTCGGACCCCAACTACCCCGTGCTGCACGACTGCGCCGAGTTCACCTACAACTCGGCGGGCATGTTCTGCAACACCACCATGGTGGACATGTTCAGCGTGCCGATGAGCATCCGGCTGACCGGGGCACAGGACCAGACGACGGGCACCCTGCGCCCCTCCGGGCGGGCCGGTGCCTTCGCCGCCCTGCGCGAGGTCCCGGAGTTCGCGCCCCTCGTCGTGGACGACACGCGGGTCATCGCGCCCGGTCACGGTCTGGACGCCGGCCTGTTCCCGGCCGACTACTTCGCGCCCGCCGTCGACGAGGTGTGGAGCACGTACACGGGCCGGGACCTGACCGTCACCACGAACGCGGGCACCTTCACCGGCCGGGTGCGCGGGGAGCAGCTGGTGTTCACCGGGCCCGCGCAGGTCTCCTTCGCCCGGCCGTCGACCCGGGACGTGCTGTTCTGCCACGGCGCGCTCGCCGCTCCCAACGACGGCACGACAGGGCCGGTCGCCGCGGTGCTCGGCGCCGGGTTCAACCGGTCGACCCTGGTCGGCTCCGCAGCCCAGCCGACCACCGATCCGGCCGCCTTCTACCGGACCGCGCTCACCAACCACTACGCCAAGGCCATGCACGCGGCCACGGTGGACGGCAAGGCGTACGGCTTCGCCTTCGACGACGTGGCCGACTTCGCCTCCTACGTCCAGGACACGGCTCCGACCGGGATCCGGCTGACGCTGACGCCGTTCTAGAGCGGGTTCGGCGTGCGGGGCCGGGCCGGTCGTAGCAGCGTGGTGGTGTGAGCGGAGTGCGCGACCGGGACCGGCGGAGCTGGCTGCGGGGAGCGCCGCCGCCGGGCTGGGTGCGGGTGCTGCCCGCCGCGCTGCTGGCGGGGGTGTGCGTGGCCACCCTCGCGAGCCCCGGTCCGCTCGACATCGGGTTCCTGCTGGGCGCCATCCCGCCGCTCGCCGTGCTGTCGTACGGACCGCTGGCGACCGCCGTGCTCGGCGGGCTCGTCCTGGTCGTGCTGAACGTGCCGGTGTTCCGGCTGAACGATCCGGGCAGCACCGATCTGCTGACCGTCGGCTTCGTCGCCGCGCTCAGTGTGATCGTGTCGTTCGTCCGCAGCCGGCGGGACGCCCAGCTGGTGACCGAGCGCGCGGTCGCGGAGGCCGCGCAGCGGGCCGTGGTGCCGCCGTTGCCCGAGCGGGTGGCGGGCGTGCGGTGTGCCGGGCTGTACCGGGCCGCGCAGCGCGGGACGCTGGTCGGGGGCGACTTCTTCGACGTGCGGGAGGGGGCCTGCGGGGTGCGGGCGGTGATGGGTGACGTGCAGGGGCACGGGCTGTCGGCCGTCGCCACCGTGGCCTCGCTGCTGGGAGCCTTCCGGGAGGCGGTGCTGGACCGGCCGGATCCCGAGTCGGTGGCCGCTCGGCTGGACCGGCGGCTGGCGGTGGACTCCTCGGCCGTACGGCACTCGGAGCTGTTCGCGACGGCGGTGGTGCTGGAGTTCGGCGCCGGGGCCGTACGGATCGTGGCGTGCGGGCAGCCCGGCCCGGTCCTGCTGCGCGACGGGCGGGCGGTGGAACTCGACGCCCCGGTGGGCACCCCGCTGGGCCTGGGCCTGGCCGACGCCTCGCCGCCGAGGGGGATCACGGTCCCGCTGCGGCCCGGTGACCGGCTCTTCCTGGCCTCGGACGGCGTCTGGGAGGCCAGGAACGCCGCCGGGGACTTCTACCCGCTGCTCGACCGGATCGCCGGGTTCCCGGGTGACCTCCCGGACCTGGTCGAACGGGTCTGGGCCGACCTCGTCCGCTTTGCGCCGGCGCTCCAGGACGACGTCACGATGCTCGTTCTCGCGCCCGCGGCCCCGGAGCCCCGCTGACCGCCCGCTCCGGCTCGTGCTCCCCCTCGGCGTCGATGTGGGGGAGGATCCGGTCGAGCCACCGGGGTGTCCACCAGGCGCGCCGGCCCAGCAGGGTCATGACGGCGGGGACCATGAGCAGCCGTACGACGGTCGCGTCGATCAGCACGCTCACCGCGAGGCCCAGTCCGAGCATCTTGACCACGATGTTGTCGCTGACGATGAAGGCGGCGAAGACGCTCACCATGATCAGTGCCGCACAGGTGATGACCCGGGCGGTGATCTCCAGGGCGTGGGCGACGGAGGCCTTGGCGTCCCCGGTGCGCAGCCAGGCCTCGTGCACCCGGGACAGCAGGAAGATCTCGTAGTCCATGCTCAGCCCGAAGATGATCGCGAACATCATCATCGGCACATAGCTCTCGATGGGCACCTTGCCGGAGACGCCGAGCGCGGGGCCGCCCCAGCCCCACTGGAAGACGGCGACGACGACGCCGTAGGAGGCGGCGATCGACAGGACGTTGAGGACGGCCGCCTTCACCGCGACGAGCAGTCCGCGGAAGACCGCGAGGATGATCAGGAAGGCGAGGGCGACGACCACGCCGATGATCAGCGGCAGCCGGTCGGCGACGATGTCGCGGAAGTCGACCTGGGCGGCGGTCGTGCCGGTGACGTACCCCTTGGCGTCGGTGCCGGAGACCGCGGCGGGCAGGGTGGTGTCCACCAGGCGGTTGGTGAGGTCCGTGGTGGTGGCGCTCTGCGGGGACTTCTCGGAGTAGACCGTGGCGAGCAGGACGTCCCCGTCCTTCGTTGGCGTCAGCGTGGTCACCGCGGCGGCGCCGGACACGCCGTCGAGGGTTTTCTGTGCCTTGGAGGACAGGTCGGAGCGCTGGGCGGACGGCACGGACGTCTGGTCGATGACCACGGTGAGGGGGCCGTTGGAGCCGGGACCGAAGGCGTCGGTCATCAGGTCGTAGGCCCGCCGGTCGGTGAAGGAGGTGGGGTCGGCGCCGTCGCCGATGTGACCGAGCTGGAGGGAGAAGACGGGGATGGCGAGGACGACGACGGCCGTCACGCCCGCGGCCAGGTAGTGCCACGGCCGCCGCTCGACCCGCTGGGCGTACCGGTGCCAGGTCCCCTGCGGGCTGTCGCCCTCGGCGGCGCCGGTCTCGGCGACGGGCCTGCGGACCCGGTAGCGGTCGATCCGGCTGCCGATCAGGCCCAGCAGGGCCGGGACCAGGGTCAGGGCGCCCAGGACGGCGGAGACGACCGTCACGGCGGCCGCGAGACCGAGTTTCCCGATGAACGCCACTCCGGACGCGGACAGTCCGGCCAGGGCGATGATCACCGTGCAGCCGGAGACCAGGACGGCTCGACCGCTGGTCGCGGTGGCCCCGCCCGCCGCCCGCACCGGATCCCTGCCGTCCATCAGGCTCTGCCGGTGGCGGGTGATCTGGAAGAGCGCGTAGTCGATCCCGACGCCGAGTCCGATCATGGTGGCCAGGGTGGGCGAGACGGTGGCGAAGGTGAACGCCGAGGCCAGCAGCCCCAGGCAGGCCAGCCCTCCGATCACACTGATCAGCGCGGTCACCAGGGGGATCCCGGCCGCGATCACACTGCCGAAACCGACGAGCAGGACGACGATCGCCACGGCGAACCCGATCAGTTCGCTCACCCTGTCGTCGGCGGCGGGCCGCGCGAGTTCACCGAGCGGACCGCCGTACTCGACGTCGGCCCCGGCGGCCCGCAGCGGCTGTACGGCGTCGTCGACCCCGTGGAGGTAGCCGTCGCCGAGGGTCGAGGGCTGGACGTCGAAGCGGACCGTGATGTACGCCGTCCTCCCGTCCGAGGACAGCGGGCCGACCTTCGAGGCGGGCGTGGACAGCGGGTTCTGCGCGGACAGGACGTGCGGCAGCTTCTGGAGATCGGTGACGGTCGTGGACATCTGCGAGCCGAGCGAGGAGAGCGCCTTGTCACCGTCGTGCAGCACGATCTGGCTGCTGTAGCCGCCGGCCGCCGGGTCGTGCCGTTTCAGCACGTCGAGGCCCTCCTGCGACTGGACGCCGGGCAGGGAGAAGTTGTCGGAGTACTCCCCGCCGAAGGACCGGTTCAGGGCCACCAGGGCCACCAGGGCCACGAGCCAGGCGACCAGGACGATCACGAAGTGCCGGGCGCACCACTCCCCCAGTCTGCGCAGACCGCCCTTGGAGCCGTTTCGCGTACGGGACATGGCATCGTCTTCCCTGCCGGACCCGGGAGAGCAATACTCCCATTACACGCTTTCCAGATCATTCAGGCATCCTGGACGTTCCGGGATGCAGGGTCGGCCCGGGCGTTGAATGGTGATATCGGACCCGTTGACAGCACCGGGGCCGCACAGTCATCCGGATCCTAGGAGCACAGATCATGCCGACGTCACAGCCCGACGTGTCCGGGTCGTCCGAGGACCGCACCACCCCGGACGACCTGCTCCACGCCCGTACCGGCACCGAAGCGTCGCCGGAGGACCTCGTCCTCGCCTCGGGCAAGGACATCACCCCGCACACCCTCGAGTGGGCCCGGCGCAAGCTGGAGGCGGAGGGCCCGGCAGCGCTCGACAAACTGCTGCCCTAGCCACGACCGGGTGGTGTTCGGCTGTCGCGGGACGGCCGAACACGCCTCCCGCAACGACCGCGACGACCGCAAGGGCGGGCAGCCGCCCTCAGTGCCCCGCCGACTCCTCGTCCAGGCACAGCACTTGGACCCGCTGCACGAGGTTGTTGGCGAAGCCGCCCCGGTTCCACGGCTGTTGGAGCGGCTGGGTGTGCCCCTCCGCGTCGGTGGCCCGCGCGCTCAGCACGAACTCCCCCGGCTCGGCGCGCCAGTCGAAGCGCCAGCGCCGCCAGGCCCAGCGGTGACCGGTGTCCGGTTCGAGCTCCGCCTCGTGCCAGGAGTGGCCCGCGTCCGTGCTCACCTCGGCCCGGACGACCGGGGCGCGCCCCGACCAGGCACGCCCTTCCAGCGTGACCGCGCCGGGCCGGACCACGCGGGCCCGGGACATGAAGTCCGGGAAGCCGGGCGGGACGAGCAGGGCGCGCGGCGCGATCCGGGTGACCGGCTCACCCTCCTCGTCGGGGTGCTGCCGGAGCCGGTAGGCGACGGTCTGCTGGAACCCGGCGAAGGGGGCGTCGGTGACGGTGATCCCGCGCAGCCACTTCACCTGGGCCATGCCGTACCAGCCTGGCACGACGAGCCGGAGCGGGCTGCCGTGCTGCGGCGGCAGCGGGGCGCCGTTCATCTCGTAGGCCACCAGCACCTCGGGTTCGGTGCCGGTGGCCACGTCGAGGGGCAGGGCCCGCTGGTAGTCCTGTTCGACGCCGCGCTCCACCCCGTGGTCGGCGCCGGTGCACACCACGTCGACGGCGCCGTCCTCCACCCCGGCCGCCGCGAGCAGCAGGCGCAGCGGCACGCCGGTCCACTCGGCGGTGCCGACGGCCTCGACCAGCCAGGGCTGGCTGACCGGGCGGGGCGTGAGCAGGGCCCGGCCGTTGCCCGCGCACTCCATCGTGACCCGTGTGGTGACCCGTGGCAGGGCCCGCAGTTCGGCGGGGGTCAGGGTGAGCGGACGGCGGACCCGGCCGCCGAGGACGAGTTGCCAGGGGGCGCCCTCGGGGACGTACGGGATGTCGTAGTGCGTGAGGACGTAGTGCAGGCCCGGCGGGGTCAGGTCGTGGCGCATGGCCTCCAGGGGAAGGCCGTGGTTGCGGGTGGCGAGCGCCAGTTCGTCCCGGCCGATGCCCTCCTCGGGGGCGGCGAGCCGGGCCGGGGTGCTGGTGTCGGCGAGGCGGCGGCCCATGGCCGTATTGTCCCGCGGTCCGCCCGCCCTGTCGCGGCCCACGGGGAGCAGCCTGCGCGGCGGTTCCCCGCGCTGCGCGCAGACCGAGTTCCGACGGTTCACCGCTCACCCTTTCGCAGGGTGCCCCGCGGCTGCCAGACTTCCGAGGGTGCCCGACTTCGACATGCTTGTCATCGGATCCGGTCCGGGTGGCCAGAAGGCCGCCATCGCCGCGGCCAAGCTGGGCCGCCGGGTCGCCGTCGTCGACCGCCCCGACATGGTCGGCGGGGTCTCCATCCACACCGGCACCATCCCCTCCAAGACCCTGCGCGAGGCGGTGCTGTACCTGACCGGCCTCACCCAGCGGGACCTGTACGGCCAGAGCTACCGGCTGAAGGAGGACATCACCGTCTCCGACCTGACCGCGCGCACCCAGCACGTGGTGGGCCGGGAGGTCGACGTGATCCGCAGCCAGCTCTCCCGCAACCACATCGCCCTCTACGCCGGCACCGGCCGCTTCGTCGACCCGCACACCGTCGCCCTGCGCGAGGTCAACGGGCACGAACGGCTGCTCAGCGCCGAGAACATCGTCATCGCCACCGGCACCCGCCCGGCACGGCCGGACAGCGTCGAGTTCGACGGCCGCACGATCATGGACTCCGACAACGTGCTCGCCCTCGAACACGTCCCGCGCTCCATGGTCATCGTCGGCGCCGGGGTCATCGGCATGGAGTACGCCTCCATGTTCGCCGCGCTCGGCAGCAAGGTGACGGTCGTGGAGAAGCGGGCCGGGATGCTCGACATCTGCGACGTCGAGGTCATCGAGGCGCTGAAGTACCACCTGCGCGACCTCGCGGTGACCTTCCGGTTCGGGGAGACCGTCGCCGCCGTCGAGCGCCACCCGCGCGGCACGCTGACCATCCTGGAGAGCGGCAAGAAGATCCCGGCCGACGCCGTGATGTACTCGGCCGGCCGGCAGGGTCTGACGGACGAACTCGACCTGGACAAGGCCGGGTTGAGCGCCGACAGGCGCGGCCGGATCACGGTCGACGAGCATTACCGCACCGAGGTGCCGCACATCTACGCCGTGGGAGACGTGATCGGTTTCCCGGCGCTGGCGGCGACCTCCATGGAACAGGGCAGGTCGGCCGCCTACCACGCGTTCGGCGAGCCGGTCGGGCAGATGCACCGCCTTCAGCCCATCGGCATCTACACCATCCCGGAGATCAGCTTCGTCGGGCGCACCGAGGACCAGCTCACCGAGGACAGCGTGCCCTTCGAGGTGGGCATCTCGCGGTACCGCGAACTGGCCCGCGGCCAGATCATCGGGGACTCCCACGGCATGCTGAAACTGCTGGTCTCCCCGGTCGACCGCACCCTGCTCGGGGTGCACTGCTTCGGGACCGGGGCGACCGAGCTGATCCACATCGGGCAGACCGTGATGGGCTGCGGCGGTACGGTCGACTACCTGGTGGACGCGGTGTTCAACTACCCGACGCTCGCCGAGTCGTACAAGGTCGCGGCCCTGGACGCCACGAACAAGCTCCGCCAGATCGACCGGATCGGGGACTGACCCTCAGAGCTGGTCGGGGTCCTCGATCACGTGCACGGCGGCCTCCTCAGCGCCGGCCGCGCCCGCGTCGATGCCCACGTCGGTGGCGACCTCGTCCTTCGTGGTGGTGGGGTGGGCGCCCTCGTCGGGGGCGACGAGGCGTCCGGCGCGGTCGGCGCCGGCCTGCGGGTCGACCGGTTCGCCCTCTCCGCCGGGCAGGTCGCCGATCTCGTCGCCGAGGGGCTCGGTCGCCTCGGGAACCTCCTGGGCCAAGCGCTCGTCGAGGGTCTCGCCCTCGTGCTGCTCGGCGGCGGTGGTGCCGTGCCGGGTGACGCCGAGGGGCTTCTCCGGCGGCGAGTAGCCCTCGTCGAGGGTGTCGTCGTAGGTCCGCTCGTCGAGGGCGTCCTGGAGGTCCAGGGGCGCCGCGTCCTCCTGCTCCTCGTTGGTTCCGGTGGGCTGGTAGGCGTCGTCGGCCATCGGCTCGGCAGGTGTCGGTTCGGTGCCCATGGGCTGCCTCCCTCGCGCTTCGCGTACGTTCGGTGCGATGTCCTGATCCGCGTTTCCCCGTATGCGCTCCCCAACCTCAAAAGGCTGCCGGAGTAAGGCATTCCACAGCCGGAAGGTTACCCCCCAGTTAATCTTGAAGCGTCAAGGAATAGGGCTATCATCACTCGCACACACGGAGTGACCGGCCGTCCACGCAGCGGTCGTACGGTCCTGCGCACCCCTTCCGTTCCTCTCTCCACCGCCCCGGCCCGAGGCCATCCCTCTCGCGGTCCGGAGCGGAGCCACCCCCCACCCCTTTTGCGCTGCACGGTCCCCTCCGCCGTGCGTCGTGCCCTACGGAAAGCAGCACAACCATGAGCATCAACAGGGGCAGAGGGCTGCAGGCCAACGCCCTCGGTACCTTCGACACCGTGGTGATGGCCGTCGCGGGCAGCGCGCCGGCGTACTCGATCGCCGCGACCACCGCGGTCCTGGTCGGCTCGGTGGGCCTGGCCAGTCCGGCGGCTCTGCTGTACTGCGCGATACCCATGCTCGGCATCGCGCTCGCGTTCAGCTATCTGAGCCGGATCGACGTGAACGCGGGGGCCAGTTACTCCTGGGTGGGCCGTACCCTCCACCCCTTCCTGGGCTTCGTCTCCGGCTGGGCGCTGGTGATCTCGGCGACCATCTTCATGGTGGCCGGTTCGCTGCCGGCCGGTTCGATGACGCTGGCCCTCTTCGACGCGGACCTCGCGGACGACACCGCGCTGTCGACCGTCGTGGGCGCGGCCTGGTTCGTGCTGATGCTGCTCGTGGTGCTCGGCGGGGCCCGGCTCACCGTGCGCGCCCAGCTCGTCATGTCCGGCGTGGAGCTGGCGATACTGGCCCTGTTCGCGGTGCTCGCCCTCTTCCACTCCGGCAACGCGCGCACCTTCGAGTGGTCCTGGCTGGGCTTCGGCCACTTCGACGGCATGGCCGGCTTCGCGTCGGGCGCGCTGATCGCCGCGTTCTACTACTGGGGCTGGGACGTCACCAGCAACCTGAGCGAGGAGACCCGCAACAGCCGCCGCACGACGGGACTCGCGGGGCTGATCGGGGTCGGCATCGTCTTCCTGCTGTTCGAGGTCTTCACCATCGCGGTGAACGTCGTCCTCACCTCGAAGCAGATCGAGGACAACGACGCCAACGTGCTGGCCGTGCTCGGTGAGGAGGTCTGGCCGGGCTGGGGCGGCAAGCTGCTGATCGTCGCGGTGATGCTGTCGACCATCGCCACCCTGGAGACCACGCTGATCCAGGTCACCCGCTCGCTGTTCGCGATGGGCCGGGACCGTACGATGCCGTCCGCGCTGGGCAGGGTGCACCGCCGCTGGAACACCCCCTGGGTGGCGATCGTGGTGGTCGGCACGGTGGCGCTGCTGATGTTCATCGCCTCCAACGCCCTCGGTTCGGTGGGCGACATCCTCTCCGACGCCATCTCGGCGATCGGCCTGCAGATCGCCGTGTACTACGGCCTCAGCGGCCTCGCGGTCGTCGTCGCGTACCGCAAGATGCTGCTGAAGTCCCCGGCCGACTTCCTGCTCGGCGGTCTGTGGCCGCTGCTGGGCGCCCTGTTCATGTTCTGGGTCTTCGTCGAGTCGCTGGGCGAGCTGAGCACCGCCGCGATCACGATCGGCGTCGGCGGACTGGCCGTGGGGCTGGTCCCGATGCTCTGGTACTGGCGTCGGGGCAGCGACTACTACCGGCCCGCACGGCTCGACGCGAGCCGTACCGTCGAGGCGGACTACGTTCCCGACGGCGGGGCGGCCGGGCCCTCACTCGTCCACGAGGGTCTCCCCACCGACTTCTGAGGGGTTGTGCGATGGCGAGAGACCGTTTCGCACCCGAATTCGATCCCGACTGCGGGGACGTCCAACTCACCAGCGCCCGCCAGGACATCGTCATCGGCCGGTGGCAGGGTCTGCGCGAACTGCTGCGCGCCACCGGGCCCGACTGGCTCTCCCGGGGCCACCGGGTACGGGTGCTCGCCCAGGCCTGCGCGGGCAGTTCGACGGTCGAGTCGTGGCTCGCGGCCGAACCGCACAACGGTGACGCGCTGGTGCTGCGGGCGGCCACCGAGACGGCCCGGGCGTTCAACCTGGCCATCGCCGCGGGCCGGGGTGTGCCGATCGACCAGCGCCGCGTCGACGCCGCGGTGATGGCCTGCCTCCAGGCGTCGGAGGCGTTCGTGGACGACCCCACGCCGTGGATCTCCCTGATCTCGGTGGCCAGGCTGTACCCGGCCGGCGTGCGGCGGCAGGAACTGGGGCGCTGGTGGGACGAGTTGCACGCGCGGGACCCGTACAGCGTCGAGGGGCACCTCCAGGTGCTGCACTACTACTCGGCCCGCTGGCACGGCTCGAACGGCCTGATGTACGACTTCGCCCGCGACGCGGCCGGAGTGGCACCGCCGGGCTCCGCGCTGCCGGTGCTGGTGCAGTACGCGCGGGTCGAGGAGTACCGCATCGCGACGGACGCCGCCGAGGACAGGCGGACCTCGGTGGGCCTGGGGCAGCACTGGAAGAACGACGGGGCCGTCAGTGACGTACGGCGCACCTGGCAGCGCTGGATCGTGGGCCGCGCCGACCGGACGGTGGCTCCCGGCGAGCTGCGCGACCTCAACTACCTGACCCACGCGGCCTGTCACGCGGGTCTCGCGGAGATCGCGGTGCCGCTGCTGCGTCTCCTGGACCGCCGGGGCACCCGCGCCCCGTGGTCGTACACCGGCGATCCGCAACAGCAGTTCGTCAAGTGGCGGAAGGAGTTCCGGGTGCGGGGCTGAGCGGCGGACGACCTCAGCCGCCGGACCGCTCCCCCGCCGCCCCGGCCGTCCCGGCCGTCCCGGCCGTCCATTTCTCCTCGATGCGGCCGAACTTCCACACCACCAGGGCGACGATCCAGGTGGCGAGGAACAGGGCCACGACGACGAAGCCCAGGAGGTTGAGGTCGAGGCCGCCGATCCAGCTCCAGAAGGGGCCGTGGAGGTCCAGCCCGTCGGCCAGCAGGCCGAGGAGTTCGACCGTGCCGATGAGGAGGGCCACAGCGACCGACAGGCCGGTGATCGTGAGGTTGTAGTAGACCTTGCGGACCGGCTTCGAGAACGCCCAGCCGTAGGCGAAGTTCATGAAGGAGCCGTCGATCGTGTCGAGGAGGGACATGCCGGCGGCGAAGAGGACGGGCAGGGTGAGGATCGCGTACCAGGGCAGCCCGGAGGCCGCGCCCGACCCGGCCAGGACCAGCAGGGCGATCTCCGTCGCCGTGTCGAAGCCCAGGCCGAAGAGGAGGCCGAGCGGGTACATCTGCCACGGCTTGGTGATGGACTTCATGACACGGCCGAGCAGGCGGTTCATGAAGCCGCGGTTGTTCAACTGCTGCTCCAGCGCGGCCTCGTCGTAGCGGCCGGAGCGCATCCGCCGGAACACCTTCCAGATGCCCACGAGGACGACCAGGTTGACCGCGGCGATGAGGTAGAGGAACGCCCCCGAGACCGTCGTACCGATCAGCGTGGTCATGTCGTGGAGCCGGGAGTCGTCGTCGCGGACCGGTCCCGCGAGGGATTTGACGCCGAACGAGAGCAGCAGCGCGAGGGCGAAGACGACGCTGGAGTGGCCGAGCGAGAACCAGAAGCCCACCGACAGCGGCCGCTGTCCCTCGCCCATCAGCTTGCGGGTGGTGTTGTCGACGGCCGCGATGTGGTCGGCGTCGAAGGCGTGCCGCATGCCGAGCGTGTAGGCGGTCACGCCGATGCCGATGCCGAAGGACTTCTCGCCGACGGCGTAGTGGTGCGGGGCGACGATCGCGACGAGGGTGAACCAGCCGATCACGTGCAGGCCCACCACGACCGCGGCCATGCCGCCCGCCCTGACCCACTCCTGCCGCGTCATGGAGCCACGGACGCGGTGCCGTACCGAGCCCCTCACGGGGGCGGCGGTGGCGGGGAGGAGGGGCGGAGCGGAGTCAGGGGCGGCCGTCATCGGGCGGAGGTTCCTTCTTCGGTGGGCACGGCCGCGGTCAGCAGCCTTGTGTCATCCTCCGGCACCTGCAAGTGATGTGCAGTAAAGCCCGTGGCAGGTCTTTCCCACGTCTGGGGAAAGCACCCGTTCAGGGCGCCGCCCCGCGGCGCCCGGACCTCATGTCGGCCCGTGCGCGCTCACGTTCGGTGCCACGTGGATGTCCATCCCGGCGGCGGGCACGGTGGGCCAGTCGCGGGCGTAGGCGGGTGGCGCGGCCCCCGGCCGGGTGAGGACGGCGACGGGCATACGGCGGGACGCCCCGACGATCCCCGCCTCGGTGCTGTTGGTGTTGGGGCCCAGGGCCGCCGCCGAGGTGCACCCGGCGTAGTAGGCGACGGGGACCGACAGATGGCCGGTGAGCAGACAGGGCCGGCGCACCCCCAGGCGGTTCAGCTCGTCCGCGGTGTCGGCCCAGTCGCGGTGGTGGCCCGTGGTGCGTTTCACCGTGCGCTCCAGCACGGTGTACTGCACCGCCAGGTGTCCCGCCAGCCCGATCGCGAGCAGCACCGCCGGGACGGGCCGCCACCGGCCGGCCGGGGTGGTCGCCAGGTGGAACAGCGCGTCGGCGACCGGGATCGCGAGCAGGGCGTAGGCGGGCAGCAGGAAGCGCGGGGCCGCGTACCCGATCAGGAACAGGTAGGGCACGGCGGCCGTCGCGGCGCAGGCCAGCGGGACGAGGGTGGCCCGGGTGCGCCCGGCCCGTACGGCGACCACCAGTCCGACGGCGGCCAGCAGCGGGAGGACGGCCCACCAGGCCATGACGGCGGGGTCCGGCAGCGGCCCCGTGCAGGGACGGCACAGGGACCGGCCGCTCAGGCTGCGCAGTTGGTCGTCGACGGCGAACTGCGGGCCGAGCCCGCCCTGGATGCGGGAGCCCTCGTGCAGGCGCTCGGCCAGGCCGCCGTAGCTGACGTACGCCTCGACGACCCACTGCGTGCCGCCCGCCACCAGTCCCGCCACCAGGGTGAGGACGGACCGCGCACGGCGGCCGACGGCTGCGGCGGCGAGCAGCGGGAGGGTGACCCACACGGCGTCGGTGGGCCGCATCCACGCCATGAGGCAGGCGCCCGCCGCGACCCCCCACAGCGCCCTCGGGTTCTCTCGGGCCCGCAGGAAGCAGCCGGCCGCGCCCAGCCCGCCGACGGCGACCCAGTAGTTGGGCATGGCCTGGGGACCGTAGAACACGGTGATCCACAGGGAGGCGAACAGGGCGCCGCCGACGGCGAGGACGCGGACCGGGAAGAGGCCGCGCCAGGCGCGCAGGGCCAGCCAGAGGCCGAGACCGGACAGCACGGCGAGGTACACCCGCAGGAGTTCCGTCGAGGTCGACCAGCTCGCGATCGGCGCGACCAGCAGGGAGACACCGCGGGCGCGCGGGGCACTGAAGAAGGCGGCCGGAGCCTGGGTGCCGACCTGGCTGACGTACACGGTCTCGTCCCAGCCCAGGCCCATGCCGGGGCGGACGAGCACGAGTTGGGCCAGGGTGAAGGCGGCGGCCACCGCCGCGAGCGGCCAGGAGCTTCCGGTGCGCCGCAGAGCGTCGGAGGCAGCCGACGGTGTACGCCGGTTGCCTCCGACGAGCAGGGCGCTGTCGCCGTGTGCCATCGTCCATCCCTCACCCCGTGTGCCTCGGGACTGGTCCGGTCCTCGAGGCTTCCGTCCTCGAGGACTTCTGTCCTCGAGGACATGGACAACCTAACCCGGGGCGGGAGGGGGTGCAGGGCGGAGTTCGGCCAGGCGGTGCCTGTCCGGACCGCCCGGCCGGCTCAGCGGGCGTGCGGTGCGCGGTGCCGGGGCTGGTCCGGAGCGGGGCGGTCACGCGGTGCCGGGACGGGGCGGACGACGGGCCCGTCGCCGTTCACGGTGAGCCTGGTGCCGTGGTGGCGGATCGTCAGGGGCTCTCCCGACCTCAGGGTGTATGTCGCCTTGTCCGGACCGATCTCCACGCGCAGGCAGCGGCCGAGGAGCTGGAGGTTGAACGCGAGACGGCTGAACCGCTCGGGCAGCCGCGGGGCGAAGCACAGCGAGTCCCCGTCGCGCCGCAGTCCGCCGAACCCGGCGACCAGGGCCGTCCAGGTGCCGGCGAGGGAGGCGATGTGGAGTCCGTCGCGGGTGTTGCTCTCCAGGTCGACGAGGTCCATCAGCGCCGCCTCGGCCGTGTAGGCGTAGGCGAGGGACAGGTGGCCCGCGCGGGCGGCGACGACCGCCTGGACGCAGGCCGACAGGGAGGAGTCCCGCACGGTCAGGGGCTCGTAGTAGGCGAAGTTGCGGGCGATCTGCTCCTCGTCGTGGAACTCCTCGAACCAGCCGCTGCACAGGTACATCGCCAGCACCAGGTCGGCCTGCTTGACGACCTGCTTGCGGTAGATGTCGAAGTAGGGGAAGTGCAGCATCAGCGGGTACTGGTCGGCGCGGGTGTTCTCGAAGTCCCAGCGCTGGTAACGGGTGAAGCCCGCGTGCTGTTCGTGCACGCCGAGCTCGTCGTTGTAGGGGATGTGCACGGCCTCGGCGGCGTCTCGCCAGGCGGCGCTCTCCTCGTCGTCGACGCCGAGTTCGGCGGCCCGCTCCGGATACCGGCCGCAGACGTCGGCGGCGGCGAGGAGGTTCGCGCGGGCCATGAGGTTGGTGTAGGTGTTGTCGTCGGCGACCGCGCTGTACTCGTCGGGCCCGGTGACGCCGTCGATGTGGAAGACGCCGTGGTGGTCGTGGTGGCCCAGGGAGCGCCACAACCGGGCCGTCTCCACGAGGAGTTCGACGCCGGTGTCGCGTTCGAAGTCGGTGTCGCAGGTGGCCTCGGTGTAGCGCACGACGGCGTCCGCGACGGCGGCGTTGACGTGGAAGGCGGCGGTGCCCGCGGGCCAGTACGCCGACCCTTCCGAGCCCTCGATGGTCCGCCAGGGGAACGCGGCGCCGTTCAGGCCGAGTTGCGCGGCGCGCTCGCGGGCGGCGGGCAGCGTCTTCTGCCGCCAGCGCAGCGCCTCCGCCACGGCACGCGGTTCGGTGTAGGTGAGCAGCGGCAGCACGAAGGTCTCGGTGTCCCAGAAGGCGTGCCCGTCGTACCCGGAACCGGTCAGTCCCTTGGCGGGGATGGCCCGTTGCTCCGCGCGGGCGCCCGCCTGGAGGACGTGGAAGAGGGCGAAGCGGACCGCCTGCTGGATCTCCTCGTCGCCGTCGACCTCGACGTCGGCGCGGGCCCAGAAGTCGTCGAGGTAGGACCGCTGTTCGTCCAGGAGTCCGTCCCAGCCGCTTTGGGCCGCGGCCGCCAGGGCCGCGTCGACCTGGTCGCTCATCGCGGGCCGGGAGCGGGCCCCGGACCAGCCGTGGGCGACCAGTTTCTCCACCCGCAGCCGCTCCCCCGGCTCCAGGACGGAGGTGACGGTCAGCCGGGCCAGGTCCACCGTCTCCTCGCTGCTGGTGGTGGTGCGTTCCGGTCCTTCGATCACGTGGTCGGCGGCCACGGCGACCCGCAGTCCGCTGTGCCGGGTGCGGTGCACCAGGCGCAGCCGGGTCCCGTCGGCGAAGCCCTCCTCGTGCTCCAGGGGCGACTTCAGGGTCTTGGCGGCGCGCGGGTCGCCGTTCGGGCCGGGCAGGCTCTCGTTGGTGACCAGCTCGGACTGGATCACCACCCTGGTGCGGCTGTCGACGGGCTCCACCTCGTAGGCCACGGCGGCGACCGCCCGCTGGCTCAGCGAGACGAGCCGGGTCGAGCGCACCCTTATCCGCGAGCCCGCCGGCGAGATCCACTCGCAGGTCCGCTCCAGGACGCCCCGGCGCAGGTCCAGGCAGCGTTCGTGGGCCACGAGACGGCCGTAGCGCAGGTCGAAGGGCTCGTCGTCGACGAGGAGCCGCACGATCTTGCCGTTGGTGACGTTGATGGCGGTCTGGCCGGACTCGGGGTAGCCGTAGCCGGCCTCGGCGTACGGCAGCGGGTGCAGTTCGTGGACGCCGTTGAGGTAGGTGCCGGGCAGGCCGTGCGGTTCGCCCTCGTCGAGGTTGCCGCGCCAGCCGACATGGCCGTTGGACAGGGCGAACACGGACTCGCTCTGGGCCAGGACGTCGAGCTTGAGGGAGGTCTCGCGGACGGCCCAGGGCTCGACGGTGTAGGAGCGTTGGGTGATCACGCGTGTCCTCCGAGTTCGGCGAGGCCCTTCACGACGATGTCCGCGCCGTGCTCGTACAGGGCGTCGGTCTGCCCGACGCGGTCGAGGCCGACGACGTACCCGAAGCCTCCGGCGCGGCCCGCGTCCATGCCGGCGAGGGCGTCCTCGAAGACGGCGGAGCGGGGTGCGTCGAGGCCCAGGTCCTCGGCGGCGGCGAGGAAGGTGTCGGGGTGCGGCTTGCCGGGGAGCCCGCGCTCGGCCGCGACCACGCCGTCGACGCGTACGTCGAAGAGGTCCTCGGCGTCGATCGCGCGCAGCACGTCACGGCAGTTGGCGCTGGAGGAGACGATCGCGGTGCGCAGGCCCTGGGCGCGGGCCGCGCGGATGTAGGTCAGGGTGTCGTCGTAGGCTTCGACTCCCTCGGTGCGGATCTTCTCCAGGACGAGGGCGTTCTTGCGGTTGCCGAGGCCGTGGACCGTCTCCGTGCCGGGCGGGTCGTCGGGTTTCCCGTCCGGCAGTTCGATGCCGCGGGAGGCGAGGAAGGTGCGCACGCCGTCGGCCCGTGGCAGGCCGTCGACGTACTGGTCGTAGTCGTGGTCGTCGAAAGGCCGGAAATGATCGCCCTCGCGTTCGCGCAGGAACGCGTCGAACATCTCCTTCCAGGCCGCCGCGTGCACGACGGCCGTCCTGGTGACGACCCCGTCGAGGTCGAACAGGCATGCCTTGATCTGTGCGGGTAGACCGAGCTCCGTCATAAAGGACACGGTGCCCAGCCTTTCGCTTCGTCAACAAACGGATTCAGTCGTGCGGGAAGGAGTGGTGCTCGTGGGCCACCAGCCAGCGGCCGCGCTCCTTGCGCAGACCGAAGGTGAGCCGGAGCCGGAAGCCGGGGTCCGCGGCGAGTTCCTCCGGGGTGGCGCAGCGCACCAGGGCGTGGGCGTACGCGACGTCCGTGCCCGCGGTGACGTGGAGGGACTCGATGTCGAAGCGGGCACCCTGCGCCTGCCAGGCGAGGAAGGGCGGCCAGGCCGCGCGGTAGGCGGCGAGTCCCCGGATGCCGTGGTGGGGTGAGGCCACGTCGAACATGACGATGTCCTGGGCGTGGTCCGCGCTCACGCCGGCGAGGTCACCGCGGTGCACGGCCGCGGCCCACGCGGTGATGAGGGCCCGGATGCGCTCCTCGTCGGTGGCGCCGGCAGCGCCCGAGGCGTCGGACCGGTCGTCGTACTGGGGCACGTCTGGGGCTCCTTTCTCCCCCTTGCGCCTTCCAGGGTGCCTGGCCGACCCGAAGTCATCGAATGACACACTCGGTGTGTGCCGCTGACCTTCGACGACCTCCTGACCCGCGCGCGTTCCCTCGCCGAGCCCGGGAGGCGGGCCGTGCTCGGCATCGCCGGCTCCCCCGGCGCGGGCAAGACGACCCTCGCCGAGCATCTGGTGCGGGCGCTGAACGGCCCGGGTGAGCCCTGGGTGGCGCACGTGCCCATGGACGGCTTCCACCTGGCCGACGTGGAGCTGGAGCGGCTCGGGCTGCGCGACCGCAAGGGGGCGCCCGAGACCTTCGACGCCGCCGGGTACGCGGCCCTGCTGCGGCGGCTGCGCGAGGAGACGGAGGGGGACGTCGTGTACGCGCCGGGGTTCGAGCGGGTGCTGGAGCAGCCGGTCGCGGGGGCGATCCCGGTGCCGCCGACCGCCCGTCTGGTCGTGACCGAGGGGAACTACCTGCTGCTCGGCACCGGTGCGTGGGCGCGGGTGCGACCCGCGCTGGACGAGGTGTGGTTCTGCGCACTCGACGAGGACGAGCGGGTGCGCCGGCTGGTCGCCCGGCACGAGGAGTTCGGCAAGACCCACGAGGAGGCGGTGGCGTGGGTGCGGCGCTCCGACCAGGCCAACGCGGAACTGGTGGCGGCCACCCGGGACCGCGCCGACCTGGTGGTGCCGCAGTCGGCGCTGCCCGGCGTGGACGGGTGACCGCCGCCCCGCGCCTCAGCGGGCGGACAGGGTCAGTTCCGGCTCGCCGTGGGCGTCCCCTGCCGGGTCACCGATGTGCGCGGTGAAGGCCTCGGTGCGCACCGTGAGGCCCGTGCCCTCGCGCGCGAACGCGGCCGTGAAGGTGCCTCCGGGGCCGTAGCGCACGGCGAAGGCGTGCAGGTCGTCCGGTGCGTCCGGGGCGGGGTCGGCTTCGAGTGCCGTGGAGCTGACCAGGTGGCGCCAGCCCTCGTCGGGGTTGCCGTAGCCGCGGGGGTCGGCGGCCAGGGCGAAGGCCGCCTGCTCCTGGGTGGCGGCCGAGCGGGCGTCGAAGTGGTCGACGCCCTCCGCCCCGGGATGCGTCAGCCGCAGGGCGCCCACGGAGGCCACCTCGCCGTCGGCCGTCCGGCGCACCCGGTCGCCGTCGTCCTCGGCGTACGGCAGCCCGGCCAGCAGGTAGGGAGTGCCGGGCAGCCGTTCCAGGGTGACCGCGGTCCACAGGCTCGTGCCGTCGGTGACGTACAGGGACTGGATGTGCCGCAGGACGTGGTCGCGGCCGACGACCGGCTTGGTGACCAGCTTGGCCGTGAGGCCGTCGGCGCGCACGTCGCGCACCCGGACCTCGCCCATGGGGCGGCACAGCAGGAAGCCGTCGGCGACCGGGCCGAAGCCGTGCTGCCGGTTCACGGCCGCGGGGAGGTAGTAGGTGCCCGCAGCCTCCACGACCGCCGGTGTCATCCGGGAGTCGAAGGCCACCGAGACGCCGCCGGCCCGCAGTTGGTGGCGGGCGGTCGCCGTGGACGGCTCCCGGTGCCAGCGTGCGGTGTCCTGGATCTGCCAGACCAGCATCCAGGCGAAGTGGCCGTCCACCCCGCCGTCCTCCTTGACCGCGTGCCGGGCCCAGCGGCTGTCGCCCCGGTAGCGGCCGAGGTCGGCGCCGATGCGGGCGCCGAAGTAGCGCAGTCCGAGGACCGCCTCGAAGGCGGAGTGCTGCTCGCTGTAGCGCGGGCCGCCGGTGTCGAAGCCGCCGTTGGTCAGCCGGGCGTCGATGTAGCGGGCCAGGGTGTCGCCGTCCTCGGCGAACATCGTCTCGCCGCTGACCCGGTGGGCCTGGGCGAGGAAGGACAGGGAGATCGGGCCGTAGTTGTTGTCGTAGGCGCCGCCGTGCTCGGGCGGCAGGGCCGCGCCGCGGTCCTCGACCCGGTGGGCGCGGATCTCGTCCCGGTACAGCCGCAGGGCACGCGCGCGCACCGACTCGGCCTCCGGGCCGGGCAGATGGGCCGCCAGCATCAGGCCGCCGACCACACAGCCGATCGCCTGGTTGCCGGCCTCCTGCGGGTTGAAGAAGGTCGCCTCGGTGAGCCAGCGCCAGTATCCGCGGGCCACGTCGAGGAGTTCGGCCTTCTGACCGTCGTCGAGGAGGCCCTCCGCCGCGTCGAGCACGTTCACCGCCTGGAGGAGCGCCCACACCGTGCTCGGCCAGTCGCCGATGGGGTGGGCGCCCGCCGCCAGGGTGTAACGGGCGTACGGCAGGCCGGAGTCGCGGACCCTGAGGTTCGGGTAGCCCGGGTTGTCGTCGACGTAGACCCGCTCGCGCAGATGGAAGGCGAGGCTGCGGCGGACCGCCTCCGGCAGGCGGTCGTCCCGGGTGCGCTGCCAGGCGAAGGCGAGCAGCGAGGTGATGCCGAGGGAGGTGTCGCCGATGTCGTCGACGCAGTCGGGGTGTTCGAGGCAGCCCTCGGGGGTGAGACGGGCGAGGGCCTGCTCGATGACGTCGGCGAGGACGGCGTCGTACGCCTGCGGTGTGTCCGGCAGGTCGTGCAGCGGCCCGAGCTGGCGTGGGAGGTGCAAGGAGATCAGCCCTTCATGCCTGAGAGGTGGCCCGCAGTGCGAGGGTCAGTGTCTGCGGCCCGTGCCCACCGAGGTAGACACGGTTCCCGGTCGTCGCGTCGGTGCCGCCGGTCACGGTGTGGTCCTGCCCCGGGTCGTAGCGCAGTACGTCGCTCCGGTCGGGTCCGACGAGCGGTTCGCCCGTCTCGACGGCGGCCTCGACCCGGATCCCGTCGTCGCCGACGCGGTAGGTGAGCGGCTCGCCCGTCATGCACCAGCGTCCGTCGCCGAGCGGTACGGCGCCCTGCGGCTCGCCGCCCGGCCGGAAGGTCAGTTCGAGGGCCCAGGGCACCGGGGGGCCGCTGATGTCGATCCGCAGGTCGGCCCCGTCCTCCCGCAGGTCGACCTCAACCTGTGTCGTGTGGGAGACCTCGTCCTGCGGGCGGTCGGCGAAGGCCATGGCCGCGGAGAAGCGGCCCTCGTCCACCAGGGGGTAGGCGCCGTCGTCGCGTCTGCGGTCCTTCGGGAGCGGCTGGTAGTAGGCGGCGGTGAGGGTCTGGGTGAGCCGGTACCGGTGACCGGCGAGCCGTTCCATGTCGGCGGCGCGGAACGGCCCCAGGTCGAAGAACCCCCGGGAGAGGCGGACCGCGTCGAGGACGGCGGCACCGGCGAACATGCGCAGGAAGGTGGGGTTGCAGGCGAGGCCCGAGCGGATGCGCCGGTGCCGGGGCACGTCGGAGCCGCCGTACACCACGGTGTGCGCGGTGGCCGAGACATGGTGCGCGAGACGTGCGGTGGGGAGGTACCGGTCGCGCGGGAGCTGCTCCGCGTCCGGGGCGGGCAGGGTGCGGCACAGATCCGGGGTGAGGAGGGTCTGGGCGAGCAGGTCGGGGTCGTGGATGCCGCCGACGGCCGCCAGGCGGGCCGCGCGGGCGAAGTCTCCCCGGCCGGTGCGGATCGCGAGCAGCCGGTAGTGCGGCAGGTAGGGCCACAGCGCGAACGGCGTCCGCTGGTCCTGGCGGCGCGAGTGGACGGTCTCCACCGTGCCGTCCGGCCTGATCAGGTCCAGGGTCGCGGTGAGGTTGCGTTCGACGGCGGCCACCAGGTCGGTGCGTCCGAGCACCTCGGCCAGCAACAGCAGCGCCGGGTTGGTCACGATGGACGCGTAGACGGCGCTGCGTTCCGAGTACAGGCCTTCCGCGTCGATGTCGACGCCCTCGGCGAGCCACTCCTCGGCGCGGGCGAGCAGCCGGTCGTCGGGGAACGACCGGTGCAGCCGGGCCAGCGCGGCGGACAGCTCCCAGCGGTGGTTCGGGGTGTGCACCCCACCGGTCAGGAGGCTTTCGGCGGCGGCGCATGCGATCTCGGCGAGCGCCGCCGTGACGTCGGCCAGTTCGGGCCCCGCACCCCCGGCGAGGACGTACGCGTCGCACACGTCGTTGACGGTGAACGCGGAGTCCGGCGGCGACTGCACGTTGTCGCCGCCCGCGAAGAGACCGGAGGGCGTCTGCACGGCCCGCAGGGCACGCAGGTGGGTCAGCGCGGCGGCGACGGCCCGCTCACTGCCGTGCAGGGCCGACTCCGGCGAGCGGTACGCCGCGACCAGCGTCTTCACCCGCCGGGCCAGGGCGCGGTGCGGCTCGACGAACTCCGCGGACGGGTCGGCCGACCCGTCGGCGGCGAGCGCCGCCGCGCGGACGAACTCGTGGTCGATCGGAGCGGGCAAGGTCAGTCCTTCAGACCGGCGTTGATGTCGGCGCCCATGACGTACTTCTGGAAGACCAGGAAGATCGCGATGAGCGGGATCATGGAGATGACCGACGCGCCCAGCAGGACCGACCAGTTGATGTTCTGTGCGCCGACGATGCTCTGGATGCCGATCTGCACGGTGAACTTGTTGGGGTCGTTGAGCATCAGCAGCGGCCAGATGTAGTCGTTCCACCGCCACTGGAAGGACAGGATGGCGAGGGTCAGCATGATGGGCCGGGAGAGCGGCACCATGATCCGCAGGAAGATCGACAGCTCCCTGGCGCCGTCGATGCGGGCGGCCTCCACGAGTTCGTCGGGCACCGTCAGGAAGAACTGGCGGAACATGAAGCAGCCGGTCGCGGTGAGCACGGCCGGGAGGATGATGCCGGCGAAGGAGTTGTAGAGGCCGAGGTTGCGGACCACCAGGAACTCGGGGGCGAGCATGACCTCGCCCGGCAGCATCGTGGTGGCCAGGATGCAGAGGAAGAACGCCTTGAGCCATCGGTTGTCGTACTTGGCCAGCGCGTACCCGGTGCAGCAGCTGACTCCCACGGTGAGGATCGTCGTGATCACGCAGACGATGGCCGTGTTGATGAAGTACTGCGAGAAGTTGGCGCTGTCCCACGCGGCCCTGAATCCCGACAGGGTGGGGTTGTGCGGGACCAGCGTGAGCGGATAGGAGAACAGGTCGCTGGCCGGCTTGAGCGAGCTGAGCACGAACCACAGCACCGGGAACCCGTACAGGCACGCCATGATCCACAGCAGGGTCGTCGCGGACACGGCCTGCCGGATCCCGCCGTTGCTTGTCCTGCGGGGCCGCTTCCCGGGGGCTCTCCGTCCGGAGTCGACGTCGGCCGGGCGCGGGATGTCTGTGGTTGTCATCGGTTCTCCACCCGCCGGTTGACAATCAGCTGGATGATCGCGACGGCCATCAGGATGAGCATGAGCACGAACGACGCGGCACTCGCGTAGCCGATCTGCCCCCGTTTGAAGCCGGTCTCGTAGATGTACTGGACGAGCAGGTTGTTCGAGGTGCCGGGCCCGCCGTTGTTGAGGGCGACGAACACCGGGTACTCCTTCATCGAGTTGATCGTGTTGAGCAGGATCACGATGAACGAGGTGGGCGCGATGCTCGGCAGGGTGATGCTGAAGAACTGGCGCCAGGGGCCGGCGCCGTCGAGCGAGGCGGCCTCGTAGTACGACACCGGTACGTTCTTGATCGCCGCGATGAACAGCAGCATCGTGAAGCCGGTCCAGGCCCAGGCCGCCGCCATCACCACCACGAGCAACGAGAGGTCGGCGTTCGACTGCCACGGAACGGCGTCTCCGCCGAACTTCTCGATGACGTAGTTAACCAGTCCGAAGTTCTCGCCGAACATCCAGCGCCACAGGACACCCACGACGATGGGCGACAGCAGCCACGGGATGAAGAAGACGACGCGGGCGACGGACCCGCCCTTGGCGTGCTTGCTCACCACCAGGTTGGCGGCGAGCAGCGAGACGACGAAGTTCAGCGGGACGAAGAGGACGGTGTACAGCAGCGTCCGGGTCAGCGCGTCGTAGAACGTGGAGTCGCCGAACAGGTTGTGGTAGTTGTCCAGTCCGACCCACTGGAACACCCCCACGCCCGTGTAGTTCGTGAAGGAGTAGACGAGCCCGATCACCGCCGGCCAGACGAAGAACAGCGCGAAGAGCACGACGTTGGCCGCGATGAGGACGAGCGGCGCGAGGGTGTACTTACTGCGTCTCCGGGGCGGGCTCACGGACACGTCCGCGGCGCGTTTTGTCATCTTCCTGACTCCGTGCTGGTGGAAGGGGTTGCGGTGGGCTCAGGCCATGAGCCCGGCATCACGTGGGCGGCCGGGCCGGGCGGCGGGGTCGGGACGCCGCCGCCCGGACGCTCGGGGCCTGTGATCAGCCGCCGACCTGCTGGTTGTAGCCGTCCACGATGTTCTGGAGGGCCTTGTCGGCCGACTGCTGGCCGTTGATGGCCTTGCCGAGCTCCGTCTTGGTCGGGTCCTCGGTGAGGCTCTTGCCCTTCAGCACCCAGTTGGTCTGCGCGCTGTTGAAGTAGCCGGAGATCGGGGCGTAGAGCGGGATCGACTCGTTGTAGAGCTTGAACGCCGCCTGCGCCGCCTCGGACTTGAAGGGGTACGTCGGGTTCAGCCCGCTCTCGACCGGCAGGAACCCGGACGCCTCGCACAGCGCCTTGTAGTGGGCCGGCTCGTACAGCCAGGACAGGAAGCCCGTCGCGGCCTTGGCGGCGTCGCCGTTGTTGTTGAAGCCGACCACCATGCCGCCGCTGTTGACGTCGCTGGCCTGGACCGGCTGGGCGGGGGTCGGGACGCTCGCCCACTCGAACTTCTTGATGCTGTCCGCGAAGGAGGCGACCTGCCACACACCGGACCAGTACGCGACCACGTCACCGCTCTGGAACATGGCGGACGGGTCGGCGCCGGACGTCCACACCGACTTCGGCATGGTCTTGTCGTCGTTCCAGCCGACGAAGGTGTTCACGGCCTTCTTGGTGGCCGCGTCCACCGAGAACTTGCCGGAGTCGTCGGCGTGGACGTACTTGCCGCCCATCTCGTACACCATGGCGCGCAGCCGCGACGGCGACTGGTCGAAGGTCAGGGAGTACTTGGCGCCGGTCTTCTCGCGGACCTTGTTCGCCGCGGCGATGAAGTCGGTCCAGGTCCAGGTCTTCGACGGCTCCGTCGGGAAGGAGACCCCGGCCTCCTCGAAGAGCGACTTGTTGATGAACAGGCCGGACGCGGTGACGTCCGAGGGGATGGACAGCACCTTCCCGGAGGAGTCCTTCGCGAGGAAGTTCTGGTTGATGTTGTTGCTCTTCTTGTCGGCGATGGAACTCAGGTCGAGCAGCTTGTTCGACCAGATCGGGTCCAGCGCCGGCACGGCCGCGACGTCGGGCAGGGAGTTGGCCTGCGCGGCGTTGTGCAGCTTCGTGGTGTAGCCGTCGTAGGGGATGTTGACGAGCTTGAGGTTGACGCCGGTTTCCTTCTTGTACTGCGCCACCATCTTCTTCCAGCCCGCGTCCTGCCCCGGAACCGTGGAGATCCAGAACGTCAGCGACTTGGAGGTGCCGCCGGAGCCGCCGTCCCCGCCGCAGGCGGTGAGCGTCAGAGCACCCGCCGCGACAGCGGCAGCGAGGGAAACCAGGCGGCGCGTGCCGCCGCGGCCGAGACGGCTAGAGCGCCGCACACCCACAGTGGTCATCTTCGATCCCTTTTTTTCGTGGTAGGGGACGGAGCACGGCGCCGACCGAGGCGGCACTGGTGCAGTTTGCAGGAGGTTCGCTTTCCGAGGGCGCGGCCTCGCCCGGCCGCGTCATCCTGACGGGCGAGGGTCCCCGGCCGCTGTCGGCCGTCTCCGCACGGGCACGCCCTCGTGCGGTCGCCGTACGTCGAGTACGGGCGGGACGCTCGCCCAAGCCGGCGTCCCGGCCGACTTAGAAAGCGCTTGTCCGGACATTGGCAGACCGAGTCCGAACCCGTCAATCCTTCGTCCGCGCCGCCTGGGTCACGGTTTGGACTCCTCGGGCGACGGCGAGCCGTGCCGCGCCCACGACGGTGCCGAGCTCACCGACCTGGCTGCTGACCACCTCCGTGGGCCAGCTGAGCCGCTCCAGCTCGGCCCGCACACCGGGCAGGAGCTGCGGATACGCGCCGGTGCTGCCGCCCAGCACGAGCAGCCCCGGGTCCAGTACGGCGGTCACGGCGGCGGCCAGCCGGCCCACGTCCACGGCGTGTCTGGCGACGACCGCGTGGGCCGTGGCGCTGCCCTGTGCCGCGAGGGCGAAGAGCCGCTCGGCCGTGCGGGGGCAGGCACCGTCGGACTCGGGCCACGCCTCGGCGGCCCTGCGCAGCAGGGAGCGGGACCCGATGTACTCCTCCAGGGCCTCGTGGCGGGGCTCCTGGCCGTCGTCCCAGGGGTAGGGCAGCCTGGCCAGCTCTCCGGCGGCGCCGTTGGCCCCGGCGAGCACCTGGCCGCCCACGACGATGCCGAGACCGATGCCGACGCCGATCCGCAGGTAGCCGAAGGTGTGCCGGCCGCGGGCGGCACCCTCGTGCAGTTCGGCGAGGGCGGCGCAGTTGACGTTGTTCTCCAGGTGGACGGGCACTCCGGGCGGCAGGGCGACGGTCACGGCGTCGAAGAGGGGTCCCGCCTTGGCCGTGGCCGGGCGCATCCGCTGCGGCGCGGTGACATCACCGACGGCCACGACGATGGTGCGCAGCGGGGCGTCCGGGGGCAGTGCCGCGAGGGCGTCGCGGACCACGTCGGCGGCCTCGTCCCTGGGGCCGGTGGCCTCGGCGAGCAGGGTGCCGTCCAGGGCACAGCCGCGGACCCGGGTCAGGGCGGGGCCGAGGTCGACGGCGAGCACGGCGCCCGCGGCCGGGCCGAGGCGGTAGACGGCGGCGCTGCGTCCGGTGGCGCCGGACGAGGTGCCGGAGTGGGCCGCGAGATGGACACCCTCCAGTTCGGCCACGGCGGAGGAGACCGTCGGTTTGGACAGGCGCGCCAGGCTCGCAAGTTGTGGCCGGGTCGCGGTGCCCGCCTGGGCGAGCACGGCGAAGACGGCGCTCGCGCTCTCGGTCAGACGGGGGGCTCTCGCCACGTCGTGTTCCACACTTCCCCCAGTTCACAGGCCGCTCCCGGCCCGAGCGGCTCGGCGGGCGGCGGCGATGGGTTGCTCCGGCGTCGTACGTTCCCACCCGGGACAGGGAGCCCGGGAAGTCGAGTGCGCGACGCCTATTGACACGCACTGTACTTCGTTAGTTAACTTCCTAACGAACGTCACGGTACTCGCCTGCCGTGGTCCGTCAGAAGCCTGTCCCGGGGCTTCCCTAGTTCTCCAACTGCCTTGCCCCAAGGCACGGTTCGCCCACCGTCGCAGCACACAGCGCAACGACGAAAGAGGTTCCGTGCAGGACACCGCACCCCTGGTTGTCGGCATCGACGTGGGCGGCACCAAGACACAGCTCCGCGCCTTCGCGGGCGACACCCCCGTCGCCGACCACGTCCGGTCCAGCAGCGGCTGGCGGCCCCACGACCCGGTGGCCGCCGCCGGCTGGCTGGCCGCACTGGCCGCCGACGCGCTTCCCGCGGGCGCCCGCCCCGCCGCCCTCGCCGTCGGCGGGCACGCCTGCGAGACCCCGCGCCAGTGCGCGCAGATCCGCACCGCTCTCCAACTGCACTTCGACGCGCCCGCGCTCGTCGTGGGCGACGCCGAACTGCTGGTCCCCGCCGCGGGGCTGGACAAGGGGGTCGGGCTGGTCGCCGGCACCGGCTCGGTCGCCGTGGGCCGCTTCGCCGACGGCACACCGGTCCAGGTCGGCGGCTGGGGCGCGCTGCTCGGCGACGAGGGCGGCGCCGCCGGTCTCGTCCGCGAGGCCGTACGGGCCGTGTGGGCCGCGCACGACCGCGGCGAGGAGCCCGACGCGCTGGCGCTCGGCCTGCTCTCCGGGTTCGGCGTCCCCGAGGTACCCGCGCTCGGCGCCGCCCTGGAACACGCCACGGCCGCGTCCGCCGACTGGGGCCGGCACGCACCGGCCGTCTTCGCCGCCGCCGAGGCCGGATCCCCGCTCGCCCGCACCGTGATCGCCGAGGCGGGCCGCGCCCTGGCCGCGCTCGTCGAACGGCTCGCCGCCCGCGGGGTGGTGGTCGACGACGTCGTGGTCGCGGGCAGTACCGTCCTCGCCCAGCCGTCCCTGTACGACGCCTTCGCGTCCGCGCTGGCCGAGGGCGTGCCGTCGGCACGGCCGCGCCCCCTGCGGGCACCGCCGGTGGACGGCGCGGTGGCGATGGCCCGTTCACTCCTGTGACATCCGGCGGACGCCGAGTCTCCTCCGCTCCGACATGACCCGCCCGTAGTTCTTCGCTCGTACGACTTCGGAAAGCGCGTTCGGCGCACAGGCCGTCCGGCGCGTCAGGAGTCGCGTTCGCACCACCTCCCCGGCCGCATGGCCGCAGAACTCCAGAGAGAGGCAGACCCATGCCGTCATCCGCCGGGCAGCACTCGCCCGCGCCGCTCACCGAACGCGCCATGAGGCGGAGGGGGTTCCTCAAGACGTCCCTCGGCGCCTCGGCCGGTGTCCTGGCCGCGCCCGCCTTCGCCTCCTGGCTGGGCGCCGCGGACGCCAAGGCCGCCACCGCCGCGGCCGCGTTCGTGGACGACTACAAGTCCAACGTCATGGCGAACCTGACGCCCGAGACCAACGCGGTGGTGCGGGCACTCGGCGGCTTCGCCCGGGTGTGGAAGACCGGCGACGCCTGGAACACCGGCACCCCGCTGCGGCCCGAGGTGCTGCGCGCCAACATGCGCTACTGCGCCCGCGTCACCCAGGCGCGCACCGAGGCGCAGGCCAAGGAGGCCTTCCTCTACGACCGCCAGCACCAGAGCTACGCCATGATCGGCGGCCTTGGCCCGCTCGCCGGCCTCTACCGGTCCGGCGCCATGGCGGTCACCTCGATCACCGTCGCGCCCGACTCCACCCCGCCGACCACGATCAGCGACGCCGTGCCGGCCGACGCCCCCGCGGGCTCGGCGCTCGGCGCGGGCTCCTACGACTCCTCGCTCGGCCAGGTGGCCAGGCTGGTCGACACCGTGCGCGGCCCGTACGCCTCCGGCAACCCGGCCAAGTACTCCTTCCAGTACCCGCGCCCGTGGCGCATGAACGAGGACAGCCAGGTCGTCGACACCGGCGCCAAGGACGCGCTCGGCTACCCGGTCTACGACTCCCAGGTGGTGGTCGCACCCCAGCTGCTGCGCCAGCGCAGCACCTCCCCGGTGGACGACGGCGGCTTCCCCAGCGGCCACACCAACGCCTTCCACCTGGCGGGCCTGGCCTTCGCGTACGCCGTGCCCGAGCGCTTCCAGGAGCTCGTGACGCGCGCCTTCGAGCTGAGCCACACCCGGATCATGTCCGGCATGCACTCGACGGTCGACGTCATGGGCGGCCGCATCATGGCCACCGCGCTGGCCGCCGCCACGCTGGCCGACCCCGCGAACGCCGGCCTGAAGGCGGCGGCACGGGCGCAGGCGCTGAAGTACTTCACCGAGCGGACCGGCACCACCGCCGACACGCTCTTCGCCTACGCCCACTCGGACCCGGCCGACGCGTACGCGGACCGGGAGGCCAACGCCCGTTCCGTCAGGCCCCGGTTGACCTATGTGCTGCACCGGGACGGCGGCAACGCGCCGTTCACCGTGCCCAAGGGCGCGGAGGTGCTGCTGGAGACGCGGCTGCCGTACCTCGACGCGGCACAGCGCCGTGAGGTGCTGCGGACCACGGGGCTGCCCTCGGGCTATGTCCTGCTGGACGGCTTCGAGCAGTGGGGCCGGCTCGACCTGTTCGCCGCGGCGGACGGTTACGGCTCCTTCGACGCGGACGTCACCGTCACATTGGACGCGGCCTCGGGCGGCTTCCACGCGGCGGACGCCTGGCGCAACGACATCGACGGCTGCGGCGGTCTGACCAAGCAAGGCAGCGGCGCGCTCACCCTGACGGGGCACAACCGGTACACCGGCGGGACCGTCGTGAAGGAGGGTGCGCTGGTGGCGGGTTCGGCCCACGCCCTCGGCCACGGCGACGTGCGGGTGCGGGGCGGCAGGCTGACCGTGGCCGGCAAGTCGCTCCAGATCCACGGCACGTACGGTCAGGAGGCCGGCGCCCTGGAGGTGACGCTGCGCTCGGGCCAGGAGCCGGTCCTGGAGGTGACGCGGCGCGCGGTGCTCGGCGCGGGCAGTGTGCTCTCGCTGAAGCTGGACGCGACCAGGCCGCCGGCGGCCGGACACACGGTCCGGGTCCTCGGCTGCCGCGGACTGCGCGGCCAGTTCGACCGGATCGAGCTGAACTCCGACACCCTGCGGGCCGTACCCGTCTACACGGCGGAAGGTCTGTCGGTACGACTCCTGAAGCGGTGACGCCCGCGGAGGCGGGAGCTGGTGCGAGAGTGGCCCTCATGAGGTGCTCCCGGATCGCTCCCGCCGCCGCCCGGCCGGTCTCACCGCGGGGCGGATGATGGCGAGCGAGCAGCAGACGGTCCTGGACGCGGTCCCCGGCTCCCGGACCCGTGACGACGAGGTGCGGCGGCCGCGCCCGGTCCGGCGGTGGCTGGTGCCGCTCCTGGTCGCCGTGCTGCTCGCGCAGATGGCGGCCGTCATGGCGACGACCGCCGTGCAGCAGACCCCCACGATCGATGAGCCGGTCTACGTGGCCACGGCCGCCGAGTACCTGCACGGCCAGGGCATCCGCCACAACCCCGAGCACCCGCCGCTCGGCAAGCTGGTGATCGCCGTGGGGGTGGCGATCGCCGACCCGCACGTGGACACGGCGTTCGACGGGCCCCAGATCGACCTGGGCCCCCATCTGCTGTACGAGTCGGGCAACGACCCCTGGCGGCTGATGTTCTGGGCCCGGCTCCCGGTGATGGTGCTGACGCTGCTGTTCGGGCTGGTGGTGTTCGCCTTCGCCCGGGAACTGGCCGGACGGGCGGCGGGGGTCGCGGCCCTCGCCCTGTACGCCTTCTCCCCCGACGTCGTCGCCCACGGTTCGCTGGCCACGCTCGACGTGCCCATGGCCGGCTTCCTGCTCACCTCGGCGTGGCTGCTGTGGCGGGCCCGCGCCCGGCCCCGGCTCCACTTGCCGCTCGCCGGTCTGGCGCTCGGCGCGGCCCTGGCGACGAAGATGAGCGCGCTGCCGGCCGTACCGGTCCTGCTGGGGCTGGCCGCCTTCTCGGTGTGGACCGCGGACCGTGGTGCCGGGACGCGTCGGCGGGTGCCGCGCGTGCTCGCCGCGGCCGCGGTCCTGACGCTGGCCGCCGTCGCCGTCGTATGGGTGTCGTACCTCGTGGTCGATCCACGGCTGCGGGGAGTCGCCCCGGACCAGGTGCCCGTGGTGCGCGGACTGCGCGGGACCCTCGCCGGCCTGCTGCCGTTCCCGCCGGCCTACGCGGACGGGATGCGCATCCAGTTCCGCTTCGAGAACCACCCCTGGGAGGGCTTCCTGTTCGGGCGGGTGTACACCGGGCACCTCTGGTACTACCTGCCGGCCGCGCTCCTGGTGAAGACCCCGCTCGGCCTGCTCGCGCTGTGGGCCGCGGGTGCCGTGGTGCTGGTGGCGGTACGGCGGTTGCGGCCCGCCGCCCCGTACCTGCTCGTGCCCGCCGCGGTGCTGCTGGCCTCGGCCATGACGGGCTCACGCGACTTCGGCACCCGGTACACCCTGTTCCTGCCCATGTTCCTGACGGTGGCCGCCGGCTGCGTCCTCGCGGTGCGCCGGCGCTGGGCGACGGTCCTGACGGGAGCACTGGTGCTGTTCGTCGCGGTCAGCTCGGTGCGCACCTTCCCCTACTATCTGCCGTACTCCAACGAGGCGTTCGGCGGACCGGCCCGCACCCATCTGCGGCTGCACGACTCCAACGTCGACTGGGGCCAGGACCTCGGCCGGCTCGCCGACCACCTGCGCGAGCGCTACCCGGACGAGCGGATCTGGCTCGTCTACAAGGGCAGCGGACTGCCCGCGTCCTACGGCATCGAGGCGGCCGATCCGCGCGAGGTGCCGGTGGACGAGGTGCACGGGCTGCTGGTCGTGTCGGACTCGTCGGTCGCCAAGGCGAAGGGCCGGCTGGCCGAGTTGATCGACTCCAGCCGTCCGGTCGACGAGGTCGGCCACTCGATCACGATCTACCGCCGGTGACCGGCGCGGCGCGCACGCCCCGGGGCCGCTCAGCGCGGCGCCTGCTGGAAGCCCTCGGCGCTCACATGGGGCATCGCCGCGCTCGTCACGCGGTAACGGCCGTTGGGCACCCGGTCGGACCTGGAGATGTGCACGGTCAGCGGGCCCGCCCACTCGTAGCCGTGCCGCTCACCGTGCCGGGCCAGGCTGTCGGTGAGCTCCTGCCCCACATCGCTGCCCCGGCGCACCAGTTCGTCGTAGGCGAAGTCCGCGAGCTCGACGTCGTACGCGTTCGGGACCACCACCCTGCTCTCGCTGCACACGACCACGTTGCTGTCGCACTCCTGCCGCAGTGCGTCGAGGAGTTCGACCGGCTCCCGGTCGACGACCCGCGCCCACAGCGCCTCCCACCCGTGCTCCATTGCCTGTTCCAGCGCGCTCAGCGCACCCATTGCCACTCTCCTGCCGATAGCTCTGGTTTTCCCGTACGGCGTCATTCCCGGGCGAAGTCGCCGGGTGCCACCCGCGCTTCCGTCCTGCGCCGGTGCTCCTCGGGGACCGTCATACGGGGCTGCTCCTCACGTGTCGTCGAAGGCCTTGCCCAGCGGCGGGTTCCCGATCGGCAGCGGCGTACCCGTCCCGATCGGCGCCCGCCGGACGCCTTCCCACAAGCGCTGGTCACCGGGGGGGTGTGGGCTATGTTGACTCCCCGTGGCAGACAAAGGAGGAGCCTCGGTGTCATCGCCGCAGCAGGCACGCGCACAGGCATCCGCGATCACCTCGGGCAAGACCGCACCGGAGACGGAGGCGGCCCCGGCCTCCCAGCTCAGGACGCTCTTCGACAGGCCCCGGCTCTCCCCCGGGCAGCGGCGCATCGCGCAGTACCTGATCGAGCACATCACCGAGGCGGCGTTCCTGTCCATCACCGATCTCGCGGAGCGGGTGGGCGTCAGCCAGCCCTCGGTGACGCGCTTCGCCGCGGCCGTGGGCTTCAGCGGCTACCCCGCCCTGCGGGAGAAGCTCCAGTCCATCGCGCTCGGCACCCTCGCCGGCGGACCGGTCACCGACGACGAGTCGCGCGGCAACGAACTCCAGGCCGCGGTGGACGCGGAGATCGAGAACCTGGAGAACCTGCGCCGCGACTTCGCCGACCCCGACCAGGTCATCGAACTCGGCCGCGAGCTCTCCGAGTCGACCCCGCTGACCGTCCTCGGCCTGCGCATCTCGGCGTCCCTGGCCGAGTACTTCGCCTACGCGGCACGCCGTATCCACCCCGACGTACGGCTGGTCACCCGCGGCGGCAGCGTCGCCTACGACGCGCTGTTGCAGTCGCGCGAGGCGGGCGGCACCTGGGTGCTGGCGTTCTCCATGCCGCGGCACGCCCAGGAGACCCTCACCGCCCTGCGGGTCGCCCGCAGCGCCGGGCTGAAGATCGCCCTCGTCACGGACCTGGCACTCGGGCACGTGGCCGACGAGGCGGACGTCCTCTTCTCCACCGGTACCGGCTCCCGGCTGGTCTTCGACTCCTACGCGGCGCCCGGCGTGATCGCCGCCGCCCTGCTCCAGGCCATGACCGACGCCGACCCCGAGCGCACCCAGGCCCGGCTGGAGGAGTACGAGCAGATCTCCGACCAGCACCAGTTCTTCCTGCGGGACTGACCCCCTCCACCCCGGTCATACGCCTGCACAACGGGGCCATCCGCAATAAGTCGAGCATGAATGTTTTCATACGTCTTGCCAAGCGGACGGCATATATAAATACTGCTCACGGATCACCCCCGGGACCACACCGGGACCGTCCGCACCCCTGTCCCCGTCCCCACCCCCACACCGCCCGAGAGGGCTCCTTCACGGACATCCCGGGCCGTCGCCACCTACCCGCGTCGGCGCCCGAGGTGTTCGACTGGGCCTCGCCTGCACGCGAGCCCGTGGCGGCCCCGGTCATCCCCTAGGCCGGGGCCGCCCGATCCGTCGGAACACCCGCACGACGCCGCACACCCGGAAGCGATCACCATGCCCCTGACGACCACGCGGACCACCACCCGTCCCGGCCCCGACTGGCCGTGCCAGGTCAAGACACCCGGCAGCTACGACTGGGAACGCTCGGCGGCCAAGTGGCTGCGCGAGCTGGTGCCGGCGCGGTACGCGAGCTATCCGGCCCTGACGCGGCACACCGTGCTCCTCGCCCGCCACGCGCAGATCCAGGTCCAGCACGAGATCCGGGTCGCCCGCACCGCACTCCAGACCGCCCGCGCGGACCTGCCCTCGCTCGGGCTGCCGGAGTCGGTCATCGAGCACACCATCAAGCTGTACGCGGCCGAGGTGCTCCAGCTCCAGCACATCGCCCGCAGCATCCGCGCGGTCACCCAGGCCCTGGTCGAGCACCAAGGGCGCTGACCCTGCCCCGAGGGCATGACCCACGCCGTACGTGGCACCCGTGGTGAGCATGAGCACCACCGACGTACGCCACGGCGACCCGGTCACCACCGTCCTCACCTGGGAGGTGCGTCCCGGCCGGGAGCGTGAGTTCGAGCGCTGGACGCGGGGGATCACCCGCTGCGCCAGACGGTTCCCCGGCAACGAGGGCGTCTCCTGGCTGCGTCCCGAGGACGGCCACCGCTTCCACGCGGTGCTGCGCTGGTCCGATTCCCGCCGGCTCACCGCCTGGCTGCAGTCGGACGAGCGGGCGGACTGGCACGCCCGGATCGACGGCATCGCCACGGAACTCGGCAGCGAACGGCAGTCGACGACCGGGCTCGAGACCTGGTTCAGCCTGCCCGGCACCACCGTGCGGCCCCCGGTCCGCTGGAAGATGGTGCTGACCACGTTCCTCGGCGCCTTCCCGTGCACGCTGCTCATCCAGTGGCTGGTGACGCCCCGCACCGCCGCCTGGCCCCTGCCGCTGCGGGCCGCGGTGTTCCCGATTGTCCTGCTGCCGCTCCTCACCTACCTGGTCATGCCCGTGCTCAGCCGGCTGCTGCGGCGGTGGCTCTACCCGCCGCCCGAGCACTGAGCCCGTCGCGAACCGGTGGCCCGGCCGGTTCGGTCGACCGGTGGGGTCACCGGTGTGTGGGATCGTGCTCACAACAGCGCGATCGGCACCTGGCGCATGTGCAATGCTCAACGCGTGACGAGCGAGTCGACCGGCCCCCCGCACGCCGGTACCGCGCCCGACATGGCCGCACTGGCCAAGGTCGTGGCCAGACAACGTGCCGAGATGGACCGGTTGCGGGACCAGGCCGCCACCTCGGCCGTGCTGGAGCGGGCCAAGGGCGCCGTCATGGCGCTGACCGGCTGCACGCCGGACGCGGCCGTCGAGGATCTGCTCCAGCGCGCCAAGGCCGGCAACCGCACGCTGCTCGAGGAGTGCTGGATCACCCTCGGCTCCCTGCCCCCGCTCGGCGCCCCCGCGGAACTCCCCGGCGACGACGTGCCCGCCGCACCCCTGTCCGCGATCCCCGGCCCGGCCGGTCCCCGCTCCGTCCCGGCGGGCACCGCCGTCCCCGCCGGGCGGGACTCCTGTGCCCCGGACGACGGGTTCACCGCGCTCGGCCGCCTCGGCAAGGCCCTCGCCCACGTGGCCACCCCCCAGGACCTGGCCGGCTGTCTCCTGGAGGAGCTGGCGGCGGACGCCGACGCCGACGCCCTCCTGATCTTCCGGTCGCTGCCGGCCGGGGGCCTCGAACTGATCGGCCACGCCGGTATCGACGCCACCCTGGCCGCCCAGTGGGCGCGGGTGCCCCCGCTGAGCGGCGTCGCCGCGTTCGAAGCGCTCCGGACGCGGGAGCCCCGCTGGCTGGAGGACTTCGCGGCCGACCGGGAACGGCACCTGCTCATCGGGGACCCGCCCGAGCGCTGGCTCTCGCGTGCCTGGCTGCCGGTGCCGGCGGGTGACGAGGCCGAGGTCTGCCTGGGGGTGCTGCGCGCGCGGAGCGGGACCTTCTCGCCGCGGGACCGGCAGCTCCTGCAGGCCGTCGTCCGGCTGTGTGCCGGCTGGCTGCGCTCCTTCGGCACCCGGCCGGAGCGCAGTGCCGCCGCCTCGGCCGCCGCCGCCCAGCCGGTGTTCGACTCGCTGCCCGGCTCGGCGATGCTGCTCACGCCGTTGCGCGGCTCCTCCGGAGAGGTCGAGGACTACCGCATCGACGCCGCCACCGAGGAGGCGGCCGACGTCGTGGGCCGCACCGGCGGGCAACTGCTGGGCCGCCGGATCCTGGAGTGCTTCCCCGGCATGGCGGACGAGGCGCTGTGGCACGGCTGTCTGCGCACGCTGGCCACCGGCGAGCCGTTCGAGGGCGAGCCGTTCGCCTGTCAGGAGGTCGTGGACGGTGTAGCCGAGCTGGCCACGTACGCGGTGCACACGGCCCGCCTCGGCGACGCCCTGGTCGTCACCTGGGTCCGCCGCGACTCCTCCGACCGGCAGGAGCAGCGCCTGGCGGACGTGCAGCGGCTGGGGAACCTGGGCTGGGCGAACTGGAACCTGGTCACCGGCGAGGGCAACTGGTCCTCCCAGACCTTCGTCGTGATGAACCGCGATCCCGCGCTCGGACCGGTCCGGCTGACCGACCTTCCCCGCCTCGCCCTGGCCGAGGACGCGCCGGTGCTGGCCCACGCCGTGCAGGAACTCGTGCGCGCGGGGCTCCCGTTCGACGTCCCGTTCCGGATCCGGGCCGGGGACGAGGTCCGCCATCTGCGGATGGTCGCCGAAGTCGTGACGGACACCGGGAACGAACCGGTGGAGGTGCACGGCTGCGTCCAGGACCTCACCGCGCAGCGCAGCGCCGAACTGGCCCTCGTCGAGAGCGAACAGGCGATCGTGACGCAGCACGGTGTGCTGCACGCCGAGCGGACGCTGGCCGCCCGTCTCCAGCACGCGCTGCTGCCCCTGCCCACCCGTCCGGTCCACCTCGCCGGACTGCGGGTCGAAGTGGCCTATCTGCCCGCCCAGTCGGGGATCCATGTCGGCGGTGACTGGTTCAGCGCCATCGAACTGCCCGACGGCGACGCCCTGTTCGTGGTCGGTGACGTCGCCGGGCACGGCATCGACGCCGTCGCCACGATGGCCCAACTGCGCTTCACCGCCAAGGGCATGGTCATCACGGGCTCCTCGCTCACCGGGGCGCTCGCCCGTCTCAACACCCTGCTGCTGCACTCGCGCGACTCCCACGGCACCGCGACCATGGTCCTGGCCCGCTACGATCCCGGCGAGCGGTGCCTGGTGTGGGCCCAGGCCGGCCATCCGCCTCCGCTGCTGGTGCGCGACGGGCAGGCGCGTCGTCTGGACCGTCCCCTCGGCATACTGCTGGGGGCCAGTTCCGACCCGGACTTCCAGGAGGCGCGCTGCGTCCTGGAGCCGGGCGACCGCGTCCTGCTCTACACCGACGGTCTGGTCGAGCGGCCCCCGGAGGGCATCGACCACGGACTGGACCGGCTCGCCGCCGCCCTCGCGGCCCACCCCGCCGACGAGCCCGGCTCCCTGGCGCCGCTGCTGGACTCGGTGCTGGACGGCAACCGGCGCGACGACGTCTGTGTCGTGGACATCAGGGTGCCGTCCTCGCCCCGGTGAGGCCGAGCGAGCCACAGTCCGCCGCGGTGAGCCGCCGGCGCACGCACCGCGCCCCCCGTACCGGCTCAGTCCGCCGGGTGGCCGGGGGAGATGGACACCGCGTCGGACAGCCGCAGCAGCCCCGCGCCCCCGGTGTCCCCGCGCGCACCCCACGCCTGCGGTTCCAGGACGAACCCGACGTGGTCACCCCCCTCGACGCGTTGCACCACGGTGCCGACGAACCAGGCCGCCGCCTCCTCCAGCACGACGGCCCCGCCGGCCTCCTCCCGCCAGCCGACCCGCGCGAACTTGTCCGTCCGGTCCCCCGTCTCCCCGCCGAACAGCTCGGCCAGGCCGCGCTGTTCGCGGGTGAGCAGATGGACCGCGAGGCGGTCCGCGGTGCGGGCCACGCGGTAGGTGCGGTTGGCCTTCGACAGCCACACCGCGTACCGCACGGGCTCCAGCGAGCACTGTGAGGCGAATCCGACGAGACAGCCCGCGCGGTCGCCGTCGGCGGCGGCGGTCACGACGCACATGTCGGGGTCGAGCCGGTCGATGAACACGTCCATGCCCGCCATCCTCGTCGGTCAGCCGCCCGTACGGGACTCCAGGTCCCGCCGGGTGTCGTCGCCGTACACACCGTCCTCGTCGCCGCGGATGCCGTACCAGAGCTGGAAGCGGGCCACGGCGGCGGTCAGGGTCGTGTCGTAGGTGCCGTCGGTGGCGCCGTCGTCGTAGACGTTCGGGATGCGTCGCAGGCGTTCCTGGAGGTCGGTCACCTGGGGGCCGCTGTCCCCCTGGCGCAGGGTGCCGGGACCGTCGGGGTCGGTGGGGGCGGAGACCGTGGGGGCGGGCGCGGAGGCGGTCGCGGTCGGCTGCGGGGCGGCCTCGGCGGCGCTCGGTCCGCGGTCGACGAGCAGGAGCGCGCAGCCGAAGCCGATCACCGCGGCCGCCGCCACGGCCGCCGCGATCGCCGTGCGGCGCAGTCCCCGCACCCGGCCGCGGGGGATGTCACGGGAGGTGCGGGTGCGGTCGAGGTCGTCCCGGAGCGGCGGCAGTTCCTCGGTGGCGTCCTCGGTTCCGGACGGTGGGGCGGGCAGTGCGACGGACTCGTAGCCGACGGCCCCTCGGGGCGGCATGTCCTTCATGAGCTCCGCGAGCGCGTCGGTGCGGCGCGGACGCAGCACCCGGACGGGCTCGATGGGCGGCCCGGCCGGCGGCACCCCTCGGTCGGACGGTGTCGGCATCCTGGTCTCCTTCCCTCCCGCGCACACGGGTCTGGGCCGTCCCCCGGGGAGTGATACGGCGCCGCGGGCCCGGGAGTTCAGCTCTCCGCATGCCCCGGGGCCCGCCGCTCATCGGGGAGAGGAGCCGAGGAACCCGTGCAGGGATGCCTTCATGGCGGCGACGAAGGAGTCCCTGCCCGCTTCGTCCAGGGCGTCCAGGGAGAGATACGGGTTGAGGTCCTCCAGCTCGACCAGCAGGAGTTCGCCGTCCGGTGCCCGGCAGGCGTCCACGCGCTGGATGCCGTGGCCGAGGGCGTTCCACTCGACGAAGCGCCGGGCGAACTCCAGGTCGTCGGGGGTGGGCCGGTACGGCTCAAGGGCCCAGCGCCGGTCGGTGTGCGGGGCGTACAGGGCGTACTGGAAGTCGTGGTCGACGAAGTAGAAGGAGACCTCGTAGGCGAAGTCGACGCACGGCTGGACGAGGACCTGTCCGTCGATGTGGTCGCGCACCTCGTCGGCGGACAGGATCCGCAGGCCTATGGAGTCGGCGCCGAGCCTGGGCTTGACGACGTACCGGTCGCTCGCCGGAAGCCGGTCCAGGTCCTCGGCACGGTCGACGGTCGGGATGACGGGGTGTCCCGCGGCCGTGAGGTCGAGCAGGTACTGCTTGCCCGCCATGTCGGCCTTGCCGGTCAGGGGGTTGTACACACGCGTGCCGTCGCGCAGCGCCCGCTCGCGGAACGTGTCGTACGCCTCCTGGTACGCCAGGACCGGCCCGCTGTTGCGGACGACGACGGCGTCGAAGCCGTCCGCCAGCGCGTCGGCGTCCCGGGGATGGCACAGGGCGAGGTCGAAGTCCTCCCTCAGGCGCGCGGTGAGGAAGATGTCTTCGTCGCAGTAGCGGCGCCCGCGGGCCGGGTAGGCCAGGTCGGTGACGTACAGAAGGGCGGGGCGGCGGGACATGCGGGACTCCTCGGCGGGCGGGCGCCGATCGTATGCGGTGCGCCGGTCACCCCACAACGCGGGCGGCGGCACTCAGTTCCCCGATCAGGCTGCACCCAGTGCCATTCCGGCGGCTGGGATGCTACGTTCGCGACCATGAGCTCCACCAAGCCCGCCATGCGGGACGCACTGGTCGCGGCAGCCTTCCAGTTGTTCCTGGAACGGGGTTACGAGCAGACCACCGTCGACGACATCGTCGCGCTCGCCGGAGTCGGGCGTCGCTCGTTCTTCCGGTACTTCCCGTCCAAGGAGGACGTGGTCTTCCCCGACCACGAGCGGTGCCTGGCCGACATGACGGCCTTCCTGGCGGCGAGCGACCCCGGGTGCGACCCGCTGGAGCGGGTCTGCGAGGCGGTGCGGCTGGTGCTGCGCATGTACACCGAGAACCCGACCTTCTCCGTGCAGCGCTACCGCCTCACCAAGCAGGTGCCGGGCCTGCGCGCCTACGAGCTGTCCGTGGTGTGGCGCTACGAGCGCTCCTTCGCGGAGTACCTGCGCGGGCGCCTGAAGGGGCTGCACGACGGAACGCTGCGGGCCGACGTCATCGCCGCCGCCGTGGCCGCGGCCCACAACAACGCCCTGCGCTCCTGGCTGCGCTCGGACGGGAAGGGCGACGCCGAGCAGGCGGTGGAGCACGCGCTCGGCTACGTCCAGGCCGCCTTCGGCGCGCCCGGCGCGCCGCCCGCCGACGAGCCGCCCGAGGACGTCGTGGTGATCGTCTCCCGCCGCGGTGCCCCGATGTGGCGGGTGGTCCAGGAGATCGAGTCCACGCTCGACCGGGACTGACCCGCACCGGCCGTACGACGACGTCCGCGCCCGCCCGCCGGCCGGCCAGGTCTGGCGCCCCCACGAAAAGATGAGGGTACGCAGTACCTTTACGGCTGACACTGAGTGCCATACGCTGACCGTGTGCACGGCGGCACGGGGAGCCGCGCACGTCCGTGCACGGTTACCCGGGCACGTGGGATCCGGCCGAGCGCAGGGAGTTGACAGCGTGTACCACCACTCAGGAAGCATTGCTCGTCAGGCAGCCGGCTCCGCGACGGGCGTACTCGAGCCCGCCGCTCCGGCCACGGACGCGATCCTCTTCCAGCGCTGCACCTGGTGCGGCACGGCGATGTACCACCGGCTGCTGTGTCCGGTGTGCCAGGGCGGCGACCTGCGTACCGAGCGCAGCGAGGGCGTGGGCACGGTCCGGCACTCGACGGTGGTGCACCGCAACACCCCCGCCGCCCGCAACGTGTCGCTGATCGAGCTGGCCGAGGGGTTCGTCGTCCGGGGCCGGGTCATGGGCCCGCCCGCCGCGATCCACAGCGGTGACCGGGTGCGGATGTCGACGGCCAAGGACCCGGTCCGCGGCGAACCGGTCTTCCAGCTCGTCGACGAGCCCTACCGCGCCTGGAGCTGACACCCCGTCACCTCTGGTCGGGCGCACGGGACTCCGGGCTCACCACACCTCGGGGAGCAGATCGCGCACCCGCACCGGCCGCCCCGTCTCGAAGCACCGGTTGGCGGCGATGCCCACGCCCAGCGCCAGGGCCCCGTCCCGTTCGGTCGCCGTCGGACGCGGCACGGCACCGGCGTCCTCGCCCGCCGGCCCCGCACCGGGGTCCACCGGCCCGAAGAGCGCGTCGAGCATGCGCGGGTCTCCCCCGCCGTGCGCCTCGTGCGCGGTGACGAGGGGCACCTCGACCGGGGGCCGCCACAGGGGCCGCAGGGTGAGACGCGCGCCGCCCGGGTGATCGGCCGCGGTGTCCCCGTGCAGCGCGCCCCTCGCCGAGGTGATCCCGGTCCGGGGCGCCTGCCAACGGCTCTCCTCCACCTCCAGTTCCAGCCGGCCCGCGCTGCCGTTGAACATCACCCGGTAGCCCTCCCACGGGGAGTAGGCGGTCAGGTGGTACGTCATCGTCGTGCCCCGGGCGTGGCGGACCACCAGCGCCATGTCGTCCTCGATGGTGACGGGGCCGTCGAACACGTTGCGGTCGCGCAGGTATCCGTCGTCATGCTCCGCGTCGAGGTACAGGGCGCGGAGGGTGTCGTCGGCCGCCAGGTCGAGGGCGAAGGGGTCGTCGGCGGCGGGCGCGGCCCCGTGGGCCCGGGTGTACGCGCGGCGCAGGCCGTGGCGTTCGCCCGCCTCACGCCCGTAGAAACCGAGCCGCCCGTAGCCGAAGACCTCCTGCGGCTCGTCGGCGAGCCACCAGTTGACCAGGTCGAAGTGGTGGCTCGCCTTGTGGACCATCAGGCCGCCGCTGTGCCGCTTCTCGCGGTGCCAGCGGCGGAAGTAGTCCGCTCCGTGCCGGGTGTCGAGGAGCCATTCGAAGTGCACGGAGAGGATCTCGCCGATCGCGCCGTCGGCGAGCAGGGCGCGTACTTTTTCGTGCACGGGGTTGAAGCGGTAGTTGAAGGCGACGGTGAGGGAGTTGCCGGTGGCCCTGACCGTGTCCAGGATGCGCGCGCAGCGGTCGGCGTCCACGGTCATGGGCTTCTCGGTGACCACCCGGCAGCCGGCCCGCAGCGCGGGGACGATGTAGCGGTCGTGCTCGGCGTCGACGGTGGTGACGACGACCTCGTCGATGCCCTCCTCGGCGAGCAGGTCGGCGAAGCGCTCGGGCTCCCACTCGGCGGCGGCGGGTTCGCCGGCCTCGGCGAGCAGCCGGTTGTGGAAGGCCATGCGGGTGGGGCTGGGATCGCACAGGGCCGCGACACGGTGGCCGGGGCGGGCCGCGAGGGCCCGGGTGAACAGCTGAGCACGGTGGCCGGTGCCGACAACGGCCGCGCGGAGGTGGGGAGTCGACGTCATGGAAAGCGCTTCCCCTTCTGGGCGGCGCCCTAGTCCCCCGCCCCCCTTGGCTTGTTCGCGCCCCCGGTCCGTGATCTTCGGCTCCGCACAGACAACCCACAGGCACTCCTCCCCCGTCCTAAGTGGCGCGAGAGGCACCCGGGACCGACGGGACGTCTGCGCACGGGGATTCGAGGAGAGAACCATTGATCCGTGCCCGGCGAATATGTGTGACCGCCGTGGCGGTACTGGCGGCCCTGGCGGGCTCGCCCGGACTGGCACAAGCCCAACAGCCGCCCATTTCAAGCCTATTGAGCGCGACGGACGACAACGGGCTTCCGCCGGGGTGGCGGATCGACGGGGAGCGCGGCGCGCGTGAACTGGTCTGGCGCGCACCGGAGTCCGTGCCCATGGGCGACGCGCGGGTCGAGTTCCGCACCGGCGACCGGCTGCTCGGGGTGCCGAGGCCGGCGAAGGACGGACGGACCTTCCGGCTCGCCCTGGACAAGGCCGCGTCCACGGAACTGACGGACCTTCAGGTCATCGCGGCCGGACGCCGGCTGGACGCGGCGGCCGACGAGCCGCGCCGGCCCGACGCACGAGGGGTGCGGCTGCCCGCGCAGGCACCGGCGAACGCTGTCGATCCCGGGAAGCCGGGCTCGTACCGCACGGTCAGCGGTGAGTACGAACTCCCGCCCGTGCGCCTGCCGGGGTTCGACACCCCCGTGGAGATGCGCGCCCAGGTGGTGGCGCCGAAGGGTGCCACCGGCAGCCGGCCGCTCGCGCTGTTCCTGCACGGCCGCCACGCGACCTGCTACCGACCGGGCAGCGAGGACGACGTCACCATCGACTGGCCCTGCGCGGACGGCTACAGGCCGATCCCCAGCGACAAGGGCTATCTGCGCGACCAGAGACTGCTGGCCTCCCAGGGCTATGTCACGGTGTCGATCTCGGCCAACGGCGTCAACGCCCAGGACTGGGAACCCGAGGACTCCGGCGCGCAGGCGCGTTCCTCACTGGTGCGGCAGCACCTCGCCCGCTGGGCCGACTGGGCCGCCCACCGCTCCTCCGCCCCGGCCGTCGTACGCGAGGCGCCGAAGGCGGACCTCTCCCGGGTGCTGCTCGTCGGCCACTCGCGGGGCGGCGAGGGCGTCAACCGGGCCGCCATGGACAGCCTCTACCCGCCGCCCGCGGCGGAGGACGGCTACCGGGGGCCGGTGCGCTGGAAGGTGCGCGGGACCGTGCTCGTCGGACCGACGATCTTCGGCCAGAATCCGGTCGCGGACGTGCCGTCCGTGACCCTGCTGCCGGGCTGTGACGGCGACGTGTCCGACCTCCAGGGCGAGGACTTCGTCGACGGGACGCGCGGGGTCGGCCGGGGCACCGCACTGCACAGCGCGGTCTACATGGTCGGCGCCAACCACAACTACTTCAACAGCGAGTGGACCCCGGGCGAGGCCGAGGCACCGGCCGAGGATGACTTCGGGGCCGCCCCGGAGCAGCCGGACCCGGTGTGCTCGCCGGGTGCCGCGACCCGCCTGACCGCCGCCCAGCAGCACAAGGCGGGCGCCACGTACATCGCGGCCGCGGCCCGGCTCTTCCTCGCCGGTGACGACCGGGTGCGTCCGCTGCTCGACGGTTCCGGCAAGCGGGCCCCGTCCGCGGACCCGGCCCGGGTGCTGACCCACGCCGTCGGCGGTCGCCGCAGCGGCGGCTTCCTGCCGGACAACGGGGTCAAGGTCACCCATGCCCGGCTGTGTGCGGCGGTCGACCCCGATCCGGCCGTGGCCTGTCTGGACCCGGAGACCCCCGGCTCGTCGCCTCACTTCGCGCAGTGGGAGACGAACCAGGAGACCGGCCGCGGCGCGGTGGACCTGAAGTGGTCCGCGCCCGGCACGGCCGCGCGTGTCACTCCGCGCGCGCCGCTCTCCCTGCACGGCTCCCGGCAGCTCGCGCTCCGCATCTTCGTACCGCCGAACACAAACGGCACCGAGTTCGACGTGTCCGTCACCGACTCCGCCAACCGCCGGGCGACGCTCGGCCGGGTCGAGGTGGCCGGCCTGCCGGGCTCCTCGTACACCGCGTCCTACTGGGCGCAGGAGCTGCGCGTCCCGCTGACCGCGGCCTCCCGGGCCGGACTCGATCTGCGGCACGTCAAGTCCCTGGAGCTGACACCCCGTTCGCGGTCCGGGCGGGCCTGGCTGATGGACGCCTGGGGCTGGGCCCCCGGTACTCCCCCGGTCAAGGCGGCCGCGCTGCCCCGCGTCGACGTGGGCCGCACGATCGTCAAGGAGGGCGACTCGGGCACCCGCACCTACCGCGTCCCGGTGCGGATCTCCGGGCACGGCAGCGGCCAGGTCCGCGTGTACGTCCTCGATCCGGACCGCGGCCGGGCCGAGCCCCGGCTGGTGACGGTACGGCCCGGCAGCCACGCGATCGACGTACCGGTCGAGGTGAAGGGCGACACGCAGTACGGCGAGGACGTGCAGCACGACATCGCCGTGAAGGCCGTACGGGGTGCGGTCGTCGGGAAGTACCGGGGCGGCGTCACCGTCGAGAACGACGACCCCGAGCCGGTGATCACCCTGTCGCCGGGCACCGACCGGGTCACCGAGGGCGGGACGCTGACCTGGCGGCTGTCCATCGAGGCGCCCGTGGCGGTGGACATCTGGCAGCCGGTGCGGGTGCTTCCGGTCACCGAGGGCACGGAACTGTCCACCAAGGACGTGGATCCGCAGTGGCTCGAGGAGTGGTCCGGTGACGTGCCCGACCCCGAGCGGCCGCTGTCCGACGCGAGTCTGTGGGTGTGGCTGAACATCCCGCCCGGCAGCACCGGCGTGGACTTCACCGTGCCGACCGTCGCGGACCAGGTGGCCGAGCCGGACGAGTCGATGCGCCTGGCGCTGACCGACCGCAACGCCGAGCCGCTGCCCGGGCGGCCGGTGCTGACCGGGACGGTGCTCGACCGGCCGTGAGCGCGGCCCGTGGGTGATCCGCCCTCCTGTGCGGGGCCCGGTCCCACCGGGCCCCGCATGTCACAGGGTGACGCGGATCCCGACCGTTCCGTCCGTGCCCCGGCGCAGCCTGCTGCCGAGCAGCGTGAGCCGGCCGAGGATGCCGTACTTCCTGGCCAGCAGCTTGCGGTAGCGGGCGGTGGTCGCCGCGTCGCAGATCTCCGCCGTGGCCGGGACCTGGTCGCCGGTCGGGTTGCCCCGTACGTCGCAGGGGCCGACGAGGACGTCCCCGCGGGCCCGGATCCGCTTGACCTTCCAGGAGTCGGCGACCGACCACACGCCGAGCGCGTCCCCGTCGCGGACCACCCACACGGGGGTGGCGACCGGCGTGCCGTTCTTGCGGAAGCTGGTGAGCAGCAGGTACTTGCCCGCACCGAGCCGCTCCAGCGGCGTGTCGTCCATGACGGAAGTCTAGGCAGGGGTGTCCGACGGCGCGGGTACGCGGTTCGGACTTTCCCATGTGCGGGGTCCCTCGGTGCCGGTCCTCCCGCGTGCCGGGCCCTCAATTCCGGTGCTCCCCCGTGCCGAGCGTCTCGGTTCCGGTGCTCCCCCGTGCGGCGGTCAGGCCGGCTGGACCTGGTCGAACTGGGCGACGGCTTCGGCCGGGTCGGGGCTGACGAGGCGTTCCAGACCGGCTGTCGTGATCTCGGCCCATCGGCCGGCCCGTGCCCACATCCGCTCCTCGAAGGCGCGCACGGCCTCGTCCGGGTCGCCGGAGCAGGTGGCGAGGGCCTCGGCGAGTTCGGCACCGTCCAGCATCGCGAGGTTCGCGCCCGCTCCCAAGGGGGGCATCAGGTGGGCGGCGTCGCCCAGCAGCGTCACGCCGGGGACGTGGGTCCAGGTGTGGGAGACGGGCAGGGCGTGGAAGGGGCGGTGGAAGAAGGCCGTGCCCTGGCGGAGGAGGTCGAGGACGGGAGCGGCCCAGCCGTCGAACAGCGCCAGCAGGGCCGCTCGCACGGCCTCGTCGTCGGCCGGGTCGAGGTCGGCATGCCAGTCCAGCGGGGCACGGAACTTGGCGTACACCTTGACGTGTCCGCCGCTGTTGCGCTGGGCGACGACGGAGCGGTTCACGCCGTAGACGGCCAGGGAGCCGTCACCGATCAGCCGGGCGAGCTCGGGGTGGCGGGTGTCGACGTCGTCCAGGGAGGTCTCGACCGAGGTGACGCCGGTGTACCGCGGTGTCCCGGCCGAGACCGCCGGACGGACCCGGGACCAGGCGCCGTCCGCGCCGACCACGAGGTCGAACGTCTCCTGCCGCCCGTCCTCGAAGTCGACCCGGACGCCGTCCTCGGTCCCCGGCACCACCCGGGTCACGCCCCGGCCCCACCGGACGTCGAGAGGTCCGAGCAGCAGGTCACGCAGGTGCCCGCGGTCGATCTCGGGATTGGCCCGTTCGTCCGGGCGGGGCCGCCAGTCCCGCAGGACGGTCCCGTCCGTGTCCAGGATCCGCATCGCCTGCCCCTCGGGGCGGGACAGCGCATCGAACTCCGCCAGCAGCCCCGCCTTGGCCAGGGCGAGCCGGCCCAGCCCCTCGTGCAGGTCGAGCGAGCCGCCCGGGGGGCGGGCGTCGGGGGCGGGATCGCGTTCGAGCACGGTCACGGGGTGGTCATGCCGGTGCAGGACACGGGCGAAGGTCAGGCCGGCGGGTCCGGCCCCGACCACGGCGATACGACGTCTCATGTCGATACACTGTATTTCTCGACTACGATGTACCGCAAGGACGTCTCGCGACAGAACGGTGTGACCATGACCGTGTGGGACCGGCCGGAGCCGCCGGCTCGCCCCGTGCCGCTCGACCGGGGACGGATCGTCGCCGCCGCCGTCGAACTGGCCGACGAGGGCGGACTGGAGGCGGTGTCGCTGCGCAAGGTCGCCGCCCGGCTGAACGCCGGTCCGATGCGGCTGTACGGCTTCATCTCCACCAAGGAGGAGCTCTTCGACCTCATGGCGGACGAGGTCCAGGCCGAGATCCTGCCCGAGGAGCGTCCCGCTGACTGGCGGGAGGCGCTGGGCGTCCTCGCCCACCGCACGAGGCAGGCCGCTCTCCGGCACGAATGGCTGGCCGATCTGCTCGGCGGCCGCCCGGCCCTGGGTCCGAACGGCCTCGCCGTGACCGAGGCCAAGCTTGCGGCGCTCGACGGGCTCGCCGACGTCGACACCGTCATGCGCGCCGCGGAGACCGTCAGCGCCTACGTGACGGGCGCGATCAGGCGCGAGGTCGCGAACCTGCGGGCCGAGCGCGCCACGGGCCTGTCCAAGCGCGACTGGCAGCGCGCCTCCGGCCCGCACGTGACGCGGATGCTGGCCACGGGCCGCTTCCCGGCGCTGGCCAAGGCCGTGTACGACGGCACGCACGTGGACGCCGAGACCTCCTTCGCGACCGGCCTGGACTGGGTCCTCGACGCCGTGGCCGCCCGACTCGACGGGTCTCCCTGAGCGGCGGGCGCCCCGACCGTCACCGCTGGTTTTCCCGGCGCAGAGCAGCAGGCGCGGCCGGTGTCACGTCCTCCACGATCCGGCCAACTCGGCTCGGACCATGGCTGATTGAGATGCCTCACCGGGATTCCCCGGTACACGAACGCCCGCTGCCGTGAACGCGCCCGGCCCGGGCCGCGTATGCAAGGAGGGCGCTCAACGACCGGAGGGCCCCGCGGTGCAGTCACCGCTTGTTCGGGTTCGGGAGCCATGCATGAGGCACGCACGACGACGGGTCGTCCGGCGGGTGACACGGCTGGCGGCAGTCGGCGGACTCCTCCTGGGAGGTGTGATGGTCACGCGGGCCGTCGCGAGCGAGCCTCCCGCGACCACCGCCGTGCCGCACACCTATGCCGTGAAGGCGGGGCAGACGGGGGCGCAGCTCGTGTCCCGGCTCGGCAGCTCCCGGACCGCGGGCACCTGGATCGGCGCCGACGGCAAGCCGGTCGTCGCGGTCACCGACGAGCGGGCGGCCGCCGAGGTGCGCGAGGCGGGAGCCCGGGCGAAGGTCGTCGAGCACAGCATGGACGAGCTCAAGTCGGCGGCCAGGACGCTGCGTTCCGCGCCCCGGGTCGCCGGGACCGCCTGGTCCATGGACTACCGGACCAACGAGGTGGTCGTGCGGGGAGACAGCACCGTCTCGGCGTCCGACTGGGCCGAGATGACGAGGGTCGCCGACGGCATCGGCGGCTTCGTCCGCATGGAGCGCACCGAGGGCACCTTCACTCCCCGCCTGAACGGGGCGCAGCCGATCCTGTCGACCGGTGGACGCTGTTCGGCGGGCTTCAACGTGACCAACGGCCAGAGCGACTTCATCCTCACAGCCGGGCACTGCGGTCCCGACGGGTCGGTCTGGTTCGCGGACACCGGGGGCACCAACCAGCTCGGCCGGACGGTCGCCCAGAGCTTCCCGGGCAACGACTTCTCGCTGGTGCAGTACGCCGACGGCAAGGCGGGCGACGGCGCCGGCGTCGTGTTCATCGGCAACGGCAAGGGTGTGCAGATCACCGGCGCGGGCGATCCGGCCATCGGGCAGCGGGTGTTCCGCAGCGGCAGCACCAGCGGACTGCGCGACGGCCAGGTGACGGGGGTCAACTCGACGGTGAACTACCCCGAGGGCACGGTCACCGGGCTGATCGAGACCAACGTGTGCGCGGAGCCCGGGGACAGCGGCGGGCCGATGTTCTCCGAGGGGATCGCGCTCGGCATCACCTCGGGCGGCAGCGGTGACTGCACCCAGGGCGGTACGACGTTCTTCCAGCCGGTGACGAAGGCGCTGAAGGAACTCGGCATGCAGCTGATCGTGTCGAACCCGCCCGCCGCCGGCGGGGCGTCTCCCGCGCCGTCGGCCACCGCCGCGCAGGGCTCGATCGCTCCCGGTGCCGCCTCCCCCGGTTCCTCGGCGGCGGTGCAGGGGGCCGAGGGCACGCCCCTGCTGAGCCGGCTCACGGACACCCGGAACGTCGGACCCGGTCTGCTGGTCGTCGGGGGAAGCCTGATCGCGCTGGTGGCGACGCGGTACATCCGCTCGGAACAGGACCGCAAGGCCTATCAGCGGTACTACTCGGCCACGTGGGGCTGAGACGGGATCATCCCAGGGTGAGCAGTGCGGTGACCACTCCCGCTCCCACGAGACCCGCCATCTGTCTCCGGCTCAGCCGCTCGTGCAGCAGGGCGAGTCCGAGGATCACGGGGAGAGCCGGGTAGAGGGAGGCCAGGACGACGGCGACGGCCAGCAACTGCCGCTGGGCGGCGAGCAGATAGAGGATGAGCCCGAGGGCTGCGCCCGCTCCGACGAGCAGGGCCTGCACGGCCCGCACGGGCGGCAGGCGCAGCCGCCCGGGACGGCTCCACCGTCGTCGTCGGTGCCGCCGCCGCAGACCATCCAGAGCGCGGGCGCGGTGAGAGCGATGCCCAGCCAGGCCACGGCGGTCGGCCGGTCGCCGAGCAGCACCCCGCACACCACGGAGAGGCCGACGCCGGTGACGGCGCTGACGGGTACGACCACGCTCATGGCGCCGTGGCTGAGGCCGCGGTTGAGGAAGTGCATGGCGGCGCCGCTCCCGACGCCGGAGAGGGCGCCCCACAGGAGGTCGACGGGCCGTACGGCGTCGGCGGGAAGGAGAAGCGCGGACGCGGACGCGGACGCGAGCAGCAGGCCGCCGATCTGGCCGAGGAAGGTGACGGCGGCGTGGTACGCGCGGCGGGACAGCAGACCGCCCGAATGGGGGCACCTCCCGGCTCGAGCGCAGCCGAGAGCTGGGGGACAACGATGCCGAGCAGACCGCTGAGGCCAGTGCGAGGAGAGGGCCCATCCCGTCAGGGGTGCCCCGGGACGGGGCGGTGATGCCCCGCGCAGGTCGCCGGGGTCAGGCCGCCCGGACCGGCTGCGGAGCGGCGGCGGCCCACTCCAGGACGAGGCGCTGGTACTCCTCGCGCTGCTCGCCGCTCAGTGTCCCGCCCGCCCGGCGCCACAGGGCCCGGATCTCCTCGTTGACCTCGTCGGCCGATCGATCGGTCACGGGTTCAACAGTGGTGGACATGGTGTGAAGCATACGGCTCCGGACGTGAAGGCGGCGTGAGTAATCACACCAGAAACGGACATACCGGACCGTGTTGCTGATCACGTCAACTACCAACGACTGTGGCCCGGTTCACACTTCGGCCACTCCCAGGACCAGCACCTGGATCGCCAGCACGGCGGCCCCGCGGGCCCAGTCGTGAAAGTCGGACACCCTGGTCTCCAGGTCGATGGGGGTGGCGAGGGGGTGCCGGTGGGCGCGGATCGTGTCCTCGACGGTCTTGCCTGCCACGTCCATCAGGCCGACGCCCTCTCCGGCGAGCATGATCTTCTGCGGCATGGCGAAGTTGGCGATCTGGGCGACGAGGACACCGAGGGCATGCCCGGCCTCCTCGACCACGCGGGCGGACATGGGGTCGCCGGCCGCGGCGAGGGCGAGGATCTCCTCATAGGTGTGATCGCGCCCGGTGGCGGCGTGCACCTGGTAGCGGATGCTGGGGATGGCGAGCAGGGAGACGGCACTGCCGCGGTTGCCGTCGGGGGTGAGGGGACCGTTGGGGTCGATGATCCAGTGCCGCCCGAAGCCCCGGTCCTCCTCGGCGTAGGGGACCCGTCGGCCGCCGATGACCAGGCCGTACCCGATGCCGGCCCCGATGGTGAGGACGACGAAGCGGTCGAGGCCGCGTCCCGCGCCGAACCAGGTCTCGGCCTCGACGAGGGCGGCCACGTCGTTCTCGACGACCACCGGCAACCCCGTGCGCTCCTCGACGAGTTCACCGAGGGGAACGTCCCGCCAGTGCAGGAACGGGGACTCGCCCACCACGGCACGTTCCTGGACGAAGCCGCCGACCCCGATGCCGATGCCGGCGAGCCGCGGGTACGCGCGGGCCAGCTCGCTCGTCATCTCCGCGAGCAGGTCGGCCACTTCGGCGGGATCGTGGCTGGTGAGGGGCCGGTCGTGGCGGGCGACGATCTCGCTCCTGAGGGTGGTGACGACGCCGTAGACCATGTCTTCGGTGATCTTGAAACCGATGAAGGAGCGGGACTCCACGACCACGTCGAGAGGTTGCGAGGGGCGCCCCTGGCGCACTTCGGCGGGGCTGCCCGCCTCGGGGACCTCGACCAGCAGACCCGACTCGATGAGCGGCTTGGTCAGCCGGGTGAGGCTGCCCGCGGAGAGGTCGAGGCGGCGGGCGAGTTCGGTGCGCGACAGCGGGCCGTGGACGAGCACCTCGATCGCGACCGAGCGCTCACCGGCGCTCAGGGGTAGCCAGCTTGCGGCAACTGCGGTCATGAAGGTCAGACTCCCACATGATTTCTTCCGACATAAAAGCAACATGAACCAGATTACGGCGTGGACGACCCCGCGAGAAGATGTCTGCACCCCTCTTGACGCGCTGATTCTTTCGTGACGAAAGTAAGTGGCCGAGGACGAGCCACCGCAGACGAGGGAGTCTCCCGATGACCATGGCCACCAGCAGCCCTCCGTCGCGGTTGCCGCTCAGCGGCACCGAGGGGGCTCGGACGGAACGGGGCAAGGGCCGAGCCCCGGGCAGGGGCGACGGGCGCCTGGCCGCGGTGTTCATCGCCCCGGCCCTGACGGGTTTCGTGGTCTTCCTGCTCTGGCCGACCCTGCGGGGCATCTATTTGAGCTTCACCCGCTTCAACCTGCTGACCCCGGCGGAGTGGGTCGGGTTCGCCAACTACGACCGGATGATCCACGACCCCATCTTCTGGGACTCGCTGAAGGTCACCGTGGAGTACGTCGTCATCAACATCGGTGTCCAGACGGTGTCCGCCCTCGCCATCGCCGTGCTCCTCCAGCGCCTGACCCAGTCCCCGGTACTGCGCGGGATCGTGCTGACGCCGTATCTGATGTCGAACGTCGTCGCGGGCCTGGTCTGGCTGTGGATCCTCGACAACCAGCTCGGCATCGGCAACGAGATCATCGCCGGGCTCGGCTTCGACCGGGTCCCCTTCCTCGCCGACGAGACGTGGGCGGTCCCGACGATCGCCCTGATCAACGTGTGGCGGCACGTCGGCTACACCGCGCTGCTGCTGTTCGCGGGCCTCATGGCCATCCCGAACGACATGTACGAGGCGGCGAAGGTGGACGGCGCGAGCGAGTGGCGGATGTTCTGGCGCATCACCATGCCGCTGCTGCGTCCGGTGCTGGCGGTCGTCCTGATCATGACGGTGATCGGTTCGTTCCAGGTGTTCGACACGGTCGCCGTGACGACCGGGGGCGGCCCGGCGAACGCGACCAACGTGCTCCAGTTCTACATCTACCAATCGGCCTTCGGCCGCTTCCAGTTCGGCTACGCGTCCGCGATGTCCGTCGCCCTCCTGGTGGTGCTGAGCGCGATCACCGTCCTGCAGTACCGGCTCACCCGGGCCGGCCAGACCGATCTCGGCTGACCCGGAAGGAGTCGACATGGCTGCCGTGACCACCACCACGACCACGACACGGATACGGCCCACCCGGCGCCGCCCGCTCTCCCCCGGCCGGGTCCTCGCGTGGACGGCGATGGGCGCGATCGTGCTCGTGACCCTGCTGCCGTTCTACTGGATCCTGCGCACCGCGCTGTCCACCAACTCCGGACTCGCCGCCCACGCCTCCGACCCGCTGCCGGTGGCCCCGACCGGCACCGGATTCGCCCGCGCCCTGGGCCTGGAGTCCACCAAGGACGCGATCGCGCAGGGCGGCGCGGGCGGCGGGCTGAAGTTCTGGCGCTACCTGCTCAACTCGGTGATCGTCTCGACCCTGGTCACCGGCTGCCAGATCTTCTTCTCCGCGATGGCCGCCTACGCCTTCGGACGGTTGCGCTGGCGGGGCCGCGACAAGATGTTCGCGCTGTTCCTCGCCGGGCTGATGGTGCCGGCCATCTTCACCCTGCTGCCGAACTTCGTGCTCATCAAGCAACTCGGCCTGATCGACAACCTGTTGGGCATCGCACTGCCGACGATGTTCATGACGCCGTTCGCGGTGTTCTTCCTGCGGCAGTTCTTCATGAACGTGCCCCGGGAGGTGGAGGAGGCGGCCCTGCTGGACGGTGCCGGCAAGGTGCGGATCTTCTTCCGGGTGCTGCTGCCGATGGCGTCCGCACCCGTCCTGACCTTGGCCGTGCTGACGTACATCACGTCCTGGAACGACTACTTCTGGCCGCTGATGGTGTCCTACAGCGACAGTTCACGCGTCCTGACCGTGGCCCTGGCCATCTTCCGGGCCCAGACCCCGCAGACCGGCGTCGACTGGTCGGGCCTCATGGCGGCGACGCTTATCGCCGCGCTGCCGATGCTGGTGCTGTTCGGGTTCTTCGCCCGCCGCATCGTGTCCACCATCAGCTTCACCGGGATCAAGTGAGGGACTCCTGATGCGACTTCGTACCCTGACCGCCCTGGCCGGCGCACTGGCCCTGTGCCTGACGGGGTGTGCACGGAGCGGCTCCGCCGGGTCCTCCTCGAACACGGTGAGCTACTGGCTGTGGGACTCCAACCAGCAGCCCGCCTACCAGGCCTGCGCCAAGGACTTCGAGAGGCAGAACCCCGGACTCCACGTGAAGATCACCCAGTTGGGCTGGGACGACTACTGGACGAAGCTCACCGCGAGCTTCATCGCGGGCACCGAACCGGACGTGTTCACCGACCACATCCAGAAGTTCGGCCAGTTCGCCGACCTCAAGGTCCTCGAACCCCTCGACGACCTGGGCATCGACGAGTCCGCCTACCAGCCCGGGCTCGCGGCCAACTGGAAGGGCCAGGACGGCCACCGCTACGGCGCCCCCAAGGACTGGGACACCGTCGCCCTCTTCTACAACAAGAAGATGACCGACGCGGCCGGGCTCACGGCGGCACAGCTGAACGACCTGGCGTGGAACCCGAAGGACGGCGGCACCTTCGAGAAGGCCGTCGCCCACCTCACCGTCGACAGGAAGGGCAAGCGGGGCGACGAACCCGGCTTCGACAAGAACAACGTCAAGGTGTACGGCCTCGCCACCAACGGCGCGGGGGACGGCGACGGCCAGACCCAGTGGAGCACCTTCACCGCCTCCGCCGGCTGGAACTACACCGACAAGAAGCGGTGGGGCACCAAGTACCAGTACGACAGCCCCGCCTTCCAGTCGGCGGTCAAGTGGTACTTCGGGCTTGCGGAGAAGGGCTACATGGCGCCCTTCACCGACTACAACTCCCAGTCCAACCAGGCCAACACCCAGATCGCGGCCGGAAAGGCGGCGACCGCCTTCGACGGGGCCTGGATGATCTCGACCTATGCCGGATTCAAGGGTCTCGACATGCGCACCGCGGTCACGCCCGAGGGCCCCACCGGCAAGCGCGCCACCATGATGAACGGCCTCGCCGACTCCATCACCAGGAACGCCCGCAACAAGGAGGGCGCCCGCAAGTGGGTGAAATACCTGGCGTCGGACGAGTGCCAGCGGACCGTGGGCGGTTACGGCATCGTCTTCCCCGCCACTCCGGACGGCACCGCGGCCGCCGTGGCCGCCTACAAGAAGAAGGGCATCGACGTCACGGCCTTCACCGAGCCGGTCGCCGACAAGAAGGACTTCACGACCTTCTCCTACCCCATCACGGACTACGCGGCGGACGTGTTCGCGTTGATGCATCCCGCCATGCAGGACATCTTCGGCAACGGCAGGTCCGTGCACAGCCTCGACCAGACCAATGACCAGATCAACCTGATCCTCTCGCAGTGATCGCGCGACCAGTGAAGGGCACGCACTCCATGACGTTCTCCCTCGGCATCGTCGGCGCCGGCCAGTTCTCCGGCCAGTTCGCCACGCTGTTCCAGGCCCACCCCGGTGTCGGCGACGTCTACGTCACCGACCTGCTGCCCGAACGCGCCGAGCGGCTCGCCTCGGCACAGGGGCTGGCCGGCACCTTCCCCACCTACGAGGCCATGCTGGAGTCGAAGGAGGTCGACGCCGTCGCCGTCTTCACCCAGCGCTGGACGCACGGCCCCCTGGTGCTCCAGGGCCTGAACGCCGGCAAGCACGTGTACTCCGCGGTCCCCATGGCCATCACCACGGAGGAGATAGCAGCCATCATCGACGCGGTCCGGGCGACCGGGCTGACGTACATGATGGGCGAGACCAGCCAGTACAACCCCGCGACCGTGCACGCCCGCAACCAGATCGCCGAGGGCGCCTTCGGGCGGCTCTTCTACGCCGAGGGCGACTACGTCCACGACATGGACCTGGGGTTCTACGACGCGTACCGTTACAGCGGCGGCGAGCGGTGGAAGGAGACCGCCAGCTATCCCCCGCTGCTCTACCCCACGCACTCGGTGGGCGGGGTGCTGGGCGCCTGGCAGACGCACGCGGTGAGCGTGTCGGCGATCGGTGTGGTCGACGACCGCGGGGACGGCGTGTTCGACAAGGAGGTCAGCCGGTTCGGCAACGACTTCTCCAACGCGACGGCCCTGTTCGAGGTGGCGGGGGGCGGTTCGTTCCGTACGAACGAGTTCCGGCGGGTGGGCTACCCCTCCCACATCAGGGAGTCGCGTTTCCGGTTCTTCGGGACCGAGGCCAGCATGGAGCAGCTCGCCACGGTCGCCCTCTGGCAGGACAAGAAGGGCGTGAAGGACATCAGCGAACTCCTGGAGCCCAAGCCCACCATGGCTCCTGACGACCCGTCACTCCAGCACATCGCGCCGGACCTGCGGGCCGCGTTCACGTCCGGGTCGGCGCCGGTGCACGACCGGGCGCGGCTGCCCCGGTCGTTCGACCACCTGCACAACGGCCACGAGGGCAGCCACCACTTCCTGGTGGACGACTTCGTGACCGCGGTGAACACCCGCACCCTGCCGTCGGTGAACGCCTGGGTGGCGGCCCGCTACACCCTGCCGGGCATCATCGCGCACGACTCGGCGCGGCAGGGTGGAGCCAGGCTGGAGATCCCGGACTTCGGGGACGCGCCCGAGGCGTGAGCGTGCCGTCACGCCGGGCGCCTGGTGTCTCAGGTGCCCGGCTTGCGGCCGTACACGAAGACGTCGTCGCCCTTCTTCAGGAGCGACCAGTACTTCTTGGCGTCCTTGGGCGTCATGTTGGTGCAGCCGTGCGAGCCGGGCGGGTTCCACATGCTGAGGTTCACCGAGTGGAAGGCCTGGCCGCCGTCGAAGAACTGGCTGTAGGGCATCGGCACGTGGTAGATCGACGAGACGTGGTCGATGTCACGCCAGTAGATCTTCTTCAGGCCGGTGCGGGTCTCGTAGCCGTCGCGGCCGGTGCGGACCGGGACGGGGCCGTAGACGAGCCGGTCGCCGTCCTGGATCCAGCTCAGCTGGAGGGTGAGGTTCACACAGGCGATGCGGCCCTTGTTCGTCGGGCACTTGCCGTCCCGGTTGGGGTTCGAGCCGACGGCCTTCTGCTTGTTCATCAGGTCCATCACGCCCCAGGTGACGGATCCCGCGTAGCCGATGTTCGGGCTGATGCCGTGCTTGGTCTGGAAGGCCTTGATCGCCTTGCAGTCGGCGGTGGACTGCCTGCCGTCGACCGGACGGCCGAGGAACTTCTCCACCTTCTTCTGGTACGGCCCCGCCTGCGTGGTGCAGCTCGCCGCCTGCGCGGGCGCGGCGCCCAGCGCGATGGTCAGCGGTGCGACGAGTCCGGTGATCCCGAGCGCGACGGCACCCCGTCTGCGTATGTCCCCCATGGTCCTGTCCCCTTCATAAGGTCCTGCGATCTCTACCAGCTAGACGGGTGTGCCTGCCCGATCGTTGTACCGCCAGGCCTGCTGGGACGGAACGGTGACAAAGCTCACGACACCGCGCCCCGGTCCGGATGGACCGCGGCGTGGAATCCGGTGTTGACCGCGGTGAGCCCGCCGTCGACGACCAGCGCGGTGCCCGTGATCCACGCCGCGTCGCGGGAGGCGAGGAAGGCGACCGCGGCGGCGATGTCCTCGGGTTCGCCGACCCGGCCGAGGGGATACAGCCGCCGCAGGTCGGCGAGCTCGCTCTCGCGCCCTTCCCAGGCGGAGGTGCGGACCGTGCCCGGGACGACCAGGTTGACCCGTACCCCGCGGGCGGCCGCGTGCCCGGCGAGCGTACGGGTCAGGGAACCGAGGCCCGCCTTGGCGGCGCTGTAGGCGTGGTTGCCGAAGTCCTGGAGGCCGTTGACGGAGCCGATGGTGACGATCGCGCCGCGCCCCGAGGCGGCCAGGTGCGGCAGCGCGGCCCGCGAGCAGCGGTACGGCCCGCTCAGCGTGACGTCCAGGTCACGGGCCCAGTCCTCGTCGGAGTCGTCCTCGAAGAGCGGGGTCTCCGGGGTGCACCGGGCGGCGCAGTTGACCAGGACGTCCAGGGAGCCGAACGCCGCCACGGTGTGGGCGACCGCCGCCTCCACCGCCGCGCGGTCGGCCACGTCGCACTCCACCGCCCGTGCGGTGAGGCCCTGCTCCCGCAGGTGTGCCGCCGTCTCCTCGGCCACCTGCCCGTCGCGGTCGGCCAGCACGACCCGCGCCCCCTCCTCGGCCAGCCTGCGGGCGGCTGCCGCGCCGATCCCGCGGGCGGCGCCCGTGACCAGAGCCGCGTGTCCCTCGAAGCGCTTGGTGTGGGTCATGCGCCGAAGATAGCCGCTCGGTGATCAACGGGGCAGATGCCGTGCGTCCATGTCCGCGTTCCGCAGCAACTCCCCGCGTTCATGGGCGTCGTGATCAGCGCGCGCGGTTGTAACTCGCGTACGCGCGGACGCTGAAGAAGTCGGTCACGCCGGCCAGGGACCCGGCCGGGGAGGCGCTGCTTCTGCGCGCCCTGAAGCGCGATCCGGCGGCATGGCGGGCACTGCTGGAGCGGCATCGCAACGGGCGGGACGGCTACCACGCGGCAGTACGCGACGACCTGGCGCTGCCACCGGACCTCGCGGTGCGGTGGCAGCCGCCTCCCCTGCGGCCCGACTGACCTAACGGTAACCGGACACGTCCGCCGGCTTTCCCGCGTCCTGGACCTCGACCAGATAGCGCCAGGCGTCGGGGCGGCTGCCGTCGAGGTCCGTGAAGTCGTACGTCCGGGCGACCGAGCCGCTGTCGAGGGACTGTCCGTTCCAGCGGGCCACGTCGGGGTCGGCGGCGAGCGCGGCGACGGCGCGTCCCACGTAGCGCGGGGTCTCCGAGATGGCGAAGTGAGGGACGCGGTCGAGGGCGTCGCGCCAGTTGTCCTCCCGGACGCCGAAGTGGTCGAGCATCATCTCCGAGCGCAGCCAGCCGGGGGTGAGCGCGACGGCGGTCGCGCCGCGCGGGCCCAGCTCGTGGCCGAGGGCGAAGGCCATGCGGACGACGGCCGTCTTGGCGAGGTCGTAGAAGAAGGACACGCGGTAGTTCTCGCGGTTGTAGGCGTCGGTTCCGTCGGTCATCTCGACGACCAGGCCGCCGGGCCTGCGCAGCAGCAGCGGCAGGGCGTGGTGGCTGGTGATCGCGTGGGTGTCGATCGCGAGCCTGAGCAGCCGCAGGCCCTTGTCGAGGTCGTGCTCCCACACCGGGCTGTCCCACGCGAAGAGGTGTTCGCCGCCCCAGATGTCGTTGACGAGGACGTCGAGGCGGTCCTGCTCGTCGGCGATGCGGTCGACGAGCGTGCGGACCTGGGCGGGGTCCAGGTGGTCGGTGGGTACGGCGATCCCGTGGCCGCCGGCCGCGGTGACGAGGTCGGCGGTGTCCTCGATGGTCTCGGGGCGGTCGTAGTCGGAGCGGTGGGCGCGGGTGCTGCGTCCGGTGACGTAGACGGTGGCGCCCGCCGCCCCGAGCTCCACGGCGATTCCGCGTCCGGCTCCGCGTGTGGCCCCGGCGACCAGTGCGACCTTGCCCTGCAGCGGCTGTGACATGTGTCCGACCTCCCGTTGTGCGCGATGTGGGTTCGAGCATGGCCGGGAAGCCGGACAACCTCTGTCGGGATTTACAAACGGGTGCTGTGCAGGGGGGTCATCCGGCCGTACGCAGTCGGTCGTCCAGGGTGTCCAGATCCGGCAGGAACCAGATGTGGCCGCCCTGGTTCGTCTCGTGGACGAAGTCCCTCAGGGCTGTGCTCTCGTCGAGGTGGCGGCTGACGTCACCGACGACCGCCAGACGCACCTGGTAGGTCACGAACTTCTGCATCACCGCGCCCGCGACACCCGACCGCAGCCGGAAGAACTCCTCGGGGACCCGGGTGACCGGTACGGCGACCACCTGGGCGTCGCGGCCCATCGCGTCGCCGATCAGGTCGAGGGCGGCCCGCTCGCCGTCCAGCGGCGGTCCGTCGGGGGCGCAGTGCAGGACGTTCACGCCGCCGCGGTGCACGACGTCGTCAGTGGCCACGGTCGATCCATTCCTGGAGGTGGGGGGCCTCGGCGCCGATGGTGGTGGGGTCGCCGTGGCCGGTGAGGACCTTCGTCTCGGGCGGCAGGGCCAGCAGGCGGTCGCGGATCGAGTCGATGATCGTCGGGAAGTGGGAGAAGGACCGTCCGGTGGCGCCCGGGCCGCCCTGGAAGAGGGTGTCGCCGGTGAAGACGGTGCCGAGGGCCGGGTCGTAGAGGCAGACCGCCCCGGGCGCGTGGCCGGGGGTGTGCAGCACCTGGAGGTCGGCGCCCGCGGCCTCGATGACCTGGCCGTCGCGCAGATGGGCGTCGGGGTCGCGGTCGGGATGGGTCTGCTTCCACAGGGGCAGGTCGTCGGGGTGCAGCCAGATGGTGGCGCCGGTGCGCTCGGCGAGGGCGGGTGCGGCGTCGATGTGGTCGTTGTGGGCGTGGGTGCAGACGATCGCGGTCAGCCTGCGGTCCCCGACGGCCTCGAGGATGGCGTCGGCGTCGTGGGCGGCGTCGATGACGACGGCCTCGTGGTCGTCGCCGACGATCCAGACGTTGTTGTCGACGTCCCAGGTGCCGCCGTCGAGGCTGAACTGCCCCGAGGTGACGAGGCGTTCGATGCGGGCGGACATCAGAGCACCACCACCGAGCGCAGGACGTCGCCGTGGTGCATGCGCTCGAAGGCCTTCTCCACCTCGTCGAGCTGGATGGTCTCGGTCACGAACGACCCCAGGTCCAGGCGGCCTTGCAGGTGCAGGTCGATCAGCATCGGGAAGTCACGGCTCGGCAGGCAGTCGCCGTACCAGGACGACTTGAGCGAACCACCGCGCCCGAAGACGTCCAGGAGCGGCAGCTCCAGCTTCATCTCGGGCGTCGGCACGCCGACGAGGACGACCGTGCCGGCGAGGTCGCGGGCGTAGAAGGCCTGCCGGTACGTCTCGGGGCGGCCGACCGCCTCGATGACGACGTCGGCGCCGAAGCCGCCGGTCAGTTCACGGATCGCCTCGACCGGGTCCGTGTCCTTGGAGTTGACGGTATGGGTCGCGCCCATCGTGCGGGCCTTCTCCAGCTTCCGGTCGTCGATGTCCACGGCGATGATCTTCGCCGCGCCCGCGAGGTTCGAGCCCGCGATCGCCGCGTCACCGACGCCTCCGCAGCCGATGACGGCGACGGTGTCGCCCCGGCCGACGTTGCCCGTGTTGATCGCGGCGCCGATGCCGGCCATCACGCCACAGCCCAGCAGTCCCGCGACCGCGGCCGAGACCGAGGGGTCGACCTTGGTGCACTGTCCGGCGGCGACCAGCGTCTTCTCGGCGAAGGCGCCGATGCCCAGGGCGGGCGAGAGCTCGGTGCCGTCACCGAGGGTCATCTTCTGCTTCGCGTTGTGGGTGTTGAAGCAGTACCAGGGCCGCCCGCGCAGACAGGCCCTGCAATTGCCGCACACGGCACGCCAGTTGAGGATCACGAAGTCGCCGGGCGCGACGTCGGTCACCCCCTCGCCGACCGACTCCACGACACCGGCGGCCTCGTGACCGAGGAGGAACGGGAAGTCGTCGTTGATCCCGCCCTGCTTGTAGTGCAGGTCGGTGTGGCAGACCCCGCAGGCCTGCACCTGGACGACGGCCTCCCCGGGTCCCGGATCCGGCACCACGATCGTCTCCACCCGCACCGGCTCGTCCTTGCCGGGTGCGATCACTCCGCGTACCTCCTGCGCCATGGCCTGACCCCTTCCGTCGCCCGGTGCACGTCCCTCCGACCCTACGCGTGACTGATCAGTAACGGCACCGGTTCCCGCGCGGAGGGGTACCCCCGGGGAGTACGCCGTGCCATGGGGCCGCCGGACGAGCCCGGGGTCCTGCCGGCACACGAAGGCGATGATCGCGCAGCCGGGCCGGTCGAGGGCCGCCGTCGCGGTCACGGCGCCCGAGCCGCCGGGCTCTGTGTCGGAGCGCGGACGTAGCCTGAGGGCTCCGCACGCCCGCGAGGTCCGAAGGAGCGCCGTGAGCAGCACCGAGACGCAGACCGGGCCGCCGACCTGGCGGCTGCTCCTCGGATACGTACGGCCGCACCGCTGGGCCCTGGCGGCGGGTGCCGTGCTCTCGCTCCTGACGGGGGCGACCGGTCTGCTGCTGCCGCTGGTGGCCCGGGAGTTGATCGACGACCTGTCCCACGACCGCACGATCACCGGTGCGTTGGTCGTCATGTCGGGTCTCGTGATCGCCAACGCGGCGGTGGGGGCGCTGGGTTCGTACGTGCTGCGGCGCACCGCGGAGTCGGTGGTGCTGGGGGCGCGGCGCGCGCTGTCGTCGTACCTGCTGCGGTTGCGCGTCACGGCCGTGGACCGCACCGAGCCCGGGGATCTGATGGCCCGGATCACCTCGGACACCACCCTGCTGCGCGAGGTCACCACCGACTCGCTCGTGGGCCTCGGGACAGGCGGGCTCACGCTGGTGGCGACCGTGGCGATGATGGGCCTGGTGGATCCGGTGCTGCTGGGCGTCACGCTGGCGGTGATCCTGGCCGCGGGCACGGTCCTCGGGGTGATCGTGCCGCGCATCAACCGGGCCAGCCGGCAGGCCCAGGACGCCGTCGGCGTGATGGGGGCCGCACTGGAACGCATCCTCGGCGCGCTGCGCACGGTGAAGGCGTCCGGCGCCGAGCACCGGGAGGAGCGGACACTGCACGCGGCGGCCGAGGAGTCCTGGCGGCAGAGTGTGCGGGCCGCCAAGTGGTCGGCGGCGGCCGGCAATACAGCGGGGCTCGCCATGCAGATCGCGTTCATCACGGTGCTCGCGGTGGGCGGCGCGCGGGTCGCCACGGGGGCCATCGACGTCGGCACGCTGGTCGCGTTCCTGCTGTACGTGTTCTATCTGATGTCGCCGATCCAGCAGGTCGTGGGGGCGGTCACGCAGTACCAGACCGGGGCCGCGGCGCTCGCCCGTGTCCAGGAGGCGCTGCGGCTGCCCGCCGAACCGGTCGCGCCGCCCGCGCCGTTGCCCGCGGACGGGGCCGCGCCGGCCTCCGTCTCCTTCACGGACGTGCGGTTCCGTTACGCCGAGGATCTGCCGTACGTCCATCACGGGGTGACGTTCGATGTGCCCGCGCGCGGGATGACGGCGTTCGTCGGGCCGTCGGGAGCGGGGAAGACGACGGTGTTCTCGCTGATCGAGCGGTTCTACGATCCCGACGCCGGGGTGGTGACGCTGGACGGGCGGGACCTCGCCGAGTGGGACCTGCCGCAACTGCGGTCAGCGATCGGGTACGTGGAGCAGGACGCGCCCGTGCTGTCCGGGTCGCTGCGGGAGAACCTGCTGCTCGGGAACCCTGAGGCGGACGAGGATGCGGTGGCGCGCGTGCTCGGCACGACCCGGCTGGACGGCCTGGTGGCCCGGCTGCCCGGCGGGCTGGAGACGTTGGTCGGGCATCGGGGGACCAAGCTGTCCGGCGGGGAGCGGCAGCGGGTGGCGATCGCCCGGGCGCTGCTGCGGCGGCCCCGGCTGTTGCTGCTGGACGAGGCCACCTCTCAGTTGGACGCGGTGAACGAGGCGGCCCTGCGGGACACGGTGGCGGAGGTGGCGCGCACGACCACGGTGCTGGTCGTCGCGCACCGGCTGTCCACGGTGACGATGGCGGACCGGATCGTGGTCATGGACGCGGGGCGCGTCCGCGCGGTGGGGACGCATCGGGAACTGGTCGACGGGGACCCCCTGTACGCGGAACTCGCGGCGACCCAGTTCCTCGCCACGGCCAGGTGAGCAGGCGGGCGGATCCCGGCGGGCAGGGGCGGCTGGAGGGGCCGGGGGGCGGACATGCGTCGAGGGCCGCCCGGCGATCCGGGTGGCCCTCGGTGTTCGTCGCGAAGGTCAGTGGACGGCCGGCACCAGCCCGGTGACGGGGGCGACGAGGCCGGTGACCTGGCCGAGCTGGTTCAGGTCGTTGACCCGGTTGAGTCCGGCGAGCTGCCGGGAGACCGGCGGGATCTCGTCCCGGTGCTCCGCGGGGATGTCGCTCGACGCGAGCGAGTCGAGCACGGCGATCGGGTTGAGCCCGGCGTCCGAGGCGGCCGCGTCGGCCGCGTTCGCGAGGGGGGCGGTGAGGCCGGTGACGCCGACGGCGAGACCGACGGCGGCAACGATACGTCGAGTTGAGATCATGTTGTCAGCAACGCCGCCGGACCCCTGCCGGACACGGCCGGCCGAAGCTCCTCACCCGTCAGGCGGAGCGCCCGGTCTGCGCTTGCCGTGGCCGCCGGGACGGAGGAGTCTCGAAGAAACAGGCCCTGCGCGGCCCGTTGCTCGTCGGGTCGCGGCCCTCGAAGGAGGTCACCATGGGCACCGCGGCAAGCTCCGGCTTCACCAGCGAAACCCTCCGCAGCGGCATCGAAGGAAACTCAGCGGCGAATCTTCTGTCGCTCTACGCGGACGACGCCGAGATACGCGTCGTGGACCGCAACAGCCAGCCCAGCCACCCCAAGGTGGTGCACGGCAGGGACGAGATCGGCGCGATGCTCGACGACGTCTACAGCCGTGACATGACGCACAAGCTGGAACAGTGCGTCGTCGACGGCGATCACGTCGCCTTCAGCGAGTCCTGCCTGTACTCCGACGGGGTACGCGTCCTCTCCGAGTCGATGCTGACGCTCCGGGACGGCAAGATCGTCGAACAGACCATGATCCAGGCCTGGGACGAGTAACGGGAGGGCACCGAGGGACCGGATCACACCCCGGCCGACGACCACCCGGCCGGCCGACCACCACCCGCCAGACCCGGCCCCTTCCGACGCGGCCCGGCGAGGACCTGGCCCGGGAGATCGCCCGCCGGATCGAGGCGATCGGCGCCGAGCACGTCCTCGCCCGGGCGGTGGGCCTCCTGACCGGGCCCGGTCCGACGGCACCGCCGCGGGAGTGCGGGTCCCGGCCGTCGTACCGCGTCCGTTAATGTCATGTCCGGACCGTGACTGGCGCTGAGGTGGAGCACCACCGGGGAGCGGTCCGCACACTCGATGCCGTGCGCCTGGGCGATTCCTTCGATCGGCTCAGGAGTGGATCATGTCCCAGGCACGGCTCATGTCGGGCACCGCGCTCGCCCGGCGCATCGTCGAGGAGACCGCGAAGCGAGCGGCCGACGTCACCTCGCGCACCGGAAAGGCGCCCTGTCTCGCCACGGTCGTGGTCGGCGCGGACCCCGCCTCCGTCACCTACGTCCGGATGAAGCGCAACCGCTGCCGCGCGGCCGGTATCGATTCGCGGCACGTGGAGCTGCCGGCAACCACCACCACCGAGGAACTGGTCGGCACGCTGCGCGCCCTCTCGGACGACCCCGGCGTGCACGGCATCCTGCTCCAGCACCCGATGGGCCCGCACATCGACGAGCGGGCCGCGTTCGAGGCGATCGCCCCGGAGAAGGACGTCGACGGGGTCACCTTCGCCTCCTTCGCGACGATGAGCTTCGGCCTGCCGGGGTTCGTGTCGTGCACCCCCGGCGGGATCATGCGACTCCTCGACGAGTACGGCGTCGATCCGGCCGGCAAGCGGGCCGTGGTCGTGGGCCGCAGCGCGATCCTCGGCAAGCCGGCCGGGATGCTGCTGCTCGCCCGGGACGCCACGGTGACCTACTGCCACTCCCGTACGGCGGACCTGTCGGCGGCCGTACGGGAGGCGGACATCGTGGTCGCCGCGGTGGGCCGGCCCCGGCTGATCCGCGGCCAGGACATCAAGCCCGGCGCGGTCGTCGTCGACGCCGGTTACAACGCGGGCAACGTCGGTGACGTCGACTTCGACTCCGCGGTGGAGCGGGCCTCGCTGATCACACCGGTGCCGGGCGGGGTCGGTCCGATGACCATCGCCACGCTGCTGGAACAGACGGTCCGGGCAGCGGAGACGGCCGCACGGCAGAGCACCACGGGCGGGTGAACCGGCCGATGCGAAGGGGTCGTTCGCGCCGGGCGGTGCGGTCCGGCGCCATACTGTCGGGCGTGCGAGTAGCGATCATGACAGCGGGTTCCCGGGGTGACGTGGCCCCCTTCACCGGGCTGGGACACGCTCTGGCGCGGGCCGGGCACCAGGTCACGCTGGTCACCCACGGCCGCTTCGGACCGCTCGCCGCGCAGGCAGGCATCGGCTTCCACGCCCTGCCCGTCGACCCCCGCGCCGAGCTGGAGTCCTCGCGCGGGCGAGCCCTGCATCGCAGCACGACCGGCGTGGGCAAGCTGGTGCGGGTGGTCTCCATGGCACGGGAACTGGCCGTGGAGATGGTCGACGACCTGGTGGCCGCCGCCCGGGCGAGCGACGCGCTGCTCCTGTCCGGCTCGGTGGCACCACTCGGTCACGCCGTCGCCGAGGGCCTGCGGCTGCCGAGTCTCGGCCTCAATCTCCAGCCCCTCGCCCCCACCCGGGAGTTCGCGCCGCCCATGCCGGCCACCGGCTCCTGGGGCCGCCTGGGCAACCGGGTCGCCGGGCTGGGCCTGAACCTGGCCGTGGAACAGGTCTTCGCGGCGGCCCTCCCCCCGCTCCGGGCCCGTCTCGGCCTGCCCCGCACGAGCGCCGCCGCGGCACTGCGCACCCGTGAACGACGGGGCTGGCCGGTCCTGCACGGCTTCAGCCCACAGGTGGTGGCCCGGCCCCGCGACTGGCGGGCCGGACTCGACGTGACGGGCTACTGGTGGCCGTACGACGGCGGCGCGCCGCTCCCCGACGACCTGCTGCGGTTCCTCGAGGCAGGCCCGCCGCCGGTGTTCGTGGGCCTGGGCAGCGCGACCGTGCCCGACCCCGCGCGGGTCAGCTCCGAGGTCGTGCGGGCGTTGCGCCGGGCCGGTCTGCGCGGAGTGGTCCAGCGCGGCTGGGCGGGCCTGTCGGTGACGGGCGACGACATGCTGACCGTCGACGAGGTGCCGCACTCCGCGCTCTTCCCTCGGACGGCGGCGGTGGTCCACCACGCGGGCGCGGGCACGACCGCGGCGGGCCTGCGCGCCGGGGTGCCGGCGGTACCGGTGCCGGTCCAGTTCGACGAGAGCTTCTGGGCGGCGCGGCTGGTGGCGCTGGGCGTGGCTCCGCATGCCCTGCCGCTGCGGCACCTCAGCGCCGACACGCTGGAGGCGGCCCTGCTCCGGGTCACGCGCGAGGCGGAGTTCCGGGAGCGGGCGCGGGAGCTCGGGGCGCGCATCCGTGCGGAGGACGGTGTGACGCCGGTGCTGGAGGCGGTGGACAGGCTCTGACGCGCCGGTCCGCCGCGCCGGGTCGCTGGTCCGAGCGTCCCGGGCGCCGCCCCGAGGTGGACGACCTGCCCTGGGGCACCCCGAAGGGCTGCCGGTCTCAGCAGAACTCCCCGTCGTAGTCGTCCTCGACGACCACCGCCCCAGGGCGTGCCCGGCCGGCCGGCGCCCGCGGCCGCGAGGGGCGCCGGGTCACGCCGGTCGGGTACCGATGGGCGGGCGGGACGACGGCCGCGCCGGCCCGCTCACTCCGCGCCCGGGTCCCACCCGGGCGGCCGCAGGATTCCCAGCAGCTGGCGGACCAGTTCCTCCACCACCTCGTCCAGGGTCGCGTCCACCCACCCGGCGTTCCAGTCGTGCAGCAGGCCGTTGACACTGCCGATGAACCCGGTCGCCGCGAGCCGGTAGTCCCGTCGGACCGCCTCTCCCCGCGCCACGGCCCGGTTCGCCTCGGCGCAGACCAGGTCGACCCAGTGCGCCCGGCGGGCCAGCCGCTGTTCCTCCAGCCGCGCGCTGACGCCGATGATCTCCACGAACGTGATCCGGACCCGGCGGGGATCGGACGTGACGTTCGCCGCGTACGCGCGGAAGATCGCGGCCGCGCGCTCGGCGAGCGGCAGGTGGTCCGCGTCGGCCACCGCCGCCACCACGGCCGCCGTCGCCCAGTCGTTGACCTCCAGGTGCAGCGCGGCCAGGACGTCCTCGAGGGTGCGGAACTCCTCGTAGAACTGGCGGGTGGAGAGGCCCGCGGCCTCGCTGAGGGCCGCGACGGTGGTGGCGCGGTAACCGGGCGCGTCCCCGAAGAGCTGGAGCGCCGCGTCCAGGAAACGGCGGCGCCGCTCGGCCTGCCGCTCCGCGGCCGTCTTGCCGCCGTAGCGACCGGTCGGGGCCGTGAGCCTGCCCGTCACCGAACCTCCCACCCGGGCCGGAGCGTCCGGCCTCCCGTATGAGCGCCAATTTTGTCGTGTACGCAGTCTTGTGGAGAAGGACCCCCCTTCCTTACTTTGCAGTAAGTTGACTGTGAAAGCACGCGTCTTCAGTTTCGCCGTCTTGGCATGCCCCCGTCATGAGCCGCCCAGAGGGAGACCTGTCATGCCTGTTCTCAAGCCCCGGCATCTGTGTGCCATGGCCGCCGCCGTCGTCCTGACCGTCACCGCCCCCGCGACCGTCGCCTCCGCCGCGGACACCGCCGCCCTGCGCGAGGTGCTGTTCGTGGGCAACAACTGGGACGGCACCGCCGACGTCATCAAGTCCTCCGGCGACCTGACGAAGGTCGGCCGGATCAACGTCGTCCCCGACAAGGACGCGCGGATGGCGGAGATCAACGCCGACCCCATCAAGTGGATCTACTTCATGGCCATCCGCAACAGCGTCGGCGAGGGACACGACCAGTTCGTCGACGACATGTACTCCACGCCGGACGGCCGGTCCGTCGTCGTCTCCAGGCCGAGCTTCGCGGACGTGGTGTCGATCGACCTGGCCACCGGGAAGATCAACTGGCGCTTCAAGGTCTCGGGTTACCGCGCGGACCACATGGCGGTCTCCCCCGACGGCACCCGGGTCGCGGTCTCCGCCTCCACCGCGAACACGGTCCACGTGCTGAACATCGGCACCGGTCAGCAGCTCGGCTCGTTCGCCACCGGGGACAAGCCCCACGAGAACATCTTCAGCAGGGACGGCAAGTACATCTGGAACATGGCGATCGGTGACGTGAACACCGACTCCGACGCGCCCTGGCTGGACTGGACGAAGGGCGACCGGCACATCACGGTGGTGGACGCGACGACCTACAAGCAGGTCAAGACCATCGACATGAGGGACAGGCTGAACGCGATCGGCCTCAAGGACTACTCCGACGCCGTCCGTCCCGCCGTGTTCTCGCCGGACGAGTCCAAGCTCTACTTCCAGGTGTCGTTCTTCAACGGCTTCTTCGAGTACGACATCGCCACAGACAAGATCACCCGCACCAAGACCCTGCCGAAGAACCCGGCGACCAGCGACGACCGCACCACCATGGTCAACGACTCGCGCCACCACGGCCTTTCGATGAGCCCTGACGGCAGCAAGCTGTGTGTCGCGGGCACGATGGACGACTACGCGACCGTCGTGAACCGCGCCACCCTCCAGGAGGGTCCGCTCGTCACCGCCTCGAAGCCGTACTGGGCGACCGTCAGCGGCGACGGCAAGAGCTGTGTGGTGTCCGAGAGCGGCGCCGACCAGGTCACCGCGATCGACTTCGCGACCGGGCAGAAGACGGCGTCCGTGCCGGTGGGAGACCATCCGCAGCGGGTGCGGCTGGGTCACGTCGCCGCGGACTGGACCAGCCCCTCCTCGTAGGCCGCGGGGATCCGGGAGTCCGAGGCCGGGTACCGCCCCCGCGGGGAGGCGGTACCCGGCTTCCCGGTGCCGGCACCGGGAGGGCCGCTCCCGGTCAGCCGAACTTCTGGGCCGCCCAGGCCGCCAGTTCGGTCCTGGCCGCGTTCAGCGCGGTCGTGGAGGGTGAGCTCGCCCCGTTGGTCACCAGCGCGTAGTGCAGGACGCCGGAGTCCGAGTCGGTGAGCAGCAGTCGGCGGCTGCCGGTGCCGCCGGGTTCCGGGGTCGCGCCGACCGGGGTCGACGAGGTGTAGGCGGGCGGACCGGAAACCGTGCCCACGTCGGAGACCACCGTGGTCGCCGCGGTCGGGAAGGATGCGGGCAGGTGGAGTTCGGTGGGCGCCGAGCCGTCGGCCGAGCGCCACACGAGCACGGCGTACTGGCCGGATCCGACCAGGGACGAGACCTTGGGCAGGGTGCTCGGCACCGGGTTCCAGGTCAGGGTCGTGGTGCCGTCGCGCGAGCGGTCCTCGTAGGTGAAGGCGACCGTTGTGCCCGAGGTGGCGCCGGGGTAGACCCGGTCGAGGAGCCGGGCGTCCTGGCGGAGCACCGCCGTGCCGGAGCCGTCGAGCCGCACGGCAGACAGGTCCTCGTCGTTCCAGGCGTCGCCCGAGGTCTTCACCTTGTCGGGGTTGTCGTTCATCAGCTCGTGGTGGCGCCCGTTGTAGATGTCCCACTGCCACTGGCTGCCGGAGAGGACGGGCCCCGAACCGGCGGGCGCCGACCACCAGTCGGCGCCCTTCACCCGGGAGTCGAGGGCCTGGTACATGGCCTTGAGGACGGTCGGCGCCTTGCCGGCGGTCGAGCCGTTCAGCGGATGCCCGAACTCGCTGACCACGGCCGTCGTCCCGGCCGCCGCCGCGCGGTCGCGGACCGTGCCGAAGTCGCCGACGTACTGGCCGTCGGAGGCGTTGCCCCACATCAGGATGCCGGAGATGGCCTTCTGGTCGTAGAAGTGGGTGTTGAGGACGTACCGGGAGCCGAGGGTGCCGGCGTCGAGGAGGCCGCCCTCCTCCTTGCTGACGTTGCCGTTCCAGAACAGGTTGGGCTCGACCAGGGCGGGCTTGTCCGTCCAGCCCGCCGCGTCCATCCGGGCCCGGAACCTCACGTAGAAGGGCCACAGCAGGTCGCGTTCCCAGGTGCGGCTGTTCTGCCCGGAGTCGTAGGCGCCGGCGTAGGGCTCGTTGTAGGGGTCGAAGCCGACGACACCGGCGAACTCCCCGGCGGAGAGGTGGTCCTTGAGGTACGCCATGGTCTTCTGGGCGGTGGCCAGGAAGGAGTCCTGGAGGCCGTACCGGTTGTGCCAGAAGTCGTACTGGGCCGCCTTCACCGCGCCGTTCTGGGTGATGTTCTGGCCCCACAGCAGGCAGATGCCGCAGGACTCGGCGGGGTAGCCGCCCAGCGCCACGGCCCACGCGGGGGCTCCGTCACCGGTGTACCAGCTGCCCCGGTCGAACAGCCAGCGGGAGTACAGGTCCTGGTGGAAGTCGGGGTAGACCCGGATGCCCGCGTCGAGAAAGGCCCGCAGCTGGGCGGTGGCGTTCGCGAGGTAGGCGGTGTCGACCTGGCCCCTCACCGGCTCCGCGTAGGCCCAGGAGAGCAGGAAGCGCACGGAGTTGCCGCCGCCGAGGGCTCTGAGCGCGGTGGCCGACTTCCTGGCGTCGGCGACGGAGGCGAAGGGCAGGCCCTTGTTCTCGGCGAGTTTCGTCTCGCCGGAGACGTTGTAGCCACGCAGCACGACCTCGCGGCCGTTGCCGTCGACGAACCGTCCGTTCTGGACGGTGAGGGGGGTGTCGTCGAACGGGAGGGAGTCGGTGAGGGCGTCGGCGGGGGCGGGCCGGACACCCGCGACCGTCAGGAATCCGCAGAGGACAACCAGAACAACGAGCAGACGTGCGCGTTTATTCGGCATGTCCATTACAGTCCGGCCATTTCGGTACAACGTCAACACCATCTGACTGATGAGTAAGTTTCACTTTCGTCGTATCCGCTGCCTCACCCGCCGACTCGACGCGTCACGTTCAACAGGTACTCCTTCCGGTCGAGGGGATTGTGATCACTGCGTGGGCGCCGTGGGACGGTTCCGTGCGAGACCGGCGCGTAGTGGTCGAAGCCGCTCTCCAACTCCCCCTCACCGCGCGTCAGTCCGGGCAGCCGCTGTTCGAGGCCGTGCACCTGGGCGGCCGGTACCGCGCCCTCCAGCACGCAGCGGTCGCCCTGGGTCCGCGTCGTCCGCGGTACGGCCCGCAGCGCGGCCAGCACCGGCAGCAGGGCGCCGAGGGTGTCGGCCGGGGCCTCGACGCGGAACCGGTGCATCGGCTCGTGGACCCGGGTGCCCGCCCGGCGCAGCGCCTCGACGAGGACGAGCGGGGTCAGGCCCCGGAAGTCGGCTCCGGTGCTGGACATGCTCTTGTCGAAGCCCTGGTGGGCATGGCTCTGCCGGGGGCAGTAGCCGCAGTGGGTCAGGGTGACCGTGCAGTCGGTGACCTGCCAGCCGGCGAGGCCCTGCCCGAGTGTCTCGCGCACGGTGTCCTCGACGGCCTTGAAGAAGGCGTACGGCATGGCCCCGAGCTCCACCTCCAGCCGGAAGGCCACGCCGGAGCCGACCGGTGCCGGGTCGACTCGCAGGCCCACGGTGGCGAGGAACGGATTGCCGTCCTTCTTGACGAACTCGGCGGCCTCGCCCGTCCCGGCCGGGCGCTCGATGCACAGGGGCGTGGTCTCGCGGAAGGTGACGTCGAGGCCGAACTCCTCGGCGAGCGTGGCCTGGACGACCTCCTTCTGGACCTCGCCGTAGAGCGAGACGGAGGTCTCCTGGCGGACCTCGTCGTGGCGCAGGCCGATCAGCGGGTCCTGCTCCGCGAGCCGGGTGAGGGCGAGGTGGAGGGACCGGGCGTCGGTGCCCGGACCCGGCACGACGACCGTTTCGAGGGAGGGCGGGGCGAAGAAGTGGCCGTGGGCCTCGCGTGGTTCGCCGAGTGCGTCGCCGACGCGGATGTCGGTGAGACCCCGGATCCTGGCGATCCGGCCCGCCGGGACCGACTCCCGACGGACCTCGGTACCGCCGTCGAAGACGCTGATCGCGGTGATGCGGCCCTCCGTGCGCGCCGCACCGAACGGCACCTTGTCGCGGACGCCGAGCGTGCCGGAGAACAGGCGGGCGTACGCGACCTTCTCCCCCGCCGGGCCCCGCTCGATCTTGAACACCGTGCCGGAGACGGGCCCTTGCGGGTCACCGCCGGCGGCGGGCAGCAACTCCCGGATGCCGGTGATCAGTTCGGGCACGCCCGCGCCCGTGGCCGCCGACCCGAAGTACACCGGGTGCACCAGGGCCCGCCGGGTCTGGGCGGCCAGTGCCCCGCGCAGCAGCTCTTCGTCGACCCGCCCCTCGACCCAGGCCGACAGCAGGTCGTCGTCATGGTCGGCGAGGACGTCGTAGGCACCGATGCCAGGGAGGAACCGGGCCTCGCGCGTGCCGGACCGGGCCACCGTCCCCATCGGCACGATCGCCGGGGTGAGCCGCTCGGCGAGGGCCCGCAGGACACCGTCGTACCGGGCTCCGCGCCGGTCGATCTTGTTGACGAAGACGAGGGTGGGGATGCGCAGCCGCTGGAGGGTCCGCATCAGGACCCGGGTCTGCGCCTGGACGCCCTCTACTGCCGAGACGACGAGCACGGCGCCGTCGAGCACGCCGAGGACCCGCTCCACCTCGGCGATGAAGTCCGGGTGGCCGGGGGTGTCGATGAGGTTGACGGTCAGGTCGTCCACCGCGAAGGAGACGACGGCCGACTTGATGGTGATCCCGCGCCGGCGCTCCAGCGCGAGGGTGTCGGTCTGCGTACTGCCGGCGTCGACGCTGCCGATCTCGTCGATCACCCCGACCGAGTGCAGCAGCCGCTCGGTCAGGCTGGTCTTACCGGCGTCGACATGGGCGAGGATCCCGAGGTTGAGCAGGTGCACGAAGCGTCATGTCCTTCGAGGAGACGGAGATTCCTTCCGGGGTGGACATGGACGCAGTGCGCATGACGGCTCCTGGATCGTGCGACGGCAAGGACATCCGAAGTGCAGCAGGTGTGCCCCTTCGACGGCAACGGATTAACGCTCAACCGGTCGCGCCCTCGCCCCCGTCCCCGTCCCTGGAGCGGTCCCGTCCGTGATCCTGGGAGGGCAGAACCCGCACCCTGGGCCGCCGGGGCGGCGGGGCACGGCGCGCGGGGCGGTCGTGGTGGTGCTGCCGGGCGGCCGGGAGCGTGGCGGTCCGGAGCTGATCGCGGCCCGGATGCGACGCTTGCACCGGCGGCACACCGGGCGATCCGGGCCGATCCGCTCAGGGCACGCCCCGGTCACGCGCCCCTGGCCACCGTGACGGCGGCCGCGATGGTGAGCGCGGACGCGTTCGCCCAGGGGCACAGCCCGGCCGCGCTGGAGCGTCCGGCGGCGATGGTGAAAGGGGCCGACGATGCGTGACATCCTCCCGGTGCTGAACGACTGGTACACGGCGGGGCTGCCGTTCGGGCTGGCCACGGTCGTATCGACGAGCCGCAGTGCGCCCCGTGATCCGGGCGCGGCCATGGCGGTCGGGCCGGACGACGAGGTCGTCGGCAGTGTGTCCGGCGGCTGCGTCGAAGGGGCCGTCTTCGAGCTGGCGCAGGAGGTCGTGGCGAGCGGCGAGGCCCGGCTGGAGACCTTCGGGTACAGCGACGAGGACGCCTTCGCGGTCGGGCTCACCTGCGGCGGCGAGATCACCGTTCTGGTACGGCCCGTGACGGCCGCCCTCGATCCCGCGTTCGCCGGCGTCGCCGAGTCGGTCGCCGCGGGCCGCCCGGTGACCCTGGCGACGGTGACCGACGGCCCCGCGCCCCGTGGCGCCACGCTCTCCGTGTGGCCGGACCGGGTCGCGGGCACCCTCGGCAGCACCGGACTGGACGTGGCGGTCACCGCCGACGCACGCGGTGAACTCGCCCTGGGTGCGACGGGGTTGAGGCACTACGGCCCGCACGGGGAGCGGCGCGAGGACGCGGTCGGCGTCTTCCTGCACTCCTTCGCCCCGCCGCCCCGCATGCTGGTCTTCGGCGCGATCGACTACGCGGCCGCCGTCGCCCGGATCGGCGCCTTCCTCGGCTACCGGGTCACCGTGTGCGACGCCCGCCCGGTCTTCGCCACGCCCAAGCGCTTCCCGGACGGGGTGGAGGTCGTCGTGGACTGGCCGCACCGCTACCTCGCCGGCACCGCCACCGACGAGCGCACCGTGATCTGCGTCCTGACCCACGACCCGAAGTTCGACGTGCCTCTGCTGGAGGAGGCACTGCGCCGGCCCGCGGCGTACATCGGGGTGATGGGCAGCCGGCGTACCCACGACGACCGGATGACGCGGCTCGCCGCATCGGGGCTGACCGGGGCCGCGCTGTCCCGGCTGCGCTCCCCCATCGGTCTCGACCTCGGGGCCCGTACGCCGGAGGAGGTCGCCGTGTCGGTGGCCGCCGAGATCGTCGCGCTGCGCTGGGGCGGCAGCGGTGCCCCGCTGACGGCGACGGCGGGGGCGATCCATCCCCCTTCGTGAAGCCGGCCTGGCGGAGGTCACGGAACCGCACCACGACCACCGTGCCCGTCCCGGTCGACGACACCTGGCGGGCACGGTACGCCCGTGTCGGTGCGGACGGATATGGCCGTGGCGGGTCGGCCGACGCAGTCAGGCCGGGTAGCCGAGGTCCAGCCGCTCGACCGGCCGCGCACGATCGGCGTACCGGTCACCAAACGTGCGGTTGCCGCCGTCGTGGGCGTCGCGCCCACGCAGGTGTGACGGCGGCTGCGAAAAAGGTGAGGCGCGGAGTGTGAGGCGCGCGCCGAGGGGTACGCGGCGACGTACGGGAGGGGGCGTCCGAGCCCTCACCCCGCCTCCGATCGGGAAGGGGGTCCGTGAAAGCGCACACTCGTAGCGTCCGGGCCGTTCCCCTGTACTCGGAGCGGCCCGGATCTCATGACCGCCGGTGGGTCGGCCGCACAGCGCCCGGCAGCAGGTTCAGCGCCGGCGCTGCGGCGTCCGCGTAGCAGCAGGACGTCACCCACGTCCTGGACCGTCCGCGCGCCCCCGAGCATCCCGCCGTCCTGGGCGAGACCGCAGGTCAGGGAGCCGACACCGTTGGCACCCGGCACTGACCCGCGGACGCCCGAGCGCCCCAGGGTCTCAGGAAGAAGCGGTGCGGGGCGGCAGGCGGTGCAGCTGTACGTCCGTGAGGCGGCCGTCGGACACGGTGGCGGTCATGTACGTGCAGTGGGGCTGGCGGCGGCGGTCGGTCGGTGAGCCGGGGTTGAGCAGCCGCAGTCCGCCGGGGGCGGTGGTGTCCCAGGGGATGTGGCTGTGGCCGAAGACCAGCACGTCGGCGTCGGGGTAGCGGGCGGCGCAGCGGGCCTCGCGCCCCTGGGCGGCACCGGTCTCGTGGACGACGGCGAAGCGCAGGCCGCCCAGTTCGACGTACGCCACCTCGGGCAGCCGGGCGCGCAGCTCGGGCCCGTCGTTGTTGCCGTAGACCCCGACGAGCCGGGCGCTGCGGCTCTCCAGCAGGTCGAGCGTGGCGGTGTCGACCCAGTCGCCGGCGTGGAACACCACGTCGGCGTGCGGGAGTTCGGCGAGCAGCGGGGCCGGGAGCTGCTTGGCGCGCTTGGGAAGGTGGGTGTCGGACATCAGCAGCAGGCGCACGGGGTCACCCTAGAGGGATTCGAGGCCGGCGCCCGACACCTGAGGCGTGTATCTGTGCCGGCCTCGAAGTTCGTGTCGAAGTCGAGGAACCGGCGAGGCCCTTCGGACATCTTCACTGACGCGGTACGACGATCGTGGCGTCGGCCGTCACCGGCGTCGCTGCCGCGGCCCGCCGCACTTCGCGCCGTCGGCGGGGTGCCGCCGGGCAAAGCAGCCTGCTGCCGCGGCACTTGTCCGTCGGCGTTAACATCGGCCCACAACGCGTCAATCCGTGACGCAAGCCACAAGTCACCCAAGGAGTCCGGACACCGATGCCGGTCAAGGTCAGCGTCGTCATCCCCGTCTACAACCCGGGGAACTACATCGAGGACTGCATCGCCTCGCTGCGCAGGCAGTCCCTGCCCCCGGACGAGTTCGAGGCGATCTTCGTCGACGACGGATCGACCGACGACACGCCGGCCCGGCTCGACGCGCTGGCCGCCGAGGTCGAGAACATCACGGTCATCCACCAGGAGGCCTCGGGCTGGTCGGGCAAGCCCCGCAACGTCGGGATCGAGGCATCCCGGGGCGAGTTCGTCATGTTCGTCGACAACGACGACTACCTCGGCGACGAGGCCCTGGAGCGGATGTACGACTACGCGGTCGCCAACGGTGCCGACGTGGTCGTGGGCAAGATGGCCGGCAAGGGCCGCGGTGTCCCGGTGGAGCTGTTCCGCCGCAACCACCCCCGCGCCACCGTCGACAACGCCCCGCTGATCGACAGCCTGACCCCGCACAAGATGTTCCGGCGGGCCTTCCTCGACCGCATCGGCCTGCGCTTCCCCGAGGGCAGGCGCCGGCTGGAGGACCACGTCTTCGTCACCGAGGCGTATCTGCGCGCGGACAACGTCTCCGTGCTCAGCGACTACGTCTGCTACTACCACCTCAAGCGCGACGATGCCTCCAACGCGGGCTTCCAGCGCTTCGACCCGGTGGGCTACTTCGCGAACCTGCGCGAGGCGCTCGACGTCGTCGAGAAGTACACCGAACCGGGGCCCACCCGCGACCGGTTGTTCCGCCGCTGGCTGCGCAACGAGATGGTCGAGCGGATGCGCGGCAGGCGGCTGCTCGCCGCGCCCGAGGACTACCGCAGGGAGCTCTTCACCGAGATCCGCGGCGTGGTCGTGGAACGTTTCGGCCCCGGTGTCGCGGCCGGCCTCCAGCCCACCCAGCAGGTCGTCGCCGCGCTGATCGCCGACGGCCGGCTCGACGACCTGGTCGCGTTCGCCGAGTGGGAGTCCTCCGTGGCCTCCCGGGTCGAGCCGGACGGCGTCGAGTGGGACGGGGGTGTGCTGCGGGTCGGCCTGTCCGCGGAGCTCGCCTCCGGCGGTACGCCGATGACGTTCCCCGCCGAGGGCAGCGCCGCCCCGATCACCGAGCCGCCGGCCTCCGTCGAGGAGGCCGTGGACCGGGTCGGCGCCCACAGCGTGGCCGGCTTCAAGCGCGCCACGGTCGAACTGCTGCTGACGGAACGCGCCAGCTCCGCCCAGTACTTCCAGCCCGTGGAGTTCACCCGCGAGACCGTCCCGGCCGAGGACGGCCGGGTGCGGCTGGTGCTGCGGGGCACGGCGGCCCTGGATCCGGCCACCGCCGCCGACGGCGGCCCGCTGGAGGCCGGGCTGTGGGACGTGTTCGTCCGCGTCAAGCTCGGCGGCTGGACCAAGCAGTCCCGGCTGGGCCCGGTCTCCCTGAAGGGGCACACGGCCGCGGACGCCGGTGTGGCGGGCGGCCGGGTCGTGCTGCCGTACTGGACCGCGAAGCAGGGCACCCTCGCCCTGGACGTCGACACGGCCGGCGAGCGCCTGCGGCTCGGGCGGGTCACGCCCGGGGAGGTCACGGTCACCGGTGACCGCGTCGAGGTGCCGGTGCCGTTCCACGTGCCCGGCGACACACCGGTGCTGCTCGAACTCACCCGGTCCGGGGCCGCGCCCGCCAAGGTGCCCGGCACGCTGCGTCCCCAGGGCTCCGCGGCCCTCCTGGAGGCGGTGCTGCCGGTCGGCGAGCTGGCCGGGGCGGCCTGGCGGGTCGCGCTGAGCCCGGCGCCCGACGCCGAGGAGCCCCGCTTCCATCCGCTGCCGTTCGCGCTGCGGGTGACGGGGGGCAGGGTCGAGGTCGTGGCCGTACGCCCGCCGCGGCCCGCCGGGCAGCCCCTGGTCCGCAGGGCGAGGCGGCTGGCCGGGAAGCTGGTCCGCCGGCTGAGGGCGCGCGGCAGGTAGGAACGGCGGGAAAAACAGATCCGGGGAGGACGCGATCGCGTCCTCCCCGGCGGCGCACGGCGCTCGGCTCAGCCGGCGTCGCTGAGCTGCTTCAGGCTGGTGCGCAGGTGCTCCCAGCTGCGGTCGCGCTTGCTGCCCCGGTTGCGGGCGTTGACCAGCGCCTTCCAGAAGGGGGCCTCGATCAGCGTCTCCGGCTTGATCGCCACGGTCCGCTCCAGGACCGTCTCGGGCACCTTCTGCGGGTCGGGGACCACGTACTCCGCGATGATCTCGTCGTACTTGTCCTTGAGCACCGTGTTGGTCGGGTCCGCGCCGAAGACGACGAGCTGGCCGGTGGGCTCGGTGTCGACCAGGACCGTCACCAGGTCGGGCCGGTAGCGGTTCAGGACCTCGATGATCTTGTAGACGTCACCGGTCCACGCGTTGGTGTGGCGGTCGCGGGCCGCCTCGTCCACGTTGCGCGGCAGCATGTCGTCGAAGACGATCACGCTGGCCCAGTCCGAGTACTTCTCGACGTTGATGAAGTCGCGCAGCGCGTACTCGAACAGGTGCATGCCGTCGATGAAGGACAGGTCGAGCGTGACGTCCTTCCAGTAGCCGAACGGGCTGCGGTTGCGGACGATGTTGCGCAGCGGGTGGCGGCCGCCCTTGAGGTGCTGCAGCGGGTTCTCGCGCGCGAAGAAGTCGTCGCTGGTGGCCTTCGCCAGATGGACGTCGCAGCGGATCTCCGAGACCACCTTGAACGCCGGGTCGATCGCGATGCTCGGTACCCGGGAGAACGTCAGGCTGCGGCCGTCGTTGACGCCGATCTCCAGGTAGTTGCGGTTCGCGCTGGCTTTGTGGAGCCCCCGCAGGAACTCGTGACGTTTCACTGGGAAATCTCCTTGCGGATGTGTGGCAGTGCTTCGTGCAGGGCGGACCGCCGGTCCCGGTGCGAGGCCGGCGCGACCTCCGTCCACCGGTCGTGCCCTAGGGCGCTGTAGGCGGGGCGTGGTGCGGGCCCGTTGCAGGCCCCGCTGCTGGTGGGGCCGTCCCGGTCCGGGCCGGCCGAGGTGCCGGGACGTTCCCCGCACCGGTCCGTAGCGGCTGACCGCGCCGAAACCGGTTCCGTGGAACATACCTGCTGTGAGCTCCCCATGACAGGACTTCGCGCCGAGGAGCATGATCCTGGGGGAAAAGGCTCGCAAAGTGCGGAAAGACGGAGGGTGGCCCTCCGGGTTCGGGAAGCGGCACCGTGCTCGCCGGCGCGGGGGTGCTCGGCGACGGAGAGGAGGTGACCGGCGGCGGAGAGGCTCATGAGGGGACCCGCACCTCGCCGTGGCCCCCGCGGAGGGCGCGGGGCTCGCCGTGCAGGGGCCGGAGGGGGTGGATGATCTCCAACTCGCCCCGCCGGGGCGGTTCGACGGCCCGTACGGCGGCATGGTCCGTCGGCGTGCGCCGATGCGTGCGGATGAGCGGGAGGCCGTTTCCGGGCTGCTCGCTCGGGGCGCGTCCGGATCCGTCGCCGACGATCACGCCGACCGGGGTGATACCCGCGTCGGCCGGGGTTTCCGGGCCGTCCACCAGGACGGCCTTCCCGGCGACGGGCACCGGTCGTTCGGCCGAGGTGTGCGTGAGCCTGCGCAACCGGATACCGGCCCCGCCGGACAGCACGAGAGCCTTCATCTGCGTCACCATAGCCCGGATGCGGAGGAACCGGCCATGACCGGGGGGTGACTTGGGGGTGCTGCGGGTGTCGCGGGGCGGGCGCTCAGTCCTCGCCGCGGAAGATGTTGTCCTCCCCCGTGTGCGCCGTGGTGGGGCCGATCCGGTCCTCGACCGCGGGCAGACAGGTCCGCAGGTCGCCCTTGCCGTGCAGGCGGCGGGCCCTGGACCAGCCCGTCTCGGGTCGGCGCGCTGCGGGTTTCTCAACGGTGTGCGGTGTCACGGCGGTTCACCGTCCTTCCATGCTCCTTTCCGGGTCCCCCGGAGGGCGCGGGACAAACGGGCGGTACGCCCGTCAGCCCGCCGCCCCCGCACACACATTCGTCGAGGGTCGGGAGCACCGGGACTTGACGGCCGGCCGAACCGGCCCCGCCGGCTCAGGTGTTGGGCCGTGCCACGCTGATGTCGCCCAGGGCCGACTCGGGATCGCGTTCCATGGCCAGGTCGCCGAGGGCGACGATGCCGACGGGGTGGCCGTGGTCGACGACGGGGATCCGCCGCACCGCGTGCTCGCGCATGAGCTCGATCGCGTGGTCCAGGTCGTCCTCGGGGGTGACGGTCACCAGGTCGTCGCTGCACGCGCCGGCCACGGTGGTCTGTTCCGGGTCGCCGCCCGCGGCGAGGGACCGCACGACGAGGTCGCGGTCGGTGACCAGGCCGCGCAGTTCGTCGCCGTCGGTCACCAGGACGGCGCCGAGGTCCTGGTCCCGCATGATCCTGGCGACGGCCGTCACGGAGGTCTGCGGTTCCACGGTGACCGGGGCGCTGGTCATGATGTCGCTGACGTGCTGAGTCATGACGTACCTCTCTGCTGCGGGGATGGTCCGCTCCGGGTACCCCTCCTCAGGCGTCCAGTGCGATCTCGCTCCACACCTGTTTGCCGCCGCTGACCGGGACGCTGCCCCAGGCCGCCGACACCGCCTCGACGAGGAGGATGCCGCGGCCTCCGGTGGCCTCCCAGCCGATGCTGGTGGGTTTGGCGGGGGTACGGGGCGAGGCGTCGGCCACGGAGACCCGCAGTCGCCTGCCGATGAGGGTGAGGTCGAGGCGGACCTGGCCGCCGGTGTGCACGAGGGCGTTGGTGACGAGCTCGGAGACGACGAGCAGGGCGGTGTCCATGGCGTCCTCGGGGACACCCCAGGCGCGCAGGGTGCGCCGGGTGAAGCGGCGGGCGTGCCGGGCGGCCTCGGGGACCCGCCAGACGGTCCAGCTCTCCCGGAGCGGGTGGGTGGCCATGCCGTCGTAGCGCAGCAGGAGCAGGGCGACGTCGTCGCTGCGGCGGGCGCCGCCGAGCAGGACGTCCGCGACGAGTCCGAGGTGGGCGGGGTCGGCGGTGGCCACTCCGCGCGCGAAGCGGTCCATGCCCGTGTCGATGTCGGCCTCGGTGGACTCGACGAGACCGTCGGTGGTCAGCGCGACCAGGGTGCCGGGCAGCAGGCGCAGCGGGGTCATCGGGAAGTCGGCCTGCGCCACCACGCCGAGCGGGGGGCCGCCGTCGGACTCCGCGATCTCCGTGGTCCCGTCGGGGTGGCGCAGGACCGGCGGCAGGTGGCCGGCGCGGACGCACCAGGCGGTGCCCTCCTCCAGGTCGAGGTCCACGTAGGTGCAGGTGACGAAGAGGTCGGTCTCCAGGTCCATGAGGAGCCGGTTGGCGTGGGCGACGACCACGTCAGGGGGGTGGCCCTCGACGGCGTAGGCGCGCAGGGCGGTGCGCATCTGGCCCATGAGGGTCGCGGCGGCGGCGCTGTGGCCCTGGACGTCGCCGATGACCAGGGCGACACGGTTGTCGGGCAGCGGGATCACGTCGTACCAGTCGCCGCCCAGTTCCAGCCCCGCGGTGCTGGGCAGGTAGCGCGCCACGGCGACCGCGCCGGGCAGCCGGGGCAGGCGGCGGGGCAGGAGCTGGCGCTGGAGCATCCCGACGAGTTCGTGTTCGGCGTCCAGGGCGTGGGCGCGCATCAGGGCCTGCCCGGCGAGGCCGGCCGAGGCGGTGAGCAGGGCGCGTTCGTCGGGGTCGAAGTGGTGCGGGGTGTCCCAGCCGATGAGGCAGGCGCCGGCCATGCGGCCCGCGGCGGGCAGCGGCAGGACGGCGAGGCCGCCGGGGCCGACGTCGGCGAGGGCGGGTTCCAGGACGGTCCCGGCCGGCCAGATCTGGGCCCGGCCCTCCCGCAGGGCGGTGGCCAGGGTGGGCATGGCCCGTACGGGTGCCTCGGGCCACTCGCTGCGCCACTCCAGCCGCCACAGCTCGGGCCAGGCCTCCGGTGCGGGCGGGTCCAGGACGGTGACGACCAGCCGGTCGTTCTCCAGCTCGGCGAGGGCGATGCGGTCGGCCCTGAGCGGGGCGCGCAGGGCGGAGACGACGGCCTGGCTGACGTCGCGGACGGTGCCCGCCATGGCGAGGGCGGCCGCCAGGCGCTGGACGCGGGCCACGTCGGTGACGTCCGAGCGCAGGGTGGAGGCGTCGGCGACGGTGCCCACGAGCCGGGCGGGAAGACCCTCGGCGCCGGCCAGCATGCGGCCGCGCAGCCTGAGCCATCTGGGCGGGCCCGAGGGTTGCAGGACGCGGAACTCCAGCTCGCGGTCGCCGACGGTGTGGCCGGCCTCGAACAGGGACATCAGCGAGGGCAGGTCCTCGGGGACGGTCAGGCCGAGAAGGGTCTCGACCTTGCCGTCGAAGTCGGCCCGGCTCGTGCCGAACAGCTCCAGGATGCCGTCGCCGACCTCGACCCGGCCGGTGTCCATGGCGAGGCTGAACGCGTGGGAGCTCGGTTCGGTGCTCTCCGGGGCGGCCCGCGGGGCGGGGCAGACGATCGCGCCGGCGATCAGTTCGAGGCACTTGCGGTCGTCGTCGTCGAAGCCGTGCGGGTCCTCGCTGACGGCCACGAGACAGGCTCGGCCGTCGTCGCCGTGCGCGGGCAGCACGGCCAGGTGGAAGTCCCGCCGGGCCGCCCCGCCGGACCCGGTGCCGACGGCGGCGTCCTCGGGACCGAGGAAGAGGGGCCGGCCCGAGCGGTGCGCGTCGGCGGGCGGGGAGCCGCCGGAGCCCGGATAGCTGTCGCGCAGCCCGTACACCGTCCGGGGGACGCCGGCCGACTCGACGAGGCTCAGGTCCCCGTCCTCACCGGGTGTGTACACGGCGGCCAGGGTGGCCCCGGTGAAGACGAGGGCCTGTTCGAGGACGCGGCGCAGCCGTTCCGGCGAATCGGGGCTGTCCGTGAGCCGTGTCAGGGCATTTTCGGCACGCAGCGTTCTCGTTCTGCGTCCCGCAGCGCCCTCACTCACCACGTTCGCCATTAGAGCGCTAATACGGCACGTGCGCAGCCCCTGTGAGCGTTCCGGGGAGCGGGCGCCGCGGCGGTGCTCGAAACCTCTCGAACAATTCTTGACGCATGCGTTTCTCACGGTGGTCTCGTGACAGCCGTGACTGTCCGTGGCCACCACCCCGCTGGAAGGCTCTGTGTCGGGCCAAGGAGGGGACGCATGGACAAGCGCTACGAGGTGTACGCGCTAGCCGACAGACACTTCTACGAGACGCCCGACCGGATCTCCGCCGGTGAGGCGCCCGTCTACGAGACGGCGCGCCGCGCGGTGCCGGACGGGTGGGACGCGGCGCGCATCGGCGACTGGCTGACGCTGACGCCGCTGGGCGCGGACGGCAGGCCGGTGCCGGGCCCCTCGCAGGGCTGGAAGATCCACGCCTCGGCCACCCGGGCGAACGCGGAGCGGATCGCCGCGATCGTGTGGGACTACTGCGTGCCCCGGCGCATCTCGTTCAAGTTCGTGCCGGGCCCGCACCTGCTGCACCTGCGCAACACCAAGTACGCGGCCCGCGACACCAGCGGCAAGTTCGTCACGATCTACCCGGCCGACGAGGAGCAGCTGCACGAGGTGCTCCGGGAGCTGGGCGAGCTCCTGGAGGGCTTCGAGGGGCCGTACATCCTCACCGACCTGCGCTGGCACCGGGGCCCGCTGTACGTGCGCTACGGCGCGTTCGCGCGCACCTTCGTCGTCGACGACCGGGGCTCGCTGGTGCCGGCGGTGCGCGACGGCGAGGGCACCCTGGTGCCGGACCGGCGGGAGCCGTCCTTCCAGGTGCCCGAGTGGGTGACGCTGCCCGCCTTCCTCCAGCCCCATCTGGACGCGCGCAACACCACCACGGTCGGCGACCTGCCGTACCGGATCGAGAAGGCGCTGCACTTCTCGAACGGCGGCGGTGTCTACACCGGCACCGACACCCGCGACGGACGCAAGGTCGTCCTCAAGGAGGGCCGGCCGCACGCGGGACTGGCCGCCGACGGGGCGGACGCCATCGCCCGGCTGGAGCGGGAGAAGGACGCCCTGGAACGGGTGGCGGGCACGGGTGTGGTGCCCGAGGTGCGGGACTGGTTCACCCTCGGCGACCACCGGTTCCTCGTCATGGACTTCCTGGAGGGGCGCCCGCTGAACTCGTTCTTCGCGGAGCGGCATCCGCTGCTCGGTCCGGACCCCGATCCGCGGGCCGTCGCCGACTACACCGCGTGGGCGGTGCGCATCCACGGCGCGGTGGAGCGGGCGGTGGAGGCGGTGCACGCCCGCGGGATCGTCTTCAACGACCTGCACGTCTTCAACATCATGGTCGGTCCCGACGAGGAGTCGGTCTCCCTGCTCGACTTCGAGGCGGCCGCGCCGGTCGAGGAGAACGGCCGCCAGGTGGTCGCCCACCCCGGCTTCTTCGCCCCGCCGGACCGCAAGGGCGTCGACGTCGACCGCTACGCCCTGGCCTGTCTGCGGATCGCCCTGTTCCTTCCGGTGACCACGCTGTTCGTGGTGGACCGCGGGAAGGCGGCCCACCTGGCAGAGGTGATCAGGCGTCAGTTCCCGGACGTGCCGAAGGAGTTCCTCGACGAGGCGGTCGCGGAGATCACCCGGGACACCGCCACGGACACCGGCGGGCGCACGGTCCCGAGGACCGCGCCGTCCTTCGTCGAACCCGGCGACTGGCCCTACAGCCGCGACTCCATGGTCAAGGCGCTCCTCGCCTCGGCCACCCCGGAGCGCGAGGACCGGCTCTTCCCCGGCGACATCACGCAGTTCAACGACGGCGGCGGCCTCGGACTCGCGCACGGCGCGGCCGGAGTGCTGTACGCGCTGGACGCGGTCGGCGCCGAACGGTACGAGGAGGGCGAGCGCTGGCTTTTGGCCCGCACCGCGCCCCCGCCGACCGGCACACCGCTCGGGCTCTACGACGGCCTCGCGGGCGTCGCCCACGTCCTGGACCGGCTCGGCCACCGGCAGCGCGCCCTCGACCTGGTCGAGCGCGTCCTGGCCGAGCGCTGGCAGAACCTCTCCGCCGACCTGCACGGCGGCCTGGCCGGCCTCGGCCTGGTCCTCGGCGAACTGGCCCGCGCCACGGGTGAGTCGGAGCTGCACGAGCGGGCCGCGGAGGCCGCCGACGTCCTCGTACGACGGCTCGCGCAGCCTCCCGCCGACACCAAGCGGCGCCGGGCCGGGCTGCTGAAAGGGTGGACCGGGCCCGCGCTGTTCCTGCTGCGGCAGTACGAACACACCCGCGAGCCGCTGCTGCTGCGGGCGGCCGAGGTGGCGCTGCGCAGGGACCTGGAGTGCTGCGTGACGCATCCGAGCGGCTCGCTGGAGGTCGACGAGGGCTGGCGGACGCTGCCCTACCTCGGGGAGGGAAGCGCCGGCATCGGGATGGTCCTGGACGACTACCTCGCCCAGGGCGCCGACACCGAGGGCGAGTTCGAGCGGGCACGGGCCGGCGTGCTGACCGCCGCCACCAGCCGCTTCTACGTCCAGCCCGGCCTCTTCCAGGGCCGTGCCGGGATGATCCTGCACCTCGCGCGCACGGACACCCCGGGCGCGACTCGTGAGCGGCTCGCCGAACAGATCGACGGACTCGGCTGGTTCGCCATGGACTACCAGGGCCAACTGGCCTTCCCCGGCCACCAGATGATGCGGCTGTCGATGGACCTGGGCACCGGAACGGCAGGGTGCCTGCTCGCGCTCGGCGCGGCCCACACGGCCCCCGGCGCCCCGGCCACCGCACACCTGCCGTTCCTGCCGCCGCTCGGGCGGCCCCACGAACGCGGTTCCGCGACTTGACGGAGCCGTGACCCAACCCCGTCCCCACGGGTGGACGACACCGAGGAAAGGAAACCGAGATGGCACTTCTCGACCTGCAGACGATGGAGTCCGACGAGCACACCGGCGGCGGCGGCAACAGCACCCTGAGCCTGCTGTCCTGCGTCAGCGCCGCGAGCGTCACGCTCTGTCTCTGACAGGCATCGTGCGCCCATGACTCCGGGCGGTCCACTCCCGCGAGGGAGGGGCCGCCCGGGGTCCTGCACACCTCCGGAAGGCCGCCGAATGACGACTCCCACCTCGCCTCCGGCCACGCACGGTCTCCTGGGTCCGGCCCCCGCCCGCTGCCTGGTCCTGTGCCTGGTGAGCACGGCGGCGACCGGCGCCGGACTGCTGCTGCCCGCGGCTCTCGGCCGCACCCTGGACCTGCTGCTCGCACAGGCCCCGGCGACCCGCTGGGTGCTGGGCTGCGCCGCGCTGGTCCTCCTCATCGCCCTGCTCGACGCGGCGGAGACCGTGCTCGGCGGCACCCTCGACGCCCGCACCACCGCCTGGCTGCGCCGCCGCCTCACCGGTCACGTCCTGGCCGTCGGCCCGCGCGCCACCGCCCGCTTCGGGCCCGGAGACCTGGTCGCCCGCCTCGTCGGCAACGCCGCCCAGGCCGGCACGGCACCGGCCGCCCGTGCCGGCCTCCTGGCCGCGCTCGCCGGACCGGTCGGCGGTGTCGTGGCCCTCGGTCTCATCTCCCCTTGGCTCGCGGCCGTGTTCCTGGCCGGAGCGCCCGTCCTGGCCCTGCTGCTGCGCGCCTTCGCCCGCGACACCCGGGAGTGCGTGACGCGCTACCAGGAGGTGCAGGGACGGATGGCGCAGGCCCTCTCGGAGGCCGTCGGCGGGCACCGCACCATCCGGGCCGCGGGAACGGAGGACCGGGAGACGGCCCGCGTGCTGCGCCCGCTGCCCGAGCTGTCCGAGGCCGGGCACCGCATGTGGCGGGTGCAGGGCCGGGCCTCGGGCCAGTCCGTCGCCGTCGCCCCGCTGCTCCAGCTCGGGGTCGTCGCCGTCGCCGGGCTCCTGCTCGCCCGGCACCGCATCACCGTGGGCGAGGTCCTCGCCGCCTCCCGGTACGCGGTCCTGGCGGCCGGCGTCGGCGTCCTGGTGGGCCAGCTCTCGGGCCTCGCCCGGGCGCGGGCGGCCGCCGGACGGCTGGACGAGGTCCTCGCGGAACCCGCCGTCGAGCACGGCGACCGCCGGCTGCCGCCCGGTCCCGGACGGCTGGAACTGCGCGGCGTCACCGCCCTGCGCGGCGCGCGCGCCGTGCTCGACGGGGTCGACCTCGTCGTCCGGGGCGGGACGACGCTCGCCGTGGTGGGCCGGTCGGGGGCGGGCAAGTCACTGCTCGCCGCGGTCGCCGGGCGGCTCGCCGACCCGGACCGCGGCGAGGTGCTGCTCGACGGGGTGCCGCTGCGCGAGCTCGCCCACGACGAACTGCGCCGTTCGATCGGCTACGCCTTCGAGCGCCCCGCTCTGCTCGGCGGCACCGTCGAGGAGGAGATCGGCCTCGCCCTCCCGTCCCCCTCCCCCGCCCGTGTCCGGGAGGCGGCCCGCACGGCCCACGCGGACGACTTCGTGCGCCGGCTGCCCGACGGCTACGACACCCTCGTCGCCGACGCCCCCCGCTCCGGCGGGGAGTCCCAACGGCTGGGGCTGGCCCGGGCGTTCGCCCACGGCGGCCGTCTGCTCATCCTGGACGACGCCCTCTCCAGCCTCGACACGGTCACGGAGGCCCGCATCGCCGAGGCCCTGGTCGGCGGCGGGGCGGGCGGCACCCGCCTGCTCGTCGCCCACCGCGCCGCCACGGCGGCCCGCGCGGACGCGGTGGCCTGGCTGGACGGCGGACGGGTACGGGCGGTGGGGCCGCACGAGGAGCTGTGGCGGCTGGCGGAGTACCGGGAGGTGTTCGGGGGCGCCGCGGACGGCACGGACGCCTCGGACGGGGAGCCCGCATGAGCGGCGGCTCGGCACCCGGCGGGATCGGCACGCTCGGTCTCGGCTTCCTGCGGGCCCGGTGGCGGGTTCTGGTCCGGCTCGGCGGATGGTCCGTGCTGGAGACCGCGCAGACCTTCCTCACCGGGTACGCGCCCGCCCGCGCCCTGGACGAGGGGTTCCTGGCCGGGCGGCCCGGCGTCGGACTCGTCTGGCTCGGGGTGGCCGGGATCGGGGTGCTGGTCGGCGCGTTCGGGACGGTGCGGGTGTACGCCGCCGTCGCCGCGCTGGTCGAGCCGCTCCGGGACCTGCTGGTCGAGCGAGTGGTCGAGCGCGGCGTGCGGGAGGCCGACACGGGGGCGCTGTCCGGGCTGACCCAGCAGGTCGAGATCGCGCGGGACACGTTCGCCGGGCTGGTGATGGTGTCGCGTTCCTTCGTGTTCACGGCTGTCGGCGCGGCGGTCGGACTGGCCTCCCTGGACCCGTTGCTCCTGCTGGTCGTGGGGCCTCCGCTCGCCGCCGGGCTGGCCCTGTTCGCGGCCACCCTGCGCCCGCTGGCCCGCCGCCAGGAGGAGTTCCTGGTCGCCGACGAGGCCCTGGCCGACGGTCTCGGCACGGTCTGCCCGGGACTGCGGGACATCACGGCGGCCGCCGCGGAGGACCGGGTCGCCGCCGGCACGGGCCGGCTGGTGGACACCGAGCGGCGGGCCGCGTACTCCCTCGCCCGCTGGTCCGTCCTGCGGGTGGCCTGCCTCGCCCTCGGCGGCCAGCTCCCGATCGTGCTGCTCCTCGCCTGCGCGCCCTGGCTGCTGGCCCGCGGCGTCACCACGGGCGCCCTGGTCGGCGCCCTCGCCTACGTCACCCAGTCCCTGCTGCCGGCCCTGCGCAACCTGGTCCACGGCCTGGGCACGAGCGGGTCCCGCCTGCTGGTGGTCCTGCGGCGACTGATCCGCGAGCCCGCCGCGGACACCCACGGCCGGGCCCACGGCACCACCGCCGACGTCCCCGCCCCCGCGGACGTTCCCGCCCTCTCCCTCACCGGCGTCTCCTTCGCCTACGGTCCCGCCGCCACCCCCGTCGTCGACCGCCTCGACCTCACCCTGCCGCGCGGCGCCCACCTGGCCGTCGTGGGCTCCAGCGGGATCGGGAAGTCCACGCTCACCGCGCTGGTCGCAGGGCTGCTCGAACCCACCGGGGGGAGGATCCGGCTGTGCGGACATCCCGTGCCCTCCCCCGACGCGGCGGCGCTGCGGGTGCTCATCCCGCAGGAGGCGTACGTCCACACCGGCACCCTCGCCGAGAACCTCGGGCACCTTAGGGCGGACCCGGTGCCCGAGGCGGAGCTGCTGGCGGCCGCCGAGGCCGTCGGACTCACCCCGCTCCTGGAGGCGCTCGGCGGGCCGCGGGCGGCCGTCGACCCGGGCGCGCTGTCGGCCGGTGAGCGGCAGCTCGTCGCACTGGCCCGGGCCTATCTGTCGTACGCCCCCCTCGTCCTGCTCGACGAGGCCACCTGCCATCTGGACCCCCGGGCGGAGGAGCGTGCCGAGCGGGCCTTCGCGGACCGGCCCGGCACCACGCTGGTGGTCGTCGCCCACCGGATCAGCTCGGCCCGCCGCGCCGACCGTGTGCTGCTGATGGACGGCCCGCGCACGGCGTACGGCACGCACGAGGAGCTGGTGCGGGACTCGCCCGCGTACCGCGCGCTCGTGGGCGGCTGGACGGCCGTGTCCCCCGGACGGTCAGAGCCAGCCCTGGCCCTGCGAGATCCGGATCGCGTCGATGCGGTTGCGGGCTCCGGTCTTGCGGGTGATCGCGGCCATGTAGTTGCGCACGGTCCCGTGGGACAGGCACAGGCTCCCCGCGATCTCCGCGACGGAGGCTCCCTCGGCCGCGAGGGATAACACGCTCAGTTCCCGTCTGGTCAGCGGCATCTCCGCGGCCTGGAGGAAACCGAAGCCCAGCGAGTCGTCGACGAAACGTTTCCCTTCGGCGACCCGGCGGATTCCGCGCACGAGCCGGTCCGGCGCCGCCCCCTCCTTGTCGACGTAGCCGAGCGCCCCCGCCTCCACGGCCCGCTTCAGCAGCCCGGGCCGGTTGGCGCTGGCCATCACCAGGAGGCGCGGCGGACTGCGGTCCGGCTCGCGCAGGGACAGCTCCCCCAGCGGCGGGAGGCCGTAGGTGTCCGAGCATTCGAGGTCGGCCGCGCAGACATCGGGACGCACGGTCCGCAGACGGCCGGGCGCGGTCTGCCACGGGGTGTCGAACACCCCGAGGTCGGGTTCCCGGCGGAGCCACTCCGCCAGGGCCGATCTCACCAGACACGCGTCGTGCACCAGAAGCACCCGGATCACTACTCGTCCCCCTCGATTCGCCGTACTCGGTCCCGTGGCATGAACGCGTGCCCCATTGTTCGGGTCCCGGACCGCCCTCGGGCGCGAAGAATTGGCCATCAGGGTGCGCGGGGGCGCACGAGCGGCGCCCGTGTGCCGTGCCGCGCTTCGACTGTGGGGGCATGGTCCGGGGCCGAGGGGGTACGCGGCCGCCCTCACCGTCGTGCGGGCACCCGTGTGCCCGCACCGGGCGACGCTCGCCGTGCGGGACGCGCCGTGAGGGGGCAGATTTGATCCCTGGGAGCCCGGCGCGCGACAGCGGCCCGCGCTCTTTCCGGCCCGCGCCCGTGCGAGGAGGTGGTCGGCGTGTCCGACGGGCATATGTCCCCGGCGCCGGCGAGCGCCCGGACGCGGGTGGGACGGCCGCTGCTCTCGCTCGCACTGGCGTCGATGATGGACGAGGTACACGCCCACTCCGGCGCGGTGTACCTCATGGCCGCCGACGAACCCGTGCTGGAGATGGCGGTCATGGCGGGTCTGCCGCGGGCGTTCGCGGCGCCCTGGGAGCGGGTGGGCCTGAGCGCGCCTATCCCGGTGGCGGAGGCGGCGCGGGAGCGGCGGCTGGTGTGGGTGGGCGGCGAGCAGGAGATGGCGAGCCGCTATCCGCGGATCGCCGTGGTGCTGCCGTATCCCTTCGCCCTGGCCGCGGTGCCGGTGGCGACCGCGTCCAAGGTGTACGGCGCGGTCTTCGTGACCTGGCCCGGTTCGCACCCCCCGGACCTGTCCGACCGGGAGAGGGACCATCTGACCGCGGCCTGCGGGCGGCTCGCGGTGCGGCTGGAGCGGACGGTGGAGGACAGCCTCGCCCCGCACACCGAACCGGACCTGCTGGCCTCCGCCCACGTGGGCAGCCCGGCCGGGACGCTGGGCACGGTGGAGGCGGCCCGGATGGTGGCGAGGCTGCCGTACGGACTGTGCTCGCTCGACCTGCACGGACGGATCTCCTTCGCCAACGCGGCGGCGGCCGAGCTGATCGGCGTCCCGGTCTCCCAGTTGCTGGGCTCGCAGCTGTGGGCGGCGGTGCCCTGGCTCAACGACCCGGTCTACGAGGACCGCTACCGGGCCGCGCTGCTCAGCCAGCACAGCACGTCCTTCGTGGCGCTGCGGCCGCCCGGGGACTGGCTGTCGTTCCGGCTGTACCCCAGCACCACCGGGCTGAGCGTCCGGGTGAGCCGGGCCCGGGCGGTGGCGGAGATGAGCCGGGCCGGGCCGCGGCCCGGGGACTCCCCGCCCCGGCTGGTCACGATCTCGCAGGTACTGAGCCTGGCCGGGGCCCTGACCGAGGCGGTGGGCGTGCAGGACGTGGTGCAGCTCGTGGCCGACGAGATCGCCCCGGCAGCGGGGAGCCAGGCCCTGGTCGTGCTCGGCTCGCGGGCCGGACGGCTGCACGTGCTCGGACACCGCGGGTATCCGGACGCGCGGGTCGTGGAGCGGTTCGACGGGCTGCCGCTGACCGAATCCACGCCGGGCACCCATGCCCTCACCACCGGGGTGCCCGCGTTCTTCGAGTCCCGGGACCAGTTGGAACGCCTCTATCCGCTGCGCCACGCCACCCCCGACGGATTCGCGGCCTGGGCCTATCTGCCGCTGATCGCCTCCGGCCGCCCGGTCGGCACCTGCGTGCTGGCCTACGCCGAACGGCACCCGTTCCCCGCGGACGAGCGGGCGGTGCTGACGAGTCTGGGCGGTCTGATCGCGCAGGCCCTGGAGCGGGCCGTCCTGTACGACGCCAAGCACCAGTTGGCGCACGGCCTCCAGGCGGCGCTCCTCCCCCACACCCTGCCCGCCCTGCCCGGCATCGACGCGGCGGCCCGCTATCTGCCGGCCACCCAGGGCATGGACATCGGCGGTGACTTCTACGACCTGGTGCCGGTGGACGGGCTGGCGGCCGCCGTGATCGGGGACGTGCAGGGCCACAACGTGACGGCGGCCGGGCTGATGGGGCAGCTCCGCACAGCGGTGCGGGCGTACACGACCGTCGGCCAGACGCCGGAGGAGGTCATGCGCTCGACCAACCGGCTGCTGATCGACCTCGGCGCCGACCTGTTCGCGAGCTGCCTGTACCTGCGTCTCGATCCGCGGCGCGGGCGGGCGGTCATGGCCCGGGCGGGGCACCCGCCACCCCTGCTGCGGCGGCCGGACGGCCGGGTGCGGGTGCTGGACCTGGCCGGGGGCCCGCTGCTGGGCATCGACGGCTCGGCGAACTATCCGACCACGGAGGTGGCTCTCGCGCCCGGTTCCGTCCTCGCGCTGTACACGGACGGTCTGATCGAGTCCCCGGGCGTGGACATCGAGGACGCGCTGGCCGAGCTGGGGCGACAGCTCGCCGAGGCCGGTGACCGGCCGCTCGGCGAACTGGCCGACGAACTCGTCCGGCGCAGCGCGGCCGCGCGGGAGCGGGTCGACGACGTGGCGCTGCTCCTGCTGCGGGCGGACGGCTGAGGCGCGGGACCGTCCCGCCCCACCCGCCGGGGAGCACGACGGTCCGGCCCTCCCGCCGGAGGGCCGGACCGTCGGACCTCCCGGGCCGGAACCGCGCTGTGGCCGGGAGGTGACCGAAGGGCCTGCGTCGGCAGCGGCGGGTGTGGGGGGACCGCTGCCGACGCGGCCGGTTCGAGGAGTGGTGCCTGACCGGTCAGGTCAGTTGTGCGACTGGTCCGCTGCGTCGCCCGCCGCGTCCCCGGCGCCGTCGCCGGTGTCCTGGCCGTTGCCGGCCTCCTCGCCGCCGATCACGTCACCGCCGGCCTCCTCACCGCCGACTTCCTGACCCGCGCCGGCCTCGTCACCGGGGCTCGCCGTGGCGTCGCCGCCGGCTCCGGCCTCCTCGCCCGCACCGGCTCCGGCGTCACCACTGGCGCCCGCCTCCTCGCCACCCGCCTGGTCGCCCGCGCCGCCGGCCGCGTCACCGGCGCCGAGCGTGGCGCCGACCGCCTGGAGGGCGGTGGTGACCGGCTGGAAGAAGGTCTCGCCGCCGGCCGTGCAGTCACCGCTGCCGCCGGAGGTCAGACCGATCGCCGCACCGTCCTGGGTGAACAGCGAGCCGCCGCTGTCGCCGGGCTCGGCGCAGACGTTGGTCTGGATGAGCCCGGTGACGGTGCCCTCGGGGTAGTTCACGGTGGCGTCGAGTCCGAGGACCTGGCCGTCGGCGAGACCCGTGGTGGAGCCCATCCGGAAGACCTGGAGGCCGACCTCGGCGTCCGCCGCCTGGTTGATGGCGACGGTCTGGCCGCCGCCGACGTTGACCTCGCTGGGCGCCTCGGTCGCCGGGTCGTCGTACTTGACCAGGGCGAAGTCGCCGTCGCCGGGGAAGGTGGCCTGGTCGACGGTGGCGATCGGCTGGCCGTCCTGGCTGTCCGACCACTGCTCGGCCGCGACCCCGCAGTGACCGGCGGTCAGGAAGGCGGGGCTGCCGTCGCCCGCGGTGACGTTGAAGCCGAGCGAACAGCGGGCGCCACCGGCGAAGATGGCGTCACCGCCGGAGACGAAGGTCTTGAAGGTGCCGGCCGACCTCTTCACGGTGGCCATGTCGGAGCCGAGGCTCTTCACGGTCGACTCGAGGGTGTTCCACTTGGCGCCGGTGACCGTGCTGTCGGCGGTCACGAGGATCTTGTTGGTGCGCGGGTCGACCGCCCAGGCGGTGCCCGGGATGGTCGCCTCCTCCTTCAGGGTCTTCGCGCCGGCCGCCAGTTCGGTGAGGCTGTTCTCGACCTCGCGGACCTGCGCACCGGCCTTCTTCGCCTGCACGACGACGTTGTTGTTCTCGCCGGATATGACGTTCACGACGAGCTGCCGGCTGTCGGAGTCGTAGTAGGACCCGGCGAAGGCGTCGCCCAGCAACCCCTCGAGCTGCGAGGCGAGGTCCGAGGCGTCCGTGGCCTTCAGAGTCTTCGGCGCGATGGCCGCCGCGTCGTTCGACGAGCCGTCCTGGGACGCGTTGGCGTTGGGCAGCAGAATCGCGGCCGCTCCGAGCGCCACCACGGTGCCTGCCGCGAACGCGGCCTTGCGCTTCGGAATTCGCTTGTGACTCAAACTTCTCGACCTCCTGGGGGGACCGGAGTCTTGTGACCGCCGTACGGCAGTCGGTGGTTCGGGGCGCCTGGATGGCCATGGGTACGCACGGTGTGCGCGGGGCGTTCAATGCCGTTTCTTTACGCGCCCGTTGCCACGCCGATTCGGCCACGGCCCGTGCCGGGCGGCCGGCGGGCGGGAACAATCCCCCATATGACGATGACGCGCGCCGAAGCCGACAAGATCCTCGCCGACAACTTCGCCCCTTGGGTCCTGGACCTCGCGCTGAGCGTCGAGTCCCTCGGCGACGACCATGCCGTCCTGCGTCTGCCCTGGTCGCAGCGGTTGGCCCGGGAGGGTGGCGCGCTGTCGGGCCAGGCCCTGATGGCGGCCGCCGACACCGCGACCGTGATCGCCGTCTCGGCGGCCCGGGGTGCCTACGGACCGATGACGACGGTGCAGCAGTCCACGGCCTTCCAGCGGGCGGTGACCGGTTCCGATGTCCTGATCAGGGCGGTGGTCACCAAGCTGGGCCGCCGCATGGCATTCGCCGACATCACCATGACCGATTCCGCGACGGGTGAGCTCGCGGCCCGGGCGAGCACGGTCTACGCACTTCTGGGCTGACACGCTCAGCGATCGGTCGGCAACGGTCTGTTGTGAACGCCGCCCCGAATCCCCCCTCCCGCGAATCTGCACATCGAATGCGCAACCAGGTCACCGGGAGCGGGAGTTCTGCACAAGCGCGGACGGGCGCGCACGCCATTGGCGAGGTGTGTCGGATTCGCCACGGCGACGGCAAGAGTCCTGCCGGGCCGCCGCGACATCTGGTGTGAAGAAGTCGGCACCAAGGCGTGCGCAAGCCTGCACGGATGAAGCCTTCTGTGACTCAAGTGCCCTGGTGGGACGGCTGGTTAATTGGAAGGGCGGAGCGGCGGCGTGCTTTGATCCATCGCACCGCAAGGCCGCCGGGGCTCCCGGGAACGGGATCCGGCGCCTTGCGACTGCGGCCGTCATCTGTCCCCAGAGGGGGCCGCTCCCCCCTTGTGAAATCCCCATACGAAGGGAAGTTCCATCATGAACTCCACCCCCCAGGTTGAGACCGTCGAGATCTCGGACGCGGACCTCGACAACGTCTCCGGCGGCCTCCAGCTCAACGCCCTCGGCACCGTCACCGACCTGGTGGACGGCGTCGCCCCGGTTTCCGGCCTGGTCAACACGGTCGTCGGCACGGTCGAGGGTGTCACCGGCCTCAACACCGCCCCGGTCACCGGCCTGGTCGCCGGTCTCTGATCACATTCTTCGTGATCTGATCACTTACTTGTGGTCGACCCGTCCCGGAGCCGCAAACCGGCGGTTCCGGGACTCTTGGGTGCCGTAATCCGGCCGGCTCGGGGCGAGTCGGTCCTTTGTCATTGGCAGCATGCGTAGCAGTCGCACGCTCTCGCAGGTGAGGGAAGACCCGTGCAGTTCCGTCAACAGGCCCTCGCCAAGCTCCAGTCACCGGAGGAGCTCGACCTTCCGGTGCGCTTCGCCCGCCCGCAGGGCTGGCTGGTGATGTCCGTGACGGTGGTCGTGATGGCCGCCGCGTCCGTGTGGGCGGTGACCGGTTCGGTGGCCTCCACGGTGAGCGCGCCCGCCATCCTCACCCATGGTCAGGGCAGTTACGTCCTCCAGAGCCCGGTCGCGGGCCAGGTCACCCAGGTGATCGCCGAGGAGGGGCGGCGGCTGCCCGCCGGCTCCCCCGTGCTGAAGGTCCGTACGGCCCGGGGCGACACCGTCGTCCGCACGGTCGCCGCGGGCCGGGTCACCGCGCTCGCGGCCACCATCGGGCAGATCATCTCGACCGGTGCGAACGTCGCCGCCGTGGAGAAGGTCGCGCACGCCTCCGATCCGCTGTACGCCACGGTGTACGTGCCCGCGGAGAACGCGGCCTCGATACCGGAGCACGCGGCCGTGGAGCTGACCGTGTCCTCGGTGCCCACCCAGGAGTACGGCGTGCTGCGCGGCCATGTGAAGTCGGTGGACCGCTCGGCCCAGTCGGCGCAGCAGATCGCCGCGTTCCTCGGGGACAGCCAGCTCGGCGAGCAGTTCACCAAGGACGGGCGTCCGGTCGCCGTCCTCGTGAAGCTGGACAGGTCCACCAGCACCAAGAGCGGTTACCGGTGGTCGTCCGCGGACGGCCCGCCGTTCGCCCTCACCTCCATGACCGTGGCCTCGGGTTCGATCCGGCTGGCCGATCAGCGCCCCGTCGATTGGCTGCTGCCGTGAGCACCGCACAGGAGACCCGGAGCAGACGCCGCTCCGCCCCGCCCAAGCGCCCGGTCCCCATGGGGAAGGCGAAGACGGTCCGTACCCCGACCGTCCTCCAGATGGAGGCCGTGGAGTGCGGCGCCGCCTCCCTCGCCATGGTCCTCGGCCACTACGGCAAGCACGTCCCGCTGGAGGAGCTGCGCATCGCCTGCGGTGTCTCCCGCGACGGCTCGCGCGCCAGCAACCTCCTCAAGGCGGCCCGCAGTTACGGTCTGACCGCCAAGGGCATGCAGATGGACACGGCCGCCCTCGCCGAGGTGAAGACCCCGGCCGTGCTGTTCTGGGAGTTCAACCACTACGTCGTCTACGACGGCATGGGCCGCCGCTTCGGCCGCCGCGGGGTCTACATCAACGACCCGGGCAAGGGCCGCCGTTTCGTCCCCATGGAGGACTTCGACGGCAGCTTCACCGGTGTCGTGCTGGTGATGGAACCCGGCGAGGGCTTCACCAAGGGCGGCCGCAAGCCCGGAGTGCTGGGCGCGATGCCGGCCCGGCTGCGCGGCACCGCGGGCACCATGCCGGCGGCGGTCCTCGCGAGCCTGCTGCTGGTGCTGGTCGGCGCGGCCACCCCCGCGCTCTCCCGCACCTACATCGACATGTTCCTGATCGGCGGCCAGACCTCGCTGCTGGGCGTGCTGTTCGCGTCGATGGGGGCCTGTGTCGCGCTCACCCTGGCCCTGACCTGGCTCCAGCAGGCGAACCTGCTGCACGGCCGGATCATCTCCTCGACCCTGTCCAGTGCCCGGTTCCTGCGCCACCTGCTGCGCCTGCCGGTGACGTTCTTCTCGCAGCGCAGCCCGGCCGACCTGGTCCAGCGCCTCCAGTCCAACGACCAGGTGGCCGAGACCCTGGCCCGCGACCTCGCGGCGGCGGGCGTCGACGCGGTGGTCGTCGTCCTGTACGCGATCCTCCTCTACACCTACGACCCCCAGCTCACCTATGTCGGCATCGGTGTGGCCCTGCTGAACGTGGTTGCCATGCGGGTCGTGATCCGGCTGCGCGCCACCCGCACCGCGAAGCTGCGCGCGGACAGCGCCCGGCTCACCAACACCGCCTACACGGGTCTCCAGTTGATCGAGACGATGAAGGCGACCGGCGGCGAGGACGGCTACTTCCGCAAATGGGCCGGACAGCACGCCACCACGCTGGAGGAGCAGCAGAAGCTCGGCATACCGAGCGCCTGGCTCGGGGTCGTCGCGCCGATGCTGGCCACCTTCAACAGCGCGCTCATCCTGTGGATCGGCGGCATGCGGGCCGTCGAGGGCGGCATCTCGGTCGGTCTGCTGGTCGCCTTCCAGGCCCTGGTCACCCGCTTCACCGCGCCGATCACCCGCCTCAACGGCGTGGCGGGGCGCATCCAGGACTTCGCGGCCGACGTGGCCCGCCTGAAGGACGTGGAGAACTTCAAGGCCGACCCGCTCTACGGCCGCCCCGGAGCGGGCGACTCGACGCGCCGCCTGCACGGGCACGTCGAGCTCCAGAACATCACCTTCGGCTACAACCCGCTCGACAAGCCGCTGCTCACCGGCTTCGACCTGACCGTCGGGCCGGGCCGGCAGGTGGCGCTGGTGGGCGGCTCCGGCAGCGGCAAGTCGACCGTGTCCCGGCTGATCTCGGGCCTGTACACGCCGTGGGAGGGCGTGATCCGCATCGACGGCCGGCGCCTCGACGACATCCCGCGCGGCGCGCTCGCCTCCTCGGTGTCCTTCGTCGACCAGGACGTCTTCCTCTTCGAGGGGTCGGTCCGCGACAACGTGGCGCTGTGGGACCCGTCCATCCCGGACGACGCCGTGGTGGAGGCACTGCGGGACGCGGCCCTGTACGACGTGGTGATGCGCCGGCCCGGCGGCATCCACAGCAGGGTCGAGCAGGACGGCCGCAACTTCTCCGGCGGCCAGCGCCAACGCCTGGAGATCGCCCGGGCGTTGGTACGCCGGCCCAGCATCCTGGTCCTGGACGAGGTGACCAGCGCGCTGGACGCGGAGACCGAGCAGGTCGTCATGGACAACCTGCGCAGGCGGGGCTGCGCCTGTGTGGTGATCGCGCACCGGCTCAGCACCGTGCGCGACAGCGACGAGATCGTCGTACTCCAGCACGGCACGATCGTGGAGCGCGGGCGGCACGAGGAGCTGGTGGCGCGCGGCGGCGCGTACGCGGCCCTGGTCAAGGAACGGTGAGATGACTACCGCACACGAAGGAGACGTCGTTCTGGGCGCCCTCGGGCAGATGGGCACGCGTGTCGACTGCGCCGGATTCAGCCGCATCGACCTTGAAGGGCCGCAGGTGCTGTGGCTGGTCGTGTCCGGGGCGGTGGACCTGTTCGCGGTGGACGCCGAACTGCAGGGCCACTGGCACCACCTGGGCCGTCTGGAGCCGGGCGCGCTGCTGCTCGGTCCGGTGCCCGGCCCGCACCACACGTTGGTGGCACGGCCGTTGCGGGACTGCGTCGTCCACCGCATCGGCCTGCGCGAGCTGTACGAGCCGGCGCCCACCCAGACGTGGTCGTACGACGAGTACGGCAACCCCCAGTACGTGCCGCCGACGACGAGCCCGCTGGAGTACGCCCTCGCGCTCGGCGTGGGACGGAGCCTGTCCATCCTCTTCCAGGCACCGATGGCCGACGAGCGGGCCGCCGCCCCGACCGACGACGACGTCTTCTGGATGCAGGTCCCGCCGGGCAGTGTGCAGTACGGCTCGCTCTACGGCGCCGAGGCCGCCGCCGACCTGCTGATGGACCCGGCGGTCTGGCAGTCCATGGTCGACCAGCAGTACCGGCTGCTCACCACGCTGGACCGCTGGATCGAGCAGGTGGAGCGCACCCACGAGACCCGTACGGCCGCCGGTATCAAGGCCGGGGAGGCGGTGCGCGTCCAGGCGGACCGGACCCTGCTCGCGTCGATCGGCAAGTCGAAGCAGCGGGCGACGGCCGCCGACGCCGACGCGAGTTACGCGGCGTGCAGGCTGGTCGCCGACGCGGCCGGGATCCGGCTCGCCGAGAACGCGCACAGCGGCACCGAGAGCGACCGTCTCGACCCGGTCGAGCGGATCGCGCTCGCCTCCCGCGTCCGCATCAGGTCGGTGCGCCTCGACGGCCGCTGGTGGCGGGACAACGTGGGGCCGCTGGTGGGTCACCGGGCCCTGTCGGGAGCGCCGGTCGCGCTGCTGTGGCGGCGCGGCGGCTACGTGGCCGTGCATCCGGCGACCGGACGCGAGACGCCGATCGAGAAGGACAACGCGGAGGAGTTCGAGCCGCGCGCGGTGATGTTCTACCGCCCCCTGCCCGACCGGAAGCTCAGTCCGCTCGGGCTGGTGCGGTTCAGCATGCGCGGCACCGCAAGCGATGTGACGAACCTGCTGCTCAGCGGTCTGGTGACGGTGGCGATCGGGGCGCTGGTCCCCATCGCGACCGGCAAGGTGCTCGGCGAGTTCGTGCCGAGGGCGCAGACCGGCCTGATCGTGCAGGTGTGTCTGGCCGTGATGGTCAGCGGTGTGGTGACGGCGGCCTTCATGCTGCTCCAGAACCTCACCATGCTCCGCCTGGAGGGCCGCATCGAGGCGACCCTCCAACCGGCCGTCTGGGACCGCCTGCTGAGGCTGCCCACGAAGTTCTTCACCGAGCGCTCGACCGGCGAACTGGCCAGCCAGGCCATGGGGATCTCCTCGATCCGCCGGATGATGGCGGGCATCGGTCCGACGGTCGCCCAGTCCGTGACCGTCGGTGCGATGAACCTGGGCCTGCTGTTCTGGTACAGCGTTCCGATGGCGATGGCGGCGATCGGCATGCTCGTCGTCATCGCAGCCGGATTCCTCGGGCTCGGGCTGTGGCAGGTGCGCTGGCAGCGACGGCTCGTGGTGCTCGGCAACAAGCTGAACAACCAGGCCTTCCAGACCCTGCGCGGTCTGCCCAAGCTGCGGGTGGCGGCCGCGGAGAACTACGCGTACGCGGCGTGGGCCTCGGAGTTCGCCCGCAGCCGTGAGCTCCAGCAGAAGGTGGGCCGGATCAAGAACCTCACCTCGGTGATGGGCTCGGTCTACCTCCCGCTGTGCACCCTGCTGATGTTCATGCTGCTCGCGGGCCCGGCGCGGGGCTCGATGTCGGCGGCGGAGTTCCTCACCTTCAACACCTCGGTGACGATGCTCCTGACGTCGGTCACCCAGCTCACCGGCGCGTTCGTCTCCGCGGTGGCCGCGCTGCCCCTGTTCGAGGAGATCAAGCCGGTCCTGGAGGCGCAGCCGGAGGTGCGCACCGCGAGCACCCGGCCGGGGCCGCTCACCGGGGCGCTGGAGGCCCGCAGGCTCTCCTTCCGCTACTCCGACGACGGCCCCCTGGTCCTGGACGACGTGTCCTTCGAGATCCGGCCGGGCGAGTTCGTGGCGATCGTCGGCCCGAGCGGCTGCGGCAAGTCCACCCTGCTCAGGCTGCTGATCGGCTTCGACCGCCCGGTCTCCGGGAGCGTCCTGTACGACGGCCAGGACCTGGCCGCCCTCGACCAGTCGGCGGTGCGCCGGCAGTGCGGTGTCGTCCTCCAGCACGCCCAGCCGTTCACCGGCTCCATCCTGGACGTCATCTGCGGCACCGAGCCCTACACGCCGGAGGAGGCGATGGCGGCGGCCGCGATGGCGGGGCTCGCGGAGGACATCCAGCGGATGCCGATGGGCCTGCACACCATCGTCTCGGGCAGCGGGGCGATCTCCGGCGGCCAGCGCCAACGGCTCATGATCGCCCAGGCGTTGATCCGCCGGCCGCGCATCCTGTTCTTCGACGAGGCGACCAGCGCCCTCGACAACGACACCCAGCGCACGGTCATCGAGTCCACCAAGGCCCTCAACGCCACCCGTGTCGTCATCGCCCACCGGCTGTCCACGGTTTTGGACGCCGACCGCGTGATCGTGATGGAGAACGGCAAGGTCGCCCAGCAGGGCCCGCCCGCGCAGCTCCTCGCGGACACCGGCGGCCGGCTGCACGAGCTGGTGCGACGCCAGATGGCGTGACGGCTCAGTCCGTGCCCGGGACCGGCGCCCCCGCGGGCAGCCCCGCGTCGATGTAGGCCCGGTAGAGCTCCTCCCACCGCGGCCGGTCGCCGTTCTCGCCGCGGGCGCGGGCGTCGAGAGCGGCGAGGCACACCTCCCACCCGGCGCCGTTGCGGGCGGCGGTGTCGGCGGCGCCCAGGACGTTGGTGAGGGTGAAGCGGGTCCGCTTCTCGTCCAGGGCCTCCAGGTCGAAACGCAGTTCGTCGCCGCCCCACTCGAAGGACAGGTGCCGGGGTTCGTCGACGGCGACGACCCGGCCCGTGGAGTCCTCCATGTGCGGGTCGCCGCTGAACTTGACGGTGCCGCCGGGGCGCAGCTCGATCTCTGCGCGGGACGGGAACCAGTGGGCGAGTTCGTCGGCGTCGGTCACGAACTGCCAGACGCGGGCGACCGGGTGGTCGTAGGTGCGGCTGAAGCGGACGGCGGGGCGCCCGTCGTCCAGGGTCAGATAGGTGCCGGTGAGGTCTGCGGCCATGGTGGATCAGTCCTTCGGGACGGGTTCCTCGGGGGTGTCCGGCGCCGTCTCGTCCAGGCGGTCGCCGAGGGCGTCGAGGCTCGTGTTCCAGAGTTTTCGGTAGGGGGCCAGCCAGGCGTCCAGCTCGGCGATCGGTCCCGGGTCCAGGGCGTAGACACGCCGTTGCGCGTCCTGCCGCACCCGGACCAGGCCCGCTTCCCTGAGCACTTTCAGGTGCTTCGACGTGCTCGGCTGGCTCAGTCCGCACGCCTCCACGATCTCCCCGACGGGCCGGGCCCGCTCGAGGAGGAGCGCGACGATGGTCCGCCGGTGGGGATCGGCGAGGGCGGTCCAGAACGAGGCGTCGGACATGGTTCCAATATGCCTCAGCAGTTATATGCCGGTCAAGGAATGCACACATCCGGAGCCCCTAGCGAAACGTTGCCGTTTCGCTCCGCATGCTCTACTCTCGTCGAGTACGAAACCGTTTCGTTCCTGAGGCGGTAGGGCTCAGCCGACTTTCCCCGGAGTTGTCCCCATGTCCCACAAGACCCTGACCGAGAACGGGCAGGAGGGTGCCGTCGAGGCACCGGCCGACGCCTCGGCCAAGCGGTGGTGGATCCTCGCCGTCATCGCGCTCGCCCAGCTCATGGTGGTGCTCGACGCCACCATCGTGAACATCGCCCTCCCCTCGGCCCAGGCCGACCTCGGCTTCTCCGACGGCAACCGGCAGTGGATCGTCACGGCCTACGCGCTGGCGTTCGCCTCCCTCCTCCTGCTCGGCGGCCGGATCGCCGACCTCTTCGGCCGCAAGACGGCCTTCCTCGTCGGTGTCGTCGGCTTCGCGGCCGTCTCCGCGCTCGGCGGTGCCGCCACCAACTTCGAGATGCTGGTCACCGCCCGTGCCCTCCAGGGCGCCTTCGGCGCGCTCCTCGCGCCGGCCGCGCTCTCCCTGCTGAACACGACGTTCACCGACGCCCGCGAGCGGGCCAGGGCGTTCAGCGTGTACGGCGCGATAGCCGGCGCCGGTGGCGCGGTCGGCCTGCTGCTCGGCGGCGTCCTGACCGACGCGCTCGACTGGCGCTGGACCCTGTACGTCAACGTCGTCATCGCCGTCGCCGCCTTCGCGGGCGGCTGGCTGCTGCTGCACAACCACCGCGACGCCGCCAACTCCAAGCTCGACGTCCCCGGCACCCTGCTGGTCGCCGCCGGCCTCTTCTCCCTGGTCTACGGCTTCTCCAACGCCGAGACGCACGACTGGGGCTCCCCCGAGACCTGGGGCTTCCTGCTCGTGGGCGGACTGCTGCTGACCGCCTTCGCCTGGTGGCAGACCCGTGCCGCGCACCCGCTGCTGCCGCTGCGCATCCTGCTGGACCGCAACCGGGCGGCCTCCTTCCTCGCCGTGCTGATCTCCGGCGGCGGCATGTTCGGGGTTTTCCTCTTCCTCACCTACTACCTCCAGCTCAACCTCGGCTTCAGCCCGACGAGGACCGGTGCGGCCTTCCTCCCGATGGTCGCCGCGCTGATGGTCGCGGCCCAGGTCAGCACCACGACGCTGGTCCCGCGCATCGGACCGAAGACGGTCATCCCGGTGGGCTTCGCGGTCGCCGCCGCCGGCATGGCCTGGCTGACCGGGATCGGCGTCGGCTCCAGCTACCTGTCCGCCGTCCTGCCGCAGTTGATCGTGACCGGCTTCGGCCTCGGACTGGTCATGCCGCCCGCCATGCAGCTCGCCACCGGCGGGGTCGCGGCCGAGGACGCGGGAGTCGCCTCCGCCACCGTCAACGCCATGCAGCAGGTGGGCGGTTCCATCGGTACGGCGCTGCTGAACACGCTGGCCGCGAGCGCCGCCACCGACTACCTGGCCGGCAAGGACGCGACGAACCGGCTGGTCCAGGCGCAGGCGACGATCGAGAGCTACACCACCGCCTTCTGGTGGTCGGCGGGCCTCTTCGCCGTCGGCGCGCTGATCGCCTTCGCGCTCTTCCGGCGCGGGGTGCCGGAGCAGGACGCGGACGCTGCACCGGTCGTCCACATGTAGCCGCCGCGAGAGCCGCCGGGCCCTGGGGCCGCCGTCAGCAGGAAGACGGCGGCCCTTCTCGCCGTCCTCGGGCCGCCCCCCTGACGGCTTGTCACGCACGGGAGTGTTGTCCGCGCGTGTCCGGGCGGTGGCTGAGAGCGACGCCCTGCCGGAACGGCCGACGTTGGAAGGGGACCTGTGTGGGTACCCACATGGCCATGCGAATAAGCGTGGTTGATGTGGGGTCGAACACGGTCCGTCTGGTGGTGGCGGACGCGGAGGGCGGGGTGCCGTTGCCGGTGCACACCGCGAAGTGGCGGCTGAGACTCGCGGAGCACGTGCGACCGGGCGACCCGATCCCCGAGGAGGCCGTGGAACGGCTGGTGGAAGCGGTGGAAGGGGCGAGCCGGACCGCCGCCCGGTGGGGCGCGGCCGGACCGCTGGCCTTCGCGACCGCGGTCGTGCGCTCCGCCCCGAACCGCCAGGAGGTACTGCGCACCGTCCGCACCCGGACCGGCATCGGGCTGTACACCCTGCCGGGCGAGGTGGAGGCGGAGCTCACCTTTCTCGGGGCGCGACGCTGGATGGGCTGGCGGGCGGGACCGCTCGCGCTGTTCGACATCGGCGGCGGTTCGCTCGAAGTGGCCTTCGGCAGGGGCCGGTTGCCGGACTACGTGGCCTCGCTGCCGCTGGGCGCGGGCCGGCTGACCCATGAGTTCTTCGAGGGCCAGGACCCGCCGTCCCCGGAGGCGGTGCGGGCCCTTCGCCGCAAGGTGCGCCACCAGCTGCGGGACGTGGCGTCGCGGATCCGCTGGGAGGGCCCGCGCACCGCGGTCGCCACCTCACGCACCTTCGAGCAGTTGGGACGGCTGTGCGGCACCCCGCCCGGGCGGCGCGGACCGTTCGTGGAACGCCGGATGCACCGGGCCGACCTGCGGGAGGCCATCGGGTGCCTGGCCGCCCTCCCGGCCGCACGGCGGGCCGAACTGCCCGGCATCTCCGCTCCGCGCGCCGCGCAGAGCTTGGCCGGGGCCGTGGTGGGGCACACGGCCATGAAACTGACCGGGGTCAGGACCGTCACCATCTGCCCCTGGGCGATCCGCGAAGGAGTCCTGCTGCGGCACATCGAGGACGGTGCCTCCTGGTGGGCCGAGATCGCCCGCCGCAACGAGGAGGACACCGTGCCCGCCGAGCCGGTGCCCCTGCGCATCGCGGCCGCCACCACCTGACCGAGCGAACGAGGAGACAACCGTGCCGGAGAAGAAGCAGAAGCCCGACACCGCCCTGGAGGGGGCCCTGCACGAGTTCGAGGACGCCGAGAAGCGCGTCCGGGACAACGACGAGGAGCGCGCGCACCGGGGTGAGGCCGGGGACGCGACCACCCCCAACCAGCGCGCCCAGGAGGAATCCGCAGGCGAGTGACCCGCACCGGCCCGGGCGGGCGGGGGTGATCCGCCGCCGCCCGGGTACCCGGGGCCCATGCCTCAGGACCCTCGAGAACCACAGCTACCCCCGGCCCGGGGCCCGCTCTCCGCCGCAGTCCAGGAGTACCTGCTCGGCGCCGGACCGCTGCCGCGCCAGGAGACCGTCGACGCGGCCGACGCGTACGGCGACGACCTCCAGCTGGCCCTCTACCTCTGTTACGAACTGCACTACCGCGGCTTCGCGGGCGTCTCCGGCGACCACGAGTGGGACCCGGACCTGCTGCGCACCAGGGCGGCGCTGGAACAGCGCTTCCTGTCCGCCCTGCGCCGGGACACCCCGGTCCACGACAGCGTCGAGGACGCAGTCGCCGACCTCCTCGTGGAGCCGGTCGACGGCACCGGGGTCAGCCACTTCCTGAGCAAGGAGGGCGAACTGTGGCACGTGCGCGAGTACGCGGCCCAGCGCTCGCTCTACCACCTGAAGGAGGCCGACCCGCACGCGTGGGTGCTGCCGCGGCTGTGGGGCCGGGCCAAGGCCGGCATGGCGGCGGTGGAGTTCGACGAGTTCGGCGGCGGTCGACCCGACCGCGTGCACGCCCTGCTCTTCGCGAACCTCATGACGGACCTGCGCCTGGACACGACGTACGGTCACTACCTGGACGCGGCCTGCGCGGAGATGCTCGCCACCGTGAACCTCATGTCCCTGCTGGGCCTGCACCGCAGCCTGCGCGGAGCTCTCGTGGGCCATTTCGCGGCGGTCGAGATCACCTCCTCCCCCGGCTCCCGGCGGCTCGCCGAGGCGATGCGCCGCACCGGCGCGGGACCGGCCGCCGAGCACTTCTACGACGAGCACGTCGAGGCCGACGCCGTCCACGAGCAGGTCGTGCGCCACGAGGTCATCGGCGGCCTGCTGGCCGAGGAACCGCACCTCGCCGCCGACGTGGCCTTCGGCATCGACGTCACCGGACACGTCGAGGACCGGCTCGCGGACCGCCTGCTGCGGGACTGGGCGGACGGACGTTCGTCCCTGCGCACGCCCCTGGCTTCCGAAATTCACCATACTTCCTGAATGTCGGGGTACTTGGGCGACGTGAGATCACTGAATCCCCCACTGGTCCTTCCGGGCGTGTACAAGCCGCAGGAGGACACCGAACTGCTGGCCGGAGCCCTGTCCGAAGAACCGCTGCCGCCCGGCGCGGAGGTCCTCGACGTGGGCACCGGGACCGGTGCCCTCGCCCTTCAGGCGGCGCGCCGGGGCAGCCGGGTGACCGCGGTCGACGTGTCGTGGCGGGCGGTGTGCACGGTCCGGGCGAACGCCTGGCTGACCGGCGCGTCGGTCCGGGTCAGGCGCGGCAACCTCTTCCATCCCGTGCGGGACGAGTCGTTCGACCTCATCCTGACCAATCCGCCGTACGTGCCGGCGCCGACGGGCGGCCGGCCGCCCCGCGGAAGGGCCCGGGCCTGGGACGCGGGCCACGACGGCCGGTACGTGCTGGACCAGGTCTGCCGGGAGGCGCCCGGCCTGCTGCGCCCCGGCGGGGTTCTGCTGATCGTGCACTCCGAACTGAGCGACTCCGGACGGACGGTGGGTCATCTGCGTGCGGCCGGCCTCAAGGCCGCCGTGACCCGTCGTCACCGCATCGCGTTCGGACCGGTGCTGCGTACGCGTGAGGACTGGCTGCGGCAGCGCGGTCTGCTGTCCGCGGCCGACGAGAAGGAAGAGCTGGTGGTCGTCCGTGCCGAACTCCCCCTCTGACCCCGACCAGCCGTGCCGCATCCGGGTCCAGCGCCGTGGCCCCCTGCTCGTGGAGGGCCCCGTGGAAGTGGAACTGGAGGACGGCTCCACGGCCGCCTCCGACCGCTTCCGGGTGGCCCTGTGCACCTGTCGGCGCAGTCGTCGCTACCCGTGGTGCGACACCAGCCACCGGGAACGGACCCGTTCATAGGCGGAAAGTCAACGCAATCAGTACAAATTTACCGAGTCGAGTGAACCGGATGGTGCGGGCCCCCGTGCGTGGATGGCCCGGACCGCCGCGGGGTAACTACCGGGACCGAATGCTCCCTCGCCCTGGTGGAGCGGCCATGACACCGGAGTCCGACGACCGCGTTCCCGTAACGCCCGCGGCGAACCCGTATGCCCGCACCCGCAGGAGCGACGGCTTCACGGTGGTGGAGGCCGTCGGCGAGATCGACCTCGCGACGGCGGGCTTCCTCGCGGAGCACCTGGACGCGGCGACCGCGTCCGGCCGGCCGGACGTCCTGGTCGACCTGCGGCGCGTCGAGTTCTTCGACTGCTCGGGCCTGCGGGTGCTCTGCCGCGCCGAGTCCCGGGCCCGACGACGCGACGGACGGCTGCGCGTGGTCGCCGACGGACCGCGTCTGCACCGGCTCCTGCGCGCGTCCGGTCTGTGGGGCCGCTTCACCCCGCTCCTCGAACTCCCGGGCACATCCGCGTTTCCGGAGTCCCCGGACAGGCGGTGACCCGAGGGCCCGGCGGACGGCCCCACTCCGTCCGCCGGACCTCGGTGCGGGATCGCACGGTTCCGTGAGAGGGGCGGCACTCCCCAACTGCGGGCCCCCCGGGCAGGTCACGGACACCACGCGACCCCGGTCCATCAGAACGCGAAGACGGTCCCGTAGGAGTTCTTCACGCACTCGTTGGAGAAGGTCCGTTCGTAGGAGACGCGCTTGCCCCGCCAGACACCGTCGACGGTGACCACCACGGGTGCGTACTCCCTGGTGCACACGGCGTCGGAACCGGCCCCGAGCGCGTCGAAGTCCCCTCCGGCGGAGCGCAGTTCGGCGCAGGCCGGGCTCGCCGCCGGGTGGGTGCCCGAGGGGGTCGGGGCACAGGTGAGGGTCACGGCACGTTCCGGGGTGGCGGTGGCGGCGCTCTCGCCGTGGCCGAGGGTGAGCACGAGGGCCGACGGAGCGTAGAGACCCGACGGGACGGCGGCGGGTTCGGCGAGGGCGGCCCCGCTCAGGGGGCCGCAGACGGCGGTGGCCGTGAGGCCGAGGGTCGCTGCCCAGCGCGCGGTGTTCCGCATTGTGTGCATCCTTCCGCTGGATTCGAGGGTGTGCCGTCCGACTCGGTCGGTGCCGGAGCGGCGAGCGCGAGTCTGCCGAGTCCTGGCCACAACTTCACATCGACCCCACAGCTTTCAGTAACCTTGCGTGTTGAATCAGTGGCGTGAAGTCACATCATCCGAACAGTCGAGCCCCGCAACAGGGCGGTTCTTGATCGCCCGATCCGGCCGGATGGCCGGATTACCCCGCCTCGGCAATAGGCCTGAAACATTCCGCTTCAGCCCTCGGCGCACACCGTCGCAACCCCTTGCGTTCATGGAACGGCGGAGTAATCGTCATTACATGATTACCGACGAACAACGAGAGACAGTGCGCGGCTGGTTCACCGGCCGGCTGCCCGACGGCCTCTTCGAGTCCCTGGTCGAGCTGGTCGTCGACCGCGAGGAGATCACGGTCATCGGACGCATCCCCGGCCCCCGCACCCCAGAGGACGTCTCGGCCGCCGAGCGGGAGGCGGCCGTGCAGGGCCGCATCCAGGAGTTCCGGGAGCGCACCCGCGAGGACCGTGTCGCCGTCGCCCGCGAGGCCGAGCACAGGTTCCGCCGCAAGGTGTCCTGGGGTGTGGAGTGCGCCGGCGAGCGCGCGCTGTTCACCCACGTGGCCGCGCCCGTGATGACCCGGCTGCGCCAGCCCGAGCGGCAGGTCCTCGACACCCTGATCGCCGGCGGGGTCGCCCGCAGCCGCAGTGACGCGCTCGCCTGGTGCGTCCGGCTGGTCCAGCGGCACACCGACGACTGGCTCACCGAGCTGCGGGAGTCCCTGGAGCACGTCCAGCGGGTGCGGGAGCGGGGGCCGGACACCGGGGAGGTGGCCGATTCCTCCACCGGGGACCCGGAAGATGGATGAAACGTCCACTGGTCGGGACACTTGAGCGGGCCGTAGCGTCGGCACACCCCCGCAGGACGGCATCCGCGTGCGCCGCACACCCCGTGGCGGACACGGGCCGTCCTCCCCCGACGCGTCACCCCGCGCTCCACCGCCGTTCTTCCCGCTGGAGCCCCCTTGTCCCCGCAGTCCGACTCCGCCGAGCAGTCCCTCACCGAGGTCGAGACCCACGGCGTGGAGCGCATCCCCGACGCCGACCGCACCGCGAGCCCGCTCGACCTGTTCCGCCTGGCCTTCGGCGGCGCCAACACCTTCTCCACGTGCGTTCTCGGCGCCTTCCCGATCCTCTTCGGGCTCTCCTTCTGGCAGGGCCTGGCCGCCACCGTGCTCGGCGTGCTCGCCGGTGCGCTGATCCTGTCCCCGATGGCGGTGTTCGGCCCGGTCAACGGCACCAACAACGCCGTCTCCTCCTCCGCCCACCTCGGTGTGCACGGCCGGGTGGTCGGCTCGTTCCTCTCCCTGCTGACGGCGATCGCGTTCTTCTCCATCTCGGTGTGGAGCTCCGGCGACGCCCTGGTCGGCGGCGCGCACCGGCTGTTCGGCCTGAGCCGCGGCGATCTGACGTACGCCGTCGCCTACGCGCTGTTCGCGGGTCTGGTCCTCGCGGTGTGCGTGTACGGCTTCCGCTTCATGCTGTTCGTCAACAAGGTCGCGGTGGCCTCGGCGACCGTGCTCTTCCTGCTCGGCGCGATCGCCTTCGCGGGCGACTTCGACGCGTCGTACGCGGGCGTCTTCACGGACACGGCCGACGCGGCGACCAAGGACCTGTTCTGGCCGTCGTTCATCGGCGCGGCCCTGATCGTGCTGTCGAACCCGGTGTCGTTCGGCGCGTTCCTCGGCGACTGGTCGCGCTACATCCCGGCGAGCACGCCGCGCCGCCGGGTGATGGGCGCCGCGTTCCTCTCCCAGGTCGCCACCCTGGTGCCGTTCGTCTTCGGCCTGGCCACCGCGAGCATCATCGCGGCGAAGGCACCCGACTACGTCGATCCCGCCGCCCCGGACTTCGTCGGCGGGCTGCTCGCGATCTCCCCCGGCTGGTACTTCCTGCCGGTCTGCCTGCTGGCCCTCATCGGCGGCATGTCGACGGGCACGACGGCCCTGTACGGCACCGGCCTCGACTTCTCCTCGGTGTTCCCGCGTCTGTCACGGGTGCGGGCGACGCTGCTGGTGGGCGTGTTGTCGACCGTGTTCATCTTCGTCGGACGGTTCGGGCTCGACCTCGTGCAGTCCATCTCCACCTTCGCCACGATGATCATCACCTGCACCACACCGTGGATGGTGGTGATGATGCTGGGCTTCTGGACCCGGCGCGGCTGGTACGACCCGGACGCCCTCCAGGTCTTCAACCGCCGTCAGCGCGGCGGCCGTTACTGGTTCGCACACGGCTGGAACTGGCGGGGCATGACCGCGTGGTGGGTGTCCGCGGTGCTCGGCGTGCTGTTCACCAACATCCCGGGGCAGTTCGTCGGCCCGCTGGGCGATCTGGCGAACGGCGTCGACATCAGCCTGCCGCTGTCGCTGGTGGTGGCCGCGGTGCTGTTCCTGACGCTGCTGCGGGCCTTCCCCGAACCGCGGGCCGTGTACGGGCCCGAGGGGGCGCGGCTGGCCCGCACCGTCGAGGTGCCGGTGCCGCCGGTCACCGGGCCGGGGGCGTCGCCCGCGCCGTCGGCTACGTTGCGGGCATGACTGATTTCGTACTCGTGGCGGGAGCGCGGCTCGGGGCGTCGGCGTGGGACGAGGTGGCGGCCGGGCTGCGCGCCGCCGGGCACCGGCCCCGTCCGCTGACGCTGTCGGGTCTCGCGGAGAAGCGGCACGTCCCGGCGGGGCAGCAGACCCATGTGCGGGACGTCGTCGACGAGGTCGAGCGCCTGGACCTGCGCGAAGTGGTGCTCGTCGGGCACAGCTACGCGGGCGTGCCCGTGGGGCAGGCGGCCGAGCGGATCGGCGACCGGCTCGCGCGGGTGGTGTTCGTGGACTCGGAGGTGCCCGTGGACGGGGAGTCGTTCCTGTCGGGCTGGCCGAGCGACCACATCCGCGAGGCCATGGCGGCACACGACGGTTTCTGGCCGCCGGCACCCGCGGAACACTTCGCCGGCCAGGGGCTCACGGACGAGCAGATCGCCCGGATCGTCGACCGCTCGTGCCCGCACCCCGGGGCGACGCTCACCGAACCCGCCGTCCTCACCCGTCCCTTGGGCGAGCTCCCGGCGACGTACGTCAAGTGCGTCCTCGACGACGAGGAACCGCCGCCCGTCGTGGCCGAGTTGGTGAAGAGCGGACACTGGGAGCTGGTCGAGATGGACACCGGGCACTGGCCGATGTTCTCCGAGCCGGCCGAACTGGCCGCGATCCTCGCCGGCCTGGGCACGGCCACCCCTTCCTGACCGGCGCCCGCCCCCCGATATCGTCGGCGGACCCGACGAGGAGAGGCGGTTCGGACCGATGGCCAGGCACTGGGCGGACTTCCAGTACGAGATCTACCTGAACGGGATGTCGGGTGCGGTGCCCCGGCTGCCCACCGACCTGACCCGGCTGGAGGAGCTCACCGAGCAGCGCCTCGGCCCGGGTCCGGTGGGCTACGTGGCGGGCAGCGCGGGCGACGGCAGTACGGCGCGGGCGAACCGGGCCGCGCTGGAGCGGCGCCGGATCGTCCCGCGCATGCTGCGGGACGTCCACGAACGCGACCTGTCCGTCGAGGTGCTGGGCCGTCCGCTGCCCGCACCGCTGGCGCTCGCACCGGTCGGCGTCCTGTCGATCATGCACCCGGACGCGGAGTCGGCGGCGGCCCGGGCGGCGGCGGCACAGGGCGTGCCCTACATCCTGTCGTCCGCCTCCAGCACACCGATGGAGCAGGTCGCCGAGGCGATGGGGGACGCCGAGCGCTGGTTCCAGCTCTACTGGCCCAAGGACCCGCAGGTGGCCCTGAGTTTCCTGGACCGGGCGAGGGCGGCCGGTTTCACGGCCCTGGTCGTCACCCTGGACACCCCGCTGCTGTCCTGGCGGCCCCGCGACCTCGACCAGGCCTACCTGCCGTTCCTGCACGGCGTCGGCACCGCCAACTACTTCTCCGACCCGGCCTTCCAGGCGGGCCTGGCCAAGCCGGTGCACGAGGACCCGAACGCCGCCGTGCTGCACTTCGTCGGCATGTTCGCGGACCCCGGCAAGACCTGGCCCGACCTCGCGGTGCTCCGGGAGAACTGGGACGGGCCGATCGTCCTCAAGGGCGTTCTGCACCCGGACGACGCCCGCCGGGCGGCCGACGCCGGGATGGACGGGGTCGTCGTGTCCAACCACGGCGGCCGGCAGGTCGCCGGGTCGGTCGCGGCGGCCGACGCGCTGCCGCGGGTGGTGGAGGCGGTCGGCGACCGGCTGACCGTGCTCTTCGACAGCGGTGTCCGCACCGGCGACGACGTCTTCAAGGCCCTCGCCCTCGGCGCCCGCGCGGTGCTCCTCGGACGCCCGTACGTCTACGGCCTCGGACTCGACGGACAGGCGGGCGTCGAGCATGTGATCCGCTGTCTGCTCGCGGAGCTGGACCTCACGCTCGCCCTCTCCGGCCACGCGGGCCCGGCCACGGTCGGCCCCGACGACCTCGTGGAGGACCCGGCCTGAGAGGAGGCCCCCACCGAGGCGGATGATCCCGCCTGCGGGGAGGCCCCCACAGAGGGGGAGGCATCCACCGGGGAACGCCTCCCCGCCGGCCACGGGCCCGCGAACCCGCGAGGGGACCGTCGCTAGACCCGGTCCCTGAGGTCCGCGGGCCGGGCCCGCGGCGCCTCGCTCCCGGTCACCGACAGCGAACCGGGACTCGCCCCGGTGGCCGTGTCGGCCAGCCACCGCTGCTGGTCGGAGCGGTCGCGCACCTTGACGACGACATCGGCGCCGGGGTTCCCGGCAGTGGGCGCGAGAGCGAGCTGCTCGTCCCAGCGGGGCAGCAACTCGCCCTGCACGGTGAGGTCGTAGCGCACGTCGTCGGCCCGCTTCGACTTCTCGTCGGCGCACGTGCCGAGGATGACCACGCCCGCGTCCTTGTGCGAGTCCAGGCACAGCTCGGGGTCCGCCTCGCTGCGCAGCAGGCCGTCCGCTCCGTACGACCATCTTTGGGTCAACCCGCCGGAGCAGGCGGCGAGTTCGGTGCTCGCGCCCGCCTTCACGACGCCCCGGATGTCGAGGCAGAGGTCGGCGGCGGCGTTGCGCAGCCGGGTCACCGCGGGGGCGGTGGGCAGTTGGGCGGTGCCCGGCGTACGGGTCCCGGCACCCGGAGTCGTGCCCCTCCCGGTGGCGCTGTTGGAGGCGGCGGGGTCGGCGCCGCCGTCGTGCGACCACAGGCCTGCGGCGAGCATGGCCGCGAGGAGGCCGGCGGAGGTCAGGCCCACGCCGGTGAGCAGGGTCCGTGAGGACCGCGGCCCCCCGCCCTCGCCGGGGGCGCGGCGGCCGGGAGCGGGGATGCGCGCGAGGATGCCGCGGCGTCCCGCGCCGTGCCGGCCGGCGCCCCGGCCACGGGCCGCCGGCGGGGGCGTACGCCCGGCGCGCAGTTCGAGATAGCGGCGGGCACCCCAGCCCAGCACCGCCTCGGCGATGAGTACCCCCAGCCCTCCTTCGAAATGGCTCAGTTGTTCCGCGGCGGAGCGGCAGTAGCGGCACTCGGCGAGATGCTGCTGGACATCCGGCAGCAGGGCTCCGCCGCGGCGAATGGGAACGTCGAGGAGACGGTTGTAGAAGCGGCAGTCCTTCGTCGGCGCGAGTTCCCGATGGGCGTGTACACACCCTTCACGGAATTTCTCCCGCGCCTGTTCGAGCGCGGCCGACGCGGTGTCGGTGTCCATGCCGAGGAGTGCGGCGGGCACCGTTGTCGACTCCCGTTCCACCTCGGTGTGCCACAGCAGACAGCGGGCGAGTCCGGGAAGGGACTGGAATGACCGCTCGGCGAGCTTGCGGTTTTCGGGTGTCATGGACTTGGCGGCCCGCATTCCGCGGCCGCCGTTCGGTTTCATCAGGTCCGGCAGCACACCGGTGGTCCGGTCCTCGGCCGTCCACTGCCTGACCGTGTCCCGCACGGCCACGAGGGTTCTGGGACGCAGCGCGAGAGCGGGTTCGCCGAGCGCGAGCCGGTCCAGGACCTGGTGAAAGGCGGCCGCGGCCACCATGGAGGCGGTCGCGGACGAGGAGGCGAGGCAGATGACGGCGTAGTCCTGGGCCGGCTTCCAGTGGCGGGCCATGAGCAGGGCGACGGCCCGGGCGGCCTCACCGTCGGGACGGCCCCTGAGGCGAGCGGCGAGATCCTCGTCGGATTCTCCGGAGGCGCCGCCGGGCGGCGGGTAAGGAGGGAGCGGGGGGTGGGGGGTGGGCACTGAGCGGGTTTCCTTCCCACAGACATGGGACGCACTGAAGTTCCCCTGCCGAAAAGGCGTGCCGAAGGGCATCCCTTTCGGGCGCGAGGGTGGGAAGCACGAATGCGCCGGCGCCCCCTCGCCCCGGTTCCCCACGGGGCGAATGCGACCCGGCCTTGCCCCCCACACAGGTGGTTCACCCTTGCACAGGTCACTCACGGCCAACAAGGCACCCGGGCAACATCCGCAGCACTTTGAAAGATGGTCAGACGAAGTCGCAACTGCGTGCCCTCGCACCGGCTTTCGACATTTCATGCGCCCCGTGTGAAACCCGCGCACGCGCCGGAGCGCCGCGCACGCTCCCCCGGCGAGTTGACCGGTAGTCCACTGGAGACGGCCCTTCTCGAAGGCCCCGCGCGGGACGGCGGCTCTCCCGCGCGAAACCCCGGCCGCCGACCCCGTTCCTCCCGCCCTCGGTCGGCGGCCCCGGGGGCGAGGTGGTCGGCGTCCGGCCGGGCGCCCGGGTCGGGCTCCGGACCGGCGGCGCGACCGGCGTCCTCAGATCTGCCAGGAGCGCAGCCGGTCGGCCGCGCCGTACACGTCGGTCTTGCCGGAGATCAGGTCGCGGGCCAGGTCGACGAGGGCCCCGTAGGGCGGGTCGATGCCGACGCCGCTGACGAACATGTAGGCCACGGCGGTGGCACAGGCGAAGCGGGCGTTGGCCGACGGTAAGGGCTTGAGCAGCGCCAGGGTGTGCAGGAGGGCCGCCGCGCGCCAGGCCGGGTCGGAGTCCACGCCGAGGCGGGGCGGGTCGACGCGGTGCCGGGCGACGGCTGCGACGAGGGCCGAGAAGTCGTTGATCGTGGGCTGGTCGGGCAGGACCTCTTCGTGCCGCTGGAGCAGCCAGGGCACGTCGATGTGAACCACGGATGCCATCGCTCAGGCGACCCGCCCCGCGCCCTTGGAGGCCGGTTCGTCCTCGGGGAAGGCGGCGGCGAACTCTTCGGCGTGGGTGGAGAAGAAGCGCCGGAACGCCTCCGCGCCCTCCTGGAGCGCCCGGTGCCGGGCGATGTCGGCCGCGGCGGCCTCCCGGACGAGGGCCTTCATCGACGTACCGCGCTCCTTGGCGATCTGCCGCAGGTCCTCTAGCTCGCGATCGCTGAACTCCACGTTGAGAGCTGGCATGCCTTCACGGTACCGCGCGGGTACTCGGCCGTAAATAGTCGCAGGTCAGACCGGTCAGCAAGCGGTACCGAAGGGGGCCGAGCACGACGTCCGATTCCCGCCGGACGCGCGGGGGTCCGGGTCCGAGACTCGAGGTGAGGAGGAAACGTCATGACAGTCACCCCCGACCTGGCCGCCGCCCGGGCCGCCGAGACCGACTGGGCCGCGCTCGCCGCCGAGTTGGACGTGCACGGCTGCGCGCCGACGGCACCGCTGCTGACACCGGCCGAGTGCCGGGAGCTGACGGCGCTGTACGGGAAACCGGAGCTGTTCCGCACCACCGTCGACATGGCACGCCACCGTTTCGGTTCGGGCGAGTACCGCTACTTCACCCACGACCTGCCCGCCCCGGTCGCCGCGCTGCGCGCCGCGCTCTACCCCCGCCTGCTGCCCGTGGCCCGTGACTGGGCCGCCCGGCTCGGCCGTCCCGCCCCCTGGCCGGACTCCCTCGACGAGTGGCTGGAGCGCTGCCACGCCGCCGGGCAGGACCGCTCGGCCCAGATCCTGCTGCGCTACACGGCGGGCGACTGGAACGCCCTGCACCGCGACGTCTTCGGCGACCTGGTCTTCCCCCTCCAGGTGGTGGTGGGTCTGGACGAGTACGGCAACGACTACACCGGCGGCGAGTTCCTGATGGTCGAGCAGCGTCCCCGCGCCCAGTCCCGGGGCACGGCGACCGTCCTCCCCCGGGGTCACGGCGTGGTCTTCACGACCCGCGAACGGCCGGTGCGCACGAAGCGCGGATGGTCCGCCGGGGCGATGCGGCACGGGGTGAGCACAGTGCGCTCCGGGCGGCGGCACGCGCTGGGGATCGTGTTCCACGACGCCTCCTAGGTGAGGCGTGGGTCACATTCCAGCCGCGGATGTCACATTCCGCGGCCGCGGGGCCTCGCAGTAGTGAGCGCGCTACTGGGAGGCCACACAAGATGTCCGAGATCCGCGATCCCGACGCCGAGGCGGCGACCGGTGTCTTCGTCGAGCACCGGGAGCTGTTGTTCGGCGTCGTCTACAACATGCTGGGCAGCGTCGCCGACACCGAGGACGTGCTCCAGGACACCTGGCTGTCGTGGTCGCGCCGGGGTGCGGACGGGGTCGACAACCCCCGCGCCTACCTGGTCCGGATCGCCGTCAACCACACGCTCCAGCGGCGGGCCGTGATCAGCCGCCGCCGGGAGACCTACGTCGGCCCGTGGCTGCCCGAGCCGCTGGTCGCCGACGAGGACGGCGCCGACGACCCCGCGCTGCGCACCGAGTCCGTGTCGCTGGCGATGCTGGTGGTCCTGGAGTCGCTGTCCCCGCTGGAACGCGCGGTGTTCGTGCTGCACGAGGTGTTCGGCTACGCCCACACCGAGATCGCGGAGATCCTCGACCGCACCCCGGCCGCCGTACGGCAGGTGGCGCACCGCGCCCGGGCCCATGTGCTCGCCCGCCGGCCGCTGTACGAGGCGCACCCCCGGGTCCGCCGGGAGGCGACGGAACGTTTCGTGAAGGCCGCCGTCGGCGGGGACATCGCGGAGTTGATGGAGATCCTCGCGCCGGACGTGACGGTGTGGACGGACGGCGGCGGCAAGCGCAGGCCGACGGCGCTGCGCCCGGTGCACGGCCGCGACAAGGCCGTTCGGCTGCTCACCGGTTACGCGAAGCGGGGCGGGGGCCTGGGATCCGCCCTGGAGCTGCGCCACCGCAGGGTCAACGGCGACGACGCGGCCGTGCTGTTCCGGGACGACGCGCCGTACGCGGTGATCGTCCTGGACCTCACCCCGGAGGGCGACCGGGTCCGCGGCCTCTTCGTCGTCACCAACCCCGACAAGCTCTCGCATGTGCAGAAGGAGGAGGCGTGACGCGCACGGAACTCCCGGCGGGCAGGGGCGAGCGGCTCTCGGGCTGGCTCGACGGACGGCTGGGCACCCGCACACTGGGCGCTAAGTACCTGCGCAAGGTCTTCCCTGACCACTGGTCCTTCCTGCTCGGCGAGATCTGCCTGTACAGCTTCGTCGTGCTGATCCTGACCGGGGTGTGGCTGACCCTGTTCTTCCACCCGTCGATGAACGAGGTGACGTACCACGGCAGTTACACGCCCCTGAACGGCGTGCGCATGTCGGAGGCGTACGCCTCCACGCTCGACATCAGCTTCGACGTGCGCGGCGGACTGCTGATCCGGCAGCTGCACCACTGGTCGGCGCTGATCTTCGTGGCCGGGATGCTCACGCACATGATGCGGCACTTCTTCACCGGCTCGTTCCGCAAGCCGCGCGAGGTCAACTGGCTGTTCGGCTGGTCGCTGCTGTTCCTCGGCCTGTTCGAGGGCCTGTTCGGCTACTCCCTGCCGGACGACCTGCTGTCCGGCACGGGCCTCAGGTTCGTCTACGGCGCCACCCTGTCGGTGCCGATCGTCGGCACCTACCTCGCGATGTTCCTGTTCGGCGGCGAGTTCCCCGGCCACGACATCGTGGCCCGCTTCTACTCGCTGCACATCCTGGTGATCCCCGGCATCATGGCGGCCCTGGTGGTGGCCCACCTGATCCTGGTCGTCTACCACAAGCACACCCAGTTCGCGGGCCCCGGCAAGACCGAACGCAACGTGGTCGGCACGCCGTTCTTCCCGGTGTACCTGGCGAAGGCGGGCGGGTTCTTCTTCCTGGTGTTCGGGACACTCACCCTGATCGCGGCCGTGGCCTCGATCAACCCGGTCTGGTCGTACGGTCCCTACCGCGCCGACCAGGTCTCCACCGGCGCGCAGCCGGACTGGTACCTGGGCTTCGCGGAGGGCCTGGTGCGGGTGATGCCGGGCTGGGAGATCACCGTAGGGGGCCACACGCTGATCCTGGGGGTGCTCATCCCGGTCGTGGTCTTCCCGCTGCTACTGGTCTTCATCGGGATCTACCCGTTCCTGGAGGCCCGGTTCACCAAGGACAAGCGGGAGCACCACCTGCTGGACCGCCCGCGCAACAGGCCGGTCCGCACGGCGATCGGCACCTCCTGGATCAGCCTGTACCTGATCCTGCTGGCGGGCGGCGGCAACGACATCGTGGCCACCCGGCTGCACCTGTCGATCAACACCGTCACCTGGGCCGTTCGGATCGGGATGTTCGTGGTCCCGGTGGCCGTCTTCGTCGCCACCCGGCGCATCTGCCTCGGCCTCCAGCTCCGGGACCGCGAGCTGGTGCTGCACGGCCGGGAGACCGGGCTGATCAAGCGGCTGCCGCACGGTGAGTACGTCGAGGTGCACCAGCCGCTCGATCAGGCCCGGCTCCACACGCTCACCGCGCACGAACGGCCCGGTGAGCTGGTGGAACACGCGAGGGTCAGCCTTGATCCGCCACGAACGACGCCATCCGGGTCAGAGCGGAGTTCCAGTTGATGGTGTGCTCGTTGGTCGACCAGGACTGGATGTCGTCGATGTAGCAGAACTGACCGACACAGCCCTGGAGTTTGCTCTGTGCGTAGGGGTCCTGGATGGAGGAGTTGGGCCCGCCGGCGAGGGTTCCCTTCGGCGGGTTCGGCATGTTCGGGTCGAGCTGGTGGGCGTACCAGCGGGCGTGCTGGTTGTGGGAGTTGACCTCGCCGTAGCCGGTCACGTACGAGATGTTCAGGGCGTTGCGGCCGAAGATGTAGTCGATGCCCTGGAGCGCGCCGTCCCGGTACTTGGAGGCGCCGGTGATGTCGTAGGCGGTCGCGATGACGATGCCGTTGTGCAGGATCTGGTGGTTGGAGCCCCAGTCGTAGAGGTTGCCCTCGGGGGCGTACGGCATGCCGTAGGGGTGGGCCTTCAGGGTGGCCAGGTAGCGGTCGGCGCCCTTGACGACGGACTGGCGGACCTTGTCGCGGCCGGGCAGCTTGCTGGGCACGGTCGCCAGGTCCAGCCGGGCCGCCGCGGCCGTGCGGGCCCAGTCGTAGCCGACGGGGCTGAAGATGTCGGCGGTGTGCACCGGTGAGGCGAGCACGTGCTCCTGGAAGGACTTCTCGCCCGTGGTCAGGTACAGCTCGGCGGCCGCCCAGTAGAACTCGTCGGTCACGTTGTTGTCGGCGTAGCTGCCGCCGCCGGTGCCGTCGCTCTCCGAGGCGTACAGGTCGGGGTGGGCCAGGGCTGCGGTCCAGGCCTTGCGGGCGGCCGCCAGGGCCTTCGCCGCGAACGCCTTGTCGTACGGCTTGTACAGGCGGGCGGCCTGCGCGGCCGTCGCGGCGAGGTTGAGGGTGGCCGCGGTGGACACCGGGTGCAGTTCACGCTTCTGCGGGTCGTCGCTCGGCAGCAGCGGCAGACCGGTCCACTGCTCGTCGTGGATCTTGTGGTGGGCCATCCCGGCCAGCGGCCTGCCGTCCGGCACCTGCATCTTCAGCAGGAACTCCAGCTCCCAGCGGGCCTCGTCGAGGATGTCCGGGACCTTGTTGCCGCTCTCGGGGATGGCGAGGGTGCCGTCGCCGAGCTTCGCGGGCTGCCCGGTGCGGGCCAGCAGCTCGCGTTCGTAGGTGCTGAGCACCTCCCAGGTGGAGATGCCGCCGTTGACGACGTACTTGCCGTGGTCGCCGGCGTCGTACCAGCCGCCGGTGACGTCGAGGGTGTAGTCGCACACGCCCGGCTGGCAGGGCACGTCCTTGTCGCCCTGGTTGGGGGCCACGTTCACGTGACCGGCGGCGCGGCCGTAGCCGGGGCGCAGGTCGTCGCGGATGGCGATGCCGCTGCGCTGGGTGTAGTAGTACTTCGCCGCGTCGAGGCGGAGCTGCTCGTAGGCGCCCGTGCCGATGTCGAAGGGGCGGCTGGTCTCGCCGTCCGCGACCAGCGTGAGGCCCGTGCCGCGCTTCTTGTAGGCGCTGAAGTCGATGGAGTGGACGTTCTGCCCGGAGGAGGCGTCGACACCCCGGGGCACGGTCGTGCCGTGGGCGACGACAGCGCCGGAGGCGTTCTTGAGCTGCCAGGGCAGTTGCGCGGTGGCGTCGGTGACCAGGGTGGCGTTCTTGGGTCCGGCGGGCAGGTAGGCGACCTGGTTGACGCGCACGCGCGGCCCGGTGTCGGGCTCGTACACCTCGGGCGGGACCCCGCCCAGCAGGGAGGCGTCGTCCATGCAGAACCGGAACGGGTCGGCGCTGCCGCCGAGCTGGAAGCCGACCTGTCCCTGGGCGGTGTCGACGGGCGAGGTGAACGTGTACGAGTAGGAGTTCCCGGACACGCTGAGCTGCGGGCTCACCTCGAAATAAGTGTCATAGGGCGCCACTTGCAGCCCCACGATCGCCCGCACGACATGCCCTTCGGGCGAACCCTTCGCCGTGAAGGAGAACTTGTACGACTCCCCCTTCACCAGGGTGACGTCGTTCTGGCCGACGGCGGCGTCCCAGCGGTTGGCGGTGCCACCCGGCACGTCCGCGCAGAGCTGTCCGTCGGACACGGCCGCGGTGACGTTGCTGCTCGCCCACCAGGGTTCCACGGCGGTGTCGAAGGTGCCGTTCTTGAGCTGCTCGACCTCGTCGGCGGCGGCCGGGGAGACGGGCGAGGCCACTAGTGCCGCACCCAGCAGCGCGGTCAGGGACAACAGGGCGGTTCTGCGTCTGTTCACGTCCGGGCTCCTCGGAGGAGATACGGGCGGCGCTCGGAATGGGAGCGCTCCCAACGGTCGCAGGCCATGTTTGTTGCAGGCATGACACCCCGTCAACGGTCCGGACGGGACGGGTTGCCGCCGGGACCGCCGGCGAAGCGGTCTGCTCGCCGGAACGTCCGGCTCGGCGACGCGCACCGCTCCCCAGGTCACGCAGGAGGAGACCGTCGCCACGGGGTGCCGTCTCGAGTGTGCCGACGGTGAGAACCTTCGACGCCGTCCGCGGCTCTCCGCCCCGGCTCACGCCGACCAGCGCGTATCCGGGGCAGGCTGGGGGACGCGCTCAGGGTGAAGGAGATCGCCGCCCGGACGAGGGTCCAGGGCCGCCCGCGGTCCACGAGGACCCAGACCTGGGCCGCGTGCCGCCGAAGGCGGGCGGCAGGGCGACGGCGGCCTCGCTGAAGTCGTCGGACCAGTCGGTGGCGGGGTCACCGTCGAGCATGGCGGCGGGAGACGTGTCCGGTTCCGCCGAAGTAACTGGCGTCCCCCGCAGGGCGGTTCGCAAGGGGCGGAAGGCCGGGGGTGAGGTCGGCCGGCTCGGTGAGAGCCGCCGAGCGGGACGGGGTGATGCGCCTTCGCCGCCTCCGCCCGCTTCCCCTCCGCGCTCGCCGTCACCCTCACGATCCGTTCGGCGCCGAACCGGACGATCGTGAGGATTTTGCCGTGCGAGGCGGTGCGGGCCGGTCCGGGTGATGCTCGCGTCGAGCACGACCGTTTCACAGGCGTCGACGACGTCGGCGGTGACGAGGACCGGCGAACGGCCGTCCGCGGCGCGGGACTTCCGGTCGGCGGCGAGAGGGAGCGCGAGGGGCCTACCGGCCGTGCGGAGCACGTCGGTGGCGACCGCCCTGCCGGTCGTCCTCGCAACCACGGTCAACTCGCCTGGCAGGCGGGGCACTTGCCATGACGGATGGAACGTGCCCGCGCTGCCGTGCGGGCTGGTGCAGCTGTGAGCCGGTCAGGGCGGTCGAGGGTGCGGTCGGCTGCTCCTCCCCCGCCCGCCGACCCGGCCGGATTTCCCCCTTGACGGCGGTCCGGTCACGGGTGGGGCGTGCACAGGGGTTCGCCGTTCGTGACCGAGCGCGACGCACTAGGCTGGAACCCAAGTGACCTGTTTGTTCACTGAGAGTGCGCGCAATGGAGTGGCGACGATGACCCTCGTGTACCCGTTCGACGACGCGGCGACGGCTCGAGCCGTCGTCGGTGAGGACGGCACGCTGGTCGCCTGGAACGCCGGCGCGCAGCGGCTGCTGGGCTGGTCACCCGCCGAAGTCGTGGGCAGACCGGCGGTGAACCTCCTGGTCAGCGGGGGCGAGGAAGGGCCCGACGGGCCCGTGGGCGCCCGCTGGGACGGCACCCTCACGCTGTGCCACCGCGACGGCACCGCGGTCTCGGTGTGGCTGCTCGCCCACCACCAGAACTCGTCGGACGGCGGGCCCGGGCACTGGCTCGTGGTCACCCCCCTGGAGCCCGGCGGCCCCCGCTCCCCCGACGACCCGCTGGGCACGGCCGTGCTGACCCAGTCGCCCTGTGCCGTCGCCGTGTACGACGAGCACCTGCGGCTGCGCCGGGTCAACGACGCCATGGCCGACGTGATCGGACTGCCCGAGAAGCGCATCCAGGGGCTCAGGCTGTCCGAGATCGGCGGGAAGCCGCAGAGCGAGGAGTTGGAGGAGCACCTGCTGCACGTGCTCACCACGGGCCGGCCCCAGGACGTGCAGACGTACATGCGCACGGGCGGCGAGGACCGCGCGCACGCCTGGCTGGCCCGGATGGCGCCGGTCACGGACCCGGCGGGCCGGGTGCGGGGCGTGTGCCTGGCCGCCCACGACTTCACCGACAACTTCCTCGCCCGCGAGCGGCTCCAGCTCGTCAACGAGGCGAGTGTGCGCATCGGCACCACCCTCGACGTCACCCGCACGGCCCAGGAGCTGGCGGACGTCTGCGTCCCGGCACTCGCCGACTTCGTCAGCGTCGACCTGCTGGACGCGCGCGAGGAGGGCGAGGCCCCGGCGCCGCTCACCGCACCGGTCGAGCTGCGCCGCGCCGCCCACCAGTCGGTGGACCCCGGCAATCCGCTGGCGGTGGTCAAGCCGGGGCACACCGAGGTGTACCCCGACACCTCACCGCAGGCCGACTCGCTGACGGCGGGCCGCACCATCGTCGCCACCGTGGCCTCCGGACGCCTCGACCGGTGGCTCACCTGGAACACCACCCGCGGCGAGCGGGTGAAGGAGTACGGCATCCACTCCACGATGTCCGTGCCGATCCAGGCCCGCGGCCAGACCCTCGGGGTCGCGGTCCTCACCCGCTACCGGCGTCCCGACCCCTTCACCCCGGACGACGTGCTGCTGGCCGAGGAGATCACCGCGCGGGCCGGGGTGTGTATCGACAACGCCCGCCGCTTCTCCCGCGAGCGCGAGACCGCGCTCGCCCTCCAGCGCAGTCTGCTGCCCCGCTCTCTGCCGCGCACGGCCGCCGTGGAGGCGGCCTCCCGCTATCTCCCGGCCGCGCGCGCCGGGGTGGGCGGCGACTGGTTCGACGTGATCCCGCTGTCGGGGATGCGGGTCGCGATGGTCGTCGGGGACGTGGTCGGACACGGCATCCAGGCCTCGGCGACGATGGGACGGCTGCGCACCGCCGTGCGTACCCTCGCCGACATCGACCTGGCCCCGGACGAGCTCCTCACCCACCTCGACGACCTCGTCGTACGGCTGTCCGCGGAGGCCGGTGGCGAGGGCAGCCCCGGCGAGGTCGGGGCGACCTGTCTGTACGCGGTGTACGACCCGGTGTCGCGGCGCTGCACGCTGGCCCGGGCCGGGCACCCCGCACCCGTGATGCTGACGCCGGGCGGCGAGGCGCGCCTGGTGGACCTGCCCGCGGGGCCGCCGCTGGGCCTGGGCGGGCTGCCGTTCGAGTCCGCCGAGCTGGCGCTGCCGGAGGGGACCGTGTTGTCCCTGTTCACGGACGGGCTGATCGAGTCCCGGGAGCGGGACGCGGACGCCGGCCGCGCGCTGCTGTGCGAGACCCTGGCCGTGCCCTCCGACTCCCTGGAGGAGAGCTGCGACCGGGTGCTGCACGCACTGCTCCCGGCCGGCGGTTCCACCGACGACGTGGCCCTGCTGCTGGCGCGCACTCTGGGGCTGCCCGCCTCCCAGGTGGCGACCTGGGACATCCCCGCCGACCCGTCGCTGGTGGCGCCCGTCCGCAAGCAGGTCGTGGAGCAGCTCGCCCGCTGGGACCTGAGCGAGGCCTCGTTCACGGCCGAGCTGGTGACGAGCGAGCTGGTGACCAACGCGATCCGGTACGGCGCCCGTCCCATCCGGCTGCGTCTCATCCATGACGCTGCCACGCTGATCTGCGAGGTCTCCGACACCAACCACACCGCGCCCCATCTGCGGCGCGCCAAGACGTGGGACGAGGGCGGCCGGGGACTGCTCCTGGTCGCTCAGCTCACCCAGCGCTGGGGCAGCCGCCACACGGCCGACGGCAAGACGATCTGGGCGGAGATCGGGCTCCTCGACCTGGAGTGAGCCGCCACCCGCGCGGCCCGGGCCGGACCTACGGGTGCCGGCGCGTTCGGCACGACGGTGGCACGATGAGCGGCACGGTGAGCGAACTTTTCCGGTCCGTGCCGCATCGGGACCTCGGTGACGGGGCACAAGGCGCCGTACGGGCGCGTGCGCGCAATCTCCGGGAGTGTGGAGACATGACGAACAGGTCCCTGGGTGTGCGGCGGTCGGCACTGCTCGCGGCGTCGGTCGCGGTGCTCGGCGTGCTGGCGGGCTGCGGCAGCGGCGACGGCACGGCGGACGGCTCCGGTACGGAGTCGGGCACGGCGGCACCCGCGACCGGTACCACGGCGCCGTCCGCCTCGCAGGACCCGAGCGGCGTCCCCACCGACGCGGTGAGCAACTCCCTGACCCCGTCCTCGACACCGTCCCCGGCCGGCGCGACCCGCTGCCACACCTCCGAGCTCAGCGCGTCCGTCGGCCGCAACAACCCCGGCGCCGGGCAGGAGAACTTCCCGGTCGTGCTGACGAACAGGTCGAGCCGCACCTGCACCCTGTACGGCTATCCGGGCACCGCCTTCGTCGACGCGTCCGGCAGGCAGCTCGGCCCGGACCCCGAGCGCTCCGCGACCGGTCCGCAGACCGTGCGACTGGCGCCGGGGCAGAGCGCCTGGGCCGGACTGTCCTTCGCGAACCCCGAGGTCAGCGGGGCGCGCACGGCCACCCCCGCCGCCCTGCTGGTGACCCCGCCGGACGAGGAGGACCCGCTGAAGGTGGCCTGGAAGGGCGGCGAGGTCCCGGTGTCCGGCGACGAGGCGTCGGTCCGGCTCATCCCCTTCAGCCCGGGCACCGGCGCCTGACGGCCCAGGTCGGGGACGTTTGGAGGGTTCTTACCCGGGCCTGGTTTCATGTCCGGGCACGGTATGTCCGCCCTTCGAAGGAACCGCCCTGAACACCCCGCTCGCCGAAACCCTGTCCGTCGCTCTTCTCGTAGCCGTACTCGTGTGGGCGGTCCTGCGTCCCCGGGGCCTGCCGGAGGCCGTGGTCGCGGTCCCCGCGGCGGGGCTCGTGGTCCTGACCGGGGCGATCACCCCGGAGCACGCGTGGGCGGAGGCCGAGCGGCTGGGGCCGGTGGTCGGCTTCCTGGCCGCGGTCCTGGTCCTCGCCCACTTCTGTGACGTCGAGGGGCTGTTCCACGCCTGCGGGGCCTGGCTGGCCCGGCGGTCGGCGGGCTCGCCCGGGCGGCTGCTGACCGGGGTGTTCGGGCTGGCGTCGGCGATCACCGCGGTGCTCAGTCTGGACGCCACCGTGGTGCTCCTGACACCGGTGGTGCTGGTCACGGCCTCCCGGATGGGGGCCCGTGCGAAGCCGCACGTGTACGCGTGCGCGCACCTGTCGAACACGGCCTCGCTGCTGCTGCCGGTGTCGAACCTCACGAATCTGCTGGCCTTCGAGGCGAGCGGGGTGAGCTTCACCCGGTTCGCGCTGCTGATGACGCTGCCCTGGCTGGCGGCGATCGCCGTCGAGTACGCGGTGTTCCGGCGGTTCTTCGAGACCGACCTCACCGTCGTCGACCACTCTCCCGAGCCGTCCGAGGAGCCCAGGCTGCCGCTGTTCGCGCTGGTCACCGTCGGCTGCACGCTGGCCGGGTTCGTGGTGGCCTCCGCCTTCGGCGTCGATCCCGCCTGGGTCGCGTGCGCGGGGGCCCTGGTGCTCGCGGGCCGTGCGCTCGTCCGGAGGAAGGCCGGCCCGGTGTCGGTGCTGCGGGCGGCGGCGCCCGCCTTCCTGGCCTTCGTGCTCGCCCTCGGCATCGTGGTGCGCGCGGTCGTCGACAACGGCCTCGCGGACGCCCTGCGCCATGTCCTGCCCGACGGGACGGGACTCCTCGCGCTGCTGGGGATCGCCGCGCTGGCCGCCGTACTGGCGAACCTGATCAACAATCTGCCCGCGGTCCTGGTCCTGCTGCCGCTCACCGCCGCGGCCGGGCCGGGCGCGGTCCTCGCAGTGCTGCTCGGGGTGAACATCGGCCCGAACCTCACCTACGCCGGGTCCCTGGCCACGCTGCTGTGGCGGCGCATCCTGCACCGCGACGACCACGAGGTGGGCCTCGGCGAGTTCACCCGGCTCGGCCTGCTGACCGTGCCGACCGCGCTGGCCGCGTCGGTGGCTGCTCTGTGGGGATCGCTCCAGCTCGTCGGAACCTGAGCGGGGTCAGCGCCCGCCCCCGTAACCGCCTCCGTACCCGTAACCACCGCCGTACCCGTATCCGCCGCCGTGGCCGCCGTATCCGCCGCCGCTGCGGTCGTCCCAGGCGCAGTAGTACGGGTCGGTGGAGCAGTCGTCGCCCGGGGACGGGCTGCTCGACTGGGTCGGCGTGGCCGTCGGTGCGGCGGTCGTCTTCGGGGTCGGCGCCGGCGTCCTGGAGGGCGCGGGGGCGGACTTCGGAGTGGGCACGGGGCTGCTGTCCTCGTCCCAGTTGACCGCCGCCATCTGGGGGTCGGCAGTCGAGGTGTCGAACACCCAGCGCTGGGCCGGGCCGTTCTCGCGGTTCTTCAAAACCAACGCGCCGGACCCGTCGGTGGCGGCGGGGGTCAGGGCGAGGTCCTGGTTCCAGCGCGGTACGAGGGTGCCCTGGAGGGTGAAGTCGTAGCGGATGTCCTTGGCGTCGGGCGCGCTCGCCCCCGTGCAGGTCGCGAGCCGTACCGAGAACCCGAGGCGGGAGTCGAGGCACAGGTCCGGGTCGGAGCCGCTGCGCAGCAGTCCGTCGGTCTCGTACGTCCACTGCTGGCCCTCGGCCCCGGAGCAGTCGGCGAGTGCGGTCTCGGCGCCCCGGGCGAGCTTCCCGCCGACGACATCGACGCACAGCCCGGACTCGACGTTGTGCAGACGGCCGCGCAGTTCTCCCTGGCGTGTCGCGCTCGCCCCGGCCTTCGACGGGTCGCTGGTCGGGGAGGCCGCGTCGGAGCCGGGCGCCTCGGAGGGGGCGGCGTCGGCGGGGCCGTTGTCGTCGGAGCGGAACGAGGACCACATGACCAGGGGAAGGACGACGAGCCCGCTCACCGTCAGGACGGCGAGGGCGAGGTTGCGGCGGGAGGCGCGGCGGGCGGCCTTGTGGGCCGAGCGGCGGGACGCCGAGCGGGTGCGGGGGCCGGGACCGGCAGTGGTGGCCGCCGGGCCGACGGGAGCGGGGCCGGCTGCCGCGGCGTCCCGGCCAGGTTCGGCGAAGGGCGTCGGAGCCGCGAAGTCCTCGGCCGCGAACGGCCTCGCCGGAGCGTGCCGCCGGGCCTCCCGCGCCGCTCCCGGGTCGTCGACGGTCAGCCGCGACTGGACGTAGGCGGCGGCAGCCCAGCCGAGCACGGCCTCCGCGAGGGCGAGTCCGAGCTGCCCGTTGAACTGGTGCAGTTGGTCCGCGGTGTGCATGCAGTGCCTGCACCGCTCCAGGTGCGCGCGCAGATCGGGGTCGATGTCGACACCGCCGCGCCGGTAGGTCACGTCGAGCAGGCGCAGATAGTGCCGGCACTCCTGCTCGGGGGCGAGTTCGCGGTGGACCTGGAGGCACTCCTCGCGCAGCCGCTCGCGGGCCCGGCGGAGTTCGACGCGGGCGTCCTCCTCGTCCAGGCCGAGGAGGCCCGAGGGGACGGAGATCGGCTCGGCCTCGACCTCGGTGTGCCACAGCAGGCAGCGGGCGGACTGCGGCAGGCGCTGGAAGGCACCGGACAGCAGGCGCCGCTCGGCGGGGGGCAGCAGCCGGGCCGCGGCGCGGTCGCCGCCCGCCTCGGTTCTCAGCTCGGGGTGGAGCATCTCCCGCCGGCCGTCGGCGTCCCACTCGGCCGCGATCCGGCGGACGGTGACGAGCAGATGGGGCCGCCAGGCGGCGGTCGGCCCCATCTGGCGCAGGGACTCGCCGAAGAGGCGGGTGAACGCCGCCGTGGTGAGCATGCCCGCGGGGCGGGGACCGTCGGTGCACAGCCGCGCGTAGGCGAAGGCGGCTTCCCAGTGCCGGTCGAGGAGTTCACCGACGGGTTGCAGGGCCGGTGTCGTGCCGCTCCACTTCTTGAGCTCGGCGCTCAGTTGCTCGTCCGTGACGTCGTACGGGCGAACCGGAGACGGGGAATTCGACAGTCCTGCGTCTTTCACGGCGGCATTTCCTCCCGAGGGCATGCTGCGTTGCATAAGTCCATACCAATGGGTTCGTCCGCCTGGGACAGCTCTTTTGAAGCGTGAAGGGCGTACGGCGGGGGTCACGTGCGCACAGGGGGAATTTGCATTGTCCGTGCGCTGACAAGGCACACCTTTGCACAGGTCAGGGACGCCCAACAAGTGATGTCGCGCTTTTACGCCTCCCGTTGGCCCGGCACAGATAGACGTCTTGTCAACACCGGCGTCCCGCGCTTTGCGGTTCTCGGGATTCGGCAATGGGAAACGAGATCCGGTCAACTCCGTGAAGAGATCCGGACAACCATTGAACGTCCACTACACAGCACGTATCGGCGGCCCGTGACGTCACGTCCCAACCATTGGGACGCCCGCCCGGTAGGCACCCGGTGGAGTGCCGTAGCGGTCGCGGAAGACGCGGTTGAAGTGGAAGGGACTGGCGAAACCGGAGGCGGCCGCGACGCGTTCCACGGACAGGTCGGTGCTCTCCAGCAGTCGGGCGGCGTGCTGCAACCGCGCCTCGCGGAGCGCGCGCATCGGTGAGCGGCCGAACTGCCGGGTGAAGAGGTGGGCGAACCGGGACGGGGAGAGCGAGACCTCGGCGGCGAGCGACCGGACGGTGTGCGGGGCGCCGGGGTCGGCGGCGATCAGCTCCTGGGCGCGCTGGACGCGCGGATCGACGCCGGTCCCGGACCGCGTCCCGCGCGCGGCTCCGGCGGTGAGCAGGACGACCTCCTCCAGTGCGCACAGGGCGAGTTCGCGGGCGGTGGTGCCGTGGGCCACGGCGACGGCCACCCGGTCGTCGGGCGGGGCGGTGTCGGGCGGGGTGCCGGTGCCGGTCCAGCGGGCGTCGGCGAGCATCCGGCGGAAGGCCGTCTCGATGCGGGCGTGCGAGCCGGCGCCGGCGGGCTCCGGGGTGACGGCGTACAGCCCGTCCCCCCTGTCGTGCGGCCCCAGCCAGGCGGTCCAGGACGGCCGGGCTCCGCAGTGCGCCCACCAGAACTCCCAGCGGTCGGCGCCCTGTTGGACGCCGTAGCGGTGCGGGATGCCGGGGGCGAGCACCACCAGGTCGCCGGCGCCCGCAATGGTCTCGCTCCGTCCCTGGCGCAGGGTGCCCCGGCCGTTGAGCGTCCAGGTGAACAGCCAGCTCTCGGCGCCGCGCGATCGCTGGACGGCGTAGCCCGGGCGTTCGTCGTAGCGGCCCACGACCACGAGGCCGGGCGGCGGGCCGGGGTCCAGGGAGGCAGCGGTCTCGGGCAATCCGTCGGCGGTCACGGGCATCCTCCTGGCACGGGCTGCGGCCTAGCGTGACGAGTGGAACACATCAGACCGAGGAGGGGACACATGACAGTCACAGGCATCGCGCCAGAGGTCCGGCGGTTCCAGGAGGACGGCTTCACGGTCGCCCGCGGGCTGTTCGCGCGCGAGGAGATCGACCGGCTGTGCGCCGCGTTCACGGCCCTGCACGCCGGGGGGCCGGTGCCGGGGCACTTCGAGCCGGGCGCGCCGGGTGAGCCGGCGGATCCGCTGCGCAGGTATCCGCGCGTGATGCAGCCGCACGAGATCAGCGACCTTGCGCGGCGGTTCCTGCTGGACGCGCGACTGCGGGAGGTGCTGGAGACGCTGCTCGGGGAGGAGGTGCTGGCCGCGCAGAGCATGTTCTACTTCAAGCCGCCGGGGGCCCGCGGGCAGGCGCTGCACCAGGACAACTTCTATCTGCGGGCCGAGCCGGGCACGTGTGTCGCGGCCTGGGTGGCCTGCGATGTGATCGACCGGGACAACGGCGGTCTCGAGGTCGTCCCGGGCACGCACCGGATGGACCTGTTCTGCCCCGAACTCGCGGACCCCGAGGTGTCGTTCGCGCGGGAGTACGTGGCACCGCCGCCGGGGCTCGCGCCGGTTCCCGTCGACATGGCTCCGGGGGACGTCCTGTTCTTCAACGGCAGCCTGGTGCACGGGTCCCGGCCGAACCGCACCGCCGACCGGTTCCGGCGCTCGTTCATCGGGCACTACGTGGGCGCCTCCACCGAGCGGATCGGGCACTACTACCGGACGTTGTCGATGAACGGCGAGCGGGTGCCCCTGGCGGAGAGCGAGGGGGCGGGGCCGTGCGGTACGGAGTTCGCACCGCACGGACCGCACTAGCCGGGCGGGCCTGTCAGCCGTGACCGACGACGGGGCGGGCCGTGTAGGGCCTCTCCAGTTCCTCGATCTCCTTCTCGCTGAGTTCCAGGTCCACCGCCGCCACGGCGTCCTCGATGTGGTGCGGCTTTCCCGCTCCCACGATCGGGGCCGCCACCGTGTCCTGGGCCAGCAGCCAGGCCAGGGCCACCCGGGCGCGGGGGACGCCCCGGTCGCCGGCGATGCGGGTGACCGCCTCGACGATGGTGCGGTCACCGTCCTGGTAGAGGCGGCTGCCGAAGTCGTCGGTGGAGCTGCGGTCGGTGACCGTGCCCCAGTCCCGGGTCAGGCGGCCGCGGGCCAGCGGACTCCACGGCAGGGTGCTGACCCCCTGGTCGGCGCAGAGCGGCAGCATCTCGCGCTCCTCCTCGCGGTAGAGGGGGTTGTAGTGGTTCTGCATGGACACGAACTTGGTCCAGCCGTGCCGCTCGGCCGTGTACTGCATCTTGGAGAACTGCCAGGCGTACATCGAACTCGCCCCGATGTAGCGCACCTTGCCCGCCTTCACCAGGTCGTGCAGCGCCTCCATCGTCTCCTCGACCGGGGTGCGGGGGTCGAAGCGGTGGATCTGGTACAGGTCGACGTAGTCGGTGCCGAGCCGCCGCAGGCTGTGGTCGATCTCCGTCATGATGGCCTTGCGGGAGAGCCCGGCCGCGTTCTGCCCGGACCGCATCCGGCCGTTCACCTTGGTCGCGAGCACGATCTCGTCGCGGTTCGCGAAGTCCGCGAGGGCCTTGCCGACGATCTCCTCGCTGGTGCCGTCGGAGTAGACGTTCGCGGTGTCGAAGAAGTTGATCCCGGCGTCCAGGGCCTGGCGTATCAGTGGCCGCGACGCCTCCTCGTCGAGGGTCCACTCGTGCACACCGCGGTCCGGCAGGCCGTAGGACATGCAGCCCAGACAGATCCGCGAGACGTCCAGGCCCGTCGAACCGAGCTTCACGTACTGCATCGTTGCTGCTCCTGCCTTCCAGAGGGGTCCGAAGGGGAGCGTACGACCTCGCGGGCGATCAAGGTCCCCTCCCCGGCCTACTCGACCAGGTCCAGCGCCCGCTCCCACGCGAACTCCCCGTCCCCCTCGCCCCGGTGGGGGTGTCCGAACCGCACCCCCATCCCCCGCAGCCGGATCAGGCTGTCCTGGTAGGCGGGGTGCCCGGCGAGGTCGTCGGAGACACAGGGCAGGACACCGACGGGCACGCCCCGTCCGACCACCTCGCACAGCGTGCCCACGGCGAGGGTGTCGGCGATGCCGGCCGCCCACTTGTTGATCGTGTTGAAGGTGGCCGGGGCGACCACGACGGCGTCCGGGTCCGGGAAGGGCCGCGCGTCCCCCGGGCGGCGCCACGCGGAACGGATCGGGTAGCCGGTCTGCGCCTCGACGGCGGCCGCGTCGAAGAAGCCGTTCATGGCGGTGGGCGTGGCGATGACGCCCACCCGCCACTCCCGCTCCTGCGCCGCGGTGATCAGCCTGCCGACGCCCGCGGCGATGCCGGCGGCGCAGACGACGACGTACAGGAAGGGCGGTGTCCCGTCCTGCGCGGTCGCTCGAGAGCCCTGTGCGGTCATCCAGGAACCCTACTGAAGCGGGAAGGACAGCCCGCGCTCGCTCTCGGGCCGCGGTCCGCGGATCCGGCGGTCCTTCTCCTCGATGGGCACGTCGTTGATGCTCGCCTCGCGCCGGGTCATCAGCCCGTGCTCGTCGAACTCCCACAGCTCGTTGCCGTACGACCGCCACCACTGCCCTTCAGCGTCCTGGCACTCGTACTGGAAACGGACCGCGATGCGGTTGCCGTCGAACGCCCACAGGTCCTTGCGCAGCGCGTACTCCCGCTCGCGCGCCCACTTCGCGGTGAGGAACTCGACGATCTCGGCGCGGCCGGTGACGAAGGTGCCGCGGTTGCGCCACACGGAGTCCTCCGAGTACGCGAGCGCCACCCGCTGCGGGTCGCGGGTGTTCCAGGCGTCCTCGGCTGCCTGCACCTTCTGGGCGGCGGTGTCGCGGGTGAAGGGCGGCAGGGGCGGGCGGTCGTTCATCTCGTCCTCCGTGGCCGAAGCGGCCGACAAGGCGGAGAACGGGCGTTCTCCGGGGTGCCTGCTACCGTAGGAGAACGCACGTTCTCACGTCAAGGAGTGGTCGTCCATGGACAGCGCAGTGGCCCGCGAGCGGGTGCTGGACGCCGCCGAGGAGCTGTTCTACGGGCGGGGCGTCCAGTCCGTCGGCATGGACGAGATACGCGGCGCGTCCGGGGTCTCCCTCAAGCGGCTCTACCAGCTGTTCCCGGCCAAGGAGCAGCTCGTGGAGGCCTATCTGGAGCGGCGGGACGGCCGCTGGCGGGGCCGGCTGGCCGAGTTCGTGGCACTCCGGCCGGACCCCGAGGATCGGATCCTGGCTGTCTTCGACTGGCTGGAGGAATGGTTCGGCGAGGAGGGCTTCCGCGGGTGCGCCTGGATCAACTCCTACGGCGAGCTGGGCGCGACCTCGGACCGGGTGGTCACCCAGGTCCGGGCCCACAAGAGGGCGTTCGCCGACTACCTCGCCTCCCTCGTGGCCGACGCGGGGCGGCCCGCGGCTCTGGCGGGCCCGCTCTTCCTGCTCGCCGAGGGCGCGATGGTGACGGCGGGCATCACGGGAACCACCCACCCGGCCACGGAGGCACGGGACGCGGCCCGGCTGCTGCTGGGCGCCCGCTAAACGGTGCCGGTCTCGACGCCAGGGCCGGCACGGCGGCGACAGACCGGGATGCGGGCGGGCTCCCAGGCCGTGGGACGCCGGGAGCCGGGACGGGGCGGATCAGCCGGAGGCTCCAGCCCCCGCCGCCGAGGCGGGTGAGGCGGTCCGGCTGCTGCTAGGCGCCCACCAAGGACACTTGAGCGGGACGGTCCGCCGGTCTCCGCGCCCGGGCCGGCACGACGGCGACAGACCGGGGTGCGGGCGGCTCCCAGGCTGTGGGACGGCGATGGCGAGAGTTACACCTAGGCCCCAGCCCCGCCGCCGAGGCGCATGAGGCGGCCCGGCGGCCGTGGGGCTCTCGCTGGGTGCGGCGGCCCCGGCGCGGCAGCCGGGTGCGGTGCGCCCGGCCCGGTCGCGCTGCCGCGCGGGGCGCCCGCGGCTCGGCGTGAGTGTTTCCGGTTCGCGGGCGGCGCCCCGGGACGGCCGCTGCTCCTGCTCAGCTGCGTGGCTGAGGACGGGCGGAGCAGCCCGTACGACGGCGCCCCCGCTTGTCAGCTCACCGTCTCCGACACGGTGATGGCGGCGACGGGGCAGGCCCGGGCGGCCTCTCGGACCATGGGGTCGCCGCCGCCGTCCTCCCTGCTGGGCAGGAGCGTGCTGAAGCCGTCGTCGTCCTGGGTGAAGACGCCCGGGGCGGCCAGGGCGCACTGGCCCGCCCCGATGCAGACGTCCTTGTCGATGTCGATGTCCATGCGCATCGTCGGAGCCTCTTACCAGGTCACGGGGAGTTCCAGCATCCCCTGGATCGTGTCGCCGGGTTTGAAGGGGATCTCCTCGGCGGGGGCCGCGAGCCGCAGGGTGGGCAGCCGGTCGAAGAGGGTGCCCAGGGCGATCTCCAGTTCGGCGCGGGCGAGGTTCTGGCCGAGGCACTGGTGGATGCCGAAGCCGAACGCGATGTGGTGCCGGGCGGACCGGTGCCAGTCGAGGGTGTCGGGGTCCGGGTAGACGTCCTCGTCGCGGTTGACGACGGAGGTCGCGAACACCACCCCCTCACCCGCCCGGATCGTCGTGCCGGCCACCTCGATGTCCTCCAGGGCCATCCGCAGCAGTCCGTCGGCGATCGACAGCATCCGCATGAGCTCCTCGACCGCGTTCGGGATCAGCGCGGGGTCGGTGCGCAACTCGGCCAGTCGGTCGGGGTGCCGCAGGAGGGTGAAGGTGCCGAGCGAGATCATGTTGGCGGTGGTCTCGTGGCCGGCGACCAGCAGGATGATCGCCAGGGCGATCAGTCCCTCACGGTTCAGCTCCCCGTTCCGCAGCTCGCGGTGCACGAGTTCGTCTAGCACACCGTCGCCGGGCTCCGGCTGTTTCTGCTTGAGGTCGATCAACTCGTCGAAGTACGCCTCAAGTTGATCGCGTGCGTCCATGACGTCGTCGGCCGTGGGGCCGCGCAGCAGGCGCCGGGACTGTCCCTCGAAGAAGTCGTGGTCGGTGTAGGGCACGCCGAGCAGGGCGCAGATCACGGTCGAGGGGACGGGCAGCGCGAAGGCGGTCACCAGTTCCGCGGGCGGCCCCTGGGCAATCATCGCGTCGATGCGTTCGTCGACGATCTCCTGGATGCGGGGGCGCAGTTCGGTGGCCCGGCGCAGCGTGAAACTGGGCACCATCATGCGTCGCTGGACGCGGTGTTCCGGGTCGTCGACGCCGAGCAGCGCGGTCCTCCGGTTCCTGACCGCCGCGAAGCGTGCCGTCGGCGCGGGAAAGCCGTCCCGGGTGCGGTCGGTGGACAGCCGGGGGTCGGCGAGCAGGGCGCGCGCGGTGCCGTGTCCGGTGACCAGCCAGGCCGGACGGCCGTCGAAGAGGGTGATCCGGGACAGCGGGCGGTCGGCGCGCAGGGAGTCGTAGGCGGCGGGCGGGTGGTAGGGGCAGGTCCGGTCCTGGGGGAAGGCGACGGGTTCCGTTTCCGTCATGGAAGACCTCGCAGACGAAGGGTGCCTCGTGCAGATCTTCATTAGATGCCCCGGGCATCTATAGGGCGACGAGAAGTTCGGCCAGATCGGTGGCGGCAACAATCTGGCCGGAGATCGCCGCCGTGCCGAGGGTTTTCTTGCCGAGCGGGGCGGCCGTGTCCCGGCATCGTGCCCGCCCCGCCGGAAGGGAGCCCTCCGCCCACCTCGGTATCCGGCCACACCGGGCGCCGACGGTGTGGGCTCCGTCGGCCATGACGTGCTCGTCGTCACCGCGGAGCGCCGTGTCAGCGGTCGTCGTAGGGGGCAGGTCCCTGGGAACCCGCTCGGGATGATTCCCGAGCGGGGCTGCGTTGCAGTGCCGTGCGAGACGCCGTAGCGAACGAGGAGACGTGAACCATGCCTCTTGAGGGCGAGTACGAGCCCAGCCCGACCCAGTGGGTGCGTGAGCAGGTGGAGTTGTACGAGAGCTCCGGTGGCACCGAGGGCAACACGCTCATGGACACGGGGATGCCGGTCATCGTGCTGACGACCCGGGGCGCGAAGAGCGGCCGCATCCGCAAGACGCCGTTGATGCGGGTCGAGCACGAGGGGCGGTACGCGGTGGTCGCCTCGCTGGGCGGGGCCCCCAAGCACCCGGTCTGGTACCACAACGTCAAGGCCGACCCGCACGTCGAGCTCCAGGACGGCCCGGTCAAGCGGGACTTCGTCGCCCGCGAGGTCACGGGGGCGGAGAAGGACGAGTGGTGGGACCGTGCCGTCGCCGCGTACCCGCCCTACGCCGACTACCAGAAGAAGACGGACCGGGTGATCCCGGTCTTCGTGCTGGAACCCTCGGACGGCAACTGACCGGACGCCGGGAAATGTCCCGACGCCCACGCATGGACCGGCTCCGGCCGGGCACCTGAGCGTCAGGCCCCGCCGCGTTCCCCCGTCGCGGCGGGGCTTTCCGCTGCCTCCTCGGCCGGCCGGTCGGTCACGTCGAGGAAGATCTGGTCCGCCTCGGCCACGGTCCGGGACACGGACCGCTTGATGCGTACGGCGACCTCCTCGACCTCCTCGCTGTCCAGGCCCGGCACCAGGTCGACCCGGGCGGCCACCAGGACCGAGTCCAGCCCCATCTTCATGGTGAACAGCGCCTCCACGCTGTCGATCTCGGGCTGCGCCTCCAGCACCGCCCTGATCCGGGCACTGGACTCCGGGTCCGCGGCCTCGCCGATGAGCTGCCCCTTGGCCTCGCGGCCCAGCCGGTAGGCCACGTAGACCAGCAGCACCCCGATGGCCAGGGAGGCGGACGCCTCCCACACCACCTGCCCGGTGACCATGTGCAGCGCCATGCCGACCATGGCCAGCGTCACCCCGAGCACCGCCGTGCCGTCCTCGGCGACGACCGTGCGCAGGGCCGGGTCGCGCATGCCCTCGGCGGCCCCGCCCTGCTTGCGCACCTGGTGCAGGGCCCGCAGCAGCGACACGCCTTCGGCGACGAACGCCACGCCCAGCACGATCAGACCGGCCACATAGCCGCTGAGCTCCTCCTCGGCGCCGTTGCGGAGCGCCTCCACGCCCTGGAAGAAGGAGAAGCAGCCGCCCATCACGAAGATGCCGACGGCCGCGATCAGCGACCAGAAGAACCGCTCCTTGCCGTAGCCGAAGGGATGTCGCCGGTCGGCGGGGCGGCGGCTGCGGCGCAGCGCGGCCAGCAGGAAGACCTCGTTCAGGCTGTCCGCCACGGAGTGCGCCGCTTCCGACAGCAGCGCGGGCGAGCCCGCGAGGAGGCCGCCGACGGCCTTGGCGACGGCGATCACCAGGTTCGCCGCCAGGGCCACCAGTACGGTGACACGAGTTTTCCGGTCCGCTTCGTCGTTCGTCGATGTCCCGCTCACCAACGCCGAATGCCCGGCTCAAGGGGCACTCACACCGTGCCGATTCCCGAAAACGGGGAACGCGTCCACCAGGACAGGCGGCACACAGGAGGAAGCATGGGCAGCGCCGACGACGGCAACAGCGCGTACGGCCGGAAGGCGTTCAAGCGGTCCAAGAGTCATTTCGCGGACCGGGTCACCGCCGACGGCCGGGACGGCTGGCCGGTGGAGGCCGGCCGCTACCGCCTGGTGGTCAGCCGCGCGTGCCCCTGGGCCAGCCGGGCGGTGATCTCGCGACGGCTGCTCGGGCTCGAGGACGCGCTCTCGATGGCGATCGCCGATCCGATCCAGGACGACCGCAGCTGGCGTTTCACCCTGGACCCGGACGGCCGCGACCCGGTGCTCGGCATCCGCTACCTGAGCGAGGCCTACGACAAACGGGAGAGCGACTATCCGGGCGGGGTCAGCGTGCCCGCGCTCGTGGACGTCCCCAGCGGGAAGCTCGTCACCAACGACTACCAGCAGCTCACCCTGGACCTGGCCACCGAGTGGACGGCCCTGCACCGGGAGGGCGCGCCCGACCTGTACCCGCGGGCGCTGCGCGACGAGATCGACACGGTGATGGCGGACATCTACGAGGACGTCAACAACGGTGTGTACCGGGCGGGTTTCGCGACCGGCCAGGAGGAGTACGAGGAGGCGTGCGCGGGTGTGTTCCGTCGGCTCGAGCTGCTGACACCGAGGCTGGCACGGCAGCGGTACCTCGTCGGGGACACCATCACCGAGGCGGACATCCGCCTGTTCACCACACTGGTGCGTTTCGACGCCGTCTACCACGGTCACTTCAAGTGCAACCGCTGGAAGCTGACGGAGAACGAGGTGCTGTGGGCGTACGTCCGCGATCTGTACCAGACGCCGGGATTCGGCGACACCGTCGACTTCGACCACATCAAGCGGCACTACTACCAGGTGCACTCCGGTATCAACCCGACCGGCATCGTGCCGCTCGGGCCGGACCTGGCGGGGTGGCTGACGCCGCATCACCGCGAGGAGCTCGGCGGCCGTCCGTTCGGCGACGGGACCCCGCCGGGCCCGGTGCCGCCGGCCGAGGCGGTCCCGGCACACCACCGACCCACCGCTGACCACTGACCACTGACCACTGACCAAGGAGACAGACATGGCAAAGAAGAAGAAGCTGCCCCTCGCCTACAAGCCCCTCGGCTTCGTACTGGGCTGGACGAGCGGCACGGTGGCCGGACTGGCCTTCCAGAAGACCTGGAAGGCGATCCGTCACGAGGACAACGCGCCCGACGCCCTGGACCGTGACCGCGGCTGGGGGGAGATCCTGCTGGCCGCGGCGGTCCAGGGCGCCATTTTCGCCGTGGTCCGCAGCGCGGTGGACCGCGCGGGCGCCACGGCCATCGAACGCTCCACCGGAGTCTGGCCGGCCGACGACAAGGGCGGCCGCGACTGACTCAGCCCTGCTTGGGCGCCGTCGAGGCGACCAGGCGCAGGGTGAAGGAGTGTCCGGCGGGGTCGGCGTATCCGCGTTCCTCGAACGGCCCCGCCGCGTCCTTCGTCTCCAGTGGGCGTCCCCCGAGCTCCACCACCTTGCGCTCCGTCTCGTCCAGGTCCTCCACCACGAAGTCGATGTGGGCCTGGAGGGAGTTCTCGGGGCGGGGCCAGCTCGGCGGTGTGGCGTTCACGTCACGGCGGAAGGCCAGCCGGAACCCGTCCGCTCCCCTGATCTCCACGCGGTTGGCGGTCGCGTCGGTCTCCTCGGCCCCCAGCAGCTCCTTGTAGAACACGGCGAGTTTCTCGGGCTCGGCACAGTCGAGCACGACGACCCCCGCTTTCACCAGTGCCATGTCTCCTCCGAAGGGTCCGGCCACGGGGTGTTGGCGCCCCGCGGCCCTGTACCTTGCGGATATCCCGGCACGGCCGATTCAGTCGGCGGCCAGCCACCGTCCGTCCCGCATCAGCTCACGCCCCGTGAGTTCGTTCGCCTCCCGCCAGGCCTGCACGCGCCGCGGGTGGACGCGGAAGTACAGGTAGGGCGTGGTGAGCTGCCGGGGGTCGAAGCCGGTCCGCTCGGCGAACCGGTCCCCCTCCTCCTGGCTCAACTCGTCCTGGGTGACGGTGTCCACCGTCCCTTCGATCATCACGACGTCCCGGGTGGGCCCGAGGCCGAGCCGCACCCGGCCGGTCGCCTTCAGGTTCCGGCCGGTGGGACTGGCCTCGGGGGTCGCGAGGAGGAGCGCGGAGCCGTCCCAGAGGAACGAGAGCGGGACGAGGTACGGCACCCCCGAGCCGTCGTCCGGGGCCGTGGCGACCCAGACGTCCTCGTCGTGCTCCAGCCGGTGCAGGGTGTCCTGCTTGCGCTGCTTCGCGGGGCGGGGCGGCTGCGGGGCCATCGGCGTACGTCCTCCTGGCGGGTCGTCAACTGACGTGATCAGTCTGGTCGTTCGCCCCGGGTTCCGCCTCCTTCTTTCGCCCCAGGGCGTGCCGCAGCGTCACGGCGTGGGCGCCGAAGCCCTGGCGCTCGTAGAAGCGGATCGCCTCCGGGTTGGCCGAGTAGGCGGCGACCTCCGCCTGCCGGGCCCCCTGGTCCTCGGCCCAGGCCAGGAACTCCGCCACCAGCCGGGCGCCGACGCGGGCGCGCCGGTGGGCCGGTCGGACGTACAGGCCTTGCAGCTTGGCCGACTTGACGGGTCGCACGGCCGAGGGCTCGGTCAGGGAACCGGTCAGGTGTCCCACGACCTCGCCGCCGTGCGCCACCACCAGGACGAGCCGGGCCGGATCCTCCAGCGCCGCCGTGAAGGAGGCCGCCCCGTGCTCGCGCGGCCAGCCGATGTCGACGCTCGGGTCCCTGGTCCCGGCGTCCTCGGCGAACAGGCCCGCACTGGAGGCGACGAGCCCCGGAATGTCGTCGTGACGGGCGCGGCGGACGGTGAGGTCTTCGTCGGTGGTCATGGACCCGCACGCTAGCGGCTGCCACTGACAGCGGATTTCCTGGACGGATGTCCAGCTATAGTGGACACCCGTCCAAGAAGTAGGGGAAGCTGATGGAGATCCTGGCGAACGTGCTGGTCGGCCTGGTGGCGGCGCTGCACGTGTACATCCTGGTGATGGAGATGTTCCTGTGGCAGCGGAAGCCGGGGATGTCCTTCCACGGCTTCGACCGGGAGATGGCCCGGGCCACCGCCGCCATGGCGGCCAACCAGGGGCTCTACAACGGCTTCCTCGCGGCGGGCCTGGTGTGGGGTCTGGTGGCCGGGGACCCGACCGGCTTCCGGGCGCAGGTGTTCTTCCTGGTCTGCGTGATCGTCGCGGGCGTGTACGGCGCCGTCACCGCCAACGTCCGGATCCTCGCCGCGCAGGCGTTGCCGGGCGCGCTCGCCCTGGCCGCCGTCCTCCTCGCGCGGTGACCCGCCCCGCCCCTGAGGACCCGCGAGCGGCCCGCACCCGGGCGAAGCTGCGGGAGGCACTGCTCGCGGAGTGCGCCGAGCGGCCGCTGGAGGAGGTCGGCGTGGCCGCGCTGGTGCGCCGGGCCGGGGTCGGCCGGGCCACCTTCTACGTGCACTACGACGGCCTGGAGGCGCTCGCCGTCGACGCCTGCGCGGACGTCGTCCGGGACGCCGTGGAGGCGCTGCACGCCTGGCGCGGGCGACCCGACCCGGTGCACGCGCCGCCCGCACTCGCGGAGTTCTTCGCCTCGCTCACCCCGCACGCCGCCCTGTACCGGTCCCTGCTCGCTCCGGGCGGCGGCGGACCGCTGGGCCGGGTGCTGCACCGGGACCTGCGGGCCTACAGCCTGCGGGAGCGCGAGCTCGCGGGCGCCGCCGACGCCCCGCTGGTCGCCTCGGCCGTCGCCGCCACTTTCGCCGGCGTCCTCGCCGACTGGCTGCACGGCCTGCTCGACGCCGACGCGGCCGACATCGCCGACCAGGTCTGGCAGTTGCTGGTCGCGCTGCACGCCAGCCGGTGAACTCGACTCACTTGCAGGCCACCTGTTCCCTGAGCAGGGGCCAGACCTCGACACCCGTGGGCGTGCGGACGTACGCCGAGCGCGAGTCCTCGGCCAGCCACAACTGCTGGTCCCCGTACCGGTATCCGGTGTCGCGGGCGTCCGGCGGCAGGGTGGCCGAGCCGTCGTACGACGCGGTGAGCACGCCGGGTTCGAGCAGGCCCTCCGGGTCACGGGCGTACGTCCGCCCGCCCAGATGGAGGAAGTGCACCTCACTCCAGTCGCAGTGGTCGTCCCCGGGCCGGCTGCTCACCTCGGTGGTCGGCACCCGCTCGCCCGCGCGGTCGGTCCAGATCTCGTAGCCGTGGGAGGCCGTCCACTCGGCCGGGAGTTCGGAGGGGTCGCAGGACGCGCTGGTCTCCGGGCCCCAACCGGGCCTGTCCCGCTGGTCCTTGGCGACCACGACGGCCACCTTGGTCCGGCCTCCGACGTCGTAGGAGTACAGCACGCGGTCCGTCTCCCGGCGCTCCACGCGGTAGCCGGAGCGGGGCTCGCCCGGGTCGAACAGGTCGAAGTACAGCTCCAGTCCCTCCTCCGGGCTGTCCCCGCCGTCGTCCTCGCTCCAGCCGTCGGGGCCGTTGCCGTTGTGGATATCCCCCGTGCACTCCAGGGCACGTCCGGCGGCTCCCGAGACGATCCGCAGCGCCCGCGGTGTGTGCCCGTCCAGTTCCTCGGTGGGGACGTGCATCGGTCCGTCGTAGACGGTGGCCGGCGCGTCGCCCTCGATCACCAGGCCCTCCCCCGACTCGCAGCCCACCGTCGTCATGGCCACGGCCGCCAGTGCCACCCACAGACCTGCGCGCATGCCCGCCCCCTGTACTCCGTCCGCCTGCATGATCCTTCGACGCCGGGGCGGCCGGGAACGTTCAGCGGGCCGCCGTCTGGAAAGTGCGCCGGTAGACCTGCGGGGACACCCCGATCGCCGCGTGCAGGTGCTGGCGCAGGGACGCCCCCGTGGCGAAGCCGACGCGGGCGGCGATCTGGTCGACGGACAGATCGCTGGACTCCAGGAGGTGCCGGGCCCGGACCACGCGCTGCTGGATCAGCCAGCGGCCGGGGCTGAGGCCGACCTCGTCGTTGAAGCGGCGGGCGAAGGTGCGCAGGCTCATCCGGGCGTGGGCGGCGAGATCGCCCAGGGTCAGGGGCTCGTCGAGGCGTTCCAGCGCCCAGGCGCGGGTTCCGGCCGTGCTCGCGGCGCCCTGCTCCGGGACGGGCTGCTCGATGTACTGGGCCTGGCCGCCGTCCCGGAACGGCGGGACCACACAGCGCCGGGCGACGGTGTTGGCGAGTTCGCTGCCGTGGTCCTTGCGGACGAGGTGCAGGCAGATGTCCACGCCGGAGGCGGCGCCGGCCGAGGTGAGGATGCGGTCGTCGTCGACGAAGAGCACGTCGGGGTCGAGGTCGACGTGCGGGTACAGGCGCCGGAAGTGGTCCGCGAGCTGCCAGTGGGTGGTCGCCCGGCGGCCCTCCAGGAGACCGGCCGCGGCGAGCACGAAGGCGCCGGTGCAGATGGAGACGATCCGGGCGTCGGGGCGGATGAGGGCGAGCGCCTCGCGCACCTCCTCCGGGAGCTCGACGGGCATCCGCTCCGCCGCGACGGGTGTGATCACCACCGTGTCGGCCGTGGCGAGGATCTCGGGTCCGTGTTCCACGCCGATGGTGAAGTCGGCGTTGCTGCGCACCGGTCGGCCGTCGACCGAACAGGTCAGCACCTCGTACCGGCCGTCGGCGGCGCCGAGGATCCGGCTGGGGATGCCCAGCTCGAAGGGGTAGACGCCGTCCAGGGCCAGTACGACGACCCGCTCGGTCCGCTGCACATCTCGCATGGCACGATCCTATCGAAGCTTGGCAATCATGCCATTTCCCGGACGGGCGGAACCGGGCAGGCTGAACGACCATGAGCACTGTGAACACCATGCGAGCCATCAGCCAGGACACCCTCGGCGGTCCCGAGGTCCTCAAGGAGATCGAGGTCGAACGCCCCGCGCCGCGACCGAACCAGGTGCTGGTCCGGGTCCGGGCCGCCGGCCTGAACCCGACCGACTGGAAGCACCGCGCCACCGGCGGCTTCCTCGGCGAGCCGCCGTTCGTCCTCGGCTGGGACGTCTCCGGCGTGGTGGAGGCGGTCGGCATCGGCGTCGCGGCCTTCGAGCCGGGTGACGAGGTGTTCGGCATGCTGCCGTACCCGTGGGGGCACGGCTCGCACGCCGAGTACGTGATCGCGCCCGTGCGCGCCCTCACGCACAAGCCGGCCTCCATCGACCACGTCCAGGCCGGCGCGCTGCCCCTCGTGTCGCTGACCGCGTGGCAGGCGCTGGTCGAGCGCGCCGACCTCCAGCCGGGACAGCGGGTGCTGATCCACGCCGCGGCCGGCGGGGTGGGTCATGTGGCCGTGCAGATCGCCAAGGCGCTGGGCGCCCATGTGATCGGCACCGCGAGCGCGGGCAAGCACGACTTCCTGCGTGAGCTGGGCGCGGACGAGGTGATCGACTACCGGGAGACGGACTTCGCCGAGGCGGTGAAGGACGTGGACGTCGTGCTGGACACGCTCGGCGGCGAGACGTCCGTGCGTTCGCTGCGGGTGCTGCGGCCGGGCGGGATCGTGGTGTCGATCCTGCCGGTCGGCTCGGACGAGTTCGGCGAGGAGGCCGAGCGGCTCGGCGTGCGGGCCGTGCGCATGCTCGTGGACGCCGACCGGACGGGGATGGAGGCGATCGCCGGGCTGGTCGAGAAGGGCGAGCTGCGCCCCACCATCGCGGCCACCTTCCCGCTGGCCGACGCCGCCGAGGCGCATGCGCTGGGCGACACCGGCCGGACGAAGGGGAAGCTGGTCCTCGTGACGGACTGACCCCGGCTCAGAACATCAGCACGGGCTTGATCGCCTTGCCCGCGCCCATGTCCCGCACCGCCCGGTCGATGTCCGCGAACGGATAGGTGCTGATCAGGCGGTGCAGCGGGAGCCGGCCTTCCTTCACGAGGCGGACCAGGGCGGGGATGAAGCTCTGCGTCTCGGCGTCGCCGAGGGTGAGCCCGACGACCCGCTTGCCGCCGAGCAGTCCGTTGACGTCGAGGGAGACCTCGGTGCCGAAGGGCGGGGCGCCGACGACGACCAGCGTGCCGCGGGCGCCGAGCGCGTCGACGCCCTGGCGCAGGACGCTCACGTTGCCCGTGGTCTCCACGACCCCGTCCGCGCCCTGCCCGCCGGTGATGGCGGCCAGGGCCTCGCCGAGGTTCTCCTCGGCCGCGTCGACGGTGTGAGTGGCGCCCAACTCCCGCGCCAGGGTGAGGCGTTCACCGACCCGGTCGACGGCGACGATCGTCGTGGCCGGGGTGAGGGCGGCGGCCATGACCGCGGACAGGCCGACGGCTCCGGCGCCGAGGACGACGATGGTGGAGCCGGTGACCGGCTTCAGTACGTTCCACACGGCGCCGACTCCGGTCTGCACTCCGCAGCCGAGCGGGGCGACGGACGCCAGCGGCACGTCCGGGTCGACCTTGACGAGGCTGCGCTCGTCGACCAGGGCGCGCTCGGCGAAGGAGGACTGGCCGAAGAAGTGGCCGCCGAGCGGTTCGCCGTCCCGGCTGATCGTGCTGGTGCCGTCGGGTCGGCGGCCGCCGAGGAGGTTCAGCGGCAGCCAGGTCGCGCAGTAGGCGGGGTGTCCGCCGGCGCAGTTGCGGCAGTCGCCGCAGGAGGTGAACGACAGCACGACATGGTCGCCGGCGGCCACACCGGTGACGGCGGAACCCACGGCCTCGACGACTCCCGCGCCCTCGTGCCCGAGGACTCCCGGCAGCGGGAAGGGCAGTCCCCCGCTCGCCACACCGAGGTCCGTGTGGCACAGGCCGGTGGCGACCATGCGGACGAGCGCCTCACGGGGTCCCGGCTCGTCGAGGGTGACGTCGGAGAGGGTGAAGGGTGCGCCGCCGGACTCGACCACTGCGGCACGGGTGGTGACGGACATCGTACGGACTCCTCTGCGGGCGCTCAGTCGAGCGAGACGACGACGGACTTGACCTTGGTGTAGGCGTCGAGCGCCTCGGGGCCGTACTCACGGCCGTAGCCGGAGTCCTTGACCCCGCCGAAGGGCACCGCGGGGTCGAGCATCGCCCAGTCGTTGACCCAGACGATGCCCGCCTGGAGCCGGCCGGCGATCCGGTGCGCCCGGGCGAGGTTGGTCGTCTGGACACCCGCGGCCAGGCCGTACGGTGTGGAGTTGGCGAGCGCGACGGCCTCGTCCTCGGTGTCGAAGGGCTGCACGGTCAGGACCGGGCCGAAGATCTCCTCCTGCACGACCCGGGAGTCGTCGGACAGGTCGGCGATCACGGTGGGCCGGTAGTAGAAGCCGCCGTCGAGGTCCAGGCGTGCACCGCCGCAGACGATCCGGCCGCCCTCCTTGCGGGCCAGGTCGACGTACTCCTCGACCTTCTTCAGGTGCTTCTCCCCCGCCATCGGACCGACGACGGTCCCGGGATCGCGCGGGTCACCGACCGGCACCCTGGGCACGGCGTCGGCGAGGATGCCCAGCAGGGTGCTGTGGACCGGGCGCGCCACGAGCAGGCGCGGGCCGCCCATGCAGAACTGGCCGGTGTTGAAGACGAACGCCTTGATGATCGCGCCGACCGCCTTCTCCAGGTCGGCGTCCTCGAAGACGATGTGGGCCGCGTTGCCGCCGAGCTCCATGGTGACGGGCTTGAGGGCCTCACCCGCGACGGCCGCCACGTGCCGGCCGATCGCGGTGGAGCCGGTGAAGGCGACCTTGTCGATCCCGCGGTGGCGCAGCAGGGCCTCGCCGGCCACCGGCCCGGCGCCGGTGACGACGTTGACGACCCCGTCCGGGACACCGGCCCGCTGGAGCAGTCCGGCCATGTGGAGGGCGCTGAGCGGGGTCTCGTCGGCCGGCTTGTGCACCACCGTGTTGCCCGCGGCGAGGGCGGGGCCGATCTTGGAACCGGCGAGGACGAGCGGGAAGTTGAAGGGGGTGATCGCGGCGACCACGCCGAGCGGTTCGCGCCTGGTGTAGGCCAGGGCGTTCATGGGAGTGTCCCGGACGGCGCCGTCCAGGGAGTGGGCGAGGGCCGCGAAGTGCTCGTAGTCGTTGGCCGCGTTGGTCACGTCCACGGCGTGGCACAGCGAGATCGGCTTGCCGACGTCCAGGCTCTCCAGTTGCGCGAGGTCGTCGGCGTTCTCGCGGATCAGTTCGGCCACCCGGTGCAGGATCCGGCCCCGCTCGCGGCCGCTGAGACCCGACCAGGCGCCGTCGTCGAAGGCGGCGCGGGCGGCGCGGACGGCCGCGTCCACGTCGGCGGCGCCGGCCTCCGCGACGGTGGTGAGGACCGCGCCCCGGGACGGGTCGACCACCTCGGTGCGGGCGCCGTCGGCGGCCTCGCGCCACTGGCCGCCCACGAACAACCGCCCGGGTTCGATCTCGATGGAGGACATCGCCGCTCCTCAGCTTCGTCGCCAAGATTTCAACAAACAGGATTCCTGTTGGTTCGCAGTCTCTTTACAGACAGGTTTCCTGTCAATGGTCTAGCCTGAGCCCATGCTGGACACACAGGTGACCAAGGCGCCCCCGTCACTCCTCTACATGGTGAAACAGGTGGAGCTCGTCGTCCGCTCCCATCTGGACGAGTTGGTCAGGCCGTCCGGGATCACCGCTCTGCAGTACACGGCCCTCACGGTCCTGGAGCGGCACGACGGACTGTCCGCGGCGCAACTGGCCCGGGACTCCTTCGTCACCGCCCAGTCGATCGCCGATCTCGTGCGCTCCCTGGAGAGCCGCGGACTGGTGCGCCGGGAGCGCAATCCGAAGAACCGCCGCGAGCTGCTGATCCTGCTGACCGAGGAGGGGCGGGCGCTGCTCGCTCGGCACGCGGGCCCCGTGCGGGAACTGGAGGAACGGATGGTGCGGGACCTCACCGCGCACCAGACCGAGCAGTTCCGGCAAGCGCTGACCAGGGCCTGGCACGCCTTGTCGTGAGCCGGGCGCGAGCCCCGCGTGAACACGGCGCGAACTAGCGCCGCAAATCAAAGACATATGTCAATCGAACATGCTCAAATTCACTCCATCGAGGGTAACTTGCAGGGCAGGGAAAGGGTTTGCACGCACTCCCGTGCCCCCCGAGGAGCCGGTTGGAGGCGATGTCGTCGTGCAGCAGGAACCCGCGCCGCCGTCCCGGCATCTGCGCGTCCACCAGGACCGCGGCCACACCGTGCTGGAGTTCCACGGCGAGATCGACATCGCCGCGGCCGCCGAGCTCCTCCCCCACCTCGACCGCTTCACCGGGCAGCCCGGCGCACGGCTGGTCATCGACCTCAGTGCCGTGGAGTTCTTCGACTGCTCCGGGCTGCGGCTGCTGTACCGGGCCCGCTCACGCGTACTCGCCCACCACGGCACGCTGCTCCTGGTCTGCACGCACCCGCTGACCCTGCGGATCGTCCGGGTGACCGGCCTGGCCCGGCTGCTGCCCCCGCTGCCGTCGCTGGACGCGGCCCTGGGACAGACCGAGGCGACGTCCGAGACGTTATGACCGAGGGCACGCCCGGTCACCGGGATGATGCCCGGGTCGTCCCGAGCCGCTTCCCGGCTACTCGCTCCGGGGCGCGTCGAACAGGGCGCTGACGGACTCGCCGTTGTGAATGCGCCGCACGGCCTCGGCCAGGGCGGGGGCGATGGACAGGATCCGTAGCTTGTCGGTCCGTTCCTCGTCGGGGACCGGCACGGTGTTGGTGCACACGATCTCCAGCACGTCGGGCTGCTCCCCGATCCGCTTGAGGGCGCCGTCGGCGAAGAGCCCGTGCGTACAGGCGACCCGGATGGAACGCGGGCCCAACTCCCGCAGCCTTTCGAGCAGTTCGAGGACCGTGCTGCCCTTGGCGATCTCGTCGTCCAGCACGATGACGTCCCGCCCGGCGATCTCGCCGATGACGTCGCTGATGCTGACCCGGTCGTCGGCGAAGCGCTGCTTGGCGCCCGCGGCCACCTGGGCGCCGATCAGCCGGGCGAAGGCGGCCGCCTCCTTGGCGTTGCCGAGGTCCGGGGAGACCACGGTGGTACGGGAGAGGTCGTACTGCTGGAAGTGCGCGGCCAGCTCGCGCAGGGCGTGCAGGTGGTCCACGGGCACCGAGAAGAAGCCGTGCACCTGCGGGGAGTGCAGGGTCATGGCGAGGACCCGGCTCGCCCCGGCCGACACCATCAGGTCGGCGACCAGGCGTCCGCCGAGGGAGATCCGGGGCGCGTCCTTCTTGTCGGAGCGGGCGTAGGAGTAGTGCGGCATGACGACGGTGATCCGGCGCGCGGAGGCACCGCGGGCCGCGTCGCACATCAGCAGCAGCTCCACCAGGTGCTCCTGGACCGGCCTGACCAGCGGCTGCACGAGGAAGACGTCCCGCTCCCGGCAGTTCGCCTGGAGCTGCACCTCCAGGCAGTCGTTGGCGAACCGGCTGACCCGGGTGGGGCTGAGCGGCACCCCCAGATGCGCGCAGACCTCCGCCGCCAGTTCGGGGTGGGCGCTACCGCTGAACACGGCGATGTCTCGCACGGATCCGCTCCTAGGATGATCATCTCGGGTTGCCGGGCTCATGCTACTGGCCCGCCCGTCGGCCGGCCGGGCGCCGAGAACCGGTTGCGGTGCCCCGGCCGGCTGGCGCCTTCCGTGACCTCACGCCGGTCGTGCTGCGGCGGGCCCTGGAGCGGGCGGGGACCCGGCTGTTCGAGCCTTGTCACGCGTTCGAGGCCGAGGTGCCGTCGGCCGCGCCGGCCTCGGTCCCCGGCCGGCTCGCCCTGGCCGGGGCCGAGTTCACGGGCACGACGGGCGGCACCGCGGCCTGGGTGATCACCGGTGAGCTCCCGGCCCGGCGGGTGCGGGAGATCGAGCTGCGGCTGCCCGGGCTCACCCACGGTGAGGGGGTGTGGTGGTCAAGGCCCTCGGGCGACCGCGAGGTCAAGCCGCACCGGACGTGCTCACCAGGACACCGGCAGCCGCCGCGGCCCCCGGGTCATCTGCCCCTCCCGCCACGCGATCGTCTCCGGGGTGAACTCGGCCCGCAGGCCGGGGAACCGGACCGCCAGCCGGTGCAGGGCCAGCCCCAGCTCCAGACGGGCCAGCCACGCGCCCAGGCAGTGGTGGGGACCCGCGCCGAAGACCACGCTCGGGGTGGTCAGCGGGGCGAACAGATCGGTCTCCTCCGGACGCGGGAAGACGTCCGGGTCCCGGTTGGCCGCGTTGGTCTGGACGGCCACCACGGCCCCCGCCGGGATCGTCACCCCGCCGACCTCGGCGTCCGCGACGGCCCGGCGGATCAGCCCGGGCAGCACCCTGCCCTCGCTCAGCGGGATCGTGCGCAGCAACTGTTCGACGGCGGTCTCGGCCGCCTCCTGGCTCTCGGCGAGGCCCGGCCAGGCCTGCCGCCCGTCGGTGAGGAGGTGGACGACGATGTTGCCGAGGGCGGTCATGGTCGTCTCGTGTCCGGCGACGACCAGTCCCAGGACCAGGACGACCAGGCGCGGCTCCTCGATGCCGAGCCCGTCGCCCGCGGCGACCAGGGCGCTCACCAGGTCGTCGCCCGGCTGCTCGCGCCGCTCGGCGACCAGTTCCGCGCAGAAGCGCCCGAACGCCGCCATCGCCGCGCCGACCTCCTCGGCGGTGTGCGCGCCGCCGGACAGGGCGTGGTCGGCCCAGTCGCGGATGCGCTCCCAGTCGGCGTGCTCGAGTCCCATCAGCCGGGAGATCACCGAGACCGGCAGCTTGCGGGTGAACCCCTCGACGATGTCGGCGGGCTGCGGCTGCCGGGCCAGGTCGTCGAGGAGGGACTCCACCACGGAGGCGGTCCAGGGCCGCCAGCGGGCGATCGCGCGCGGGGTGAAGGCCCGCTGCACGGTGCCGCGCAGCAACTGGTGCGAGGGGCCGTCCTGGTTGAGGAGGCCGTCCGGGGAGTCCAGCAGGTTCGGCACGAGGAGCAGCGGCGGGGCGTCCTCGGCGTGCAGCGACCGACGGTCGAAGCGGGGGTCCATGAGGACCTGGCGCACGTCGGCGTAGCGGGTGACGAGCCACACCGGGGTGCCGGTGGCCAGGGCGGTGAGCCGGGGCGGGCCGTTCTCCGGCAGGGGGACGCGGTGCATGGGGCGAAGGGTCCGGGACGTGCTGTCCGTGCTCATCCGGGTCTCCAGACACGCCGGCGGGCAGAGGTCTCCACGCTAGTGCGCCGCTCATGCCCCCGTCTGTGTCGCAATTGGCCAACAAGACGAAGCGGCCTGGCTTTTGGGGGTCATCCGTGGGCATCCGTGCAGTAGGAAGGAGGGCCGTCGCATGACGACTCCCATCAGGCGCGTGTCCAGGCGCATGCCGGGCTGGGCGAAGGTGCTGACCGCCGTCGTGGTGGTGCTCGTGGTGTTCTTCGCCGGTATCCGGTTCAGTGTGCTCCCCGGCCTCAAGGACCTGTTCGGCACGGAGACCCGCGACCGCTCGGGTCCCGCACTCCTGGAGTCCATCCAGGACATCAGCCGTTACGACGCCGCCTCCGGCAATTTCCAGGTCGTCGTGGACCTGGAGAAGGACACGAAGTTCCTGCCCGACGCGATCCGCGGCTCCCGCACCCTGTACGTCGGGGCGGGTGCCGTCGACGCCTACGTGGACCTCGGCAAGGTCGCCAAGGACGACGTGACGGTCAACGAGGACCGCACGGCCGCCACCCTGCACCTCCCGCACGCCCGGCTCGGCAAGGCCACGCTGGACGCCGACCGCTCCTACGCGGTCTCCAAGCAGCGCGGTCTGCTCGACCGGCTCGGCGACTTCTTCTCCGACAACCCCAACAGCGAGCAGGCGGTGCAGAAGCTCGCGGTGAAGCACATCACCGAGGCGGCGAAGGAGAGCGAGCTGACCAAGCGGGCCGAGACCAACACCACCCACATGCTCAAGGGCCTGCTGGGGTCCCTCGGCTTCAAGAAGGTCGAGGTCACCTACGGCACCTGATCAGCCGCCGAGCGCACGGGCGGTGATGTCCGGCCGCATCGGCGTGGCACGCGAACCACCTTTTCGGGCAGGTGACGGCGAGGTGGGAGAGGACCCCGGCCGACGCGGTCGAGCAGGACGCCGGCCGGGGTCCGGTGGACGGAGGTGAGGGACCCCGCCTCGGCCCTGACGCCGCCCCGGTGCACGCGGGTGGCGACCCGCAGAGCTCGCCGCCGCGCACAGCACGGTGTCCGGCCCCCGCGCCCTGCTCGGTGACGGACTTGCCGAGGCGGAGGACGAACGCGGCGAGGACCACGGCGTCCGGCCGCCCGTGTGCGTGCAGTTCCCGGCCGATCGCGTGCGTGCCCGGTTCCCCGGTGCGCACACGCGCCGCCTCCCCGCGCCGTCGCCCGGGAAGCGCCCGTCGCGCGCAAGCGGAGGGGAAACCGGAGTCCGGTCGGGGCGCGGCGGCATCCTCGGAACGTTCAGGGGTAATCGCCTTACGACACAGGGAAGTTGATGAGCGGAGGAATGTAATGGCCTGGGCGCCCTCACGTTCGCGAGCGGGGTCGGACACCGGCACTCCCAAGACCGAGCGCGCGGCGAAACCCACCCGTCCCCGGCGGGACCCGCTCTCGCTCGTCGTCCGTTTCGTGGCGATGGTGTTCGCCTTCGCGTTCATGGTGGCGTTCGCCGTCGTGCTGGCCCGGCTGACGCTCGAACCCTCGCCCGCGTCGGTCGATCTCACCCACACCAACCTGCATCCCGGCGCATCCCTGAAGGCATATCTGGACCAGCCCGAGATGCGGGACGCGGTCAAGCAGATCGGCGGGAACATCCTGCTGGGTGTGCCGTTCGGCATCCTGGTCCCGATCATCGCCCCGAAGACGCGCGGAATGCTGCGGATCGTGCTGTTGACGGCCGTCGTGATGCTGCTGGTGGAGTTCGCGCAGGGCGCGCTGGTGGAGGGCCGGGCCTTCGACATCGACGACGTCATCCTCAACACCTCCGGCGCCCTGATCGGTTATCTGCTGCTGGGGCGGCGGCTGAGCCGGGCGGTGCACAAGCCGGCGAAGGAGAAGAAGGCGTAGGCGGTCCGGCGGTCCGCTCGACTTCTGGTCTGTACCAAAGTATTGACGACCCCTTAACTCACTCCTTAAATCAAGAGGCGACACCTTCACCCCCCACTCCCGAAGGATGAGCCGTGGCCGCCTCACGCCTGCTGCGCGGATGTCTCCTCACCGCGCTGTCCGCCGTACTGATCGCCTCCGGTACCGCCCAGGCGGACCCGCCCGCCGCCCCCACCGCTGCCGCCGCCGCGGCGGCGGTGACGTTCTCCGACACCTTCGACGGACCCGCGGGAGCCGCGGTCGACTCCTCGAAGTGGCAGATCGAGACCGGCGACAACGTCAACAACCACGAGCGGCAGTACTACACGTCGGGCAACAAGAACGCCGCCCTCGACGGCCAGGGCCACCTGGTCATCACCGCGCGGAAGGAGAACCCGGCCAACTACCAGTGCTGGTACGGCACCTGCCAGTACACCTCGGCCCGGCTCAACACCTCCGGGAAGTTCACCGCCCAGTACGGGCACGTCGAGGCACGGATGAAGATCCCGCGCGGACAGGGCATGTGGCCCGCGTTCTGGATGCTCGGCACCCCGGTCAACTGGCCCGACTCGGGCGAGATCGACATCATGGAGAACGTCGGCTTCGAGCCCTCGACCGTGCACGGCACCATCCACGGCCCCGGCTACTCCGGCTCGGGCGGCATAGGCGCCGGCTACACCCTGCCGAACGGGCAGGCCTTCGCGGACGCCTTCCACACCTTCGCCGTCGACTGGGCGCCCGACTCCATCACCTGGTCCGTGGACGGCACCGTCTACCAGCGGCGCACCCCCGCCGACCTGGGCGGCCGCACCTGGGTGTTCAACAAGCCGTTCTTCCTGATCCTCAACCTCGCGGTCGGCGGCTACTGGCCCGGCGACCCGGACGGCTCCACGGCCTTCCCGCAGCAGCTCGTCGTGGACCACGTGTCGGTCACCACCGGCGACACGGCCACCGGCTCGGCGATCCGTGGCCTGGCCGGCAAGTGCGTGGACGTGGCCGGGGCGAATCCGGCGAACGGGACCGCCGTCCAGCTCTACGACTGCAACGGAACCGCCGCCCAGCAGTGGACCGTCGGCTCCGACGGCACGATCCGCGCGCTCGGCAAGTGCCTGGACGCGACGGGCGGCGGCACCGCGGACGGCACGCCGGCACAGCTCTACGACTGCAACGGCACCGGGGCCCAGCGGTGGACCGTCACGGGCGCCCGCGACATCGTCAACCAGCAGGCGAACAAGTGCCTCGACGTGACCGGCAACAACTCCGCCAACGGCACCCGGCTCCAGCTGTGGACCTGCACGGGCGCCGCCAACCAGAAGTGGACGGTCGGCTGAGCCGGCCGGTCAGTGCCGGGTCCAGGTGAACTTGTCGCCGCCCACCCAGCGCACCACGTCCGGATCGTCCAGGTCGTGGACGGTGATGCCGAAGGCGGCGGCCGCCTCCAACACGTCGGTCACGGTCCTCGCCTCGCCGACCACCTCCCCGTCGATCTCGACGATGCGGAACGGCGGCGTGGTCGGCTGGACCCCGAGCACCATGATCCGCGGCTTGCCGATGTGCGGGCTCGCGATTTCGGTCATGGAACGAGCGTAGAACGCATCCCGCGGGAGGGAGAGGCGGACGTCATCCGCCCAGCAGGTCGAGGACAGCCGCCTCCACCGCCCCCTGGGTGGCGGGCCGTCCGAAGTCCCCGTGCTCGCCCAGTCGGGTGAGTGCGGGGGCGACCGTCCTCCCCTGCTCGAACAGCTCGAAGACCCGCGGGTCGATGTACGAGGCCCGGCACACCGCCGGCGTGTTGCCCAGGTAGTGGCTGACCTCGCGCACGGTCCGGGCCATCTGCCGGCGCCGGGCCGTCTCGGTGGCCCGGCCGTCCTCGGCGGTGACGGCGAGGGCGACGGCGGCCAGGACCGTGGCGTGCCAGGTGCGGAAGTCCTTGGCGGTGACGTCGGTGCCGGACAGCCTCCGCAGCGCCTCGTTCAGGTCGGCGCCGTGCAGGTCGTGCCAGGCACCGCCCTCCCAGAACGCCAGCAGCCGGTCCCCGCCCCGCCTGCGGCGCTTGAGCGCGCGTACGACGGCCAGGGCGTCCTCGTCCACGAGGGCGCGGACCAGATCGATGCCGCCCTTGGCCGGATAGGCGAAGGTGAGCTCCTCACGACCGCAGGTGACGTGCTCGCGGAGCATGGTCGTCAGGCCGTAGGTCTCCATCCGGGCGGTGTGCCGGTCGCTGCCGATCCGGAAGAAGCCGAGGTCGAGCAGGCGCACCGCGCAGGCCGTGACCCGGGTGCGGCTCAGACCCCGGCCCGCGAGGTCCTCGGCGACCCGCTCGCGCAGCGCGGGCAGCGCCCGGGCCACCTCGCGCACGTGCTCGTGCTTGGCCTGGTCCTGCTGCTCACGGAACCGCTCGTGGTACAGGTACTGGCGGCGCCCGGCGTCGTCGGTGCCCACGGCCTGGAGGTGGCCGTTGGGCCAGGGGCAGATCCACACCTCGCGCCAGGCGGGCGGGATGGTCAGCGCGCGGATGCGGGCGAGCGCGTCCGGGTCGGTGACCGGCCGGCCCTCCGCGTCGCGGTAGCGGAAGCCCCGGCCACAACGGACGCGGGTGAAGCCGGGGCGGTCGCAGGAACTGGTCCGCAGTCTCAAGGGCGCCTCCACTCGTCGTTCTCCAGGTGCGAGCCGGCCTGCGGCCCCATCCTGAGCATGCCGCCGTCGACGCTCCAGGACGCGCCGGTGACGTACGTGGCCTCGGGCCCGGCCAGGAAGGCGATCACCGCGGCGACCTCGCGGGCGTCACCCGGGCGGCCCAGCGGGACACCGGGGCGCTCCTCGGTGCGGACGTCGGTGTCCTCCTGGCCCGTCATCGGCGTGGCGATCTCACCGGGCGCGACCGCGTTGACGGTGATGCCGTGCTCGGCGAGTTCCAGGGCCATGACCTGGGTGAGCAGTCCCAGGCCGCCCTTGGCCGCGCAGTAGGGGGCCGCGCCGACCCGGGGCTGGTGCTCGTGCACGGAGGTCACGTTGACGATCCGGCCGCCGTCGCCCTGCCGGATCATGTGCCGGGCGGCCCGCTGCCCGCAAAGGAAGGGTCCGACCAGATCGACGTCGAGGACCTCGCGGAACGTGTCGAGCCCGATGTCCAGGAACGGCGTCATGGTGCCGGTGCCCGCGTTGTTGACCAGGACGTCCAGCCGCCCGAGCCGGTCGCACAGCTCGTCGACGGTGCCGGCGGCGCCGGGCAGCCGGGTCAGGTCCATCTGCGCCACGGCCGCGCGCCGTCCCAGGGCGCGGACCTCCTCGGCGGTCTCCTCCGCGCCCTCACGGTCGGTGTGCCAGGTGATGCCGATGTCCATCCCCGCCCGGGCCAGGCGGACGGCGGTGGCCCGGCCGATGCCGGAGTCGGCGCCGGTGATCACGGCCACCTTGCTGCGCGGTTCGGTGGGGGCGGACATGTCGGCCTCCTCGTGGGGCGGGGTGTCGTCGGGGGACGACCAGGCAACTGCCGGACACCCGGAGGTGATCCGGTGAGGCATCGCAGTACCCGGCGCCGTACCGCACAAACCGCCCGCCCGTCGTGCGGCCCCCGGGCCCCTGGGGAACTCTGGAGGTGGAGGTGGCCATGGAACCCGTCGAGGCCCTGGAACGGATCGCCTTCCTGCTGGAGCGGTCCCTGGCGCCCACGTACCGCGTCCGTGCCTTCCGTACGGCGGCCCGGGTGCTGGACGAGCTGTCCGCGGACGAGGTGCGCCAGCGCGCGCAGGCCGGTTCGCTGGAGTCGCTCAAGGGCGTCGGCCCGAAGACGGCCCAGGTGGTGCGCGAGGCTCTGGCCGGAGGCGTGCCCGGCTACCTGGAGAAACTGGAGGCGGAGTCCACCGCGCCCCGGGCGCGGGGCGGCGAGAGGCTGCGGGCGCTGCTGCGCGGTGACTGCCATCTGCACTCCGACTGGTCGGACGGCGGCAGCCCGATCGAGGAGATGGGCCGCACCGCCGCGGAGCTGGGCCACGAGTGGGCGGTGCTGACCGACCACTCGCCACGGCTGACCGTGGCCCGCGGGCTGTCCCCGGAGCGGCTGCGGGAGCAGTTGGACGTGGTGGCCGCCCTGAACGAGACCTGGGCGCCGTTCCGGCTGCTCACCGGTATCGAGTGCGACATCCTCGACGACGGCTCGCTGGACCAGGAGCCCGAACTCCTGGAACGCCTGGACGTCGTGGTCGTGTCCGTGCACTCCAAGCTGCGCATGGACGCCCGCTCGATGACCCGGCGCATGGTGGCCGCCGTACGCAATCCGCACGCGAACGTCCTCGGGCACTGCACGGGACGGCTGGTGACCGGGCGGGGCCGGCCCGAGTCGGAGTTCGACGCGGACGAGGTGTTCGCCGCCTGCGCCGAGTCGGGCACGGCGGTGGAGATCAACAGCCGCCCGGAGCGCCTCGACCCGCCGCGCCGGCTGCTGCGCAGGGCGGTCGGGGCGGGCGTGCTGTTCTCGGTCGACACCGACGCGCACGCGCCCGGCCAGCTCGACTGGCAGATCCTCGGCTGCGAGCGGGCGGAGGAGTGCGGGGTGCCCGCCGAGCGGATCGTGACCACCTGGAGCCTCGGCGACCTGCTGGCCTGGTCCCGGGAGGGCCGGGTGCCGGCCCGAGTGGCGGGCGCCTGACGTGGTACCCGTGCGCCCCCACGGAAAAGGAGCGGTACATGGAACGGGCGGCAGTGTTCGACGTCGACGGCACCCTGGTCGACACCAACCACCTGCATGTGACGACCTGGTGGGAGGCGCTGCGGCAGGCGGGTCACCAGGTGCCGATGCACGCCGTCCACCGGGCCATCGGGCTCGGCTCCGACGACCTCGTCGCCCACCTCCTCGGCGAGGACCGCGACAAGGACCGGGACGACGAGCTCAGCGCCGCCCACAAGGCCCTGTACGGGCAGTACTTCGACCGGCTGCCCGCCCTCCGGGACGCGGGCCGGCTGCTGCGGCGCCTCGACCACGACGGCTGGCGGGTGGTCCTCGCCACCTCGGCGGGCGGGGCGGAACTGTCCGCGCTGCGCCGGGCGATCTCCGCCGACGACGCCATCATGGCCACCGCCAGTGCCGACGACGTCGAGGAGGGCAAGCCCGCCCCGGAGCCGGTCGAGCACGCCCTTGAGCTGGCCGGGGTCCCCGCCGAGCGCGCGGTCTTCGTCGGCGACACCGTCTGGGACATGCAGGCCAGCACCCGGGCGGGGGTGCGCTGCGTCGGCGTCCTGTGCGGCGGCATCCCCCGCGCCGACCTGGAGGAGGCGGGCGCGCAGGCGATCTACGACGACCCGGCCCATCTCCTGGCGTCCCTGGCGGACAGTCCGCTGGCATGACGTGCCCGACGGCACGGAACCCACAGCTCATGACTGGTGTGACAGAAGCCCTCCGCCGACAGCCCCGTCCGACGCACGCCCTGCGGCAGGAGGCCGGTGCCGTGGGCCGGGCGGCCCGTGCCGCCTGCCGTGGGCCGGGGCGGGAGCGCGACCTGCTCGTGCAGTCGCTCAAGGCCTCGGCCGCCGCGATCCTCGCCTGGCTGGTGGCGGGTGTGTGGATGGGCGACCCGATGGCCCTGATGGCGCCCTGGGTGGCGGTGGTGCTGGTGCAGGCCACGGTGTACAGCTCGCTGATGCAGGCCGTACGGCAGCTCGCGGCGATCTGCTGCGGGACCGTGCTGGCGTCGGTGGCCCTGGCGGTCACCGGGAGCACACTGGGCGCGGTGGCCCTGTCCGTGCCGCTGCTGGTGCTCCTCGCGAACTGGCCGCGCTTCGGCGACCAGGGGATCTACGGCGCCACCACCGCGCTGTTCACCCTCTCCACCAGCGCCGCCGGGGCCTCGGCCGTCGGCCACCGGGTGGGACAGGCCGCGCTCGGGGCGGTCATCGGTCTCGCCGTCAACGCGTTCGTGTTCCCGCCGATCCATCTGCGGGACGTACGGGAGAACCTCGCGGCGCTGGCCCGGGAGGCGGGCGACACCCTGCACACCGTGGCCGGTGACCTGCGCGAGGGTGCCTGGGACACCCAGGGCTGGTCGCACGCCTCGTCCCGGCTGGAGCGCCGGTTGGAGGCGCTGCGGTCCGCGCGTGCCTGGAGCCGGGAGAGCCTGCGGCTGACCGCCACCCCGCTGCGTGCGGTACGGCGGCCTCCCGCGCCGCTGCCGTCGGAGCAGGAGGACGAACGCTGGAGCCGGGTCACCGGGCACGTCCGCGCGCTCACCCGGACGCTTGCCGTGGCCGCCGACGAGGACCGCGCCCCCGTGCCGCCCGCCGGACCGGCCCTGGATGCCTACGCCGATCTGCTCCAGCTCATCGGCGACGCGTGCCGCGCGGAGGGCGACCGGCTGCTGGCGACCGACGGTGAGGCGCGGCCGGACGAGCACGCCGAGGCGGCGATGCGGGAACTTCGGGGTCAGCTCCAGGAGGGGCTGCGGCAGCACGCCGGGCAGGGGGCCGAGGGCGCGGCGGTGCTGGGGACCCTGCTGTTGCAGGCGGAGAACCTGTGGAGCGAGACCGTTCCGACCGGTCGGCACGGGTGACGCAGCTCACCCGGAAGTACGCCGTACGGTGGAACACCGAAGGGTCGTTGCCCGTTGAACAGACCGTGGGTACGGATGGGACAGTGTCCCCGGGCCTCACCTTTCGCCCACAGGGACGATCGTTCGGCTGAAGCCCTGTGGAGCCTTTCGCCGAGAGGCGACCGCCATCCGTGCCCACCACCTGACCGCCCCGACCGTGATTCCCCCGTCCGGTCGGGGCTTCCTCATGTCCGGGACCGGCGCGCCGGGCGGGCCGGCTTGACTTCGAGAGCACTCCAATTCGTAGCGTTCCCGGCATGAGCACTGCACAGCACAAGATCGGTTCGGGGTTCGGCGCCCACAGCACGGCCGACGACGTCCTCGCGGGTGTCGACCTGTCCGGCAAGCTCGCGATCGTCACGGGCGGCTACTCGGGGCTCGGTCTGGAGACCACCCGTGCGCTCACCAGGGCCGGCGCCCGGGTCGTCGTCCCGGCCCGGCGTCCCGACACCGCCTGGAAGGCCCTCGCCGGCCTCGGCGGTGTCGAACTGGACGAACTCGACCTCGGGGACCTGGACAGCGTCCGCGGCTTCGCCGAGCGGTTCCTCGACTCGGGCCGCACGGTCGACTTCGTCATCGACAGCGCCGGGATCATGGCCTGCCCGGAGACCCGGGTCGGGCCGGGCTGGGAGGCGCAGTTCGCCACCAACCACCTCGGGCACTTCGCCCTGGTCAACCGGCTGTGGCCGGCCATCGAGCCGGGCGGCGCCCGGGTGGTGTCGGTGTCCTCGCGCGCCCACCACTTCTCCGGCATGCGCTGGGACGACGTCCACTGGCGGACGGGCTACGACAAGTGGCAGGCGTACGGCCAGGGCAAGACGGCGAACGTCCTGTTCGCCGTCCACCTCGACAAGCTCGGCGCCGACCGCGGGGTGCGGGCCTTCGCGCTCCACCCGGGCGGCATCCTCACCCCGTTGCAGCGCCACCTCCCCAAGGCGGAGATGGTGGAGCGCGGCTGGATCGACGAGCAGGGCAACGCCCTGAACCCCTCGGGATTCAAGAGCCCCGAGCAGGGCGCGGCCACGCAGGTGTGGGCGGCGACCTCGCCCCAGCTCGCGGGGATGGGCGGCGTCTACCTGGAGGACTGCGACATCGCCGAGCCCGCCGTCGAGGGCGACCAGAGCAGCGGCGTGCGGGCGTGGGCGACCGACCCGGAGCAGGCCGCCCGGCTGTGGAGCCTGTCGGCGGAGCTCACGGGCGTGAACGCGTTCGCCTGAGCCGGGGCCCGCGGGCGGTCGGCGGGTGACTCGGCGACCGGCCGCCTCCTTCCGCCCGTACGGGTTGACAGAGACCGGCCGCCTCCTTCGGCCCGTACGGGTCGCTCAGAGACCGGCCGCCTCCTTCGGCCCGTACAGCGCGGCGGGCGCTCCGGTCACCAGCGCCCAGTAGCGGTCGCCGTAGGACCAATGCCACCACTCGGTCGGGTAGTTGACCAGGCCCGCCGCGCTGAGCGCCCGGCCCAGCACGGCCCGGTTGGCCCTCGCCTCCTCGGTGATGTTCCCGGCGCCGGTGTAGCAGGCGCCGTCGCTCTCCTCGGGGTTGGCGTTCATCGCGGTGCCCAGGTCCAGTTCGCGGCCGTCGGCGTCGGCCAGGGTGAGGTCGACGGCCGCGCCGGCGCTGTGCGGGGCAATCTCGGGCGGGGAGACGTAGCGGCTGGCGGCGGTGCGGATCCGGGCGGCGTCCCAGTCGGGGTGGGCGACGCGCAGTTCCTCGGCGTACTCCTCGAAGTAGCGGCGCTGGAGGGCGGGCGGCCGGTACCCCTCCACGAAGAGCAGGCGCAGTCCGCCGGGCAGCAGGGCCTGCGCCCGCAGCAGCCGGTCGAGGACACCCCGGCGCAGGAAGACCTCGGCGCCCAGGGAGTCCTCCTGCTTGCGGTCGTCGACCAGGAGACGGCCGCGGACGTCCACGAGGGGCTCGCCGCTCTCCTCGACGGGGACGGCGGCGACCCGGGCGTCGGACATCAGGATGATCTCGCTCATGGGGTGATCATCCCGCGGCCGCGGACCGTCGTGTGCGTCGCGTGCATCGCCGGAGGCCGGGTACTCGGGCGGCCCCCCGCCCCAGCGGCCCGAAGGAGCCTGAAGGTGAGCACTTCAACCGGCAGCAGGATCGTGGTCACGGGCGCCACCGGCAACGTGGGAACCAGTGTGGTGCGCCTTCTCTCGGAGGATCCGGAGGTCGGCTCCGTACGGGGCCTGGCCCGGCGGATCCCGGACTGGTCGCCCGCGAGGACGGAGTGGTCCGCGGTCGACCTGTCCTCGGAACGGACGGATCTGGTCGAGGAGTTCGCGGGCGCCGACGCGGTGATCCACCTCGCGTGGGCGTTCCAGCCGACGCACGACCCCGCGGTGACCTGGCGCACCAACGTCCTCGGCTCGATCCGGGTGTTCGAGGCGGTGGCGGCGGCGAAGGTGCCGACGCTGGTGCACGCCTCGTCGGTGGGCGCCTACTCCCCGGGCCCCAAGGAGCACGCGGTGGACGAGTCGTGGCCGACGCACGGCTGGCCGGACGCCGCGTACTGCCGGGAGAAGGCGTATCTGGAGCGCGCCCTGGACACCTTCGAGCGCGACCACCCCGCCGTCCGGGTCGTCCGGATGCGCCCGGCGTTCCTCTTCAAGCGGGAGTCGGCGAGCGAGCAGCGCCGCATCTTCGGCGGCCGGTTCCTGCCGGGCCAGCTCGCCCGGCCCGACCTGCTGCCCTTCCTGCCCGACATCCCCGGGCTGCGGGTGCAGGCACTGCACACCGACGACGCCGCCAAGGCCTACGCGCTGGCGGTGCACTCGGACGTGCGGGGCGCCTTCAACCTGGCCGGCGAGCCGCCGGTCGACGCCGAGCTGCTGGGCGAGATGCTCGGCACCCGCCGCGTGCGGCTGCCGCGCAGCGCGGCCCGCTCGGCGATCGCGGCCGCGTGGGGCCTGCACCTGCTGCCCGCGTCCCCGCATCTGTTCGACGCGGTGCTGCGGCTGCCCCTGATGGACTGCACGCGGGCGCGTACGGAACTGGGCTGGTACCCGGAACACACCGCGACCGAGGTCCTGGAGGAGTTCCTGCACGGGATGCAGCAGGGCGCGGGGGCGCGGACGGAGCCGATGAAGGGCCGCAAGGTGGGCTGACCCGGCGGGCCGCCCGGGTCAGCCGGAGGACTCCTCGGCCCCCGGGTGCTCGGGGTGCACGGTGTCCGACCGCGCCGACCCCTGCCGTCCGGTTCCCGCCTCGTCGGTGTCGGGGACGTCCTCCGGCTCGTCGGTGCCGGGTTCCCCGTCCGGGACGCCGGCGACCTCCCAGGGGTCCTCGCCCTCACCGGCCTGCTGGTCCGGCAGATCCCGCGGGACGGGGTCGCCGTTCTCGCCCGGGCCTTCGTTGCGGTGGTCCACGGTGTTCTCCCTTCGTGTGCACGGCGGGAGCGCGAGTACCTCCGCGCCGGTCGGCGAAACGTCAGTGCGGGGCGCGCTCCTCCAGGGCGGTCCGCCAGGCCGGTGCCGGTCCCTCGGGTGCGGGCTCGGGGCGCCGGCCGCCGCGGGCGAAGAAGTCGGCCAGCGGGAGGATGGCGGCGCCGACGGTGACCGCGTCGGGCCCGAGGCGGCCGAGGTCGACGGTGACCTTCTCGGCCGGGTACCGCAGCGCGTACGCCGTCGCATGGCGCCGTACGGCCGGCAGGAACCGCTCGCCGAGCTGGAGCCCGGCCCAGCCGCCGACGATGATCCGCTCGGGCTGGAAGAGGTTGATCAGGTCGGACAGCCCGGCGCCCAGGTACTCGGCGGTCTCCTCCAGGACGGCGAGCGCCACGGGATCGCCCGGGGTGCCCTCGGCCGGGTGGGCGGCGGCGAGCATCTCGGTGAGCGCGCTCTCCTCGTCGGCGCCCTCGGAGGGCCGGCCGCCCGCCTCCCGCCAGCGCTCCAGCAGCGACTCGGCGCCCGCGTACGCCTCCAGGCAGCCGAGGGCACCGCAGCGGCAGCGGCGCCCCCTGACCCGTACGGTGAGGTGCCCCCATTCGACCCCCCGGCCGTGCTCCACCTCGGGTGTCACCAGACAGGCGCCGACGCCGGAGCCGAAGAGGACGACGACGGCGCTGCGGGCACCGCGTCCGCCGCCGAACCACATCTCGGCCTGGCCGAGGGTCTTGGCGCCGTTGTCGATGAAGTACCGGACGCCGGCGGGGAGCGGGGAGCCGGTGCGCAGCAGGGCCTCCAGCGGGACGGCGTCCCAGCCGATGGTCTGCCCGTGCACGACGGCCCCCCGCTCGGGGGTGTGCGCGACGATGCCGGGCACGCCGATACCGACGCCGAGCAGCGCCTCGGGCTCGACCGCGGCGGCGGAGAGCACCTCGGTGATGCCGTCGCGGATGTGCCCGACGATGGCCTCGACGTCGTAGCCCGGCTGGGTCAACGGCCGTTCGGCGCGGACGAGTTCGGTGAGGGTGAGGTCGAACAGCTCGACGCGCACCCGGGTCTCGCCGACGTCGACGCCGATCATGTGGCCGCTACCGGGCGCCACCCGCAGCAGGGTGCGAGGGCGTCCGCCGTCGGAGTCGACGCTCCCGGCCTCTTCCAGCAGGCCGTCGGCCACGAGGTCGGCGACGACGTTGCTGACCGAGCCGGAGCTGAGGCCGGTGACGGGGCCGAGCTCGAAGCGGCTGAGGGGTCCGTCGAAGTAGAGGCGCTGCAACACGGCCGTGCGGTTGGCGCGTCTGAGGTCGCGTACGGTGCGTTTGTTCAAGGCTGTTCAGGCTCCCGTGACCCTGGCGAGGGCCTCGATCTCGTCCAGTGCGGCGACGAGTTCCGGGGCGACCGCCGACTGGACCCGGCGTTCCTTCTCGTCGTCGACCGCCCGGGGGACGGTCTCCGTCAGCATGATCAGGTAGAGGTAGGCGCGGTAGAGGGCCAGGCGCACCCGGGCCGGGACGTCGGACCCGGCCCGGCCACCCGCCTCCCGGTAGCCCGCGAGGAAGGCCTCGTCCTTCTTGATGTCCCCGAGCAGTGCCAGGGAGACGAAGTCGGCGAGGGGGTCGCCCCAGAACATCCGCTCCCCGTCGATGAGCCCGCCGACGCGCGGCTCCCCGCCGGCCGGGCGGTCGACCAGGATGTTCCCGTCCCACAGGTCGAAGTGGACCAGTGCGGGGACCGTGACCTCGTCGAGTGCGGGAAACCCGGCCCGCAGCGTGCTCTCGGTCTGTTCGACGGAGCGGGGCAGCCGTGCCCCGTAGTCCCGGGCGTCGGCCAGAACGGCCTCGATCATGGTGGTGAACGCGGTCCGCCAGTCGGGGGCGAGCGGGCCGAGTGCGCGGGAGGGGTAGCCGAAGCCCGGCCCGGTCACCGTGTGCAGCCGGGCCACCTGCCGGCCCAGTTCCCTGCGCAGCGGGGCCCGTTCGGCCTCGGTGACCGAGCTGTCCCAGGGGTCTCCGGGACAGGCGGTCATCAGCAGGTGCGGTACGCCGGTGCGGGCACCGACGGCCACCACGTGCGGCGCCGCGACCTCGACCGTGGCGGCCGCGCGGTAGAACTCCGCCTCGGAGACGAGGAGTTCACGCTCGTGGCGCAGGCCGGGGACGGTGGACGCGGGCGGGACCTTGAGGACGTACCGGGTGCCGTCGGTGAGGAGGAGCTCCTCGACGGTGTTGTACGTGCCGCCGCTCAGGGGGCGGACGCGTGCGAGCCGGCCGGGGTCGAGGCCCGCGTCCTCCAGCACCTGCCGAGCCCACTCCCAGGAGTCCACCAACGTCCCGCCCCTTCTGTCACCCCGTGGCGTACACGTCCTCGATGCAGCGCCCGTCCCGCCCCAGCCCGTACAACCACCGCTCGGCGGCCGTCTCGTCGGCGTCGGGCGTGTGTTCCCGCAACAGGGTACGGAACGCACGCCGGGAGCCGTCGTGATCCGTTCCCGTACACACGTACACACGGGCAACAGCCCGCAGAAGTTCCCGGACCTCGGGCGAGCGGTGCTCCGGCCGGTGGATGTGCGAGCAGCCGAACCGCGCTGCGGCGCCGACCAGTTGACGGCGGAATTTCAGCGCGATGCGTCACGCCCGGGGCAACGGTCCGGTGAGCCGGACACGGCCGCGACACGGTTCAACGAGGAGGACGCCCGCATCTCATGTGCCGGACCCGGACCCCACCGACAGCACGATCTTGCCGCGGTTGTCACGCCGTTCCAGCCGCTCGTGGGCGGCCCGCGCCTCCTCCAGGGGTACGACGGTCTCGATCGGCACGCGGTACACGCCGGCGGCGACCCGCTCGGCCAGTTCCCGCAGGTCGGGACGCGGATCGTAGCCGTGGATCTGGAGGTTGGTGAGCTGGAAGCCGAGGATCGAGGCGTTCTTGGGATAGAAGTCGCGGGTGTCGACGGTGCTCGGTTCCAGGGCCACGTTGGCGAGGGCGACGACTCGGCCGCCGTGCCCCACCTCGCGCAGACTGCGCCCGAAGGCGGCCCCTCCGACCGTGTCCAGGACGACGTCGGCGCCCCGTCCGCCGGTCAGCCTCAGCACCTCCTCGACCTCGGCGTCGTCGGGGTGGGCGGAGGTGTCGAGGGTGACGTCGGCGCCGAACTCCCCCGCCCAGGCGGCCTTCTCGGCCGAACCGGCCAGGGCGATGACCGTCGCCCCCGCCTCGGCGGCGATCTGCACGGCCGCCGTGCCCACCCCGCTCGCCGCGGCCTTCACCACGACGGTGTCGTCCTTGGTGACGCGGGCGAGGTGGCGCAGGCAGTACCAGGCGCTGAGCCAGGCGATCGGCAGGGCGGCGGCCTGGGTGAGGTCCACGCCGTCGGGGAGCGCGACCACGTTGGCGGCGGGCACCGTGGCCGACTCCGCGTAGAAACCGGACGACTTGCCGCCGTCCAGCGCCATGACCCGCTGCCCCGGCGCGACGCCGGTCACCCCCTCCCCCACCTCGACGACGACCCCGGCCGCCTCGGCGCCCGGGATCAGCGGCGGGCGTCCGGCGCGGTGGTAGAGGCCCGCGCGGAGCAGGGCGTCGGCCCGGTTCACCCCGGCCGCGCCGATCCGCACCAGCACCTCCCCCGGCCCCGGTACCGGGTCGGGGACGTCGACCGGCACCAGTACCTCCGGTCCGCCGAAGCTGTCGATCCGCACCGCACGCATACCGCACCTGCTCCCTGCCCGGTCACCCGAGCCGCTGACACCGGTTGAAGTGGTGTCACCCTCCGACACTGCCTCAACCGGTGTCAAGTGCTCGTGCGACACCGACCGACACCGCCTGAACCGGTGTACTCTCGACGGCATGACCGGCAGCCCCACCCCCGCCGACCCGGCCCTCACGTTCCCGTTCCTCGGCGGCCGCCCCTGTCTGGACTTCGCCGCCACCCTCGGCAAACGGCACGCCACCCCGCTGGAGCGACTCCCCGACACGGACGCGCTCGCACGCTGGTTCACGGAGGCCGAGCTGGCCACCGGCGAGGAGCCGGTGCGGGTCACCGCGAGGGACCTGACGCAGGCCCGTCTCCTGCGCGAGTCCGTGTACGCCCTGGTCCGCGCGGCGATGGCCGGGCGGGAAGCGGACCCCTCCGACGTGGAGCGGGTCAACGCGGCCGCCGCCCAGCCGGACCTCGCCCCCCAGCTCGGCCCGGCCCGCTGGACGGCCCGCAGTCCGGCCCGCGCGGCCCTGTCGACGGTGGCGCGGGACGCCGTACTGCTGGTGCGCGGCCCGCTCCTGGAGCGGGTCAAGGAGTGCGAGAACCCGGGCTGTTCGCTGCTGTTCCTGGACGACTCGCAGGCCCGTCGCCGCCGTTGGTGCTCGATGGACCGCTGCGGGAACCTCGCGAAGATCGCCGGTTACCGGTCCCGCAGCCGGGCCGCCGTCACCCGGTGAAGGTGGATCAGGACGTCGTGGGTGCGGGCCAGGGCGACCTCGTGCGGACCGTCGGGGTAGGCAGTGCCGATGCGGTAGGTCGGGCGGGCCCCGTGCAGCCAGGCGCGGGCCGGTGAGGCGACCGTCCGCAGGTCGAGCGCGTAGTCGCGGTACCGGACCCGGTCCAGGGTCCGCTCGTTGCTGCCCGCGGCGGCCGGGCCCACGGTCCAGCGCCGTACGGCGGCGCCGTCCTGACCGGTGGCGACGAACGAGCCCCGGCCGAAGGTCAGGCCGACGTTCACGTACGCCGAACCGAGGCTGTCCCGCAGGAACGCGCCCTGCGACTGCGGAGAGGCGGGGTCGTAGCTCTCGTAGCCGACATGGGCGTCGTGCGCTGACAGAAGGATCTTGGTGCCGGTGTGCCGCTGCCACCAGACCACGTTGGCGGCCATCGCCTCGTCGCGGTAGCGCATGGCCGCGGCGACCTGTCCGGGGTCCTCGAAGTCGAAGGCGTACTGACGGGCGGTCCGGTCGATCGCCGTCGCGTCCTGGACGGTCCGGGCATCTGCTCCGGCCCGCCTCACCAGTTCCAGCGCCTCGCCGCTGCGCTCGGCCAGCTCCCTGCGTTCGGCGTACGGCATGGCGAGGTGGCGCTCGATGGAGGCCCCGGCCTGCTCGGTGGGCCGCAGCCGGCCGTACAGCCCGGCCAGGCGCTCGCCCGCGGTGGGGTCGAGGGCGGTCACCCGGGCCACGACCGCGTCGTACGTCTCGGGGCCGGTCCACGCGGTGTCGTCGCCGACGAAGCGGACGGGGTCGCCCGGGTTGCGGACGTTGCGGGCCCGCATCCACTCGACCAGCCGCAGGTAGTCGGTGTTGTTCCACCACAGGTAGTCCCGCTGGAACTCCTCGCGCATGATGCGCTGGGGGTCGCCCGTGCCGTGCACCACGTAGTCGTCGAGCCGCAGCCCGGTGCTCCAGGGGGCCTCCAGGGCGAAGGTGCGGAAGCCCTTCTCCTCGACCAGGTACCGGAAGAGGCGGTCCTTGAGGGCGAAGAAGTCGTGGGAGCCGTGTGTGGCCTCGCCGACGCCGACGACTCCGGCGCCGCCGACCATCCGCCCGAGGGGGCGCAGATCCCGGGTGCGGCCGCCGGGTTCGACGGTACGCAGGGGGTGGGCGGTCCGGTCGAGGGCCTCGACGACGGTGGGGGTATGCGCCCGGGGCGCGCCCGTGGCCGGCACCGCCGTGCCGAAAGTGACGAGCAGGGTCAGGATGGTCGAGATCCGGGTCCGGTTCATCGCTCCACGCTGTCGCTCGGTACCGCCCGCGGGCCATCCGGCGGGCCCCCGTCGGCGGCGGGGGTTCTCCCCAGGAATCGTCCGAGGTGGCCCGGGGTGTCCGCCGTCACTGCCCCGGGTCCTTGCCGTGGGGCCGCCGCGTCCCAGAATGGGGCACGTCGGCGGATCTTCACATTCCGCCAGGACTGCACCGGTCGCTTATGTGGAAGGGGAACACACTGAGGATGCGAGATGTACGTGAGTGGACGGCGTCGCCGGTGCGGTTTCTGAAACGGCGCCGGGACCCCGTGGTCGTGCAGACGCTGCGGTCGGCGGCCGCGGCGACGATCGCGTACGTCATCGCGCTGCGGCTCAGCCCCGAGGCGGCCCCGCTCACCGCTCCCCTGACCGCCCTGCTCGTCGTCCAGGTGACCCTCTACTCCACGCTCACCACCGGCGTCCGCCGGGTGAACTCGGTGGTGACCGGCGTCCTCGTCGCCATCGCCTTCAGTCTCCTGGTGGGTCTGACCTGGTGGAGCCTCGGCCTGCTGATCGTGGCCTCGCTGGTGGTCGGACGGCTGGTGCGGGTCGAGGAGTTCGTGCCCGAGGTGGCGATCAGCGCGATGCTGGTGCTCGGGGTGACGACGGTCGGGGACACCGCCTGGGCACGCGTGGTGGAGACGCTGATCGGCGCGGTCGTCGGCCTCGCCTGCAATCTGCTGCTCGCTCCCCCGGTGTGGGTGGACGAGGCCGGCGAGTCGATCGAGGGGCTGGCCCGCCGGGTGCGGAAGCTGATGCTGCGGATGGGTGAGGAGGCCGCGGGCCGCACCCCCGTGGACGTGGCGACGGCCCGGCTGTACGAGGCCCGCGAACTCGACCACGCCATCGTCGAGGTGGACGCGGCCCTCAGGCAGGCCGAGGACAGCCTCAAGCTGAACCCCAGGGTGAAGGAGGGCCTGCTGCACCGGGTGGTGCTGCGCACCGGCCTGGACACCCTGGAGATCTGCACGGTCGTGCTGCGGGTCCTCGCGCGCACCCTCACCGACCTCGCCAAGGAACGCGACCCCTTCGCCGACGAGCCGTACCCGAGCGACGAGGAGCCGGTGCCCGACCCGCTGTTCGGTCCGGAGACCGGGCGGACCGTGGAGCGGTTGCTGTCCGAGATCGGTGACGCCGTGGTCAGCTTCGCGGTGCTGGTCACCACCCACGTCAGCGTGAGCGCCGAGTCCGCGGAGGCCCGGCTCACCGCCGAGCTGCGGCAGGCCTCGGCGACCCGCGACAAGCTGGCCCAGCTGCTGCTGGAGGAGATCCAGCGGGACTCCCGCCAGTGGCAGCTGCACGGGGCGGTGCTCACCGAGGTCAACCGCATCCTCGACGAGCTGGACACCGAGCACCGCTCCCGCCGTCTGCTGGAGGAGCTGGACCGCGCGTCCCGCGATCAGCGCGAGCGGATGCCGCACCTGACCCGCATGCGGGAACGCTGGCGCCGGAACCGCGCGGCACTCTCCCGTCGTTCCAGGTGACACAGGAACAACGGGACCAACCCAGGGGGCGGAGCGATGACCGGCACGAACGTGCGGATCGACGGGAACACACTGCGGCTGCCGGGCGGTGCGGCGGTGCGGTTCGTCCGCACCCTGCGGCTGCCCGAGACGGGCACGCATCCGCTGCCTCCCGGGCTCGGCGAGTTCCCGGTGCGCCGCGTCTCCGACTACCCGGACACCGTGCCGGAGCAGTGGCGGGCCCGGGGCGGGGTGATGCTGCCGGTGTACCTGCGGGAGGCGATGTGGCTGAGCTTCGGGGGCACCACCGAACCCGCCGCCCTCCAGGTCGGGGTGGGCAAGGTGTGCGCGGTCTCCGGCAAGCCGTGGAGCGACCGGCTCACCCGTGACCCGCAGAACTACGTGGTTCTGCCCCGTCAGCCGTGGCTGGACGGCATCAACTCCGGCGAGGGGACGGTCCGCCAGTTCGTCGCGGTGCCCCTCGGGCTGGGTGCCACCGTCGAGGGGCAGGTCACCGGCGAGGAGGTCTGGGGCGGCGTACAGCTCCAGACCTTCCCGCTGGTGGAGGAGCGGCTGGCGCAGTGGCGCCAGGCGCAGGAACGACTGCGCTCGGCGAGCGGGCCGGGCATGGCCTACGGGGCGGCCGTGCCCATGGCGGCGATGGCCGCGCCGCCCGCGCCGGCGGCGGCGCCCCGCGGCGCGCCCGTGATGGGACTGGGCGTCGGCGGTTCCATGCGCCAGGAGGTCTACCGGGACGAGCGGCCGCTGTCGGACTGGGCGGACACCCCGGGCGGGCGGGTCTTCGTGCACCTGGTGACACCGCCCGAGTGGCGCCGCATCACCGGCGAGGCTCCCCCGCCGTCGCCCGTGGACCGCGCGGCCTACACCAGGGCGGGCCTGCCCTGGTTCGACTACTACGACCAGGACGCGGAGGATCTCGCCCCGACGGACACGCTGGAGGGCGTGAAACCGGTGGGCGACTGGCTCGGCGACGACCACGAGCCCTGGCAGCCGCCCGCGCCGGGCCAGGTCAAGCCGCTGGGGGACGCGCCGGGCAAGCCGGTCGAGGACGGCGACTGGTAGCGGACGGCCGGCGGCTCGGGTTGCACCGGCCCGCCGGTCCGGGTGAAGGTGGCTGTCCAGGTCCGAGACGGTCGATCACCCGGGGTGCGCAGGGATGAGCAGTGCGAACGGCGGCTGGAACAGGCGCCGGTTCGTCGGCGCTCTCGCGGGAGCGGGCGCGGGACTGGTCGGCTGCTCGACGTCGTCGGGACCGTCGTCGGCCCCGACGCCGCCAGGACGTTCGTCGGACCCGGCGCCCTCCCGGGCCGCCGGTTCCCCCGGAGCCGCCTCACCGAACCCCGCGAGGACGTCGTCCGTACCGGCCCGGAAGGGACCGAGCCCCCTCTACCTCGGTACCTACACCTCCGGCGAGGGCGGCGGCACCGGCATCGGCGTCGCCGCCTACGACGCCGGGAGCGGCCGGATCACCGGGACCGGCACCATCACCGGCGTCACCGACCCGTCGTACCTCGCCTCGCACCCCGACGGCCGCACCCTGTACGCGGTGGCCGAGCAGGAGGCCGGTGCCGTGACCGCCGTACGCCTGTCCGACCGCAAGGTCCTGGGGAGCCGGAGCACGGGCGGGGCGGGGCCGTGTCATCTGTCGGTGCATCCGGGCGGGCGCTGGCTGCTCAGCGCCAACTACGGCTCCGGCAGTGTGGCGGTGCACCCGATCGACTCCTCGGGAGCGCTCGGCGAGCTCAGGGACTTGGTCACGCACTCCAGTCCGGCTCCGGGGCCCGGCCAGGAGGGCCCGCACGCGCACCAGTTCCTCACCGCTCCCGACGGCGGCCATGTGCTCGCCGTCGACCTGGGCACGGACACCGTCTACAGCTACCGCCTGAACGAACGGACCGGTGCCCTCACGGAGGTCTCCCGGGCCCGCACCCGGGCCGGTGCCGGACCGCGTCACCTCACCTTCCACCCCGGCGGCCGGTACGCCTACCTGGCCAACGAGTCCGACGACACGGTGGCGGTCTGCGCCTACGACCGCGCCTCCGGCCGGCTGTCCGTCGGGGCGCCGCAGTCCACGGGGACGGGGTCGGGCACCAACTACCCGGCGCAGCTCCTGGTCACCGCGAACGGCTCGTACGCCTATCTCGCCAACCGGGGTCACAACAGCCTCACGCGGTACGCCGTGGAGGCGGACGGCGCCCGGCTGCGGCTGCTCGACACCGTGCCCGTGCACGGTGACTTCCCGCGGCAGATCGCCTTCTCCCCGGACGGCAGGCTGCTCTTCGCGGCCAACCAGAGGTCGGGCACCGTCAGCGTGTTCCACGTGGACGCGGCCGACGGGGGTCTGCGGCTCGCGGGCGAGCCGTTCGCCTCACCCGTCGCCGTCTGTGCGCTGCCGCTGTAGGGCCCGCGGGCAGGCGGCCGCGCTCGCCTGGGTCAGCAGCACGTGCATGCGCTCCGTCAGCCCCGCCACGTCGTCGGCCGGCGCGTGGAAGGGCAGGCGTACGTCGCCGTGGGCGCGGGCGCGCTCGATGCGCAGGGTCAGTCCGTGCCGGTCGACGGCGAGGGGCTGGACGCGGACCGCGCCGTGCAGGCTGCCGTGGTCCACAAGCCGCGTGAGCCGCTCGATCGCGTCGGGGTGGCAGTCGGCGAGGTGGGTGAGCAGCCCGGCCTCGGCCGTGGCGAGCGGGTCGGGCGCGGCGGCGGCGAACTCGTCGAGGTCGACGACCACCGCGCCGGACGGCCGGCGCAGCACCACGCGCGTGGCCTCGAACTCCAGTCGGCCGTCCCCGGGGACGAACCGGCCGGCGATCCACAGCCGGGCCCGGATCCGGCTGCGCACGGGGACGGGCGCCACGTCGGCGAACTCCAGGACGGCGGACGGCTCACCGCGGGGCGCGCAGATCGCGGCCGTGAGCAGGGTGCTGTCCTCGGGCACGGCCAGCGTCACCCGGCCGTCCGCGGTGACGCTGTGGGCGCCGACGAACTCCTCGCGGCCGCCCCCGGCGGTCACCGCGCAGGACCACGAGGCGGCGAGGACCGACCGGGCGTGTTCCGCCGCGGAAGGCGCGGCCGTCCAGGTCTGACTGTCACCCATCCACTTCCTCCTAAGGTAAGGCTTGCCTAACTTAGCGAAGATCGGCGACGAAGCCAACCGGGAACGTGTGACGGACGTGCGAATCCCCGTCAGGGCTGAAGGACGCCGAGCAAGGCCCGTGCGCACAGATCGCGCACCTGCTCGCGGGAGAGGTCCGCACCGCGCAGCCACTCCAGGCACACGGCCGTGGTGAAGGCCAGCCAGCCGCGCACGGCCAGCCGGAGGTCGGGGCGCTCCTGCGCCGCCGGGCCGAACTCGGGGTCGGCGGCCAGCGCCGCCAGGATCTGCCGCTCCTGCGCGGCCAGCGCCCGCTGGTAGACCCGGCGCACGGCCTGGTCCCCGGCTGCGTCGGCGCGGTGGAAGGCGCGGAAGCCGTGCGCGTGCGCGTGGACGTACTCCAGATACGTGTCCAGGCCCGCCGTGAGCTGCTCGCGCACCGGGACGCCGGGCACGGCCGCGGTCATGGCCAGCATCCGCTCGCTCTCGCGCTCGACGACCGCGGCGAAGAAGTCCCGCTTCGTCGGGAAGTAGTGGTAGAGCAGTCCCCGCGAGACACCGGCGATCTCGGCGACCTGCTCGATCCACACGTCGTCGTACGGGCTCTCCGAGAACAGCCTCGCCCCCACCGACAGGAGCTGCTCCCGGCGCTCCCCGGTGCTGAGCCTGCGGCGCGTGCGCCCGCCCTGCTTCCCGGCCATGCCCGCACTTTACTTGACGCCGGTTCAACAGGAGGACCAGACTGAACCGCGTTATTGAACCCACGTACAACGCGCTGAACTGCCGCTGGACCAAGGGAGATCTCGTCATGGCGGAGACGACGACGGCCACCCGGCCGACCGGATTCCGCAGCGCCGAGCTGGGCTGGCCCGAGCTGCACCGCATTCCGCATCCGCCGCGCCGGCTCCCTCTCCTCGGCGACGTGCTGGGCGTCAACCGGGCCACGCCGCTCCAGGACTCCCTGCGCTTCGCCCGCCAGTTGGGGCCGATCTACCGGCGGCGGGCGTTCAACCGGGAGTTCGTGTTCACCTGGGGCGCCGATCTGGTGGCGGACCTGGCGGACGAGTCGCGCTTCGCCAAGCACGTGGGTCTCGGGGTGGCCAATCTGCGCCCGGTCGCCGGGGACGGGCTGTTCACCGCGTACAACCACGAGCCGAACTGGCAGCTGGCGCACGACGTGCTGGCCCCGGGCTTCAGCCGGGAGGCGATGGCGGCCTACCACCCGATGATGCTGGCCGTGGCCGGCCGGCTGACGGACCACTGGGACCGCGAGCAGGCGGCGGGCCGGTCGGTGGACGTACCCGGGGACATGACGAAGCTGACCCTGGAGACCATCGCGCGCACCGGGTTCGGGCACGACTTCGGCTCCTTCGAACGGGACCGGCCGCACCCCTTCGTCACCGCGATGGTGGGCACCCTGACCTACGCCCAGCGGCTCAACTCCGTGCCGTTCCCCGCTCTGCTGCGGCGTGCCGCGCGGCGCAACGCGCAGGACATCGCCTACCTCAACCGCATGGTCGACGACCTGGTCCGGGCCCGGCGCGAGACGAGCGGTGACGGTGACCTGCTGGACCGGATGCTGGAGACGGCCCACCCCGGGACCGGGGAGCGGCTGTCGCCGGAGAACGTCCGCCGGCAGGTCATCACCTTCCTCGTGGCCGGCCACGAGACCACGTCGGGCGCGCTCTCCTTCGCCCTGCACTACCTCTCCCGCCACCCCGAGGTCGCCGCACGCGCGCGTGCCGAGGTGGACCGGGTCTGGGGCCCGGCCGAGGCGCCGGGCTACGACCAGGTCGCCAAACTGCGGTACGTGCGCCGGGTGCTGGACGAGTCGCTGCGGCTGTGGCCGACGGCACCCGCGTTCGCCCGGGAGGCCGTCGAGGACACCGTGTTGGCCGGGCGGCACCCGATGCGGCGCGGGGCGTGGACGCTGGTGCTCACGCCGATGCTCCAGCGCGACCCCGAGGTGTGGGGCGCCGACGCCGAGCGCTTCGACCCGGACCGCTTCGAACCCAAGGCCGTACGGGCCCGGCCCCCGCACGTCTTCAAGCCGTTCGGCACCGGGGCGCGGGCGTGCATCGGGCGCCAGTTCGCGCTCCACGAGGCCACGCTGGTGCTCGGTCTGCTGCTGCGCCGCTACGAGCTGCGGGCCGACCCCGGCTACCGGCTCAGCGTCACCGAGCGGCTGACGCTGATGCCGGAGGGGCTGCGGCTGCACCTGGACCGCCGCACGGCCGGTGGCGCCACCCCCGCGCCGATGCCGGTCCCCGACGAGGCCGCCGCCGCGGAGTCACGCTGCCCAGTGCACCGGGCGGGTGACTGACCGCGGCAGCCGGGTGCCGGCGCTGCCCCGGGCCGCGTTGAGCTGCGGCTGGGTGAGGAAGAACGCCCCGGTCAGGTCCGCGTCCGTCAGATCGGCGTCCCGCAGGTCCGCGCCGATCAGATCCGCGCCGCGCAGGTCGGCGCCGGTGAGGTCGGCCGCGATGAGGTAGGCGCCGCGCAGACTGGCCCCGCGCAGGTCGGCGCCCTTGAGACGGGCGCCCATCAGGTCGGCGCCCCGGCGGTCCTTCTTCCTGCCGCCGACCCCCGCCCGCACCAGCTCACTGGTGCGCAGCAGAAGAAGGTTGACCTCCTGCCGGTGCGCGGGGACGTCCAGTGCGGCGAGCTCCTCGGCGCCGCCCCGGGTGAGCGCCTCGGTCCGCTCCAGCATGCGGCGCAGATCGGCGTGGACGGGGCGGGCGGCGGGCAGGGTGAGCGCCTCGGTGAGGTACCAGAGCAGTTCGTGGAGCTGGCGCACGACCGGGAAGACGTCGAACATCCGGCGGGCGTCCGCGCGCGGGCCGTCACGCCAGTCCCGGCCGCCGAAGGTCACCTGGGAGACCTTCTGTCCGGCGCCGAAGCAGTCGTAGACCGTGCATCCGGTGTAGCCCTCGGTGCGCAGCCGGGCGTGGATGCCGCACCGGTGGTCGTCCCCGAGGTTCGGACAGGGTTTCCCGGCCGGCTTGTCACGGGCGAAGTCCGCGGAGGCGGCGAAGGGCAGGGCGACACAGCACAGGCCGAAGCACCGCTCGCAGTCGCCGCGCAGGTCGATCATTTGTTCTTGCATCGCAGCCCAGCCTACGGCCCGCCCGTGACCGTCCGGGTCAGCGGTCGGTGCCCGGCAGGTCGAGCCGAGCGAGGCGGGCGGGGTCGGCGAGGACGTGCAGGGCGACGATCCGTCCCCCGGCGACGGTGACGCCCGCGACCGCCGGCGGGCGGCCCTCGGGCAGGTTGACGATCCCGATCTCGCCGTTGACCAGCGCGAGCCGGGCGCACTCGGCGAACTGCCGGAATCGCAGAGCCTGTTCGGCCACCGCCCGCGCGCCGCGGACCGTGTCGGCCGGTGTCCCGGAGTCGGCGCGCAGCACCGCGTCGGGGTGGAGCACGGCGACCACGGCGTCCCGGTCCCCCGCCCTGGCGGCCGTCAGGAACGCCTCGACCGCCTCGCGCTGCCGGCCCGGGTCGGTCTCCGCGGCGGGAGCGGACTCCCGCACCAGGCGCCGGGCACGCCCGGCGAGCTGCCGGGCGGCGGCCGGGGTGCGTGCCACGATCGGCGCGATGTCGTCGAAGGGCACGGCGAACATGTCGTGCAGGACGAACACGAGGCGCTCGGCGGGCTCCAGCTGCTCCAGCGCCACCAGCAGCGCGAGGCCGGTCGCGGCCGCGTACAGGGCCTCCTGTTCCGGGTCGGCCGGAGCCAGGGGCGCGATCACGGGGTCCGGGACGAAGACCTCCGCGGGACGGGCGGCGCGGGAGCGCAGCCGGTCGAGGCAGACCCCGCCGACGACCGCGGTGAGCCGGCCGCCCGGTTCCGGGATCCCGTCCCCGGCGCCGCGGCTCAGCCTGAGCCAGGTCTCCTGGACCGCGTCCTCCGCGTCACGCAGCGAACCGAGCATGCGGTAGGCCACCGCCCTGAGGTGCCCACGGTCCTTCTGGAAGCGCTCCGCGAGCAGTTCCGTTCCGTTCACGCCACCCCCGTGTCGTCCGTGAAAGCGAGACGATCACATGATGCACGGCGTGGGTCAGTAACGCTGGGCCTTCGCCAGCTTGGGCGTGAGCACCGGCTCGGGGGGCTTGCGGCTGACGACGAGGGGCTGTGCCCTCTCCCCCGCCTTCAGGTCCTCGGCGCCGACGTACCGGGTCTCCACCACCTTGCCGTCGGAGTCGAGGAAGTCGACCTGCACGGCGTAGGAGGCCGTCGCGCCGGACTTGTTGGTGACGGTGACGACGACGGCGAGCAGGCCGCCGGTCTCGGAGCGCGGCTTGCCCGTCATGGTGACCTCGGACATGGCGTTGCCCGGTCCGTCGACCTTGGCGAGCTCCGTCCGGGCGGCCCTGTTGGTGCGTTCCGTCTCGGCGGAGACGGAGGCCTCGAAGGAGGAGGCGGCCGCGGAGGCGGACGCGGCCCGTTCGGAGGCCCTCGCCCGTGCCGAGGCCTCGGCGGACGCCAGCGCGGAGGCCGCGTTGCCGGAGAAGGAGGCGGTGTCGGGAGCCGTGGGCCGTTCGGCGGAGACCGACGTGCCGCCGGAGTCGTCGTCGCTGCCGCACGCCGTCAGCGTGAGCGTGCTCGCGGCGGCCAGGGCCACGGCGAGGGCGGCGATCCGGGACCGTCCGTGGGGTGACGGTGTGCTCATCGGCTGACGTCCTCTCGGCTCCGGCGTCGACTCTCGACCGAAATGAACCTTATGCCGGAATTGAGAGCGAGGCATGTCGTCACCCGGAGGCCGCCGGGCCGGCCACCGCCCGGGTCCGCGGCGTCAGACCTCGTCACGGGCGAGGGCGAGCAGCCGGTCCAGGACGCGCGGCCCGCCCGCGCGGACGCCGTCGTGCTCGAACTCGTCCGTCACCCAGGTGCGCAGTCCGCGGATCGCGCGGGCGGTCTCCAGGGAGTGGGCCGTGTCGACGTACATGTCGTCGTGGTAGACGGCGGCGGCGACCGGGACCTCGTTGGCCGCGAGGCGGGCCGGGTCGTACAGGGGCTGCCAGTCGGTGCGGGCGGCGAGGAGCTCGGCCGTCTCGCGCAGCGGCCGCAGGGCCGGGTCGCAGTCGAACAGCCATGGGTGGATGGTCTCCCCCGTGAACAGCAGCGGCTCGTCCCCGGCGAGCGACTTGGCCGCGTCGAACTGCGGGAACTCGGCGCGCACGCGTTCGGCCGCCCAGGCGGTGGGCCGCTCGTCCTGGCCGTAGGTGGCCTCGTGGACGAGGGCGTACAGCGGGTGGGACGCGTACGAGAGGAGGCCCTGGATCTCCTCCTGGAAGGCGTCGGCGAGCTCGGGGCCGTGCGGGGTGCGGACGAAGGCGTGCTCCAGGAGGTAGTGCAGCCGGTGGCTGCCCTCGCCGCCACCGAGGAGGATGCCGAGCGACTGGAAGGCCTCGACGGTCAGCCGGTAGCCGTTGGGCAGGGTCACGTCATGGGTCAGCAGGTGGTCGGCGATACGGCGGGCCCGCTCGACGTCCTGCGGGTAGCGGGCGTAGTGCGCGGCGACCTTGCGCTCGATGCGCGGGTAGGCGGCCCGGTAGACGTCGTCGGCGTGGGCGTCGAGGGAGGGCAGGCCGCCGGTGATGAGGGCACCGGCGAGGCCCTCGGGGGCGAACGAGAGGTAGGTCGTCGCGCAGAAGCCGCCGAAGCTCTGGCCGAGGACGGTCCAGGGGGCGCCCCCGGTGACCTCGGTGCGGATCGCCTCGCAGTCGCGGACGATGGAGTCGGCGCGGAAGCGGGCCAGGTAGTCGGCCTGTGCGGCGGGGCCGCCGCGCAGCGGGAGCGTCTGGCGGTTGGCCGGGGTGGAGTGGCCGGTGCCGCGCTGGTCGAGCAGGAGGACGCGGTACTCCTTCAGGGCCCGGCCGAACCAGGCCCCCTTGCCGATGAACCGGTTCGCCCCGAAACCGGGGCCGCCCTGGAGGTAGACCAGCCACGGCAGGTTCTGGCCCACCCGGTCGCTCGCGACTGCCTCGCGGGCGAAGAGCTCGATCGTCTCCCCGGCCGGGTCGTCGTGGTCGAGGGGGACGGTGAAGCGGCGGTCGGTGAGGACGAGGCCGGGCTGGCGGTAGGTCGCGGTCAACAGGGCTCCCGGGACGGACGGATTCTTCAGGGCGCGTCCCAGTTCAGCACATGTTCGTCCGCCTCCGGACCCCTTCGATCATGAAATCTTACTGAATCACCGGTCAGCGCGCCGCCAGGCTGGAGCGCCGCACCACGAGTTCGGGCTGGAGCACCACCCTGCGGTGTTCGTGCCGCTTGCCGGTGGTCTCCGCCTCGGTCTCCTCCAGGAGCAGCTCGGCGGCCAGGGCGCCCATCGTGACGGCGGGCTGCCGGACCGAGGTGAGCGGGACGGCCGCCGCGGCGGCGAACTCGATGTCGTCGTAGCCGACGATGGCGAGATCGTCGGGGACCGTGATCCCCGCCGCGTACATGGCCTGGAGCACGCCGAGGGCGAGCAGGTCGTTGGCGCAGAACACGGCGGTCGGGCGGTCCGCGAGGCCGAGCAGACGGGCGCCGGCGTCCCGGCCCGCGGCCACGTCGAGCCGTTCGGTGGGCAGCTCGCGCAGGTTCTCGGGGCCCAGGCCCGCCTCGGCGAGCGCGTTCAGGGCGCCGGTGCGGCGGTCGCGGACCTGGTTGAGTCCGGGCGGGCCGCTGACGTACGCGATGGAGCGGTGCCCCGCGTCCACGAGGTGGCGCACGGCCAGTGCGCCGCCCGCGACGTCGTCGACGGAGACCGAGCACTCGGTGGTGCCCTCGGCGACCCGGTCGACGAGGACGAAGGGGATGCCGTGGCGGCGGAAGGAGTCGATGTTGCGGCCGGAGGCGTCGGTCGGGGTGAGCAGGACACCGCGCACCCGCTGCTCGGCGAAGAGGGACAGGTACTCCGCCTCCTCGCTCGCGCTCTGGGCGCTGTTGCAGACCATGACGCCGAGGCCGTCCTCGCGGGCCGCCCGCTCGGCGCCGCGCGCGACGTCGACGAAGAAGGGGTTGCCCATGTCGAGGACGAGCAGACCCATGATCCGGCTGCGGCCCGCGCGCAGTTGGCGGGCGGACTCGCTGCGGACATAGCCGAGCCGGTCTATCGCGGACTGGACGCGCGCCCGGGTCTCGGTCGCGACGGAGTCCGGACGATTGATGACGTTCGAGACCGTGCCGACGGAGACTCCGGCGGCGCGGGCGACGTCCTTGATACCCACCGACTGGGCCATCGGGCAGGGACCTCCAGGGGAGACGAGGGGCGGCGGGACGACCTTCACATTATCGTCGAGCCGCCCCCACACCGGTCACGGTCAGGCGGGCAACGCGAAGTCGACGACGTGCAGCGCCGAGGGGGTCGTACCGCTCGACTTCTCCTGGTACATGAACGACAGCACGTTGTCCTGGGCGATCCGTGTCTCGTCGATGACGACCTCGCCGAAGGCGTTGAGGCCGCTGCCGTCGAAGAGGATCTTCCAGTCGGTGTACCCGGACGACCTGGAGGCGGCGGCGATCCGGCCGAACGGAAAGACCGCGTAGGCGTTGTCGTACTTGTCCAGGAGCAGCTTGGTGCGCTGGCTGGAGCCGAGCACGACCGGGATCTCGGTCTTCTGCCAGGTGCCCGAGGAGTTCTTGCGGACGTGGAAGGCGCGGCCGTTGGCGGTGCGGTCGGCGACGTAGTTCGTGGTGCACTGCCCGAAGCGGCCGGGGACGTAGCTGATGATCGCGTGCGGCAGGCCGGCGGAGTCCGTGAACTGGCTCTCCTGGTTCATCAGGGAGTGGTCCGGGTTCAGCGCGTCGATCACCAGGCCGGAGTCGGTGACGCCGACCTTGTCGGAGCCGCCAGTGGTGCCGACGACGGTGCCGGCGTTGTTCCGCCAGGTGCGACCGCGGTCGTCGGAGTAGACGTAGCCGGTGTCGTGGTTGGTGATGCCGCCGCCGCTGCACATGACGGCGCCGTTCTGCTCGCGCCAGGTGAAGAAGGAGTGCAGCCGGCCGTTCCGGTCGTAGTCGATGCCGTGCAGGTACATGTTGCGGGCCGTGGAGGAGCCGTGCTCGCTGGTGTAGGTGCCGGTGGAGGCGGACCACTCCCCGAGGTCGGTCCAGGACGAACCGTTGTACTCCGCGAGGGCGTTGCGGCCGTTGCCGGATATCCCGACGCGGTAGCTGAGCTGGAGCTTGCCGTCGGGGGCCGAGATGAACTGCGGGTAGGTGAACTGACTCGTCAGCGCCAGGCCGTCCAGGGTGGACTGGGGCGCGCCGAAGCGGGCGGCGGTCCAGCTCAGTCCGGACGGGTCGTCCATGAGGCCCGCGACCGACTTGACGTAGGTGAAGCCGTCGCTGTGCGAGTCCATGTTGAGGTGGAGGCGGCCGTCCACCTTGGAGACGCCCATGGAGATGACGTTGTGGGAGTCGCTCGCCTTGAGGGTGTGGCCGACCCGGACGGTGGACCAGGTGCTGCCGCCGAGGACGCGGCGGCCGACGACGGCGTTCTTGTCGGCGGTGTACCAGACGGCGTACTGGTGGCCCTTGTAGGTCAGCAGGCCGTTCTTCTGGAACGAGTTGTTGTTCACCAGGCCGTCGTAGGAGACGAAGAAGACGGCCTGGCCGTCGAGCGTGGTGGTCCCGGTCCGGGTGACGGACGGACCGGGGTCGGCGGCGCGGGCGGTGCCGCCGGTGAGCGCGGAGGTGGACACGGCGGACACGATGGCACCTGCGAGCAGCGTGCGTCTTCTCATGGAGCGGCTCCTGCGGTCCTGGTGAGCTCTGCGGGGAGGGGTCAGGCGAGGTGGAACACCTCGGTGAGCGGTTTCATCGCCTCGTCGGGGCGGGCTCCGTCGAGGGACTCGAAGAACTCACCCATCTCGGCCTGCCAGCGTGCGTTGACCTCGGTGGCTTCCATCCCGGCCTTGGCGGCCTCGAAGTCCTCGGTCTCCAGGTAGCCGACGAGCAGGCCGTCGTCGCGCAGGAAGAGCGAGTAGTTGTGCCAGCCGGTGGCCGAGAGTGCATTCAGCATCTCCGGCCACACGGCGGCGTGGCGTTCGCGGTACTCGGCGATCCGGTCCTCACGGACCTTGAGGAGGAAACAGACGCGCTGCATGAAGTACCGCTCCTTCAGGGGGAGATCAGAAGTTGAACTGGTCGATGTTCTTGGCGTCGAACACGGTCGGCTTGCCGAGGTTGATCACGCCGTCCTTGCCGATGGTGTACGTGGTGTCGCCGGCCTTGAAGGTCTCGCCCTCCTTGCCGGTGATCTGGCCGGAGGCCAGGGCGACGGCGGTCTGGGCGGCCAGCGCGCCGAGCTTCGAGGGGTCCCACAGCTCGAACGCCTCGACGGTGCCGTTCTTTACGTACTTGCGCATGTCGTTGGGGGTGCCGAGGCCGGTCAGCTTGACCTTGCCCTTGTACTTGGAGCCGGACAGGTACTGGGCGGCGGCCTTGATGCCGACGGTGGTCGGGGAGATGATCCCCTTCAGGTTCGGGTACTCCTGGAGCAGGCCCTGGGTCTGCTGGAAGGACTGCTGGGCGTCGTCGTTGCCGTACGCGACCTTGACGAGCTTGACGTTCTTGTACTTCGGGTCCTTCAGCTCGTCCTTCATGAAGTCGATCCAGGTGTTCTGGTTCGTCGCCGTCTGGGCGGCGGACAGGATCGCGATCTCGCCCTTGTAGCCGATCTGTTCGGCGAGCAGCTGCACCTCGGTACGGCCCAGGTCCTCGGCGGAGGCCTGCGAGACGAAGGCGTTGCGGCACTCCGGCTTGGTGTCGGAGTCGTAGGTGACGACCTTGATGTCGTTCTTCATGGCCTGCTTGAGGGCGGTGCACAGGGCGCCCGGGTCCTGCGCGGACACGGCCATCGCGTTCACCTGCTGCTGGGTCAGCGTGTTGACGTAGGAGACCTGTCCGGCGGTGTCGGTGGCGCTGGACGGACCGACCTCCTTGTACTTGCTGCCCAGTTCGGTCAGCGCCTTCTCCCCGCCCTTGTCGGCGGAGGTGAAGTACGGGTTGTTGACCTGCTTGGGCAGGAACCCGACGGTCAGGCCCTTCTTGGTGGCCGCGTTCGGGTCGGCCTTGGCGGTGGAGGCCGCCGAGGCGCCCTCGTCCTGCACGTCCTTTTTGGTGGTGCCGCCGCACGCGGTGAGCGCGAGGGCGAGGGAGGTGCCGGCGGCGAGGGCCGCACAGGTACGGCGGAGGGATGACTTGCGCATGACGGATCTTCCTTACGAGGGTGAGCGGATACGAGGTTTCCGGGGCGCCCGGGCCTAGCCGGCCGGGGTGGGCGCCTTGGACGCCGGTGTCGAGGCGGCTCGGCGGCCGGCCCTCGCAACCGAGATCTGCCGTGCGACCCGGGGGCCGAGCACGGAGAGGACGAGAAGAACGCCGGTGACGACGATCTGCGACTGCGCGGAGACGTCCTGGAGGCTCATCACGTTCTGCAGCGCGCCCAGCAGGAAGACTCCCGCGATCGCGCCGCCGAGCGTGCCCTTGCCGCCGTCGAAGTCGATGCCGCCCAGCAGCACGGCGGCCACGACGGAGAGTTCGAGCCCCGTGGCGTTGTCGTAGCGGGCGCTGGCGTAGTGCAGTGCCCAGAAGATGCCGGTGAGGGAGGCCATCAGGCCCGTCACCGTGAACAGGATCAGCTTCTGGCGCTTGACCCGGATGCCGGCGAACCGCGCCGCCTCCTCGCTGGCGCCGGTCGCGAACACCGACCGCCCGAACGGCGTGGCGTGCAGGACGACCACGGCGATCGCGAGCAGGACCAGGAAGGGGACGAACGCCTGCGGGACGAAGGTGTCCCCGATGCGCCCGGCCGCGAAGTCCAGGTACTGGGTGGGGAAGTCGGTCACCGCGTCGGAGCCGAGCACGATCTGCGCGATGCCCCGGTAGGCGGCGAGGGTGCCGATGGTGACGGCGAGCGAGGGCAGGCCGAGCCGGGTGACGAGCAGGCCGTTGACCAGCCCGCAGACCACACCGAGCAGCAGGCAGATCGGGATGATCACCTCGATGGTCAGGCCCTGGTTCCACAGGGCGCCCATCACCGCCCCGGACAGGCCGGCCGTGGAGGCGACGGAGAGGTCGATCTCACCGGACACCACGAGCATGGTCATGGGCAGGGCGATCAGTGCGATCGGCAGGGTGTTGCCGATCAGGAACGACAGGTTGAGCGCGTTGCCGAAGCCGTCGACCGTGCCGAAGGACAGCAGCAGGACCACGATCAGGAGCGCGCCGACGACCGTGTCCCAGCGGATGGCACGCGTGAGGGAGTCAGGCATGGCGGGCGTTCCTCTTCTTCAGGGCGGAGGCCACGCGCAGCGCGACGACCCGGTCGACCGCGATGGCGAGGATGAGCAGGATGCCGTTGATGGCGAGCACCCAGACCGAGCTGACGCCGAGGGCGGGCAGCACGCTGTTGATGGAGGTCAGCAGCAGGGCGCCGAGGGCCGCGCCGTAGACGCTGCCGGAGCCGCCGGTGAAGACCACGCCGCCGACCACGACCGCGCTGACGACGGTGAGTTCGTAGCCGTTGCCGGTCCCGGAGTCGACGTTGCCGAACCGGGCCAGGTACATCGCTCCGGCGAGGCCGGCGAGGGCGCCGCAGAAGGTGTAGGCGGCCAGGATCCGCTTGCGCACCGGGATGCCGGCGAGCCGGGCGGCCTCGGGGTTGGAGCCGAGCGCGTACAGCTCGCGTCCGCTGCCGAAGTGCTTCAGGTAGTAGGCGGTGGCGACGAGCACCGCCAGCGCGATCAGGGCCAGCCAGGGCACCGCGGAGATGCCGCCGGAGCCGAAGTTCACGAAGCTGTCGGGGAGGTCGGCCGCGGTGATCTGGCGGGAGCCGACCCAGATGGAGTCGATGCCCCGGATGATGTACAGCGTGCCGAGGGTGACCACGAGCGCGGGCACCTGGCCGAGGCTGACGAGCAGACCGTTGAGAAGGCCGAAGCCCACGCCGAGCAGGACGGCGAGCACGATCGCCACGACGGGGTTGCCGCCGCCCTGGAGGTAGGTGCCGGCGGCGAAGGCGCTGATGCCGAGGGTGGAGCCGACCGAGAGGTCGACGTTCCTCGTGATGACGACCAGCGACTGGCCGGTGGCGACCAGCACCAGGATCGTGGCGTTCAGCAGCAGGTCCTTGATGCCCTGCTCGGTGAGGAAGTCGCTGTTCCCGATCTGGGTGACGACGATCATCACCAGGAAGACGACCAGGATGGCCAGCTCGCGCATCTTGAAGACGCGGTCGACCAGGCGGGTGCCGCTGGACTTGGGTACGTCGGTCACGGGGGCCTCGTTGGGGGTGGTCACCGTCATGCGGCGGCCCTCCCGGTGGCTGCGGCCATCACGGTTTCCTCGGTGGCGTCGGAGCGCGGGATCTCGGCGGTCAGGCGGCCCTCGTGCATCACCAGCACGCGGTCGGCCATGCCGAGGATCTCGGGCAGGTCGGAGGAGATCATCAGGACGGCCACCCCGTCGGCGGCCAGCTCGCTCAGCAGCCGGTGCACCTCGGCCTTGGTGCCGACGTCGATGCCGCGGGTCGGCTCGTCGACGATGAGCACCTTGGGGCCGGTGGCCAGCCACTTGGCGAGGACGACCTTCTGCTGGTTGCCGCCCGACAGCGTGTTGACGGTGTCGGCGATCCGGGCGTACTTCACCTGGAGCTTGACGGCCCAGTCGAGGGAACGGCTGCGCTCGGCACCGCGGTCCATCAGTCCGGCCCTGACGGTCGTCCGCAGTCCGGTGAGACCGATGTTGCGCTCGATGGACATGTCCATCACGAGACCCTGGGCGCGCCGGTCCTCGGGGACCAGGGCGAGGCCCGCGGCCATCGCCGTCGAGGGCGCGCCGTTGACCAGTGGCTTCCCGCCCACGGTGACCTCTCCGGCGTCCCAGCGGTCGATGCCGAACACCGCTCGTGCGACTTCGGTACGGCCCGCGCCGACGAGACCCGCGAGACCGACGATCTCGCCCTGCCTGACCTCGAACGAGACGTCGGTGAAGACACCCTCCCGGGTCAGCCGGCGCACCGTGAGCGCGACCTCGCCGGGGCGCACGTCCTGCTTGGGGTAGAGCTCGTCGAGGTCCCGGCCGACCATGCGGCGGACCAGGTCGTCCTCGGTCATGCCCTCGATCGGCTCGCTGGAGATCCAGGCACCGTCGCGCAGGGTGGTGACCGTCTGGCAGATCTGGAAGATCTCCTCCAGGCGGTGCGAGATGAACAGCACCGCGGCACCCTGCTCACGCAGCGCCTTGACGACGCCGAAGAGGCGGGCCACCTCGCTGCCGGTGAGGGCGGCCGTGGGCTCGTCCATGATCAGGACGCGGGCCTCGAAGGACAGCGCCTTGGCGATCTCGACGATCTGCTGGTCGGCGATGGACAGGCCGCGCGCCGGGCGGTCGGGGTCGAGCTCGACGCCGAGGCGCTGCATCAGGGCCAGGGTCGCGGTGTGGGTGGCCTTGTGGTCGATCCGGCCGAGGGCGCGCCGGGGCTGGCGGCCCATGAAGATGTTCTCGGCGATCGACAGGTCGGGGAAGAGCGTGGGCTCCTGGTAGATCACGGCGATACCGGCGTCGCGGGCGTCACCGGGACCGTGGAAGACGACCGGCTCGCCGTCGAGCAGTACCTGACCGGAGTCCGGCCGGTGCACTCCCGCGAGGGTCTTGATGAGGGTCGACTTGCCCGCGCCGTTCTCGCCGGCGAGGGCGTGCACCTCCCCGGGAAACAGCTCCAGGGAGACGTCCCGCAGGGCGCGAACCGCGCCGAAGGACTTCGAGATGTCCCTGAGCGCGAGAACCGGGGCCGGACCCGTGGTGGACGGGTGGGTCATTGGGGGCTCCTCGACGACGCCGGCGGGACGGCCCTCACGGCGTCGTGAAAGGTTTCAACTTGGTTGCCGGGACGTTAGGCATGGAGCGCATGTCACGTCAATGGGTTCGTGTCGAAAAACTTTCGATGAACTCAGGTCACAGGGGGGTCACGAGCAACAGCCTTGGTCGCAGGGGTTGACACCCCTGCGGGGGCCCCATACTTTCCCGTCTTGAATCGTTTCACAGTGAAGCTGTTCGAAAGCCCTCAAGACCCCACGTCACAGGAGCCCTCAAGTGACCGAGCTCGCCGCGGTGAAGGCCGCTCTCAAGACCCAGGCCGTCGAGACGCCGTCGTGGGCGTACGGGAACTCGGGAACCCGCTTCAAGGTGTTCGCCCAGCAGGGCGTACCGCGTACGCCGCAGGAGAAGCTGGAGGACGCGGCACAGGTGCACGCGTTCACCGGGGTGGCCCCGACCGTCGCCCTGCACATCCCGTGGGACAAGGTCGAGGACTACGCCGCGCTGGCGAAGTTCGCCGAGGAGCGGGGCGTGAGGCTGGGCGCCGTCAACTCCAACACCTTCCAGGACGACGACTACAAGCTGGGCAGCATCTGCCATCCGGACGCCTCGGTGCGCCGCAAGGCCCTCGACCATCTGCTGGAGTGCGTCGACATCATGGACGCGACCGGCTCCCAGGACCTCAAGCTGTGGTTCGCCGACGGTACGAACTACCCCGGCCAGGACGATCTGCGGGCCCGCCAGGACCGGCTGGCCGAAGGTCTCGCCGAGGTGTACGACCGTCTGGGCGACGGGCAGCGGATGCTCCTCGAGTACAAGTTCTTCGAGCCGGCCTTCTACTCGACCGACGTGCCGGACTGGGGCACGGCCTACGCGCACTGCCTGAAGCTCGGGCCCAAGGCCCAGGTCGTCGTCGACACCGGGCACCACGCGCCCGGTACCAACATCGAGTTCATCGTCGCCACGCTGCTGCGGGAGGGGAAGCTCGGCGGGTTCGACTTCAACTCGCGGTTCTACGCCGACGACGACCTCATGGTGGGCGCGGCCGATCCGTTCCAGCTCTTCCGGATCATGTACGAGGTGGTGCGCGGGGGCGGGTTCACCTCCGAGGTGGCGTTCATGCTCGACCAGTGCCACAACATCGAGGCGAAGATCCCGGCGATCATCCGGTCGGTGATGAACGTGCAGGAGGCGACCGCGAAGGCGCTCCTGGTCGACCGGGACGCCCTCGCGGTGGCTCAGCGCGAGGGGGATGTGCTGGAGGCGAACGCGGTGCTGATGGACGCGTACAACACGGATGTGCGGCCGCTGCTCGCCGAGGTGCGCGAGGAGATGGGGATCGACGCGAACCCCATCGCCGCGTACAAGCGGTCCGGGTGGGCCGAGAAGATCGTGGCTGAGCGAGTGGGTGGACATCAGGCCGGTTGGGGGGCGTAAGCGTCCGCCTCGTTCCGAAGTCTGCGGACTGACGGCCGTCTGTGGCTGGTCGCGCAGTTCCCCGCGCCCCTAACGGCATATCCCCGCCCTATCCCCAGTAAGGAACCGAACGTCATGGCAACCCATCCCGAAGCCGCCGCTCTCCTCGCCCGGTCCCGCCGGCTCGGCTCCGATCCCCGTAACACCAACTACGCCGGCGGCAACGCGTCCGCGAAGGGCATTGACACCGATCCCGTCACCGGCGGGGACGTCGAGCTGATGTGGGTCAAGGGGTCCGGCGGTGACCTCGGGACGCTGACCGAGGCCGGGCTCGCCGTGCTGCGGCTGGACCGGATGCGGGCGCTCGTCGACGTGTACCCCGGTGTGGAGCGCGAGGACGAGATGGTCGCCGCGTTCGACTACTGCCTGCACGGTAAGGGCGGGGCGGCTCCCTCGATCGACACCGCCATGCACGGGCTCGTCGAGGCCGCGCACGTCGACCACCTGCACCCCGACTCCGGCATCGCGCTCGCCTGCGCCGCCGACGGGGAGAAGCTGACCGCGGAGTGCTTCGGCGACACCGTGGCCTGGGTGCCGTGGCGGCGGCCCGGCTTCCAGCTCGGACTGGACATCGCCGCCATCAAGGCGGCCAACCCGCAGGCGATCGGGGTCGTCCTCGGCGGGCACGGCATCACCGCCTGGGGCGACACGGCCGAGGAGTGCGAGAAGAACTCGCTGCACATCATCCGGACCGCCGAGAAGTTCCTGGAGGAGCGCGGCAAGGCCGAGCCCTTCGGACCCGTCATCGAGGGGTACGGCGCCCTGTCCGAGGCCGAGCGCCGGGAGCGGGCCGCCGCTCTCGCGCCGTACGTCCGCGCGATCGCATCCCAGGACAAGCCGCAGGTCGGGCACTTCAACGACTCCGAGCCGGTGCTGGACTTCCTGGCCCGCGCCGAGCACCCGCGCCTCGCCGCGCTCGGCACCTCCTGCCCCGACCACTTCCTGCGCACCAAGGTGCGGCCCCTCGTCCTGGACCTGCCGCCGACGGCTCCGCTGGAGGAGGCCGTCGCACGGCTCGGCGAACTGCACGCCGAGTACCGCGAGGAGTACGCCGCCTACTACCAGCGGCACGCCCTGCCCGACTCCCCCGCCATGCGCGGCGCCGACCCGGCGATCGTGCTGATCCCGGGTGTCGGCATGTTCTCCTTCGGCAAGGACAAGCAGACCGCCCGGGTCGCCGGTGAGTTCTACGTCAACGCCATCAACGTGATGCGGGGCGCCGAGGCCGTCTCGTCGTACGCGCCGATCGAGGAGTCCGAGAAGTTCCGCATCGAGTACTGGGCCCTTGAGGAGGCCAAGCTCCAGCGGATGCCGAAGCCCAAGCCGCTCGCCACCCGGGTCGCGCTGGTCACCGGTGCGGGCAGTGGTATCGGCAAGGCCATCGCCGAGCGCCTCGTCGCCGAGGGGGCCTGTGTCGTCGTCGCCGACCTCAACGCCGAGAACGCGGCCGCGGTCGCCGAGGAGCTCGGCGGGCCCGACAAGGCCGTCGCCGTGACCGTGGACGTCACGGACGAGGAGCAGATCGCCGAGTCGTTCCGGGCCGCGCTGCTGGCCTTCGGCGGGGTGGACCTCGTGGTCAACAACGCCGGCATCTCCATCTCCAAGCCGCTCCTGGAGACCTCCGCCAAGGACTGGGACCTCCAGCACGACATCATGGCGCGCGGTTCCTTCCTGGTGTCCCGTGAGGCGGCCCGGGTGATGATCGCGCAGAAGCTGGGCGGCGACATCGTCTACATCGCCTCCAAGAACGCCGTGTTCGCCGGGCCCAACAACATCGCCTACTCCGCCACCAAGGCCGACCAGGCCCACCAGGTGCGGCTGCTCGCCGCCGAGCTGGGCGAGCACGGCATCCGCGTCAACGGCGTCAACCCGGACGGCGTGGTGCGCGGGTCCGGCATCTTCGCCGGCGGCTGGGGCGCCCAGCGCGCTGCCGTGTACGGCGTGGAGGAGGAGAAGCTGGGCGAGTTCTACGCCCAGCGGACCATCCTCAAGCGCGAGGTGCTCCCCGAGCACGTGGCCAACGCCGTGTTCGCGCTGACCGGCGGGGAGCTGACGCACACCACCGGGCTGCACGTCCCGGTCGACGCCGGCGTCGCGGCCGCCTTCCTGCGATGAGCGCGTCCGTGACGTCGTACGCCGCGGTCGACCTCGGCGCGTCCAGCGGACGGGTCATGGTCGGCCGCGTCGGCCACGACAGCCTGGAGCTGACCGAGGCACACCGGTTCGCGAACCGGCCCGTGCGACTGCCGGAGGGCCTGCGCTGGGACGTCCTCTCGCTCTACGGCGGTGTCCTGGACGGGCTGAGGGCGGCCGGGCAGGTCGACTCCGTCGGCATCGACAGCTGGGCCGTGGACTACGGGCTGCTGGACGCCGACGGGGCGCTGATCGGCAACCCGGTGCACTACCGGGACTCCCGTACCGAGGGGGTCGCGCAGAAGGTGTGGGCGACCGTGCCCGCGCCCGAGCTGTACGCGGCGACCGGGCTCCAGTACGCGCCCTTCAACACGCTGTACCAGCTCGTCGCCGACCGGCTCACCGGCGCGCAGCGGCTGTTGCTCATCCCCGACCTGCTGACCTACTGGCTGACCGGCGAGCAGGGCACCGAGCTGACCAACGCCTCGACCACCCAGCTCATCGATCCCCGGACGCGCGGATGGTCGTACGACATCGCCGAGCGGCTGGGCATCGACCTGGGGCTGTTCGCGCCGCTGCGGCAGCCCGGTGACCCGGCCGGCCTGCTGCGGCCCGAGGTGCTGGAGGAGACCGGTCTCTCCGGGCCCGTGCCGGTGACGGCCGTCGGCTCCCACGACACCGCCTCCGCGGTGGCCGCCGTGCCCGCGTCCGGCGAGCGGTTCGCCTACATCTGCACCGGCACCTGGTCCCTCGCGGGCCTCGAACTTAACGCGCCGGTGCTGACGGAGGAGAGCAGGGCCGCCAACTTCACCAACGAGCTGGGGCTCGACGGCACGGTCCGGTACCTGCGGAACATCATGGGGCTGTGGCTGCTCCAGGAGTGCGTAAGGGCCTGGGGTGACCCGGACCTGGGCGAGCTGCTGCGGGAGGCGGCCGAGGTGCCGGCGCTGCGGTCGGTGGTGGACGCGGGGGACGCGGTGTTCCTGGCGCCGGGCCGGATGCCGGAGCGGATCGCCGAGGCGTGCCGTGCCTCCGGGCAGCCGGTGCCCGTCTCGCCCGCCGAGATCACGCGCTGCATCCTCGACTCGCTGGCCCTCGCCCACCGCAAGGCGGTCGAGGAGGCGCAGCGGCTGGCCGACCATCCGGTGGACGTCGTGCACGTCGTCGGGGGCGGGACGCGCAACGCCCTGCTGTGCCAGCTCACCGCCGACGCCTGCGGGCTGCCGGTGGTGGCGGGGCCGACCGAGGCGGCCGCGCTCGGCAACGTCCTGGTCCAGGCGCGGGCCCACGGGCTCGTGAGCGACCTCGCGGTTGGGCGCGACCTGCTCACCCGGACCCAGCCGCTCACCCGGTACGAGCCGCAGGGCGACCCCGCGCGCTGGCGCGAGGCCCAGGCCCGGCTCGGCGGGAACTGACCGGCGTCTCCCCCGCCCCCGCGCCCCCGACTACGCTTCACTCATCCGATGATCGACCACAAGGAGCCGCGATGCGTGTCGCCCTGTTCCTGACCTGTGTCAACGACACGCTCTATCCGGACACCGGGCGCGCTGTGGTGAAACTGCTGACCAGGCTGGGCGTCGACGTCGACTTCCCGATGTCCCAGACCTGCTGCGGGCAGGCGCACTACAACACCGGCTACCGGCATGAGGCGGAACCGCTGGCCCGGCATTTCTCCGATGTCTTCCGGGACTACGAGGCGATCGTGACGCCGTCCGGCTCCTGCGGGGCGATGGTGCGGGAGCTGTACCCGCGGATGGGTGAGCGGGCCCGGGCCGAGGGGCGCGGGGAGAGCCTCGCGGCGACGCTGGCGCCCGTGGTGCCGAAGACGTACGAGCTGACGGAGTTCCTGGTGGACGTGCTGGGGGTGACGGACGTCGGGGCGTACTACCCGCACACGGTGACGTACCACCCGACCTGTCACGGGCTGCGCGGCCTGGGGCTGGGAGACCGGCCCCGGCGGCTGCTCCAGGCGGTCAAGGGACTTGAGCTGAAGGAGCTTCCGGGCGCCGACGAGTGCTGCGGCTTCGGTGGCACCTTCGCCCTGAAGAACTCCGATGTCTCGGCGGCGATGGGCGCGGACAAGGTGCGCAACGCCGAGTCGACGGGCGCCGAGGTGCTGTGCGCGGCCGACAACTCCTGTCTGATGCACATCGGCGGCACGATGGGCCGGCTGGAGTCGGCCATGCGGCCGGTGCACATCGCGGAGATCCTGGCGAGCACGGAGGAGGAACCGGCCGTATGAGCGGGACGTTCGTGGGGATGCCGGCCTTCCCCCGGGCCGCGCACGACGCGGTCAACAACCAGACCCTGCGCGGCAATCTGCGCCACGCGACGCACACCATCCGCGCCAAGCGGGCGAAGGCCGTCTCCGAGGTCTCCGACTGGGCGGAGCTGCGCGAGGCGGGCAAGCGGATCAAGGACCACACGCTGCGCCATCTCGACCGCTACCTCGTGCAGTTGGAGGAGTCGGTGGTGGCGGCGGGCGGCACCGTCCACTGGGCCGCCGACGCGGACGAGGCCAACGAGATCGTGACCCGGCTCGTCAAGATGACCGGCGAGTCGGAGGTCGTCAAGGTCAAGTCGATGGCCACGCAGGAGATCGGGCTCAACGAGGCCCTGGAGGCCGCGGGCATCCGGGCCTACGAGACCGATCTCGCCGAGCTGATCGTGCAGTTGGGCAAGGACCGGCCCTCGCACATCCTGGTCCCGGCGATCCACCGCAACCGGGGCGAGATCCGGGACATCTTCGAGCGCGAGATGAGCGAGTGGGGCCGGCCGGCCCCCGAGGGCCTCACCGACACGCCCGCCGAACTGGCGGAGGCGGCCCGGCTGCACCTGCGGGAGAAGTTCCTGCGTGCCAAGGTCGGCGTCTCCGGCGCCAACTTCATGGTTGCCGACACCGGCACCCTGGTGGTCGTGGAGTCCGAGGGCAACGGACGGATGTGCCTGACCCTGCCCGAGACGCTGATCTCGGTCGTCGGCATCGAGAAGATCGTGCCGACCTGGCAGGACCTGGAGGTCTTCCTCCAGACGCTGCCCCGCTCCTCGACCGCCGAGCGCATGAACCCGTACACGTCCACCTGGACGGGTACGACGGACGAGGACGGGCCGCAGAACTTCCATCTGGTGCTCCTCGACAACGGCCGCTCCGACACCCTCGCCGACGAGGTCGGCCGCCAGGCCCTGCGCTGCATCCGCTGCTCGGCCTGCCTGAACGTCTGCCCGGTGTACGAGCGGGCCGGCGGGCACGCCTACGGCTCGGTCTACCCGGGCCCGATCGGTGCGATCCTCAGCCCCCAACTGCGGGGCACGGCAAGCGAGATCGACGCCTCCCTGCCGTACGCCTCCTCGCTCTGCGGGGCCTGCTACGAGGTGTGCCCGGTCGCCATCGACATCCCCGAGGTGCTGGTGCACCTGCGGGAGCGGGTCGTGGAGGGCGGGCCGGTGGTCCGCGAGGGCAACAAGGTGGTCCTCAAGCCCGCCAAGGGGCACGCGGCCGAGCGGGCGGCGATGCGGGCGGCCCGCTGGGCGTTCGCCCACCCCGGCGTCCTGCGCACCGGCCAGCGGGCGGCATCCCGGACCCGGCGTCTGCATCCCCGCACGCTGCCGGGGCCCGGCCGGGCCTGGAGCGACACGCGGAACCTGCCGCCGGTGCCCGCGGAACCCTTCCGCGACTGGTGGCAGCGCACGGGCGGCGGCAAGGAGGGCGGCAAGTGAGCAGCAGGGAGCGGATCCTGGGCCGGGTGCGGCGCGCGCTGGCCGACGCGCCGGGCGCGGACGTGCCGATCGAGCGCGCGTATCTGCGGGAGCACGGCCACCGGAGCGTCGAGGAGACGGTCGAGCTGCTGGCCGAGAACCTCGCCGACTACCGGGCGATCGTGCACCGCTGCACGACGGCCGACCTGCCCGCGACGCTCGCCGGGATGCTGGCGGCACGGGGCGCGAGGACCGTCCTGGTGCCCCCGGGTCTCGAACCGGCGTGGCTCGCGGACGCCGCCGTCGAGCAGGTCCCGGACCGGGCCGAGAGCACCCCGCACGAACTGGACCGCGTCGACAGCGTGGTCACGGCGTGCGCGGTGGCGGTCGCCGAGACCGGCACCATCGTGCTGGACGGCGGCCCGGACCAGGGCCGGCGCCGCATCACCCTGGTCCCGGACCACCACATCTGTGTCGTGCGCGTCCCGGACCAGGTGGTCGCCTCCGTGCCGCAGGCCCTCGAACGCCTCGACCCGGTACGACCGTTGACCTGGATCTCCGGTCCCTCGGCGACCAGTGACATCGAGCTGGACCGGGTCGAGGGGGTGCACGGTCCGCGCACGCTGGAGGTCGTACTGGTGGGGTCTCAGCCGAGCGAGGACGTCAACTCGTAGCACCCCGAGGGGAGTTCATAGGACGCGACACCGCCTTCGAAGCCCAGGTACGCCACTCCCCCGACCTGTGACAGGGGGGTGCCGTCCTCGCGCACGGAGTCGGGGTCGGCCGTGGGGACGCACAGGGTCGCGGTGCTGTTGGCGGGGACCGCGACTCGGTGCGTGAACCTGCTGTCCCGTACCGTCCAGGCGCTGACGATCTCGCCGTACGGCGACCGGTGCGAGCCGGTGACCCGGGTGATCCTGCCGGTCGGGTCGGGACGGGGGCGCAGGAAGAAGTGCTTGAAGCCCGGGTGGGCCGGGTCCCCGGCGATGCCGGCCATGCTCTCGTACATCCACTCCATGATCGCGCCGTAGGCGTAGTGGTTGAAGGAGTTCATCTCGACCGGCCCGAAGCCGTCCTCCTTCGAGTACGAGTTCCAGCGCTCCCAGATCGTGGTCGCGCCGTTCTTCACCGAGTACAGCCAGGACGGCATGGCGTCCTGGAGCAGCACCTCGTAGGCCAGCTCCACCTGGCCTTCCTCGGTGAGGACGGGGGCCAGGACGTTCACCCCGAGGAAGCCGACGGAGAGGGTGTTCTCGGCGTACCCGACACGGGTGCTGCCGGGGTGGGCGGCCTTGTAGGCGGTGGAGTTGCCGATGTTCTCGACGAGGAGGCCGACGATCGCGCGCCGCTGCGCCTCGGTGTCGTACAGGCCGAGTTTGAGGACCCAGAGCAGGGCGGTCTGGCTGTCGTCCTCGGTCCGGGTGGGGCTGCCTCCCGGGGTCCACGGCGGCGGGGAGCCGAGGCTGGACCGCACGGTGAGCCGGCCGTCCTCGGTGCCGAGGTACTTGCTGACGAACACCCGCTTGATGCGGGCGAACAGCTCCTCGTAGGCGTGGGCCTCGGCGCTGCGGCCGGTGGCACGGGCCATGTCCGCCATGAGCCGGGCGCTGTAGGCGTAGCAGGCGTCGCTGACGAGCTGGGTGCTGGTGACCTGGAAGGCCAGCCAGTCGCCGAAGACCGCGCCCTGACCGGCACCGGTGTCGCCGGTGTGCGCGCGGATCCAGTCCATGTAGGCGGTCATCGCGTCCCAGCTGCGGTCGACGATGGTGGTGTCCCCGCTCATCTGCCACACGGTCCAAGGCAGGACGATCCCGCAGTCCGCCCAACCGCTCGCCGGGACCGGCTCGTTGTAGCGGGCGCCGGGGGCGATCCACGGGAACTGGGCGCCGTCCGCGCCGTAGGTGCGCTGGGAGTCGATCAGGGTGTCCTGGAAGTGGCTCAGGAAGGCGACCGCGTCGGTGTTGTAGAGGCCCGTCCGGGCGAAGACCTGGGTGTCGCCGGTCCAGCCGCAGCGTTCGTCGCGCTGCGGGCAGTCGGTGGGGACCCAGAGGTAGTTGCCGCGCTGGCCCCAACGGACGTTGTCGATCAGTCGGTTGATGTCGGGGTCGTCGGTGGTGACGTGGCCGATGTCGTGGAGGGCGGAGGTGGCGACCCTGCCGGTCAGTCCGGTGAGGGTGACCGTCTTCGAAGCGGTGACGGAGACGTAGCGGAAGCCGTAGAAGGTCAGGGAGTCCTGATGGGTCTCGCCCTCCGGGTCACCTTTGAGGATGTACGTGCTGGTGGCCTCGGCGGTGCGGAGGTTGGCCCGGTAGACGGACCCCTCGGGGCCGTCCGCGCCCGGGCTGGTGTCGTTGAGCATCTCCCCCGGACGGAAGGCGACTTGGGCGCCGGCCGGGCCGCGGAGGGTGTAGCGGAGGACGCCGACCAGGTTCTGGCCGAGGTCGAGCACGGCGGTGTCGCCGGGGTGCAGGGTGAGGGGGGCGGTGGCGGCCTCAGCGGGGTCGGTGACCGTGCGGGCGGGGTCGGGGACGAAATCGCCGCCACCGGTGTACACCGTGATCGAGCGTGGGCCGTGGTCCCACTCGGGCATCAGCCGGGCCGACTCGCCGGGGTGGGCGACCAGCCGGGAGTCGGGGAACCGGGAGGTGAAGTCGTGCTCCTCGGTGGTGGACCAGGCCGAGGCGTCGAAGCCGTTCGCGGTCCAGCCGGGCAGTTCGCGGCGGGCGTCGTAGGTCTGGCCGTCGTAGAGGTCGTCGGCGCGGTAGGGGCCGGTGTCCGTGGCCCTCCAGTCGTCGCCGGGTGTGGTGACGACGGTCTGGACCGAGCCGTCCTCGTAGCGGATGAGGAGCTTGGCCTTGAGGGCGAGGCGATCGCCGCCCCCGGAGCGGTAGACGCTGTTCTCGGAGACACGGCCGTTGTACCAGCCGTTGCCGAGGACGGCGGCGAGGGTGACCCGGGGCTGCCCCTCCAGCAGGCCCGTCACGTCGTACGTGAAGTAGTTGACGGTGGTGTCGTAGTTGGTCCAGCCCGGGGTGAGGAGCTCGTACGTGGTGCCGCCGTCCTGGGGCACGCCGACCCGGCTGCCGTTGACGTAGGCGTCGTACACGCCGAGCGCGGAGACGTAGAGCCGGGCCGCGCACACCCGGCCGGCCTTCAGGGTGGTCTGCCGTCGCAGCAGCGGTGCGCCCGCGCTGTCCGGTGCCTTGCCCGCCATGCAGATCCACCGCGCGCCGTCCCAGCCGGTCACTCCGTCGGTGCTGAGCAGACCCGTCTCGAAACGGGCCGCCGGGGCGTCGGGGAGCCTGCGGCCGTGCTCGTCCCAGACCTGGACCGTCCAGTGGTAGGAGGTGGAGGGGTGCAGCTCGGGGCCCGCGTAGCGCACGGCCACCGAGTCCGGCGCGTCGGTCCGGCCGCTGTCCCAGACGTCCGCGCGGCCCTCGGCCAGCGGACCGGGGCCGGACGCGACCAGGAGGCGGTACGCCGTCTGACGCCGGCCGCGGACCCGGGACGCGGTGCGCCAGCCGAACCGCGGGCGGGCCGCGTCCACGCCGACGGGATCGGTGCGGTGCTCCACGGTGAGGCCCTCGACGGCGGTGCGGTGGACTCCGTCGGTCATGCCGTGGTCCCTTCGGCGGCTCGGGTTGTATCGATTCAGCCCGTTGGGCGGTTGAAGTTACTGGCGAATGCGACGGGTGTCCACTGTCCGCGTCGATCATTGAACCGTTCAAAACCGAAGGGACGCTGTTGGACCGCGGTCAGGTCAGGTGTAGACGATCGGGCAGCCGCGCCGCAGGCAGTGCTGGGCGGCGCGCAGGTACAGGGCCACGTAGAACGCGGCGTCGAGGTCGTCGGCCCAGGGTCCGGGGCGCGCGGCCGCGACCCGCTTCGCCTCGCCGTCCAGGAACCACATGGTGAGGTCGAGGTTGTCGCAGGTCTCGGGTATCTCGTCCACCGGCAGGCCGACGGCCCGCGCGAGCCGTTCGGCGAGGGCGAGCACCTGCGGGGCCCCGGCAACCATCGTCGTGTCGGCGTAGGAGTCCTCGACCGGCAGCCATATCTCGTCGTCGAGCGCGAAGGGCACCAGGAGCGACCAGCCGCAGAGCAGTTCGTACTCCTCCCGCGACAGGTGCGCCTGGCACAGGGCCGCGAACCCGTCCATGGGCGGCACGAGCTTCTCCTCGAACGAGAGCCCCGCCCCGCGGACGACCCGCTCCGGCTCCTCCGGCACGGACGTGAACGGCGGCAGCCCTCGCCGGTTCAACTCCTCACCGAGGGCCGCGGCGAGGGCGCCCCGGCCACCCTCGTCCTCGTCCTCGTCGAACCACTCCCGCGCACCCACGCTCACCAGATAGAACCCCATGCGCCGCAAGCTACAGGGCCCCACTGACAACGCCTCCGCGTCCCGTCAGGGGCCGGTCAGCAGCAGCGTGGGCAGGGTGTCCTCCAGGATCCGCCCGCGGGGCAGGGTGAGGCCGAAGTGCCGTTGGACCACCTCCAGGCAGGCCCGGTGCACGGCACGGTGCTCCAGGTCGTCGTCGGGCAGTCCGGCGGCGGTGAGCCCTTCCCGGACGGCGGCGGTCACCTCGGGGTCGCCCTCGGGACTGCCGTGGCCCCAACTGCCGTCCAGGTGCAGGTTGAAGGTGCACATCAGGTTCTCGTCGTGCCGGTAGGCGAAGTGCGGGGGCACCGGTTTGCCGTTCTCCTCCTCGTACTCCAGGTGGTAGACGTGCAGTCCGCCGCGGTCGACCGGCCGGCTTCCGGTGCCGAACTCGCCCTGCCAGCCGCCGTACTTGACGACGTACGACCACTCGTCGAGCTCGCCGTGGCGCAGCGCGATGCCCTCCAGGACGTCTCCGTACAGGCCCTCCAGCAGGTCCTGCACCTGGCGGCCGGTGAGTTCGCCGATCGAGCGGGGGCGGTAGGGCCGGTGCGCGGTCCCGGCGACGCGCCTTGCCAGTGACTCCGACTCGAGGTCGGGTGCGATCACCACGCTGTAACCGCCCCGGGCGATGGACTTCGGCTCGGCGAGCCAGGCTATTCCGTCGGTCATGACGATCAACCCTGCCGTATCCGCCCGGCCGTATCCGCCGGGGGGTGTCACTGAGTACACCCCGGAAGACGGGTTCTGCGCCCCATGTGCCCGGGCCCGTCTCTCCCTAGCGTCTTCAGCGAGGCACACGGCGTGCCGGACGAAGGGGGACGACGATGGTGCGCACACGTTCACGACGCCCGCAGGACGCGGGGCCCGCCGCCGAGGCGCTGCGGCTGGTGAAGGTCACCCGGACCTACGGCACGGGCGACGGTGCCGTGACCGCCCTGGACGGGGTCACGCTGAGCCTGGGCCGGGGCACCTTCACCGCGGTGATGGGGCCGTCGGGGTCCGGCAAGTCCACGCTGCTGCAGTGCGCGGCCGGTCTCGACCGGCCGGACAGCGGGATCGTGCGGGTGGACGGCACGGAGCTGACCGGCGGCGGCGAGGCCGACCTGACGCGGTTCCGGCGCGGGCGGGTGGGGTTCGTGTTCCAGCAGTACAACCTGCTGGAGACGCTGACGGTCGCCCAGAACACCGTCCTGCCGCTGAAGCTCGCCGGGCGGAAGGTCGACCGGGGACGGGTGACGGAGGTCCTCACGGCCGTCGGGCTCGGCGACCGGCTCGGCCACCGCCCCGACCAGCTCTCCGGCGGGCAGCGGCAGCGCGTGGCGATCGCCCGCGCGCTGGTCGCGGACCCCCGGGTGATCTTCGCGGACGAGCCGACCGGCGCCCTGGACACCCGCAGCGCGCGGGACGTGCTGCGGCTGCTCCAGGAGGCGGTGCGGGTGCACGGCAGGACCGTGGTGATGGTGACCCACGACCCGGTCGCCGCCTCCTGGGCCGACTCGGTGCTGTTCCTCGCGGACGGCCGGCTCGTCGGCCGGATGGACGCGCCGACGCCGGACGCGGTGGCCGAGCGCCTCGCGCACCTGGGCGACGACGTGACGACGGGGGTGTGAGCGATGTTCATGCTGGCGATGCGGTCGATACGGCACCGGCCCGGACGCTTTCTCGCAACCCTGCTGGCCTCCTTCCTGGGAGCGGGCGTCATCATGACGTTCAACTCGCTCCACGACACGGCGGGCCGGCCGGGTGTCGACCGGGTGAGCTCGGACACCCTGACGCTGTCCGCGAGTGTCGTCGGCGGCTACGGCACCCTCCTGGTCTTCTTCGCGGTGGCGTCGACCCTGACGGTCAACGTCCGGCAGCGGGCGGGTGAGTTGGAGCTGCTGCGCTGCTCGGGGGCGACCCCGGGCCAGATCAGGCGGATGGTCGTGGGCGAGTCCGTGGCGGTCGCCCTGACCGGTGCCGTCCTGGCGATCGGTCCGGCGGTGCTCGGCGGGCGGGCGCTGCTGGACGTCTTCCGCGACAGCGGGCAGGTGGCGGAGGACGTCGACCACTCCTTCGGTCCGGTCGCGCTGCTGTCGGGCGTCGACATCACGCTGGTCGCGGCGGCGGGCGCCGCCTTCCTCGCCGTACGACGGGCCACACGCGGGCGCCGGCGCCAGGGCCGGGGGCGCGCGTTCCTCGCGTACGCGGCGCTCGGTGCCGGGGCGCTGTCGGTGACCTCCACCTTCGCCTTCTCCGCGACGGACGAGGCACTCATGGCGACGCCGGCGTACGGGGCGATCCTGCTCTCGGTGGGGTGCGCGCTGCTCGCTCCGCGGCTGCTGAAGGGCGTCCTGGACCGGTTGCCGCTGACCGGCGCGAGCGGCTGGCTGGCCGTGCGGAACCTGCGCCGGCGGCTCGACGACCTCTCCGGGATCCTGGTGTCGCTGATCCTGTTCACGGCGGTGTCCGTCGCCACGCTGTACATGCAGGGTGTCGAGAGCGACGCCATGAGTGCGTCGGGCGCGGTCAAGACGGTCGACGCGAAGAACCTGGAGACGCTGAACCTCACGGTCGTCGGCATCATCGTGGTGTTCGTGTGCGTGATGCTGGTCAACTCGCTGTACGCGGCGACCGCTTACCGCGTCCGGGAGTTCGGCCAGCAGCGGCTGGCCGGGGCGAGCCCGGGTCAGGTGCTGGGCACGGTGGGCGCGGAGGGGCTGATCCTCACGGCGGTCGGGCTGTTCTTCGGCACGGTGGCGGCGCTGGCCGGGATCGTCCCGTTCACGGTGGTCCGCACCGACTCGGTGCTGCCCCGTCAGGGTCTCGGCATCTGGTGGGCGGTGGCTGCGATCGCGGCGGCCGCGACGATCGGGACGAGCCTGGCGACGGCCCACCGGGTGCTGCGCACTCCTGCGGTGCAGGCGGTGGGAGCGACGGCGTGAGGGGCCTGGCCGGTGGGGGCGCCGCTTCGGTGGCGCCCCCCGCCGTGTGCTCCCGCACCACGTGACAGAAGCGGTGAACAAGCGCTTAGATAGTTGGCGGAACGAGTTCGCGCCGCCCGGGAGGCCCCGTTGCTGTTCACATCCGTCGACGACGTCTCCGCACGCCTCGCCGAGTCCGGCTACCTCGCCTCGCCCGCGGTCGCCACGACCGTCTTCCTCGCCGACCGGCTCGGCAAGCCGCTGCTGGTGGAGGGCCCCGCCGGGGTCGGCAAGACGGAGCTGGCCAAGGCGGTGGCCGAGGTCGCCGGGGCGCGGCTGGTCCGGCTCCAGTGCTACGAGGGCGTCGACGAGTCCCGGGCGCTGTACGAGTGGAACCACGCCAAGCAGCTCCTGCGCATCAGCGCCGGCCGGGACGAGACCTGGGACGAGGCCCGCACGGACATCTTCAGCGAGGAGTTCCTGCTCTCCCGGCCCCTGCTGACCGCGATCCGCGGCGACGAGCCCAAGGTGCTGCTGATCGACGAGACCGACAAGGCGGACGTCGAGGTCGAGGGCCTGCTCCTGGAGGTGCTCAGCGACTTCCAGGTCACGGTCCCCGAGCTGGGCACGATCACCGCGTCCCGCCGGCCCTTCGTCGTCCTCACCTCCAACGCGACCCGCGAACTCTCCGAGGCGCTGCGCCGCCGCTGCCTGTTCCTGCACATCGGGTTCCCCGAGGAGGAGCTGGAGCGGCGGATCGTACGGCTGAAGGTGCCGGGCCTCGACGAGACGCTCGCGAAGTCCGTGGTGCGGGTCGTGGGGGCGCTCCGGGCCATGGACCTGCGCAAGGTGCCCTCGGTCGCGGAGACCGTCGACTGGGCGCGCACCCTGCTCGCGCTCGGCGCGGACCACCTCGACGAGACGGTCGTACGGGACAGTCTGGGCGTGCTGCTCAAGCATCAGGACGACATCCTCAAGGCCGGGGCCAAGCTCGACCTGGACGCGGTGTGAGCACCGCCGAGCGGCTCACCTCCCTGGTCGGCGCCCTGCGCGCGCACGGCGTGCGCGTCGGGACGGGCGAGACCGTGGACGCGGCGCAGGCGGTCGAGGCCCTCGGACTCGCCGACCGCGAGCTGCTGCGGGAGGGGCTGGCGGCGACCCTGCTGCACAGCACGGCCCAACGGCCGGTGTTCGACCCGGTCTTCGACCTCTATTTCCCGCGGGGCGTCGGCGGGCCCGGCACCGGCCCCGCGGACCGGGAGGACCTGCGCGAGCGCCTCGCCGGGGCCCTGGCCGCGAACGACGAGACGCTGCTGGCCCGCCTCGCGGCGGAGGCCGTCGACGGGTTCGGCGGATACGGCAGCTCCCCCTCCTCGGACGGCTGGTCGTCGTACCAGACGCTCGACCGGCTGCGCCCGCAGACGCTGCTCGCGCGCGTCCGGGACGACGTGCGGGGGCGGCAGGGCATGTCCGGGTTCACGGACCGGCTCCTGGAGGACGAGATCCGGCGGCGCATCGAGGCGTTCCGGGTACTGGTGGCGGCCGAGGCCCGGCGGCGGGTCGCGGAGCGCCGGGACCGGGACGAGATCGCGCGGCGGGCGGTGGCCCCGACGGCCGACCGGGTGGACTTCCTGTTCGCCGGGAAGGACCGGCTGGCCGAACTGCGGCGCACGGTGCAGCCGTTGGCCCGCAAGCTCGCCACCCGGCTCGCGGCCCGCCGCCGTCGTGCCGCGCGGGGCAGCATCGATCTGCGGCGGACCCTGCGCGGTTCGCTGTCGACGGGCGGGGTGCCGATGAAGCCGGTGCTGCGCAGGCGCCGGCCGGCCCGGCCCGAACTGGTGCTGCTGTGCGATGTGTCGGGCTCGGTGTCGGGGTTCTCGGACTTCACGATGCTGCTGGTGCAGGCGCTGCACGACCAGTTCAGCAAGGTGCGGGTGTTCGCCTTCGTCAACCGCCTCGACGAGGTCACCCCGCTCCTGCGGCACGGTGCGGCCGACCCGGAGGGGCTCGGCGCCCGCATCCGGGCCGAGGCCACGCTCACGGGGTGGCACGGCAGCAGCGACTACGGTGTGGCGCTGGGGGAGTTCGCGTCGCTCTACGGGGACGCGCTGAGCCCGCGGACCACTGTGTTCGTCCTCGGCGACGCCCGGACCAACATGAGCGACCCGAACCTGCCCGCGGTCCGCGAGATCACCGAACGGGCGCGCCGCGTCCACTGGTTGAACCCGGAGGCGCGGGCGCAGTGGGGCACCGGCGACTCGGCCGCGTACGCGTACGCCGAGCTGGTGGAGATGCACGAGTGCCGCAATGTCCGGCAGCTCAGCGCCCTGGTGGGGCGCCTGCTGCCGATCTGACCCCCGCTCCGGCCGAGGCGGGGGTCCCACAGGTGGCTCAGGCCGCCAACTGCGGGTACAGCGCGCCGAGATCCGCGGCGAGGCCCGCCTTCACCTGGCGGGACAGGTCGTCGGCGAGCACCTCGAAGGCGCCCGCCTCGATGCCGTCGAGGGCCTGCGCGGCCACGCTCTCAGGGGTGGTCTTCGGGCCGTCGACGTGCGCAGCCATGTCCGTGTCGACGTATCCGACGTGCAGTCCGGTGACCTCGATGCCGCGCGGCTTCAGGTCCAGGCGCAGGGAGTTGGTCTGCGACCACAGGGCGGCCTTGGAGGCACTGTAGGAGCCGGCGACGCCGAGCCAGGACAGCACCGAGTGGACGTTGAGGATGTGTCCGCCGCCGTTGCGTTCGATGACCGGGACGAAGGCGCGGGTCACCAGGAGGGGGCCGTAGAAGTTCGTCTCGAACTCGCGGCGGACGTCCTCGACGGGGGCGTCCAGGAAGTTCGCGTTCACGGACGCGCCGGCGTTGTTGATCAGCAGGGTGACGTCCTGGGCCTGTTCGGCGGCGGCCGCCACCGAGGCGGGGTCGCTCACCTCCAGGGCCAGCGGCACCGCGTCGGGGTGGGTCACGGTCCGCGGGTCCCGGGCGGTGGCGTACACCTTCTTCGCACCGCGCTCGTACAGGGCGGACACCAGGGCCCGGCCGATGCCGCGGCTGCCGCCGGTGACCAGGGCGACGGAGCCTTCGATGGTGGTCATGGGGATCTCCAGGAACGTTGAGAAACCGATTGGTTTACCTACGTCCAGCAGAGTAAACCGATCGGTTTCCGATGGCAAGGCGAGGCCACTTCCCTACGCTCCTGAAGCGACGGAGGGGGTCCCATGAAGGCAGTCGTCCAGGACCGGTACGGCTCGGCGGACACACTGGAGCTGCGGGAGGTCGAACAGCCCGTGCCGGCCGCCGACGAGGTGCTCGTGCGGGTGCACGCGGCCTCGGTCAACGCCTACGACTGGCACTACCTCCGCGGCGACCCGAAGATCGCCCGGCTGTCGTTCGGGCTGCGCGCGCCGAAGGTGCGCATCCGGGGCCGGGACTTCGCGGGCCGCGTCGAGGCGGTCGGCGCCGGGGTCACGGGCCTGCGCCCCGGTGACGAGGTGTACGGCGAGGCGGACGGGACCTTCGCCGAGTTCGTGTGCGCCAAGGACAGCCGGACGGACCTCAAGCCCGCCGGCCTCTCCTTCGAGCAGGCGGCCGCCATGCCGCTGGCCGCGAACACCGCGCTCGTCGGACTGCGGGACGTGGCCCGGGTGCGGGCCGGGCAGTCCGTCCTGGTGAACGGCGCGTCGGGCGGCGTGGGCACGTTCGCCGTGCAGATCGCGAAGGCGTACGGCGCCGAGGTGACCGGCGTGTGCGGCGCGCGCAACGTCGAACTCGTCGGGTCGCTCGGCGCGGACCAGATCGTCGACTACACCCGGGAGGACTTCACCCGCGCCGGACGCCGCCACGACGTCGTCCTGGACCTGGTGGGCAACCGGTCACTGCGCGACCTGCGGCGCGCGGCAACCCCCGACGGCACGGTCGTGCTGTCCGGCGGGGGTGTGTACGAGGGCGGCAGTGTCCTCGGCCCGGTGCGGCTCACGCTGCGCGGCACGCTCCTGTCCCCCTTCGTCCGGCAACGGCTGCTCCAGCTCATGGCGAAGGCACGCAAGGAGAACCTCGCGGCCCTGCGCGAACTCGCCGAGGCAGGCCGAATCGCTCCGGCAGTCGAGCGGACCTACCCGCTGAGCGAGGCGGCCGAGGCGATCCGCCATCTGGAGGTGGAGCACGCGCGCGCGAAGATCGTCGTCACGGTGTGAGAGGCGACGGCAGGAGCGGGTGTGCCTCACTCGCCCTTCGCGTAGTCCTTCGCCATGCCGCCCGCGAAGTCGTAGAGAACGCACTGCTCGTCACCGACGACCCAGGCGTCGTGTCCGGGCGCCAGCACGAAGACGTCGCCGGGGCCCACTTCGCCCTCGCCGCCCTCGTCCGTGACGACGTGCATGCGGCCCTGGACCACATAGCCGTTGTGGTGGACCTCGCAGCTCTTGGTGCCCGCGATGGGCCCCACGGACTCCGACCAGCGCCAGCCCGGCTCGAAGGTGCCCACGGCGAAGTCCAGCCCGCTCATGTGGACCGCTTCGAGGTGGCCCCGCGGAAAATCGCGACGCTCGTCCGGCTTGTCGAGCGTCTTCACCTCAAACATGACGGCTCTCCCTTCCGGCCGTGTTGCGGTACGGCCGGGGCCGCCTCCGTCTCCCGCCCTGCCCGGGCGGCACCGGCGGGGGCCTGGCCCCATCACTCCATCGTCCGCCCGTCCGGTCGGGCCTGCCATTCGGGTGAAGGGCGTCCGGGTCAGTCGCCGCCCGCGCAGAGCCGCGCGAAACGGTCCGCGTCGACATTGCCGCCGGAGACGATCACCCCGACCCGGTCCGGGAGGCCGCTCAGCCGGCCGCTGAGCAGGGCGGCCAGCGGGGTCGCGCCGCTCGGCTCGACGACGGTCTTGAGCCGCTCGAAGGCGAAGCGCATGGCCGCGCGGATCTCGTCGTCGGAGACCAGCACGACCTCGTCGACCAGCCGCCGGTTCACCGAGAAGGTCAGCTCGCCGGGCGTGTGCAGGGCCTGTCCGTCGGCGATGGTCCTCGGCACCGGGACGCTGACGCGCCGCCCCGCCTCCAGGGACCGCTTGGTGTCGTCACCGGCCTCGGGTTCCACGCCGACCATACGGATGCCCGGGTACAGGCCCTTGGCGGCGGTCGCGCTGCCCGCCATCAGCCCGCCGCCCCCGACCGGCGCGAGCAGCGCACCCAACTCGCCCGTCTCCTCCAGGAGTTCGAGGGCGGCGGTGCCCTGACCCGCCATGACGTGCGGGTGTTCGTACGGCGGGATGAGCGCCAGGCCCCGCTCGGCGGCCAGTCCCTGGGCGATGGCCTCGCGGTCGCCGGTGTAGCGGTCGTACGTCACGATCTCGGCGCCGTAGCCCTCGGTGGCCGCCCGCTTGGAGGCCGGGGCGTCCTCGGGCATGACGATCACCGCGGTGGTGCCGAGCTCGCGGGCGGCCAGGGCGACGGCCTGGGCGTGGTTCCCCGAGGAGTAGGCCGCGATGCCTCGGGCCAACTGCTCGGGGGTGAGCCGGGAGGCGGCGTTGTAGGCGCCGCGGAACTTGAAGGCGCCGACCCGCTGGAGGTTCTCGCACTTGAGGAAGACCTCGGCGCCGACCAGGGCGTCGAGGGTCCGTGAGCGCAGTACGGGTGTGCGGTGTGCGACGCCCTGGAGCCGGGCGGCCGCGTCCCGGACGTCGTCCAGGGTGACCGGTGGGGTGGTGGTCGTCACGAGGGGCCTCCGGTGGTCGCCTGTTTCCGGGACTGGGACAGATAGCTGTAGGCGGAGGCGCGGGAGATGCCGAGCCGTCCGGCCACCTGCTCGATCGCCCGCCGTACCGCGAACACGCCCCGTTCGTCCAGGCTGCGGAACAGGTCCAGGCGTCCGGCACGGTCGAGCAGCGCCCACGACTGGTGCCGGTGCGCGTCGAGCATGACGTCGACGACGGAGTCGATGTCGTCGCCGAAGGTGGTGACGGGCGGTTCCTCGGGGGCGGCTCCGATCCCGGCCAGGGCTCCCAGCAGGGCATGGACCTCGCTCGCCGCGGTGACGTCGACATTGACGCACAGCGCTCCGAAGACCGCGCCCGAGGAGTCCCGCAACAGCATCGTCGACGACTTGACGAGCTTGCCGGTGCCGGTCCGGGTGACGTAGTTCAGCTCGTCGGCCGCCTCGTCGCCCCGGGCCACCATGCGCAGGCCGATCTCGCTCATCGCCCCGCCCACCGAGCGCCCGGTCACCGAGCCGGCGATGGCCACCACCGAGCTCTCCGGTCTCCGGTAGTCGTGCAGCACCGCCTCGCACACCGGCCCGAAGGTCGCCGCGATCCCGTCGACGACCGTCCTGAGCGCGGCGATGATCGCGTCCCGCTCGGCCTCCATCACGCCCTCCCGCCTCCACCAGTCCTTCTAGACTAGCAATCCAGCCTCTGGACCACCAGTCCAGAACCCTGCCTCTTCCGACGATTGTCCGCAGATCTTGACGGCCCGGATGTTACCGGTAACATTCCTCACCATGTCCTCGGCACCGGCGCTCGCGCGCACTCCGGTCCTCAGCCCGGCCGCAGTGGTCGCCTCCTGCGGCGGCTTCGTACTGATCGGCGCGCTCCAAGCGCTGTACGGCCCGGCGATCCCGGCGATCCGCGAGGAGTTCGGCCTCTCTCCCTCCGGGGCCGGACTGGGGCTGAGCGCCCACTTCGCGGGCGGAGTGGCCGGTGTCCTGCTGTTCGACCGGTGCTTCGGCCGGACCGGCAACCGGCGGCTCCTGGGCGCCTCGTACCTGCTGATGGCGCTCGGCGCGGCGGGTTTCGCGCTCGCGCCGAACTGGCCGGCCGCCCTGGCCGCCGCGCTGCTCGCCGGTCTCGGCTTCGGAGGCATCGACTACGGCCTGAACCAGCTCTTCGCGGTCGGCTTCGGGCACCGTTCCACCGCGATGCTGAACATCCTCAACGCGCACTTCGGCATCGGCGCGATCCTCGGTCCGGCACTGATCGGCGCGGTGGGCGCAGGCCACTACCCGGCGGTCTTCCTCGGCTTCGCGCTGGTCGTTCTGCCATTGGTGCTGTGCCTGAAGGGCGTACGGGACCGGGCACCGCAGCCGTCCGGCCCGGCTCCCGACACCATTGGCCCGCCTGCCGTCCTCGGCCGCAGCCTGGCCTCCGTGCTCGGCGTGTTCGTCGCGCTCTACGTCCTGCACGTGGGCGTCGAGGCGGGCGTCGGAGGCTGGGAGCCCACCCATCTGGAGACCGTGGGACACAGTGCCGCGGTGGCCGCGACCGTCACCTCCGTCTACTGGCTGATGATGACCGTGGGCCGCTTCCTGGTCGCCCCGGTCGCCCTGCGGTTCTCGGCGCAGACCATCATCACCGTGTCCTGCGCGGGCATGACGGTCTGTCTGCTCCTGGCATCCGTAGGGGAGTTGGCGCCCTACGCGTACGCGGGTGTCGGTCTGTTCATCGCGCCGGTCTTCCCGACCGGTCTGCCCTGGCTGCACCGGGCCGCCCCCGGCGCCCGACGGGCCGGCGCCCTGGTCATCGCCGCCTCGATGATCGGCGGTGTGGCGGCGGGACCCGCGCTGGGCAAGGCCATCGAGTGGTCCGGGATCAGGGCGGTCCCGCTCCTGCTGAGCGGTGTCTCGGCGGTGTGCCTGGCCGCGACCCTCTGGCTCGTCCGCAGCACCCGAACCCACTGAACTCCCGCCGCATCGAAGGGATGCCCCGCATGCCCGCTCTGACGACGTCCTCGGACGGCTGCCTCCTGCACGGCGAGCCGTTCCGGATCATCTCCGGCGCGGTGCACTACTTCACACCCGACCTCGTACCGGAGAACGACTGATGTCCCACCCTCACCACCTGCGCCTCCCCTCCCCTGCCGGGCCTCCGCTGACCGGGCACCTGCCCTTCACGGACGCGCCCGGGGTGCCCGACCCGATCGAGGTCACCAACCGCTGGCTCACCAGGGGCGGCCGCCCCTGGTTCCCGGTCTCCGGCGAGTTCCACTACTCCCGCTGCCCCGCCGGCGAGTGGGAGGAGGAACTGCTGAAGATGAAGGCGGGCGGGGTCACCGCCGTCGCCAGTTACGTCATCTGGATCCACCACGAGGAGAGCGAGGGCCGCGTCCGCTTCGACGGCGACCGCGACCTGCGCCGCTTCGCCGAGCTGTGTGCCCGGCACGGCCTGGACTTCGTCCCCCGCGTCGGCCCCTGGTCGCACGCCGAGGTCCGGGGCGGCGGACTGCCCGACTGGGTCCTGGCCCGCGACTGCGTGCCCCGCACCGACGACCCCGTCTACCTGGCGGCCGTACGGCCCTGGTTCGCGGCGATCGCCGAGCAGTTGGACGGTCTCGACCGGGCCCACGGCGGCCCGATCGTGGCGATCCAGATCGAGAACGAGCTCTACGACCAGCCGGGCCATCTGCTGACGCTGAAGCGGATGGCCCAGCAGGCCGGACTCAGCGCGCCCCTGTGGACGTCGACCGCCTGGGGCGGTGTCCGGCTCCCGCCGGACGAGCTCCTCCCGCTGTACGGCGGGTACACCGAGGCCTTCTGGACCGAGGCCGACGGGGGCTGGCCCGACACCTGCCGCAAGCACTTCTTCTTCACCCACCAGCGCGACGACGAGGGCATCGGCTCCGATCTGCGGCCGGTGCGCGTGCGGGGCAGCGAACCCGACGCGTCCGCCGACCGGTTCCCCTGGGCCACCTGCGAGTTGGGCGGCGGCATGGCGGTGTCGTACCACCGCCGGCCGTACGTCGGCCCGGACGACATCGGCGCCCTCGGTCTGACCAAGATCGGCTGCGGCTCGGTGTGGCAGGGCTTCTACATGTTCCACGGCGGCACCAACCCGACGGGCGAGCTCAGCACCCTCCAGGAGTCGCACGCCACGGGCTACCCCAACGACCTGCCCGTCCTGACGTACGACTTCCAGGCACCGCTCGGCGAGTACGGCCAGTACCGCGGGACCTATCACGAACTCCGGCTCCAGCACCTGCTGCTGGCGGACTTCGGACACCTGATCGCGCCCATGGAGTCCGTGCTGCCCGAGCGGCGGCCCAGGGGACAGTCCGACCGGGAGACCCTGCGCTGGGCGGTGCGCGGCGACGGCGGCTCGGGCTTCCTGTTCGTCAACAACCACCAGCCGCACGAACAGCTCCCGGAGCACCCGGACACGACGTTCAGCATTGCATTCCCCTCTGAAGGTGCGGAGTTGACCTTCCCCAGCGCTCCCGTCACGGTCCCCAGCGGCGCGTACTTCTGCTGGCCGCTGTGCCTGGACGTGGCCGGTCTGCGCCTGGAGTGGGCCACCGCCCAGCCGGTGTGCACGGTCGACGCCGACGGCCGTACGGTCCTGGTGCTGGCCGCCACGGACGGCATCGCTCCCGAACTCGCCCTGGACGCGGCCACGGTGTCCGCCGTGCGCACGCCGACCGGCGAGGTCACCCCGGTCGGCGACCGGCTGCTGGTGACCGGGCTGCGCCCCGGTACCGACGCCCTCGTGGAGGCGGAGACCGCCGACGGCGGCCGGGTGGGCCTGCTGGTGCTGGACGCGGCGACCGCCCGTACCGTCTACCGGGGCAGGGCCTGGGGTGCCGAGCGGCTGGTGCTGAGCGGGGACGGGGTGGTCTTCGACCGGGACGAGGTACGGCTGCACGGTTCCGGTGCGGCGACCTCGTTCGCCGTGCTGCCCGCACCGGAGCGGGCGCCCGTGGTGGACGGGGCGCCGGCGGAGGCGGTCGCGGACGGGGTGTTCCTCCGGTACCGGGTCCCGCCGGTGCCGGCCCCCCGGCACGCCGCGCCCGGGGTCCGCCTCGTGCGGGCCGCCGGACCCGCCCCCGAGCCCGTCACCGGTGTCCAGGGCCGGGCGAGCGCGCCGGCCGACAAGCACTTCGACACCGTGGCCGCCGAGTACCGCGTCGAGGTGCCGGAGGGGCTGCCGCCGGGGACGCTCCTGCGGCTGCACTGGCACGGGGACGTGGGGCGGGCGTACGTGGGGGACACGCTGGTCGCCGACCAGTTCTGGGCGGGACGGGTCTGGGACATCGGCCTGGACCGGCTGCCCGCGGACGCGCTGCGCTCCGAGGGCCTGCGGCTGCGGCTGCTGCCGCTGCACGCCGACGCCCCGGTCCATCTGCCGGAGCAGGCGCGCGGCGAACGCGGGACGGCCGCCGTCACGCGCGCCGAGTGGATCACCCGGCACATCCGGCCGGTTCGGGCCGGCTGACCTGCCGCGGGGGCCCGGCCCCCGGTCCCGGCCCGCCTATGCTGTGCTCCCGGGCGGGCCGGGACCGCCGCACCACCGCCACCACCACGTCGAGGACACCGTCACCATGACCCCAAGCGCCGCCGAGGGAGCCGTGCCGAAGGGGCGCAGCCGCCGCAACTTCGCCGGCTCGCGCCCGGTCATGGACGACGTGGCCCGGCTGGCCGGTGTCTCCAAGCAGACCGTCTCCCGGGTGCTCAATGAGCATCCGTCCGTCCGCCCCGAGACCCGCGAGGCGGTCATGACGGCCATGCGGACCCTCGGCTACCGGCCCAGCCGCAGCGCCCGGTCGCTGGCCAGCGGCCGGACCCGGATGCTCGGGGTGATCTCCTTCGATGCGGCCCGCTACGGGCCTGCCGCGATCCTGACCGCGATCAACACCGCCGCCCAGGAGGCCGGTTACCTGCTCAGCTCCATCGCGCTGGACTCGGCCGAGCCCGGCACGGTCGTCGAGGCCGTCAACCGGCTCTCGGCCGAGGGCGCGGACGGGGTGATCGCCATCGCCCCGCAGTTGTGGGTCGGGCACGCCCTGGCGGACGCCCGGCTGGACATCCCGCTGGTGGTGCTGGAGAACGGTTTCGACCCCGAGAGCGAGCGGGTCACCGGGGACTCGCGCGAGGGTGCCCGCAAGGCGACCGAGCATCTGCTGGGGCTCGGCCACCCCACCGTCTGGCACATCGCGGGGCCGAGCGGCTGGACCTCCGCCGACCAGCGGCTGGAAAGCTGGCGCGTCACGCTGGAGGCGGCCGGGGCGCCGGTCCCCGAGCCGCTGTTCGGTGACTGGAGCGCCGACTCCGGCTACCACCTGGGCCGCCGGCTGACCCGGCGCCCGGACGTCACCGCGGTGTTCGCGTCCAACGACCAGATGGCCCTCGGCGTCCTGCACGCCTTCCACGAGGCGGGCCGTCCGGTGCCGGACTCGGTCAGCGTGGTGGGGTACGACGACATCCCCGAGGCCGCGCATCTGCTGCCGCCGCTGACGACCGTGCGCACCGACTTCGCGGAGATCGGCACCCGGTCGCTGCGGCTCCTGGTGAGCCGGATCGACGCCTCGGCGCGACCACCTCGTCCCGCTTCGCTCGTCCCCGTCGACCTCGTCGTCCGCGGGAGCAGCGGGCCGGCACCGGGGCGCTGAGCGCGCCACCGCCCGGGGTCCCGGCGCTCACGCGGACGTGGACGCCCGGACGTGCACGTCGATGGCCACGGTACGAGCGGTACCGTCCGGCACCTCGCCGGCGAGTAGGCCGCACAGCAACCGCACGCACTCCGCGCCCATGTGACGGGGTCTCAGGTCGATCGCCGTGATGGGCGGTTCCGCGGTCCGCATGGCCAGGCTGTCGACGCAGGACGCCAGCAGCAGGTCCTCGCCCACGATCCGGCCCGCCGACCGGATCTCGGGCAGGACGGCCGCGGCGGCCCCGTCGGCGGCGCACACGATCGCATCGGTGCCGGGCGCATCGGCCAGCAACTCCCCCACCACCGCCCGCAGCACCTCGGGTGAGGCACCGAACGGCGCTTTGCGCAGCAGCGGTCGGACGCCGTGCCCGGCGCACCAGCGCGCGTAGGTGCGCTGGAGCGTGAGGGCCCAGTCGGCGGTGGTGTCGGAGGCGACGAACGCGGGCCTGCGGACGCCCCTCCTGCGCAGGTGGTCGAGGAGTTCCGTCAGCGCTGTCTCGTGGTCGGACCAGATCACCCCGGCGGGCTGGGTGTCGCCGCCGTAGCGCTCGGCCGTGACGACCGGGAGGCCCGCGTTCATCAGCTCGTCGACGACGGGGTTGTCCGGCATCGGGTCGCACAGGATCAGCCCGTCGGCCTGCGGGAGGCGGCCGGCGGACACCAGGGTGACGTTCAGCCCGGAGCGCGCGGCCTGTTCGGCCACGCCGAACACGAACGACATGTAGTACTCGGCGCTGGTGAGGAACTCCGGGATGTGCAGCGCGACGGTGTCCGTCACCGAGGTGCGCAGGCTGCGGGCGCTGCGGTTGGGCGTGTACCCGAGGCGCCGGGCGGTGTCCAGGACGGCCCGGCGGGTCGCGTCGGACACCCGGCCGTGGCCGCGCAGCGCGTCCGACGCGGTGGTCTTGGAGACCCCCGCCCCGCGGGCGACGTCGGCGATGGTGGCGGGCACGGCCGGTCCGGCCGGCGTGCGGGGACCCCTCTGCGGCACCCCGCCTCACCAGCCGTGGGTCAGTACGTCGTCCAGCGCGGCGGTGAACACGTCGGCGCTGTGCCGGGTCAGGCACAGGGGTGGCTTGATCTTCAGCACGCACTGCCGGTCCGAGGTGGGCTGGACGATCACGCCGAGCTCGCGCAGCCGGTCGCAGATCGCCGCGGTCTCCTCGGTCGCCGGCTCCAGCGTCTCCCGGTCCCGGACGAACTCGACGCCCAGGTACAGCCCGGAGCCGTGCACCGCGCCGATCAGCGGGTGCCGGTCGGCGAGTTCCTCCAGCCGCCGCTTCAAGTATCCCCCGGTCTCCAGGGCGTTGTCCTGGAGCCGCTCGTCCCGCAGCGCGTCCAGCACGGTCAGTCCGACCACGCTGCTGACGGGACTGCCGCCGGCGGAGGAGAAGAAGTAGCCCTGGGTACGGTAGGCGTCGGCGATCTCCCGCCGGGTGATCACCGCGCCCAGCGGATGCCCGTTGCCCATCGCCTTGGCCACGGTGACGACGTCCGGTACCACGCCCTGCTGCTCGAACCCCCAGAAGTGGGTGCCGAGCCGGCCGTAGCCGACCTGCACCTCGTCCGCGACGCACAGTCCGCCGACGGCGCGGGTGGCCTCGTAGACCTGCTGGAGGTAACCGTCGGGGAGGGGGAGGCCGCCCGCGTTGCCGTAGAAGGGCTCGCAGATGAAGGCGGCCGGCGGCCGGCCCTGTGCGGCGAGTTCGGTGATCCGCGCTGCGGCCTCGGGGCCGTACCGCCGGGCCTCGGCACCTCGGTGGCGGCCCCGGTAGGAGTTGGGGGCGGCCACGGTGTGGATCCAGCTCGGCCGGGAGGACAGGGCGTTCGGGTTGTCCGCGATCGAGGTGGAGACCGCGTCGCTGGCGTACGTCCAGCCGTGGTAGGCCTCCTCGACCGCGACCGTGTCCTGCCGTCCGGTCGCCGCCCAGGCCAGGCGCAGGGCGAGGTCCACGGCCTCGGAGCCGCTGTTGACGAGGAAGACGGTGTCCAGTTCGGGGGGCAGCAGCGCGGTGAGCCGCTCGGAGAGTTCCACGACCGAGCCGTAGTGGAAGCGGGAGTTGGTGTTGAGGCGCCGCCACTGCCGGTGCACGGCGTCGCTCAGTCCGGGATGGCCGTGGCCGAGGATGGTCACGTTGTTGAGCATGTCGAGGTAGCCGCGGCCGCGGGTGTCGACGAGGTGGTGGCGCCAGCCGCGTTCGATGCGGGGCGGCTCGTCGTAGTAGTGCTCCTGGACGCCGGCGAAGGCGCGGTCGCGGCGGTCGAGGAGATCCTCGTCGGCGGACGGCTCCTCCGTCTCCTGTCCGGTGATCAGTGCCGTCGGGTCCGGGCTCACCGCCAGCCAGCCTGCGGCCAGGTCCGGGGTGGCGAAGCGCGGTAGGCGCGGGTCGGCCAGGGTGGACATCTGCAGGCCGAGGACGTGTCCGCCGTCCCGCTCGGCGACGGTGCCGAGGCGCTGTCCGGCGGCGACCGGCCCGGACGCGGGCGGCCCGTCGATGCCGTGCAGCCACAGCACGGGGCCCGCGCCGCGCAGGGCGAGCGTGCCGTCGGCGTGCCGGGTGAGCGTGCCGGCCCAGGGCGCGTGCACCTCCAGGGGGTCCGCGAGGTGGAGGTCCACTCCGAGGGCGCAGGTCGCCGGGGCCTCCATGGTGTCGATCGTGGTCCGGGTCAGGCGGAACTCGCCGTGCCGGGTACGGGCCGCCGGCCGGCCGGCGGCGAGGGCGGACTCGGCGTCCGCCTCCAGCCATCGGCCCGTGTGCAGGTCGTCGCTCTGCGCGGAGAGGTCGAGGACCGGTATGTCGTCGGGAAGGTCCGGCAGCATGCGGTGGGCGGGCGGGACGGCGACCGGGGGCAGGGGGCGGCCCAGTGCCTCCCGCACCTGGGCCTCCATCACCTCGGCGGGCACGGAGACGGCCGACTCGAACATGGCCCACTCCCGGTCCAGGGCGGCGGACGCGTAGCCGTTGCCGGGGTCCTGGAGGACGTCGTACTGCCCGCTGACCACCATGACGGCCGCCCGGAGCACGACGAGCGGCCACAGGACGGCCGCCTCGCCGTCGGAGAGCGGGCGCACGGCGTCGAAGGCGCGGACGGCGGGCAGCACGGAGGCGGGGCCGGCACCGTGGTGGTGCAGGAGGGAGGTGCAGGTGACCGCCAGTTCCGCCACGGTCCAGCCGGTGCCCAGGTCTCCGAAGTCGATGACGCCGACCGGCATGCGGCGGCCGTCCCGTGCCGTCTCGCAGACGACGTTGTTGTCGGTGATGTCGCCGTGCACGAACTGGACCGGCAGCTCCTCGGCGTGCGGCTCCACGCGGGCGTGCGCGGTGCGGGCGGCGCTCAGCACGCGGTCGGCGCGGTCCCGGTCGGACCAGTGCGGGGCGAGGGTCTCGATCACCCGGAGGGCGTTGCGCAGGTCCCACGGCCGCAGGCGGCCGGGGTCGGGGGCGGTGAAGCCGGCCAGGGCCGCGGCGATCCGCCCGGAGAGTTCGCCGAGGCGGGCGACGACGGCGGGGGCGAGGTAGCGACTGTCCATGATCGGCTCACCGGGCACGAAGTCCAGCAGACGGCAGGCCAGCTCGGCTCCGTCCACGAGGAAGGGCTGCACCACGTCACCGTCGGCGCCGGGGACCGCCCGGGGCAGCCGGACGCCGGGCAGCGCACCGGCGAGGTGCTCCACGGCGTCGCACTGGGCCCGCAACTCGGCGGTCGCGGTGGCCGGGTTGGCGACCTTGAGGACGTACTCCCCGGCCTCGGCGCGCACCCGGTAGTTGCGGTCCTGCTGGCTCCCGAGGTCCCGCACGGTGCCCCGCACCCCGAACCGGGTCTCCAGTACGGCCGACACCGTGGCTTCGTCGATCGGTGCGACGGGTCGCACCAGCCAGTCCGTGGACGACAGGCCCATGGGTCCGCTCCGCTCCGCTTCCGCGACGAGGCCGCCGCTTCTTTGCCGGAACGTTCCGGCACCTGGTCCGACGACGGTAGGACGAACCCGGTTCTCCGGTCAACGGCTCCCCCCGGTCCCATCCGTCTCGGATCTCCGGGATTACCTCGTGGGATACGGGTTACCCGCTCGCCTGGGTCCCTGGTGGAGCCGCGGCGGCGGTCCACGGTGGCTTGTCCCGTGTGTGCCCGCGGTGTGGGGCTGCCGGCACACGGCGTCGGCCCGCTCAGGACGTTCGAGCGGGCCGACGCGGACGGACCGCGGCGAGGACGGACTGCGTGGTCTTCGCCCGTGCGGCGCCGACGTCGTTCCCGAAGCTCCGGCGCCGTTGGTGTGTGCGCGGCCCTTCCTTTCGCGAGGCGAGCCGGCCCCCGCCCGGCCGGCTGCCCCGGACGGCTAGAGCCGGTGGCGCAGGAACAGGACCGGGGCGCGACGGGTGAGCCAGGCGGCGGCCAGGCCGATGACGGCACCGGCGGCGACGTCGCTGGGATAGTGGGCACCCGACTGCACCCGTTCGACGGCGACCATGGCGGCCGGCAGCGCGACCAGCGCGCCCGCGACCGGCCAGGTCGGAGCGACGGCGGCGGTGAAGGCGACCGCCGCCGCCGTGTGCCCGGAGGGGAACGAGGAGGAGTCGGGGCGGTCGGCGACCTCGTCGTGCGGGATCCACTCCGCGGGCGGCCTGGGGCGGTCGGCCAGTTGCTTGCACAGGCCGTTCGACACCAGTTGGGCGACCGTCATGGCCACCACTCCGGCGGCCGCCGCCCTGCGCCCGCGCCAGCCGCCCTTCCACGCCATCACGGCGGCCGCGCCGCACCACAGCTTGGTGCTCTCCGCGGCCTCCTCCACCGCCGACAACGCCTTGGCCACCCCCGGCGGGATCCGGGAGGCGGCATCCCGTGTCAGCGCCCCGTCGATCTCATACAAGTCCGTCAGCAACCTCATGACCTGCGGTTGTCCCAAGCTCCCCGAGATAAGCCGACAGAATCGGATCAACCCGTCACTTGTCGTGTGCCGGTCCTTCGTCGTCCAGCCTGCGGAGGTCCTGCTCGTCCCACGTGCGGGTGTCGCGCGGCTCCGTGTAGGGCTCCTTGTCGGGCGGCAGCCCGCCGGCGATCGCCCGCTGCCGCACGGTCTCGGCGTCGAACTCCAGTCCCAGGAGGATCGCCAGGTTGCTGATCCACAGCCAGATCAGGAAGACGATGACACCGGCCATGGTGCCGTACGTCTTGTTGTACGAGGCGAAGTTGGCCACGTAGAACGCGAATCCGGCGGACGCGACCAGCCAGATGACGAGGGCCAGGAAACTGCCCGGCGTGATCCACCTGAACCCCTTCACCCGGGCGTTGGGGGTGGCCCAGTACAGGAGCGCGATCATGACCGTGACCAGGACCACCAGGACGGGCCACTTGGCGATCGACCAGACCGTCAGGGCGGTGTCGCCGATCCCGAGCGCCGAGCCGGCCTTGGCGGCCAGGGTGCCGGTGAAGACGACGATCAGGGAACTGACGACGGCGAGCACCATGAGGACGACCGTCAGACCGATCCGCACCGGGAGGATCTTCCAGATCGGGCGGCCCTCCGGCATGTCGTAGACCCGGTTGGCCGAGCGGATGAACGCGGCCACGTACCCGGACGCCGACCACACCGCCAGGACCAGGCCCACGATGGCCATGACCGACCCGACGCCCGCGTTGCCCTGGAGCTGTTCGACGGCCCCGGTGATGATGTCGCGGGCCGAGCCCGGGGTGAACTGCTTGAGGTTCTTCAGCACGGTGTCCGTGGCGGACTTGCCGGTCAGGCCGAGCATCGACACCAGGACCAGGATGGCCGGGAAGAGCGACAGCAGGCCGTAGTACGTCAGCGCCGCGGCCCGGTCGGTCAGTTCGTCGTCCTTGAACTCCCGCACGCTGCCCCGCAGCACCGCCCCCCACGCCGTCTTCGGCAGTTGGGACGGCGTGTCGGGCGCGCGCTCCTCCACGGCGGGCCCGGGGCCCACCTCGTCGGACGACGGGACCTCGCGCTCCGGAGCCCCGTCGCTGCCGTGGTGGTCTTTACGTCCAGGAAGATGCAGCTTCATGTCCCGCGAGTACCCCGGAAGACCCGCCCAATCAGGGCTGCGGCAGGGAGTCGTGCGGCGTCCCCGACGGTTCGGTCCGGGACGGTCCGGACGGCCGTCCGCACGCGGGCTGTCCCGCCGACGGCGTCACGCGGCCCGACGGCCGGTTTCCCGGTGCCGCGTCCCTGCGGCAGCGGAGGCGGGGCGAGGGGAGGCCGTTCGCCCGGACCGTGGCCCTGTCCCCGCCGCGGCCGCGGACGGAGCACCGTGACGCGGACGCGTCCCGCCGTGCCGGGCCGGCGCGGACGACCGCCGGCCACGCGACGGGCCGGTGCCGCGGATCAACCGCAGGTGGCGCCCCCGCGCATGACGGGGCGTCGACGACCCGGCCGACAACCGGTCCTCGACGCGGTCCATGGCGTACAGCAGCACACCCAGGGCGGGCAGCAACGACAAGGCGACGGCGATCACAACGCAGGTTCCCTCCCGGCGACGACAGCGAGCCGGGTGCCCCTCCGCAGGCGTCCAAGGCTTCCGAACCGGGAGCGCGTTCTCCCGCGAAGCCTCAATCCCCTTCTCTCAAACCTTACTTCATCTCTTGACGTAATTGGTCCATACCTTTAGGTTCACGGGTCAGCCAGACACCTCGCGACACCCTCACCCCCACGAAGGGCCCTGCGCATGCACACCCTCACGCGCCTTCGCAGATCCGGCGCCGCCACCCTCGTCACGGTGGCCGCCGCCTCCGCACTCACCTGTATCCCCACACCCGCCGAAGCGGCCACCGCGCTCCCCACCGGCTTCTCCACTGTCATGAACGCGGCAAGCGGGCGGTGTCTGGACGCCAGGGCGGCCGGTACCGCCAACGGCACGGTCGTCCAGCAGTACACGTGCAACAGCACCACGGCCCAGCAGTGGAGCTTCACCCCCACCAGCGACGGTTACGTCCGCATCGACAACCGCAACAACACCTCGCAGGTCGTGGACGTGGCCGACGTCTCCACCGCCGACAACGCGCCCGTGCACCTGTGGGCCTACGGCGGCGGCGCCAACCAGCAGTGGCTGCCCGTCCACGACGGCGGCGGCGCCTACCACTTCGTCAACCGCAACAGCGGCAAGTGCCTGGACGACCCGGGCGCCTCGACCGCCGACAGCGTGCAGTTCGTGCAGTACACCTGCAACGGCAGCGCGGCCCAGCGCTTCCAGGTGGTCCCGGTGACCCAGTCCGCCACCAACCCCGACCTCGGCCCCAACGTGGTCGTCTTCGACCCGTCGATGTCGTCCTCGACCATCCAGTCACGGCTGAACTCCATCTTCCAGCAGCAGGAGACCAACCAGTTCGGCTCCCAGCGCTACGCGGTCCTGTTCAAGCCGGGCTCCTACTCCGCGGACGCCAACGTCGGCTTCTACACCCAGGTCGCGGGTCTGGGTCTGACCCCGGACGCGGTCACGATCAACGGGGCGGTGCACGCCGAGGCCGACTGGTTCCAGGGCAACGCGACGCAGAACTTCTGGCGCGGGGCCGAGAACCTGTCCGTCAACCCCAGCGGCGGCACCGACCGTTGGGCGGTCTCCCAGGCGGCGGCCTACCGCCGGATGCACCTGCGCGGCAACCTCGCCCTGGACGACAACGGCTGGTCCAGCGGCGGTCTGCTCGCCGACACGAAGGTCGACGGACAGGTCAACTCCGGCAGCCAGCAGCAGTGGCTGACGCGCAACTCCCAGCTCGGGAGCTGGACCGGATCCAACTGGAACATGGTCTTCGTCGGCAGCCAGGGCGTCCCCGGCACCACCTTCCCCAACCCGCCCCACACCACCGTCGCGCAGTCCCCGGTCAGCCGGGAGAAGCCGTTCCTGTACGTCGACGCCGACGGCGCCTACAAGGTGTTCGTGCCGTCGGTGCGCACCAACTCGACGGGCACGAGCTGGACGAACGGCACCCCGGCGGGCAGCTCCCTGTCCCTGGACACCTTCTACGTCGTGAAGCCGGGCGCGAGCGCCGCGGACATCAACGCGGCGCTCGCTGCGGGCAAGAACCTGCTGGTCACCCCGGGCGTGTACCACCTCAACCAGACGCTCCAGGTCAACCGCGCCGACACCGTCGTCCTCGGGCTGGGTCTCGCCACCTTCGTGCCGGACAACGGCGTCACCGCGATGAAGGTGGCCGACGTCGACGGCGTGAAAGTCGCGGGTGTCCTCTTCGACGCGGGCACCACCAACTCGCCCACCCTGATGGAGGTCGGGCCGGCCGGCTCCACCGCCTCCCACACCGCGAACCCGACCTCCCTGCACGACGTGTACTTCCGCGTCGGCGGCGCGGGCGTCGGCAAGGCGACCACCAGCCTCGTCATCAACAGCGACAACGTCATCGGCGACCACATGTGGATCTGGCGGGCCGACCACGGCAGCGGCGTCGGCTGGACCACCAACACCGCGGACACCGGACTGGTCGTCAACGGCGACAACGTCACCGCGTACGGCCTGTTCGTCGAGCACTACCAGAAGTACCAGACCGTCTGGAACGGCAACGGCGGCCGCACGTACTTCTACCAGAACGAGATGCCCTACGACCCGCCCAACCAGGCGGCCTGGATGAACGGTTCCACGCAGGGCTACGCCGCCTACAAGGTCGCCGACTCCGTCACCAGCCACCAGGCCTACGGCCTCGGCAGCTACTGCTACTTCAACGTGAACCCGAGCGTGGCCGCGGAACGGGCCATCGAGGCGCCGAACACCACCGGGGTCCGCTTCCAGAGCATGGTGACCGTCTCCCTCGGCGGCACCGGCACCATCCGGCACGTCGTCAACGGCACCGGTGGTCCCTCCAACTCCTCGACCAACGTGGCGAACCTGACCAACTACCCGTAGAGCTCCGCCCTCCGGCCGCCCCTACCCTCCGGGGGGCGGCCTCCCCACCCCCCTCAAGGAGCGTGCCCACCCATGTCCTCATCCCTCCGCGGAGGCCGCCTCGCGGTCTTCGCCGTCCTGGCCGCGATGTTCACCGCGCTGTTCACCGTGACACCCGCGCACGCCGCCTCCGGCACCATCACCGGCCTCGCCGGCAAGTGCGTCGACGTGGCGGGAGCGTCCACCGCCAACGGCACGGCCGTCCAGCTCTACGACTGCAACGGCACCGGCGCCCAGATCTGGTCCAACCCCGGTGACGGGACCCTGCGGGCGCTCGGCAAGTGCCTGGACGTCGCCGACCGCAGCACCGCCGACGGCGCGTCGGTACAGCTCTGGGACTGCTCGGGCGGCGCCAACCAGCAGTGGGTGGTCTCCGGCGCGCGCGACATCGTCAACCCGGCCGCGAACAAGTGCCTGGACGTCCGGGACAACAACAGCGCCAACGGCACCCGGCTGCAGATCTGGACCTGTTCCGGTACGGCCAACCAGAAGTGGAACGCGCCGGCGAGCGGCGGCGGCAGCACCCCGTCCGGGTTCGTCGTCAGCGAGGCGCAGTTCAACCAGATGTTCCCGAACCGGAACTCCTTCTACACCTACAGCGGCCTGGTCGCGGCACTGAGCGCCTACCCCGGCTTCGCCACCACCGGCAGCGACACGGTGAAGAAGCAGGAGGCGGCGGCCTTCCTCGCCAACGTGAACCACGAGACCGGCGGTCTGGTGTACATCGTCGAGCAGAACACCGCCAACTACCCGCACTACTGCGACTGGAACCAGTCGTACGGCTGCCCCGCCGGTCAGGCGGCGTACTACGGGCGCGGCCCGATCCAGCTGTCCTGGAACTTCAACTACAAGGCGGCGGGCGACGCGTTGGGGATCGACCTGCTCAACAACCCCTGGCTGGTGCAGAACGACTCCGCCGTGGCGTGGAAGACCGGCCTGTGGTACTGGAACACCCAGTCCGGCCCCGGCACCATGACCCCGCACAACGCCATGGTCAACCAGGCCGGCTTCGGCCAGACCATCCGCTCCATCAACGGCTCCCTGGAGTGCGACGGCCGCAACCCGGCCCAGGTGCAGAGCCGCGTCGACGCCTACAACCGGTTCACGTCGATCCTCGGGGTCAGCCCCGGCGGCAACCTCTACTGCTGACAGGGGTACGGCATGCGCACGTTGCGATCCCTGATCACGGCCGTGGGCGCGCTGGCGCTCGTCGTGGCGCTGCCCGCGACCGCCCACGCGAACGTCCTGACCCTGCTGCCCCAGAACGCCGACGGCCTGGAGCAGACCTTCTCCCCCGCCTACGACTACGACGGTGACGGCTGCTACGCCACCGCCGCGATCGGCGCCGACGGCACGATCAACCCCGGTCTGAAGCTCGGCGGCGACGTCAACGGCAAGTGCCACGACTACGCCCAGCTCGCCAACGCCAACACCTACTCCCGGGCGAAGTGCAACAACGGCTGGTGTGCCGTGATGTACGCCAGCTACTTCGAGAAGGACCAGGCCACGCTGGGTCCGGCGGCCATCGGGCACACCCACGACTGGGAGCACGTCGTGGTGTGGGTCAACGGCGACCAGGCCCAGTACGTGTCGGTGTCCCAGCACTCCGGCTACCAGGTGGCCGCCCGCTCGGCGGTGCGCTTCGACGGCACCCACCCGAAGATCGTCTACCACAAGGACGGCATCTCGACGCACTGCTTCCGCTTCGCGAGCGGCGGCGACGAGCCCCCGGAGAACGCCACCGGCGGCTGGTTCTTCCCGCGCCTCGTCGGCTGGAACGGCTATCCGGCCGGGTACCGGGAGAAGCTCATCGCCGCCGACTTCGGCTCCGCCACCCTGAAGATCGACGACGGCGACTTCCAGTACGCCCTCGACCACTCCAAGCCGTCCGGCATCCCCTTCGACGCGTACGCCTGATCCGAACACCCCGCATACGGCCCCGGGTTCGCTTCGGACCCGGGGCCGTACGACACTTCAGCGCACCCGGCCCCGCGGCTTCAGCGGCAGGGGCGGGAGTTCCGGAGCGGGCAGCGGGGCGCCGTCGTAGCCCTTCACCTCGCCGAAGCGCGTCCCGGTCATCCAGTCCTCGCGGGCCTGCTCGATCTCCGCCTGGGACCGTCCGATCCAGTTCCAGAACATGACGAGTTCCTCCTCGAACGGCTCACCGCCCAGGAGCATCAGGCCCGCGTCCGACTCTGCGCGCAGCGGGAGTTCGGTGCGGCCGCAGCCGAGGTAGAGCATCGAGCCGGGCAGCACCGGCACCCCGTCCACGTGGGCCTCGCCGGACATGGACAGGACGGCGTACTCGAAGTCCGGTTCCAGCGGCAGGCGTACGTCCGTGCCGCGGGCGAGGCTCAGGTCGGCGCCGACGATGGGGGTGTACGCCGTTCCGGGCGAGCGGGCGCCGTCGAGCTCGCCCAAGATGAGCGTGGCCGTCAGGCCGGGGGCGGTGATCTGCGGCAGCCCCGTGTGGTGCTCGAAGTGCGGGTCGGTGTGGCGGTGGCCATCCGGCAGGGCGACCCAGAGCTGGGCGCCGTGCAGGAAGCGGGCATGCGACTTCGGGCTCTCCTCGGAGTGGCTGATCGCACGGCCGGAGGTCATCAGGCCCAGCTCGCGGGGGCGGATGGTCTGGAGGCTGCCGGTGGAGTCTCGGTGCAGGACCTCGCCCTGGTGCAGCCAGCTCACCGTCTGAAGGCCCATGTGCGGGTGCGGGGGCACCTGCATGCCGGGCTCGTCGGCGATGTCGTCGGGGCCGTAGTGATCAACGAAGCACCAGGCGCCGACCATGCGACGGCCCAGGTTGGGCAGCAGCCGGCGCACCTCGCTGGACTCGCCCAGCTTCACGCGGCGGGGACTCAGGAGTTCGCGCACGGGTTCCGCCACCACGAAGCCGCGGCCGCCGCACAGGGCGGGGACGGCCTGGCGATCAAGATTGCTCATGACGCCCAACCTAACCCCGTCGGGCGCTTCCCGTCAGGCCCCGTCCGGATAATAGTAGCCATGGCTATAGTAGCCATGTACTGTATCGTGCATGAGTACGGCATCCGAGGGCGCGACGCCCGGTTTCCTGGTCTGGCGACTGTCGATGAAATGGCGCGTCGCGGTCGACCGCGCGGTGGCGCCGCTCGGCCTGACACACGCCCAGTACTCGCTGGTCGCCTCGCTGTACGGCATGCAGCGCGGCGGCGAGCGCCCCAGCCAGCGACGCCTCGCCGACCGGACCGGGCTCGAACCGCTCTACGTCTCCAAGCTGGCGCGCTCCCTGGAGAGCGCCGGGCTCCTGGAGCGCACCCGCGACCCGCGCGACCCGCGCGCGGTGCAACTGGCGCTCACCGAGGAGGGCCGCGAGCGGACCCGGCAGGCCATCGGCATCGTCCGGGGACTCCTGGAGCAACTGCTGGCGCCGCTGGGCGGCCTGGACAGCGCACGCACGAGGGCGTTCGAGCGGGAGCTCACGACCCTGCTCGACGCCCCCCTCGACCCGACGAACGAGACTTCCGAGGAGCAGTCATGACCACCACCCCTCCCGTCCTCAACCCCCGCGTCATAGCCCTGGCCCACTACGCCGCCCGCGCACTCCTGGAGAACGTCCTGGCCCGCCACGGCGTGAGCTTCCAGCAGTCCGTCACCCTGCGGCTGGCCGCCGTCGCGGAGGGACCGGTCGAGCGCGAGCTCATCGCCGGGGACGTGACCGGCGCGCTGAAGATCGACGCGGCGGAGGCGCACTCCGTCGTCGACGAGTTGATCTCCGCGGGGCTCCTGGCTCCGCAGGGCTCGTCCCGGGTGCGGATCACGGACGCCGGGCGCGAGCTGTTCGCGACGACGTCCGCCGAGACCGCCCCTCTCACCGCCCGGGTCTACGCCGGCATCCCCGAGGAGGATCTCGCGGTCGCCGGACGCGTGCTGAGCCTCGTCACCGAGCGGGCCGACGCGGAGCTCGCCGCTCTCACCGGCTAGGCGCACCCGCGCGGGTGTCAGGCCGCCGCCTTCCCCCTGCCCCGCCGGTGCGCGATCTCGCCGAGGACCACGTCGGCGACGACGAAGCCGGCCAGCGGGATGCCCAGCAGCGGCACGAAGTACCCGAGGACGGCGATCACGGCCACGGCGGGCACCAGGATCTGCGGCGGCACCTGCTGCCAGGCCCCGCGCGGGATCGGCCGGCCGAAGGCGGAGCCCCGGCCGCGCTGCCACCACATGCGGTAGCCCCACACGATCAGCAGGACCAGCGAGAGCGCGAGCAGCATCAGGGCGATCTGGTTCACCAGCCCGAACAGGACGCCGGTGTGCAGGTCGATGCCCCACCGGGTCAGCTTGGCCAGCAGCGGGTAGTCAGCGAACCGCAGCGTGTCGGTGACCTGGCCGGTCCCCGGGTCGACCGCGACCGCGTCCTGCTTCTCGGGCCAGCTGCGCTGCACCTGCCGTACGACATAGGCCGACGACTCGTCGGCGGGGGGCACGATCTCGACGGGGTCGCCGAGCCCTTCGGCGCGGGCGGCGGCCAGCACCTTGTCGAGGCCGACACCGTGCGCGGCGTCCCCGGCCGCGGCGGACGCCCCGTGGCCCGAGTGGTCACCGCCCGCGGACGCGGAGACCGACGGCGTGGACTGGCCGAGCGAGGTGCGCAGTTCGTCGATGTTGGCGCCCGCGTACGTCGACCAGGTCAGTCCGGTCGCCGACAAAAAGATGAAGCCGGCCGCGGCCCAGACGCCGACACTGCCGTGCAGTCCGAGGGTGCGGCGCCGCCCGCTGGTCCCGCGCACCTTGCGCAGCGCCCGGCGACGGGAGAACCACAGCACCAGACCGCCGCCCGCGATCACCCAGAGCCAGCTCGCGGCGAACTCGCTGTAGAGGCGCCCGTTCTCGCCGAGGTGCAGGTCACGGTGGAACTCGTCGATCCAGGTGCGCAGCGGCAGCGCGCCGGTGGAGCCGTACTGCTCCAGCGCGCCGCGGACCTCGCCGGTGTACGGGTCGACGAACACGGCGAGGGTGTGGTCCGGGTCGACGCCCCGCACTCCGGAGAGCATCACCCTGGTCGTCGCGTCGGCCTCGGGGGCGGGGCGCACCGCCGAGACCGTGCCCTCGGGATGGGCCTTGCGCGCCGCGTCCACCTGTCGCGAGACGGGCAGTCGGCTGTCGCCGACGGCGGCGACGGTCATCTCGTCCCGGTAGACGATCTTCTCGGCCTGGAAGGCGCCCGCGTAGAGGAAGCCGGTGACGGCGGCGATCAGCAGGAAGGGGGCGACGAACACGCCGGCGTAGAAGTGCAGTCGCAGGACGAGCGGGCGCAGCGGGGCCCATCTGCTGGGGGCCGGAGCGGGGGCGGCCGGCTGCGGGACCTCGTCCTTGGTGGTCGAGGGGGCGATGGACATCGGCGGCTTCTCCGAGGGCTGGGGACGGTGTCGGTCCAGTAGTCGGAGCGAGGGCGGGTCGAGTTCCCGGCCCCTCAAGTGACCTGCGTCACAAGGCCCTGCATGGCATCCTGGCGCGATGGCAACTCCGAGTCACCGCGCGCCCCTTGCCGAGCTGGTCGAGCAACTCCTGGCCGCCGACGGCCCGCTGCCGATCGTGGCGGCCGGCGAACCGGTCCTGCGGCACGGCACCGAGCCCTACGACGGCCAGTTGGACGCCGCGCTCCTGTCCCGCTTCGTCGAGGCCCTGCGCGTCACCATGCACGCGGCGCCGGGTGTGGGCCTGGCCGCCCCGCAGGTGGGTGTGCCGCTGCGCATCGCCGTCGTCGAGGACCCGGCGCCCGTGCCGGAGGAGGTCCGGCTGGCGCGCGGGCGGGTGCCGCTGCCGTTCCGGGTCCTGGTCAATCCGTCGTACGAGCCGGTCGGCACCGAGCGGGTGGCGTTCTTCGAGGGATGCCTGAGCGTGCCGGGGTGGCAGGCCGTGGTGGCGCGGCCCTCCGAGGTCCGGCTGCGGTGCGAGGACGAGAACGGCCGCGCGGTCGACGAGGTGTTCCGCGGCTGGCCCGCGCGGATCGTGCAGCACGAGACGGACCACCTCGACGGCACCCTCTACCTGGACCGCGCCGAACTGCGCTCCCTGTCCTCGAACCGGGCGGTCGCGGAGCACTGGACGCAGCCGACGCCGGAGCGGGCGGCCGCGTCCCTCGGCTTCGAGCTGCCCTAGTTGTCCCGGTACGCCTCCAGCAGCCGCAGCCACACCTCGCTGATCGTCGGGTACGACGGGACCGCGTGCCACAGCCGGCTGATCGGGACCTGGCCGGCGACCGCGATCGTCGCGGAGTGGATCAGTTCGCCGACGCCGGGGCCGACGAAGGTGACGCCGAGGAGGATCTCGCGTTCCAGGTCGACGACCATGCGGGCCCGGCCGCGGTAGCCGTCGCCGTAGAGACCGGCGCCCGACACCGAGGCGAGGTCGTAGTCGACCGCGCGGACGCGGTGTCCGGCCTGTTCGGCCTCCGCCAGGGAAAGGCCCACGGCGGCTGCCTCCGGGTCGGTGAAGACGACCTGGGGTACGGCGTCGTGGTCGGCGGTGGCGGCGTGCGCGCCCCAGGGGTCCGCCTGGACCTCGGCTCCCGAGGCGCGGGCGGAGATCGCGGCCCCGGCGATGCGGGCCTGGTACTTGCCCTGGTGGGTGAGGAGCGCGCGGTGGTTGACGTCGCCGACGGCGTAGAGCCAGTCGCTGCCGATGACGCGCAGGCTGTCGTCGACCTCCAGCCAGCTGCCCGGCTCCCGGCCGACGGTGTCGAGGCCGATGTCGTCGGTGTGCGGGGCGCGTCCGGTGGCGAAGAGGATCTCGTCGGCCTCGATGCGGTCGCCGGTGCCGGTGACGACCACGACGGTGCCGTTCTCCCGGGTGACCGACTCGACCGAGGTGCCGGTGCGGACATCGACGCCGGCCTCGGTGAGCGACTCGGCGACGAGCTCGCCGGCGAACGGCTCCATGCGGTTGAGCAGTCCCTTCCCGCGCACGAGGAGGGTCACCCGGGAGCCGAGGGCCTGCCAGGCCGTGGCCATCTCGGTGGCGACCACTCCCCCGCCGACCACGACGAGACGGCCCGGTACGGCCTTGGCACTGGTGGCCTCACGGCTGGTCCAGGGCTTGACCTCGTCGAGGCCCGGCAGGTCGGGCAGCACCGCGCGGGTGCCGGTGCAGACGGCCACGGCGTGCCGGGCGGTGAGCACCTTCCGTACGCCGTCGGGGCCGGTCACCGTCACCGTGCGCTCTCCGCTGAGGCGGCCGTGGCCGCGGTGGAGGTCGGCGCCGATGCCCTCCAGCCAGCCGACCTGGCCGTCGTCCTGCCAGTTCGAGGTCCAGTAGTCCCGGCGTGCGAGGACCGCCGCCGCGTCGAGGGGGCCCTGCACGGAGGCGCTCAGGCCCGGCAGGCGGCGCGCGTCCGCCTGTGCGATCACCGGCCGCAGCAGGGCCTTGCTGGGCATGCAGGCCCAGTACGAGCACTCTCCGCCCACCAGCTCGCTCTCCACGACCGCGGTGGAGAGGCCGGCCGCGCGGGTGCGGTCGGCCACGTTCTCCCCCACGGGTCCGGCACCGAGCACCACGACGTCGTAGGTACTGGAGGCGATGTTTTCCGTTTCCGTCATGGGCCCAGTCTGGTGGGTGGTGTGCGCTCGGGCCACCAGGGGTACGCGCGCCGGATACCGAGAGGTGACAGCTGTGGAATACCCGGCCGGCAAGCCGTGTTGTGCCGACGGCTTCGCTCCGAGACCAGGAAGAGGGATCACGTCATGAGCAGCACCGTGGAGCTCACCAAGGAGAACTTCGACCAGATGGTCACGGACAACGAGTTCGTCCTGATCGATTTCTGGGCGTCCTGGTGCGGTCCTTGCCGCCAGTTCGCGCCGGTCTACGAGAAGGCGGCCGAGGACAACCCCGACCTGGTGTTCGGCAAGGTGGACACCGAGGCGCAGCCGGAGCTGGCCGCGGCCTTCGGCATCCAGTCGATCCCGACGCTGATGATCGTCCGCGACCAGGTCGCGGTGTTCGCCCAGCCGGGCGCGCTGCCCGAGTCGGCCCTGACGGACGTCATCGGGCAGGCCCGCAAGCTGGACATGGACGAGGTCCGCAAGTCCGTGGCCGCCCAGCAGGCCCAGGCCGAGCAGAACGGCGAGTGACCCTCAGAAGGGATAGGTCGCCACGTCCGCCCGCACCGTCGTCCAGCGCACGTCGGTGAAGGCCTCCACATTGGCCTCGCCGCCGAACCGGGCGCCGGTGCCGGACGCGGCGATGCCACCGAAGGGCGCGACCGCCTCGTCGTTCACGGTCTGGTCGTTGATGTGCACGATCCCGGTGGGGATCCGCTCGGCCAGGTCGAGACCGCGGGCCGCGTCCCCGGTGACGATGCCGAGCGAGAGGCCGTAGGGCCCCGCGGCGGCCAGGGCGGCGGCCTCGTCGACGGTGCCGAAGGACCGTACGGGCGCGACGGGCCCGAAGACCTCCTCCGCGTAGGCGGGGGTGCTGTCGTCGAGGCCCGCGAGGACCGTCGGCCGGTAGAAGAGCCTGTCGTGGGTGCCGCCGGCGGCCAGCTTGGCGCCCTGCGCGGTGCTGGCCTCGACCAGGCCGCGCACCTTGGCGAGCTGCTGGTCGTCGATGATCGGGCCGAGGTGGACCTGCTCGCGGTACGGGTCGCCGACGGCGAGCGAGTCGGCCTTGGCGGCCAGCCGTTCGACGTACTCCTCGTACAGCGACGCGTGGACGAGGTGGCGGCCCGTCGTCATGCAGATCTGGCCCTGGTGGAAGAAGGACCCCCAGGCCGCCGTGGAGATCACGGCCTCGATGTCGGCGTCCTCCAGGACGATCAGGGCGGAGTTGCCGCCGAGTTCCAGGTGGGCGCGCTTGAGGTGGCGTCCCGCCGCCTCCCCCACGGCACGGCCCGCGGCGGTCGACCCGGTGAAGGAGATGACGGGGACCCGCGGATCGGCGACCAGGGCCTGGCCGACGTCCGGGCCGCCCGGCAGGACGTGGAAGAGGCCCTCCGGCAGCCCGGCCTCGGCGAAGACCGCGGCGAGCGAGATGCCGCCGCAGACCGCGGTGCGCGGGTCCGGCTTGAGGATCACCGCGTTGCCGAGCGCGAGGGCCGGGGCGACCGAGCGGATCGAGAGGATCAGCGGGGCGTTGAAGGGGGAGATCACGCCCACGACACCGACGGGGACCCGGCGGGTGTACGACAGCCTCGGCGCCTCGCTGGGCAGGACCTGACCGGCCGGGCGGGAGGCCAGGGCGGCGGCCTCGTAGCACTCCTGGGCGGCCACGTGCAGTTCGAAGTCGGCCTTGCCGGGGATGGACCCGGACTCCCGGACGAGCCATCCGCGCAGTTCGTCGGCGTGTGCGGCGAACAGGTCGCCGGCCTTGCGCAGCACTCCGGCGCGGACGAAGTGCGGGAGGCGGGCCCACTCGCTCTGGGCGGCGCGGGCGGCCTCGGCGGAGCGCTCCACGTCTTCGCCCGTGGCGAGGGTGACGGTGGCGAGCGTGTCACCGGTGGCGGGCTCGGTGACCGCGTACTCGGGCCCCGACAGGGGATGGGGCTGCCAGCTCCTGGGTTCGAGCAACGACATGACGGCTCTCCGTTCGATCACCGGTGGGACTCACACGGGGAGCGGTAGTCCCGTGTAGTTCGCGGCCAGTTCGGCGGCCGCATGGCGGGATGCGGTGATACGGCGCAGCCGTGCGAGCTGCATCCGGCTCTCGAACGCATCCCCATTTGGTTGAGCGTGCAACATCCTAGTCATGTCATACGAGAAACGCGTGGCCTGCCACACACGAGAAAGACACAACTCCGAATATCTGTCGATCGGTTGTGCAGATCCTGTGCGGTACAGATCGGTCAGGGCCCTGGCGAGGACGGATACGTCCGACACGGCGAGGTTGAGTCCCTTGGCCCCGGTCGGCGGCACTATGTGCGCGGCGTCACCGGCGAGCAGCAGACGGCCGTGCCGCATCGGCTCGTGGACGTAACTGCGCATCGGGGTCACGGACTTGGCGGTGATCGGACCTCTGGCGAGGGTCCATTCGGCGTCGATCGCGAAGCGGGCGTCGAGCTCGTCCCAGATCCGTTCGTCGGACCAGTCGGCGGCGCGGGTGCCGTTGGGCACCTGGAGGTAGAGCCGGGAGACAAGGGGCGAGCGCATGCTGTGCAGGGCGAAGCCGCGCTCGCCGCGGGCGTAGATCAACTCCTCGCAGGACGGCGCGACATCGGCGAGGATCCCGAGCCAGGAGTACGGGTAGTCGTGCTCGTACGTCCGGCTCGCCGCCGCCGGGAAGGCCTCGCGGGAGATGCCGTGGAAGCCGTCGCAGCCGGCGACCCAGTCGCAGGTCAGCGTCTGCTCACGGCCCTCGTGCCGGAACCGTACGCGCGGGGCGTCGCTGTCCGGCTTCTCGACCGCCAGGGCCTCCGCCTCGAACAACAGGGGCGGCCCCTCGGCCAGTTGGAGCGCGACGAGGTCCTTCACGATCTCGGTCTGGGCGTAGACGGTGACCGTGCGGCCGCCGGTGAGCGCGGGGAAGTCCAGGTGGTGCCGCTCCCCCGCGAACCGCAGCTCGATGCCCTGGTGGACGAGCCCCTCGGCGTCCAGGCGGTCGGCGGCGCCGCACGCGCGCAGGGCGTCGACCGTGCCCTGTTCCAGCATCCCGGCGCGCTGGCGGTGCTCGACGTACTCCCGGGTCCGGCTCTCCAGGACCACGCAGTCGATGCCGGCCAGGTGCAGCAGGCGGGCGAGGAGCAGTCCGGCGGGGCCGCCGCCGATGATCCCGACCGTGGTGCGCATGGCAGGCCCTCCCTGCGTCAGCTGGAGTCGCGGTGCACGACCGTGGCACCCAGCACCGTGTGCGTCTCGGTCGCGGTGCCCGGTTCCCGCACCGCGCGGTCGACCAGTTCTGCGAGGTCACGGCCGGACGGGAGCTCCAGGTGGACCGTGCTCAGCCTGGGCCGCAGCAGCCGCCCGAGGAGCAGGTCGTCGGCGCCGATCACCGCCGTGTCCTCCGGTATGCGCACGCCCTCGTCCTGGAGGGCCCGCATTAACAGCATCGCGTACTCGTCGTTGTACGCGAACACGGCGTCCAGACCGAGGTGCCGCCAGCGGGCCGCCAGCCCGGCCGCGGACTGCTCCTCGAAGGCGAGGGGCAGCTCGGTCAGGGTGGCGTCGGTGCCGTCCAGGGCCTCGCGCACGCCGGCCAGACGGGGCAGCGAGAAGGCCTCAAGACCGGGCTCCTCGGGCACCACGACGCCGATGCGGCGCCGGCCGCGGGCGTACAGGTGGGCGGCGGCGCCGCGGCCGACGCCCGCGTGGTCCATGAGCAGGGCGTGGGCGCCCTCGACCGCCTCGGGACCGAGGGTGACCACCGCGCGGGCACCGGAGCGCCGGAGCAGCGCCACGCCCTGCGGTCCGAGTCCCGTGCCGGGCACCAGCACGGCCACCGGGCGCAGTTCCGCCCAGGCGCGGGCCGCCTCGTCGCCCTGGAGGCCGACACTGCCGTACTGCACGACGGTGTAGTCCAACCGGCCCAGGGCCCACTGGAGTTCGCTGATGAACTGGCTGTAGAGCGGGCCGACCGGGATGGACGGGGCGGGCATCAGGACCATCCGGCTGTGGCCGGCGCGCAGGCTGCGGGCGGCCGCGTGCGGGACGTACCCGAGCTCCTTGGCGGCGTCGTGGACACGGCGGCGCGTGGGCTCGCTGATCCGGACGGCGCTGGTGTTGTTGAGGACGTAGGAGACGGTCGCGCGCGAGACGCCGGCCAGGCGGGCCACATCGGCGCTCGTGGGAACCGGGCGCGTGACGGGGGACGCGGACGTGTTCTGTATCTGCACCATGACGATCGTCATCTTTGCAGAAGCTGTGACGACGCCCACATGTGGGGTTGCGCCTCGGCTCAGCGCGGCACGTCCGTGCCGGTCACCCGGGCGACGAGGTCGTACCAGCCGGCCTCCAGACGCTCCAGGGGCATGCCGCACTGCTGGGTGAGGTGGTGGATGAGGGCCGGGTCGAGATACGCCATCAGCGTCTGGGCCAGCAGGTCGCAGTCGGCGTCCGGGAGGACCTGGCGCAGCAGCATCGTGGTGTGCATGTGCAGTGCCCTGGCCGACGGGTGGGAGTGGCGGCGGGTCGGTTCCGACTGGGCGGCCAGCAGCAGGTCGAGCTGCTCGGCGTAGCGGTACAGCAGGGCCGTGCCGAGCGCCCGCAGCCGCTCGACGGGCGGGGCGCCGGGACCCAGCGGCGGCGGGCCGCCGATGAAGTCCGCCTGGAGCGTGCGCGCGGAGTGGTCCAGCAGCGCCATGAGCAGTCCGGTGCGGTCGCCGAAGCGACGGAAGACCGTGCCCTTGCCGACGCCGGCCGCCTGGGCGACCGCCTCCATGGTGACTCCGGCCACACCGTGCTCCGCGATCAGCCGGGCCGCGGCCTCCAGCAGGCGGGCGCGGTTGCGGGCCGCGTCGGCGCGGAGGCAGGCCTCGTGGGCGGAGCCGACCTCAAGGAGCTGGGGCGTGTCGACGGGCTCCTGGGGGTTCGGGAACGGCGGCAGGGTCGCGGACATGAAGCCAGCGTAAAGCATCGGGAAGAGAACTGGACCTCGGTCCGTTTAAGGTGCTAGAAATTAAAACGGACCCCGGTCCGGAACGTTAACGCCGTGTTTCACCACCCCTGGAGTTACGCATGTCTGTTCGCATCCTTGCGCTCGTCGGATCCCTTCGCGCCGGTTCGCACAACCGTCAGCTCGCCGAGGCGGCCGTCAAGCACGCCCCCGAGGGCGCGGAGGTCGTGCTCTACGAGGGCCTCGCCGAGATCCCGTTCTACAACGAGGACATCGACGTCGAGGGCAGCGTCCCGGCGGCCGCCGCGAAGCTGCGTGAGGCCGCGCAGGCCTCCGACGCGTTCCTGCTCTTCTCCCCCGAGTACAACGGCACCATCCCCGCGGTGCTGAAGAACGCCATCGACTGGCTGTCCCGTCCGTACGGCGCCGGCGCCTTCGGCGGCAAGCCGGTCGCCGTGGTCGGCACCGCGTTCGGCCAGTTCGGCGGCGTCTGGGCGCAGGACGAGACCCGCAAGGCCGTGGGCATCGCCGGCGGCAAGGTGCTCGAGGACGTCAAGCTGTCCATTCCGGGCTCGGTGGTCCGTTTCGCCGAGACCCACCCGGCCGACGACGCCGAGGTCGCCGCGCAGCTCACCGAGGTCGTCGCCCAGCTGCACAGCAACACGGGTGAGGTCGCGGCCGCCTGAACCCGCGGTGCTTGAACGGTTTCCGACAAGGGGGCCGGAGTTTTCGAACTCCGGCCCCCTTGCGTGTCGTCTGCGGGCCGGTGGGCTGATCGCGCGGTTCCCCGCGCCCCTGCGGGCGCGTCCCGCTCGCGCCGCCTCAAGCCGCCGCCGTGAGTGCCAGGTCCCGCAGAACCCCCAGCGCCGCCGCGACCGCCGGGCGTTGCCGAGCTCCGGCGCGGGTGCAGGTCAGGAGCTTCCGGTGGGGGTTGCCCGCGCAGCGCATCCGTGTGATCGGCAGGTCAGGGGTCAGGTGGGCCAGGCGGGGGATCAGGGCCACGCCCAGGCCGTGGGCGACCAGGTGAGCGGTGACGTTCCAGTCCTGGGCCTGGTGGACCACGCTCGGGGTGAAGCCGGCCGCGCCGCAGGCCGACATGACGTGGGTGCGGCAGGGACTGTCCGAGAAGGGGGCGACCCAGTCCTCGCGAGCCGCGTCCGCGAGATCCACGAGGTCCCGCCCGGCCAGCGGATGATCCGCCGGGACGACCAGGTCGAACGGGTCGTCCAACAGGGGCTGCTGGTCGTAGCGGGGGTCGCCCACGGGCGGGTTGTGCGGCGTCGCCTCCACCACCGCCAGATCGATCTCCCCCTCGAAGAGCAGGTCGAAGCTGTCCGGTACGCCCGTCTCCCGGACGCTGACGGTCAGCCGGCGGTGCCGCTCGCGCAGCCGGACCGCCATCGGGGCGAGCAGGACCGGGACCGACACCGGCAGACCGCCCACCCGCAGTGGCCCGGCGGGCTCGCCGCGGTCGGCGCGCAGATCGAGTTCGGCCTGCTCCCAGCGCACCTGGATGGCGTCGGCGTGCGCGAGCAGGCTCTCGGCGGCCGGGGTGAGCCGGACCCCGCGGCCCTGGGGTTCGAGGAGGTCCACGCCGAGGTCGCGGGCGAGCTGGCGGATCTGCTGCGAGGCGGCCGACGGGGTGAAGTGCAGGGCGCGGGCGGCCGCGGTGACCGTGCCGTAGTGGGCGACCGCCCTCAGGACGTGGAGCCGGCGCAGATCGATCATGAAGTCCACGCTTCAAGATGACGTACGGAAAGTCAACCTGGACGTGAACGATGACTCCGCCGCATCCTGGGCTGTGTCGCGACGGCCCTGTCCGGTCACGAGCTTCGAGGAGTCACCATGACCAGCACGACCCGCGCCGTCTGCCCGCACTGCGCCTGGCCGGACGATGCCGAACCCTTCCAGGTGGTGTCCCGGCACGGCACGGCGGCGGGCGGCACGGTGTGGACCCGCTGCGCGTGCGGTTCGCTCCAGGTCCGGGTGACGGACGGCCGCGGGACCCGTGTCGTCTCCCGCAGCCGGCCCTCCGCCGCGCGGGCGGGTTAGTCCAGTTCCGCGAGCCTTCGTACGGCGGGTGCCGTGAAGCTCTCGATCCACTCTGCGGGGGCGCCGGTCCGCGGGGCGAGGATGACCGTGTCGAGGCCGAGCTTGGCGTAACCGGTGACGTCCCGGAGGAAGGCGTCCAGGTCGCCTTCGTCGGCCGCCTCGCCCGAGTAGGTCATCGTCTTGCGGATCTCGTCGTAGTCCCGCCCCTCGGTGTCGCAGTGGCCGCGCAGCACGTCGAGCTTGTGCGCGACCTCCTCCGGGGAGGTGGCGAAGAGGTTGCAGGCGTCGCCGTAGCGGGCGACCAGGCGGAGCGTCTTCTTCTCGCCGCTGCCGCCGATCATGATCTCGGGGTGCGGAGTGCTGACCGGGGCCGGTACGCACAGGGTCTCGGCGAGCCGGTAGTGGGCGCCCTCGAAGGGGCCGTTCGCCGTCGGGTCCCACATCTGCAGACAGATCCGCAGGGTCTCCTCCAGCCGCTCGAAGCGCTCCGCGAGGGGCGGGAACGGCACACCGAGACCTTCGTGCTCCCGGTCGTACCAGGCGGCCCCGATGCCGAGGGCCGCCCGGCCGCCGGAGAGCACGTCGAGCGTGGTGGCGATCTTGGCGAGCAGGCCGGGGTGGCGGTACGTCACTCCGGTCACCAGCGCGCCGAGCCGGACCGTCTCGGTGTGGGCGGCGAGGAAGGAGAGGTCGTGTAGGCCTCCAGCATGGGATCCTCGGCGCCGCCGTTGAACTCCATCTGGAAGTAGTGGTCCATCACCGACAGCCAGCTCACCCCGGCCGCCTCCGCCGCGGCGCCCGCGGCGGCGAGCTCGGCACCGAGTGCGGGCGCGCCCGCGGGGTGGTTGAACCGGTTGATGTGCACGCCCACGCGCATGGCCGTCTCCGTTCACAGGTCCTTCGCCGACCGTGCCGACGGTAGAACTTGGAGCGCTCTCCAAGTCAAGGTCCTCAGGTCCAGGGCGGATCGCTGCGAGGCCATGCGGGTTCCGGCCGCCGTCACGCCACGCCTTCCGCGTCCACCATGTCGTGCCTCTTCGCCGCGCGCAGGCTCGTCAGGGTGGTGATCGTCAGGACCAGGACGATGAAGCCGAGGGAGAAGGGGATGCTGATGTCGGCCGGCAGGTTCCGCCGTACGGCGGAGCCCCGGACGGACGCCGTTGCCCCGATCATGACGCCACGAGCCTCCGCGCCCCGCGTCCGCGGGTGGCTGCGGGTTCGTTGTGGCCGGTCGCGCAGTTTCCCGCGCCCCTTCAGGGCGTCCAGGACCCCGTAGCGGGTGGTTCAGCCGCTCAGTGGAACCCGTGCACGACGTCGATCCGACCCACGATGTGCGCGTTGAACTCGTCGAGTTCCTCGGCCGGGACCCACAGTTCGAGGATCGTGCGGCCACCCGCCTGCTGGACGGGATAGCGGTCGAGGAAGTCCGACTCGACCTGGAAGCGGGTCACGAAGCCGGCGCCGTCGTGCTTGACGTTCCAGTCCCGGGCGATCCTGATCGCGTAGTCCTCGTCCAGGACCGGGTAGAAGATCGGCTGCTCGGGCAGTCTCGGGGGCCAGGCGCGCCAGGGGTGGTTCGACGTGCGCGACCACCGTGTCGATAGTTACGCGCGCACTATAGAAGCAGACGCCGGAAATTTCAGCGATGCAATATCCTGGGTGTATCCGTATCGGGACGGAGGAAGCAGGCCCCATGACCGCCACTGACCCCGCGCTCACCGCCCTCGCCCAGGGCTGGTGCGCGCTCTCCCTGCTGCACGGACGGATCGAGGCACACATCGAGAAGGCGCTCCAGTCCGCCCACGACCTCAGCGTCCGCGAGTACTCCCTGCTCGACGTCCTGGGCCGCCAGCACGACGGCGAGGGCGGACACCTCCAGATGAAACAGGTCGCCGACGCCGTCGTCCTCAGCCAGAGCGCCACCACCCGCCTGGTCACCCGCCTCGAGGACCGCGGCCTGCTCTCCCGCTACCTCTGCCCCACCGACCGCCGCGGCATCTACACCGACGTCACCGACACCGGCCGCACCCTCCTCGAACAAGCCCGCCCCACCAACGAGAAAGCCCTGCGCGAAGCCCTCGACCAAGCCGCCACCACCCCCGAACTCGCCCCCCTCGTCAGGGCTTTGGAGTCCTTGGGCGTGCCGGCCTGAGCCGTTGACCGGTACTTGTGGGGTGCAGGGGACCGTCGAGCCGCCGGAGGCATTGTCGCCGTCCGCCACGGGCAAGGTGTTCAACGACCAGCCGTGGAGGAACGCGACACGTTCCGCGCAGACGAACGGAGACCCAGCGTGACGACGAGCCAGGCGATCAACCCCGCAGAAGACACGTCACTCACCCGGATCGAGCGTCTCGACGAGGAGATCATCGCGCTGCTGGCCCGTCGCCGCGAAATGGCCCAGGGGCTCCCGGCCCCGGCCCGGGCCCGCGCGGTCGACCCCGGTTTCGTGGACGCCGTGAGAGAGATGACCGAGCGCTACCGCCGGGAACTGGGCGGGGCCGGGGAGCTCGTCGCGCGGGCGGTCATGGTGCTGTGCCATCCGGACCGCCGGAACTGAGCGGTGGGTTCGCCGGGCCGGTGGTGAACGGCACAGGTCACAGGGGGCGGCAGTCGTTGACACCCTCTCGGACCCGGCCGTACAAAGATCCGCATGAGCGTGCCGCAGTTGCCCCTGTCCGGGATCACGGTGGTCAGCCTGGAGCAGGCTGTGGCCGCGCCCTACGCGACCCGTCAGCTCGCCGACCTCGGGGCCCGGGTGATCAAGGTGGAGCGGCCGGGCGACGGTGACTTCGCCCGCCGCTACGACACGACCGTGCACGGCCACTCCAGCTACTTCGTGTGGCTCAACCGGTCCAAGGAGTCGCTCACCCTGGACCTGAAGGACCCACGCGGCCTGGAGATCCTGCATCGGCTCCTCGACGGGGCCGACGTGTTCGTCCAGAACCTGGCCCCCGGCGCGGCCGACCGGCTGGGCCTCGGCGCGGACGCGCTCGCCGAGCGCCTGCCGCGGCTGATCCCGTGCACGATCTCCGGGTACGGCACGGACGGCCCGTGGGCCGACCGCAAGTCGTACGACCTGCTGGTGCAGTGCCAGACCGGGCTGGTGTCGCTGACCGGGACCGCCGAGGAGACCGCGCGGGTCGGCATCTCCGTCGCCGACATCGCCGCCGGGATGTACGCCTACAGCGGCATCCTGACCGCCCTGTACACCCGCGCCACCACCGGCAGGGCCCACCCGGTGGAGGTGTCCCTGTTCGAGGCACTGGCCGAGTGGATGAGCCAGCCGGCCAACTACACGCGCTACGGGGGGAGTCAGCCGCCGCGGCTGGGCACCCAGCACGCCACCATCGCCCCCTACGGCGCCTTCACGGCCGCCGACGGCAAGGACGTGCTGTTCTCCGTCCAGAACGAACGCGAGTGGACCGTCCTGTGCTCCGCGTTCCTGCGGCAGCCCGCGCTGGCCGACGATCCGCGCTTCGCCACCGGCTCGGCCCGGGTCGCCCACCGCGGGGAACTGAACGCCCTGGTCGCCGAGCGGATCGCGCGCTCCGACGCCGCGCAGGTCCTGGAGGACCTGGAGGGCATCGGCATCGCCTGCGCCGGCGTCAACGACGTCGCCGCGTTCCTCGACCACCCGGTCCTGGCCGCCCGCGGCCGCTGGCACGAGGTCGCCCTCCCCGGCGGGGCCACGGCACAGGCGCTGCTGCCCCCGGCCGACCTCGCGGGCGTGCCCGCCCGCATGGACCCGGTCCCGGGGGTGGGCGAGCACACCGAGGCGATCCTCACGGAGCTCGGCCGCACCGGCGAGGACATCGAGGCCCTGCGCGCCGACGGGGTCGTCTGAACCACCGGCCCCGCCGGCCGGATCACCCGGCGGTCACCAGGGCAGCGGGCCCTTGGCGTCGAAGTATCCGCCGGTCGGGCCGTCCGGGGCGACCTGCGCCATGCGGACGATGATCTCGGCGCCCTCCTCCACGGTCTGCGTACCCGTGTTGCCGTTCAGGTCGGTCCTGGTGAAACCGGGCTCCACGGAGTTGATCCGCATGCCCGGGAACGCCTTCGCGTACTGCACGGTGAGCATGTTCACCGCGGCCTTGGACGTCGGGTAGGCGATGCCCGGGTAGAAGTGCGCGGGGTGGTCCGGGTCGGAGAGGTGGGTCAGCGAGCCCAGGCCGCTGCTGACGTTGACCACGACGGGGGCGGCCGAGCGCTGGAGCAGGGGCAGGAAGGCGTGCAGGACGCGGACGACCCCGAAGACGTTCGTCTCGAACGTGGTGCGCATCTGGTCGGCGGTCACGGTCTCCGCGACCGGCACGCTGTTGTCCTCGGTCCGGGTCTCGATGCCCGCGTTGTTGATCAGGACGTCCAGGCCGCCCTCGGCCTCGACGGTCTTGGCCGCCGCCTCGACCGAGGCGTCGTCGGTGACGTCGAGCCGGACGAACCGCGCGCCGAGCCGCTCGGCCGCGCGCCGCCCCCGTTCGGGGTCACGGGCGCCGACGTAGACGGTGTGGCCCGCGGCGACGAGGCGGCGGGCGGTCTCGAAGCCGAGACCCTTGTTGGCTCCGGTGATGAGTGTTGTCGTCATGCCGTCCAGGCTGCTGCGGCGCGGCGGGGTCAGCCAGAAGACCCTTCTTCCTGGGACTGGCGGTACCAGGCACATGCGCGGCCGACGGTGTTCACTGAGGAGCATGGCGGCGACAGAACTGGGGCAGGCGCTGCGGCGCTGGCGCGACCGGGTGTCCCCGGACGCGGTGGGGCTCCCCTCGGGGGGCCAGCGGCGTGCAGCCGGGCTGCGGCGGGAGGAACTGGCGCTGCTGGCCGGTATCTCGGTCGACTACGTCACGCGTCTCGAACAGGGCCGGGCGGCCAACCCGTCCGTGCAGGTCGTCGAGGCGCTGGCCCGGGCGCTGCGGCTCTCCGGGGACGAGCGGACGTATCTCTTCGGACTCGCGGAACTGGTGCCGCCGGGGCCGGACGTGGTGCCCGGGTTCATCACGCCCAGCGTGCAGCGGCTGGTGGACCGGCTGGTCGACACCGCGGTCGCCGTCTCCGACGCGGCCATGACGCTGCTGCTGGCCAACCCGCTGTACGCGGCCCTGATGGGTGATCCGTCCGTCCTGCGAGGCTTCGAACGCAACGGCGTGTGGCGCAACTTCACGGGGATGCCGACCCGGGTGCGGCACACCCCGGAGGAACGGCGGGACTTCGAGGCGGGCATGGTCGCCGAACTGCGCGCGACCGCCGCCCGTTACCCCGCCGACCGGCAACTCGCCTCGCTGATCGCGGAGTTGCGCACCAGGAGCAAGCGTTTCGCCGAGCTGTGGGACGCGGGGGTGGTGGGGCGTCTCGCCACCTCGCACAAGACGATCGAGCATCCGCAGGTCGGAACGCTCACCCTCGACTGCGATCTGCTCCGGGTGGAGGACAACGACCTCCACGTCCTCGTGTACTCGGCCGAGCCCGGCACCGAGGCCGCCGAGAAGCTGCGGCTGATCTCGGTGCTGGGCACGCAGAGTCTGGTGGAGAGCGGCTAGCGGGTCCTCGTCCGGTCAGTGCCCGGTTCGCGGGTTGTCCCGCCCTCCGCTCACCAGCCGTGACGGCTCACGGTGCTCCGGAAACGCGGGCCGGATGTGAGCCACCCCACAATCGAGACGCGCCCGTTTCGATAGTTGCGGAGTTACGCTGATCCCCACGAGAACGAAACCGTTTCGTTCAGCATGTTGTGCGCTGGACGAGGATGGAGCACGCAGCCATGACCAGCGTCCTCATCGCCACCGGCCAGTCACTTCAGCGTGTCGGCCTTCGAATGCTCCTCGAGTCCCAGACCGACCTGACCGTCACCGGTGAGGCGGCGCACGGGCCGGAGGCGGTCCGGCTGAGCGCCCTGCTCCGGCCGGACGTCGTCCTGCTGGACGGCCGCAGCACCGGCGCGGACACCGTCGAGACCGTCCGCCGCCTCGCCCACGCGCCGGACGGGCACGCCCCGCACGTCCTGCTGCTCACCGGTGGCGACGACACCAGCCCCTACGGCGCCCTGCGCGCCGGAGCGGCCGGGCACCTTCCGGAGGACGCCACCGCCGACGAACTGGTCGCGGCCGTCCGGGTCGTGGCCGCCGGCGACGTCGTCGTCTCCCCCGGACTGACCCGCGCCCTCATCGACGCCGTCCGCAGCGGGCGTGCCGTCGGGGACTCCGCCCCGGGCAACCGGCTGGACACCCTCACCGGCCGCGAGCGCGACGTGCTCACGGCGGTGGCCTCCGGCGACTCCAACGCCGAGATCGCCGACCGGCTGTCCATCGCTCCGACCACCGTGAAGTCCCACGTCAGCAACATCCTTACCAAGATCGGCGCCCGCGGGCGGGTCCAGGCGGTGGTGTTCGCCTACGAGTCGGGCCTGGTCCGGCCCACGCAGCACGTCCTGCACGCATGAAGCACCCTTTCCGGCGGTCCCGGTGCCGTCCCGTACGGCTGCGGGACGCCGCCCGCCGGACCCCGTCCGGGTTGCCCCCGGTGGCTCGGCGCCGGGGTCCCGCGGCGCGCCGCCGTGCCGTGCCCGACGAGTCGAGCGCCCCGCTCCCCTCGCCGGATCACGCCGCCGTGTAACCGAGTTGGCGCCGCATGTACGGCGTCATCAGGGTCTTCGCCTTGGCCAGGGTGCTGGTGCGGCTGCCGAGGACCGCCGTCTCGCCGCCCGGCACCGGCAGCATGGTCACTCCGTCGGCCGGACCGAAGGGCACGATGAGCGGGGTGCGGTGCATGGGCCGGTAGAAGCGGGGCTCCCTGCGGTGCCGACCCGAACTGTTCAGGTGGGCGCGGATGTTCCAGGCGGCGAGGTCGGCCTGGGCGAGCGCCGCCGGGGTGATCTTGAGCTCCGTGGCGTCGTTGACGTCGCCGACCGCGAAGACGTCCATCTGACCCTCGGCCCGCAGCGCGCGGTCGACCTTCACGTGCCCGGAGGGGGTCAGCCAGTCGCCGTGACCGCACAGGCGCAGCCAGAGCGTGTTGGGTGTGGTGCCGGTGGCCCAGAAGGACAGGTCCGCGGTGAGGACCTGGCCGCGGGCGTCGCGGTAGGTGCCGAAGTCGCTGCCCGGGGACATGAAGGAGCCGAGCCGCACCTCCACGTCGTGGGCCTCCAGCCAGGCGCGGGCCTTGCGGGCGGCCCGTTCGCTGCCGGTGCCGTCGAGCAGCGCGGACCCCGCGTGGGCGAGCGTGACCCGGGCGTCCGGCCGGGCCAGGCGGATCTCGGCGCTGAGTTCGACGCCGGAGGGCCCGCCGCCGACGACGAGGACGTGCTCGGCGAAGGCGATCCTCTGCTGGTGCTCGGCGAAGGCCTTCATCGCCTCCTCGGTGGTGCTCCCGCTGAAGCGGGCCGGTTCCGGGTAGTCGGCGCCGGTCGCGATCACCACCACGTCGTAGGGCAGCCGGGTGCCGTCGCCCAGCAGCACGCGCCGCTCGGCGGTGTCGATTCCCGTCACCTTGCCCACCACGACCCGGCCACGGCGCAGCAGCCTGTCGTACGGGATGAAGGGGGTCGCGCTCCACTCCGGTCGGACTCCGGCCCGCAGGGAGGAGATGCGGTGGAAGAACACCTCCTTGCGGTCCACCAGCGTGACCCGGGCTGTCGCGTCCAGCCGTCTCGCCAGCCGGACGCCCGCATAGCCGCCGCCGATCACCACTACGTCGCCGTCACTCACGCCGGTCTCCTGAGCCGTGGGGGGAGGGAGTGCCATGGCGGCCCGGCCGCTCCCCCGAGCACTCGGATGACGGCGAGCGTAACGTTTGAAACATAAAGTGTCAGTGGTGTCTTGTGAGTTTTCCGTGAAGCTGTCGGGCGTCCGGGGCACGATGTGCCCTTCGGTCACGGCGAGTTGCCCCGGATGTCAGCCGAGTTCGTAGTCGAGCCGGATCCGGTGGGTGCCGTCGGCGTCGACCGTGAGTCCCCCGGTGCCGGAGATCCCCGCCAGCTCCCCGGTGCCGCTGGAGGGGACGATCGTGAAGAACTCCGCGGTGCGGTCGCTGCCGGACGTGGTGGCCGAGTGCGCGAAGTTGAAGGCTCCGGACCGGTCGTGCACCGAGCCCTCGAAGGACTCCATGGCCACATAGGTGCCGACGCCGGACTCCTGGTCGTACGCGGCGGTGAACAAGGTCGCCGAGCGGCCGGCGATCTCGCCCTCGAACCGCTTCTCCATGGTCGCGACGCCGACCGGGAGCCCGGTGGCCACGGCGGGCTCGGGCACCGTCCCGGTCGGCACGAACGCTGTCACGCTGAATGTTCCGTCGGCTCTCATGGGCCGACCGTACCGACCGGGTCCGACAATGCCCCGCCGCCGTGCGCGCCTACTCCGGCGGCGTCGGCGTGTCGTGGGTGCGGTACATCGCCTGCACGTCCAGTTCCAGCTGGACCGTGGGACCGACGACCGCGATGCCCCGGGCCAGCATCGACCGCCAGTTGAGGGTGTAGTCCTCCCGGTGCAGTTCCGCCGTCGCGAGGGCCGCGCAGCGCAGTTCCTCGCCGTAGCCGCCGTTGACCGTGCCCAGGTAGGTCGTGTCGAGGGCGACCGAGCGGCTCACGCCGTGCATGGTCAGGGTGCCCTGGAGGGTCCACTTGCTGCCGCCCCGGTAGGCGAAACGGCTGCTGACGAAGTCGATGTGCGGGAAGCGTTCCACGTCGAGGAAGTCACCGGAACGCAGGTGGTTGTCGCGGGTGGTGTTGCCGGTCGTGATGCTGGAGGCGTCGATGCGGACCTGGACGCGGGACTGGGACATGTCCTGCGCGACCTGGATGCCGCCCTCGAAACGCTCGAACCGGCCGTGGACGTGCGCCATGCCGACGTGCTTGGCGATGAAGCGGATCGCGGTGTGCGGCGGATCGAACAACCAGACGCCGGGCGTGGGGAGTTGGAGGGCCTGGGCCGGCTGGAGCCAGACCCGCTCGGCGGGCGCCGGGCCGCTCGGCCCGACCTCCAGCGTCTCGCGGTGCGGCTGGAGCCCTTCGGCGGCGGCCAGCAGGCTGTAGCGGCCGGGCGGCAGCACGGCCACGAAGTAGCCGTAGGGGTCGGTCGTCCCGCGGGCCGCGACCCGGTGCGTGTCCAGGGCGGTGACGGTGACGTCCGCGCCCGCCATGGGCGAGCCCATCGGGTCGACGATCTCGCGGGCCACGGCGCCCGCGCCTTCGGGGAGGGGGACGGAGAGGCCCGCCGCCTCGGCCAGGGCAGCTTTGGACCGCCGGCGCCGGAGGAGTGCGAGGGCCATGATGTTCACCTTTCCTAGGGGACTTGCTGTCGTGCCGCGGTGCTCATGGCCGGCGGCCCTCGTGGGCCGCCCGGAGCACCGCCCGCACGCCGTCCACGGTCACGGGACGCGGGTTGGCGTACGGCTGTCCCGCCACCTGTACGGCCGCCTCCGCCAGGTCGGTCTCGTGGAGGCCGAGTTCGGCGAGGGAGCGCGGGGCGCCCAGGCGTCCGGCCAGGTCCCACAGGGCACCCGGCGGGTCGTCGGCGTCGAGTGCCCGGCCCAGCGCGGTCAACGCATCGGGGGCGGCGGGGGCGTTGTACGCGAGCGCGTACGGCAGGACGATCGTGTGCGTCTCGGCGTGCGGCAGACCGAAGGTGCCGCCCAGGACGTGGCAGAGCTTGTGGTGCAGGCCCATGGTGGTGGCGCCGAGGCAGGTCCCGCACAGCCACGCCGCGTACAGCGCCCGGCCGCGCGCGTCCAGGTCCTCGGGGTTCGAGGCGAGCAGCGGCAGTGCCTGTGCCATGGCCCGTACGCCCTCCTCGGCCATCAGCGCGATCAGCGGCGAGGTGTCCGCGGCGTAGAGCGCCTCGACCGCGTGCGCGAGGGCGTTGACGCCGCTGGTCACGGTGAGCGGTACCGGCAGGGAGAGGGTCAGCTCGGGGTCGTAGACGACACTGCGGGGCTGGACCCGCGGGTCGCGGCCGGTGCGCTTGGCGCCGCCCTCGGTCAGGCCCCAGACGGGGGTCATCTCGGAGCCCGAGTAGGTCGACGGCACGGCGATCAGCGGCAGTGCGGTGCGCAGGGCGATCGCCTTGCCCAGGCCGATGGAGGAGCCGCCGCCGACCGCGACGACACCGTCGGCCCCGGCCGCGCGGGCCACCGCCACGGCCCGGTCGGCGACCTCGACGGGTACGTGCATACGGGCCTCGGCGTGCAGCCCCGCGCAGGAGTCGCCGAGTGCGTCCGCGACCCTCCGCGCGACGGCCTCGCCCCGGCTGCCGCAGACCACCAGCACCCGCCGCAGACCGAGGAGTTCGACCTCGCCGGGGGTCGCGGTGACGGCGGCACCGGGCCGCAGGACGACCCGTCCGGGCCGGCTCTCGTAGGTGAAGTCGCCCGTGAACGTCATGCGCCGGGCTCCAGTACGAGGTCGAAGCGGGCGTGCCGGAAGGGATGGGGGACGCCGAACTCCGCGGCCAGCACCGGATCGTCGGTCGTCGCGAAGTCCTGCACCAGGCTCTGCTTCACGGCGAAGACGGCGTCGGACTCGAGGTAGTCGCTGCCCGCGACGAAGATGTGGGTGGTGACGGGGGTGTGGCCCTCGGCGGCGACGATGAAGTGGATGTGGGCGGGCCGGTAGGGGTGCCGGCCGGTCGCGCGGAGCAGGTCCCCGACCGGGCCGTCGGTGGGGATCGGGTAGGGCGCCGGGACACAGGTGCGGAACCAGAAGCGGCCCTCGGCGTCGGCGGTGAACAGTCCGCGTCCGTTGCCCGCGGGCTGCGCGTCGGGCTGCTGGACGTCGTAGAAGCCCTGATCGTCGGCCTGCCAGACGTCGAGGACGGCCCCGGGCAGCGGGGTGCCGTCCGCCGACAGCACCCGGCCGCTGACCACGCACGGCTCACCGCCGCCCACCAGGTCGATGTCGTCGCCGAGTTCCCGGACGGGCGACTCGGTCATGTGGAAGGGCCCGAGCACGGTGGACTCGGTGGCACCCTGCACGCGGTCGCCGTTGACGGTCTCGACCAGCATGGAGAGGCCGAGGACGTCCGACAGGAGGATGAACTCCTGCCGGGTGTCCGTGCACTTCTGTCCGGTCGCCGTGAGGAAGGCGATGGCCCGCTCCCACTCCTCCTGGGTGAGCCGGGTCTCGCGCACGAAGTCGTGCAGATGGCCGATCAGACCGGCGAGCAGTTCGCGCAGTCGTGGATCGGCGGTCCCACGGAGGCTCGCGACGGCCTCCTCGGTGACGCTGGTTCCGATCGCGTCGCTGGTCATCCCGGCTCCTCCTGCTCGACGGCGGTCCGCTTCTGCCATGGTCGCGCGTTCTCAGGCGTGTCCGAGGATCCGCCGCAGCGCGCCCGAGAGGAGCGCGTCGGCGTCCGGGGCCGCGGCCGCGTGCCGGAAGGCGACGAAGCCGTCCGGCCGTACGAGCAGGGCGCCGGCGTCGGGGATCTCGCGCAGGCGCGCCCAGTCGCCGTACGGGTCCTCGTACTGCTGTCCGGGACCGATGACCACGGTGGCGATCTCGATGTCCTGCGTCTTCGCGGCCCGGACCCAGCCCTCGCCGCCGATGCCGGTCAGCAGGGTGAAGCGGCCCTGGCCGACGGTGTCGAGGGTGGACAGGGTGCGGGTGCCGGAGGTGATCCAGGCGTGCGGGACGCGGGCGCCGGGGCGGGAGGTGGGCTGGTGGTGGAGCTCGGGGTCGCGGGCGAAGGTCTCCGCGGGGGTGCCGTCGGGGACGACCGCGTCCGAGGTGTAGCGCTGGTTGAGGTCGACGCCGTGCGCGTTGAACTCGTACGCCTTGAAGGCGATCGCCTCGCGGAGCGCGGCCCGCTGCTTCTCGGCGGCCTCGGTGGCGTCCTTGCGGGCGGCGATGTTGGCCCAGAGCTGTTCGGGGGTCTGGGGGGCGAGTCCGTCGAGGGCCTCGAAGATCGGGGCGGTCTCGCCGATGGACCGGTTGGCCCGGGTGACGACCTGCTTGCCGACGGGGGCGCGTTCGGCGGTGTAGGTGTCGAGGAGCTTCGGCGAGGCGGTGCCGTCGAGGACGAGCTTCAGCTTCCAGGCCAGGTTGTAGGAGTCCTGGATGGAGGTGTTGGAGCCGAGGCCGTTGGACGGCGGGTGGCGGTGGGTGGCGTCCCCGGCGCAGAAGACGCGGCCGTGGGAGTAGCTCTCCGCGTACATCTCGTTGACGGTCCAGGCCGAGGACGACTTGATCGTCACGGGGATCTCGTCGTCGCCGACCAACTGCCGTACGACCGACTCCGCGTACTCGGTGGTCAGGTCCGGGGAGCCCGCGGTGACGTCGTACCCCCACACGATCAGCCACTCGTTCCACGGCCGGACGCAGCGCACCAGGCCCGCGCCGATGCCGCCGACGGTGGCGCCCGGGGCGAGGACCCAGTAGAGAGTGGCGGGGCGGTGGGCGGTGTACTTCGTCAGGTCGGCCTCGAAGACGATGTTGATGCTGCCGGCCACGCCCATCCGGCCGCCCATCGGGAGCCCGGCGTCCTCGGCGACCCTGGACCGGCCGCCGTCCGCGCCGATCAGGTACTTCGCGCGGATCTCGTACGTGTCCCCGCGCAGCCGGTCCCGCACGGTGGCCGTCACGCCGTCGGTGTCCTGGGTGTGGGAGAGGTACTCGGTCTGGAAGCGCAGGCTGGTGCCGCGGGCCACGGCCGCGTCGACGAGGACCGGTTCCATGAGGTGCTGGGGCATGTCGCACATGCGGGTGGGGCTGGCGAGTTCGTGGGCGGCCTGGACGACCGGGTCGTTGCCCCACGAGCGCACCCGGCCCAGTTCCTCGCCGGCCAGGCTGGTGCAGAAGGTGGTGTTCCCCATCAGGTGCTGCGGGGTCGCCCGCGCGACGACGTCCTGCTCGACGCCGAGGTCGCGCAGCACCTCCATGGTCCGCTGGTTGGTGATGTGCGCGCGGGGGGTGTCGGCGAGGCTCGCGTAGCGGGTGACGACGATGTTGGGCACGCCGTAGGTGCTCAGCGCGAGCGCGGCGGACGCTCCGGCCGGGCCGCTGCCTACGATCAGGACGTCGGTCTCGACGACGGTGGACACGGGGCGCTCCAGGCGGGGGCTCACGGACGGGATCAGTTTTGATCATGGGGGGAGGGAGCGGGGGGCGGGTGTCTCAATTTGGTACAGCGGCCGGGCGGACGGGGCGTCCCGGGCAACCACGTTCGCCGACCGGGTTCCTGGTCCCGGCGATCGCAGGTCGTGGACCCGACCGCGCACCCACCCCGGGGGTAGTCGTTGCGCGTTCAACTGAACCCGCTACCGTGGGTACGTCGTGACCACCACAGAGCCCTCCCCCGCAGTCCGCGCCCTCCCCCCGCTGCGAGTCGCGCGTGAGCGCTTCCTGGCCGGGCGGCCGGTGCCCGACGGTGTGCCGGAGGAGGTCCTCGCGGCGTGGCGGCGGGCCCGTTTCTACGGCGTACCGCACGACTTCGGCGTACCGCACGGCTCGCGGGAGTCCGCCGCCGACGCGCCCCGGCCGGTCGAGTCCGCGCTGCTCGGCGCCGCCCGTCCGGTGCTCGAACGGATCGCCCCCGCCCTCGGCACCGGCCGCTCCGTCCTCCTCCTCACCGACGCACGGCTGCGCGTGCTGTGGACGTACGGGAACGCGCCCGGGCTCGTCCCCTGCCCGGGGCTGTCGGAGCAGGAGGTCGGTCACAACAGCGCGGCCCTCGCCCTGCGCAGCAGGCACCGTGCCGAGGTGCACGGGCCCGAGCACTTCCTCGACCTGTGGCAGGACATGTCGGCGGTCAGCGTCCCGGTCCTCGCGCCGAAGGGCGGACAGGCGCTCGGCACGCTCACCGTCGCCTCCCACCTGCCGGGCGGACGCCCGCCGCACCCGCAGGCGGCGCTCGCCGAGGCCGCCGCGGCGGCGGTCGAGGCGGAACTGCTGGCCCGGGCCGGACGGCCCGAACAGGTCCTGCTGGACGCCTACCTGCGGGCCGCCCGCCGCGAGGACCGCGCGGTGGCCGCGCTGGACGGCCGCAACCGCCTGATCAGTGCGGCGGCCGAGCGGCTGGCGACTCCGGAGGTGCTCCGGGCCCTCGAGCACACGGCGCTGGCGGCACGGCACACGGACGCGCCGCCGGTCGCGGAGCTGCCCGAGGGAGCCGGGTGCGGGGCCCGCATCGACCCGGTGCGCCAGGAGGGCCTGGTCGTGGGGATCGTGGCCGTCCTGGAGCCGCGGGCGCAGGACGCCCCGAGGCCGCGGCCGCTGCCGCTGCCCTGTCTGGCGGGTTCCTCCCCGCCGTGGCGTCACGCCGTCGAGCGCGCCGCCGAACTGGTCCGCTCCCCCGAGCCCGTGCTGCTGACCGGCGAACGGGGGACGGGAAAGACCGCGCTGGCCCGGGAGTTGCTGGGACCGGCCGGCGTCCAGGTGGTCGACGCGGCCGAAGGCGGCACCCTGGAAGGCGACCTGGCCGAGTGGGCCGCGGCAAGTCCCCTGGTCCTCCGGCACGCCGAGCGGCTGACGCAGCCCGCCGTGGCCACGCTCAACTCCCTCCTCGACACGCATTCGGAGCTCCGGCTGCTGGTCACCCACACCCCCGGCACCGCACCCGGCCCCTGCCTCCAGCGGCTCCTCGACAAACTCGCCGCCCGCACGGTCGTCCTGCCGCCGTTGCGTGAACGCACCGAGGACATCAGGGAGTTGCTGGCGGCCCTCGCCCCGCGCCCGGCCCCGGGGCGCCCTCCGCTCACCTGGACGCTGGACGCCCTGCGGGCGCTCGAACAGCATCCCTGGCCGGGCAACGTCACCGAACTCGCCCACGTCGTGCAGGCCTTGGCGGAACACCGGCGGATCGCGGGGCCGGTCCGGCGGGACGAGCTTCCGGACACCGTGCGGGAGGGCCCCGCCGTCCGCCCGCTCAGCCCGATGGAACACGCCGAACGCGCCACGATCCTGGAGACCCTGCACCGCCACGGCGGCAACAAGTCCCGGGCGGCGGCGGCCCTCGGCATCGGACGGGCCACGCTGTACCGCAAGCTGCGGGAGTACGAGGGCTGAGGAGCGGTCGGGACGGGCCGGAACCCGGACTGCATCCACTCCATGGATGAACCGGATACGGGATTCGGATCGCGTGGAGGATGGCGATGAGCCGTCCGTACCGCTCATAGTCGTGCCAGCCCGCACGCCGCTGTCCGACGAGCCGCCGGTGTGCGGACGTCCCCGGCATGCCGAGCGCGCCCACGCAGGGCGTGTCGCTCACGGCATGACCGCTTCCCGTACGCCGCCCCTGGAGTCGTCATGCCCGGATCCGTGCCCCCGTCCCCCGCCGCGGCGGACGACACCGCCCCCTCCCCCGTCGCCGTGTCGGGCCCGGCCCATCTGCTGCGGGTGACCCTGCTGATGGCCGGAAGCTGCCTGCCGATCCTGGGGGCGGTCCTGATCGCCCCGGTGCTGCCGAGGATGCAGGACCACTTCGCGTCCGTGCCGGGCGCGAAGGCGCTCGTGCCGCTCGCGCTGACCGTTCCCGCGCTGGCGCTGGCGGTGCTCGCCCCGTTCGCGGGAGTGATCGTGGACCGGCTCGGGCGCAAGCGGCTGCTGATCGTGGCGACGCTGCTGTACGCCGTCTTCGGCACGGCACCCCTGTGGCTGGACTCCCTGGGCGCGATCATCGTGAGCCGGGCCTTGGTCGGGGTCACCGAGGCCGCGATCATGACGTGCTGCACGACACTGATCGGCGACTACTACTCGGGGCGGCTGCGGGTGCGGTACCTCGCGCTGCAGACGATGTGCGCCTCCGCGTCGGCGACCGTGTTCTTCGTGCTCGGCGGGGCCGCGGGCGCGGCGGGCTGGCGGGTGCCGTTCTGGGTGTACGCCGTGAGCCTGGTGCTGGCGCCGCTCATGGCCTCGGCGCTGCCCGGTCCCGCGAGCCAGGTGACCCGGGTGAGCGTTGCCGGGAGCCCGGACGGTTCCCGACGTGCCTTCCCCTGGCGGCAGTTGGGCGGCATCTGTGCGCTCACCTTCTTCGGGGCGATGGTGTTCTACACCGTGCCGGTCGAGATGTCGTATCTGCTCGACGACCTCGGGGTGGCGAACACGGGGGTGATCGGCCTGGCCACGGCGGTCGCCAGTGCGGCCACGGTGGGCGGGGCGATCGCCTTCGCCCGCCTGGAGCGCGCGCCGGAGCCGATGCTGCCCGCCGTGCTCGCGGTGTGCGCGGCCGGGTTCGGGATCATGTCCGTCGCGGGGAACGCCCCGCTGCTGGTGGTCGGCGCGGTGATCAACTGTGTGGGGACGGGGATGCTGCTGCCGGCGCTGCTCACGAGCGCGATGTCCCGGCTGGCGTTCGAGGACCGCGGCCGCGGTACCGGGCTGTGGACGGCGGCGTTCTTCGGCGGCGAGTTCGTGTGCCCGCTGGTGCTGCTGGCCGGGGAGTCCGCCGTGGGAAGCCTGGCGGGTGCGGTGGGGGCCCTGGGGGTGGCCGCACTCCTGGTCGCCGCGGGCCTGAGGAGCGTACGGAGACGGCCGGCGACTTCCGGCGCACGCCCTCTGCCGGACGAAGCGGCCTGACGGCGACTCCTCGGGGCGGGGCTCCGGCACTGTGCTGCGGTTCCCCGCGCGGGCGCGGCAGCCGGACCACGTCGCTCCCCGCCGCTTTCCCGCCCCGGTCTCCGGCACCCGCGGAAACGGCGGCTGCCTCGCCGAGCCGTGGGGGCCGCGCGGCAGGCAGGGCCCGGTCCCGCTGCGGCCCAGGGGCACGGTCGCCCTCACGGTCGAGGGCAGCGGCGGTGCCGGCACCACCGTGGTGCGCGGCACCGAACCGGTACCGGCACAGCTGAGGGGCCGCGGTCCGGGAGGGGCCCGACCGGCGGGGCGCCGCTCCGGGCCGCGGCGGGCCTGCATACCGTAGAGGCAGATCACCGTCTGCCCGGGAGCCCGCATGACCGGTAGCCGCCGCAGGAGACCCGGCGACACCTTCGACGCCATCGAGCCGCCCGGCGACGCCCAGCTCGTCGCCGCGGTGGTCGGCGTGACGGCTGTGGTCGAGTTCCTCGGCGCGCTGTCCGGGTCCGAGGTGTGGCTCCTCGGGCTCCTGGTGTTCCTGCCGGGTGCCGCCTCGGCGCTGGGCACGGTCCGGCAGACGGCGTTCGTCGCCGTGTGGACCACGCTCGTCGTCACCGCCAGCGTGCTGCTGCGGGACCGCCAGGCGGGCCACTGGTTCGACCGGCTGCTGCTGATCCTGTTCACCGTGGTCCTCGCGGCGACCTCCGTCTACGGATGCCACCGCCGGATCAGACGCGAGGAGGCGATGCTGCGCCTGCGGTCCACGGCCGCGGCCATGCAGCGGCACATCCTGCATCCCCTGCCCCTGGTGACCGTCGACGTCCTGGTCAACGGCGTGTACGAGCCGCTCCAGGAGGAACGGCTGGTCGGCGGGGACATCTACGACGTCGTCGACTCGCCCTTCGGGACGCGGGTGCTGATCGGGGACGTGCAGGGCAAGGGGCTCGCCGCGGTGGGCTCGGCGTTCGCCGTCATCGGCGCCTTCCGGGAGGCGGCCCACCGCGAGCCGACCCTCACCGCGCTCGTGGACGCCCTGGACGCCGCCGTCGTGCGGCACAACTCCTACGCCCTGCACACCGGGGACGACGAGCGGTTCGTCACCGCGCTCATCGTCTGCGTCGACGCGGACACCGAGGTGCAGGCCGTCAACTGCGGGCACGTCCTGCCGCATGTGCTGCACGACGGGACGGTCAGCACGCTCGAACTCGAACCCGGCGTCCCGCTGGGTCTGGCCGAGCTCGCCCACGAGCCCACGACCGTGGGCTGGTTCGACTTCCCCGAGGGCGCGACGCTGCTGATGAGCACCGACGGCCTGACGGAGACCCGGTCCGCCGACGGCGCCTTCTATCCGCTCGACGAGCGCCTGACGAAGTACGCCGGCCTGTCCCCCACCGAGCTGCCGCAGGCCCTGCACGACGACGCCCGCGCGTTCGCCGGCAACGGCGGCCCCCACGACGACGTGGCCGTCCTGACGGTCCGCCGCTCCCGGCGCACCTGAGACCGGGCGGGTGCGCAGCGGTCCCCGGAGGCCGCCGTGGCATCACCTCCATGGACACCTTTCCGCCGCTGACCGACGGTTCGCCCGCGACCGCGGTGAGGTGCTCGTCCCCGCGAGGTCGGCGCGGAGCACCGACGGTTGCTCGACGCCTTCGTCGCGGCGGCGCGGCACGGAGACGTGGCGGCGCTGGAGGGGGTGCTGTCGGCCGATGTGGTCGCCTACGCCGACGGCAACGGGCTGCGGGGCGTGGCCCGGCTGGAGGTGGTGGGCGCGCAGCGGGTGGCCGGGATCAGCGCGTTCGTCGACAGGCTCATCCCGGGCGCCCGGTTCGCCTTCGCCGAGGTCAACGGTCTGCCCGGGGTGCTCGTCCGCCGGGGCGGGGAGACCGTCGGCTCGGTGAGCGCCACGCTCGGGGCCGATGGCATGGACGGGCTCTACCGGGTGCCGGCGCCGGAGAAGCTCCGGGCGTACGAGCGCTCCTCGGACCGCCTCGCGCGCCGGGAGCCGTAGGGACCGTGCGGTCGGCTGTTCTCGGGGAGGGCCGGTGGCCGGGCTCGCACGGAACCCACGGCCCGCGGTCACGAGACCTGGAACGACAGGCAGCCGGTGCGCGCTGCGCGCCCGCGCCGCGCGGAAAATCGCTGTGCCCCGAGGCCCCGGCCACGGCAGGATGATCGCTCGGTGTCGGCCAGACGAGGGGAGACGGCGGATGAGGCGGAACCGGCTCGGGAAGACCGATGTGCACGTCACGGAGCTGGGCTTCGGCGGCGGCCCGCTCGGCGGACTCTTCGCACCACTGGACGACGAGACGGCCGCGGGCGCCCTGGAGGCGGCCTGGGACAGCGGGATCCGCTACTTCGACACCTCCCCGCACTACGGCATCGGCCACTCCGAGCGCCGCATCGGCGCCCTGCTGCGGGACCGGCCGCGCGACTCGTTCACCCTGTCGACGAAGGTCGGCCGGCTGCTGGTCCCGCAGGACGCGGCGGGCCGCATGGACGAGAGCTTCGCGGTGCCGGCCACGCACCGCAGGGTGTGGGACTTCACGCGGGACGGTGTGCTGCGCAGCGTGGAGGACTCGCTGGAGCGGATGGGCGTGGACCGGGTCGACACGCTGTTCCTGCACGACGCGGAGGAGCACTTCGAGGACGCGTTGCGCGACGGATACCCGGCCCTCGCCGAACTCCGCGCCCAGGGCGTGGTGGGGGCGATCGGCGCGGGGATGTACCACCCCGGCCAACTGGCCCGGCTGGTCAGGGAGTCGGACGTCGACGTCGTGATGCTGTCCGGCCGTTACACGCTCCTGGACCACAGCGCCCTGGACGAACTCCTGCCGGTCTGCACGGACCGCGGGGTGTCGGTCCTCGCGGCCTCGGTCTTCAACTCCGGTCTGCTCGCCACGGCCCGGCCCACCGAGGGCAGCACCTTCGACTACGCCCCCGCCGAGCAGGGGATGCTGGAGCGCGCGAACCGCATCGCCGACGTCTGCGAGGCCCACGGCGTGACCCTCCCGGAGCTGGCGATGGCGTTCCCGCTCCGGCATCCCGCGGTGGCGGGCATCGTCGTCGGCATGCGCACGGCGGAGGAGGTACGTGCCAACACGGCGGCGTTCGGCGCGGAGATCCCCGCCGCGCTGTGGGACGACCTGCGAAGTGAGCGACTCCTGGACGAGCGGGCACCTGTGGCGTAGCACGCCGTACGCACGGCGGATCGGCGGTAGCCGGCCTCGGTGCGCGGGGCGCCGGACGGCCCGGACACGATCAGGCGCGCCATGACGGTCCGGGGCAGTGGCGGGGCACGAGAAGAAGTCCGTGCGCCCGCCGGTCGCCCACCCGTGCGACGGGCCGCCGGAGCGCGCTCCTGGCAGGATGGCCGGCATGGAACGTGTGCTTGGCATCGGCGGATACTTCCTCAGGGCCGCCGACCCCGTGGCCCTGAGCGCGTGGTACCGCGACCACCTGGGCCTGGAGGCCGACGAGAACGGCCTGTGGCGGCAGGACGCCGGACCCACGGTGTTCGCGGCGTTCGAGTCCGGGACCGACTACTTCGGGTCCCGCGCCCAGCAGACCATGCTCAACTTCCGGGTCCGCGACCTGGACGCGATGCTCGCGCAACTGCGCGCGGGGGGAGCGGACGTGGCCGAGGAGATCCAGGACATGAAGGGGGTCGGCCGTTTCGGCTGGGTGACCGACCCGGAGGGCAACCGCGTCGAGCTGTGGCAGCCCGCCTGACCCGTCGAGGGCAGGAGCGCGGGCCCGGCGCTCAGTCTGCGTGACGGGTGCGGAAGCGGTCGGGTTCGGCCGGATCCCGGTCGACGATCCGGACCGGCGCCCCGTCCCACTGCCAGACACCGGTGCCGGGCGTGCGGGAGAACCGGATGCGGCCGCGGGTGCCTTCCACCGCCACGTGCGGCCAGGCCGCGGCGATGTCCGCCCGGTCCGTTCCGTGGGTGCGCAGGACCTCGGCGAGGACGGTGATCGTGTCGTGGCCCTCGAAGGCCACGAACGAGGGCGGCGCGCCCAGCTTCTCGCGGAGAGCCGCCTCGGCCCGTGCGCCGAGGGGGCCGAGAGGCTCGGGCAGGTAGCGCAGGAACGGGACCGCGGTGCCGTCGCCGCCCAGCAGCCCCGCCCATGCGGCGAACTCGGGCTGTCCGGCCGGAGCGCCGATCATGACCTCGGCGAGGCGCAGGTCGCGGCGGACGGACCGGACGATCGACACGGCCGGCTCGGGGAAGCCGGCCAGCAGGAGGAGGGCCGTGGCCCGCTGCTCCGCGAGTCGGTCGCACAGCGCCTCGGGGGTGAGGGCCCGCGCGTCGAGTTCGAGGACGGTGCCGCCCCGTGCCGCAAGCCGGTCCCGGAGGATGCGGGTGCCCATCGCCCAGTAGACGCTCGGTTCGGTCGCCACGGCGACACGGCTGTGGCCCGCACCGAGCAGGAAGTCGGCGTAGACCCGCCAGCCGTGGGACTGCGGCGGGGACAGGCGCGCGACCCATCGTGTGGGCTGCTCGGTCAGCGCGTCGAGGACCGCCGACGAGCAGAGGTACGGCAGGCGGAGGGCGTCGGCCCTGGCGGCGGCGGCGCGGGCGACGACGCTGTGGTACTCGCCCGCCACGGCGGCCACACCGAGCCGGTCCAGTTCGGCCACGGCCGCCGCGGCCCGCAGCGGATCGGCCGCGGTGTCCCGGACCGACAGTTCGAGAGGTCTTCCGTCGATCCCGCCGGCCTCGTTGACCTCGTGGGCGGCCTGTTCCAGGCCGGCGAGCAGGTGCCGGCCGGCCTCGACCCAGCCGGGCCGCGTCAGCGGAACGAGAGCGCCGATCCGGACCGGCGCCGCCGGACGCCCCTGAGTGATCATGCCGGTCATTGCACCCCGCGCCCTGGCCCCAGGGCAACCTCTTGAGTCTTTCCGGGATCCGAGAGGTGCTTCAGGCGGGCCGCCCTCGGCACACGGCGGGCGGCGGGCTCGTCGTGCGGCCGGAGTGTTCCGTCGGCACGATGCCCGCCGCCCCGAGTGCGCCGCCCTCGCCGCTCAGTCGTCGTCCGGGAACTCGCCCGCGAACGCACCGGCCATCCGCAGCCAGGGCGCCGCCTCCTCTGCGCGGCCCAGCCGTTGCAGGGTGCGTCCCAGCATCAGGTGGGCGTAGTGCTCCACCGGATCGCGCTCGACGATCACCCGCAACTGCTCCTCGGCACGCCGCAGTTGGGCGGAGTGGTAGTAGGCGCGCGCCAGCAGCAGCCGGGGGCCGGTCTGTTCCGGTGCCTCCTCGACGACGGCGGCGAGGAGCTTCGCGGCACCGCTGTAGTCGCGCGCCTCGAACAGCAGCCCGGCCCGCTCCCAGCGCTCGACGGTGGTCTCCTCGTGCGGCACTCCGACGCCGTCGTCGAACAGGTGCAGGGCGCTGGCCCAACGGTCGGGCGCCACCCCGCCGGTGGCCGCGTACGCGTTGAAGTCGTTGGTCATGATGGCTCCGTCCGCCGGCCGCGCCTTCGCGCGGACCGGCTTCGTCGCGAGGGTCCTGGGATTCGGTTCAGACCGCCGGTGCGGCGGTCGCGGCCCGCTCCGCCTCGTGGGCGGCGAGCAGGGAGGCGTGGGTGGGGGCGTCGGGCACGTCGGTCGGCCGGTTCCTGGCGAACTCCTCGCGCAGCACCGGTACGACCTCCTCGCCCAGCATGTCGATCTGCTCCAGGGCGGTCTTCAGCGGGATGCCGCCGCCGTCCACGACGAACAGCTGGCGCTGGTAGTCACCGGCGTAGGCGCGGAAGGACAGGGTCTTCTCGATGACCTGGTCCGGAGTGCCGACGGTGAGCGGGGTCTGTCGCATGTACTCCTCCATGGGCATCCCGCCTCCCATCACCGGTGAGTGGTCGAAGACCGGGCGGAACTCCCGGACGGCGTCCTGGGAGTTGTGGCGCATGTAGACCTGGCCGCCCAGACCGACGATGGCCTGCTCGGGGGTGCCGTGACCGTAGTGGGCGTACCGCTCCCGGTACAGGTCGATCAGCTTCCCGGTGTGCTCCTTCGGCCAGAAGATGTTGTTGTGGAAGAACCCGTCGCCGTAGTAGGCGGCCTGCTCGGCGATCTCCGGCGAGCGGATGGAGCCGTGCCACACGAACGGCGCGACTCCGTCCAGCGGCCGGGGCGTGGACGTGAAGCCCTGGAGCGGGGTGCGGAACTTCCCCTCCCAGTTCACGACGTCCTCGCGCCACAGGCGGCGCAGCAGGGCGTAGTTCTCGATGGCGAGGCTGATGCCGTCCCGGATGTCCTTGCCGAACCAGGGGTAGACCGGGCCGGTGTTGCCGCGGCCCATCATCAGGTCCACCCGGCCGTCGGCCAGGTGCTGGAGCATCGCGTAGTCCTCGGCGATCTTCACCGGGTCGTTCGTGGTGATCAGCGTCGTGGACGTCGAGAGGATGATGCGCTCGGTGCGCGCGGCGACGTGGCCGAGCAGGGTCGTGGGAGAGGAGGGCACGAACGGCCGGTTGTGGTGCTCTCCGGTCGCGAAGACGTCGAGTCCGACCTCCTCGGCCTTCCGCGCGATCGCGACCATGGCCTTGATCCGCTCGTGCTCGGTCGGCGTACGACCGGTGTGCGGGTCGGTGGCCACGTCCCCGACGGTGAAGATGCCGAACTGCATCGCCCTCACCCTTCCTGGTGGTTGATGCATCAACTATACCCACCCAACGTGGGGCCACCGCCGGCTATTCCGCTCGGGCAGGAGCAGGGCCATGGGGGTTCCGAGCAGGCAGAACGCGGGCGAGAGCGGGTGGCGCCGACGGGGGTCCCGTCGTGGATTTCGCAGGCAGGACCCGGCATCGCTGCCGCGGACGGTCCTCGCCGCCCCGATGAACGGTCCGGTGACGGCCTTGCACTTCTGCGCGCCGGGCCGAGTCAGCCGCCGCACGCCGCGACGACGACCGCGAAGACCCTCCGCGTCAGGCCGGGTTCTCGTCCAGCTTGCCGATGACACGCTCGGAGATCTCGGCCAGCACCCGCAGCTCGGCCGGTGTGACGTGGTCGATGAACAGTTCCCGCACCGCCTCGACATGACGCGGGGCCGCCGCCTCGATGGCCGCCCGGCCGGCGTCCGTGATGACCACGAAGGCACCGCGCGCGTCCTCCGGGCACTCCTCCCGGACCACCAGCCCCCGCCCGGCCATCCGCGCGATGTGGTGGGACATCCTGCTCTTCTCCCACTCCAGCGCACGGGCCAGATCCTGGTACCGCTGCCGCCCCTCCGGGGTGTCCGTGAGATGGACCAGCACGGCGAAGTCCGCGGCTGACACCTTGGACCCGGACTGGAGCAGACGCCCGAGACGTCCGCCGAGCCGCTCGTGCAACCGGACGAAACCCCGCCACGCGCGCTGCTCCTCCGGCGTCAGCCATCGCACTGTGTCTGCCATGGACAAAGTGTAAGCGGAGTTGACACATCACCGAATGGTGCGGGGCCGGGCGGCGCTCGGCTCCCCAGGCCGGTCCCGTCCGGGCTACTCCGTGGTGCTTGGGGGCGGGATGCTGCCCTTGGTCGCCAGTTCCCGGTACCACAGGGCGCTGTCCTTCAGGGTGCGGCGCTGCGTCTCGTAGTCGACGTGGACGATGCCGAAGCGCTTCGAATAGCCGTAGCCCCACTCGAAGTTGTCCATCAGCGACCACACGAAGTATCCGCGCAGGTCGACTCCGGCGGCGAGCGCACGGTGGGCGGCGAGGAAGTGCCGGTACAGGTAGTCGACGCGCTCCGGGTCGTGGACGGCCCGGCTGCCGTCGGGGCGGGTGACGAGGCGGTCCTCGAAGGCGGCGCCGTTCTCGGTGATGACCAGCGGCTGGTCCGGGAACCGGGTGTGCAGGTCCAGCAGGAGCTCCTCGAGTCCGTCGGGGTCGATGTTCCAGCCCATCGCGGTGTGCGGGCCCTCCTGTGCGACGAACTCCACCTGGGGGGAGCCCGGCCAGGGCGAGCCGCCCATGTCCTTGTGCCCGTCGTTGTTCTGCCGCGCCGTGGCGCCGTCCCACAGCCGCACCCTGGTGGTGGCGTAGTAGTTGACGCCGAGCAGGTCCAGTGGCTGGTGGATGCGGGCCAGGTCGCCGTCCTGGACGAACGACCAGTCCGTGATGCCCGCGGTGTCCTCCATGAGGTCCTGCGGGTAGTGGCCGCGCAGCAGGGGTTCGGTGAACGCCCGGTTGGCCAGCGCGTCGATCCGGCGTACGGCCTCCTCGGCGCCGTCCCCCTCCCCGCGCAGGACGTGGAAGTTGAGGGTGACCGAGTACTGCGGGTCGTTGGTGGCGACCTCCCTGAGCTGCTGGACCGCGAGCCCGTGGGCGAGGTTGAGGTGGTGGACCGCGGTCAGCGCCGCGGCGCCGTCGGTGCGGCCGGGGGCGTGCGCCCCGGAGCCGTAGCCGAGGTAGGCGGAGCACCACGGCTCGTTCAGCGTGGTCCAGACGGCGACACGGTCGCCGAGGGCTTCGCCGACGATGCGGGCGTAGTCGGCGAAGGCGAAGGCGGTGTCGCGGTTCGTCCAGCCGCCCTCGTCCTCCAGGGCCTGGGGAAGGTCCCAGTGGTAGAGGGTCGCGACGGGGACCATGTCCCGCTGGAGCAGGCCGTCGACCAGCCGGCTGTAGAAGTCCAGCCCCTTGGGGTTGGCCGGGCCCCGGCCGGTGGGCTGGATGCGCGGCCAGGCGATGGAGAACCGGTACGCCTTCAGGCCGAGGGAGGCCATGAGGTCGAGGTCCTCGTCGAGGCGGTGGTAGTGGTCGGCGGCCACGTCACCGGTGTCGCCGTTCCACGTCTTGCCCGGGGTGTGGGAGTAGGTGTCCCAGATGGAGGGGCCGCGCCCGTCCTCGTCGACGGCGCCCTCGATCTGGTAGGCGGCGGTCGCGGAGCCGAGGAGGAAGTGCGCGGGGAAGGACGGGGGCTGGACTGTCGACATGCGGGTCGCTTTCCGGTAAAGGCCAGGGATGGGGGGCGGTGTCCGGTAACCACGGTGATGTTAACGTTAACAAGCTGTCAAGGGCCTGGCCCGGCCAATCACCGCCTGCGGTGTTCGCACAGGTGCTGGGGTTCACCCACGGTCCCCGTCCCGCCGTCGGCCCGGGAGCGGAGCAGCCGTCCGGCTCCCTCGCTGCGCGCCGGAGTTCAGGCGTCCGTGCGGGGTGCGGCCGTGCTGTCGCGCACGACGAGCCGCGGCGTGAGCTTCTGCCGCTGCGCCGGTTCCCCGTCCAGTCTGCGGACCAGCAGTTCGATGGCGCTCCTGCCCAGGTGGGCGAAGTCCTGACAGACCGTCGTCAGGGCCGGTACCAGGTATCCGGCGCCCTTCATGTCGTCGAAGCCGACGACCGACACGTCATGCGGCACCTTCACGCCCCGTCGAGCGAAGGCGGCCAGCACGCCCATCGCCATCTGGTCGTTCCCCGCGAAGACGGCGGTGGGAAGGCCGCCGTCGGCGTCGCAGAGCGCCTCGGCCAGGCGGAACCCGCTCTCCGCGCCGAAGTCGCCCTCCAGCAGGGGCCCTTGGGCCGCCGCGGCGGTGAGCTCGGCCTGCCACCCCTCGACGCGGGCCCGGGCGTCGAAGGTGCGCAGGGCGCCGGTCAGATGGGCGATGTCGCGGTGTCCGAGGTCGAGGAGGTGCCGGACGGCGAGCCGGGCGCCGAGTTCCTGGTCGACCTCGACGAAGCTCAGCTCGGGGTCGGGCGCGTTGCCGGACATCACCACCGCCACCGGCACCCCGAGCGAGAGGCCCGCCAGCGTCTCCACCGTGTCGGGCCGGTCGGCGACGACCGCGATCGCCTCCACCGCCTGGTCGGTGAGCCGTTGCAGTGTCTCCATGAGGTCGCCGGTGGTGCTCTCGCCCTGCCGGCTGGCCAGGCTCACCCAGTAGCCGGCCTGTTTGGCGGCCGTCTCCACACCGAGGAGGATGCGCGGCAGCTCGAACAGCTCCGAACCGACGATCACCACGCCGATCGTCGAGGAACGCCGGCTCTTGAGGGCCCTCGCGACGCTGTTGCGGCGATATCCCAGCTTCTGGATCGCCGCCTCGACCCGGGCCCGGGTCTCCGGCCGCACGGACGGATGGCCGTTGATGACGCGGGAGACGGTGATGTGCGAGACGCCGGCCTCCCGGGCCACGTCCATCATGCCCGGCGGCCGGTCCATGTCACTCGTCCTCTGCCCTCGACCCGAGCGGGCGGCCTCACGCCCACCGCCGATACTGTCACAGCCGCCGGGCCGCCTCCCCGGACCCTCCGGTCCCCTCCCGGGGCCCGGCGTTCACGACGCGTACCGGGGTGTCCACTGCGCCTGCGCGATCGCCTCGCGCAGCTCCGCCTCCGTCGCCTCCGGCGCGACGCCGTCCTCGACGGCCGCCCGGGCCACCGCGAGCGCGATCTCGCGGGCCGCGTCCCGCATGCTCGCCAGCGGAGGCAGCAGCGGGGTGGCCCCGTCGGCGCCCGCCCGCACGGCGCACTCCCCCACGGCACGGGCCGCCGCCACCATCATGCGGTCGGTCACCCGGCGGGCCCGGCAGGCCGTGACCGCCAGACCGACGGCGGGGAACACGTAGACGTTGTTGGCCTGCGCGACCGGCACCTCGCGGCCGTCCACCGTGAGCGGCGGGAAGGGCGATCCGGCGGCGATCAGGGCCCTGCCGTCGGTCCAGCGGGCTAGGTCGGCGGGGTCGGCCTCGGCGTTCGAGGTGGGGTTGGACAGCGGCAGGATCACCGGCCGGTCGCAGGAGTCGGCCATCGTGCGCACGATCTCCTCGGTGAAGGCGCCGTGCGCCGTGGAGAGCCCGATCAGCACCGTCGGCTCCACCTCGCCGACGACCCGGGCCAGGTCGGGCGCGTCCCCGCCCCACTGCCGTACCTCCTCGTCGTCGCGGGCGTACACCCGCTGCTCGGGGGTGAGGTCGGTGCGGGAGTCCACCAGCAGGCCGTCGATGTCGACGAACCAGAACCGGTCGGCCGCCTCCTCCTCGGACAGACCCTCCTCCACGAGTGCGGTACGGATCATGTCGGCGACGCCGATCGCCGCCGATCCCGCGCCCAGGACCACGATCCGGTGGTCGGTCAGGGACGATCCGGCGACCTTCGTGGCGGTGGTCAGCGCGCCCAGCGCCACGGCCGCGGTGCCCTGGATGTCGTCGTTGAAGGTGAGGAGCCGGTCCTGGTAGCGGCCGAGGATCGGGCGGGCGTGGGGGGTCGCGAAGTCCTCCCACTGGAGCAGGGTGCCGGGGAGTTCGGCCTCCACGGCGGAGACGAACGCCTCGATCATCTCGTCGTAGGCCGCCCCGGTGACGCGGTGCTGCCTGCGGCCGAGATAGTGCTCGTTCGACAGGAGCTCGTCGTTGTCGGTGCCGACGTCGAGGAGGATCGGGAGGGTGCGGGCGGGGTGGATGCCGCCGATGGCGGTGTAGAGGCTGAGCTTGCCGATCGGGATGCCCATGCCGCCCACGCCCTGGTCGCCGAGGCCGAGGATGCGCTGGCCGTCGGTGACGACGATGACGTCGACCTCGCCGCCCGGCCGGTTGCGCAGGATCTCCCGGAAGCGGTGCCGGTCCTCGTACGTCAGGAACAGCCCCCGCGGCCTGCGGTAGATCTCGCTGAACTTGCGGCACGCCTCGCCGACCGTGGGGGTGTAGACGACCGGCAGCATCTCCTCCAGGTGCCGGGTGAGCAGGCCGTAGAAGAGCACCTCGTTGGTGTCCTGGAGCTGGCGCAGGTAGATGTGCCGGTTGAGCGTCTTGTCGTATCCGAGGAACGCCGCGTACGCCCGGCTCGTCTGTTCCTCCAGTGTCTCGGTCGCCGGTGGCAGCAGCCCGTCCAGGCCGAGTGCGGCGCGCTCCTCGGGGCTGAAGGCGGTTCCCTTGTTGAGCAGGGGGTCGGCGAGGAGGGCGGTTCCTCGGACTCGGTCGGGGCTGGGAGTGGCCATGGTGTTCCTCGGTTCGACGGGCATCGGGACGGCCTCGGTGCGCGCGGCCGTCCCGTCAGCATCCCTGCTGCCCCGTACCCGGACGCCGGAATCACCTGTTCCGTGGGCGGGGGTTCCACTCGTTCAGGCGTCCCCCGCCGCGTGGACCCGCTGCCCTTCGACGAAGGTCTGCAGGACACGGGTGGCCGCGATCTCCTCGCGCGGGCCCGCGAACGGGTCGCGGTCGAGGACGACGAGGTCGGCCGACTTCCCCACGGCGATGCTGCCGCTGATGTCGTCGAGGTGGTTCACCCAGGCGCTGCCCGCGGTGTACGCGGCGATGGCGGTGCCCAGGTCGAGGCGCTGGCCCGGAAGGAACTCCGGGGTGCCCTCGGGGGCGCCGGGGGCCACCCGGTTGACGGCGACGTGGATGGCCTGGAACGGGTCGGGGCTGCTGACCGGCCAGTCGCTGCCGGCGGCCAGGGTGGCGCCGGCCCTCAGCAGGTCGCCGAAGGGGTACTGGCGTGCCCCGCGCTCGTCGCCGAGGAAGGGCAGGGTCAGCTCGTCCATCTGCGGTTCGTGGGCGGCCCACAGCATCTGGAGGTTGGCGCTCGCACCCAGGGCGCGGAACCGGGGGATGTCGTGCGGGTGCACGACCTGGAGGTGGGCCAGGTGGTGCCGGGTGTCGCGCCGGCCGTTGGCCGTGCGGGCGGCCTCCACGGCGTCCAGCGCCTCGCGTACCGCGCGGTCGCCGAGCGCGTGGAAGTGGACCTGGAAGCCGGACGCGTCCAGTTCGGTGACGTACTTCCGCAGCTCGTCCGGTGCGACGAAGCTGATGCCGCTGTTGTCCGACGCGCAGCCGCAGTTGGTCAGATAGGGGTCCAGCATCGCGGCGGTGTGGTTCTCCGCGATGCCGTCCTGCATGACCTTCACGGTGCCCGCCCGGAACCGGCCTCGGTCCAACTCCGCGCGGCGGGCGATGAGTTCGGGGATCTGTTCGGCGCCCCGCTCGCGGTCCCACCACAGGGCGCCGACGACCCGGGCGGTGAGCAGGCCCCGGTCGAGGGCCGCGAGGTAGGAGGGCGCCGGGTCCGTCATGTTGGCGTAGGCGCCGACGATGGCGTCCTGCCAGGCGGTGACCCCGTACGAGTGCAGCACAGCCTGCGCCCGGAGCAGTGCCGTGAGTTGGTCCTCCGGGGTGGGGTCCGGGACCAGCCTTCCGACCAGGTGGACGGCTCCCTCCTGGAGCATCCCGGTGGGGTTGCCGTCGGCGTCGCGTTCGATGCGGCCGTCGGCGGGGTCCGGCGTACGGGCGTCGATGCCGGCCCGTTCCAGGGCACGGCTGTTGACCCAGGCGCCGTGGTGGTCGCGGTTGGGCAGGAACACGGGCCGGTCGGGGACGAGTGCGTCGAGGGCCGCCGCGGTGGGCGCTCCGCCGGGGAACGCCTCCAGGGACCAGCCGCCGCCGGTGATCCACCCGGCGTCCGGGTGCCGGTCGGCGTACGCCTTGATCCGGCGCAGGTACTCGGCCGGGTCGACGGTGTCGGCGAGGTGGCACAGGCCCAGTTCGAGGCCCGCGCCCTGCGGGTGGACGTGTGCGTCCTGGAAGCCCGGCAGCAGCGACTTCCCTGCCAGGTCGACGACTTCGGTGCGCGGGCCGATGAGCTCGTGCACTTCGTCGTGGCCGACGGCGGCGATCCGCCCGTCGCGCACGGCCACGGCGGTGGCGGTGCTGCGGGCGGGATCGACGGTGTGCACGGGACCGCCGGTGAGGACGAGGTCCGCGGTGTGTGACATGGGGGTGAACTCCAGGGAGGGGTCAGACCGCCGTACGGTCCATCGGCAGGGTCAGGGAGTCGGCGTCGGTGCCGCGCCCGGTGGAGAAGTAGGGCGAGTGCCGCCCGTACTTGGCGACGGCGGCCATGGCGAGGCCGGCCACGACGATCGCGGCGGGCAGCGAGAACATGAACCAGCCGTTGTCCGGGCTGAGTTCGAAGTGGTCGCTCATGGTCAGGTACGAGTATCCGAGGTAGCCGCCGAGGCCGAGCAGGATCAGTCCGGACACCGCGGGCACGCCGACGGCGAGCAGCGCCTCCCGTGCTCCGTCGTGGCGTGCGGAGCGGAAGCGCACGGCGCAGGCGAGCGCGGTGAGGCCGTAGTAGAGGGCGACGATCAGGCCGATGGCGTTGACGGCGGCCAGCAGCATGTCGCTGAGCTCGGGGATCGCGACGGCGAGCACGGCGATCACGGCCGCGACGGACATCACGACGGCGGTGCCGGCCGCGGGGGTGCCCCAGCGCGGGTGGACCCGGGTCCACAGCGGTCCCATCGTGCGGTCGCGGCTCATCGCGAACAGGGCGATGAGACCGCCGCGGGCCGCGTCGCCCGGGCTCCTCGTCTCCTCGTTGACGCTGAAGGCGGCGTCCCAGCCCCAGAAGAAGAACACCGCGAGGACCATGCCCTGGGCGAACGCGGTGCCGTCGGCGATCTCGAAGGGGTTGAACCAGGACAGCGAGACGGCGTGGTCGCCGGTGATCAGGGCCCAGCCGCAGAAGACCAGCAGGACCGCGTACTCGAAGACCAGGAGGGCGAACTGGAAGCGGGTCGCGGCCCGCACCCCGGTGACGGCCAGCGCGGTGAGGGCGAGGAGGACCACCAGTCCGACCGCGGTGGTGACACCGGTGGAGGTCGGGTCGAGGGCTAGGCCGGCGACGCTGCGCAGTCCGGCCTTGTTGGCGAAGGCCAGGACGACCGAGCCCATGATCGCGCTGGTGTAGGCGCAGAAGATGACCGAGCCGACCAGGGTGACCCAGCCGGTCAGGAAGCCGGGCCAGGGGCCGAGGGACTTGCCGACCCAGACGTAGCCGTTGCCGCAGTTCGGCTCCGAGCGGTTCAGGCGGGCGTAGGCGGTGGCGATGCCGAGGACCGGCAGGAACGCCAGGAGCAGCAGGGCCGGTGCCTGGAGGCCGACGACGGTGGCGATCGTGCCCATGCCGATGGCGATGCTGGTGGTGGCCGCCGTGCTGGACGCGGCGATGGCGACGCCGTCGACGACACCGAGGGAGCGGCGCAGGTCCGGGCTCGGTGCGGAGGACTGGGGCGGTCTGGACGACATGGAGGGCTCCTCGGGGCCAGGGGACGGGGAAGAGGAGAAGAGCCGCGCGGTGAGGTGATGGAACAGCCCGCGTCCATATTGGGTCAACCCTGTTGACGTAAGGGGGCCGGGGGCCGTTCACTGAGGGCCCCGCGGCGAGAGGAGTCCGGTCGTGTCCAGCCGTGTCCCCGAGGAACGCCGACGCCGGCGCCCCACCCGCACCGGTGTCCTGCTGTCCGAGGAGCTGATCGTCGGGACCGCCCTGCGCCTGATCGGCGAGCACGGCCCCGAGGCGCTGAGCGTGCGCCGGCTCGGCGCGGCGCTGGGCTGCGACCCGACCGCCCTGTACCGCTACTTCCACGACACCGACGACCTGGTGCTCGCCATCGCGGACCGGATCATCGGCGACGCGATGGCGGGATTCGTCCCCGGGGACGACTGGGTGGCCTCGCTGCGCGAGATGGCCCTGCGGGTGCGGGCCGGATACCTGGCCCATCCGCGGGCGGCCGCCCTGGCCGCGCACCGGGTGACCCGGCGCACCAGCGAGATCCGGGCGGTGGACACCGGGATCGGCCTGCTGCTGTCGGCGGGCTTCGCACCGGCCGACGCGGCCCGGCTGTACCTGGCCTTCATCGACACCGTGCTCAGCCACGCCGCCACGGACGCGGCGTTCCAGGCGCTCCCCCGGCAGCAGCGCGAGGCCGACCACCGCGCCTGGCGGGAGGTCTACCAGGATCTGGACCCGGGGGCGTATCCGGCGCTCACCGCGGTACGGCGCGAGCTGCCGGGGATGGCGGAGAGTTCGTTCGAGGCGGCGGTGGATCTGCTGCTGGAGGCGCTGGCGGCGCGCGCGCCGGCGCGCCGGGCGTCCAGGAGGGGTTCGTCACCCGGATGAGTTTTTCCGTACGTTCCGTGGGACGGGGGTTGGCCCGAGGGGCCGGACGGTAGCAACGTCAAGATCGCACCAGTCCACAGGGGGGACCCGATGAGACACAGACGATTAACCGCCCGCGCCTCGGTCGCGGCGGTCGCGCTCGCACTGCTCGGCCTCGGCTCGGGCCCGGCGCTCGCCCAGCCTCCGAAGCCGTCCGCGCCGCAGTACACCGCCCTCGACCTGGGCACCCTCGGCGGCACCTACAGCTCGGGATTCGCCCTCGACGCCGACACGGTGGTCGGCAGTTCCACCCGGGCCGGCGACGACTTCCACTCGCACGCCTTCGCCTACGACCGCTCCACGCACGTCATGACCGACCTCGGCACCCTCGGGGGGCCGGAGAGCACCGCGCTCGACGTCGAGGGCCGCTATGTGATCGGCGACTCCTCGCTGGCCGGCGGCGACCGCAGGGGGTTCGTGCACGACCTGCGCACCGGCCGGACGCGGGCCGTCGGCACCTTCGGGGGCGGCGACAGCCATGTCACCGACATCAGCGGCCACACGGTGGTGGGCAGCGCCCGGACACCCGGCAACCAGAACACCCACGCCTACGCGTACGACGCCCGCACCGGCACCATGACCGAACTCGACTCCCCGGTCGGCCCGGACGGCACCAGCACCGCGGCCGGGACCTCCCTGGACCGGTACGTCGCCGGCACCTGGGACCACCCCGGCACGCCGTTCGAGGGCGGCCACGCCTATGTCGACGACCTGCGCACCCACACCTGGACCGACCTGAGCAGGTACGACAACGGCGTGTCCAGCAAGGTCACCTCGATCACCGGGCACACGGTCGTCGGCACCTTCCAGCCGGAGCCGGACGGCTCCTCCGGCCAACCTCCCGAGCGCGGCTTCGCGTACGACATCCGCAGCGGGGTCTGGAGCGACCTCGGCCCCGAGATGTCCTACCGTCCGGTCGTCACCGGGCACACCGTCCTCGCCACCACACGCCCGGGCGCGTACCGCTACGACCTGCGCACCCGGACCCTGTCGGCCTTCGGCCCCGGACCCGGCCGGACCTACATCAACGGCGTGGCCGGAAAGTTCGCCGCCGGGGACACCAACCCCGGCCCCTTCGCCTACGTGTACCGGGTCGACACCGGCGGGTTCACGCTGCTGCCCGCCATCGGCGGCGTCCACTCCACGGCGTCCGACGTGGACCGGCACGGCGCCGCCGTCGGCAACAGCGCGACGGCCCCGACCGATCCCACCAGCCCCGACGGCGTCTACCACGCCACCCTCTGGACGATCCGGCGCGGCTGACCGTCGAGGGGCCGTTTTGAGCCGTGCCCACGGCACCGGGCCCGCGGAGCGAGCCCTGTCACGGCCAACTCGCCGTGACGGGGCCCGCGTTGGCCGACAGCCCGACCGGTCGGGACACACCGCGGGGGTCTCATCGCAGACAACTGGCGTGAATCCGACGTACGCCCCTCGCGCCCACCGCACCCCTCGGACATCTGCGCAGGAGCATCACACAGGCTGCACACCGCCTTTCGAAAGCCTCGCTACTTTTGCCTCCGGCTCGATCCCCCGTGCGAACGAGACCGGCCACGGCCATCGGGCCGATGGTGCAGTCGACTCAGGAAGACCAGATGGACTACTGCTCCTCGTGCCGTCGGCATCTCAACGGCGCCCTGGCGTGTCCCGGATGCGGCGCCTACGCCCCGGATATCGCTCCCCCCGCCCACGTCTACACAACGACCGGCACGGCGGCCGCGGCGTGGGACGAGGCACCCGAGTGGCACGACGCGGGGCTCCCCGAGGAGCCGGCGGCCGGGACCGACCCCGGTGTCGCGTCCGAGGACGTGGTGGACGGGCCGGTGGTGACGGAGGGCCGGGCGGCACGGCGGCGCCAGCGGGCCCGCTGGAAGAAGAGCCAGCGCAAGGCCGTGGTCGCGACCGCCGTCGCCCTCGTCGGCGGCGGCCTGACCGTCACCGCGATGAGCCAGCAGTCCGACACCCGGACCCAGGCGGCCACCTCGCCGGACTCCCGGGCCATGGGCATGGCGGAGCTGCCCACCTCGGACGACGCCCAGCCGGCTGCGACGCCCGCCACGGCACAGCGGCCCTCGACGGCCACGCCCGCCGCGAAGACGGGCGCGCACCGGCGCACAGCCGACTCGGCGTCCACCACGACCCTGTCGTCGGTCCACACGGACTCCGTCACCTCCCGCACGCAGGCGGCGACGACCGGCTCGCGCTCGCAGTCCCAGGGCTCGCTCCCCTCCACGGGCACGGCCGGCGCCGGCACCGGCGGCACGAGTGCCACGACCACGACGACGGGCACGACCGGGACGACCGGCACGACGACCGGAACCTCCGGCTCGTCCTCGTCCTCGTCGTCCTCGTCCTCGGACGGCACGGCGAGCACGAACACCGGCACGAGCACGGGCGGGGACAGCTCGCAGTCCTCGCAGACGGGCAGCTCCTCGTCGTCCGCGACCGACCCGTCGGGGCTGTGCGTGCTCAACCTGCTCTGCATCAACTGACGCGGGCGGCCCACGAGACGGGCGCCCGCTGGGCCCTCCCGGAAAGATCGGGCATGAGTCCGGATCTTCGGGGTAGCAGAGTCGATGCTTACCCGGAGGAAGGGCCGTCTCACCTGGGGAGGTCGCGGCGGCCCTTCCTCCCATCCCAGGGCCGCCGGCGCGCGCACGGGTCAGCCGGCGGTGTCACACGTCGAACAGCCTGCTCGCGTTGTCGTGGCAGACCGCCCGCAGCCACTCCGGTCCCAGGTCCAGGCGTTCCAGGGCGTGGAGCTGGTGCAGGTAGGGGTAGGGGATGCTGGGGAAGTCGGAGCCCAGCAGGACACGGTCGCCGAGGGCGGCGAGCCGGGGCAGCGCGCGGCGCGGGAACGGCATGAAGTCCTCGGTGAAGTCGGTGAACGCCATGGTCGTGTCCAGCCGCACCTGGTCGTACCGCTCGGCGAGGTCGAAGAACTCCTCGTACTCCGGCATCCCCATGTGCGCGACGATCAGCCGCAGCCCCGGGTGCCGGGCCAGGACCCGCCCGATCGGCTCGGGGCCGGTGTGCTTGCCGGGCGCGGGTCCGGAGCCGCAGTGGATCACCACGGGGACGCCCGCCTCGGCCAGCAGCCCCCAGGCCCTCTGGAGGAGGTCGTCGGCCGGGTCGTAGCCGCCGACCTGGACGTGCGCCTTGAAGACCCGCGCCCCCGCTTCGACGGCCTCCCGCACGTACGTCTCGACGTCCGGCTCGGGGTAGAGGGTGGCGGTGTGCAGGCAGTCGGGGGTGCGGCGGGCGAAGTCGGCCGCCCATCCGTTCAGCCACCTGGCCATGCCGGGCTTGTGGGGGTAGAGCATCGCGGTGAAGGCCCTGACGCCGAACCCGCGCAGCAGGGCCGTTCTCTCGTCCTCCGCCTTCCGGTACGTGATCGGCCAGCCCAGCCCGCCGATCAGCGGCCCGTTGCTGTCGAAGTACTCCCAGACCTTGTGCAGGACCCGCTCGGGCATGAAGTGGGTGTGTACGTCGATCAGGCCCGGCAGACCGAGCCGGCCCCAGAAGCGGCGGACCTCTTCGGCCTCGTCGTGCGTCGCCTCGTCGCGATCGTTCATGCCGCCCACGATCGTCCCTGGTGAGGGGTACGGCGACCGTTTCCGCGAGGGGCGCGGTGAGGGATCCGTCACAGAGAGGGCTCGGACAGGCCCGCGGCCGTGACCGGGTCACGGCCACGGGCCGGGGGCGAGCGCCGGGTCAGGCCTTCAGCGCGGACAGCACCACGGACCTGGCCTCCTCCTGGACCTGGCTCAGGTGGTCCGGGCCGAGGAAGGACTCCCCGTAGATCTTGTAGACGTCCTCGGTCCCCGAGGGGCGGGCGGCGAACCAGGCGTTGGCGGTGGCCACCTTGATGCCGCCGAGGGCGGCGCCGTTGCCCGGGGCTTCGGTGAGGACCTCGGTGACCGGCTCGCCGGCGAGGGTGTCGGCGGTGACCTGGCTCGGGGACAGCTTGGCGAGCAGGGCCTTCTCCTCGCGGGTGGCCGGGGCGTCGACGCGTGCGTAGGCGGGGGCGCCGAAGCGGTCGGTGAGCCCGGCGTAGTGCTGCGACGGGGTCTTGCCGGTGACCGCCGTGATCTCGGAGGCGAGCAGGGCCAGGATGATGCCGTCCTTGTCGGTGGTCCACACCGAGCCGTCGCGGCGCAGGAAGGACGCGCCGGCCGATTCCTCGCCGCCGAAGCCGATGCTGCCGTCGGACAGGCCGTCCACGAACCACTTGAAGCCGACGGGCACCTCGACCAGGGGCCGGCCGAGGTCCGCCGCAACCCGGTCGATCATGCTGGACGACACGAGGGTCTTGCCGATCCCGGCTCCCGAGGGCCACTGCTCGCGGTGCGAGTACAGGTACGAGATGGCCACGGCCAGGTAGTGGTTGGGGTTCATCAGGCCCGCGTCCGGTGTGACGATGCCGTGCCGGTCGGCGTCGGCGTCGTTGCCGGTGGCGATGTCGAAGCGGTCGCGCCGCTCGATGAGCGAGGCCATGGCGTACGGCGACGAGCAGTCCATGCGGATCTTGCCGTCCCAGTCCAGCGTCATGAAGCGCCAGGTGGGGTCGGTGAGCGGGTTGACCACCGTGAGGTCGAGCCGGTGCTCCTCGGCGATCCGGCCCCAGTAGGCGACCGAGGCGCCGCCGAGCGGGTCGGCGCCGATGCGCACCCCGGCGGACCGGATCGCGTCCAGGTCCAGGACGTCCGGAAGGTCGGCCACGTAGGCGCCGAGGAAGTCGTGGCGACCGGTGCCGGGGGCGGCCAGGGCGCGGCTGTACGGGATGCGCCGTACGTCCTTCAGACCACCGGCGATGATCTCGTTGGCGCGGTCCTGGATCCAGGAGGTCGCCTCGGAACCGGCGGGGCCGCCGCTCGGCGGGTTGTACTTGAAGCCGCCGTCGGCGGGCGGGTTGTGCGAGGGGGTGACGACGACCCCGTCGGCGAGCGCGGAGGTCCGCTGCCGGTTGTGGGTGAGGATGGCGTGCGAGACGGCCGGGGTGGGCGTGTAGCCGTCCGCCTGGTCGATGAGGACGGTCACGTCGTTGGCCGCGAACACCTCCAGCGCCGTGATCCGCGCGGGTTCCGACAGGGCGTGGGTGTCGGCGCCCAGGAAGAGGGGACCGTCGGTGCCCTGGGCGGCCCGGTACTCGCAGATGGCCTGGCTGGTGGCCGCGATGTGGTCCTCGTTGAAGGCCGCCACGAGGGACGAACCGCGGTGTCCCGAGGTGCCGAAGGCCACCCGCTGTCCCGGTTCGGCCGGGTCGGGGTGCAGCGTGTAGTACGCCGTGACCAGACGGGCCACGTCGATGAGGTCATCGGGCCCGGCGACCTGCCCCGCTCGCGCGTTCTGCATTTACCCGCTCCTCCGCAAGGGTCGACCGTTGGGGTACGGGCCTCATTCTCCCCCGCCGGGGTGGTGGGGACGCGCGTGGGTGCACGCTTCCGTGTGGACCGGGGCAGGCGACGGGGTCCGGGCGGCGGCCTGCCGACGAGGCGGGCGGTGGGAGTTCGAGGGCCGTCATGACGCGTGGAAGAAGAGACATGGAGCGACGGCTGCGGTGGACGACTTGGTCGCCCCGCTGACGAGATCGAGCCACAGCGTCCCGGGCTGTTCCGGGGGCGGTGCGGGGGGCCGGCCGCAACCGTCGACGACGTCATGGGCCTGAAGGCCGTCGACGTACGCGACAAGGCGGCCGTCCTGCGTTGCGGACCCACCGGGTGACGTACGACCGGGGTGCGACGCCGCGCCCGGCCCACCCGCGGGCGAGGTGCGCCGGAGGCGGCTTCAGCAGAGGCCGGCCAGGGCGATGCGGGCGGTGATGCGCTTGCCGGGTGCCAGCCGCTGGATGTCGAGCTCCTCGGTGACGGCCCGGACGATCTCCAGGCCGTGCCTGCCGACGCGGTCCGGGTCGGTGGGGTGCGCCGCGGGCAGGGCGGGGTTGCTGTCCTCGACGACGACCTCCACACCCGCGCCGGTGACGCGCAGCTCCATGCGGACGGGTCCGGGGGCGTACTTGAGGGCGTTGGTGACCAGCTCGCTCACGATGAGCTGGACCGTCCCCACGGTGCTCGCGGAGACGCCCAGGCCTTGCCTGTCCCGGAGCCGGGAGAGGAAGTCGGCGGCGTGCCGCCGGGCCCGCGCGATGCACCCCTCGTCCCCGGTCAGCGCGAAGCCGGCCCGCCTCGGGTGGGCAGCGTGCTCCGTACAGTCCCCGTCCTCGGATGGCGAACCCACCAGCATCAGCCCTGTCCTCCTCGTCTCCGCGCGAGTGCCCGCCGGGTCCATTGCTATTCCCGCCCGAGGCCATGTTCGAACAGAGTCGGTCTGGTGCAACCAGGGGGCCTGGTGCGGCACAATCATCCGCTGACGCTGCCCCCCGCAGCCCCATCTCAGGTGAGGAACGGTGACCGACATATCACCCACAGGACGACCAGAACGGCTGTCCGTCGCGCACTCCACTGTCGACGGCATCCGTGTGGTGACGCTGCGCGGGGACATCGACCACGATGTCAAGGACGTGCTGGCGACCGCACTGCTGCCCCAGGACCTCGACGACGACGGTCCGCCACCGCGTGTCGTGGCGGACCTCAGCGGGGTGACCTTCCTGGACTCCACCGGCATCAACGTCTTCGTCCACGTCCACCACCAGGTCGGCGCGGCCGGGGGATGGCTGCGTCTGGCCGCCGCGCAGGAGCCGGTGATGCGGGTCGTCCAACTCGTCGGCCTGGACTCCGTCATCCCCTGCCGTCCCACGCTGGAGCAGGCACTCGACCCGGGCACGGACACGGAGGTCCTTCGCCGACCGTAGGCGGCGAGGAACCATGCGAGGCGTCCCGCCGATCTCTCCCCGCCCCGGGGTCAGCCCGCTGACCCCGGGGCGGCTTCGGCGGCCCGGCCGCGATCGCCGTGCCAGTCCAGGACCATGACCGTGGCGTCGTCCCTGAGGCTGCCGTGGCAGGCGTCGAGCACCGCCCCGGTCAGGGCCCGGACGGCTTCCCGCGGATGCAGGGCGGCGGTGTCATGGATGACGGAGGTCAGGTCGGCCGTCGCGGCACCGCGTTCCAGCATCCCGTCGGTGAGCAGGATCAGCCGGTCCCCGGGCCGCAGTTGCAGTTCCTGGAGCCGGTAGGAGCCGGGCGCCACCACGCCGAAGGGCAGGTTGACCGCGAGCCTGACCTCTTCGACGGTGCCGTCGCGCAGCCGCAGCGGCCAGGGGTGGCCGGCGTTGACCAGTTCGCACAGCCCCGTCCCCAGGTCGACGCAGAGCAACTGCCCGGTGGCCAGTCCGCGGCTGTGGGTCAGCAGGGCCTGGTGGGCGCGGTCGGCCTGGCGGAGGGCGTCACAGCCGCTGCGGCGCGCCTGCCGCAGCGCGCCGACCAGCAGGGTGGCCAGCAGCGCGGAGTTGGTGTCGTGGCCCATCGCGTCGGTGATCGACAGATGCAGGGTGTCGCGTTCGAGGGTGTAGTCGTAGGTGTCCCCGCCGATGTCGTCCGCCGGCACCAGCCCGGCGGCGAGGGTGAACTGGGCCGCCTCGCAGCAGGGCGCCGAGGGAAGGAGCTGGTGCTGGATCTCCGCTGCCAGGCTGGTCTCGGTGGTGCGCCGGCCCAGGTGGTACAGGTCGGTGAAGCGTCCGTCCGTGACGATGATGTACGCCAGCGCGTGGGCCGCGTCACGGACCTGCCCGAGGACGGTGTCGTCGGCGGCCTGCAAGGTCACCTCCAGGACGCCGAGGCAGTCGCCGCGGTTGGTGACCGGGGTGATGACGCGCATCCCGCCCTGGCCGTCCGCTTCCGTGTGCTGGCGCTGGCTGCGCAGTACGCGGTCGTAGACGCTGCCGTGCAGGTCGATCGGCCCGGCATGCTCCGCGGCGTCGGAGTCGGCCGCGGTGAGCCGTACCAGCCGCTGCCCGATGAGGTCGACGAAGAGGAACGACACGCGCTCCGCGCCGAGCCTCTTCTGCAGGTCGCGTGCCACCACGTCCACGGACTCACTGGGCGGGGCCGCTTCCGCAGCGGCCAGCAGCTCGCCCAGTTCCAGATCTCCACCCTCCACAGCAACCTCCCATCGGTTGCCGCAACTTCTTCCCCGCATCTGCGCAGCATCACCTGATTCGGCCGTCTTGCCTGGTCAAACACGTGGCCGAGAGCGCTCAGAGCTCAGCGGACGGGCGGAACGTGTTGATCCACATCCATCCCGGGTAGACGCGTCGGCATGGCTGAAGTGGTACAGGCTGGGCTGTGGGGGCTGGTGGCGGGCTCGGCGCTGCTGCTCGGTGCCGCGCTGGGGTACGGCGTGCGGGTGCCGCAGAAGGTGATCGCGACCGTGATGGCCTTCGGCGCCGGGGTGCTGTTGTCGGCGGTCTCCTTCGAACTGGTCGGGGAGGCGTACGACCAGGCCGGACTCGCTCCCGCGGCCCTCGGCACCCTGATCGGCGCCGTGGCCTACACGGCGGGCAACGTGTGGCTGGCCCGCCGGGGTGCCCGGCACCGCAAGCGCTCCGGTCACCGGCAGTCGGCGGCACAGCCCTCGGAGGCCCAGCAGGGCGGATCCGGGACGGCACTCGCGCTCGGCGCCCTGCTCGACGGCGTGCCGGAGTCCGCGGTGATCGGCGTCAGCCTGCTCGACGGCGGCGCGGTCAGCCTGGTGACCGTGGCGGCGGTGTTCATCAGCAACGTGCCCGAGGGGCTGTCCAGTTCGGCCGGGATGAAGAAGGCAGGCCGCACCAAGAGGTACGTCTTCGGTGTGTGGGCCGCGATCGCCGCCGCGAGCACCGTGTCGGCCGTCCTCGGCTACACGGTGGTCGGCTCCTTCTCCCCCGCCCTGATCGCCACGGTGACCGCCGTGGCGGCGGGTGCGATCCTCGCCATGATCGCCGACACGATGATCCCCGAGGCGTTCGAGGACGCCCACCTGGCCATCGGCCTGATCACCGTGAGCGGCTTCCTGGTCTCCTTCGCCCTCTCGCACGCCTGACCGGCCGGACGGCGAAGGGGTTCACTTGAGGGAGTCGATCGATCGGGAGGCGGTGCGGTCTTGAGCCGGATTCTGGTGACCGGGTCCGCGGACGGACTCGGACGTGCCGCGGCGGACGCGTTCCTGTCCGCGGGACACGACGTCGTCGTGCACGCGCGCAACCGGCAGCGGGCGGCGGCCCTCGACGCCCTGGCCGCTCGCGGGGCCCACGTCGTGGTGGGTGACTTCGTGGAACGCGACGCCGTACGGCGGATCGCGGCCGGGCTCAGTGACGCGGAGCCGCTCGACGCGGTCGTCCACAACGCCGGGGTGTGGAGCGGTCCGGCCGTGATGCCGGTCAACGTCGTCGCGCCGTACCTGCTCACCGCCCTGCTCCCCGGGCCCCGCCGGCTGGTGTACCTGAGCAGCGGCTCGCACTTCGGTGGGCGCCCCTCCCTCACCGGGGTGGACTGGCGGGGAGGGAGCGCCGGGTCGTACGCCGACAGCAAGCTGTTCGTCACCGCGCTCGCGGCGGCGGTGGCCCGGCTGCGCCCCGGTGTGCTGAGCAATGCCGTGGATCCCGGTTGGGTGCCCACGAAGATGGGCGGACCGAACGCTCCGGACGATCTGGAGCTCGGTCACCGGACCCAGGAGTGGCTCGCGACGAGCGACGAGCCGGCTGCGCTGACCACGGGCGGGTACTGGTACCACCAGCAGACACAGGACCCGCATCCCGCCGTGCACGACGAGGAGTTCCAGGACCGTCTGCTGGAAGCGCTGGCGGAGGAGACGGGGACGGCTCTGGAGGGCCGCTGACACGGGCGACGCGCCCTTGTGCAACCGCCGAGCGGCATCGGCGGGAGGTGGATCGGGCGGCGCCCTGGGACGGGGGGCTTCGATCCGGATGCCGCTGGTTCCTGGTGGACGAGGTCATCGAGCGGCGGGGCGGCCGTTCCGCGGGGTGCGTGCGCCGCCGGCGTTGTCGGCGCCGACGGTCCGGATGCCGTGTCTCACTCCCGTGAACGGCCCTGTCACCCCTGGCCGGTGACCGAGTCAGGCAGAGGACGGGGCCGGGAGCGGAAGGTGCGGCGGTAGGTGTCCGGGGGGACGCCGAGGGTGCGGTGGAAGTGGCGGCGCAGTGTGGTGGCCGTGCCCATGCCGGTGGCCGCCGCGATGGTGTCGATGCTCTCGTCGGTGTTCTCCAGCAACTCCTGGGCGCGGCGCAGCCGTTGGGCCAGCAGCCACTGCAAGGGGGTGGTGCCGGTCGCCGCGTGGAAGTGGCGGCCCAGATGGCGTGCGCTCATCCGGGCGTGGCGGGCGAGGTCCGCCACGGTCAGCGGCTGGTCGAGCCGCTCGATGATCCAGGGGAGCAGGGCGGCGAGCGGGTGGTCGTCCCGGGCGGGTACCGGAGCGGTGACGAACTGGGCCTGGCCACCGGCCCGGTGCGGTGGTACGACGAGGCGGCGGGCGACCGTGTTGGCGATCGACGAGCCGTGGTCGAGGCGGACGAGGTGCAGGCACAGGTCGAGCGCGGCTGCCTTGCCCGCGGAGGTGAGCACGCTGCCGTTGTCCACGTACAGGACGTCCGGGTCGACCTCCACCTCGGGGTAGCGGGCGGCCAGGACGTCGGTGTGCGCCCAATGGGTGGTGGCCCGCCTGCCGTTCAGCAGGCCCGCGGCCGCCAGCACGAACGCGCCCGTGCACAGGGAGACCACGCGAGCACCCGCGTCGTGGGCCGCGCGTACCGCGTCCACCAGTTCGGCGGGCGGCGCCACGTCGATGTCGGCCCAGCCGGGGACGATCACGGTGTCGGCGTCCCGGAGCCGGTCCAGGCCGTGGTCGGGCTCCAGCCGGAACCGGCCGAAGCGGACCGGGCCCGGTCCGCAGACCGAGATGTCGTACCAGGGGACGGTGACCGCGTCCGGGGCGGAGCCGAAGACCTCGTGGGCCACGGACAGTTCGAAGTGCAGCATCCCTTCGGTGACGGCCAACGCGACAGTTCCCATGTCCGTAATTGTACGGGAGATGTCGTTCCGGACACTCACGGTCGCGCCCTCCAGCACGCGAGGATCGTCGTCGTTGATCGATTCCGGCACGGGGAGAAGGCATGGCGACGGGGCAGACGGTGACGGTGTACGGGGCGTACGGGCACACCGGCCGGTTCGTGGTGGCACACCTGCGGGAGCGCGGATTCGTTCCGGTCCTGTCCGGGCGCGACGCCCACAAGCTGAAGGCTCTGGCGGACGAGCACCCCGGACTCGAGGTCCGTCCCGCCGCGGTCGACGACCCGGCCGCGCTCGATCACGCCCTGGCCGGTGCGGCAGCCGTCGTGAACTCCGCCGGGCCCTTCGCCACGACGGCCGCCCCGGTGATCGAGGCGGCCCTGCGGGCCCGGATCCCCTACGTCGACGTGGCTGCCGAGATCGAGGCCAACGCCGACACGTTCGCGCGGTTCGCGGACCGGGCGCGCGCGGAGGGGGCGGCGATCGTGCCGGCGATGGCCTTCTTCGGCGGCCTCGGCGACCTGATGGCCACCGCGACGATGGGCGACTGGACCGAGGCGGACGAGGCGCACATCGCGTACGGCCTCAGCGACTGGGCCCCCACGGACGGAACACGCGCCGCGGGCAGGGTCTCCGCCGAGCGGCGAGACGGCCGCCGTGTCCGCTTCACGAAGGGGCGACTGGAGTACCACAGCGACGACCCGCCCACCCTGCGGTGGCCCTTCCCGGACCCGTTGGGGGCACGGGACGTCATCGGCGAGTTCACCATGGCCGACGTCGTCACCCTCCCCAGTCATCTCTCCGTCCCCGAAGTGCGCACGTACATGACCGCCGAAGCGGCCAGGGGCGTGTCGTCCCCGGCCACACCGGCTCCCGCCGCGGTCGACGAACAGGGGCGCTCCGCACAGACCTTCCTCGTCGACGTCGTCGTACGCCGGGGCGGCACCGAACGGCGCGCCGTGGCCCGCGGCCAGGACATCTACGCCGTCACCGCGCCGCTCGCGGTCGAAGCGGTCCACCGCCTCCTCACGGGCCGGACCAGGACGGTGGGCGTCGCCTCCGCCGGTGCGATGTTCGAAGCGCCCGGCTTCCTCCGCGCGCTGTCCCCGCACATCACGGTGGAGCCGACTCCGTAGCTCAGCCCCAGGCAGCCACCGGCACGAACGAGCTGTCCTGTCGGAACAGCTCCGTCCCCGTCGTCCGCTCCACCCGGAGCTGGTAGTTGTAGTGGCGCAGGTAATAGCCGGGATAGTTGTACGACTCCCAGCGGATCGCGCCCGAGGACGAACCCGTGCGGGCGATGAACGTCGCGTCCTTGGCGAAGGTCGACGTGCCGTCGTTGACGTCGAAACGACCGCGGAAGTCCCAGTGGCGCAGGTACTTGCCGGAGGAGTCGCGGAAGGAGTAGGCGTTGGCGTCGGCGAGGCCCGCGACGACCGTGAAGGTGGCGGCAGTCTTCTCGGCGGCGGTGCTGGAGCCGGACACCACCGGGAGGTTGAGCAGTGAGGACTGCGCCTGCCAGTACCGGGACGGGTAGTTGGCGGACTGGAAGGAGCGGGTGACGTTCCTCGCGAGCGAGGGGCCGCCGGACACCGTCTCCTTGACGACCGTGAAGTGGCGCGCGGTGCCGGAGACCACCGGCAGCGCGGCCGGCGCGGACCAGGTCGCGAAGGAGTCGTAGCTGTCGCTGTAGTAGTAGTTGCCGTCGCCGTAGCCGTCGAAGAAGATCCGCCAGCCGCCGTTGTCGAGCTGGATCACGGACGGGCCCTCGCGGTAGCTGCCCCAACCCGCCCAGTCGCCGGTCCTGGAGATCGTGTAGGGGCCGGTCAGGGACGACGCCGTCGCGTACTCGATGTACTTGGTCGTCTCGTTCTTCGTGAAGGCGTGGTACGTCGAGCCGGTCCGCACGAGGTACGTGTCGATGTGGTTCGCGCCGATCCCGGCCAGGGCGACGGGTGAACTCCACGCCGTCAGAGCCGAGTTGGTCGCCTTCAGGCGGTAGGGGGTGAAGATCCACTCGTTGCCGGCGACCGAGCAGGACACGATGACGTTCACACTGCCGTCGCTGTCGACGAACCACTCCGGCGCCCAGGCGCGGGAGAGGTCGGCGATCGGGACCGGACAGTCATACAGGAAGGTCCAGTTGACCCGGTCGGAGCTGCGGGCGAAGCCGATCGTGGTGCTGACGTCCTGCCAGGTGTGGGTCGTGTACGTGAGGTAGTACCAGCCGTCGGTGTGCTTGAGGACGCTCGCGTCGCGGATCCTGTTGCCGGGCGGGGTGTAGGCGGAGGACTTGAGCAGCCGGAAGTCCGTGGCGTCGTCGGACTGGTAGACGTTCACGGTGCCGTCGTTGCTGTTGAGGAACGGCACGATCGTGTAGCGGGTCGCGGAACCGCCCGGCGGGGCGGCGGCGAGGGCCGCGCCGGGCAGTTCGCCCAGCAGGACGGCGGAGGCGGGCAGGGCCGCCATCGCGCGCAGCAGGGTGCGACGGGACGGCGTGGGGGGTCGTGAGGTCACGGCGGCTCTCCCTGGGGCAAGGACACGGACAACGCGGCTCCGCTTGTCCGAAATACCGAACGAGGTTCGGGAAGTCGATCAGAAGGTAAGGCTGTGACCTGCACGCGTCAATGCTTTGCGCAGGACCTCGTGAGCACCGCGAGGCGGCTGTGGTGTGCGCCCGAACCGCCACTGCCGCCAGGGTCGTTCCAGCGAAGCGCTTTCCGGGGTTACCGTGCGGTAGGCAAACGTCGTACCGAAGGTGGACCGTATGACGCACGACCGCTCCGCGGGTCTGACGGAGACCGCCCGTGCGCTGGCCGACGGCACGATCACCTCCGCGGCGCTCGTCGAGCGGACCCTCGCGCGGATCCACGGCAGCCAGGGCACCCTCAACGCCTTCCGGATCGTACGGGCCGAAGCCGCCCTCGCCGAGGCCGCGGACGCGGACGCCCAACTGGCCGCCGGAGTACGCAGACCGCTGCTCGGCGTGCCGGTCGCCGTCAAGGACGACATGGACGTGGCCGGTGAGCCGACCGCGTTCGGCTGCGCGGGCGAGTTCCCGGCCGCCGCCAGGGACGGCGAGGCGGTACGACGGCTGCGCGCGGCCGGGGCCGTGATCGTCGGGAAGACCAACACCTGCGAGTTCGGGCAGTGGCCGTTCACCGAGGGACCGGCCTTCGGCGCGACCCGCAACCCGTGGAGCCCGGAACACACACCGGGCGGCTCGTCCGGCGGGTCCGCCGCGGCCGTCGCCGCCGGTCTCGTGCCCGCCGCACTGGGCTCGGACGGGGCCGGATCGGTGCGCATCCCCGCCTCCTGGACCCACCTCGTCGGCGTCAAACCGCAGCGCGGCCGCATCTCCACCTGGCCCCGCGGCGAGTCCTTCCAGGGCATCACCGTCAACGGCACGCTCGCCCGCACGGTCGCCGACGCGGCCCTCCTCCTCGACGCGGCCGCCGGCAACCACGTGCTGGACCCGCACCGCCCGCCCGCCGTGGACGCCTCGGCGGCGGTCGGCCGGGACCCCGGCCGGCTGCGGATCGCGCTCGCCCTGAAGCCGCCGTTCACCGCGCTGCCCGCCCGGCTCCAGCCGGAGGTACGCGCACGGGTCGTCGAACTCGCCGAGAAGCTGGGCGACTTGGGGCACATCGTCGAAGAGGCGGATCCGCCGTACGGCCAGATCGGGCTCACCTTCGTCCCGCGCGCCACCGTCGGTCTCGCCGAGCGGGTGCGGGAGGCTCCCTTCCCGGCGCTCCTGGACCGCCGCACCCGGGACGCGGCCAGGCTCGGCGGACTGCTCGGCGGGGTCCCGCTCCGGGCGGCGCGGCGCGCGGAGGCGCTCCTGCACCGCCGTATCGGCAAGTTCTTCACGTCGTACGACGTCGTCCTCGCCCCGACGACGGCCGCGCCCCCGCCGCGCGTCGGGGCGATGCTGAAGCTGGGCGGGCTGGCCACCGACCGCGCGATGATCGCGGCCTGTCCGTACGCCTGGCCCTGGAACGTACTGGGGTGGCCCGGGGTCAACGTGCCCGCGGGGTTCGTCGCGGGCGGACTGCCCGTCGGCGCCCAGTTGCTCGGTCCCGCGAACAGCGAGCCGCTCCTGCTGTCGCTCGCCTCGCAGCTGGAGGCCGAACTGCGCTGGCACGAGCTCTGGCCGCATGTCCCCGCGGATTCGCCGGCCGCGTGAGCAACCCGGCCCGTACGCTGTGACCATGGACGACGCGTCGATGGTCGGGCTCATGGGGCGGGTCACCGGGACGATCGGGCCCGGGCTCGTCGGCGAGGTGATCGTCCGGGTGCGGGGCGGCGCCGAGCACTTCCTCGCCTACCCGGCCTCCGGCACCGACCGGATCGAGCGGGGCACCGTGGTGATGGTGGTCGAGTACCTGCCGCCGAGGACGGTCTACGTGCAGGCGGCGTACGACAGTTGAGCCCGTTCACGCGCAGGTGAGAGGCGCGTGCATCAAGGTTTCGACAAGGATTCGCCCGCGTCTTCACCCGGGCCGGGAACAGGCGCACACTCCCTTCGTTCGGTGCCGAAAGGGCACCATGCAAAGGGGGCGTATGCCGATGGTTGTCGGCGTCGTTGCGGGGGTGGCCGTAGGTGCCGTCGCCGTTCTGATCGGTCTGTTCAAGATGATGTGGCGGGTCGCGGAACCCAACGAGGCACTGATCATCTCCGGGTCCAAGCACAGGACCGAGGGCCTCGAGGAGGGCATGGGGTTCCGCATCGTCACGGGGCGCGGCACGCTGGTGCTGCCCGGGGTGCAGGCGGTGCGCAAGCTCTCGCTCGACCTGAACGAGACCGAACTGCAGGTGGACTGCGTGACCCACCAGGGCATCCCGCTCAAGGTGCGGGGCGTGGTCATCTTCAAGGTCGGCGACGACTTCGTGTCGATCGCCAACGCCGGTCGCCGGTTCCTCGACCAGCAGAAGCTGATGTCCGAGCGGGTGCACAACGTGTTCGCCGGCCATCTCCGTTCCATCGTCGGCGGGTTGACCGTCGAGGACATGATCCGCGACCGGGAGAAGCTCACCGGGCAGACCCGGGCCGCCTGCGGCACCGAGATGGAGAAGCTGGGGCTCATCGTCGACTCCCTGCAGATCCACGAGATCGAGGACCCGACCGGGTACATCCAGAACCTGGCGATGCCGCACGCGGCGGCCGTCCAGCGGGACGCGCGCATCGCACAGGCCGAGGCGAACCGGCTGGCCACCGAGGCCGAACAGCAGTCGTTCGCTCGGATGGCGGAGGCCACGCGGGACAGCGAGATCCTCCAGGCCGGCTACCAGGCCGAGCGGGACAAGGCGGCCGCGAAGGCGCGTCAGGCCGGTCCGCTCGCGGACGCCGGGGCCCGGCAGGAAGTCGTCGTCCAGGAGACCCGGGTCGCCGAACTCGAGGCGCACCGGCGTGAACAGCAACTCCAGGCCGACGTCCGCAAGCCGGCGGACGCCAAGGCCTACGAGAAGCGCACGCTCGCCGAGGCGGAGCGCGACGCGCGGATCTCCGCCGCCGAGGCCAAGGCGAAGGAGACCGAGCTCGCCGCGGCCGCCGAGGCCACGCGGGTCAAGACGGCCGCGGGTGCCGAGGCCGAGGCGACGAAGGCCCGCGGTACGGCCGTGGCCGCGTCGACCCGTGCGACCGGTGAGGCGGAGGCGGCCGCGGCCCAGGCCAGGGGTCTGGCCGAGGCGGAGGCCGCGAAGGCGAAGGGGCTCGCGGAGGCGGAGGCCATCAAGGCCCGTGCCGCAGCCCTCGCCGAGAACCAGGAGGCGGTCGTCGCCCAGCAACTCGCCGAGAACTGGCCGGAGATCGTCAAGGCGGGCGCGTCCGCGTTCGGCAGCGTCGACAACATGGTGGTGCTCAACGGCGCCGACGGCATGGCGGACATGCTCGCCAAGGCGCTCACGATGGGCGGCACCGGGCTGGGGCTGGCCCGTCAGCTGCTGGCGTCGATGAACCAGAACGGGCAGACGCCGGGCCCGACCTCGCTCAACGGGGTCGCCGCACCGCCGCCCGGCCAGAAGGTGCCGGTGCAGGAGTGAGGGGCGGGTGGTCCGGGGCCCTCGGTGAGGGCCCCGGATCGCCTGCGTTCGCGTGCGTGCGCTGAGGGGATCGCTCGTTCACCCCGCGTTCAGCTTGCGAGCAGCGTGACGCCCGACCCCATCAGGGCGACGACCTTCGCGATCTCCAAGGCGATGTAGACGAGGTGACCGCGCGAGCGGGGCAGACCCTCGCCGGCCAGGACGCGGTCGGAGCGGCGGTTCAACCGGGGGCGGACCACCGCGAGCTGACCGACGAGCAGGACCGTCACCGCCACGGTCCACGCGATCACCCGGGCCGGTGCGTCACCGACGGCGACCAGCACGACCACCGCGGCGGCCAGGACGCTCTCCACCAGGTTCAGGGCCCGGAAGACCAAGCGGCCGATGCCCAGGCCGACTTGGATCGTCACTCCCGGCGCGCGGAACTTCAGCGGCGCCTCCAGGAAGGAGATCGCCAGCACCATCCCGAGCCACACGAAGGTGATCGCGCCCGCCGCTTCGTCCATCCGACAGACCGTACTACTCGCCCGGTCGGGCCGACGCCATAAGGTGCCCTCGTGACTGCGTCTATCCATGACACCGACGAGAACGTCCCCGGCCGCTTCGGCGCCACCGCCACCATCGAGGCCGACCCGCGCGAGGTGGGCCGGGTGCGCACCGAGTACTCACCCGCGCGTGACGGCGACCCCGACCCCGGCGAGATCGTGTGGACCTGGGTGCCCTTCGAGGAGAACGACGGGCGCGGCAAGGACCGCCCGGTGCTCGTGGTCGCCCGGGAGGCGGCCGGCACGTTCCTCGCCGTGCAACTGTCGAGCAAGCGGCACGACGGGGACCGGGAGTGGGTCGCGATCGGCAGCGGGCCCTGGGACCGGACCGGCCGGGACTCCTGGGTGGCCGTCGACCGCGTCCTGCGCCTCCACGAGGAGGGCATGCGCCGGGAGGCGTGCGCACTGGACCGCGGGCGGTTCAACCTGGTCAGGCAGCGGCTGCACGAGCGGTACGGCTGGACCTGACGGCGATCCCCCTCCGAACCGGGAACACCCCCCGCCGACTGGCCCTGCGGATACGGAAACCCGGCCGGGAACATCGTCCACCGACCGGCGGACACGGGAGCCCGGCCGGGAGCATCGTCCGACGGCCGGCGGACACACAAGCCCGGCAGGCAAGCCAACCGGACCGCCAACCCCCTCGGACCGCGAACCCCCCGCCAGGAACACCACCCGACAGGCGACCCATCGAAGGTCGGCCCCCCACCAGGAGCGGGCCCTCGGACCCGACCCACCCCGAGCCCGCCCCTCGAAGCCCGATCGGGACCGGGACCGGGGCCTAACCATGAAAGCCGACCTCGACCGGCACCTAACCCCTGAAAGCCCGCCCCCACCGACCCCTAACCCCTGGAAAGCAGACCCCCCACCGGAAACGCCCGCTCGAACGCCCCCCGCACCACCGCCCCCCGCGTCCGGTCCAGCACCCCGAACACCACGTGCTCGAAGGCGCCGGCAAACCGGCCGTCGGGTCCGAGGAGGGTGCGGAACGCGCCCGCCACCTGCGCGGGGTCGTTCTGGAAGACACCGCAGCCCCAGGCGCCGAGCACCAGTCGCCGGTAGCCCTCCGTCACGGCCACCGACAGCACCTGCTCGGCGCGCGTCGCGAGGGCCCGCGGCAGCTCGGCGGCCCGCTCGGGCGCCGTGCGCCGCACCACCCCGGCGTTGGGGGCGGCCGCCGTCAGGAACCCCACGGGGTACGCCGACTCCAGCAGCCGGCCGCGATCGTCGCGGAACACCGGTACGGCCGGCGAGTGGATCACCCGGTCCGTGTAGAACGGGTCGCGGTGGGCCCGGTGGTGGTCGTAGAACTCGCGGGCCCGGAGCTGGCAGGTGTACAGCGCGGAGGCCCGGCACAGGGCCTCTTCCTGGGCCTGGGCGCCGTTCAGATAGCCGCCGCCCGGATTGCGCGCCGAGGCGAAGTTCAGCACGGCCGTCCGGCCGCCGAGCCGACGGGCCGCCTCCAGACTGCTCTCCCCCGTGACCTCGACGACGGTGACCGCGCCGACCGCGACCTCGCCGACCGTGTCCGCGACGGTGAAGGCGGGCACCTCCACGGGTCCCGGCCCGTACATCCGCGTCCCGGCGCGCGCCGCCTCGATCTCGGCGGCAATGGAGACCTCGCGGCCGTCCGGCGCGCGGTAGCGCCCCGCCGCGACGATCTCTTCCGTCTCCTGTGCGATCCCGCGCAGGCGTGCGCTCATGGCGCCACCCCCGTGAGCGCCATGACCGCACGCCGCGCGGTCTCCCCCGTCGTGCTCATGAACGCATCGTGAGCGATGCTGGTCCTGCGGTGCAACAGGGTTTCGGGGTGCCCACAGCACCCGGGAAGGAAGTGTGACCAGTCCGGAACGTACGGGTACGCCCCCTTGTGCCAAGCGCCGCGAGGGTCTTGGGTGGGACGAGTTGCCTGTCCGGGCCACCAAGGAGGATCCCGACATGTCCGACTCGGTAAGCGACTGTACGGAACCCCGTACGGCCATACCGGAGGCCGAGCTGGAAGCTCTCGTACGCGGTATCTGCTTCAAGACCGGCCCGCCCCGCCGCATCGGGGTGGAAGTGGAATGGCTCGTCCACGAGCTGCGCGACCCGCGGCTCCCCGTCACACCCGAACGACTCGCGGCGGCCTACGCCGCACTGCGGACCGTGCCCCTGAAGTCGGCGCTCACCGTCGAACCCGGCGGACAGCTGGAGCTGAGCTCGCAGCCCGCCGACTCCCTGACGGAGTGCATCGGTACCGTCTCCGCCGACCTCGCCGCCGTCCGGGCGGCCCTCGCCGAGCACGGCCTCGGCCTCGTCGGCATCGGCCACGACCCCTGGCACCCGCCCCGCAGATACCTGCGGGAACCGCGCTACGACGCCATGGAGACCTGCCTGGACCGCACCGGCCCGGCGGGCCGGGCGATGATGTGCACCTCGGCCTCCGTGCAGGTGTGCCTGGACGCGGGCCACGAGGAGCCCGGCCCCCTCGGCCTGGGACGCCGCTGGTGCCTGGCGCACCAGGTGGGCCCGGTCCTGGTGGCCGCCTTCGCCAACTCCCCGCTCGCCGGTTCCGAGCCCACCGGCTGGCTCTCGACCCGCCAGCTCCGGTGGACTCAGATCGGCAGGGGCCGGGCGGGCGGTCCGTCCCTGGACACCGACCCGCGCACCGCCTGGGCCCGGCACGTCCTGGACGCGCCGGTGATGTGCATCCGGCGGGACGACGGCCCCTGGGACGTCCCGGAGGGGCTGACCTTCCGGGAGTGGGTCAGGTCGGGGGTGCCCCGGCAGCCGACCAGGGAGGATCTCGACTACCACGTGTCGACCCTGTTCCCGCCGGTCAGGCCGCGCGGCCATCTCGAACTGCGCATGATCGACGCGCAGCCCGGCGAGGACGGCTGGATCGTCCCGCTCGCCGTGACGGCGGCGCTGTTCGACGATCCGGAGGCGGCCGAGACCGCCTACCGGGTGGTGAAGCCGCTGGCCGAGCGCACCCTGTCGATGCCCGCTCCGCACAATCCGCTGTGGACCGACGCGGCCCGCCACGGCCTGGCCGACCCCGAGCTGCACGAGGCCGCGATCGCGTGCTTCTCGACGGCCCTGGAGGCGCTGCCCCGACTGGGCGCGACACCCGAGGTCACCGCCGCTGTCGAAACGTATCTGCACCGCTATGTGATCCGGGGCCGCTGCCCCGCAGACGACCTGCTGGACCGGACGCACGGTTCGCTCGGGAAGGAAAGCCGCACATGACCGACTCCACCGCCGACCTGTCCGTCGATCCCAAGGCCTTCCGCGAGCGGGCGGTGACCACCCTGGTCACCGCCCGGGACCGCACGACACTCCTCACGAGCTGCGTCGAGGACCCCGACCTGACCGCCCAGCACTCGCCGCTGATGTCGCCGCTCGTGTGGGACCTCGCCCACATCGGCAACCAGGAGGAGCAGTGGCTGCTGCGGACCGTCGCCGGGCAGGAGGCGATACGGCCCGAGATCGACGGCATCTACGACGCCTTCGAGCACCCGCGCTCCGAACGCCCCACCCTGCCCCTGCTCTCGCCCGCCGAGTCCCGGCGCTACGCGGCGGAGGTACGCGGACGGGTCCTGGACGTCCTGGAGGGCGCCGCCCTGCACGGGACGCGGCTCACCGAGGCCGGGTTCGCCTTCGGGATGATCGCGCAGCACGAACAGCAGCACGACGAGACCATGCTGATCACCCATCAGCTCCGCAAGGGCCCCGCCGCCCTGACCGCCCCGGACCCGGCACCGGCCCCGCTGTTCACCGGCCCGGCCGAAGTCCTGGTCCCCGGCGGCCCGTTCACCATGGGCACCTCCGACGAGCCGTGGGCGCTGGACAACGAACGCCCCGCGCACCGGCGCGAGGTGGACGCCTTCTACATCGACACGACCCCGGTGACGAACGCCGAGTTCCAGGCGTTCATCGACGACGGCGGCTACGACGACGAGCGCTGGTGGGCCCCGGCGGGCTGGGCGCACATCCGCGCCCACTCCATCCACGCCCCGCTGTTCTGGAAGCGCGACGGCAGGCAGTGGCTGCGCAGGCGCTTCGGCGTCACCGAGGTCGTACCGCCCGACGAGCCGGTGGTCCACGTGTGCTGGTACGAGGCCGACGCCTACGCCCGCTGGGCCGGACGGCGGCTGCCGACCGAGGCGGAGTGGGAGAAGGCGGCCCGCCACGACCCGGCCGGCGACCGCTCGATGCGCTACCCGTGGGGCGACGCCGACCCGGCGCCCGAGCACGCCAACCTGGGCCAGCGCCATCTGCGCCCCGCCCCCGCCGGAAGCTACCCGGAGGGCGAGTCACCGCTCGGCGTACGGCAGTTGATCGGTGACGTGTGGGAGTGGACGGCGAGCGACTTCGAGCCCTACCCCGGCTTCCAGGCGTTCCCGTACAAGGAGTACTCGGAGGTGTTCTTCGGCCCCGACCACAAGGTGCTGCGCGGCGGATCGTTCGCCGTGGACGCGGTGGCCTGCCGGGGCACGTTCCGCAACTGGGACTACCCGATCCGGCGGCAGATCTTCTCCGGCTTCCGCACGGCCCGTTCCGCGGGAGCCGTCTGATGTGCCGTCACCTCGCCTATCTGGGCCCCGAGCAGCCGCTCGGCCGGCTCCTCGTGGAGCCGGAGCACGGTCTGTACCGGCAGTCGTGGGCACCGCGCCGGCAGCGGTACGGCACCGTCAACGCCGATGGTTTCGGGGTCGGCTGGTACGCCGAGGACGACCCCGTCCCCGCCCGCTACCGGCGTGCCGGGCCCATCTGGGCCGACCTCTCCTTCGCGGATCTCGCCCGGGTCGTGCGGAGCACGGCGGTCCTGGCCGCCGTACGGGACGCGACCCTGGCGGGAGCCGACGCCGAGGCCGCCGCGGCGCCCTACGCCTCCGGGCCCTGGCTGTTCAGCCACAACGGCGCGGTCAGGGGCTGGCCGGACTCCCTGGCCCCGCTGACCGCCTCGCTGCCACCGGCGGAGCTGCTGTCGATGGAGGCCCGCAACGACTCGGCGTTCGTGTGGGCCCTGGTCCTCGACCGGCTGCACGGCGGCGACGACCAGGGCCAGGCGTTGTCCGACACCGTCCTGGAGGTCGCGGAGGCGGCCCCCGGGTCCCGGCTCAACCTGCTGCTGACCGACGGCGAGACCATCGCCGCGACCGCCTGGGGCGACACCCTCTGGTACCTGCAACGCCCGGGCCTCGGAACGGTCGTGGCCTCCGAGCCGTACGACGACGATCCGCACTGGCAGGAGGCTCCCGACCGCACGCTGCTCACGGCGAGCCGCACCGACGTCCTGCTGACACCCCTCAAGTCCCTGGAAGCACTCGAGGAGCCCCGCACGTGAGTCCGTTCCTGCTGACCCGCACCCTGCCCGAGGACGCCACCGAGGCCGCGCTGCGCGCCGATGTCCTCAAGGGCCTGACGCACACGCCCAAGACGCTGCCGCCGAAGTGGTTCTACGACGCCCACGGCAGCGAACTCTTCGAGCGGATCACCGAGTTGCCCGAGTACTACCCGACCCGCGCCGAACGGGAGATCCTCGTCGCGCGCTCCGGCGAGATCGCCGCGGCGACCGGCGCCCGCACCCTGGTCGAGCTGGGTTCCGGCTCCTCGGAGAAGACCCGGTACCTGCTGGACGCGCTGACGGGGCTGCACACCTACGTGCCGGTCGACGTGAGCGAGAGCGCCCTGACCCAGGCCGGGCACGCCCTCATCGCCCAGCGGCCGGAGCTGAGCGTGCACGCGCTGATCGCCGACTTCACGGGCGGTCTGTCCCTGCCGGGGACGCCGGGACCGCGTCTGGTGGCCTTCCTCGGCGGCACGATCGGCAACCTGCTGCCGGTCGAGCGCGCCGCGTTCCTGTCCTCCGTCCGTTCGCTGCTCTCCCCCGGTGACGCGCTGCTGCTCGGCACGGACCTCGTCAAGGACGAGAACGTGCTGGTCAGGGCGTACGACGACGCGGCCGGGGTGACGGCCGCGTTCAACAAGAACGTCCTGACCGTCGTCAACCGGGAGCTGGGCGCCGACTTCGATCCCGGCGCCTTCGACCACGTGGCGCTGTGGGACGCCGAGAACGAGTGGATCGAGATGCGCCTGCGCTCGCGCAGGGACCAGACCGTGAAGGTCCCGGCGCTCGACCTGGCCGTCGACTTCGCGGCGGAAGAGGAGTTGCACACGGAGATCTCCGCGAAGCTCCGCAAGGAGGGCGTGCGCAGTGAACTCTCCGCCGCCGGGCTGGAGTTGGCGCACTGGTGGACGGACGGCGAGGGCCGGTTCGCGCTGTCGCTGAGCGTGGTCCGGTAGCGGTCGCCGAGTCGGGGGGCCGTTTCGCCCGGCCCCCCGGCTCTCATTCCAGGGCGACGGCCATCCGCCGTACCGCCTCGGTGATCAGCTCGGGCGAGGTCGCGAGGTTCAGCCGGACGAATCCGGCGCCCCCGGTGCCGAACGGGATGCCGGAGTTGAGGGCGACCCGGCCACGCTCCAGGAAGACGGCGGCGGGATCGTCGCCCAGTCCCAGCGCACGGCAGTCCAGCCAGGCCAGGAAGGTGGACTCGGCCGGTTCGTAGCGCACGGCGGGCAGCGTCCCGGCGAGGAGTCCGGCCAGCAGCCGTCGGTTGTCGTCGAGGCCGGCGAGCAGGGCGTCGAGCCAGGCGCCGCCGTCCCGCAGCGCGGCGGTGTGGGCGAGGACGCCGACGTGACTGGGCCCGTGGCCGACCTCCTCGGGAAGGCGCGCGAGGTCGTCGGCCGCGTCGGGCCCGGCGACGGCCACCGCGGCCTTCAGCCCGGCCAGGTTCCACGCCTTGGAGGCCGACATCAGCGACAGCCCGCTCCCGCCGCCGGGAACGCTCAGGTAGGGCACGAACGTCGCCCCGGCCGCGATGAGCGGCGCGTGGATCTCGTCGGCCACGACCCGCACCCCGTACGTGTGCGCCAACGCGGCCACGTGCGCCAGCTCGGCGGCGGAGTGCACGGTGCCGGTCGGGTTGTGCGGGCTGCACAGCAGGTACGCGGGCCGGCCCGCGCCCTTGCGGACCTGCCGGAAGACGTCCTCCAGGACCTCCAGGTCGATCCGCCCGTCCTCGCCGAGCGGCGCCTCGACGACCTTGCGGCCCATGTTCCCGACGAACTGGTGGAAGGGCGGGTACACGGGCGAGTTGACGACGACGGGATCCCCCTGACCGGAGACCAGCTTGAGCATCTCGACGATGCCCAGCATCACGTCCGGGACGATCGCCGTGCGCTGCACCGCGAGCCCGTCCCAGCCCCACCGTTCGCCCGCGAAGGCGGCCAGCGCCTCCGCGTACGCGGTCCCGGACGGGTATCCGGTGTCTCCGAGCTCCACGGCGTCGCGAACGGCCCGCACGACCGGATCGGCCAGGGGGACGTCCATCTCGGCGACCCACAGCGGGAGTACGTCCTGCGGGTAGGTGCGCCATTTCATGCTCGTACGGCGTCGGAGCTGCTCCAGGGTGAGCCGGCGCAGCGGGTTGTCGGCGGCGGGGGCTGGGATGTCGCTCGGCATACCGTCCATGGGCCCAAGATAGGCGGCGTCAGCCCCACTCCGAACCGGTGGACGGCTCGCGCTCAGCAGCCGCCTGGGGCACGGTGGAACCATGACGAACCACACCTACCGCGTGACCGAGATCGTCGGCACCTCGCCGGACGGCGTAGACCAGGCGATCCGCAACGGCATCACCCGCGCCTCGCAGACCCTGCGCAATCTCGACTGGTTCGAGGTGACCCAAGTGCGGGGCCAGATCGAGGACGGACAGGTCCAGCACTGGCAGGTGGGGCTGAAGGTCGGCTTCCGCCTGGACGAGACCGGCTGACGGCCGTCAGGTCCGCCCCTCCCGCTCCTGGGCCGCCTCCAGCGTCTCGGAAGGGGCGGTCCAGTCCGCCCGTACGACCGTGAAGCCGGCCCGTCGGGCGTCCTCGCAGACCAACTCGTCGTCGTCCACCAGGACCCGGATCTCCCGGGTGCGGGCGAGCCGCTTGAGGATGTCCAGTTTGGTGCGCCGGGCGGGCCGCCGGTCGTCGTTGCGGCGCATGTACACGCTCCCTGCCGGGAGTCCCTGCGCGGTGAGCCACGCGAGCGTGTCCCGGCGGCAGCGCTCGGGCCGCCCGGTGAGGTAGACGATCTCGCACTCCTCGGCGCTCTCCAGCACCAGCGCGATGCCCTCGGGGAGCGGCGGATCCTCGGGCGCGGCCGCGAAGAAGGCGTCCCAGTCGCGCGGCCTGCGCTCCAGGAACCGCTGCCGGTGGGCCGTGTCGGCCAGGGTGTTGTCCAGGTCGAACACGGCGAGCGGGCGCTTGTCGCTGTCGGTCACAGCACCCACCCTAGCCCCGGCGGTCTTCCCGTCCGCGTACGGCGACGCCGTCAGCCGGGCGGCACGCCTCAGGTCCGGGAGACCCCCGGCCGAACTGCCCGATCAGTGCAGGCCGCATGCTTCTCCCATGTCTCCGACGCCCCGCACCTTCCTGACCGGCTCCGGCTCCTGCACCCTCGTCGTCTGCCGGGGCTGCTGCTGCGGCGACGCCCGCAAGCACCCCGGCACCGACCACACCTGGCAGTTGGAGCTGCTGCGGGCCGGAGCCGCCGAACACGGCTTCCAGGTCCGTACGACCGACTGTCTGGGCCCCTGCGACCAGGCCAACGTGATCGTCGTACGCCCCTCGGCCGCCGGACGCCGGGCCGGGGGCAAGGCCGCGTGGATCGGGTTCGTCATGGACGACGAGGCCACCGAGGAGGTCGTGCGGTGGGCGGCGGCGGGCGGTCCCGGGATCGCCGAGCCGCCGCTGACCCTGGAACTCCAGTTCATCCAGCCGCCCAGGGAGGCCCGGGTGCGGTCGCGGCGCCGCCGTTAGTTGTTAATGGGATCCATTTTCATATAGCGTCCTCGGTGCCCACCCCCCGAGGTCACCGAAGAGGATCCCGCCATGGCTGTCCCCAAGCGGAAGATGTCCCGCAGCAACACCCGCCACCGCCGCTCGCAGTGGAAGGCCACCACCGCCCGGCTCGTGCCGGTCACCGTCGACGGCGTCGCGCACCTGGTCCCGCAGCACCTGGTCAAGGCGTACGAGCGCGGCCTGCTGCGCCCGGAGGGCTGAGGCCCGGATGCCGTACGACCGCCGCCTGCCCGTCACCGTCCTCTCCGGCTTCCTCGGGGCGGGCAAGACGACGCTCCTCAACCATGTCCTCGCCAACCGCGAGGGCCTCAGGGTCGCCGTCATCGTCAACGACATGAGCGAGGTCAACATCGACGCGGCGCTGGTGCGCGGCGGTGAGGCCGCGCTGTCGCGGACCGAGGAACGCCTGGTCGAGATGACGAACGGCTGCATCTGCTGCACCCTGCGCGACGACCTGCTGGAGGAGGTGGACCGGCTGGCCCGCGAGAGCCGCTTCGACCACCTGCTCATCGAGTCGTCCGGCATCTCCGACCAGACACTTCACTAGCAGCCGCAATTTGCAATGCCCCAGGCCAGCGCACCCCCCATGCCGAGGAGGACCAGGAGGTACGCCACGACCAGGCGGCGGTCGACGTTCACGCTTCGGTCTCCGGGCGCACCGGGCTGCGGTGGGCCGCAGCGATCAGCCTGGCGATGGTCATCGGATCGCACAGAACCCCGGCCGAGGGCATCGGCACCGCCCAGTAGGTAGCCCAGGTCTGCGGGTTGAGTGTCACGCAATCCACCCTCGGGATGCCCACCACGGAGCCACGGCCGAGAAAGCTGACGCCCAGCGTCTCCCAGTAGGATGCGGCGTTCTGCCAGCGCTCGGGCATACTCGCCGGCGCGAGGGCGTAGTAACGGCGCTGCCGTGGGTCGTGGATGACGGGGCCGTCATCGAGAGCAGCCGCAAGGTACTCGGCCGACATTCGCGGGCTGTTCGTCCGGACGACGCGGTGCACCAGCCGCTCGGGAAGCCGCACGGCGCAGAACCGCACACCCAACGGCATGAGGGTCACCTGGTACTCCTCCCATTCCATGCGGGCCTGGTCGTACTTGAAGCCGTCCAGACCGGCAAGGAGCCACTGCTTGACTGCCAGGCGGCGGTCAGCGGTGGTGTGGACGAGGATGTCGTGCTGTGCCGGGACCAACCGCAGGTCTGGGCCGGCCTCGGGGGCACCGGCTGTGAGCTGCATGCGCTTTGTGTCTTCGGACACGAACTGCTCCTCACGTCAGTGATCAATGCGTCACTGACGGTAAGAGCGGGCGGGAGAGTGTAGGGGTGCACTTTGCACCCCTACCCCTTATGCGGCGAGCAAGCCGAGCTTGACCGCGAGCTGTGACGCGCGGCGCCGCCTGGCCGGGCTTTTCGCTTCGGTCTCTTCCAGCACGATCCGCTTGGCGTACCCGTTGTACTTGATCGTTTCCGGGGCGGCTTCGTGCGCCTGAGCCAACGTGGCGAGTGCGACGTCCGGCTGTCCGTCGAGCTGGTATCCGCGCGCCTCCTCGATGCGGTGGCGGGCGCGGCGGGGGCGTGAGGGGATCGTGACGGCGTCGGCGGCCGCGGCCTGCCGTACGGACTCGCCGCCCTGGTGGAGCTCTACGGCGACCGTCACGGCGTGGGCACCCATGATGGCCCGGGAGAAGCTGGTGGCAGGGTGGTAGTAGTCCTCAGGCAGTCGCGCCGCCATGTCGCGGGCCTGGTCCCAGTAGCGCCATGCGGTGCCGGTCTCGCCGCGGCGGGCAGCCGTGTAGCCGGCCTCGAACGTCAGCGCTCCGGCGATGGCGAGGACTTCGTTGTTGGCGTCCGGCAGGAGCGGCTGGAGATAGGCCAGGGTCTCCATGTTCACGGCGTCCGCGGCATCGTAATGAGCTGGGCCGGCGTCGCGGTGAGCCTGGGCGGCAAGCCAGGCGGCCACGCCAATGGCGTGCGGGTCCTCCGATTCCTGCGCGGCGATCAGCCCGCGGTCGGCCACGCGCCACAGCAGGGCCGGATCGGGCTGGTAGGCGACGAAGAACTGGCTGAGGCTGTACACCTCGGCGAGGATCGCGTGCGCTGCTCGGCGCTCTGCGCCGCTGTCGGCCTGGCGTACGCCGGCCTGTGCGTCGCGAATCAGGTCCGGCAGCAACTCGCCGATGACCTCACGGTGGTTGGGTGCGCTGTGGCGGGCCTGCCAGGCCCGGGCCAGGCGGGCTCGCAGGTGCGCGATGGGCGGTGCCTGGCGTTGCGTGGTGAGCGGGAAGGCGTCGATGGCCGCCTTCACCTCGGCAAGCCGCGGGTGCCCCGGGCCAACGAACAGGTCGACGTGCACGCTCTGGTCCCCGGTGAGGTCTGAGAGGTCCCGCACGCGGAGGATCTCCGCCAGGCGCAGGATCATCTCGAGGCGCGGCACGCCGCGCCTGCCCGTCTCGATGTCCTTTACCCACTGCCCGGACCTGCCCGCGAGGCCCCCGAGCTGGTCACGGGTAAGGCCCTTGCGGGTGCGGAGGATCTGCAACCGTTGGCCGAACACGAGCGGATCGGCGTACGGGTCCGGAGTAGCATCTGAAGGCGACACGGTCTTGCCCCTCTCTGTACAGCTCACCACTGCCAGGGTATGGGGCAAGGCCGTTTCTGTGTGCCGCTATCAGGTGCTCACGGGTGCGCCTTCGTCGAGACAAGACAGAACGCCCCCTGCACGGCCCGCGGAGGGAAGTACAGGGGGCTTCGGCGTTCAGCGGTTGGGATAGTCCGGGTCATCCTGCGCCGCCGGCAGGATCGTGGAACCTTCCGCCCAGTGATTCACCCATCCGCAATGGGAGCAGGCGTACCGGTTGTTGAGTCCGCTGACCTGAGCGCCGCACTGGCGGCAGTCCGTTGTCGTGATCTCCGAGACTGTCGGAGACACGGGGGCTTCGCTGGAGAGAGGTTCCGGCGGGGACTGCTGCGTCACGCATCGAGAGTACCTGCGGGACAGGAACGTAGCCGCTGGATCAGCGGAGGCTGTCGACGGATCCTCAGGCGCGGGCCTGGACGATCAGTGTTCCTACCGTGCGGGGGCCGGGTGGCGCGGCCAGCTCCTGGGTGCGCACGTCCGTGTAGCCGTACTCGCCGAGCAACTGCCCCCACGCCTCCGGCTCGTAGTCCCACCGCTTCACGACCATCGGGTCCTCGTCGTCTCCGCGCGGAATGTACGAGGCCTGACAGCCGTAGCAGCCCTCGACGGGCGGCCGCTGCGAGAACACCAGAGTGCCGCCCGGCCGTAGCCGCTCACGCACCGCCGGCAGCAGGACAGCCGGGTCCGTGAACCACACCGCTCCGAACACGGAGCACACGGCGTCGAAGGGGGCGGCGCCCTCCAGGTAGGAGACGGCGTCCGCGCGCACCAGGTCGAGCCCTGGCATACCGCCCCACCGCTCCTCGGCCGCCCGCAGTTGGGCCGCCGAGACGTCGACGCCCACCGCATCCATCCCCAGGCGGGCCAGGTGTGCCACGTTCCCGCCCTTGCCGCAGCCCAGGTCCAGCACGCGGCCGCCGGCGGGCAGGCGGAGGAGCTCGGCGCCGGGGCCGTGGTCGGGGTACTGGGTCCAGTTGAACCAGGTGGTCTCGCCGCGGGCGTTCGTGGGCTGGCGCTCGGGCCGCTGCCGCGCGTAGGTGTCCCAGGCGATCGCCGTATCTGTCACTGCCTGCTCCGCTCATAGGGCCAGCCGCCCGGCTACGACACCGGACGGCTGGAGTGTCTTACACGGGGTGCCGGTGTGTCAGCCGCTCTTCGGGCTGTCGTGGCATCCAGCGTGGCACTGGTTGCAGTCGGCGGCCGAGTGCCAGAGTTCGGCGTCGACCGTGTACCCGGCGGCCTGGATCGCGTTCACCGTGCGCTCACGCGCCGCGGCCGCGCCACCCTGCACCTGTTCGTCCTCGTCGGTGGGGACGTGGTGGACGAACCGGCCGACGACCTTCTGGCAGAACGCGGCGTAGTCGACGGTGTGCAGGATGAACGCGTGCCATCCGTAGTCGACCAGCTCGCTCGGGACGAGGGACCGGCCCGGCATCGTGCCGGACGTGGCGATGAACGCGGCGGCCTGGCCGACGATGCGGCGCGCGGTGTCCTCGTCGATTTCCGGGTGGTCGGTGGTGACGCGCCGGACCAGCCGGTTCATCACCTCAGGGTCGATCAGGGTGGTCGGATCGGTGGTGCCCACGGGACGTTCCAACGCGATGGTCACGTGTTCCTCCTGGTGGGGGCGAGGGCACATCGGGCGGGCGTAGACCGGCCGCCCGGGGCCGTGTGTTACTGGACACGTTCGCCTCATCGCTGTGAGTAGCGCGACGTCGAACGGGGCGTCATAGCGGCGACATCGGGGGCGTCATTCCGGTGTCATTGTCGGCGCCTCGCGGCTACCGTGATCACATGACGACACCGAACAGCACCCTTCGGGCAGTCCGCATGGGGCTGCTCTTGTCACAGGACGAGTTCGCCCGCGTTCTGCGCGAGGATGGCGAACGCGCAGGCGAGCCCAACAACGCCTCCAAGCGCCTCGTCCAGCGATGGGAGGACGGCTCGACGGCCGCTCCGCAGCCGCTGTACGCGCGCGCTCTGGAGAGGGTCACCGGTATGCCCATCGACGCCCTCGGCTTCCCCTCGCCGGTCCTCGCCCGCGTCGCCGACGACGGCCGCGGCGGACACGATCTCCAAGACTCGCCAGTCGGCATCCCCACCGGCACCGTGTCCGCCCCGCAGACCACGCCCCGCGGCAACTACTCCGGTGTCTGGCTGTCGACCTACGAGTACGTCTCCAGCGGCCGCGGGAACGAGGTCTTCACCGGAAAGCACTACGTCGTACTCCTCCAGCACGGGAATCGCCTCACCGGCCGCAGCCTGCCGAACGCCTCCCTGAACCCAGACAGCCCACTCACCCTGGACCTCCAGTTGGATGGCAGCACGGTGACCGGCACGTGGACGGAACAGACCGCCTCAGACGGCTACTACCGGGGCGCCCGGTACTTCGGTGCCCTCCAGATGCTGGTGGAGCCGACGGGCCGCCGTATGGCCGGGAAGTGGGTGGGTTTCGGGAAGGAGTTCGACGTGAACACCGGACCGTGGGAGCTTCGACTGATGGATACGTCGACGGGGAAGGCCACGCTCGCCAGCTACAACCGGCCCCCCGACTAGGCCTCGACGCACGAAAGGGCCGCTCCCGCACGAAGGCGGGAGCGGCCGAGGTGTTTATGGGTACTGCCGGCGCGAGGGATCGAGGGCGGCCGCGAGCGGTGTCGGTGAGGGGCTGTCGTTGTCGGAGGGTGCGTCGTCGCGGCGGCAGACGAGAGCTTCCGGATCCCAGCTCGGCGCTTGCAGGCTGTATCCGGTCGGGCAGGTCTGTCCGTCCTTGCCGTCGGTCCCGTCCTTGCCGTCCTGTCCAGCGGGCCCGGGCTCGCCCTGGGGTCCGGCAGGGCCCGGCGGCCCAGCTGGGCCCTGGGGTCCGGCCGGTCCGGGGACGGTCGAGTCGGTGCCGGGCCTGCCGGGTGCGCCGGACGCTCCGGGTGGTCCGGGGGACGGGGTGATGGTCGGTGCCGCTTTGCCAGGCTCGCCCTGCGGGCCGCGCGGTCCGGGGATCGGGACGGGCACCTCGGCCCGGGCCGGCAGATCCTTGACCGCTTCGGACGGGTCGGGGGCAACAGGAGTGTGTCCCTCGCTCCGCACCTGTGTGCGCAGCTCCCGTACGTCGGTGGCGAGGGTGGATACGGCCTTGCCTCGCCGGTCGGCCTCGGCGGCGGCCTGGTCGGCCTGTGCGGCGAACTGGTCGGCGCGGCTGCTCTCGGCCTCGATGCGGCCCCAGGTGATGATGACGGCGCCGGACAGAGCGACCAGCCAGCACAGCAGCGCCAGGGGGCGCCAGCGGCGGGCGAGGGCCCGCTCTGTCCGGGTCACGTTGGTCCTCCGGGTGGGATCAGTGCGCGGAGCCGGGTGATCTCCGCCTGGTCGGCTGCTCGAAGCGCCGCCTGCTCGGCAAGCTTCGCGTTCAGCTCGTTCACCTTGCGGTCGAGTCGGTCGCGTTCCTCTTGCAGGTCGTTGGTGAGCGAGCTGTAGCCGGTGATCGCGTTCTCGCTTCGCTTCCCGAGGTACGTCAGCAACCCGCCGACGACCGCACCCACGCCCAGGAGCAGGCCGCCGAGGGCAGTGACGTCCAAGGGAAACTCCTACAGGTCGCGCGGCAGGCTGCGGGGAGTGGCCGCCGGCCGGTTGGGCACGGCCCAGGTGATGCCCCAGGCGCCGAGGATGGCGAGCACGATGGTCACGCCCTCCCCGGTGTCGAGGACGCCGTCCTGCACGGCGGTCACGGCTGCCGTGGCGCCGGCGGCCGCGCCGGACACGATGGACTTGGCGATACCGGAGATCTTCAACATGGCGGATCGTTCCTCTCGATCAGGCGGTGACGGTGAACAGGCCGCTCTTCTTGCCGAGCTCGGCAAGGGAGGCCCGGCCGGGGATGCCGTTGGCGTCGGCGCCTCGATAGCCGAGGTGGCGCTGCCACTTGCCGTACGCCGTGACGGTCGTGCTGCCGAAACTGCCGTCGCCCGCGTACGTCTTGCCGAGGTAGCCGAGCTTGACCAGGGCGGCCTCGGTCAAGTTGGTGCCGGCCATGTATGTGACGTGGCCCTGCTTCGCGCCCGGGTCGGTCTTGGCCGCGGCGATGAGGCGGGACAGGTCGACCGTGGGCTTCGACGCGGCGGGAGGGGGCGTGGTGGCCGTCTTCCCGGGCGTCTTGGCGAGTTGCTTCTTCACGTCGGCCCGGAAGGCGTCCATGTCGAAGCTGGGGTCGATCTTCCCGGGCTGAACCTCCTTGTGCCCGGCCACGCTCTTCTCCGACCAGCCGTGCGCGCGGCAGATCGCGGCCGCCCACAGCACGGCCTGCCGGTACTGCACGTCCGGGTACGGGTCCTTGCCGTTGCCGAGGTTCTCGATCTCCAGGCCGTACAGGCAGTCGTTGCCGTCGGTGTCGGCGCGGTCGTCTTTCGGCAGGGGGGAGGACTCGGCGACCAGGGCGTGGATGACGTCGCCGTCGACCAGGCCGGCGTGGTTCGCGCGGCCGTTGCCGAGCATCCACAGTCCGGCACTCTTGCCCAGCCAGGAGTGGCACAGCGGCCCGGGCAGGCCGGTTCTGCCGTTGAAGCAGACCTCGCGGTCGTTGTGGCCGGCGGTGTGGTGGATGAGGACGCCGTGCACGGGCCCGAACGTCTTGCCGGTCGCGGTGTCGCGGTTGTGGGTCTTCCAGCCGGCGTGCTCGTGGACGGTGAGGCCCTCGGCCTTCAGCGCGGCGAGCATCTTCGCGGCGGTCAGCGGGGTGGCCATCAGTCGTCACCTCCGGGCCAGGTCCACACCGCGGCCGCGGCGTCGGCCTCGGTCAGGCTGTCGACGTACGTGAGCGACGTGCGCCAGTCGATGTGCTGGCTGTCGGCCAGCACGCGGGCGTTGACGGTGGTCGTGGACCACACACGCGTGATGACGGCGGGCGCCTCGGCGGCGCCGTTGTTGTCGGCCGGGTCCATCGGGACCAGGACGATGTCGCCCACGCCCGGCTCGAGCGTGCCGGAGACGCCGGTGAGGCGGGCGATGGTGTGGAGGGCGATCGCGCCGGCGGCTTCGATCCAGGCGCACTGAATGGCGCCGGTGAGCTGGTTCCAGGCGGGCATCGGCAGGCCCTGATAGTTGCGGCCGCCGGTCGACTTGCCGTAGGCGTCGTACGCGAGCTCGGCCAGTTCGCGGGGGCTGGGTGGGGGCATGCGGGACTCCATAAATGACAAGGCCCCGGCCGTCGGCGCGGGGCGTGGGGTGACGGGGTGGGTCCTGCGGGTCAGGTGAGCTCGGTGTTATGCAGGTCGATGCGGGAGGCGACGGTCCCGCCGATGCCCTCCAGGCCCTCCAGGTACGCCCGTACGACGGCCACCACGGAGTTCAGGTCGGTGCCTGCCGGGCTGTTGTCGTCGCCGCTCCCGTAGATGATGAATCCGACGGTCTGCAGGTCTCCGTAGCTGGCGTTGACCTGGGCGTACGGGTACATGACGTCTGCCATGTGCTGCTCCTCAGGTGATGGGGGTGGCGGACGGAAAGTCGGCTGCGATGCCGATGTCCTCGACCTGGACGTAGGCGACGTGCGTGGTGGAGGCGGCCACCAGGACGGGAGCAGCGTTGCCGTTGCTTCTGGACCAGGTGCCCACCAGGGCCGTGGCGGTGACGTCGGCGCCCGTGGTGTTGACGCAGATGTTCGAGGCGTAAATCAGGGTGTTGCTGTTCGAGACCTGGATGCCCTGATGGAAGGTGTCCAGGTAGACGGAGCCTGAGGTGTTCGTCTTGCGGATCCGGAGGGTTGCCTTGTCGGCTGGACTGCCCTGGATCAGTGCCTTGAGCGTCATGCGGTAGGCGCGTCCGGTGCGGAAGGTGACGGCGCCCGTGGTCACCCACGCTGTGTCAGCCGTTGACGATGAGCCCGAGGTGTTCGAGGTGATCGCCGCGTACGCGATGGTGCGGGGGTGCGCGTCGTTGATGCGGTCGGCGGTCGCCCGCATCCCGGCCAGGATCGGCGTGGTCAAAGCGGCCTCCTACAGCTGGAAGTAGACGGGGACGAACAGTGCGACCGGTTGTCCGCTGGCGTGAGTCTTGCGCACCCCGTTGATGGCCCGGGTCACTGTGAAGGTCTGGCTCAGCGTGGTGCCCGTGCAGGCGGTCACCCGCATGACCTCTCCACCGGTGATGACGTCGAACGGGAAGTCGGCGGGATAGGTGTTGGGCAGGTAGTCCCGCAGCTCCAGGTCATCGCCACGCCACACCAGGCCGGCAGCGGGGGTGCCGCTCAGCGAGGTCAGTACGCCTCCCCCGGCAGCGGTGGCCGGGGCGGTCACCGTGGTCTGGAAGTAGGTCCAGGTACCGGCGGGAAGACTCGCCAGGCTGACGCTGGACGTCGAGATGTACGAGCCACCTGAGGCGGCCGTGTACCAGTTCACGGACACGTTGGCGGCGACGCCGAGGGCGACGTCGGTGTACAGCCACCCGGACAGCACGTACTGCTGGCCGGCTGTCACCGCGGCGCGCGGCCCCTCGGCGCGCGGGCTGGCCGCCCCGGTGGTCGTCAGGGCGATGCATCCGGGCGCGCGCACGCCGCGCGCGGGGTCCCAGGCGATGGTGGCGCCACCGAATGCGGACCACCCGGTGATGCCGGTGTCGAAGGAGCTGTTGTCGTTGAGGACGGGGGCGGCGTTGATCCATGGGGCCTGTCCGGTGGTCAGCACGTCCACCGCGGTCTCGGTCTCGTCGAGGGCCTCGCTCAGCTGGCAGCCGCCCGTGTCGAAGCGGTCCCGCCCGGCAACCTCGATCATCAGGCCGTTGAACGGTTCTGCGGGCACACAGATAAAAGTGATCTTCCACGAGGTCGGCCCGGCCTCTTCCCGGTAGCCCACCACGAGCGAGTCGACGTTGTCCGCGCCCTGCTCCTGGGGCAGGTTCGTCAGCCGGATCAGGTCTCCGACGTCGGTACGCAGGATGTCGTCGAGCAGCTGCTGCACGCGCGGGTTGGCCAGGTCGAGCGTGATCCGGGTGTAGCGGATGCCGTCGAAGGTGCCCAGGTGCAGCAGCATGTACGCCGTGTGGGCGGCCTGCTCGTCGGTGTAGAGGCTGTAGGTGGGGCCTACGTCGTACCGTCCGACGCCGTTGGGGAAGTCCTGGACGGACAGGGTCCCTTCCTCGAGGACCTGCCGTGACGAGGAGCCTCCCTCGCGGGTGACGGTGACGTCGTTCTGGGTCAGCAGGTCGTCGTCCCGATACTTGTAGTCCGACAACAGTCCGGCCGAGAAGTCCAGCGTCAGCGCTGGGTGCTGGTTCCAGAGCGTGGAGGCGCTGCGGAAGATCGCTTCGAGGCGGTCGCGGGAGCCGAGGACGTACCCGAAGTCGGTCTTGGCCGCATCGGCGAGGACCTCCGGGAGCTTCTTGCGGGTCTGGACGCCCATGCGCTGCTGGGACGTCGCCTGCCCGTAGGACGTGAGCGTGTAGCCGCCTTCGCCGGCCACGCGCTCGGCGCGGGTGCCCGCTCTCTCTCCCTGGAGGCCCGTCGCGACTCCCCAGACGGTTGCTGCCGAGGGGCCGGTGGAGTCCCAGTAGGTGATGAAGCCGATCAGTTCGTCGGCCTTCTGCGTGTCGGTGCTGGTCTCCAGCGACCAGGTGTAGGTGATCCGGGAGACGGCCTTGACCACGATGGAGGAGATCGTCCCCGAGCCGATGGCGACGCCGTCGACGTACAGGACCCAGTCGGTGTTGGTGGCCCCGGGGTCGACGGCGAAGCGGAGCATGTGCATCTGGCCGTCGAAGATGCCCGGGGCGTTGATGGTGCTCACCAGGGCGAACGAGCTGGTGGTCTCGCCGCGGAGGAACCGGAAGATGACGATCGTGTCGTCCGTCTGGTTCGCCGTGATCTGGAAATAGACGAGGTTGTCGGCGTCGGTGGTCAGTCCGCGGTCGCGGATCTCCATGGTGCCGATGTCGCCCTGGGCTTCGGTGCGCAGGAACCAGTCCACGGACCAGGAAGCGGCGGCCGCGGCGGCGTTGCGGGTGTCGGCCTTCAGGTAGCCGCTGGTCTCCTTCTTCGCCGCGAACACCGGCTCCAGGCCGGTGGCCAGTTCCCCCTTCGCCCACTCGGGGAGGATGGTGCCGTTGGTCAGCCCGGTGCTCATCACCTGGCCGCCGGTCACGAAGTTCCGGCCGCTCAAAGAGGTGGGGCCGTCGATGAGCGGCCAGAACTCGACCGGATTGTTGGACTGGATGTAGCGCAGCAGCCCGGAGTCCACCGGCTTGCTGCCGGAGTCCATGCGTCGCGTGATGTCGGTCGGGGCGACGGTCACCGACGCGTCGTTGCCCGAGCGGTCCCGGGTGCCCGGCCATTCGGGGACCTCGCCGGACATGCGGACGTGCCTGTTGGACAGCGAGACACCCGTGCCGGTCACGGTCCACACCAGGCCGCCCGAGGTGAACGACGTCCTGCCGGGGGAGGCGTCCTGCGTGGTCATCCGCATGGCTGTGCTGCCGCCGATGGACGTCATCAGCTTCATCGCGTAGCCCTTGCCGGTCAGGCAGTTCAGGACCACGCTGGACAGGTCGCCGAACTCGATCTGCGAGCTGGCGGCGAACAGCGCGGTGGTGGCACCGCCCGTGATCGCGTCACCGAGCTGGGTCCACTCGTACTCCTCGTCGTCCACGGTGCGCCCCGTGAAGAACTTCAGGGTGTAGCCGCCGGCCCCGTTGTCGACGTCCAGGGTGACCCGGATGGTCAGGCGCTGGCCGTTGTAGGCGGGGACCGAGGCGGTGGAGAACTGGGTGATGGTGGTGGAGGAACCGGTCGCCGACCAGACCAGGGCGATCTGCCCGGTACCCGCCAGGTAGAGGCCCCAGCTGCGCTGGTTGCCCGTGGCCGTGTACCGGGACGCGAGCGCCTGCTGCGTCTCCCAGGAGTCCAGGGCGATGTCGAGGCGGACGTCCAGGTCGGTCACGTTGAAGACGCTCTGGGTGGGCGTGGTGAGCACACCGGTGCCGGTGCCGTCCGACTGCACCCACGGGGATCCCTCGCGGTATCCCCAGCGCAGCGGGGTGTTGCGGCCGATCTTGCCGTACAGCTCACTGCGGGGGTTGCGAGGGGCGTAGCGGCGGCTGCGGTTGTTCAGCACCAGCGAGGAGGCCGTGGGCGGCGCTTGGCCGCCGGACTCGGAGGTCTGACCGCGGGTCACGGTGGCGGCCGCGGTCTGCCGCACGTCCGGGGTGATGTCGTTCCAGGTGCCGTCGAAGAACAGCTCGGCCCACAGGCTCGGGGGCAGTGCCATGTCATCCTCCCGCGAACACGACGACGTCGCCGCCGGCCCGGTTGCGGACCATGCCCTGGAACCACTCCTGGAACGCTGAGTCGTTGCTGCGCACGTCGAACACCACGGGCTGGCCCCCTCCGCCCCCCTGCATGTCGAGCAGCCCCTGCAACTTGGACAGCGGCAGTACCGTCTCCTGCTCGCGGCCCTCGCCGATCATGGCCAGGGTGGGGCCGGTCGTGACGCCGCCCTCAGCCAGGTAGGGGATGTACGGCACGTAGGAGATATCGACTCCGGGCAGCCGGTTGGCTCCGTAGATCAGGTCGTTGATCGACTGGATGCCGAGGTTGATCAGGTAGATGGCCCCGTTGAGGGCCGCTTTCAGGCCCGCGGTGATGCCGTCCCACATCCCGTTGAAGAACCCACCGATGCGGCGGACCGCCGACAGGACCACACCGGCCACGGTGGACCACATGTTGGAGATCCATCCGGTGATGCCGCCCCAGTTCTTGATGATGATGCCGAGCGGGGTGAAGTTGAAGAAGAGGTATTTGATCCCGTCGATGGCCCGGGAGATCCCGGCGACGATGATGTCCCACTGCGCCTTCAGGTTGTCCCAGATGGCGGAGAAGATCTTGATCGTCCAGGTCTTGATCGTGTCCCAGTTCTTGATGATCAGGACGGCCAGGCCGACGACAGCCGCGATGATCAACGCGATCGGCCAGATGGAGAGCAGCCACGCGGCGGCCATGGTGATCGCGTTCAGGGTGGCGGATGCGGCCATGGAGATCCAGGCGCCCACCCATGCCGCGGCGGTGGCGATGGCCGAGCCCACGGCGGTCGCGGCGGTGGCGACGGTGCCGGCCCCGAACAGCGCGAAGGTGCCGATGAGGCCGAACAGTGCGGTGCCGACCTGCGAGATCACCCCGAGCCAACTGCCCATGACGCCGGCGCCGACCTGGTTGCGCTGGGCCTCGTTGAGGTCGAGCTGGGCGTTGCGGGCGTCGATGGCCGCCTGCTTGCCGTCGACCTGGGCCTGGGCGTAGTCCGCGGTCGCCTGCTTGCCGTCGATCTTGGCCTGCTTGGCGTCCGCATCCGCCTGGGCCAGGTCGATCTGCGCCTGCTGCGCCTCGAGCGAGTCCGGGCCGAACTCCTTGACCGCGTCGTTGTACTCCTTCTGCGCAACCTTCTGGTCGAGCAGGGCCTGCTTGAGGTCGATGCCCGACTGGGTGCCGTCCAACTGCGCCTGGTTCGCATCGATCTGGGACTGCCGCATGTCGACGTTGGCCTGCTTGACGTCGAGGGCGGCCTGGGCGACGTCGTTCTGTGCCCGCGCGAGGTCGTCGGCCCGCTGCTCCCCCGTGTTCCACAGGTCGACGGCGCCGTTGACGATGTCGCCCATGCTGGCGAAGGCGCCCGCGGCCCCGAGGGCTCCGACGCCGACCTTGTCCATGCTGCCGGCGAGGCCACCGGCCTGGCTGTCCGCCTGACCGAGGTCGGCGCCGGTGTCGCCGGCTGCGTCGCCGAGCCTCTCGACGCTGTCGGCTGCGTCGTCGATCGTCGCGGACGTGTTGCCCATGTCCGCGGCGACCTCAATCGTCACGTCGGCCATGCTCTTCACCCCCCATCGACCGGTTGATGGAGCGGATGGTCGCAAGCATTTCCTGCGGCCCCTGCCGTTCGAGCCCGTAGGCCGGGATGAAGTCGTGCACCGCGAACCTCTTGCCCCTGCCGCGGTTGGCGTTGGCGACGGTGGAGGCGATGGTCGCCGCCTGGATGTCGTGGCGGCGCCTGCCGAGCGGACCGGTGATCTTCTCGTAGGCCATCCACTCGGTCAGTTCCGCCGACCCCAGCCGCATGTCGAGGTCGGCGACGGTCATCCCGAGGTGTTCCGCTAGTCGGAATCGGAAGAGCCGCTCGGGTCGGCGTCGGAGTTTCCCTCGGCTTCCTTGACCGCGAACCGGCCCATCCGCGACAGCTCCTGGACCTTGGCCGCCAGTCGCTCGATGACCGCACCGGACTTCGAGCCGAGGGCGCCGGCGGCGATCTCCTTGTTGGAGTACAGCCGCTCGAAGCTCTCGTCGACCATCGACATGCCGACCAGCTTCTCGCGGTACGTCTTGAGCGACTCGACCTTCAGCGACGGGCTCTGGCCGTTAGCGACGACGCTGCCGGCCTCGATGTAGCCGCGGTCGGCGGCGGTGAGCTCCATCAGCCGGACCATCGCGCCCTCTCCCCACTCGGGCACGGGCACGTCCTCCCATGCGCGGTCGACGGCCGAGTTGATCTGAGCTTTCGTCAGCAGTGCCATGGCGCTCCCTCCCTTCCTGTGGTCAGCCGGTCGCGGTCAGGGTCGGCTTGCCGGAGATCTTGAAGGTGCACTTGCGTTCCATCTTGTCGTCGTAGGGGAACTCGTCCCCGAGGTCGGTGATGAGCCCGGAGAACTGCCACGTGTGCTCATCCGTCTTGCCCGGGAGGACGACGACCTGGTAGTCCCTCAGGTCGTCCTCCTCGAAGTCGTCGTCGAGCGCCTGGTGACTCACGTCGCCGGGGTCGTAGTTGATGGTGATCTCGACCTCCCCGCCGTCCTTGAGGCCCTTGACGAACTCCCGGTACTTGTCCGGGCTGTCGTGCGCGGTGACCTCGATGGCCTCGCGCGAGCGGGAGGGGCCGGACACGTCCGAAATGTTGGCGACAGCCACGAAGGTGCCGGCGCCGTTGGAGTCGCGCTTGAGCTGGGTGCCGAATGCGTCAAGACCGGCCATGGTCTCCGCCTTTCTTCAGTAGGTCCGGCGCACGGGCCGGTCGTTGATCGAACGTTTATGCGGGGGCGACCTCGGTGCCGATGCGGAACGTCATCGGCACATGGCGGATGTCGCCCGGGGGCGCGGGGTCCCGCAGCGTCTGCAGGGACACGAACCGCGTCCACCGGTGGACATGGCCCACGATGGTCAGCGGTGTGTGGTCCAGGGCCTGGATCACCCGGGCCGCGATCGTCAGACTCTGGGCGAAGCCGCGGTTCTGGTCCCAGATGTGCAGGGTCTCCAGCACCTCGGAGCCGTACCGGTCGTGGGCGTTGGCGGGGGTCTCCGTCGCCTCACCGATGGTGATGTACGGGTAGGGCTGCTTCTCCTCGACCCAGTCGAAGACGCCCTTGATCAGGTCCATGAGCGGGGCGTCGGCGAGCAGCGCCTCGCGGATGCCGGCCTGGGTGGGCAGTGCCGCCAGGCCGGGAACGGGGGCGCTCACCGGAGAGCCTGCCGTACCTCGTCGGTCAGCCGGGAGGCGTAGCGGCCGCGCTCACGCTGCAGCGCCGGGCCCAGGGTGGGCTGCGCGGCCTGGCGGCGGGTGCCGTACTCGACGAACGCGGCGTAGTAGTCCTGCTGGTCGAACCAGCCGATCTCGGCGATCAGGCCGTCCTCGCGGTAACGGATGTCGACGGTGTCCTTGAGGTGGTGGCTGTCGCGTCCGCTGATGTCGACCGGCACGTTGCGGGCGACGTCCTCGGCAATGGCCTCCGCGGACTTCTGCACGCCCTTGGCGAGCGCCTGCCTGATCTCGTCGGGCAGGTCCTCCAGCCGCCTCTTCAGCCGCGCGATGCCGTTGACGGTGACGCTGGCCCGTCGGCGTGCCATCGGATCACCTCTTCCCCATCTGGCGGCGGATCTGGGCCAGTTCGCCGGCGATCGCCAGCAGCGCGTGTGCGACGGCCAGATCGGCACGCCGAGGCAGGAGACGTTCGGCTTCCTGGCGGTGTTCGAGGGGGTCGCGCGGCAGCGGCGGCCGCGAGTCTTCCGGGTGCGGGTGCAGGCCGTCCATCAGGCGGGCAGTTCGAACGGGCGGACCGTGACCGAGGTGACGGCGCTGTAGGTGATGCTCGCGCGGCCGGTCGAGCCTCTGAAGACGCTGGCCAGCGGGATCACCCCGGCCTTGCCCGCGGCAATGGCGTAGGTGGGGTCGGCGACCGCGAGCCCGGACACGGTGCCCGGAGTGGCGAGGGTGACGGTGATGCTGCCGCCGCTGCCGTTGTTGACGTACAGGAACCGGCGGGGGCCGACCTCCGCGGTGTCCCCTGCCACCGCCGCGGCGGTCGCCTGGGCCGCGAGGTCGAGGATGCCCGAGGCAACAGAGATCTTGGTCGTCGTCAGGTCAGCCATCGGGCTCCCCTTCTCCTTGGATGAGCTGGGCTTGGGCTTTGCGGTAGACGGGCGTGGACGGGGCGACGACGGCGAACACCCGCCACTGTTCGCCCGTGGCCTCGTCGCGCAGCTCGTCGCCGCGGCGTACGTCGGCGGACGGCTGGAGGTAGATGTCGTGGCTGTGGTCGCTGTCCGTCTGCGCGGCCACAAGCCGATCGGACGCGGACGGCTGGTCGACCTTGGCGGCGACCGGTGCGGGCTGAAGGGCCAGGGTGGTGCTCTGCCCGCCGTACCCGTCCGGCGAGGACACCGGCCGCCACACTTCGAGCTTCCTGTTGAGCAGGTGGGTGATCGGGCCGGTCACGACTGCGTCCTGGCCTTGTAGGCGCCCAGCAGCTTGCGGTCGTTGTTGGACAGCTCCATGCCGATGTCGGTGGCCGTGTTGTAGGAGCGGGAGAGGTCCCCGAGGGTCTCCGAGGAGAGGTTGTTCGGGTTGGTCCAGGGCGCCACGCACAGCCGCATCGCGATGCGCTTGAGCGACATGGGGAACGAGGCGAGGCCCGCGGTGACCACGGCCTCGATGGCGCGGTCGCCCTCGGGCCAGCAGGCTCCAATCCGGGTGAGGGTGCCGGCTGCGGACCACGTGTAGTCGTGGTCCGCGCCGAACGTGAGGACCTCGTCGTCACCGTCGTCCTTCAGCAGGGTGACCGAGGTGACCGCGGTGACCGGCCACCGGGGCAGCACCAGCTTGCGGCCACCCGCACCGTCCAGGACGAGCGTGTCGGTGGACAGCTCCAGTGACTGCCCGGTCTCCTCCTCGATGCACGCGCCCGCCAGTTCCAGGAGGAACTCCGCCTGCTCCGTCTCCTCGTCGGTGAACGGGCCGGCGTGCCGGATGAACAGGCGGAACTCCTCGGCGGTCGCGTACGCCATCAGTCGCCGCTCTCCTCTTCACGCCGCTGGAGCTCGGTCGTGATCTTGTCGAGGATCTCGGCCTTCTTCGACGCGTCGCCCAGGTCGATGCCGTTGTCGGCGGCGAAGGCCTTCAGCTGCTCGACGGTCCGCTTCTCCAGCGGCTTGTCGGCGCCGGTGTCCACGGGCTCCTCGGCCTGCGGCGCGGCCGCGGCCAGGTCCTCGTCGGCGAGCACCGCGTAGCCGCCGTCCAGGAGCTCGACGGCCCGTTCCTCGCTGCACTGCCCGGGCACCTCGTACGTCTGGCCGTTCTCCAGCGTGCCGTCCGGATGAGCGGACAGGGTCTTCATGGTGATCCGCATGATGTCCTCTCAGGTCAGGCGGGGAGCTTGCGCGGCTTGCCGCGCACGACGGTGGCCGAGCACAGCAGGGTCGGGGTGGTGCCGCTCGCCGCGGTGATGGCGACGCGCAGATACCGCTTGATGCCGCGGTAGCCGATCTCGACGACCGCGCCGCCGGCGGTGACCGCGGCCGGCTGGCCGCTGTCGAGGTCGGCGGCCGCGACCGCGGTGAAGTTGCTGTTGTCGGTGGACTCCTGCACCTCGAACGTGAAACTCGGGGTGGTGCCGCCGATGGCGCCCAGGTCGAGGACGACGGTCGCGGCGTCGAAGCCGGCGAGGTCGACGCCCGATCCGTTGGCCGCGGCCGTCCTGGACGCGGGGGCCAGGGACTGGGCCACGCTGATGTGGCTCTTCAGGTCGGTCCTGCTCATGGGGTTCCTTCCGGAGGATCGTTCCGTCGGGGGGCTACGGGCGCGGCCCGTAGGTCAGGACACAGCGGCCTTGAGGCGGACGAACGGCTCCGCCAGGGTGGGCATGCCGTCGGTCTCCAGGCGGCCGATGAACCCGACCTGGTTGGTCTCGGCGTACAGCTCAACCAGGCGCTGGATGTCCATGGCGAGGGAGTCGGCGATCCAGTAGTACGAGAAGTCGCCGATCATGCCGACGTAGTTGCCGTTGGTGAACGTGTTCGGCACGAACTCGTTCACCTCGTAGGGCACTTCGAGGATGACGTCCGGGCGGTCCGCGGCCAGGCCGGCCTGCCAGACGTACTGGTCGTTGGCGTCCTTGAGCTTGCGCACGATCCGGATCGCGTCGCGGTGGAACAGCCAGCGGGCGCGGCTCCAGTACTGGCTCTTGAGCGTGTACTTGGCGTCGATCAGGCCGTCGGCGGTGATACCGGTGGCGCTGCCGGTGGCGACGTCCCGGGAGGTGGGGATGCCGTCGTTGGAGGCGGTGAACAGGCCCAGCGGCTTCTTGTTGCCGTCGCCCGTCATGAAGGCCTTCTCCTCCGAGACGGCGAACTTGTACTCCATCCGCGCCCGGACGATGGACTCCGGGTCCAGCGCCGCGCGGCGCAGCAGGGTGCGGGAGACCTTCACCCGCTTGGCGAGCGGGTTGGGGCGCAGCTCCCGCTTGCCGAAGCGCAGGGCGTCGTCCTGGCTGCCGGTGGCGACCTCGGACGTCCAGTCGGCGTCGTTGAGGTCGGTGTCCAGGGTCGGCACGCCGAGGGACTCGGCGCTCGTGAGCTGCTGCACGGTCGCCAGGCGGCGGATCGCCACCATGTCGTCCATGTTCTTCAGCAACTGCTGCACGAACTGCTGCGGCGCCATCAGGAACCCGCCCTCGGGGTCCGAGCCCATGTTGAGGGCGCGCACCTGCTGCTCGCTGAGCGCGGCGCGCCCGTTGAGCAGGTAGGTGCGGAACGCCTTGAGCTGCGCGTCACCGGTGCCGCGCTGGTCCTCGGGGAGGTCGTCGATGTCGTCGCGGGTGTCGTCGACCAGGCGCTCGGCCCGCTCGATCGTCTCGTCGATGGCGTCGCGCTCGCCCATGATCCGGTCGAACTTCTCGTTCTCCTCGGCCGTCATGGAGCGGGAGGCCTTGGTGGCCTCCTCCATGATCGCCTGGGCTTCCTGGCCGAGCTGGGTCCGCTTCTGCTTCAGCGAGCGGATCGCGAGAGTGGTCATGCTTCCGTCCCCTCAGGGTGTTGGGTTGTGCCGCCCGTCGGTGCGGGGGCGGAAAATCTCAGGCCGAGATTCCGGCCAGGCGCAGGGCGCGGCCGTACATCTCGGGGTCGATGCCGCGGCCGTCGTCGCTGGTGTCGTCGCTGCCTGCGGCGTCGAGGAGCTCGGACAGTGCGTCGACGGCGTTCTGCACGAGCTGTTTGTTCTTCTTCGACAGCACTGCGCCCGCGCGCAGGGCGCCGATGTCGAGGGCGCCGAGCTGCTCCATGACGGCCTGGGCGAACGCGTCGGCGGCCGGGCCGCGCTGGTCGAGGCCGAGTGCCCGGGCCAGCGCCAGCTGTCCGTCGCGGCCGTCGGCGACGAGCGCGTTGGGGTCCATGGGCAGCGGCACCGCCGAGACCTCGTACAGCTCCCACGACTTGACGGTGCCGTCGTCGGCGATGTCGTGGACGTCGAAGCCGATGGAGAACGCGTTCATGAAGCGGCCGCGGTACTTGCGCTCGATGTCCCGGGCGAACTCGTCGCCCTGGTCGAAGACGACGTCCATGAGCAGCTGGTCGCCGTCGACCCGGACGTCCTCGCCGCGGCCCTTGGGCAGGCCTTCGCGGCCCCAGTACGAATGCCCGTAGCCGATGACGGGGTTGGCGCTGAAGCGCTCCAGATCCACCCCGTCCATCACGAGGTTCAGGCCGTCGGCCTTGCGGCCGGCCGTGGCAGCCACGATGGGCAGCGGCTTGCCCATGTCCTTCTCCGCGTCGCCGGCGTCGTCGGCGCGCTTCACGAAGCCGCGTGTGTAGTGGCGGCCGCGCAGATCCTTCACCTTCATCGGTTCCTCCCGGGGTCTCGTATCTGCCGGTCGCGCGGCGACCTTGGCTCCTGGCGTTGTTCCGGCCCCGCGGGCACGAAGCGGGCATCCATGCGGTGGCAGGAGTCCTCACGCCTCAGGTGCCACCAGGCGCCGGAGGGCCCGCGTTCTGCGGCGGCGAGACATCCCGCGCAGTGGCCCTGCTCGATCTCGGGTTCGCTCATACGACGGGCACCACCTGACAGTTGCAGCCCGGGTGAACGGGCGGGTGGAAGGTGTTGCGCTTGGCGACGAGCTGCTCGCCGTCCTCGTCGCCGTCGACCTCGTCGCCCTTGCCGATGAACGGCGTTTCGATCTCGGTCGTACGGCCGTCGAGCTTCGTGCAGTACGGGCAGTTCTTCGACCCTTGCGTGACCCACTTCAGCGTGGTGACGCCGGCGGCCTTCCACGTCTCGCGGGCGGCCGCATTCGAGAGCTGACTGCCCTCCCAGCGGGCCGTCTGCTCGGGCCGCTCCTCCTGCCACTTGGTGAAGCGGTCGACGATCGCCTGCGCAACCTGGTCGCTCTCACTGTCCTCGGCGATCTTCCGCAACTGCCCGTAGGACGACGCGAGCCGGTAGGCGACGTGGGCGACGACGTACGCGCGCGCCCACACCGACAGGTCGATGTCGTCCTCATGCCCGACCTCGTCGGCGGCCTCGATGGCGACGTCTGCGGCGAAGGCCGTGAACAGCGGCAGCCACAATGCCGACATCCGCTCGCCGATCGGGCCGTCCTCGGCGTACAGCCGGCCGAGGCCCTGGAGGAACCCGGCGACCGAACGGACGCGGCGGGGCCGCTCGCCGTCAGCGGGGTGTGAGAACGAGCGGTCGCCGTCCTCGGCCACGGGCAGGTCCTTGGCGACGAGCTCGCCGACCTTCTCGGCCTCGAGGTCCGCGATCTCCTGGTCGGCGTCGGCGATCTTCGACTCCCAGGCGGCGGCGATGTTCGCCCGGGCCCGCCAGGAGCGGCGGCCGCCGCGCAGCATCCGGGCCAGCCGTACGACGGACCGCTCGGGGGCGCCGGCGCTGCTGCTGCCGGCGGGCACCATGTTGAGCGGGACGAGGTACTCGTCGCCGCCGTCGATGGCGTTGAGGTTCTCCCGCTCGCGGATGTCGTTGGCGGACAGCCAGCCCCACTGGCGGCCGATCGCGTAGGCCGCGTAGCGGGCCGCGGTGTCGCCGCGCAGGAGTCCGTCGACCAGGTGCTCGGGGTAGAAGCGGGCGCGTTCCTCGGGCAGTAGGAGCTGCGTGACGATGGCCTGTTCCCAGCGGACCAGCCAGGACGCCAGGGCCATGGACACGTAGTCGAGCTGCTGCTGCTCGATGTTGCTGAAGGTGGCCCGGTCGAGGTCGCCGATCATGTGCGGGGGCAGGCGCAGCCAGCGGGACATGTCGGTGACCTGGAGCTTGCGGGTCTCCAGGAACTGGTTCGCGTCGTTGGGCAGGCCGGCCTGCGTCCAGGTGACGCCCTCTTCCAGGATGGCCATCAGGCCCGCCCGGTTGATGCCGCGGTGGTAGGCCTCCCAGTCCGCCCGCATCCGCTTGCGGGCCTCCTCGGAGACCACGTCGGGGTGGGTGAGGAAACCGCCCGGGGCGGAGCTGTTGTCGAACGTCTTCGCGCCGTAGTGCTCGGTCGCCAGCCCCAGCCCGATGGAGTTCGCGGCGAGCTCGACGATGGAGTGGCCGCCGAACCCGTTGTCGCCGACGCCGGGCACGAACAGGACCTCGCCTGGGGCGAGGTTGGCATAGATGCCGTTGACGTCGTCGAGGTACTGGTACCAGCGCTCGAAGCGGCCCTTGCCCATACGCCGGCACTTGACGTGCAGCCGGTCCGGGCGCAGCGGCCACAGCTCCTCGATGACGCCGGTGCGTTCGTGGGTGACGACGTACGCGGCGCCGCGGCCCCAGTTCATCGCGTGACCGGTCAGGGCCTCCCGGAACGACAGGGCGCCCATCATGTCGTTGGGGGCGTCGTGCAGCAGGGTGTACAGCGGGTGGGTGGTGGCGCGCTGCTTGCCGCGGGCCAGGCGCTCGTACATGAACAGCGGCAGGCCGCCGACGTCCTCGGAGATGACGCGTACGCCGGCGAAGTACGGCGCGTACATCATCGCCGTCTCCTGGTCGACGCGGACGCCGGAGCTGTTCTCCATGCCGCCGGTGAACCAGTCGACAATCCACTTCTCCGGGGTGGCGATCCCCGACAGCGGACCGGACTTGGCGTGTGCGACGGCGGCCGTCGCGGATCGCAGGATCCCCATCAGCGCTCACCGCCCTTGCCCGCGACCGCTTCGGCGAGTTGTGCGCGCGCCTCCTGGCGGTGCTCGGCCAGGGCTCCGCACACCGCGACGGTGAAGAGCAGCAGGCCGGCCACGGCGACGCCGAGCCAGGGCGCCAGCAGGCCCAGTCCGCCCCCGAGCAGCAGCAGTCCCACCAGGCCGAACACGTCCCAGCGATCCACGCTCGCCCTCCCTTCAGCCGAGCATTCCGCGGCTCTCGTAGACGGATTTCTTGGGCAGGCCGCGCATCGAGCCGTCGAGGCCGAACAGCAGCGCGGGGATCCCGTCGATGCGCTTGCCGGTCTTCTCGCGGTCCGGCTTCACCGGCCGCTGGCGGTCCGGGTCGTCGCGCGGGGACTTCTTCTCGACGGTGTCGGCCATCCACCGGGCGACGGGGTTGCCGAAGTGCTGCAGCTCGTCGTCCTTGGACTTCAGCCGGCGCATGAGCTCTGCCATGGGCGGCGTCATCCGCAGGTAGGTGGTGTCCGACTCGACCATGGTCAGCCGGGTGCGCTTGACAATCTCCTGCCGTACCGGCTCGCCGGACCACTTGTCGTACGTGATGTCGACGATGCGGAACTCCTTGTGGTCCGCGGTGATGTCGTCGTAGATCCGGTCGTAGTCGATCGTGTCGCCCTCGGTCGCGGTGATCCAGCCGTCCCGGACCCACTCGGCGAACTTGCCGCCGGTGTGCTCGGCGAGCTGCGGCACGACCGACTCGGGGATCCAGAACCGCCACAGCACCTCGCCGCCGGGGAAGACGAGCGCGAACGCGGTCAGGTCGAGCTTGCTGGACAGGTCCAGTCCGCCCCAGCAGCGCTGGCCGCGCAGCTTGCCGCGGATCCAGTCCGGGGTGGGGGCGACCTCGCCGGTACGGGCGTTCCACAGGTCCATGGAGATCCACCGGGTGACCTGCGAGACACGCTGGTTGAGGCGGAACTGGCGGAACCCGTTCTCCTTGGACAGGTCCGTGCGGGCCTCGCTGGCGTCCTCGCGCAGCGCCTGGACAGACAGGAAGCTGCCCAGGGCGGGGTTGGGCCAGTACCAGTTCGCCTCGTCCCATGGATCCAGCGAGACGGGCAGTTCGGGGCGGGCGGGGAACAGCCGCCACAGCCGTTCCAGCTCGTCGACGTTGCGCGGCATCTTCCGCACGAACGCGAAGTGGTGCGGGGAGCGGGCCGGGTCTTCCATGACCCGGTCGGCCTCGTCGATGAACTCGGCGCCGAAGCTGACCTGGTCGGTGGTCTCGGTGGTGATCGCCAGCATGAGGGGCTGCGTGCGCGCGCCGGCGCCGGTGACCATCGCCTTCCACAGCGTGTCGTCGGGCTGGCTGAGGACCTCGTCGAGGATGAAGCAGTGCGGCGAGTGGCCGAGCTCGTTGTCGGCGTCGGACGGGATGGCCTCGTAGTGGCTGCTCGTCTTCTCGTCGACCAGGCGGCGGATGTTCTTGATGTGCGTCAGCCGGCCCGCGAGGATCGGCGACTTGCGGACCATCTTGACCGCGGGCTCGAACACCTTCCCGGCCTGGCGGGTGTTGGCGGCCGCGCAGTAGACCTCAGCGGACTCCTCGCCGTCCCCGACGAGCATGTACAGCGCGATGCCCGACAGCAGCGCGGACTTGCCGTTCTTGCGGGCCATGACGATCGTCGCGCGGGTGTAGCGGCGGACGTAGCGGCCCCACTGCTCCGACCAGTGCACTTCGCCGAACAGGGGCCGGATGATCTCGTGTTCCTGCCACGGTGCGAGCACGAAGCGGGTGTTGGCGAGCGCGCCGGCGGGATGGATGAGCAGCTCGGCGAAGAACTTGACGACCTTGTCGGCGCGCGGCTCGCAGTAGTGCGCGCCGCGCTTGCTGCACGTCTTGCCGTCGAGGGTGTACCCGCACGTCCCGCCGCGCCGGCTGCTCGGCCGCCAGCGCTTGTTGTGGTCGACCTTGAGGACGCGCCGCCGGGTCGTACGCCCGGGGCGGGTGGCGGCCTTGCTGCGGGCGGGGCGCCGGGTCGTCGCGGCCGGGGACATGGCACCCTCCCGAGGGTCAGGACAGCAGCCGCTCCGGCCCCTGCCCGCTGCCCTCGCTCGGGATCCGCAGCCCGGCCCGGTCGGACGGGGTCAGCCCGAAGCGGGCCCCGTATCTCTGGACCTGGGCGTCGGCGGCGTCGAGGGCGAGGAGCCAGGGATTCTTCGCGCGCCGTGTGCCGGTGAGCTCGCCGTTCTTGTTGAAGACGTTCAGCTCGACGACGGCGCCCTCCTCGTCGACGTGCTCGGCGGCGTCCCGCCGGCGGGCGACCGCGTCGCACCAGTTCGCGAAGGCCTCGACGTCCCACGGGGTCAGGACGCGCTTGGCCTCGAGTTCGGGGGCGTAGGTGTCCCAGATCTCCAGGGCCTGGTCGCCGAGCCAGTCGGGCGGTGCGACCTCGCCGGCGTCGGGCTGCGGCTCGTCGGTGTTGATCCGGTCCTTGCGATCGCCGTGCAGAACGCGCAGTGCGGTGGGTTTCCCGGCGGGCCCGCGCTTACCCACGGCGCGTCTCCGCGCCCGCGGGGTAGGCCAGGTTCGGCGTCCGGGTGGTGACCTCGGCGTTCGGCACGAGGGCGTCGAGCTCGGCGGAGAACAGGCACATGCCTGGGCGCGTGCATGCGTCGGCGGCCGCGGCCCGGGTGGTGAAGACGCCGGCGAACTCCCAGTCGTCAGCCCAGCCGTCGGCGGCGAAGCGCTTCACTTCGGCGACGATCCACACCTGGCTCACGAGCACCTCCATGATCAACTCAGCGGGCGATTGCCGGTCACGTTCGGTTACGGCGGCGGCCCCGGTACGGCGGTTCCCGTTACCTGTCAGCGCGAGAGGGTCCTCCCCCCCGCGTTCCGCGGTCCCCAGGAGCCAGGGATCCGGGGCCCCCTCCCCCTCACCCTCCGTGTCAGAACGGCGGGGTGTCGTTCCAGCCGGCGGGCTGGTGCTTGCCGGTCTCCTTGGAGTGGCAGGGGTGGCACAGGCCGCGGCCGTGCCGGGGGTCGTGCTCGTCCCAGTCCCGTGCCTGCAGCTCGCGCTTGGACAGCGGCCAGTGGTCGGCATGCTCGCTCGGGGCACCGCACGGCACGCCATGGCCATGGCCCTGCTCGGTGCACACGCACGTCGGGTCCCGGGCGAGGACGCCGGCGCGGAATCGCTGGCGGTGCTCGGCGCCGTAGCCCTGGGCCGTGGCTGAGGGGCGGTCGCGGCGTGAGCGGGCCAGGCAGTCGGCGCACTTGGCTGAGCCTCGTACGGGCGTGCCCGGACATGCGCCTGTGCTGCAGGGGCGGGGTGCGCGGGTGGGCATGTGCCTCACCTCCCCAGGGGTGGGGGTGCTGACCGGGTGTCAGGTCACCCGGTCAGCCTCTCCCCTCCACCCGGCCCTGGGTGGTCATGAGTGCGGGGCCGCCGGAGCCTCGCCGATCCGTGATGGCCTTGCCCGGCAGCAAGCCGTACGGCGCGCCATCCAACGGATCGGGAGGGTCGGACGCGGCCCCGCACGATCGTGGGGCGGGGGCGGTCAGGGGGCGCTGGCCAGGATGAGGGCGCGGGTGCGGGTCTTGTACTCGGCTTGGGCGAGGTCGGGCAGGGCGTAGAGGGGGGGGCCGCGTTCGTCGAGGCCGCAGGCGGTGAGGTGGCCTCGGGTGACCCACTGGCGGATGGTGCAGGGCTTGACCGCGGCTGCGCCGCCTGAGAGGGCGCGGCGCCAGCGGGTGGCGAGCTGGGCGGCCTCGGGGGTGGTGTAGGTGGGGGTGTCCATGTGTCACCCCCCACTGTCCGTTCATGGCAGCAGCCCCGGGCCTGGCTGGCCTGGGGCTGCTGCGGTGCAAGGCTTCCGTGCGGTGTTGTCCTGGGCGCGGACACACGGGTGCCGCTGGCAGGAGTGTGACGCTAAGTCGCGATCTTGTCCAGCAGGAACACACCGGCCCGCCACGACGGGGGTTGTGTGGCGGGCCGGTGGACACCATGTGAAGGCAGGCGCCACAGGGAGTGTGGCACGGGTTCAGGCGGCGGGTGGGTCGGCGGCCTGGTGGGCGGCGAGGGTCGCGGCGGCGTGCTGTTCGTAAGCCTCGGGTTCCATCCGGTGACCGCAGAAGGAACAGACGATCTCCCACTGCCCGTCGGTGCGTTGAAGCGCGCACCTGCCGCACGTGGGGCAGGCGGCGGTCATCTCGTGCTGGTGCGGAATGGCGTGGGTGATGTCGCGGATGCGGTGGACGAGGCTCTCCAGGGCGCGGTGGAACTCGGCGGCGACCGGGAGCGTGAGGGCGAACGGAAGGTAGGCGGTGAGCCAGGTGCACCAGCCGGTGATGGTCTCGCCGCGCACGGGCCAGGCCTGCTCGCAGGGGCCGGTGTGGGCGGTGCCGTGGGGGTCTCGGTAGGCGGAGGGGTAGTGGTAGGCGATGTGGCCGGCCCAGGCGCCGAGGACGGCGGCGATGGGTGCGGTGCCGTCGTCGTCGGGGCCGATGGGGTCGTAGCGGCCGGGGCCGAGGAGGACCAGGACGCGGAGGTCGACGGGGACGGGGGCGGTGGCGCGGCCGGTGCCGCCGAGGCGGCCCTCGGCGAGGCGGCCGGCGGGCGCGAGGAAATCGGCCAGGAGGCGTGCCTGGTGCGGGAGTTCGGCGAGCCAGCCGCGGATGTCGGCGGCGTGCAGCGGGCACAGGTGCTGGCCGTCCGGGGCGCTGCGCGGGCAGAGGGGGCAGCCGGTCATCGCTGGAGTCCTTGGAGCTGGCTGAAGATCTGGTCGATGTCTCCTGGGGTGAGGGCTGGGTGCTCGCCGAGGACGTAGCGGAGGCGGACATCGATCTGTGCGGCAGTGGCGGCTTCAGTCCAGTGGCGTGCCATCTGGCGCGCTTCGTCGGGGGTGAGGTCGCCCTTCATGGAGCCGCGGCCGACGCGGACGATGGGCAGACCGGTCTTGGCTCCGGCGACGGCCTCGATGCGCAGCGCGACCTTGTCCTGCGGTGCGGGGCGCCCTGCGCGGATGTCCAGGAGCATGTGGCCGGCGGTGTTGAGGTCGACCTTGAGGGAGTGGCGGCACCAGTCGAGGAACGCGATGTCGGTCTCGGCGTGTGCGGCAGCGGCCGTGAGGTCGCGGGCCGTGTTCAGGGTGACCTCGGGGGTCAGGAGCGCCTCGACCGGGCCCCAGCGCAGCAGGCACGCGGCTTTGCGGGTGTCCGGGTCGATGGTCGAGCGGATGTATGCGCCGTGTTCGTCGGTCGGAGGCCGGGTCACTGGGGCACCTCCTCGGCGCGTGCCTGGGTCCGGCGTCGGTCGATGGCCTCGATCCAGAGGACACCGACGGCGACGGCCTGGACGAGTTCGGCGCGCAGCTTGGCGGGGTCGTTCTCGGCGAGGGCTTCGCAGACCTCCTCGCCGAAGACGTCGCGGTAGGTGAGGATGCCCTGGTCGGCGTGGAGTTGGCAGGTGGCCCGGGCTGCGTCGGCGAGCTCGCGGGCGGGCCAGCCGGGCAGGAGCTCGATGGTGGGCCCGGTGCCGTCGGGGTGGTTCTGTTCGCCCCAGCGTTCGTCTTGGCGGGCGCGTTCGGCGAGGACCTCGCGCAGCACGCGGTGGGTGGTGTTCGGGTTGTTCACGGCTGGGTCTCGTTCCTGCCGCAGGTGTGTTCGCGGCCGCCGGTGCGGAAGGCGGCTTCACAGCAGTCGCGTTGCTGCGCGTGGATGTCTCTGAGGGCGGCGAGGCTGGCGTCGGTGTGGTGGGTGACGGCGGCCAGGAAGGCCTTCAGTGCGTCTTCGCCTTCGCGGTGAAGGATCTGGGCCTGGACGGAGCCGAAGAGGTCGGCGAGGTTGCAGCGGCCCATGACGGTGTCGATGCGCTGGTGCGCTTCGCCCTCGGTTTGGGACATGGGCCGTCCGAAGAGGATGACGAAGAAGCCGGGGTCCTTGTGTCCGCATTTGACGGCTGGGCTGAGGCGGGTGCCGGACTGGCAGACGGCGAACGGGTCGTCGCTGGTGATGTAGTCGAACTGTTTGCTCATGATCGTTCTTTCCGGCCGGTGTGATGCGGCCATGTGTACTGGCGGGTAGGGGTGGTGTCCCTCGCGCGCGTGCGCCTGCGGTTACCGCGCGCGCGTTCGCAGGCGCGTGCGCGCGCGAGGGCGGTCTATCGGGCGGGGCGCCGGCGGCGGCGGTCGCGGAGGTCGCGGAGGGTCTCGTGGCCGAGGAAGGCGGCGGCGAGTACGCCGATGCCGGCCCAGGCCCACTCGGTGCGGATGGCGGCCGCGATGGCGGAGGCGGCGGTGGCCAGGGTGATGAGGGCGGTCGTGGTGATGGTGCGGAGGCTGGGCACGGGGGTCCTTGGGGTGTCGCTGGCGATGGTGTAGCCGTGGCCGTTCAGGTGGTCGAGGACGGCTTCGGCGGCCTGGGTGTGGTAGATCGGTTCGCCGGGGGGTGTGGTGAGCCAGTGGTCGTCGAGGGCGTGGGCGATGGCCTCGGCGGGGGTGCAGTCGCGGCGCGCGGGGCTGTGGGTCACGGCGTGTCTCCGGGGCTTGGTTCGTGTGCCTGGTCGGTGCGGGTGCGGTCGTCGGAGAGGTGGCGGCCGCGGCGTTGGTACCTGGCGCGTTCGGGCGGGAGGGGGATGGAGCGTTCGTGCAGGACGCGGGTGACGCGGGCTGAGCTGACGTGGAGGTGGGCGCGGATGTAGGCGTTGGTGTGGCCGGCGGTGAGGAGCTCGGCGATCTGGTCGTCGAGTGCCTGGCGGTCGAGGGCGAGTGCTGGGCGGGGGCCTTTCGGGCCGGGGCGGCCGGGCGGGACGGGGATGTTCAGGGCGCGGCGGATGTCGGTGACGGTGCCGGCGCCGATGCCGCATGCGTCGGCGATCTGCTGGTGGGTGAATCCGGCGCGGAGCATGGCGGCGGCGCGGGGGTGGCGTTGTTCGGTGAGGGTGGCGCGTTCGGTGTCGGTGAGGGGGCGGGAGCCTGCGCGGCCGGAGGGCACGGGAATGCCGAGGGTGGCGCGGACGCGGCGGACGGTGTTGTTGCCGACGCCGAGCTCGCGGGTGATCTGGGTGTAGGTGGCGCCGGCGCGGAGCATGGCGGCGATCTGCTGGTCTCGTTCCGCGGGGCTGGTGGTGGTCATCGTTGCCGCCAGGGGGTGGGGCGTACGCCGGTGCGGGCGCGGCCGGTGGTGCGGCGGGCGCGGGTGGCGCGGGCGCGGAGGGCGGCGGGGCAGGTGAGGCTGGCGATGTGGGGGCGGCGCAGGACTTCGCGCTGTTCGACGGCGGGGCGGGCCTTGGAGAGCTGGCGGGCCCAGTACAGGCCCTGGGTGTCGACGCGTACGGCCTGGTTGCCGGTGGGGTCGGCCTCGGGTTCCACGGCAATCGTGCGTCTGTTCGAGTCGGTGAGGCAGTACAGGACGCGGGCGTGGCAGTCGGGGCAGGTGCCGTAGCCGTTGGGGGCGGGCGGGCGCGGTATCGGGTAGGGCGTCGAGGGCATCGCAGGAGGGGTCCTCTCAGTGGTTCAGGCGCAGGTGCGGCACAGGCCGTCGGGGAAGGGCTGTCGGCTGGGTTTCTGGCACTGGGTGCACTCGTGCCAGGCGCTATGCGGGGGGTGGTCGCCGCGGGCACGGTCGGCTTCCAACTCTCTGCAGGCCTTGCACGGCATGCCGGTGTAGGCGAGGAAGCCCCAGTGGCAGCCGGGGCGCCCGCAGCGGGAGCGGACGGGCAGGACGGCGCCGAGGAGCCAGCGGCCGGGATCGCGGATGTCCTCGGCGGGTGTCCACTGGCGCAGGCGGGTGATCTGGTCGCGGATGTCCTCGGCCCAGAACCCGGAGTCGAGTTGGCGTCCGATCTCGCGGGCGATGCGCCGCAGCGCGAAGCTGCTGACGTGGGGCAGGAGATCCCTGACGGGGGCCAGGACGGCCCAGACACGCGGGGAGACGAGCAGCGGGCCTGTGGCGTACGCCGGGGGCGCAGCGGGGCGCACACGGCCCCGCAGGGAGGCCGGAACGACCTGGCCGCGAGGGTCCCTGGAGCGACCGGAGCGACGACCGACACCGTCACCCGCAGCGTTACCGCCGGTATCCACAGGCGGGCGACCACTTACGGTCACCTCGCCTACGGCGGAAGAACCACGCTCCTGCGTGCTTCTCCCGTCAGTCAATCCAGTGTCTTCCTTAGACGCGAGGGATCCGCCATCCGTGCACGCTCCCGATCCGCCATCTGTGTGCGGTGGCGGGGGCTTGTCAGGCACCGCTTGCAGGGGGCGGTCGTGGACCTCGAACTCGTTGCGGCCGTGGGCGCCGGTGCGGCGGTGGACGGTGATCCAGCCGAGGCGCTCCAGTTCGTTGGTCATGCGGCGCGCGGAGTACTCGCAGACGCCCAGCAGGGCGGCCAGCTCGGCCATGGTGACCGGGGTGCGCGTGGCGACGGCGTAGGCGATCGCGCAGTACAGGACGAACAGCCGGTGGCGCAGCGTCTTGGCGGCCAGCACCGGCACATAGGCGAAGTGCTCGTCACGTGCGAGGGCGCGGGTGTAGCGCTCGGCGGTCTCGCCGTCGCCGGCGGCGTCGGTGTGGCGGATGGTGGTCAGTTCGGGGATGCCGTCGGGGCCGGGTGCGTGCAGCTCGGCGAGGTAGCGCTCCCCGGAGCGCTTGCTGTCGCCCATCCACCCGGCCAGCACCGCGACGGAGGCGCGGCAGTGTTCGGGGCGGCACTGCAGGGCGGTGATCTGGGCGTGCCAGGCCACCGCGCCCGGGCTGTAACGGCCACTGCCCCATACCCGCTTGGGCACCTTGACCTTCTGCCGCAGCCACGACGGCTCGTCCTGCCCGCGCGCAGCACCACCGGCCCCGCCACGGCTGTGGCGGGGCTCGGGGGCGAGCTCGCGGGAGTGGGTCACGGTGTCCTAGCTGGAGTCGTCGGCGACCTCGTCGCCGCCGGGAACGGTGTAGGTGGCGCCGCACGGGCCGGTGCGGATGCCGGGGAAGATGTGGCGGTGGTAGGCGCCGCAGCCGCCGGGGCCGTCGCAGTGCACGGCGTACTCGGTGCGGCCCTGGGTGCGGATCGGGGCGACCGCGGCGGCCGCGGGTCCGCCGTAGGCGGGCGGATCGTCCGGGAGCAGCGCTAACTGCTGCTCGCCGTTCACTGGGGCACCTCGCCCGTACTGGGGAGCTCGCCGCGCGCCCGGGCGGGCGGCATGGTCAGCGTGATCGGCCGTACGCGGCCCGCGTTCTGGGGATCGCGGTCCGGGCGCCAGATGAATCCCGCCTTCTCCAGCGCGCGCAGGTTGTTGCGCACGCGCTCCGGGCCCAGACCGGTGCGCACGGACAGGCGGCCGGAGTGCTGCACGCCGTTGGCCGGGAGGTGTCCGTCAAGGCCGGCGTAGTGGGCGAGCGTGAGCGCGATCTGCCGGACAGGGGGGTGGAAGGAGGCATGCAGTACCGCGTCCTCCCAGGCGTGCCGGTCGTACGGCGTGCGCCGGGCCTCGGCCACGGAGGGCTGGGTGTCTCTGGAGTTCATGGGGTTCTCCGGGTATTGGGGCCCGGGCAGTGCCGGGCGTGTTCGGGGACCGTGGTGGAGGTGAAGTCGATGACGTCGGCGACGCCGACCGCCTCGAGTTCGCAGCCCCACCGGCAGGTGAAGCGGGCCACCGGGAGGCGCAGCCACTTGTCGCGGTGGGTGCTGTAGTGGCCGCAGTCGACGTGCAGGCCGAAGAACGCCGCGGCGGGCGCCCACCGACCCGACACGGCCGCTACCGCCCGGGCACGGGGCCGGAGCAGGCGAGGACCGCCCACAGCAGCAGGAGGGACAGGCCCAGCCACAGCCGGTACATCACGACCACCTCGGCTTTCGTACGTGCGTTCGGGAGGTCCGGCCGCCCCTGGGGGATGGAGGGGACGGGGCGGCCGGACCGGCTCAGGGCCCCGAGGCGGGGGCGGGACGCCGCAGGCCTGCCGGGGGTGGGCCCACCGTCACGTCCAGGGCGACGAAGGGATCACCGGGGCGCAGACGACCGGCCCGTACGGCCTGCTCGTGGCCGAACCGAAGGACCGCTACCGCCTTGGCAACCAGCACCTCGGGACTCAGCCCTGTCGCTTCCAGGACGGCCAGGTCGCGACGCAGCGCCGGCGAGCGCGACAGGTCGATCACCAGCTCCTCGCCCGACCGGATCCGCCGGGGCAGACGTGGCGGCGCAGCGTCGGCCACCAGGTCGGCCGCGGCCGAACCGGCCGGTGGACGATCCTCGGCCACCCGTCGGCCGGCCTCGTCCACCTGATCGGTGCCGGTCTCGGCCACCACGTCATCTCCCTCACTGACCTGCGGCGCAGAATCGGCCACCGGCCCATCCGGTGCCTCGGCCGGTGGACGAATGTCGGCCGCTTCGCGGTCGAGCGCTTCCAGGTCGCGGGTCACGGTGTCCCGCGAGATACCCAGCCGGTCGGCCATCTGCCGCAGACTCAGGTCCGGTTCGGCCGCCCGCAGATCGGCCACCCGGCGGCGGCGCAGTGCCCGCGCCGACGCCGGCGTCACCGCGCCACCCCCGAGTCAGGAGTGCCGACGATCTCGTAGGTGGCGCTCTCGGAGTCGGGCACGTGCCCGGGCGGCGGCCCGCATCGGCAGTCCTCGTATCCGGCGCCCTGCCCGATCGCGCACGCGCAGTAGATCGGGCCGAGGGGGCCGTCGAGGGTCTGGCCGTAGCAGTGGTCGCACTCGCCCGGCTTCCATTCGTCGTCGCCCGGGCACTCACACCCGCAGACGCAGCCCTGGCCGCACGAGCACTGGCACATGCCCTCGCCGCACGGCTCCAGGTCGTCGTAGTCGAGGTCCTCCGGGTCCACGGGGGCGTCATCACGCGCGTTCGCGGCGAGCTCCTGAGCCGTCATCGCCGCGACGGCCTGAGCGCCCTCGTCGTACGCCATGTCCTCGCTCATCGGACACCGCCGATGTGGACGGGGCGGCCGTCGCGGATGATCGTCAGCCGGTGCGGGCCGGCCTCGTACCAGGCCACGTACAGCGGGTCCTGGACAGAGTTGGTGGCGAAGAACCCCACCGACTCCTCGGCCTGGTCGTCTGCGAGCGGGCAGGTATGGGCGAGCAACTGCGTGCTGAACCAGCCGTCGTCGAGCTCGGTGATCAGGTACGTCTCGCCGAACGGCGGCATCTCTCCGGCCTGTTCGTAGTGGACGTGCAGGAGGTCGCCGGATTGAGCCGGGTACCAGGGCGCGGAGGCGAGCTCGGTGCCGGCGTCCATGAGGGCGGCGATCTCGCCCTCGATGCCGGACTGGCGTCGGGCGGTGGCGGCCCGGGCGAGCGGGCTTTCCGCCACGGTGACGTCGGGGCGCCCGTAGAGGCGGGTGTGGACGTGCACGGCGAGCTCGTGGACGTCGGACACCCACACGTTTCCGGCGGCTCCGGTGTCCAGGCTCGCGCCGAAGGCGCGGCCCCAGATCCGCTGGCACGAGCGGCGGTTGCCGCCCGGGCCGGTCGCGAGGGCGTCGGTGATGATCTGCAGCTCGACGGAGCGGCGCATCATGGATTCCTTCAGTGGTTGGTGCCCGGGCGGGCGCGACGGTTGTCAGGGCACGTCACGCCCGCCCGGGAGTTCGGGTGAGGTCAGGTACGCGTGGCGGCCGCGGTGAGGCCGGAGCCGGTGTGGCGGATCCAGGGCACGGCGAGCGCATCGAGGCGGGTGCCGGGGTTGATGCGGCCCAGCACTCGGCTGCACTGGCAGATGCCGACCAGGTCACCGCCCCGGTCCTCGACGACCAGGGCGTGACCGGCGGCCGCGCTGCCGGCCATCGCCGCGGCCGTGGACGCATCGGCCTGGGCCAGCGCGAGGTCGATGGCCTCGGCCAACTGCGGCACGCTCGCCTCCCACTCCACGACCGTCGTGCCGGAGCCCAGGCCTTGGACCATCGGTCCGCGCAACTCGTGCGCGAGCAGCGGACGCTCAAGCACCGGGCGGCGCAGGACGGCGGCGATCGCCTCGGTACGGGTCATCGGACGACGTCCTTTGCTGCCAACTGGCGTCGACGTGCCCGGGCGGCCCGGGCCTGGCGGGCGCGGAACAACTCGCCCCGGCTCCACGGCGGCGGCGCTGGCCAGGCCCGTACGGGCTGCACCACGCGTGGCACCTCGCGGCGCTCGGCCAGCGCGTCGATGACGCCGGCGACCACCCACAGCACGAGTGCGGCGCCCGACGCGATGCTGATGAGCCACACGGCGGCGTTCACGACTCACCCCCCAGGACCGCGAGGGCATCGAGGGCCACATCGAGGCCGCGGGCGTGCTCCCAGCGGGCCGCGCCCTCGGGTGGCAGGTAGCGCATGCCGATGCCGTGGACGGCTCCCTCGAGGACCGCATCGGTCAGCAGGGCGGGCGCGGCCAGGTCGTCGACGTCCAGGACGACCAGGTCGTCACCGAAGAGCAGGCTCCAGCCGGTCAGGTGCGACCACTGCAGCACCATCCCGGCCTCGTGCGGGGCGGCCAGGTCCTCGTGCCCGGGCAGCCACTCGGCCCGCAGGAACAGTTCCCTCGGCCCCTCGCCGTAGGGGCCCTCGGCGCGCACGCCGGCCGCCATCACGTCCGGGGCCAGCCCCGCCAGCGTCAGCTCCGCGTGCAGCGCGTCGCCGTAGGGCAGGTGCGGGAACGGCTGGGCCGGGTGAACGCCGCCGGCGGACGACTGGCTGCCGTCGCCGGTGTCCTTCCCGATGCCCTCGACGGTGGCGGCCACGGCCGCGCTCTCCTCGATGGCCCTCACACTGCACCACCGGCCAGCACCTGGTGTTCAACGACGCGTGCACCGACCCACCTGGCGGCCGCCTTGACCGTGCGCAGTGGCGCACCACCGTCGCCCCGGCCGTCGTTGCGGTGCGCCCAGCGGATCTGCTGCCCGTAGCCGAACGGGCCCTCGGGGTCGGGCACGGCGAGCGCCGTCCACACGATGCCGCCGAGCTTGCCGCGGCCCTGGGTGAGCTGACCGACGATGACGTCCTCGGTGACCCGCTTGACGCCCATCCGTGTGACGACGAAGTCGTGCGGCTCCTCCGACAGGGCGCGCCCGAAGTCCAGCCACGCCTGCCCGGGCCACAGCAGCAGGCCGGCCGCCTGACGCGGCGCCAGGCCGTAGCCGAGGTGCCTGGAACTCGTGATCGAGGTGCCGGTGTCCTCGGTGTGCTCACCGGTGACCAACTGCGCGGCCCCGCACGACAGGCACACGATCCGCACCGTGACCTTGGTGAAGAAGGTGCCGTGCGCGCAGTACTCGTCCGGGCACGCGTGCTTCGCCGGCGGCTCGCCGAACCCGCCGCCGTAGCGGGCCGCGTGCTCGTCACGTCGAACGGCGACGTCCCACGACGGACGCTTGCAGCCGTCGTAGTGCTCGGGCCTGTCCCAGCCGAGGTAGGTGTCGAGAGCCGATATCACAGGTCACCGCCGAGCTCGGCCTGGCGCTCGTCCTCGCGCTGCTCGTGGCCGGCGCGGGCGAGCGCGGCGAACACGCACATGTCGCTGCAGTACCAGCGCGGCCCCTGGTTGAGGGAGGCGATCTCCAGGCGGGACCAACCGAACAGGTCCGACACCTCGGCGTCGGCGCCCTCGCCGCAGCCGGGCGTCTCGCACGGGGCGTTGATGTCGCAGACCTGGAGGCCGAGGAGCGTTGCGAGTTTCTCGCGCTGCTCGTCGTCGAGGACGAGAGCGGCGCTCCCGCCGCGGGCGGTCGTGCACGGCACAACCGTCCGTCCGGTGAGCCTGCCGTCGGAGAGTTCGACTCCCTGTTCCGGGGCCCACGTGATGGCGAGTGGAGCGCCGGTGGGCGGTGTGCCGTCGGCGGCCGTAAGGACCTCGCGGACCGTCAGGAGGTCGGTGTCCGGGCGGCCCTCGCAGAGTTGGCCGATCGCCCGCCACCGCAGGCGGAGCCAGTCGAGGGCCTCGCGGTCCTGCTCGGCGAGCGCGAGCTCGGCGCGGTCCTCGGCCCGGGCCAGCTCGTAGGCGTCGGTCGCGATCGTCGCGGCGGTCTCCGGGTCGAACAGGATCCCGGCGGCCGCCTCGGCCTGGGCGATGTCCTCGGCCGTCGCCGACCCATCGGCCATCGCCTTCCGGATCACGCCGGTCGCGAGCTGTACGGAGGACGTCGACGCCGGCGCTTCCTGCTCGGCCGGTCCGGCAGGGGCCGGGATCGCGACGCCGTATGCGGCGTACGCGTCACGCTCGGCCTCGGCCATCGGCCGCTGCGCGGGCGGGGCCTCGGGTGGCAGAGCCCCGGGCGGAGTCTGGGATGATGCGGACAAGGTGATCCACTCCTAAAGGACGTGGGGGTGGTGATCCCGAGGGGTCGCGATCGGGGTCCAGCCCGGCGCGGCCCCGTTCTTGTGTGGTCAGGCGGCTGGACGCTGCGCCGTGCGACGCACCTCAGCGCGACTGCGACGCAGGCCCGGGAGGAGAGCACGCAAGCGGTCGATGTCCTCAGGCGGCAGAAGCGGCGCAGCGTCCACCAGCCGACGGATCGACTCCCGCCGCTCCTCCCGCGTCACGCGGCACTCTCCGCGGAACTTGACTCGGGCGGCATCAGGTCAGCGATCTGGCAGTCCAAGACGTCCGCAAGGCGCTTCAGGACGGGGGCAGAGGCGCTGCAAGTGCCCTTCTCCAGCAGCGACATGTAGGACTGCGAGATCCCAGCCTTGGTGGCGAGCGCCCCCTGGGTCAGGCCTGCTTCGATGCGCTTTCGGCGCACCACAAGGGGGTCCTGGTTTGGCAAGGACTTCATGAGTCGAGACTAGAACAGGCTGAAGCTCACTGCAATGCACTGATACCAGCGACATCAGTAGGCATCAGTCACTCAAAGCGACATTCACCCTCTGACCTGCACTGATATTCGCTAAAGTTCAGTGAAGTGCAGTGAAGCTCAGTGATTGGAGGCCAGGGCGTGAGTCCTGCCAGCGAGTTGCAGCCACCCCCAGAGGGGGTGCTCATCCGACTTGCACGCCAAGCCCGCGGACTGAGCCCCGAAGCTGCGGCCGAGCAAACGCAGATCCAAATCGGCGGGGGCCGATGGCGGCAGATCGAGAGTGGCTACGAGCGCAAGCGCCCACCGAAGCGCGCCTATGCACCCGACCTCACGCTTGCGCACATGGCACGCACTGTCGGAGTGACCCCCGATCGACTCCAAGAAGCCGGCCGGGCCGAGGCGGCCGAAATCCTGCGCGAGATCCTGCGCAGCGATTCCGAGGCATCAACGGAACGCCCAACACTCACTCAGGAGCTGGAACTGGCGGGGCGACTGATGGCGGCCCAGGTACGGGAATTGGGTCTCTCCCCGGACGAGGCCGAGGAGGCCTGGGAACGAGCCCGGGCGCAGATCATTCGCACCCATAGAGCAGGCCCGACCGGGGAACGCGAAGACGGAATGGAGGGACCGCGCGGACGCCGCAGCGTTGGGTAACGGTTGAATCACGAACTGTGCATATATGCTAGATCGTGATCGCTTCAGAACGCACAGTAGTCACCTCCCCCCACATATGCCCCATACACACATAGGGGAGGTGATCGGGGTGAATGTTGGTCAAGTGGTTGCGGCGATGGCAGCCGGATCCCTGCTGACCATGGCGGCCATACCTGTCCTGTTATTGCACGTGGTGCAGCGTCGGCGAGAACGTGATCGCAGGGTCATGGAGGCGACGGACGCGGTACTCGCAGGCGTAGAAACGTTCCGGCAACAGGCTGTGAACGCCTCGCCTGGGCCGCCGGTCGCGGAAGAGGAAGTTGTGCACGCCAAGAGGCACCTACGGCTGGTCCATCGCCGCGTGTCACGGCAGCCAAGTGACGGAGGCCATCGCCGATGTGCGGAAGCTGATGCGGCCGGCGATGGACTGATTTGGTCCGGTGCGCGGAGCAGGCCTGATGAAGGTCTTACCGAGACCGCGTTCGCTGAGAACGATGCGCACGAGCTCACGGCGCGCGGCGACCGGTGCGGCCTCCCAGGCATCCCAGACGTCGCGTCCGGGTTGGATGAACCTCAGGATCGTGGGTGGGAGGGTGAGTTCTCGCTCGATTCCCTCCAGGAGCTGCACCTCAGCCCGTTTCGCCTCCAGTGAGCGGCCCAGGATCTCCACCGCGGCGAGCGTGGTGGGCGTCGCGTGTTCCATCTTCGCCAGCTCCGCGCGTTCCTCGGCGAGCCGGGCCTGCACGTCTCGCAGCTCGTCAGCGTCCGCCTCCGGCGCGGCGAGCAGCTCGTGAAGGTCGGGGCGGGCCAGGTAGGCCATCATGGCGCCTGGCTCCTCGCGGGTGCCGATGAGGTAGTCGTCGACGAGTTCCTTCTGGATCGTGGTGCAGCCGCCGGCCTTGCACTTGTACGAGGGCTTCCTGGTCTTGGAGTTGGCCGCGTCGACGCGGAACAGGCTGCCGCACCGGTCGCAGTGCAGGCCGGCCGTCAGTTCATGCCTGGCGCCGCCACCCCGGTAGGTCGCGCGGCCTGGGGCGAACAGGATGCGCTGGACGTTCCAGAACCTGACGACGGGCACGATCGCGTCCCAGGTGCCGTCGTAGACCGTGCCCTTGTGGACGCGCAGGCCTGCGTAGGAGTGCCGCTCGGCCATGTCCCGCAGGTGGGCGTGCGTGAACGGGCGGCCGGAGCGGTTGGTGTAACCGCGCTTGGCGAACCGGGCCGCGATCACGGAGACAGGGACGCCGGCCTCCAGCATCCGGAAGAGCTCCTTCGGGACGATCGACCGCAGGGGGTCTTCCACCCAGTTCTGGAGCTTGCCGGTCTGAGGGTCGTAGACCGGCATCAGGCCGTACGGTGCCTCGCCGTACGGCCTGCCCTTGCGGGCCTGGTTGGCAGCGGTGCGGCTGACGCGCTTGTGGGTCTTGTACGACTCGTACTCCGAGTCGTTGGCGTCATCGATCAGTGCCTTGCGGTCGCGGCCGTTGGCGGGGTCGTACAGCCGCTCGTGGGTCGTGACCCAGATCTTGACGCCCTTGTCCTCGCACAGCTCGATGAAGGACACCCACTCGCCCACGCGACGGGAGCCCCGGGAGCTCTCCCACAACATCAGGATGTCGGCGCCGAACCGGCTCTCGCGGCCGGTGGGCCCGCTCGCCAGATCGGCGACCAGTTGGTCGAAGTCGTCGCGGCGCTTGCGGGCGTACCGGGAGGCGCTCAGTCCGTCGTCGACGTACGGCTCGGCGTGAAGCACCCAGCCGTTGTCGTCGGCCGCCGCGGTGTTGTCGCCGCCCTGGTCCTCGATGCTCGTGCCGCCCTTGGCATCGGACAGACGTCGGTACTCGCGGGCGACCAGGCGTCCGGTGTCCAGTTGGTGAGTCACGGCTTGAGTTCACAGCATAATTACGGCCATTGGCAAGGTATCTGGGAGCCCATGCCGGTGGCCGCGACCTTCGCCTTCGCCCGCGACGACGGCGCCACCCTCGGGGATCTGGCCCGGCTCGACACCATGGTCACGGTGGTGGACGCGGCCAACTTCCTGCCCGAGCTGGAACGGGGCGACGAACTCGCCGAGCGCGGCCTCGCGCCCTTCGAGGACGACGAGCGCACGGTCAGCGATCTCCTCGTCGACCAGATCGAGTTCGCGGACGTCCTCGTCCTCAACAAGCTCGACCTCGTGGACGCGGCGGCCGCGGCCCGGCTGCGGGCGGCACTCGCACGGCTCAACCCGCTCGCCCGGATCGTCGAGGCCGAGCACGCCCGCGTGGGCCTCCGACAGGTCCTCGGGACCGGCCTGTTCGACCTGGAGCGAGCCCAGCAGGCGCCGGGCTGGGTCCGGGAGCTCAACGGCGAACACATCCCGGAGACCGAGGAGTACGGGGTCTCCTCCACCGTGTTCCGCTCCGAACTCCCCTTCCACCCCGGCCGGTTGTGGGACTTCGTCACCGAGGAGCTGGACAGCGGGGCGTACGGACGGGTCCTGCGCTCGAAGGGCTTCTTCACCCTGGCCAGCCGCCCGCACGTGACCGGACTGTGGTCACAGGCCGGTTCGGTGGCCCGCTTCGAGCCGTCGGCCGCACGGGACCCCGAGGCGCGATACGCGCAGGAACTCGTGCTCATCGGGACGCAGTTGGAGCCGGACGCACTGCACGACGCCCTCGCGGGCTGCCTGCTGGCCCCCGGTGAGGAGCGCCCGCTCGTCGACCCCTTCCCCGCCTGGGACACCCACGGCGTCGACGACACCTGCGACCACGAGACGGTCGGCAGCCACGCTCACGCGGCCGTGTCGTAGAACTCCGCGCGGACGCGGCGCAGCCACGCCTCGGCCGGTGCCTCGTCGGGCCGGTCCGGGAGCGCGCTGCGGTTCTCGGCGAACGCGCTCTCGTAGTGGGCGAGCAGCGACCGCGCCGAGGCCGGGTCGGCGGCGACCGCGTCCCCGAAGCGGTGGTACGCCCCGGGGTCCTCGACCCGCACGGTGAGCCGTCCGGTGGTGTACAGCTCCAGTCCCTGACGGCAGAGCCGCTTCAGGTGCCGCGCGTGCTTGGCCGTGCGGTGGTCGCCGCCGCGGCTCTCCAGTTTCCTGAACTGCTGCGTGGCGTAGCCGAGATAGGCGTCCCGGACCCGCCGGGCGCTCAGGAACGACCCGCGGATGGCGATGAGTTCGTCACCGAGCGGGGTGCGCACCTCGTACAGCTCGTCCGGCAGCCACACCAGCTCCATGACGGTCGGGTTGCCGCCGAGGGCGAGCCGGCACCACTTCGCCGCCTCGTGCAGGGTGCGGTCCGGGGCCGTGGTGACGTACGACTCCCTCGGCGCGTGCAGCCCGAGCAGGGTCTCGGTGGGCGCGGCGAACATGCCGAGCCGGTCCACGTCGGAGCCCTCGCGGGCGAGTCCGTACGCGGTCGAGCCGACGATGCCGGAGAGCAGGATGTTCTGAACGGTCACCCGGCCCATTGTGCTGACCTGCGGCGATCGCGGTCATCCGGTTTTCCGGGCGGTCGGGGTGCCGGGAATACCGGGTCCGGTCAGGCGTTGAACCCGGTGTGAGTGCCCTGGCCGCCACCCGCTTCTCCGTCCTCGACCGCTCCCGCACCCGCGAGGGCGGCACGAACGCGCAGGCGCTCCAGGACACCGTCGGCATGGCACGGGAGCTGGAAGGGCTCGGCTACCACCGGTTCTGGGTCTCGGAGCATCACGGTGTGCCGGGAGTCGCGGGCTCCGCGCCGACGGTGCTGGCGGCCGCCGTGGCCGCCGCCACGGACACGATCCGCGTCGGCACCGGCGGTGTCATGCTGCCGAATCACCAGCCCTTGGTCGTCGCCGAGCAGTTCGGGGTGCTGGAGTCCCTGTTCCCCGGCCGGATCGACATGGGCCTGGGTCGTTCGGTCGGCTTCACCGACGGTGTGCGCAGGGCGCTGGGGCGGGGCAAGGACGACGCCGACGACTTCGCCGGACAGCTGGAGGAGCTGCTGGGCTGGTTCCGCGGCACCTCCCCCACCGGGGTGCACGCCCGCCCGGCCGAGGGCCTGACGGTGCCGCCCTTCGTGCTGGCCATGGGCGAGGGTGCCGCGATCGCGGCCCGCGCGGGCCTGCCGATGGTCATCGGCGACCTCAGGAACCGCGAGAAGATGCAGCGGGGCATCGACCACTACCGCGAGCACTTCCGGCCCTCCGACTGGGCGCGGGAGCCGTACGTCGTGATCTCCGGGACGGTCGCGGTGGCCGCCACTCCCGAGGGGGCGCGACGCCTGCTGATCCCCGAGGCCTGGTCGATGGCGCACTCCCGGACCCACGGCACCTTCCCTCCGCTGCCGCCCGCCGAGCGCGTCGAGGCGCTGCCCATGACGGCCAAGGAGCGGGGCTTCTACGAGGCCGGGCTCGCCGGGCAGATCGCGGGCACCGAGGAGCAGGTCGCCCACGAGCTGGAGACGGTCCTGAAAGAGACCGGCGCGCAGGAGGTGCTGGTCACCACCAGTACGTACGACCGCGAGGCCCTGCTGGACTCCTACCGGCGGCTGGCGGCGATCACCTCCGGTTAGAGTCGTTCCCATGCCCGGCCCCCACGACCCGTACGTCCGCGTCCGCGGTGCCCGTGAGCACAACCTCAAGGGTGTGGACGTCGACGTGCCACGCGACGTGCTGGCCGTGTTCACGGGCGTGTCCGGGTCCGGGAAGTCGTCCCTGGCGTTCGGGACGATCTACGCGGAGGCCCAGCGGAGGTACTTCGAGTCGGTGGCGCCGTACGCGCGCCGGCTGATCCACCAGGTGGGGGCACCGAAGGTCGGGGAGATCACCGGGCTGCCGCCCGCGGTCTCACTCGAACAGCGGCGTTCGGCGCCGACGTCCCGTTCCTCAGTCGGCACGGTCACCAACCTCTCGAACTCGCTGCGCATGCTGTTCTCCCGGGCCGGCGACTACCCCCCGGGCGCCGAACGGCTCGACTCGGACTCCTTCTCCCCCAACACGGCCGTCGGCGCCTGCCCGGAGTGCCACGGCCTGGGCCGCGTGCACCGTACGACCGAGCAGTCGCTGGTGCCCGACCCGTCGCTGTCGATCCGGGAGGGCGCCATCGCGGCGTGGCCCGGCGCCTGGCAGGGCAAGAACCTGCGGGACATCCTCGACGCGCTCGGGCACGACGTGGACCGGCCGTGGCGTGAGCTGCCCGCCGCGGAGCGGGAGTGGATCCTGTTCACCGACGAGCAGCCGGTGGTCACCGTGCACCCGGTGCGGGACGCGGACCGTATCCAACGCCCCTACCAGGGCACGTACATGAGCGCCCGCCGCTATGTCCTGAAGACGTTCGCGGACTCCAGGAGCCAGACCCTGAGGGCGAAGGCGGAACGGTTCCTGGTCTCCGCGCCCTGCCCGGCCTGCGGTGGCAGCAGACTGCGCCCGGAGGCCATGGCGGTCACCTTCGCGGGCCGCACGATCGCCGAGCTCGCGGCCCTGCCGCTGACCGAGCTGGCCGCCTCGCTGGTCGGCCGCGGGGAGACCGCGCGCGTCCTGACCGAGGACCTCAAGTCCCGGATCGCGCCCGTCGTGGAGCTCGGCCTCGGCTATCTGAGCCTGGACCGCGCGACCCCCACCCTGTCCGCGGGCGAACTCCAACGCCTGCGCCTGGCGACCCAGTTGCGGTCCGGGCTGTTCGGTGTGGTGTACGTCCTCGACGAACCCTCCGCCGGACTGCACCCCGCGGACACCGAGGCCCTGCTCGCCGTGCTGGCGCGGTTGAAGGCCGCCGGCAACTCGGTGTTCGTGGTGGAGCACCACCTGGACGTCATGCGGGGCGCGGACTGGCTGGTGGACGTCGGGCCGGGGGCCGGTGAGCACGGCGGACGGGTGCTGCACAGCGGGCCGGTCGCGGAGCTCGCGCAGGTCGAGGGGTCGGCCACCGCCCGCTTCCTGTTCGACCGCACCCCCGCCGTGGAGCGTGAAGTGCGGTCGCCCCGCGGATGGTCGAAGGTCGGTCCGGTCCACCGGCACAACCTGCGCGGGGTGACGGCCGCGTTCCCGCTCGGTGTGTTCACCGCGGTGACCGGGGTGTCGGGCTCGGGCAAGTCCACCCTGGTCGGCGAGATCACCGCGGAGTCGGCGGGAGCTGACCGTCTGGTCTGCGTCGACCAGAAGCCGATCGGCCGCACCCCGCGCTCCAACCTGGCCACCTACACGGGCCTGTTCGACGTCGTGCGCAAGGTCTTCGCCGGCACCGGCCAGGCACGCGAGCGGGGCTACGGAGCGGGCCGGTTCTCCTTCAACGTGGCCGGGGGGCGCTGCGAGACCTGCCAGGGCGAGGGGTTCGTCAGCGTCGAGCTGCTCTTCCTGCCCAGCACCTACGCGCCCTGCCCGGACTGCGGCGGGGCCCGCTACAACCCCGCGACGCTCGAAGTGACGTACCGGGGACGGAACATCGCCCAGGTGCTCGACCTCACGGTGGAGTCGGCGGCGGACTTCTTCGCCGACACCCCGGCGGCGGCCCGCAGCCTCACCACCCTCCTCGACGTCGGCCTCGGCTACCTCCGCCTCGGCCAGCCCGCCACCGAGCTCTCCGGCGGCGAGGCCCAGCGCATCAAGCTCGCGAACGAACTCCAGCGCGCCCGCCACGCCCACACTCTCTATCTCCTCGACGAACCCACCACCGGTCTCCACCCGGCCGACGTCGAGGTCCTCATGCGCCAACTGCACGGCCTGGTGGACGCCGGGCACACCGTGATCGTCGTCGAGCACGACATGGCGGTGGTGGCGGGCGCGGACTGGGTGATCGACCTGGGGCCGGGCGGCGGCGACGCGGGCGGCCGGATCGTGGCGGCGGGCGTGCCGCGGGAGGTGGCCGGGGCGGAGGCGGGCGTCTGGCTCGGGCGCTGGGCACGGGCGCCTGACCCGGGCGGTCCCGGAGCCTCCGGCACCTCCGGAGCGCGGCGGGTACCGCTCCGGCGCGGCCCTACCCTGCACGCAGGCCGGGTGCCGGGGGTCGGCTCCGCAGGCTCGGCACCGGTCGGCGCTCCGGCACGACCGCCGGGCGCCTGAGGCCGCCGGTCACGGGGGCGGCCGTGAGCGGCGGGGCCGCGTGCTCCCCGGTCCGCCCCGGGCACGCGTGCGACTGGGCCGCCCGGGCCAGGGAGCGGCGGTCGGGATGGCTGCCCGGGGAAATCGGCGCCGGAACGTGCACCTCGGCCGTCAGTCCGCGGGCCGACGCCACCCGCCACACCGAGGTGAGCAATGAGTCGTCGCCGACGAAGGCGGGGGCCGTGCTGGCTGCGCCGTCCGCGAGCCGGTAGCGCAGGCGCACCGGCTGGACGGGCACCCCGGCGTCCAGGGCCGCCTGGAAGACCGCGCGGCGGAACCGGCCCTGGGCGCGGCCGCACCACGTGCTGCCCTCGGGGAAGACGGCGACCGCGGCGCCCCCGCGCAGCGCGTCCGAGATCCGGGCGACGGTGTCCGGCAGGGCGCGCAGCCGGTCCCGGTCGATGAACAGCGCGCCGCTGCCGGCCGTCAGCCGGCCGGCCACGGGCCACCGGCGGATCTCGGACTTGGCGAGCATCCGGGCGGGACGCACGGCGGCCAGCAGCGGGATGTCGAGCCAGGAGATGTGGTTCGCGACCAGCAGCACCCCGCCGGCGGGCACGGGCGCGCCGGTGCCGGACAGCCGGATCCGGACCCCCGACGCCCGCACCACCGTCCGGCACCACCACCTGACCACGTCGGCCGGGATCAACCGGCCGGCCGGCAGCACCGCGATTCCCGCCAGCAGCACCGCGGTGACCGCGAGGAGCCGCAGCACGGCACGGGGTACGGCCGTGACGGACCCTGTCCGCTCCAGGCACGTCCCCGGGGTGCAGGGAGCGCTGGGCAGCCAGGCGCTCATCGGGCCGGGACGAGCGAGAGGAAGTGCCGCAGATAGCGGGCGTTGACCCGGCGCATCGACAGCAGCACGTACATGTCGGCGACGCCGAAGTCCGGGTCGTGGGCGGGCTGTCCGCAGACCCATGCGCCGAGGCGCAGGTAGCCGCGCAGCAGCGGGGGCAGCTCGGTGCGGGCGGCGGGCGTGCCCTCCGCGGGCTCCCACGGCAGCAGGGGCCGTACCCGGAACTCCTCCGGTGCCAGGTACTTGGTGCGCACCCGGTCCCAGGCGCCGGCCGCGAGCGCGCCGCCGTCGGCGAGCGGGATCGAGCAGCAGCCGGCCAGCCAGTCGTGGCCACGGTCCACCATGTAGCGGGCGATCCCGGCCCAGATGAGGCCGATGACGGCCCCGTCCCGGTGGTCGGGGTGCACACAGGAGCGGCCGACCTCGACGAGGCCGGGGCGGATCGCGTCGAGCGGCGTGAGGTCGAACTCCCCCTCCGAGTACAGGCGTCCGGCCACCGCGGCGCGCTCCGGGGGCAGCAGCCGGTAGGTGCCGACGACCTGGCCGGTGACCGTGTCGCGGACGAGCAGGTGGTCGCAGTAGGCGTCGAACCCGTCGATGTCGAGGCCGGGTTCCGGCGAGGCCAGGAGGGCGCCCATCTCCCCGGCGAACACGTCGTGCCGCAGCCGCTGCGCGGCCCGTACGTCGTCCTCGTCGCGGGCCAGGGTGACGGTGTAGCGGGTGGGGGCGACGCTCTGCGCGGGTCGGTCGAGGGTGGAAACGCCGGTCATGGCACTCTCCAGATCACGGGCGGAGGCGGCGAGCGGTGCCGCTGTCCCTGTTCTCCCGACGCCGGTTGGCGTGTACGTGACCGGTGGCGGGAGTGCGGATGTGGGGAGGCTGAACGGCTCGGGCGAGGTGTCCGGGGCGTCCTGCTCCGCCGACGGGGCGGTGTCCCGCCGGTGACCGGAGGGGTCCGGGGGCTCGGCTGCCGCGCCGTGGGGGCGGCCGTCGGTCCTCACGGCCGTTCGGCCGTACCGCGGCGCAGGGCCTCGGCGATGACCTGCACGAGGTGGCGGCTGTCGAGGCCGGCGAGGTCACGCACCTGGGTGCGGCAGGAGAACCCGTCGGCGAGGATGCGGCGCCCGGGACTCGCTACGGCCCTGGCGAGGATGCCGTCCCGGGCGATCTTCGCGGAGACCTCGTAGTGGCCCTTCTCCATGCCGAAGTTCCCGGCGAGGCCGCAGCATCCGGCCGAGATCTCGACATCGCAGCCCATGGCTTCCAGGAGGGCCCGGTCGGCGTCGTAGCCCATGACGGCGTGGTGGTGGCAGTGGGGCTGGACGAGGAGTTCCTCGGCCGCTCGCGGTGGAGTCCAGCCGAGGGAGGTGAGGAACTCGGCGACGGTCCTGACCGAGCGGGAGAGCTCCGCGGCGCGCGGGTCGTCGGCGAGGAGTTCCACGAGGTCGGAGCGGAGTGTGGCGGTGCAGCTCGGTTCGATGCCGACGACCGTCCTGCCGTTCCTGACGTGCGGGAGCAGGAGGTCGACGGTCCTGCGCAGCCTGGCTTTGGCGGCGGTGAGCTGGCCGGTGGAGACGAGGGTCAGTCCGCAGCAGGCGCCGAGCGCGGCGATCTCCACGTCGCAGCCGGCGGCGGCGAGGACGTCCAGGGCGTCCCGGGGGATGGCCGGATCGAGGGCGTCGGAGAAGGAGTCGACCCACAGGAGGACCTTGGGACCGCCGGTCGGCGCTCCGACGGTCCCCGACGGCCTGCTCCGGCGGAACGGCCTGCGCGGCAGCGTCGGCAGCGAACGGCGGGGGTCGGCCCCCGTCGTCGCCGTCATCGCCCTGCGGAGCAGCGGGACGCGGCCGGCGATGTTGACGAGCGGGGCCAGCGGTGCGGCCAGCCTGAGCCACAGCGGGAGCCGGCCGAGCGTGTAGTGGCTCAGCGGTCGCAGCCGGCCCTTGTACGTCTGGTGGAGGGTCTCCGACTTGAACGTGGCCATGTCGATGCCGGTCGGGCAGTCGCTCGCGCAGGCCTTGCAGCTCAGGCACAGGTCGAGGGCGTCGTGGAGCTCGGGAGAGCGCCAGCCGGCCGTGACGACACCGCCGTTGAGCATTTCCTGGAGCATCCGGGCGCGGCCCCGCGTGGAGTCCTTCTCCTCCCGGGTGGCGAGGTACGACGGGCACATGAAATCGCCCTGCGCGCGCAGGTCGGCCCGGCACTTGCCCACCCCGACGCACCGGTGGACGGCGTCGGTGATGTCTCCGCCGTCGTGTGCGAAGGCGAAGCCGTCGGTGGCCCGGAGCCGGCGGGCCCGCGGGCGGCGCAGGTCGGCGTCGAGCGGGGCCGGGCGGACGACGACACCGGGGTTCATGACGTCCTCGGGGTCCAGCAGGGCCTTGAAGTCCGCCATGGCGCGCAGGGCTTCGGGACTGTACATGGTGGGCAGGAGCTCGGAGCGGGCCCGGCCGTCCCCGTGCTCGCCGGAGAGGGAGCCGCCGTGCTCGGCGGCCAGGGCTGCGGCGCGTTCGAGGAACCTGCGCATGGGCGCGGCCCCGGCGTGCAGCGGGAAGTCGACGCGGAGGTGGACGCACCCGTCGCCGAAGTGGCCGTAGGCGAGACCGGAGACGTGCTCCTCGGCCATGAGGGCTTCGAGCCCGCGCAGGTAGTCACCGAGCCGTTCCGGGGGGACGGCGGAGTCCTCCCAGCCGGGCCAGGCCTGCTTGCCGTCGGCGGTGCGTCCGGCCAGCCCCGCGCCGTCGGCACGGATCTGCCAGAGCCTGGTCGCCTCGGGGCCCGCGGGCAGCACGACGGCGTCGCAGCAGCCGGAGGCGGCGACGAGTTCCCCGGCCGCCTCGACGGCCTCCGCCGATCCGGCACCGCCGACCTCCGCGATCAGCCAGCCCCCGCCCGCGGGCAGGGTGGGCACACCGGCGCCGCCGTGCGCCCGGCGGACCACGTCGACGAGCTGGGCGTCCAGCCCCTCCAGGGCGAGCGGCTCGAAGGGCAGGAGCTGCGGTACGTCGTCGGCGGCCGCCGCCATGTCGCGGTAGCCGAGGACGGCCAGGGCCGGTGCGGGTGCCCGGGGCACGAGTGCGACCACCGCTTCGAGGAGGATGCCGCACGTGCCCTCGGTGCCGGTGAGGGCGGCCGCGAGGTTGTGTCCGTTCTCCGGGAGCAGGTGTTCCAGGGAGTAACCGGAGATCTGGCGTCCGAAGCGGCCGAACTCGGTGCGCAGGACGGCCAGGTTCGCCGCGACGAAGGAGTCCAGGCCGGGCACCGCCGCGAGCGCGTCCCGGCCCGATCCGGCCGTGACCACCTCGCCGTCGCCGGTCAGCCAGGTCAGGGACACCACGTTGTCGGCCGTGCGCCCGTAGGACAGGCCGTGCGGTCCGCATGCGTTGTTGCCGATCATCCCGCCGATCGTGCACCGGGTGGCGGTGGACGGGTCGGGGCCGAACCGCAGTCCGTGGGGCAGGGCGGCCTGCTGGAGGGTGCTCAGGACCGCTCCGGGCTGGACCACGGCCGTCGCGGAGCCGGGGTCGACGGACAGGACGCGGTTCAGGTGACGGGAGAAGTCGATCACGAGCCCGGGGCCCACGGCGTTGCCCGCGCAGGAGGTGCCTGCGCCCCGGACGGTGACGGGCACCCCGTGGGCGCGGGCGATGCCGACGGCGGTGATCACGTCGTCCGTCGACGTGGGGGTGAGTACGCACCGGGGGACGACCCGGTAGTTCGAGGCGTCGGTGGAGTAGAGCGCCCTGGTCGCGGACGAGCCGTCGACGAGGTCGCCGAACCGGGCGCGCAGGGCGTCCAGGAACGTCTCGGTGGGGGTCGTCGGATCGTCAGCCATGGTCGCGTCCCCATCGTACGGTTCGAAGGGGCCGCACGCGGAGGGAGGCTCGGGGCTGCCGGGCCCCGCTTCGGGAGGCGAGGACCGGATGCGGCCCTGCCGCCCGGGCCACGGCGGCCAGGCCGGCCCGGCCGGTACGTACGCTCATCGGCACTCTCGCCGCTGCCGTGCCCGGCGATCGGGTCGAGCACGAGCGCGGCGTCACCGGTCGGCCGGGTCGGGTGATTCCTCGCCGCCCGCTCCCGTCGCCGGAGATCCGCCCGGCTGCCCGGACAGGCCGTGATGGGGCCGGACCTGAGCACCACGTCCGACCCCACCCGTCCGCACCTTGTCGGCGAACGTCTCTCAGCGCTTGGCGACCTTCCGGGTCGCCCGCAGCCACTCCCTGTTCATGCTGGTGATGGAGACCAGCGGAATCCCCTTCGGGCAGGCCGTCGCGCACTCGCCCGTCAGGGTGCAGCCGCCGAAGCCCTCCTCGTCCATCTGCTCCACCATGTCGAGGACCCGGGTCTCTCGCTCCGGCGCCCCCTGCGGCAGCACGTTGAGATGGTTGACCTTGGCCGAGGTGAAGAGCATGGCCGCCCCGTTGGGGCACGCGGCCACGCACGCCCCGCAGCCGATGCACTCCGCGTGCTCGAAGGCGAGGTCGGCGTCCGGCTTGGGCACCGGCGTGGCGTGCGCCTCGGGAGCCGACCCGGTGGGGGCCGTGATGTACCCGCCGGCCTGGATGATCCGGTCGAGGGCCGACCGGTCCACGACCAGGTCCTTGATCACCGGGAACGCGGACGCCCGCCACGGCTCGACGTCGATCGTGTCGCCGTCCGAGAAGGACCGCATGTGCAGTTGGCAGGTGGTCGTCCGCTCGGGTCCGTGCGCGTCGCCGTTGATGACGAGCGAGCACGCGCCGCAGATGCCCTCGCGGCAGTCGTGGTCGAAGGCGACGGGGTCCTCACCGCGCAGGATGAGCTCCTCGTTGAGGGTGTCCAGCATCTCCAGGAAGGACATGTCGGACGAGATGCCGTCCACCTCGTACGTGGACATCGCTCCGTCGGCGTCGGCGTTCTTCTGCCGCCAGACGCGCAGGGTGAGCTTCATGCGTAGCTCCGCTGGGTGGGGTGGACGTACTCGAAGACCAGGTCTTCCTTGTGCAGGACGGGCGGCTCGCCGGTGCCGGTGAACTCCCAGGCCGCCGCGTAGGCGAACTCCTCGTCGTTGCGGGCCGCTTCACCGTCCGCGGTCTGGGACTCCTCTCGGAAGTGGCCGCCGCAGGACTCGGCGCGGTGCAGCGCGTCGAGGCACATCAGCTCGGCGAGCTCCAGGTAGTCGACGATCCGGTTGGCCTTCTCCAGGGACTGGTTGAACTCCTCGCCCGTACCGGGCACCTTGATGCGCCGCCAGAACTCCTCACGGATCTGCGGGATGCGCTCCAGCGCCTTGCGCAGCCCCGAGTCGCTACGGGCCATTCCGCAGAACTCCCACATGAGTTCGCCGACCTCGCGGTGGAAGGAGTCCGGGGTACGGTCGCCGTCGACGGCGAGGAGCAGGTTGATCCGGTCCTCGGTCTCGGCCAGCACCTCCTGGACCACGGGGTGTTCGTCGGTCACCGCGTCCTGGTGCGGATTGCGGGCGAGGTAGTCGTTGATGGTGGCCGGCAGCACGAAGTAGCCGTCGGCGAGACCCTGCATCAGCGCGGAGGCGCCGAGCCGGTTGGCCCCGTGGTCGGAGAAGTTGGCCTCGCCGATCGCGAACAGGCCGGGGATCGTGGTCTGGAGGTCGTAGTCGACCCACAGGCCGCCCATCGTGTAGTGCACGGCGGGGTAGATCCGCATCGGCACCTCGTACGGATCCTCGTCGGTGATCCGCTGGTACATGTCGAAGAGGTTGCCGTACTTGGCCTCGACGGCCTTGCGTCCCATGCGCTCGATGGCGTCGGCGAAGTCGAGGTAGACGCCCTGTCCGCCCGGCCCCACTCCCCTGCCCTCGTCGCAGACGTTCTTCGCGGCGCGGGAGGCGATGTCACGCGGGACCAGGTTGCCGAAGGAGGGGTAGATCCGCTCCAGGTAGTAGTCACGCTCGTCCTCGGGGATCTTGTTCGGCGGCCGGTCGTCGCCCTTGGCCCTGGGCACCCAGATCCGGCCGTCGTTGCGCAGTGACTCGCTCATCAGCGTCAGCTTGGACTGGTGGTCGCCGGTGCGCGGGATGCAGGTCGGATGGATCTGGGTGAAGCACGGGTTGGCGAAGAGAGCTCCGCGGCGATGGGCCCGCCAGACGGCGGTGGCGTTGGAGTTCATGGCATTCGTCGACAGGTAGAAGACGTTGCCGTAGCCGCCGCTCGCCAGGACGACGGCGTCCGCGAAGTACGTGGAGATCTTCCCGGTGATCAGATCCCGGGCCACGATCCCCCGGGCCCGCCCGTCCACGACGATCAGGTCGAGCATCTCGGTGCGCGCGTGCATCTCGATGTTCCCGGCGGCGATCTGCCTGCTGAGGGCCTGGTAGGCGCCGAGCAGGAGTTGCTGGCCGGTCTGGCCGCGGGCGTAGAAGGTCCGGGAGACCTGCACCCCGCCGAAGGAGCGGGTGTCGAGCAGGCCGCCGTACTCCCGCGCGAAGGGCACGCCCTGTGCCACGCACTGGTCGATGATCTCGACCGAGATCTGCGCCAGGCGGTGCACGTTGGACTCGCGCGCCCTGAAGTCGCCGCCCTTGACGGTGTCGTAGAACAGCCGGTGGATCGAGTCGCCGTCGTTGCGGTAGTTCTTGGCCGCGTTGATGCCGCCCTGCGCGGCGATGGAGTGGGCGCGGCGCGGGGAGTCCTGGTAGCAGAACTGGACGACGTGGTAGCCCTGTTCGGCGAGGGTGGCGCCCGCGGAGCCGCCCGCGAGACCCGTGCCGACCACGATCACCGTGTGCTTGCGACGGTTGGCGGGGTTGACCAGCTTCGCCTCGAAACGCCGCTTGTCCCAGCGTTCGTTGACGGGCCCTTGCGGGGCCTTGGTGTCGACGACCGGTTCACCGGTCGTGTAGTCCGCGTAGGAAGTCATGTTCAGCTCACCACTCCGGTCATGACACCCACGGGCACGGCGACGAAGCCGGCCGTGAGCAGCAGTGCGAGGACGTTCGCGACGGCCTTGAGGGCGCGGTCGCGGGTGCGGCTGCCGACGCCGAGGGTCTGCGCGGCGCTCCAGAAGCCGTGCCGGACGTGCAGACCGAGGGCGAGCATCGCGACGATGTAGACGACGTTGCCGTACCAGGTGGAGAAGGTGTCCACGACGTTCTGGTAGGGGTGGCCCTCCTGGAAGCCGCCGGGGTGCGCGGTGCCGGTCGTCAGGTCGAGGAGGTGCCACACGATGAACAGGCCGAGGATGATCCCGCCCCAGCGCATGGTCCGGGTCGCGTAGCTCGCCCGTGGCTTCCTGTGGACGTACTTGCTCGGCCGCGCCCGGATGTCCCGGCGGCTGAGCTGGTAGGCCGAGGTGGCGTGCGCGACGACGGCGAGGACCAGCACGATCCGGATGAGCCAGAGCGTCCACTCGTAGTGCATGAACGGCTCGCCCACCGTGCGCAGCCAGTGCGCGTAGTGGTTGAACTCGCCCGGCCCGAAGAAGATCTTCAGGTTGCCGATCATGTGGACGACCAGGTAGAGCAGCATGATCAGGCCGCTGACGGCCATCACGGTCTTCTTGCCGACGGAGCTGTCCCACACGGTGCGTGCCATGGACGGCCGTCGGTCCGTCCGCGTTGCCAGAGCCATGACTCAAGACGCTAGAGCCGAAGGACCCGATCGGTCCAAGACATGGTCCGGCTTGATTCCATAGGCAGCGGCTATCGTACGAGGATGCAGTTCCAGCAGCTCCAGTACTTCGTGGCGGTCGCCGAGACCCGGCACTTCACGCGCGCGGCCGAGGCGGTCCACGTCGCCCAGCCCTCCCTGTCGCAGCAGATCAGGGCCCTGGAGCGGGAGCTCGGGGCGGACCTGTTCCTGCGGGCCCGCGGCAACATCACCCTCACCGACGCGGGCGAGGCCCTGCTGCCGCTGGCCCGCCGCATCCTCGCCGACGCGGACACCGCCCGGCACGAGGTCCAGGAGCTGGTGCAGCTCCGCGGCGGCCGGGTCCGGCTCGGCGCCACCCCGAGTCTGTGCACGGGCCTGCTCCCGGACGTGCTGCGCGCCTTCCACGACCGCTATCCCGGCATCCGGCTGATGATCGAGGAGGGCGGCTCCCACGACCTCGTACGGCTGCTCGCGCGCGGCGCCCTGGACCTGGCCCTGGTGGTGCTCCCGCTGCCGTCGCCCTCCCCGGCGCTGACGACGGTGGAGCTGCTGCGCGAGGACCTCGTGGTCGTGTCGTCGCCGGAGGCGCCCGCGCCCGGGGGGACGGGCCGCCGTACCGTGCGCGTCGCCGACCTGGAGAGCGAGCCGCTCGTGATGTTCCGGCACGGCTACGACCTGCGTGAACTGACCGTGGCCGCGTGCCGTGCCGAGGGCTTCGAGCCGGACTTCGCGGTCGAGGGCGGGGAGATGGACGCGGTCCTCGGCTTCGTGCGGGCCGGTCTGGGCGTGGCCGTCGTGCCGCGCATGGTCGCCACGCGGTCCGGACGGGGGCTGCGGGTCACCCCGCTCGCCCGGCCCGGACTGCACCGGACGATCGCGCTGGCCCACCGCAGCGACGTCGCTCCACCGCGGGCGGCACGGGAGTTGCAGCGGATGCTGCTGGAGCGCTGAGCGGCCGTAGCATGAGGTGCCTCTCGGACGGGGGCGCACTCGGACGGGGGTGGGCGGGATGAGACGGCGGATCGTCGCGGTGGCCGCGGTGCTGCTGGTGCTGGTGGGGTGCGCAGGGCACACCGCGTCCGGCGGGCCGGGAAGCCCGGCGGTCTCCTCGCCGTCCGGGGGCTCGGAGCCGGCGGCGCGGACGGCCTCGGCGTCCGTCTCGGGCCCGTGGCGCGCGTGGACGGCGTCCCTCTCCAGCCGTGAGGCGCACGGCAGTTGCGGCGCGACGGCACACCAGGTGGTCTGCGCGACCGACTCCGGCGGACTGGTGGGGCGTTCCCGGGCCGACGGCCGTGTCACCTGGGCGGTGCCCGCCGACGACCGCGGCGGAAGCGCCGGACTGGTCGTCGACGCGGCCGACGAACGGGCCGTGACCGCAGTCGGGGGCGTGCTCCGCGCGGCCGATCTGCGCACGGGTGCCCGGGCGTGGACCCACCGGTCGCCCACCGGCGGCGCCTACGTCACCCTCGGCGCGGCGGACGGCGTCGTCCACGCCCTCGGGACGGCTGGCACCACGTCACGAACCGCAGTGCTGGAGGCCGTTCGCGCCTCCGACGGCACGCCCCTCTGGCACCGGACCGTCGCCTGGAGCACGGGCGAACCCGTGGCCGCCTTCCGGGGCCGCGTCTACACGGCCGACGGCACCCGGGTCACCGCCCGCGACGCCCGCACCGGCAGGACCCTGGCGACCGGCCCCACGGGCGTCGCGTGCCCGCACCTCGTCACCGGCGGCCACTACCTGGTCTGCACCGGCAGTCCGCTCTCCGCCGGGGACACCTTCCCGCCGATGCGGCGACTGGACCCGGCGACCCTGAAGCCGCTGCCGACCCCGGGGAACACCATCGACAAGCCCGTGCACGGGGTGATCTCCGACGACGGGGTCCTGGTGCTGTACGAGGCCGGCGCCGAGGACACGAGCGCGGGCAACTGGTTCGCGTACGACCTCGAGCACGACCGCAGGCTGTGGAGCACGTACGCCACCGAGGCGGACGCCACCGTGACCGCCGGCCGGTTCGTGACCTTCACCCCGGGCAACGACAGCGCCACCCGGGGCCGCGTGATCACGCTCGACCTGCACGCGGGTCCGCGGGGCACCGGCAGCGCCGCGCCCCGCATGTCCCCGGTGTACGCGCAGGCCAGGGACGGCGAACACCCCGTCCTCGTCGCGCCGGGCGGGGACACGGGCCACATCCTCGTCATGGCCCGCACCCACGGCTCGCTGCGTTCGCTGCCGTTGCCGCTGCCCTGAGGGAGCGGGGCGGTCAGCCCGTCGCGTCCACCAGGGCCAGCTCGTGCAGCCGCTCCGGCGGGCCCGGACGGGCGTAGTACCAGCCCTGGGCCGTGTCGCAGCCCAGTATCCGCAACTGCTCGGCCTGGGCGCCCGTCTCGACGCCCTCGACCGTCACCGCGAGGTTCAGGCCGTGGGCGAGCGAGACGATCCCCTCGACGATCTTGAGGTCGACCGGGTCGGCGGGGAACTGCTGCATGCTCTGGGTGAAGGAGCGGTCCAGCTTGAGGACGCTGACCGGGAGGCGGCGGAGGTTCGCCAGGTTGGAGTAGCCGGTGCCGAAGTCGTCCAGGGCGATGTCGACGCCCATCTCGGCGAGTCGGCGCAGCGGCTTGAGCAGGTCGTCGTCGGCGCCGATGAGGGCCGACTCGGTGACTTCGAGGCAGAGGGCGTCGGGGGACACCCCGGCGCGCTCCAGGATGTCCACCGTGTCCTGGACCAGGCCGGGGTGAGTGAGCTGGCAGGGCGAGAGGTTGACGTTGATGCGGAGCGGGCCGCCCGCGGTGTCCTCGCCGTACCGTTCTCGCCACTCGCGCGCCTGCCGTACCGACTGCTCCAGGACCCAGCGGCCGAGCGGCACGATCAGCCCGGTGTGCTCGGCGAGCGGGATGAACCGGTCCGGGCCGAGGACGCCGTGCTGCGGGTGCAGCCAGCGCACCAGCGCCTCGGCACCCCGCACACTGCCGTCGCCGAGGTGCACCAGCGGCTGGTACTCGATGAAGAACTCGCCCCGCTCCAGGGCCGCCGGGAGCTGCGTGGTCAGCCCGTGCCGGGTGATGGCGCGGGCGTCGGCCTCCGGGTCGGCCAGCTCGAAGCGGTTGCCGCCCGCCGACTTGGCCCGGTACATCGTGATGTCGGCGCTGCGCAGCACCTCCGCGGGACCCCGCTCCCCCGCCGGGCCCTCGACGATGCCGATGCTGCCGCGCACGGTCAGCTCGCGGCCGTCGATGCGGACCGGGGCGAGCAGGGCGTTCATGATGCGCGCCGCGAGCTCGTCGACCTCGCTCTCGGTGTCCGGGCCGGTGGTCAGCGCCACGAACTCGTCACCGCCGAGGCGGGCGACCATCTCGCCCGGGGCGGTCGCGCAGGACTGGAGCCGGTCGGCGACCTCGACGAGCAGCCGGTCGCCGGCCGCGTGGCCGAGGCTGTCGTTGATGGTCTTGAAGCCGTCGAGGTCGAGGTAGCACAGGCCGAACCGCTGGCCCTCGCCGGCGCTGAGCGCCTTCTCCAGGCGTTCGAAGAACAGGGTGCGGTTGGGGAGCCCGGTGAGGGCGTCGTGCGTGGCCTCGTAGCGCAGCCGCAGGTTGAGCAGCCGGCGCTCGGTGGTGTCCTCCATGAGGGCCAGCTGGTACTGCGGGGTGCCGTCGGCGTCGCGCAGCAGGGAGACCGTCAGGTTGGTCCACAGGACCGTGCCGTCGGGGCGGTAGAAGGCCTTTTCGAGGTGGTAGTGCTCGCGCTCGCCGCGGACGAGCTCGTCGTAGAGCGTCCAGGTCTGCGGCGCGTCGTCGGGGTGCGTCCACTCCCGCACGTTGCGGCCGCGCATGGTCTGGTCGGTGATGCCGAACATGCGCAGCAGGGCGCCGTTGACCTGGAGGACGTTGCCGTCCAGGTCGGCGATGCCGATTCCTATGGCCGCGCCCTCGAACACGGCCCGGAAGCGCGCCTCGGTCGCGTGCAGGGCCTGCGCCACCACGCCCTGCGCCTCCAGCGCGGCCTGTGCGATGGCCTCCTGCTCGGCGAGTGTGCGCTCGCGCAGCGCCTGCGCGAACCCGGCGGCCATGGCGTGCTGGAGGCGTGCGCACCTGGACCGCAGGTCCTCGCGGTCGCCGTCCCCGCCGCAGTAGAGCACCAGATAGGCGTCCACGCAGTCCAGGGAGCGGGTCAGCGCCTCCGGGTCGGTGCAGTGCGCGTCGACCAGGGCGGCGCCGACCGCCCGGCCCTCGTCCGTGTCGACGGTCCTGGCCGCGAGTGCCCCGCTCAGGCGGCGGGCCAGCGCGAGCAGTTGCTCATCGAACTCCGGCCGGGTCGCGGACGTCGACGTCACCGGGAACACGGCCCGGCTCCAGATCGTCGCGAACCGGCGCAGTCTGTCCTCCGGGCCGTCCGGCTCCGCGCTCACGCCGCCCGCCCCACGCCGCCGAACTGGGAGAAGGCCCACGGGTCCTCGTCCTCGGGGTCCCAGTTCTCGGACTCCGGCCGCCACCGCGGCATCGGCACCAGTCCGGGTTCCACCATGTCGTACCCCTCGAAGAACCGTGCGATCTCGTTGTGCGAGCGCATGATCAGCGGGTTGCGGATGTCCTTGTACACATCCATCGCGCCCTGGACCTGCTCCTGCGACAGCGGGATGCCCTCGTAGGCGGCGTGCGTGAGCACCAGCAGGCTGCCGGGCGCGAACGCGTCGCGCAGCTCGGCCACCGCTCCGTGGGGGTCGTCCGCGTCTTCCACGAAGTGCAGTATGGCAACGAGGAGCACCGCCACCGGACGGTTCGGGTCGATCAGCCGCCGGACCTCGGCGCTCTCCAGGATCTCCCGGGGCTTGCGGAGGTCGGCCGCGACGACGTCCGCGTCCGGGTTGTCGGCGATGACCGCCTGGCTGTGCGCGACCGCCACCGGATCGTGGTCGACGTAGACGACGCGGGCGCCGGGGCTGGCGCTCTGGGCGACCTCGTGGACGTTGCCGAAGGTGGGGATGCCGGAGCCGATGTCCAGGAACTGCGTGATGCCCTGGTCGACCGCGAAGCGCACCGCCCTGCGCATGAACGCCCGGTTCGCCTGCATGATCTTCGGGAGTCCCGGGACGTGCTCCATGGCCTTGCGGGCCGCCACCCGGTCGGCCTCGAAGTTGTGCGAACCGCCCAGGTAGAAGTCGTAGATACGCGCCACGCTCGGCACCGAGATGTCGATGCTCCGGGGAGCCCAGGCGGGACGCTCCATGTATCTCTCCAAGGCGTAGGCGATCCGGTGTTCGAGCTGAGGCTACTGATCGCCCGCCAAAGGAGCGAGCGGAAACGGAAATTGACCGTCCGTTCCCGGTCACTGCCTGCGGCACGTGCCGCCAGGAAGTGGCGGTGCATTCTCCACGAAACGTGAGTGCCGTGCTCCGGAGAGTTGTGGAACGGGCGCCGAATCGCGGGGGCTTGGGGGAAATGACGGCAAACCGGTCCGACCCCTCCGTGCGGCGCGGAGGGGTCGGACCGGTGGATCGGCGGGGCCAGTGTCACTTGTCGGAGATGCCGACCATCTCTCCGTTGGGGCGGACGGCGTACCAGGTGCCGCCGACGCCCTGGCCGTTGGTGTCCCCGGGCTTCTTGTCGGCCGCGAAGGTGTAGATGGGCGAGCAGTTGACGGTCTGCTGCTTGACGCCGTCGGAACGGGTGAAGCTCATCAGGCCCTTCTTCTGGACGCCCTTGGTGTCGCTCGCCGACACGGGCGCCACGACCGGCCACTTCTCCAGGCAGGCACCGGTGCAGTTGGAGACCGGCTCGGGCCAGGCCTTGTCCTTGGCGAAGCGGTAGACCGTCATGCCGTTCTTGTCGACGACGATCTCGCCCAGGTCGGGGTCGTTGCGTGTGGACAGTCCGGGCAGGCTGGCGACCGACGCCTTCTTGCCCGTGGGGGCCAGCGCGTACCACTTGCCGCCCACGCCCTGGCCGGTCAGGTCCCCGGCCTTGGTGTCCTTGGCGTAGCGGTAGGCCGGCCAGCCGGCGATGGTGAGCTGCTTGCTGCCGTCGGCCCGGGTCACCTCGCCGAGCAGCGCCTTGTCGATACCGGCACCGGCCGAGGCGTCGTCCGCGGGCACCGGCGGCCAAGCCGTCGCGCAGTCGCCGTTGCAGTTGGACTTCGGCGGCTCGGCGGTGTCCTCGTCGAAGCGGTAGAGGGTGAGGCCGGTGGCATCGGTCAGCACGTCCCCGAGCTCGGCGTTCGCGGACACCTGCAACTTGCCGGCCGAGGCCGACTGGGCCCCCAGGTTCCCCTGGCCGATCGCGGGCGAACTCGCGTCGGCACTGGGGCTGGTGCCCGTCCCGACACCGGAGCCGACACCGCCGTAACCGCCCGCCGCCGCGGTGGCTCCGACGTTCTGACTGCCCACCGACGAGGTGCCGCTTTCCTGACCGCACGCCGTCGTCAGCGCCAGGACCGCCGCGGCGCTTGCCACGAGTGAGGCGCTCCGCCAGGAGGTCTTCATCGTCAACTCCCCATAAATCAAAAGGGTGTTGCAGCGCCCTGCTGCGCCGCCGCACGACCATGGGTACGCACCGGAGCAGGGGTTGTGTTCAACCGTGCCGCAAATTTCTTTCCGAAAGCTGTGACCCACCCCTCTCGGACCGCACGGGCGTACGCCTCATCGGCCGGACGAGCGCCCAGGAATCAAACATCGGGCGAGCCTTTGTCCTCCCTTCGGAGCAATCTCTTCGCGCCCGCGCGTGAGATCGCCCGGCAGGCCTCATGATCTCGTCGTGCATCGACCCGAATCACCGCAATCCGCCACCGCCATACGTGCGTTGGCCCTGCTGACCCTGGCGTGGGCGCTCATCGGCCCCGCGGCCGGGACGGCCGAGGCGGATGCCTGCGCCTACGCCTCGGTCGGCCCCGGCGGCGCCGAGGCGGTGGCGGTCGCCGGAAGCCTCACGTGGCCCACCCTCCCGCCCTGCCCGAAACCGACGCCCACCCCCACACCCACCCCGCCCCCCACTCCCCCAGAGCCCCCTTGCACTCCGACGCCCTCCCCGGACCCCACGCCGAAGCCGCCCCCGACGCGGAAGCCGCCGAAGCCCCGGCCCACCCCGACACCGGAGCCGCCGCCTCCGCCACCGCCGCCACCCGCACCGGCACCCCAGCCGGCACCCCCGCGGGCGCGGCCGACCCCGCCTCCCGCACCACCGGCCCCGGCTCCCACGCCGACCCCGACCCCGACGCCGACACGGACGCCACCGCCGAGCCCGGCCCCGGGCCCCTCGGCACCCCCGGTGAGCTACCCGGTCCACCACCACGCGAAGGCGCCCGAGCGGCGCACGCACAGCACGACCTCGCCCGTGATCTACGTCCTGCTCATCACCGCGCCCGCGGTGGTCGCCGTGGCCGCCCTGCGGCCCCGCTAGTGCCGATCCAGGAGGCATCCCTTGCCGGAATGGCTTGTTCTCATCCTCGCGATGCTGGCCGCGTGCGCGGTGGTGGTCGTCATCACGCTCATCCGCCACAAGGCGGCTCCCGTGGACGAGGATCCCAGCGAGACCCCGGACGTCATCGAGTACATGACGATGTGGATCGGGGTGGTGTACGCCATCGTCCTGGGGCTGGCCATCGCGGGCGTGTGGGAGGCCCGCAGCGCGGCCCAGGACCACGTGCAGGCGGAGGCGCAGGCGCTGCACGAGATCTCGGAGCGGGTCCAGGTCTATCCGGCCGACGTCCGTGACCGCATTCGCGCCGATGTCAACGCCTATGTCGGACACGTCGTCACGACGGAATGGAAGGAGATGGCCGACCACCGCCGCATGACCGAGGAGGGCACCGAGCTCCTCGACCGGCTGCGCACGGACGTCACCTCCTACGAGCCGAGGACCGACTTCGAGGCCCAGGCCTACCAGCCGCTCGTCGACCAGGTGGCCGCCGCGGACCAGGCCCGCAACGCGCGCGCCGACTCGGTCGAGCCCACCATGCCCGGGGTGGTCTGGTTCGGTCTGCTCGGCGGCGCCGTCGTCACCATCGGCATGGTCTTCGCGCTCCAGATCCGGCGCACGGCCCGCGAGCTGATCCTGGCCGGCCTGTTCTCCGCGCTGATCGCCTTCCTGCTGTTCCTGATCTGGGACTTCGACGCCCCCTACAGCCGGGGCATCACGGCGTCGGCGGAACCGTTCCTCGCCCTGTTCCCGGACGCCAAGGGCTGACCGGGGCTCACCCCACGGGCACCGGAGGGGGACGTCCGGCGTGCGACACGCCGCCGGCGTCCCCTGAGCGGCCCACACCCATGCCCCATTCGGAGCGACAGCGATCGCGCGGACGGACGCCCGTTCCTAGCGTTTCGGTCATCGAGGTGCATTTCTCACGTAGGCGGAACAGGTCCGCAGTTGCTCCTCGGGGACCGGAGGAACCACCATGCGCGCGATACGCGTCGCTTCGGCCGCACTGCTGGGCGTGACCGCCCTGGCCCTCTGCGCACCGGCCGCCGTGGCGGAGGGCGACACCGACATCACACCCTTCGGTTTCAGCGTCGTGCCCTCGACCGTCGCCCCGGGCGGACAGGTGGCGCTGGTGCTGGAGAGGGACGGCGGCTGCCGGGGCACCGCGACCGTCACCTCGGGGCTGTTCGACACCGTCATCATCCCGCCGCGCAGGAACCTGTCCACGGTCGCGGTCGACTGGGACGCCAGGCCCGGCGCGGTCTACCAGGTGGCGTTCACCTGTGACGGCGCGAGCGGCACCACCGGCCTGACCATCACCGGCGGCCACCCGGACGGGCCCACCCCGACGCCGCTCCGCCCCGACCGGGGCGTGCACGCGGGCGAGGGCGGCAGCCTGGCCGACTTCGACGCCAAGGAGCTCGGCATCGGCGCCCTGCTCATCGCGGGCTCGATCGGGGCGGCGTACCACTTCTCCCGTCGCCACGCCGGCGACGAGGGCGCCTGACGGCCCTGCCGGGCGCCTCCGACACGGACCTCCGCCCCGGCTTCCTCTCGGAGTCCGGGGCGGAGGTCGTCTCCGAAGGGGCGGAGACCTGCCGCGAAGCGGCCGGGATCAGATGTGCCGCTCGGACCGCCTGCGCATCCAGAACACCCCGCCGCCGACGACGGCCAGGGCCACCAGACCGCCGCCGATGGCCATGTCGGTCGGGGTGGCCCCGCTGGAGCTGCTGCCGCCGAGACCGCCGCGGACGCCTCCGATGACGGTGAAGGCCGTCGGATTGATCACGGTGCCGTTGCCGCAGACCACGCTGATGCTGTGCGATCCCGTGGCCGCGTTCCGGTTGACCGTGGCGCGTCCCGTCGCCAGGTTGTTCGCCCCCGTCGTCAGCCTGATCGTCCGGAAGGCGTCCGAGCTCGCGGTGGCGTTGCCGGTGCAGTTGTTGACGGTGATGGTCAGCTGGCCGCCCCGGGCGATGACGTTGGGAAGGGCGACCACATTGCTCGGGTTCAGGTTCATGCCGTCCCGGGCGACGGCCGCCGGGGCGGTGAGTCCGAGCACGGCGACCGCGGCACCGGCGGCCGCCAGGGCACGAGTAGTACGCATGTGAATCCTCCGCGGGAGACGCCCCGGGAACGGTCCCCGGTGGATCGGCGAGAAAACGCCTCCCAGAAAGACCCTCAGACGCCTTGCCCGGACCCGCATTTCGGGAATGGTCCGTCCTGGTGAGAGGACACGCCGAACGAAAAGCACACAATCGGATATCTCCGCAGGTCACGGACCGTCAGAAAATTCCTGTTCACGGCAACTCGGATGGCGCACCACCCGGGTTCGGGGGCCACCCGTTCGCCGTTGCCCCGTCGCCGGTTCCACGCGCGGGACTTAGCGTTCTCGTATGCGCGAATGGCACGGCGACGGCCGCGTCGAGAGGGGAAGTCAATGTCTGCGTCCGAGTTGGCCGAGCTGGCCGAAGAGGAGGAGCAGCGGAGGAAGCGCGCTCCCTGGGGCGTGATAGCGCTTGTTCTGCTGACCGGCCTCGCGCTCATTCGGAACGGTTCGGGGGAGTTCGACGTGGGGCCGCCGCAGCCCGCGTCGGCGGCCGCGGCGGACAGCCGGGTGCACGGCACCGCCTTCGGCAACACCCCCGCTCCCCTGCCGTTCGCCGTGCCCGACCGGGTGTCCGTTCCCGCGATCCGGGTCGACGCGCCGATGGTTCCGGTCGGCCTGGACCCGGACGGCTGGGTGGGCGCGCCCCCGCCGGAGGACCCGAACCTGGCCGGCTGGTTCACCGGCGCGGTCTCCCCCGGCGAGAAGGGCACCGCCGTCGTCGTCGGCCATGTCGACAACAAACAGGGCCCCGCCGTGTTCTACGGACTCGGGGCCCTGAAGAAGGGAAATCGCGTCGAGATCAGACGCAAGGACGGAAAGACCGCGGTCTTCGAGATCTACGGCATCGAGGTCTTCGAGAAGAACAATTTCCCCGGCGACCGTGTCTACGGCTCCAAGGGAGCCCCGGAATTGCGGGTCATCACCTGCGGAGGCGGTTTCTCGAAGCAGAGCGGCTACGCGGGCAATGTCGTCGCCTTCGCCCGCCTGGTCGAGGTCCGCTGAGCGTTCCCCGACCCGGCGGGCGCGTTCCGATTACGCGTACTGCCGGCGCGGGACGGTGATGTGGTAGCCGGAGTCGAGGAGCTGCGGGAGGTAGTCGCGCAGCGCCCGGACACTCTGGGAGCGGTCGCCCCCGGCGTCGTGCGAGAGCACCACGACGCCGGGGGCGGCGCCGTTCTCCACCCGGCCGACGATGCGGCGGGTGCCCGGGGTGGTCCAGTCGAGGGTGTCCACGGTCCAGGCGAGGGGTTCCATGCCGAGTTCGGCGCCGAGCTGGAACGCGGCCCGGTTCCAGGCGCCGTAGGGGGCGCGGAACCATTCGGGGCGCTCGCCGTAGGCGTCCTCGATGACGTCGCAGGTGCGTTCCATCTCGGAGCGGATGCGGGAGCGGCTGAGCCGGGTGAGCAGCGGGTGGGACCACGTGTGGTTGCCGACGACGTGCCCCTCGTCGGCCATCCGGGCCAGCAGGTCCTGGTTGTCGACCGCCATCTCCCCGCACACGAAGAACATCGCGCGCACGTCGTACTCGGCCAGCGTGTCCAGGATGTGCGGGGTGTAGCGGGGGTCGGGTCCGTCGTCGAAGGTCAGCACCATGGTCCGGCCGCGTCCGGACACCTTCAGCAACGGCTCGTGGCGGACGAGCGTCTTGCGGGGGGCGGCCTGCGGCGGGCCGTATCCGGTCAGGGGCTGGAGGCGGTAGGCCGAGGACCTGACCGCGCGACGGGCGGGCGGGCCGGCGGCGGGGAGGGCCGGGCGTACCGGTTCCTGGCCCGTGAGGGCCGCGAACACCCCGGCCGTGCCGGCGGCCCCGACGGCGGCGGCGCCGGCCAGCAGGGCCCGGCGCCGCGTGAGCACCGCCGCCGCCTTCGACGACAGCCGTGTGAGCAACTGATCCTTCGTCATGACTCATCAGTCGCCCGGCGGAGCGCCGACGCACCTCAGCAACACCGGTGCGGCGGCACGAATACACCCGCCCGGCCCAGCGAGGACGCTCCGCGGGCATGGCGGGGCGTCAGGGCCACGTCGTACGGGGTCGATCGGCGTCGGCCCGGCCTCGTCCCCTCCGTCGAGGCCGGGGCGCCGAGGGCGGCGGCGGGCTCCGGTGACCGCCCGCTCGCGGCCCGCCCTCCGGGTGCCCGTTTTTCGCCAGGCTTGCGCACCCGATGTCAACGGGGCCCCGAACGCCGCCCGGACCTGCGGCTTCCGATAGCCTCTGGCCGTGACGGAACAGCACTCGCACCAGTTTGAGCGGGGCACGGACGGGCCCAAGGTCATCGTCGTCGGCGTGGACGGCTCCGACTCATCGCTCCGCGCAGCGGCGTACGCCGGAGGTCTGGCCCGGCGGCAGCACGCGCTGCTCGCCGTGGTGTACGTCCAGCCGGTGATCGCCTCAGGCGCCGCGCTCGGCGCTCCGGTCGCCGAGACCACGGACGAGATCGCGGAGGACCTGGTCGCCCAGATCCGGCGCGCCACCGAGCAGAACAAGGGGATATTCGACGTGCGCTGGGAGTTCCACACCTTCCGCGGCGACCCCTACAGCGGGCTGACGAAGGCGGCGGACGAGCTCAAGGCCGACGCGGTGGTCGTCGGCGCCTCGGAGCAGGCGGGTCACCGGATCGTGGGTTCGGTCGCGGTACGGCTGGTCAAGGCGGGTCGCTGGCCGGTGACCGTGGTGCCGTAGCGGGCTGTCGGGGCGCATCGCGGCCGCGTGTCTGCGTGGCCCCTTCCTCAGCCGCCGGGTCTGCGCCATCATGATCCGCCGTCAGCCGTTTGCCGACCGCGAAGAGGTGAGGCGCATGGCCCGGCTCCGTATGGGCGAGGGGATTCTCCGCCGCAAACCGATCGAGCGCATCGAGGAGACGGAGGCCGGCGAGGGCACCGGCCTCGAACGGTCGCTGGGACTGTGGCAACTGACCGCGATCGGCGTGGGCGGCATCATCGGCGCGGGCATCTTCACGCTCGCCGGGACGGTGGCCAACGGTACGGCGGGGCCCGCGGTCCTCGTCTCCTTCCTGGTCGCCGGTGTCGCGAGCGCCGCGGCCGCGCTGTCGTACGCCGAGTTCGCCGGTCTCATCCCGAAGGCGGGGTCCGCCTACACCTACGGCTACGCGGTGCTCGGCGAGTTCGCGGGCTGGTTCATCGGCTGGGACCTGCTCCTGGAGTACACGGCGATCGTGGCGGTGGTGGCCATCGGCATCTCCGGCTACTTCAGCTTCCTGGTCGGGGAGATGGGCGCCGACCTGCCGAACTGGATGCTGGGCGCGCCCGGTACGGGTGACGGGCACCGGGTGGACCTGTTCGCCGCGGTGCTGTGCCTGCTGATCGCGTACCTGCTCAACCTCGGCATCCGCAACGCGGCCCGCTTCGAGATGGTCGTCGTGGTCCTCAAGGTGCTGGTCGTGCTGCTGGTGATCGCGGTCGGGGTGTTCCACATCGACACGGCGAACTACAACCCGTTCTTCCCGTACGGCGTGGGCGGGGCGTTCACCGGGGCGGCGACGGTGTTCTTCGCGGTCTTCGGGTACGACGCGATGTCGACGGCGGCGGAGGAGTCGAAGGACGCCCAGCGGCACATGCCGAAGGCGATCCTCTACTCGCTCGCGATCTCGATGGTGCTGTACGTGGCGGCCTGTCTGGTGCTGACCGGCATGCAGGACTACAAGGACATCGACAAGGAGAGCGGGTTCTCCACGGCGTTCAAGTCGGTGGGCCTCGGCGGGCTCGCGGACGTGATCGCGGTGGGCGCGATCATCGGCATCCTCACGGTGATGTTCACGTTCATGCTCGGGGTGACCCGGGTGTGGTTCTCGATGTCCCGGGACGGGCTGCTGCCCCGGTGGTTCGCGAAGACGCACCCGACGCGGCACGTGCCCACGCGGGTGACGTGGATCGTCGGCTTCGCGTCGGCCGCCATCGCCGGGTTCCTGCCGATCGGCGAGGCGGCCGAGCTGACCAACATCGGGATCCTGCTGGCCTTCGTGGTGGTGTGCACGGCGGTGATCGTGCTGCGGTACCGGCAGCCGGATCTGCCGCGCACCTTCCGTACGCCGTGGATGCCGGTGGTGCCGGCCCTGGGCGTCGGCTTCTCGATCTGGCTGATCACCTATCTGCAGTGGCAGACCTGGGTGCGGTTCGCGGTGTGGTTCGCGATCGGCACCGTGATCTATTTCGGGTACTCGTACAGGCGGTCGGCGCTGGCGGAGCGTTAGAGCTCGCGCAGGAACCCGAGGAGGAGCTCGTTGAACTCCTCGGGCTTCTCCAGGTTCGGGAAGTGCGAGGTGCCCTCCACCAGCACCGAGCGGCCGTTCTGCGCGGTGCTCGCGTAGCGCTCGGCGTCGGCGATCAGGTCCGGGGAATCGAGCGTGCCGTTGACGGTGAGCACCGGGACGTCGATCTTCGGGACGCGGGCCCAGGTGTCGGTCATGGGCACGTGCCAGTTCCGTTCGCCCGGTGTGTGCTTGGCGATGGTGTGCAGGGCCATCTCGCGCAGGTGGTCGAGGACGCGCGGGTCGGTGTCCCCGACCTCGCGGAAGGGGCCCGCGACGGACCGCAGGAACACCTTCAGCCAGCCCTCGATGTCGCCGGAGTGCAGGGTCCGGTGGGACTCGGCCACGATCTGCCGGGTCGTTACGTGGGTGTACTGGAAGTCGCTGACCGAGGCGCCGCTCAGCACGAGGCCCCGGACCAGTTCCGGATACTCGATCGCCGTGTCTCCGGCGACGGCCCCGCCCATGGAGACGCCGACCAGGACCGCGGGCCCGGCGTCGAGGTGGCGCAACAGGGCGGCGAGGTCGTCGGCCCACCGGAAGGGCCGGGTGGCGTTGGCGGTCCAGCCGTGGCCGCGGATGTCCACGGCGACGACCCGGTGTCCGGCGGCCAGGGCCGGGATCTGGGCCGCGAAGAGGCGGTGGTCGACGTAACCGGAGTGCAGCAGGACGACGGGGTCCCCGGTTCCGGTGTCGAGATAGGCGATGTCCCCGTCGGTGGACGCGAAGAAGCTCAGTTCCGAAGCGACTGTCATGACAACCAAGGTGTCATCTTTGCGAGACTTTGACAACCAGGTTGTCATGATGGGGTGCGGTGCATGATGAGCGGGTGAACGACATCGACGAGCCGCTGCCCCCCGACGATCTCGGCCACCGGGTCAGTGAGGTGTTCGACCTGGTCGGCGCCCTCTACCGGCGCGGACTGCGCAAACTGGAGCAGGACGAGGCGGCCGGCGGGGTGTCCGTCGGCGTGCGGTCCGTCCTCGTCCTGCTGCACCGGTACGGGCCCATGACGGTCCCCCAGATGGCCCGGATCATGGCGCTGACCCGGCAGTTCGTGCAGCGCATGACCAACGACGCGATGGACCGGGGCTGGGCGGAGGCCACGCCCAACCCCGCCCACCAGCGGTCCTCGCTGATCCGCATCACGGACGAGGGCGTGGCCGTCATCACCGCGATCCTCGCGCGCGAGCACGCACTGAACCGGCAGGTCGGCGGCGGCGAGCTGACCGACGCCGAACTGCGGGCGTGCGTACGCGTGCTGAAGGAGATGCTGCGCACCTTCGACCACGTGGACGTGGAGTGAGCCGCGGCCCCGTGACCCGCCGGACACGAGCCGTCGCCCCGGGCCCTACCGCCCCATCGTCAGCCCGTCCTTCGCCGCCCCCCGGCTCAGCACCACCTCGCGGATCCGGTCGCGGACGCCCTGGACGTCGGCGCCCTGCGCGATCGCCTGGTTGAGGTTCACCACCCGTCCGGCGTCCACGTCGAACATCTGCGGCACGAACTCCGCCTTCGCGACCCGCCAGCGCTCACCCGGCCGCGCGGGCGGGGCGAACGTGAAGCGGGCGAGGGTGGACTGGTTGCCGCGGGGGTCCTGGACGCCCTCGTGGTTGAACATCTCGCCGGCGATCTGGTCGCCCATGCCGTAGACCACCCAGGTGCCGTTGACCTTCTCGTACGCCTGCGGGACATGGGCGTGGGTGCCGAGGATCAGGTCGACGTCGGGGCGGCCGCCGGTGCGGGCGGCGGTCAGGTCGCGGGCGAGGGCCAGCTGCTGCTCGTCGGGCGCGTCCTGCCATTCGGTGCCCCAGTGCAGGGACACGACGACCACGTCGGCGCCGGCCTTCCGGGCGGCCCGCGCGTCCGCCAGGATCTTGTTCTCGTCCATCGGGTTCACCGCCCAGGGCTGTCCCTGGGGCAGCGGGATGCCGTTGGTGTCATAGGTGTAGGCGAGGTGGGCGACCTTCGCGGGGCCCGCGCGCAGCACGGTGACGGTGCGCGCCTCCGCCTCGGTGCGGGCCGATCCGGCGTGCCGTACACCCGCCCGGTCCAGGGCGTCGAGGGTGCGGCGGATACCCTCGGCGCCGTCGTCGAGGCTGTGGTTGGAGGCGGTGGAGCAGCCGTCGTAACCGGTGACGGCGAGGGCCCGGGCCACCTCGGGCGGGGACTTGAAGACCGGGTAGCCGGTGTAGTCGCCGTTCGCGCCGTAGACGGTCTCCATGTGACACAGCGCCAGATCCGCGCCGGATACGACGGGCCGGATTCCGGCCAGCATCGGGCGGAAGTCGTAGCCGCTGCCGGCCGCGTCGAACCGGGCCCGGTCGATGATCGAGCTGTGCGGCAGGACGTCACCGGAGGCGACGAGCGTGAAACCGCGCGGTGCGGCGGCGGCCGGGGCCGGACGCCCGGGTGCCCCGTGGTCGTGCGCCTGACAGGCCGCCCCTCCGGCGAGAAGGGCCGTGAGGGCCAGGGCAACCTGCCGTCTGCGTGCAATCATCAGCTCACCCCACTGAAGGTCATATTTACTGACGAATAGGTATGAGCTTGTCCGTGTCCGCAAACGGCCCGGCCGCCTTGTTGACCCGTCCGGGGCGGGCGGAGAGCGGAAGGGCACGCGAACGGCGACCCGGAAGGGACCGTTCACCGAACCGTTCGTCGACGCGATCGACCGTCCGCCGCAGATCCTTGTGCGTGCCCTGTCCCCCGGCCCCGCGCTGAGGTGCCATACGGCCATGACGGCCGGAACCACCCTCACGAACGGGACGACCGCCGAGCACGAGCTCGCCGCGCTGCAGCGGGAGCACGGCCGGCCCCTCTTCGCGCTCCTCCTCCGGCTCAGCGACGGCGACCGGCAACGCGCCGAGGACCTGGTGCAGGAGACCCTCGTGCGTGCCTGGCAGCATCCCGAGGCGCTGCGCGCCGACGACTTCGAGTCCGTACGGCCCTGGCTGCTGACCGTGGGACGGCGGCTCGCGATCGACGCGCGGCGGGCCCGGCAGGCACGTCCCGCCGAGGTCGGCGACGCGGTCCTGGAGAACGCCCGGGTGTGCGCCGACCACGCCGAGCGGGCCGCCGCCACGCTCGACGTGCGTGAGGCTGTGAAGACACTCACTCCGGAGCACCGTGAAGTCCTGGTGCTGGTGTATTTCCAGGGGGCGAGTGTGGCGGAGGCCGCGGAAATCCTCGGGATTCCGCCCGGTACCGTGAAGTCCCGCGCGTACTACGCGCTGCGCGCCCTGCGCCGGGTGCTTCCGGGATACGCGGCCGACCTGCGGTGAAACCAATGGGAAAGTCAAACCTCCGTAAAGCGCCTTGCTGAGGACCCCTGTTGAGTAATCGGCTGTCCCTATCCGTGTTCCGGACCGGGAGCCCGGGGTCGGGCGACGCGCACGCACCGGAGGAAGGCAGGAAGGGATGCTGCACAGAGGGCACGAGAGCACGGACGGCACCGGCGGCGGCGAACTCGTCGTCCCCATGGCCTGGTTGTACGCCGAGTACATCGCCGACGAGCTGCTGCGTTCCGGCGATCTGATGCCGCCGACGTCCTTCGAGTTCCGGGCCGGGCGGGACGCGCTGGCGCTGACCGTCTTCCTCGCCGACACCGAGGGAGAGCTCTCCGGCATCCAGGTCGTCTCCCAGCTCGAGAACTGGCTCTCCCTGACGGCGTACGACCAGCCGTGGCAGGACTGGGTGTGCGAGCGGATGGCCGCGCTGACCGCCGAGGCGGTCGCCACCGGCGAGCCCGACGCGGACCTCGAACTGGCGGCCGCGGCCTGGCGCTGGCTGGAGGAGACGGAACTGCTCGCACCCGATCTGAACGCCGTGCCGGGCGGTGGGGCGGGCCTCGGCGAGGACGAGGGTCCGAAGGTGTGGACACCGGCCTGGCAGCTCGGTCTGCCGCTCGGCCACCTCGCCATCCATCTTTTCTAGATTCCTTCGATCCGGACCAATCCGCGGGGCCGACCGCTCCGAATCCCTCGGTCACGATTCTGTGCATGCCTTGAGTGATTCGGCGGGCTGGTGCGTACCGGTGGGAGCAAGGAGTAACCCCACCCACACCCAACGGCACGAGGTTTCCGCATGAGGTCCTTGGAGAGGCATCGCGACGTCGGCGCGTACGCGCTCGGCGTGCTGGACGAGGCGGAGGCCTTCCGCTTCGAGGACCACCTCATGGAGTGCCCCAGGTGCGCGGCACACGTGACCGAGTTCGGTCCTGTGACCCGTCAGATGATGCTGTACCGCCGGGCGACACCGCGGCCCGTGCACCCGATGGCCCAGCCCGGCCCCCAGCTCCTGGGCCGCCTGCTCACCGAGGTCGCGGCCCGCAACCGGGCGCGCCGCAGGCGGCTGCTGTACGCGGTGGCCGCCTCGGTGGTCCTGGCCGTGGGCGGTTCCACCCTGGCGATGACGACGGACGCCGACGCGGCCCGGGCCACCAGCGTCGAGGCGACCGACGCCCGCTCCGGCGTGTGGGCGCAGGTCACCACCGAGGACGAGGACTGGGGCACCCAGGTGGAGCTCAAGGTGAAGGACGAGTCCGGCCCGCGCGCCTGTCACCTCGTCGCGATCGGCCATGACGGCACGGAGGAGACCGTCACCGGCTGGAACGCCACCGGGCACGGCACCGGCGACGACATCATGATGGGCAGCTCCACCTTCCACGCCGACCAGATCGACCACTACGAGGTCAGGACGTCGAACGGGGAGCACCTGGTGACGCTGGAGCCGGGCTGACGGGCTCCGGTCACTTGAGCAGGCGCGACAACCGCCGGTCCGCCAGGGGCTTGCCGCCCGTCTGACAGGTGGGGCAGTACTGCAGGGAGGAGTCGCTGAAGGAGACCTCCCGGATGGTGTCGCCGCAGACCGGGCAGGGTTCGCCGGTGCGGCCGTGCACACGCAGACCCGACTTCTTCTCCGACTTCAGACGGCCCGCCGCCACCCCCCTCGAGCGTTCCACCGCCTCGGTGAGGGTCGTGCGCAGCGCCTGGTACAGGGTCTCGGTCTCCTCGGGGGTCAGGGAGGCCGCCAGCTTGAACGGGGACATCCGCGCCGCGTGCAGGATCTCGTCGCTGTAGGCGTTGCCCACGCCGGCGATGAGGGTCTGGTCGCGCAGGGCGCCCTTGAGCTGCCGGCGCTCGTCCTTCAGCAGGGCCGCGAGGCTCGCCCCGTCGAAGTCCGCGGCCAGCGGGTCGGGGCCGAGGCGGGCGATGCCGGGCACCTCCTGAGGGTCGGCCACCACGTACACCGCGAGGCGCTTCTGCGTCCCCGCCTCCGTGAGGTCGAAGCCGGCCCCGGTCTCCAACGCCACCCGGAGGGCGAGGGGGCCCTTGCCGGGGCGGGGCGGGCCGTCGGGCAGGCGGTCCTTCCAGTGCAGCCAGCCCGCGCGGGCCAGGTGGGTGACGAGGTGCGGGCCACCGTCCGTCTCCAGGTCGAGGAACTTGCCGTGCCGGTGCACGGCGGCCACCTCGCGGCCCTCCAGGGCGGTGAGCGGAGGGTCGTACGTCTTCAGGACGCTGATGGCCACCGGCAGCACGCGCACCATCTCGTGGCCGACCAGGTTCTCGGTGAGGAAGTCCTTGAGGGCTTCCACCTCGGGCAGTTCCGGCATAGGTCCAGAGTGCCACCGGGGGCGGCTGTGGTCAGGTCAGGTGCGCTGCGGCACGACGAACTCGCACCACACGCACTTCCCGCCGCCCCGCGCCTCCACGCCCCACACGTCGCTCAGCAGGTCGACCAGGAGCAGGCCGCGGCCCGAGACGCCCGAAGCACCGGCCTCGCGGCGGCGCGGCAGGGCGCTGGAGGAGTCCTCGACCTCGACGCGCATCCGCCGGTCGGAGCCGGTCAGGACCCGCAGGGTGACGATCGCGGCCCCCTCGGTGTGCATCAGGGCGTTGGTGATCAGCTCGTCGGCGACCAGTTCGATCTCGTCGGAGCGCTCCCGCGCGCCCCAGGCGCCGACCGCGGCCCGGATCATGTGCCGGGCCCCGGTCAGCGCCTCGGGGTCACCGGGGGCCACGTGCTGCTGGAGGCGTCCGCCGGACTGCTGGGTGTCCGGGCTGCGGCGGCGCAGCAGGAGCAGGGCCACGTCGTCGTCGCCCCCGCGTTCCTCGGCCACGTCGATGAGCCGGTCGGCGAGTTCCCACACGTCGGCGGGGCCCACGCCGATGAGGTCCGTGAGGGTGCGCATCCCGTCGTCGAGGTCGGCGCCGGGCTGTTCGACGAGCCCGTCGGTGCACAGCAGCAGGGTGCTCCCGGGGTCGAGTTCGAGGGTGGTGACGGGATACTCGAGCTGCCCGAACTCGACGGACAGCCCGAGCGGCAGCCCGCCCTCGACGGGCACCCGCCGGCAGGTGCCGTCGGCGTGCCGGACCAGCGGGTCGATGTGGCCGGCGCGGACGGCCTGGACGACTCCGGTGGCGAGGTCGGCCTCGGCGTACAGGCAGGTCGCGAAGCGGTCGGTGTCGAGTTCGTGGAGGAAGACGGAGGCCCGGGCCATCACCGCGGCCGGCGTGTGACCCTCGGCGGCGTAGGCCCGCAGCACGATCCGCAACTGGCCCATGACGGCGGCGGCGTGGGTGTCGTGGCCCTGGACGTCGCCGATGACGGCGCCGACGCGGCCTCCCCCGGAGGGGGTGCCCCCGGGCAGCGGGATCAGGTCGTACCAGTCGCCGCCGATGTCCCGGGCCAGCGAGCCCTCGGGGCTGGCGGCCCGGTAGCGGACGGCGACGTCGGCGCCGGGGACGCTCGGGATGGTGCGCGGCAGCATGGCCTGCTGGAGACCGGTGGCGAGGTCCTTCTCCTGCTCGTAGAGCATCGCCCGCTGGAGGCTCTGGGCGATGCTGCTGCCGAGGGCGATGAGGACGTTGCGGTCCTCGGGGGTGAAGCCGTACCGGTCGCTGTAGAGCAGGCCCATGGCGCCGATCGGGCGGGCCTCGGCGATGAGCGGGAGATAGGCGGCCGAGGTGATCCTGAGGCCGGTGAGGTGCGGCCACAGGATCGGGTAGCGGTCCGCGAACTCCTCCGGCGACTCGATGAACCGGGGGGTGAGGGTGCGCACGGCCTCGCTCATCGGGTACGGCTCGTCGATCCGGGTGATGTCGGTGCCCGGCACGAAGCTGCCCGCGGGCCCCTCGGCGATCAGCCGGATGCGGCCCGCCTCGACCAGGCCCATGACCAGGCTGGTGGCGCCGAGGTGGGTGAGTCCGTGGGTGTCCTTCAGGACGTCGATGACGTCCTGAACGGTCCGGGCGTGGGCGAGGGCGGCCGTGGTGAGCTGGACGACGTTGGTCTGCCGGCGCCGGGCCTCGTCCTGGGCGGCCTGCTCGCGGCGGACCTCCAGCTCGCCCATCTCCTGGGTGGCGTCCCGGACGATCCCGATGATCCGGCGCGGACGGCCCGTCTCGTCGCGTCGGATGTAGCCCTGGGTGTGGGTCCAGCGCAGGGTGCCGTCACGGCAGCGGATGCGGAAGTAGGTGCCGTAGTTCTCGCTGCCGTCCTTGATCGCCTGGGAGACCAGGGTGTCGAGCCGGTGCGCCTCGCTCCTCGGCACCCGGACGGCGAGGGTCGCGGGGTTGTCGTCGTACTCGTCGGGGCGCAGGTCGAAGACCTCGTGGGCCTGGGCGTCCATGTGGAACAGGCCGCTGTCGAGGTCCCAGTCGAAGCTGCCCATGCGATTGAGCGCCAGGATCGGATCCGGGTGGGCGGGCCAGTCGTCCGGGAGTGACAGGGCGCTCGCTCCCCGATCAACCATGGGGCCACCTTGCCAGGATTTGTCGGATTCTTCGACCGGGGGCGGCGTGTTGGGCGGCATCGGCGGGGATCAGCCGTCGGGGATCAGGCCGCCGCCGTCGGGGAGATCGGGCGTGTCCGGGACGGTCTCGGGGCCGAGGTCGGTGCCGGAGACCTCGGTGGCGGTCGGACGGGTGCCGTCCGGCGGGACCGTGGGGGGCGCGGCCGGCACGGTGGGGGTGGGGCAGCCGTCGTCGTACGGCCGCCCGGAGGCGCAGTCGGGCGTGGACGGCGGGGAGGGCCGGTACGGCAGGGACGGCACGGGCGTCGGCGGGTGGGTGCCGAGGGGGGTGTCCGGGGAGGCGCTGTCCCCCGGGAGGTCCTCGGGAGGCAGGGGTTCGGGTGCTGTCGTGGGGATGACGTGGTCGTGCCGGCAGTCGTGGCCGATCCGGCGTTCGATCCAGGAGTGGTCGACGAGGTCGATGATCGTGAGGTCGGTGACGACCTGCTCGCCGGGGCTCACCTCGACGACCTGGTCGGGCCGGTACCCGGGCCACGGCCGCCCCTCCACGACCGCGCCGCCCCGCATGGCCACCGGCGGCGTCAAGGGGTTGCCGCCGGCGCAGCGGACGCGCGGCACGCCCCGGCCGTCGACGAGGACGGCGGTGCCCGCCTGGAGGACGGCCTGGAAGCCGTTCGCCCGGCCGTCGCGGTAGCCGTGGTCGGTGACCCGGGTGTCGGCGCGCAGGACGACGGGGGCGAGAGCGCGCAGGTGTTCGGGGACCGCGGCCGGGGGGACTCCGGCGGCCCGCGCGAACGCGCTCGTTCTCCGCCGGTCGGCGGTCAGGTCGCGGATCTGCCGTTCCACGTCGCAACTGCCGACGCGCGCGGTGCCGCCGTACAGGCCGGGCGTCCCGCCGGAGAGGGTCCGCGGGGCGCTCGCGTCCCGGTGGGGCGTTCGGGTGAGGGGCGGCGGCGCGGTCGCCGCGGAGGGGGTGAAGGGGTTCGGTCCCCGGGCCGCCGCCGGCTGCAGCAGGAGCGTGCCGGTCGGCTCGCCGGTGCTCTCGTCGCGGCCGCATCCCGCGACGATCAGGGCCGCCGCCAGGACACCGGCCGTGGCGAGGGTCCTGGTGGGTCTCCGCACCACGCTCTCCCGTCCGTCCCGTGCAGTTCGCCACTATTGTCTGCTTCACTCACTTGGGTTACGCAAGCGGAAGGGAGGTACACGGAGAGTCACCGAGGGTCCGGCTGGACAATGGAGGCAGGAGAGCACGGCCGTGGACTGGTTCACCGCACCCGACTACTGGCTGAGCCGGCTGGTCTTCCAGCGGGCTCTGGCGGGGCTGTACCTCGTCGCGTTCCTGGCGGCGGCCCTCCAGTTCCGGCCGCTGCTCGGCGAGCGCGGCATGCTGCCGGTGCCGCGTTTCGTGGCGCGGGTCCCGTTCCGACGGGCCCCGAGCCTGTTCCAACTCCACTACTCCGACCGGTTCTTCGCTCTCTGCGCGTGGACGGGCTGCGCGGTGGCCGTCGCGCTGGCGGCGGGCCTCGACTCCCGGCTGCCGCTGTGGGGCGGGATGCTGCTGTGGCTGGTGCCCTGGCTGCTGTACCTGTCGATCGTCAACGTGGGCCAGACCTGGTACGGCTTCGGCTGGGAGTCCCTGCTGCTGGAGGTCGGCTTCCTCGCGGTGTTCCTGGGCAACGACGAGGTGGCCCCGCCCGTGGTGGTCCTGTTCCTGCTGCGCTGGGTGCTGTTCCGGGTCGAGTTCGGCGCGGGGCTGATCAAGATGCGCGGCGACGCCTGCTGGCGGAAGCTCACGTGCCTGGACCACCACCACGAGACCCAGCCGATGCCGGGGCCGCTGAGCTGGTACTTCCACCATCTGCCGAAGCCCGTGCACCGGGTGGAGGCGGCCGCGAACCACCTCACCCAACTCGTCGTGCCCTTCCTGTTGTTCACCCCGCAGCCGATCGCCACGGCGGCCGCGTCCCTGATGATCGTGACCCAGCTCTGGCTGGTGCTCTCGGGCAACTTCGCCTGGCTGAACTGGATCACGATCGTCCTGGCGGTGCCGGCGCTGGAGCTCCCGGGCGAGGCGCCGGACCGGCCCGCGACCCCGCTCTGGTACCAGGTCACGGTCCTCGCCGTCGGCGCTCTCCTCCTCGCCCTGAGCTACCACCCGGTCCGCAACATGATCTCCCGTAGCCAGATCATGAACCGCTCCTTCGACCCGCTCCACCTCGTCAACACCTACGGCGCGTTCGGCAGCGTCAGCCGGATCCGCTACGAGGTGGTGGTCGAGGGCACGGCGGACGAGGTGCCGCGCCGGGACTCGGAGTGGCGGGAGTACGAGTTCCGCGGCAAGCCGGGCGATCCGCGGCGCTGGCCGCGCCAGTTCGCGCCCTACCATCTGCGCCTGGACTGGATGATGTGGTTCGCCGCGCTGTCCCCCGCGTACGCCGGGGCGTGGTTCGGCACCATGGTGGAGCGGCTCCTGGAGAACGATCCCGCCACGCTGCGGCTGCTGCGCCGCTCCCCCTTCCCCGCCGACGAGCCGCCCCGCCATGTCCGCGCCCGCCTCTTCCGGTACCGGTACACGACGTGGCGGGAGCTGCGGGAGACGGGGGCGTGCTGGGAGCGGACCTATGTGCGGGAGTTCCTGCCTCCCACCCGGCTGGCGCAACCGGCCCGGCAGACCTGACGTGAGCCGCGGGGTCAGAGACCGTGGGTGCGAGTGGCCGTGCCGCCGAGGACGCCGGCACGCTCGGCTGCGCTCGCGCGGTGGGCGGCGTCGTGCTCGGCGACGCCGTCGGCGCGGACCTTGGTGTGCGGGGCGACTCTCACGCGAGCCCCTCGGTGTCCCTCAGGTCCTGCCAGAAGGCGGCGGGTACCGCGGTGGCGAACTGGTCGGCGCTGTCGTGGACCTCGGCGGCCGAGCGGGCGCCCACCAGGACGCTCGCGACCGCCGGGTGGGCCGCGCAGAACGCGAGGGCTGCGGCGCGCAGACCGATGCCGTGCCGCTCGGCCAGCGCTTTCAGCCGCAGGGCACGCTTCAGCAACTCCCCGGGCGCCTGTGCGTAGTTGTACGTCGCCCCGGGCCGCGGATCCGCCAGCAGACCGGAGTTGAAGGCACCGCCGATCACGACGGACACGCCGCGTTCCTCGGCGGCGGGCAGCAGGTCCGTGAGCGCGCTCCGGTCGAGCAGGGTGTACCGTCCGGCGCACAGCACCACGTCCACGTCGGTGTCCCGGACGAAGCGGGTGAGCATCTCCGTCTGGTTCATCCCGGCGCCGATCGCGCGGACCACCCCCTCCGAACGCAGTTTCTCCAGCGCCGGATAGCCCTCGCGGAAGGCCTGTTCGGCGTGGTCGTCGGGGTCGTGGAGGTAGACGACGTCCACGCGGTCCAGGCCGAGCCGTTCGAGGCTCGCCTCCAGGGTGCGTCGTACACCGTCCGCCGAGAAGTCCCACACGCGGCGGTGGGCGGCGGGGACGGCGAAGCCGTGGGCGAGGTCGTCGCCGTGGGCCGGCGTCGGCTCCAGGCGGCGGCCGACCTTCGTGGAGACGGTGAACTCCGAGCGCGGGAAAGCCCTCAAAGCCTCCCCCAGCCGGCGTTCCGACAGTCCCAGTCCGTAGTGCGGGGCGGTGTCGAAGTAACGGATGCCGCGCTCCCAGGCGGCCGTCACCGCCTCGTGGGCCTGCTCGTCGGTCACCTCGGTGTAGAGGTTGCCGATGACGGCGCCGCCGAAGGCCAGTGCGCTGACCGGGACGCCGCTGCCGCCGAGGGTGTGCGTCCTCACGGGCCCACCGGCCTCAGGCGCAGGCCCTGCATGCCGCCGTCGACGGCGAGGGAGGTGCCGGTGGTGGCGCCGGAGAGCGGGCTCGCCAGGTAGGCGATGGCGCCCGCGACCTCGTCGGCCGAGACGAGGCGGCCGGTGGGCTGGCGGGCCTCCAGCGCGGCCCGTTCGGCGGCCGGGTCGGCGGCCTTGGCGAGAAGGCGGCCGATCCACGGGGTGTCCGCCGTGCCGGGGTTGACGCAGTTCACGCGGATGCCCTCGCGGACGTGGTCGGCGGCCATGGCGAGGGTCAGGGAGTACACGGCGCCCTTGGTCGCGCTGTACAGGGCCCGCTGCGGGAGGCCCGCGGTGGCCGCGATCGAGGAGGTGTTCACGATCGCCGCGTGCGCCGACTCGCGCAGGTGGGGCAGGGCGGCGCGGGCCACCCGGACCATGCCGACGACGTTGACGTCGAGGACGCGGTGCCATTCCTCGTCGTCGTTGTCCGCGACCGTGCCCTGGGCTCCGATGCCCGCGTTGTTGACCAGCACGTCGAGGCCGCCGAGGTCGGCGGCGGCCGCGGCGACGGCCGTACGCACCGAGGCGTCGTCGGTGACGTCCGCCCGGTAGGCGAGCAGCGGCTTCTCCACGGACGAGGGGTCCAGGTCGAGGACGGCGACCCGGGCACCGCGTGCGGTGAGGAGTTCCGCGGTGGCCCGGCCGATGCCGGAGGCGCCGCCTGTCACCAGGGCCCTCAGACCCTCGAAGTCGCTCATGCCGCCCGCCCTTTCTTCTCCGTGTCGTCGGCGAGGTCTTCTGCCCAGAAGGCGCCGCCCGGGAACGTGTACCGCGCGATGGACTCCGGGCGCATCGCGGCCGAGAAGCCCGGCGCGGTGGGTGCCGTGTAGTGGCCGTCCGTGATCACCACGGGGTCCAGGAAGTGGTCGTGCAGATGGTCGACGTACTCGATGACCCGGTTCTCGGTCGTGCCGGTCAGGGCCACGTAGTCGAACATCGAGAGGTGCTGCACGAGTTCGCACAGGCCGACCCCGCCTGCGTGCGGGCAGACCGGTACGCCGAACTTGGCCGCGAGCAGCAGGATGGCCAGGTTCTCGTTGACGCCGCCGACGCGGGCCGCGTCGATCTGGACGACGTCCAGGGCGCCCGCCTGGAGGAGCTGCTTGAAGACGACCCGGTTCTGGACATGCTCTCCGGTGGCGACCTTCACCGGGGCGACCGCCCTGCGGATCGCGGCGTGGCCGAGGATGTCGTCGGGGCTGGTGGGTTCCTCGATCCAGTATGGGTCGAACTCCGCGAGCGCCTCGGTCCAGCGGATCGCCTCGTCGACGTCCCAGCGCTGGTTGGCGTCGATCGCCATGCGGATGCCCGGGCCGACGACCTGGCGGGCGACGCGGCAGCGCCGTACGTCGTCCGCGAGGTCCGCGCCGACCTTGAGCTTGATCTGGCGGAAGCCGGCGGTGACGGCCTCGGCGGCGAGCCGGGAGAGCTTCTCGTCGTCGTAGCCGAGCCAGCCGGCGGAGGTGGTGTAGGCGGGGTAGCCGGTGGCGAGGAGCTTCGAGGTGCGTTCGGTGGCGCCCGCCCGGCCCCGGCGCAGCAGGTCCAGCGCCTCCTGCGGGGTGAGGGCGTCGGTGAGGTAGCGGAAGTCGACCTGCCGGACCAGCCATTCGGGCTCGGCGTCGGCCAGGAGCCGCCACAGCGGCTTCCGGGCGCGTTTGGCGGCCAGGTCCCACACGGCGTTGACGACCGCGCCGATCGCCATGTGCATCACGCCCTTCTCGGGCCCCAGCCAGCGCAGTTGGCTGTCGCCGATCAGGTCGCGGTTCAACGTGCCCGGGTCCGCGCACAGTTCGTCGACGGAGCGTCCCACCACGTGTCCGCGCAGCGCCTCGATCGCGGCGACCTGGACCTCGTTGCCCCGCCCGATGGTGAAGGTGAACCCGTGTCCCTCGTGCCCGTCGGCCGCGTCCGTGCGCAGGACGACGTAGGCCGCCGAGTAGTCGGGGTCCGGGTTCATCGCGTCGGAGCCGTCGAGCTCGCGCGAGGTGGGGAAGCGGATGTCGTGGGTGTCTACCGCGCTGATACGGGCGGGCGTCGAGGACACGGAGGGCCTTTCGGTAGGGGGCGGGGTGGGCTCAGTCCTGCGCGCGGCCCGTCGTCACACGGGCGATCATGAGGGCGACCAGGATGATTCCGCCGTAGATGGCCTGGATCCAGAAGGACGGCACCTGGGCGAGCGTGAGCAGGTTCTGCACGACACCGAGCAGGAGCACGCCGGTCAGGGCGCCGAACATGGTGCCCTTGCCGCCGTCGAGGCTGATGCCGCCGATCACCGCGGCCGCGAACACGGTGAAGATCATGTTCTGGCCCTGGTTGGCGCTGATGGCGCCGACGTAGCCGGTCTGCATGATGCCGCCGACGGAGGCGAGGACGCCCGCGACGACGAACACGCCGAGCATCACGCGCTCGACGCGGATGCCGGCGGCGCGGGCCGCGTCGGCGTTGCCGCCGATGGCGTACAGGGAACGGCCGATGCGGTGGTACTTCAGGACGAGACCGGTGACGGCGAAGGCGACGGCGGCGAGCCACACGGACATCGGGATGCTCAGGAAGGTCGTCGTCGCCAGGGAGTAGAAGCTGTCCGGCATGCCGAAGAGGGTCTTGCCCTTGGTCGCGCCGACGAGCAGTCCGCGCAGCACGATCAGCATCGCGAGCGTCACGATGAACGCGTTGAGCTTGAACTTCACGACCAGGACGCCGTTGAAGGCGCCGACCACCGCACCGACGACCAGGACCGCCAACAGGGCAAGAACGGCCGGGAGTTCGGTGCCCCAGCCCGACTGGGCGGCGGGCAGGACGAGCAGGGCTCCCACGGCGGGCGCGATGCCGACGACCGACTCCAGGGACAGGTCGAACTTGCCGGTGATCAGGACGAGGGACTCGGCGAGCACGACCATCGCGAGGGCGGCCGAGGCGCCGAGGATCGAGATCAGGTTGCGCTCGGTGAGGAACGAGTCGTTGACGAACGCGCCGAGCACGATGAGCAGCAACAGCGCGGGTACGAGGGCGAGTTCGCGGGCGCGGCGCAGCAGGACCGTCCGGGCCGCCCGTGTCTCGGGCACCCGCGCCTGCTGCACGGGCGGGGCCTGGGTGTCAGCCATGGTGGTCCACTCCTTCGATGGAGGCGATCAGCTCGTGGTCGCGCCAGCCGGCCGGGTGCTCGGCGACCACGCGGCCGTGGAAGAGGACGAGGACACGGTCGCAGCGGCGCAGGTCGTCGAGCTCGTCGGAGACGACGAGGACCGCGGTGCCGTCCTCACGGGCGGTGTCCACGCGGGAGAGCAGGGACTCCTTCGACTTCACGTCGACGCCCGCGGTGGGGTTGATGAGGACCAGCAGCCGGGGGTCCGAGGCGAGGGCGCGGGCCATGACGACCTTCTGCGCGTTGCCGCCGGAGAGGTCGGAGACGGGCTGGTCCGGCCCCTCGGCGTGGATGTCGAGGCGGTCGATCAGCCCGGTGGCGAAGCCCCGTTTGCGATCGGTGCCGACGAAGCCGCGGCGGCCGAGCCGGTCCAGGACACTGAGGGTGGCGTTGTCGCCGATGGTCATGCCGTGGACCAGGCCCTGGGCGTGCCGGTCGCGGGGCACGAAGCCGACGCCGGCCTTCAGGCTGGCCCGTACGTCGCCGAACGGCAGCGGGCTCCCGTCGAGCAGGGCGGTGCCGCTCGTCGGGGTGTGCAGTCCCGTGAAGGTCTCGGCGAGCTCGGTCTTGCCGCTGCCGCTGATGCCGGCGAGTCCTACGACCTCGCCGCGGCGCACGGTCAGGTCGACGTCCTGGTAGGCGTCGGAGGTGAGGCCGCGGACGTCGAGCAGGACGGGTGCGCTCTGCTCGGCCTGTCTGGGGCGGACGTGCTGTTCGGCGACGGGCTCGCCGGCCATGGCCTCGATGAGGGCCGCCCGGGGCATGTCGGCGACCGGGGCCGTGGTGATCCAGCGGGCGTCCCGGAGGACGGTCACCGTCTGGCACACCTCGTACACCTCCTGGAGGTGGTGCGAGATGAACAGGAAGGTGACACCGGAGTCCTGGAGCGCGCGCATCCTGCCGAACAGCCGCTCGATCTCCCGGTTGTCGAGCTGCGCGGTCGGCTCGTCGAGGACGATGAAGCGGGCGCCGAAGCTCAACGCCCGGGCGATCTCCACCATCTGGCGGTCCTCGACCTTGAGGTCGGCGGTGCGCGCCTCCGGGTCGACGCGCACGTCCCAGGTGTCGAGGAGTTCGGCGGCCTCCTTCTTCAGGGCGCGCCAACTGATGAACCCGCGCCGGAGCGGCTGCCGGTTGATGAAGAGGTTCTCGGCGACCGTCAACTCCGGTACGACGGTGGGCTTCTGGTAGACGCAGGCGACCTTGGCGCGCCAGGCGTCGCGGTCGGCGAGTGGCGGCGCGGGCTCGCCGTCGAAGCGGACGGTGCCCTCGTCGGGGGCCTGGAGGCCGGTGAGGAGGGTGACGAGGGTGGACTTGCCGGCGCCGTTGCGGCCGACGAGCGCGTGGGACTCGCCGGGCAGGACGGTGAGTCGGCCGTCGGCGAGGGCGGTCGTGGGGCCGTACCGTTTGACGACCCCGTGGGCTTCAACCAGTGGGGTGCTCATTTGACCGTGTTGCCCCACAGCCCGGGGTCGTCGACGTTGTCCTTGGTGACCAGGGGTGCGGGGAGCTGGTCCTCCAGGATGCCGCTCGGCAGCCTGACGATCGTGGAGTCGTGGTCGGTCGGGCCGGGCTCGAAGGTCTTCCCCTGCATCGCCGCCTTGATGTAGTACATGCCGTACTTGGCGTACAGGTCGGCGGGCTGGGAGACGGTGGCGTCGATCTCGCCCCTGCGGATGGCGTCGTACTCCTGCGGGATACCGTCGTTGGACACGATCGCGATGTGGCCCGCGGTGCCCGCCTTCTTCAGCATCCCCTTGGACTTGAGGGTCTGGATGGTCGGCGCGAGGTAGACACCGCCGGCCTGCAGGTAGATGCCCTTGATGTCGGGGTTGGCGTTCAGGAGGGTGCTGAGCTGCGAGGCGGCCGTGTCGGACTCCCACTTGGCGGGGATCTCCAGGACCTTGAGCTTCGGGAAGTTCTTCTTCACGCAGGCCCGGAAGGCCTCGGAGCGGTCGCGCCCGTTGACGGAGGCCAGGTCGCCCATGATCTGCACGACCTTGCCGGAGGGGATCTGCTTCCCGAGGTACTGGCAGGCCTTCTCGCCGTACGACACGTTGTTCGCCCGTACGACCATGGCGACCTTGCCCTTGTCGGGAGCCACGTCGACCGCGACGACCGGGACGCCCTTGCGTTCGGCCTGGTCGAGGCCGGCCTCGATGGCGGCGCTGTCCAACGGGGCCACGACCAGGCCCTTCACGCCCTGGTTGAGCTCGTTGTTGATGTCAGTGATCTGCTGGGAGGGGTCGCTGTTGGAGTTGACCGTCTTCAGCGTGTCCACCCCCTCGGACTTGGCCATCTTGGGCACGTAGTCGTTGTACGACTGCCAGAACGGCGAGGTCAGCAGCGGCAGGATCACGCCCACCTTGCCGGTGCCGTCGCCTCCCGCGCTGCCGGCGCTGCCGGTGTCCTTGGTGCTGCCGCACGCGGCGAGCACGAGCGAGGCGCTCGCGGCCGCGGCCACGGCACCGACGATCCGAATCCTGTTCCGCTTCCCCACTGTCCTGCCGGGCATCTGGCGGCTCCTCGTTGAGCGTGTTCTCGCTTGGTCGAACGTGCACGGGTCGAGCAGATGACGGCATACTTATCAGACCACTCGGCCTCGGCAATACCCTCCAGCGGCAGATTTTCCCGTTCTGAGGCTGTAGTGGTCCGACCACATCGGTGGCTAGACTTCGGCGCACCCGGTGAGTGGCACCCGGTGAGCGGAGGAGTGGCGTGGACGAGACAGCCCCGCAGAAGGGCACCGTGACGCAGCGCGCCATCGAGCAGATCAAGGCGATGATCGGCGAGGGCCGGCTGGAGCCCGGCCAGCGGTTGCCGACCGAGCGTGATCTGGCGGTCCAGCTGGGCATCTCGCGCAGTTCGATGCGGGAGGCGATCCGGGCGCTGACGGTGCTGGGAGTGCTGGAGGCCCGGCACGGCTCGGGCATCTACGTCACCCGACTGGAGGCCGGCGACCTGCTGGAGACCTTCGGGGTGGTCGCCGACCTGTCCCGGGGTCCGCGGCTGGTGGAGCTCCTTGAAGTGCGCCGCATCCTGGAGTCGACGGCGACCGCGCTGGCCGCCGCCCGGATCACCCCCGACCGGCTCGCCGAGGTCGAGAAACACCTCACGGCCATGAACGCCACCGACGATCCGGAGGAGATCCTCGCCCACGACCTGGCCTTCCACCGTGAGATCGCGGCGGCCGCCGGCAACGACACCATGGCGGCGATCCTGGAGGGTCTGTCCTCCCGCACCTTCCGGGCCCGGGTCTGGCGCGGCTACCAGGAGGAGGGCGCCTTCGAGCGCACCCGGCGCGAGCACGCGGCGATCCACCGCGCCCTGGTCGCCCACGACCCGGAGGCGGCCAGGGCGGCGGCGGCCGCGCATGTGGGCGAGGTGGAGGAGTGGCTGCGGGCTCAGCTCGGGGCGTGAGCGGCGGCGAGGCAACGGACCGCAGGGGCGTGAGCACCGAGTGAGCCATCCGACCGCAGGGGCGTGAGCACCCGGTGAGTCAGCGGACAGCAGGGACCTCAACGACGGGTGAGCCATCGGACCGCGGGCCGGCTCGGGGCCCGTACGGGGCGGGAGCCTCGGGACACAGCCACGCCCGGTGACCGTGTGGGCGCGACATCACGGCTGCGAGGACAGCGCGCCCCACTGTCCCGTCGGCGTGACGCGCGACCTGCCGCCGGCGCTCGTCGGTCCGGCACCTCCGCCGCCTCGGACCCGCACGCCGACCGCGGCATGACCGTCGTACGCCTACGCATGACCCGACCCCGGTCCGAGCGTCCAGGCACGAGCGACCGTCGTCCTGTCCGGCGCCCCGCCCTCCTGCTCGGCCATCGCCGCTTCCGCGTCGAGACCAACCAGGCCGCCGGGTTCCCCACGATGCTGCCGCATGCGATCGGCGCCGAGGGCGGCCCGTGCGAGATCCTCGGCGTCTTCGACCGCGACGCCCGCCGCGGCCATCAGCGCGACGACGACGCCCCCACCACGGGAGACTGACCCGGAAATCAGGCGCCCCACCGGGAACAGCCGGTCCCGTCGGCGCGGTTGCACCGGGCGGGGACCGGCGTCGCCGGGCGGGGGGACACGGAGATCATCGGGTCCTGCGCCCGTCGCCTCCGGGTCCCGCGGGCCGCGGTGCACCCACCGCGCTCGGATCAAGACGTGTTTCCGCTGGAGGACTTTCTCATGACTGACCGGCCCTTGACGCTCATGGCCGTGCACGCCCACCCCGACGACGAGGCCACCGGAACCGGCGGGGTCCTCGCGCGGTACGCGGCGGAAGGCGTCCGCACGGTTCTCGTCACCTGTACCGACGGTGGATGCGGCGACGGGCCGGGAGGTGTCAAGCCGGGCGATCCCGGCCACGATCCGGCTGCCGTCGCCCTGTTGCGCCGCCAGGAACTGGAGGCGAGCTGTGAGGTGTTGAAGATCAGCGACCTGGAGATGCTGGACTACGCCGACTCCGGGATGATGGGCTGGCCGACCAACGACGCCCCCGGATCCTTCTGGCAGACCCCCGTCGAGGAGGGCGCAGCCCGACTCGCGGAACTCATGCGGCACTACCGCCCCGATGTGGTCGTCACCTACGACGAGAACGGCTTCTACGGGCATCCCGACCACATCCAGGCCCACCGCATCACGATGGCGGCGCTGGAGATGACCGAGCTGACGCCGAAGGTGTACTGGACCACGATGCCCCGCTCGGCGGTGCAGCGGTTCGGCGAGATCATGCGCGAGTTCGGTGAGGACGTGCCGGAGCCGGATCCCGACGAGGCCGCCGCACAGGCCGAGATCGGCCTGCCCGACGACGAGATCACCACGTGGGTGGACACGACCGGCTTCAGCGGTCAGAAGTTCGACGCGCTGGCCGCGCACGCCAGCCAGGGCGAGAACATCTTCTTCCTCAGGATGGGCAAGGAGAGGTTCGGCGAGCTGATGGGCGTGGAGACCTTCGTCCGGGTGCGCGACACCACCGGGGCGGCCGTGCCCGAGAACGACCTCTTCGCCGGGCTGCGCCCGGAGTAGTCCCCCGCAGGCCCGTCACTCGTCGAAGCGGCGCCGAGCGGCCTCGATGTGCCCGAGGTACCGGTGGGTCCAGCCGCACATGCTGTCGACCGTGGCACGCAGGGCCCGGCCCGGTTCGGTGAGGGTGTACTCCACCCGCGGCGGCACGGTGGGGTGCACCTTGCGGTCGACGAGGCCGTAGCGCTCCAGCATGCGCAGGTTCTGGGTGAGCATCTTGTGGCTGACGCCCTCGACCTCGTCGCGCAGCTCGCTGAAGCGCAGGGTGCGCTCCCCCAGCGCCTCGATGATCAGGAACGCCCACTTGTTGGCGACGTCCGAGAAGATCTCGCGCGCCAGCGAGTCGGCACGCCTGAGGTCCGCGTCTTCGGGCGAGCCCGTGAACTGCTTGGTCACCATCTGGTTCCCCAGTCACCGAAAAGTGCGTTCTTCCAGGTCAACGGTCACTCTCCTACAGTTCCCGAGTAACCACAAGAGAGCACGTGCGTCTCGTCCCGCAGCAGCGGACCCACGGGCTCGCACGGCAAGGAGGAACACGAGCATGACGACCGTCGACGTCTTCAACCACGGCATGCCGGCCGAGAGCGACTTCGGATACGCGCAGGCGATCAGGTCCGGCGATCTGATCCATGTCTCCGGACAGCTCTCGGTCGACGAGGCGGGCGAATTCCGCCACCCGGACGACTTCGCCGCCCAGCTCGACCTGACCCACGCCAACTTCGACAAGGTCCTCAAGCACTACGGCGCCACCCGCAACCAGATCGTCTCCCAGACCCTGTACGTGGTGAACCTGCGGCACCACGCCCGGGCGGTCTCGGAGGGCAACCTGGCGTACTTCGGCGATCACCGCCCGGTCAGCACGGTCCTCGGCGTCACCGAACTGACCTTCCCCGGGCAGGTCATCGAGACCAGCTTCATCGTCGACACCAAGCTGCCCGCCTGAACCGGGCGGGGTCCGGACCGGCGTGACCGGGGGGCGGGGAGCGATCTCCCCGCCCCTCGCCGCTCAGGCCCTGGTGAACCGCAGGGTGACCAGTTCGAACGGTCGCAGCCGCAGGGAGACCTCGTTCCCGTCCCGCCGCAGTGCGGGGGCGTCGTCCGCCGGGCGCTCCAGCAGGTCCGTGGCGGTGACCCCGGTGACCTCGAAGCCGGCCCGGACAGTGGCCCGCGTCCGTCCGCCGTGCGCCTCGTGGAAGCGGACCACCACGTCGCCGCTGCCGTCGTCGGCCAGCTTGACGGCCGTGACGACGACCGCGTCCTGGTCGACGGTCACCAGCGGGGCGACCTCCGCGGAGCCGCGTACGGACCGCTCCGGCAGGTTGATCCGCCATCCCTCGCGCACCGCGTCCCCGATCCCGGCGCCCGGCACCAGCGCGTGCCGGAAGCGGTGGACGCCCTGGTCGGTCTCGGGGTCGGGGAAGCGCGGGGCGCGCAGCAGCGAGGCCCGGACCGTGGTGGTCGTGCCCCGGTCGCCCTCCGTGCGCACGGTCCGGGTCACGTCGTGGCCGTACGTCGAGTCGTTGACGACCGCCACGCCCCAGCCGGGCTCCTCCAGGTGCACGAAGCGGTGGTTGCAGGCCTCGAACTTCGCCGCCTCCCAGGAGGTGTTGGTGTGGGTGGGCCGGTGGAAGTGCCCGAACTGCGTCTCCGACGCGTACCGCTCGGCGTGCAGGTCGAGCGGGAAGGCGAGCTTGAGGAACTTCTCCGTCTCGTGCCAGTCGACCTCGGTGTCCACGAGCAGCCGCCGCTCCCCGGGCGCCAGCGACAGGAGCTGGGTGGCGCGGGAGGCGCCGAAGGTCCTCGTGATCCGCACGCCGTGCGGCCCCTCGGGGGCGATCTCGTCCACGTCGGTGAGATCGGTGACGGTGTGGCGGTAGAACTCGTCCACGTCCCACGCGTCCCACATGTTGGGGAAGTCCGGGTGGAGTTGGAGGAGGTTCCCCGCCCGGTCCGGTGCGATGGTCTCCCGGTCGGCCGCGATGTCGTACGCGGAGACGATCAGGCCCCGCTCGTCGATCTCGATCCGCAGGATGCCGTTGTCCAGGACGTGCCCGCCGCCGGGGCGCCCGGTCACGGTCGTGCGGCCCTCGACGACCGCGGTTCCGGCGCCGCCCGCCGCGACCCCGTCACGGGCGTGGGGTGCGGAGTTGAAGAGCAGGTCCCGGGTCCCCTCCCCCGCCAGCGCGCGCTGGGCCGCGTCGATGACGGCGTTCAGCTCGTCCGCGAGCCGCTCGTAGGTGCGCCGGGCCTCGCGGTGCACCCAGGCGATCGAGGACCCGGGCAGGATGTCGTGGAACTGGTGCAGCAGGACCGTCTTCCAGATGCGGTCCAACTCCTCGTACGGGTAGGGGAATCCGGCCCGTACGGCCGCTGTCGCCGCCCACAGTTCGGCCTCGCGCAGGAGGTGTTCGCTGCGGCGGTTGCCCTGCTTGGTCTTGGCCTGGCTGGTGAGGGTGGCCCGGTGCAGCTCCAGGTACAGCTCACCGACCCACACCGGTGGTTCGGGGTACTCGGCCTCGGCCTTCTCGAAGAACTCCGCCGGGGTCTCCCAGACCACGGTCGCGGACCCTTCGAGGTCGCGGAGCCGGGCCGCCTTGGCGACCATCTCCCGGGTGGTGCCGCCGCCTCCGTCGCCCCAGCCGGTGGGGGCCAGGGAGTGCCGGGCGACCCCCTTGTCCTTGAAGTTCCTCGCCGCGTGGGCGATCTCGCTGCCCTTCATGGAGCAGTTGTAGGTGTCGACGGGCGGGAAGTGGGTGAAGATCCGCGTGCCGTCGATGCCCTCCCACTGGAAGGTGTGGTGGGGGAACTTGTTCGTCTGGGACCAGGAGATCTTCTGGGTCAGCAGCCACTTGGAGCCGGCCGCCCTGATGATCTGCGGCAGTCCGGCGGCGAACCCGAAGGTGTCGGGCAACCACGCCTCCTGGTTCTCGATGCCGAACTCGTCGAGGAAGAACCGCTTGCCGTGCACGAACTGACGGGCCATCGCCTCCGAGCCCGGCATGTTGGTGTCCGACTCGACCCACATGCCGCCGGCGGGCACGAACCGCCCGTCGGCCACGGCCTTCTTGACCCGCGCCCACACCTCGGGCCGGTGGTCGCGCACCCAGGCCCACTGCTGGGCCTGGGACATGGCGAACACGAACTCCGGTTCGTCGTCGAGCAGCGCGGTCATGTTGGAGGTGGTGCGGGCGACCTTGCGGACCGTCTCGCGCAGCGGCCACAGCCACGCCGAGTCGATGTGCGCGTGGCCGACGGCGCTGATGCGGTGGGCGGAGGGGACGGCGGGCTCCGACAGGACCGTCTCCAGCCGCACCCGCGCCTGTGCCGCGGTGCCGTTCACGTCCTGGAGGTCCAGTGCGTCCAGGGCCTTCTCGACCGCGCGCAGGATCTCCCAGCGGCGCGCCGACTCCACCGGCAGCTCGGCCATCAGCTCGCCGAGCACCTCCAGGTCGATCACCAGCTGCCACACCGTCTCGTCGAGGACGGCGAGGTCCATGCGTGCCAGCCGGTACTGCGGTTCGCTGCCCGCGGTCTCCTTGTCGCCCAACTGTGTGGGCAGGAAGGGGTGGTAGTCGAGGATGACGGGGTTGGAGGCGGCCTCGACGTGCAGGCGCACCTCCTCGCCGCCCTCGACGGGCGCGCCGATCCGCACCCACTGGTTGCGCGGGTTGAGGCCCTTCACCGGAGTGCCGTCGGGCCGGTAGACGAGGCCCTCGCACTGGAAGCCGGGCATGTTCTCGTCGAAGCCGAGGTCGAGGATCGCCTCCACGGTCCGGCCGGCCCACTCCTCGGGGACGGTCCCGGTGACGCGGAACCAGCTGGTGCCCCAGGGAGCGCCCCAGCGGTCGCCCACCGCGATGGGCTCCGGTTCGGCCGCCAGGCCCTCGGCGACGGGCACCGGCTCGTCGGGCGCGTGCCACACCGCCACCTCCAGCGGCACGGACTCGGGGTACACGGCGGGGCGGAGTCGCTCGTCGAGGACGCGCTTGAGACGGGCCTCGACCAGGCTGCGGTCGTCATGCATGCGGGGTGCTCTCCAGGGTTCCGGGGGTTACCAGAGGTGGGTCACGCGGTCACCAGGGATGGGTGACCGTCACGGGGGCCGACGAGGTGTAGAGCTCCCCCACGGCACGCAGCTCCAACCGCGCCCGCCGCTCGCCCTGTTCGGGGCGCAGGCCGGGGACGAAGAAGGCGCGCTGGCAGGTGCCGCCGAGGAAGCGCCGGGTGCCGTCGGGCAGCAGCCGGTGCAGGGTGTAGTGGCGTACGGCGCCGGGGGCGGGGTTCCAGGCGAGGCGCAGGTCGCCGCCGCTGGCCGCGGTGACGCGCAGGCCGGTCGGCGGGCGCGGGGTGCGGGGGGTGTCGTACACGGCGATCCGGCCGAGCCGCCACTTCAGCGCGCCGGTGCCGGTGAGCCGCACGCCGAGGGCGTGGACGGACCCGGCGAGCCCGGTCAGCCGTACGGTCGAGGTCCGCCAGCCGTCGCCCACGGCCACGGGCAGGTAGGTGTACGGCGGTGTCTCGCCCGGCGCGCCCGGCTCGGCGGTGGCCACGGCGAGCTCGACGCCCGCCTCGCCCTCGTCGGTCCGGTGGGTCAGCTCGACCACGGTGTCACCGCCGACCGGCAGCCGTACGGCGTACAGGTCCACGGTGACCGGCTCGTCCAGCACGCCGTCCACGAGGACGCTGCTGCCGCCCCGCCAGGCGTCGTCGAAGTCGAAGGAGACGGCCGGCCGGGTGCCCCGGGTCCGCACCACCCACCGCCGCGACGGCAGCCGGTCCTGGAGCCCGAGGTGGTTCCACGGCGCGTCCGACGTGACGACCCCCTTCTCGTACCACCGCAGCCCGTGCCCGGTGTTGAACACACTGGCGAACGGGAGTGAGGTGACCGTCGACCGGTCCGCGACGGACACCGCCGGGGCCCGCCAGCCGTCCGTGTCGTCCGGCCGCGCGGGATCGAGCGAGGCGCCCGTCCAGAAGCGGTCGTCGGCCGCGTGGAAGTCCCGTGGTGTGCGCTGGTCCGGGGGCAGGTGGTTGCGGGTCCACTCCGGCCGGTACAGCCCGATCGAGGTCACGTGGGTCCTGTCCGCCGGCACGATCGCGTCCCAGTTCTCGTTCGTGTTCCAGCCGTTCGCCTCCACGTCCACGCCGGCCCACAACTCGTAGCAGCTGCGGCCCAGTTGCTGGGCGAGTGTGCCCGAGGAGGCAAGGCTGTCCGCCGTCCACCGGAAGTCGACGAACATGTCGTCCGCGGACTCGAAGAACGCCTGGTTGCGGCTGTTCAGCGCGCCCTGCCAGCTCACCGTCCCGTTGACGGTCATCGAGTCGTACCAGGTGACCCGCAGCCCTCGCGCCCTGGAGAGGGACTTCAACTCCTTGACGAAGCCCAGCATGTCGGCCCCGAGAGCCGCGTCCCCGCCGCCGGTCTCCGCGTTGACGAACCATCCGTCGAAGCCGTACGCGGTGGCGACCGCGACGAGTCGGTCCGCGAGCGGGTACCGGCCGGCCGCGTCCTTCTGGACCAGGTCCCGGGTCCACTGCAACTGGCCGCCGTAGGCGGTCGGCGGCAGGAAGATGTTGCCGAGGACGGGCACGCCGTGCCGGTGGGCGGCGTCCACGATCGGGGCGTTGGGGGCGAGGATCAGTCCCTCGCCGGACGAGCCGCCCCAGAAGACGAGTTCGTCGACGTAGGCCCAGTGCCCGAAGGCGTAGTAGTCGGACGTGGCCGAGCCCTGCGAGGGGTTGCCGGCCGTCGGCCCGAAGGAGACCAGCGACTGGATGCGGGCCTGGCCGGCCCGGGCCGTCGGGTTGGCGGGTGTCGGGGTGAAGCGGGTGGCGAGCGGCACGGCGGCCGCGTTGAAGGCGAGGTCGGCGTCCTCGGCCGCCCGCCAGGTCTTGAGGCTGCGCCAGGTGATGCCGGCGCCGGGGCTGCCGGAGGGCAGGGAGTCCGGGTACCAGTAGGTGGCGTACGGCTGGAGCTCGGTCGCCGCCGCCGCTCTCGCCGGCAGCGCGGGCAGCAGTGCGGCCGCGGTCGCGGCGAGCAGGACGGTACGTCTGGTGGGGTTCACGAGCGGGTGCCTCCTAGTGGTCCTTGTGGGGTGGGAGTACCTGATCGGACGTGACGACCTCGGTGATGGAGCGTGCGGCCAGGTGGTCCCGGTCGGCGGCGCGGGTGTCGAGGACGGTGGTGGGGCGGGCGCCGTCGGCGACGAGCCGGAAGTACGCGTCGAAGACGGGCCCGCCGGGCGCGCAGAGCGAGCGGGCGGCGGGGTCGGCGGGGACGACGAGTGCGGTCGTACGGCGTGGGGGCGCGGCGGAGCCCGCCCGGGCCGCCCGTTCCAGGACCCGGGCGGTGTCCTTCGGTGTGCGGTCGTTGGTCAACAGGCCGAGCCCGTACTCGAGTTCCGGGAAGTCGGCCAGTTCCCGGGACACGTCGTGGGAGCACCACCAGGTGATGCCCCACAGGCCGGGGCAGTCCAGGGCGTTGGTGATGGTGGCCTCGGTGAAGGCGGCGGCGTGCTCGGGCGGCACCAGGGGCGCGGGGGCGCCGACCTCCTGGAGCCAGACGGGCCGGTGCGGGTCGTCCGCCCAGGCCTTGCTGAGTTCGACGAGGTAGGCGGCGTGGTGCTCGGCCGGGACGGAGGTGCGGCCGTGGCGCTGGGCGGTGCCGTTGAAGACCCAGGAGTGCACCGCGGTGACGGCTCCGTGGCGGGCGGCCTGGGCGGGGGTGAAGGGCTGGTCGTCCTGGTACCAGGTGGCGTCGTACTCGGCGTGCAGGTGCAGCCTGCCGGGGGCGCCCGACTCGCAGGCGGCCAGCATGCGGGTGAGCCAGGCGTCGATCTGCTCGGAGCTGGCCCGGTCCGGGTCCGGATGGGGGCCCGCGGAGAACTGGTTGACCTCGTTGCCGAGGGTCATGCCGAGGAAGTTGGGCCGGTCCGCCAGTGCCGCCGCGAGGGTGCGCAGGTAGGCGGCCTGGCCCTCGACGACCTCCGGGTCGGTGAAGAGGTTGCGGCGGTGCCAGGTCCGGGTCCAGGCGGGCAGGAAGTCGAAGCTGCTCAAGTGCCCTTGCAGACCGTCGACGTTGACGTCGAGACCGCGCTCGGCGGCGGCGTCGACCAGCCGCACGAGATCCGACACGGCCCGCTCACGGATCAGGGTGCGGTTCGGCTGGAAGTACGGCCACAGCGGGAAGACCCGGACGTGGTCGAGGCCCAGGGCGGCGATCGAGTCGAGGTCGGCGCGGACGGTGTCCAGGTCGAAGTCGAGCCAGTGGTGGAACCATCCGACGCTCGGGGTGTAGTTGACGCCGAAGCGCACGGCAGAAGGCATACGGGATCCTTGACTCTGGGGGTTCGTTCAGCCCTTCACCGCCCCCTCGCCCACCCCGCGGAAGAAGTACCGCTGGAGGCCGGCGAAGAGGGCGATCAGCGGGGCCACGGCGATGACCGTGCCCGCGGCGACGAGCCGTTCGTCGTTGGCGAAGGTGCCGTGCAGGTAGTTGAGGCCGATGGTCAGCGTGAACTTCGACGGGTCGCTCAGCACGATCAGCGGCCACAGGAAGTCGTCCCACGCGCCCATGAAGGCGAAGATCGCGACGACGGCGATCGTGCCCTTCACCGACGGCAGGGCGATCCGCAGGAACCGCTGCCACACGTTGGCGCCGTCGACGTACGCCGCCTCCTCGATCTCGTAGGGCAGGTTGAGGAAGGCGTTGCGCATCAGCAGGACGTTCATCGCGCCGATGCAGCCCGGCAGGACCACGCCGATCAGGGTGTTGTTGAGGCCGAGCTCCCGCATGGTGGTGAACTGGGCGATGATGATGCCCTCCACCGGCACGAGCATCGCCAGGATGAAGGCGAGCGTGGCCGCGCGGCGGCCGCGGTAGCGCAGCCGGGCCAGGGCGTATCCGGCGAGTGCCGACCCGACGCAGTTGGTCACGACGTTGCCGGCGGCGACCTTCAGGGAGTTGAGGGCGTAGTCCCAGACGGGGATGGTGTCGGCGACCCGCTCGTAGTTGTGCAGGGTGGGATGCTGCGGCAGGAAGGAGGGCGGCGAGCTGTAGATGTCCTCGGTGGGCCCCTTGAGGGAGGTCGACAGCTGCCACAGGAAGGGGCCGACGGTCAGGGCGAGGACGGCCAGCAACAGGACGTATCGCAGGACCAGTTCGCGCTTGCGCACCCGGGTCACGACTCCCCCCTCCGGTCGGCGCGCAGCACGAGGAGCATCAGTGCCACGGTGACGACGAAGACCACGATGGAGATGGCGGACGCGTAGCCGACCCTGCCGGTGAGCCCGGTGCCGGTGCGCTGGACGAGCATCACGAGTGTGGTGTCCTCGCCGGCCGGTCCGCCGCTCGGGCCGGCCATCAGGTAGACCTCGGAGAACACCTTGAAGGCGGCGACCGAGGACAGCGCCCCGACGAGTGCCATGGTCGAGCGGACGGCGGGCACCGTCACCGTGACGAACCGGCGGACGGCCCCGGCCCCGTCGACCGCGGCGGCCTCGTGCAGCTCACGCGGCACATTGGCCAGCGCGGCCAGATAGATGATCATGTAGTAGCCGAGGCCCTTCCACACCGTGACGGCCATGGCGCTCAGCAGGAGCAGCCACTGGTCGCTCAGGAAGCCGACCCGCCCGACCCCGACGGACTCCAACAGCGAGTTGATCAGGCCGCGTTCGTCGAGCAGCCACACCCAGATGAGTCCGACCACGACGATCGACGCGACGACCGGGGTGTAGAAGGCGGACCGGAAGAAGGTGATGCCCGGGATGTTCTTCTGCACCAGGAGCGCGAGGAGCAGCGGCAGGATCACCAGCGCGGGCACGACTCCGAGGACGTACAGCGTGCTGTTGCGCAGGCCGATCCAGAACATGTCGTCGTGCAGCAGCTCACGGAAGTTCGCGAGGCCCACGAACTCGCCCGGGATCAGCGTGCGCTTGTCGGTGAAGGCGTTCACCAGCGTGGAGACGAACGGGTACAGGATGAACACGCCGATGACGATCAGGCCGGGCGCGGCGAACAGCCAGGGGCTGGTCGGCAGTTGGCGCCGCACCCGACGCCCGCGGGGGACGTCGGGCGCACGGCTGTCGGGCCGGACCCGGGGGACGGTGGACGAGGACATGGCTATCCCTGCTGCTGGAGCAGCGTGTCGCAGGCCTTGACAGCGTTGTCGAGAGCTTCCTTGGGGCTCTCCTTGCCCTGGAGCGCCTTGGCGACCTCGTTGCGCAGGGCCGTCTTCATCTGCTCGCTGAACAGCACCGGCGTGTAATTGACCGCGTTCTTCAGGGACTTGGCGGCGGCGATCCGCACCCGCGTCTCGTCCGTGCCGTCCTCCTTGGTGAAGTACGGGTCGTCCAGCGATCCCGCGGTGCTCGGGAAGATGGCGACCTTCTTCGCGAAGGACATCTGGTGCTCGGCGTCGGTGACGTAGTGCGCGAAGGCGACGGCGGCGGCCTTCTTCTTGGTCTGCGCGTTCACCATCACGCCCATCACGTACATGTTGACGTGTCCGGTGCTGGTGATCTGGTCGGTGATGCCGATGTTCTTGTACAGGTTCGGCGCCTGCTTCTTGAAGTTGCCGAGGTCCAGGGCGCTGCCCGGGTTCATGGCGACGGCACCGGTGAGGAACTTCTTGCCGGAGGACTCGGGTGTGGCGGTCAGCGCCTGCGGGTCGAGCGCCTTGGCGTCGTAGAGCTCCTTGTACTTGGTGAGGAGTTCGACCCCCTTGGCGTCGTTGAAGGCGAAGGCGGTGCCCTCGGAGTTCATGAGCGGGACGCCGTAGCGGCCGAAGTCCTCGATGGTGGGCACGTTGGCGAGGGTGGCGACCTTGCCGTCGGTCTTCTTCGCCAGCTCCAGCGCGTCGGTGAAGAGCTCGTCGTACGTCTTCGGCGGCTGGTCGGGGTTGAGCCCGGCCTCCTTGAAGAGGGCCTTGTTGTAGAACAGCGGGCCGGTGTTGAGGTACCAGGGGAAGGCGTACGTGCCGGTCATGCCCGGTATCTGGTGGCTGGCCCAGGCGCCGGCCAGGTACTCCTTCTTGTACTGCCCGGCCGCCTTGTCGAGGTCGAGCGCGAGGCCGGCCTTGGCGAGGGGCGCGACCAGGTCCGGGGACACGTTGACTACGTCGGGGAGGGTGCCGCCCGCGGCATCGGCGCTGATCTTGTCGGCGTAGCCCTCGGCGGGCTGGTCGATCCACTTCACGTCGGTGCCGGGGTACTTCTTCTCGAAGTCCGCGATCACGCCCTCGAAGTAGTCCTTGAAGTTCGCCCGGAGGTTCCAGGTCTGGAAGGTGATGTCGCCCTCGATCTTGCCGGAGGCGGCGCTCGAACCGCCGTCGTCGCCGGAGCCGCAACCGCTCAGCGGCAGGAGGGCACAGACGGCGGCGGCAGCGAGGGCTCTGCGGGATATGGGCACGGCGAACCGTTCTCCTTTGCGGCGGGTGGGCCAACGACGGAGACCCTGCACGCCCCTCCACGGGCCCGTCAATGCCTCTCGCACAGCTAATTTGTTTAGTGACTAATGCGCATTAGGTTGACGGAGCTGAACCGCATTAGTGCATACTGTCCGAACACATCGGCGGGGGAATGGGGAAACAGCGTGTCAGGCAAGCGGTCAGTGGCCCGCAGGCCCACGATGAAGGACATCGCGCGGCAGGCGGGGGTCTCCCAGAGCGCGGTCTCCTTCGCGCTCAACGGCCGGCCCGGGGTCTCCGAGGACACCCGGGACCGGGTGCGGCAGGTCGCGGAGGAACTCGGCTGGCGGCCCAGCACCGCGGCCCGCGCGCTGTCCGGCGAGGGCGCGGCCACGGTCGGCTTCGTCCTGGCCCGCCCGGCCGAGACGCTCGGCGTCGACTCCTTCTTCCTCCAGCTCGTCTCGGGGATCCAGGAGGTGCTGGCGGAGCGGCACCTCGGACTGCTGTTCCAGGTGGTCGAGGACGTCGAGGACGAGTGCGCGGTGTACCGGCGCTGGTGGGCCGAGCACCGGGTGGACGGCGTCCTGGTCGTCGACCCGCGCACCGACGACCCGCGCACCGGGGTCCTCGACGAACTGGGTCTGCCGGGTGTGGTGATCGGCGGCGCCCCCGACGAACGCCACCCCGGGCTCTCGACCGTCTGGGCGGACGACGCGGGCGCGATGGCCGCGGTCGTGGACGAGCTGTACGCGCTGGGCCACCGGCGGATCGTGCACATCGCGGGCCTGCCGGGGCTCGCCCACACCGAGCGCCGCATCCGCACCCTGCGCGCGGAGGCCGGGCGGCGCGGGCTGACCGGGGTGAAGTCGGTGACCACCGACTACTCCGACGCGGAGGGCGCGGCCGCGACCCGCCGGGTCCTGGAGGCGGCCGCTCCCCCGACCGCGCTGATCTACGACAACGACGTGATGGCCCTCGCCGGAGTGGCCGCCGCGACCGAGCTGGGCCACTTGGTGCCCGGGGACGTCTCGGTGGTGGCCTGGGAGGACTCGGCCCTGTGCCGCATGGTCAAGCCGTGGCTGTCGGCGCTGTCCCGGGACAGCGTGGAGTTCGGCCGCACGGCGGCCAGGGAACTGACCGCGCTGCTGGACGGCGGTCCGGCCCGGACCGTACGGGTGCCGGTGCCGCGGCTGATCGTGCGGGACAGCACGGGAGTTGCCCGTGAGGTGCGCCCGCTACGATGAGCAGTCCGTTCGGATCGGGTGGAAGGGCTGGGCAGTTGGGCGAGGAAGCGGATGTGATGGTCCCGGTCGAGGTGGACGGGCAACGGCTCCTCGTCTCGGTCGGCCCGTCGGGAGCCCAGGTCGGATCTGGTCTGGCCGAGGAGCAGGAGATCGGCTGGCGCACCGCTCGTCTGGAGACCGTGCTCGACAGCCTGACCGCCGTGGCCCGGGCCGTGGGCACTCGGCTCCAGCAGACCGGCGCGTCAAAGGCGACGGTGGAGTTCGGCTGCGATGTCTCCGTGGACACGGGCCAGTTGCTGGCGGTGATCGGCAAGGCGTCATCGAAGTCGGCGTGGAAGGTGACGCTGGAGTGGACCGCACCGGAAACCGGTGAACAGTCCTAGGAGCCCTGCGCATGGACGGCTGGAGAGACTCGCTGGCGGCCGCCACCGTCGCCCTGGAACTCGTGGACGGCAGCGGCGGCGGAACGGGGTTCGTCCTCGCTCCCGGAACTGTGGTCACCTGCGCGCATGTGGTCTCCGGAGCCACAACAGTGCGCGGCCGCATCGTGGCGAGCCGCACCGATCTCACGCTGACGGTGTCCGAGGACGCGATCCATCACGCGGCGAACGGCCTCGACATCGCGTTTCTCCACTATGACGCGGCAACGCAGAATCTGCCGTACGTCCTCACCGCACCTCACCTCTCTCTCGGTGACCGCCTGTGGGTTCACGGGCATCCGCGAGGGGACTACCGGGCCGGCCAGTGGGCCGCGCTGGAACACCAGGGCGACTCCCGTCTGTCCTTCGACGACCCGCTGACGCTGCCGCGCGGATACGGCACCCCGGTCGGCGAGGGCTTCAGCGGCAGCCCGGTGGTCAACCTGCGCACCGGCGGGGTGTGCGGGATGCTCGCCCGCTCGAACAAGGCGGGCAGTACACATATGGTCCCGTTGTCCGAGATCCTCTCCCGGTGCCCCGCTCCGGTACCCCCGTCGCACTGGCTGAACGGACTCACGGACGAGCAGCTGAGCGCCGGCGAGTTCCGGCACCCCGGCGTCCGGCTGCGTGACTATCTCGTGGCTGCCCGGGACGCCGCGGACGAGCATCCGTACGCCGCTCTGCTGACCGAGGCTCAGGACATCCCGCTGTCCACGGTGTACGTCCGTCAGGAGGCGTCGTCCACGCGCGAGACGCAGGACGAGAACGCCCCCTCGCACGTTGATCACCTGCACGCCGCCCGTGACCACCGGTCCCCGAGCCGGCAGCGGCCGGCCGCCGAGAGCGTCCTCGCCGACGACCGGCATGTGCTGTTCACCGGCGGCGCGGGAACGGGTAAGTCGAGTCTGCTGCGACGACTGACCTGTACGGCTGCCTCCGCCTGGCTCGACGACCCGGCGCGGGCGCCCTCCTACATACCCGTACGGGTCGGCGCCGACCAACTGCTGGACCTGCCTTTCCCTGAGGCCCTGGCCCGTGCGGTCGGACGGGACCTGCCCAGTCTGCGGCGCTCGCTGCCCGCGGACTTCTTCGAAACCGGACCGCTGCCCTCGGTGGACTGGCTGGTCTGCGTCGATGGTCTCGACGAGATTCTGGACCCGGAGGAGCGCGGCAAGGTCATCCGGCTCGTCCAGAGCTGGGCCCGCGAACCATATCTGCGCTTCGTCGTCGCCAGTCGCTCCTTGGTCACCGCCGAGATGAACCGGCTGACCGCGCTGCGCCGTTACTCGCTGATGGAGTTCGGCGACCAGGAGATCGCAAGTGTCGCCCACGCCTGGTTCGCGGCACTGGACGTTCCGGACGCCGCACGGCGGGCTACGCAACTGACGAGCGGTCTGCGCCTCGGCCGTCTCTCCGAAGTCGCGCGCAATCCGCTCTACCTGACGATGATCTGCATTGTCGCCGCCCTGCACGAGCTGCCCCGCGACCCGGCCGAACTCTACGCACGGTTCATCGCCATCCTTCGGGAGAGAGGCTCGGCGCGACTCCGTCGCAGCGGCCGGACCGGGCATGGCATCACACCGGATCTACTGGACCGGGTGCACGACGCCCTGTACCCGGCGGCCGAGGCACGGCAGAGCGGGGATCCGCGACCTCTGCTCGACCAGGTGCGAGACCTGCTCTCCGAGCGCCACCCGGACGCCGCTCCGGACCGGGACATGGTCCTCGGCGCCCTCACCTTCACCGGGCTGGTGCTGCGGCACGGCGAGGATCTGCGCTTCCTGCATCACACCGTTCAGGAGTACCTCGCCGGGTGCTCCCTGGCGGACCGCCTCAACCCCAAGTCCCCCGAAGCACTGGCGACCGTACGCGAGGCCATCGCGACCGAACGTCCCAACCTGGTGCTGTTCATGGCCGCCCGCTGGCGCGAACAGGGCATGTCCTTGGAGGAGTTCCTGCGTACCGTCGTGGACGGCGGAGGCTGGCGCGACCTGCTGCTGTGCGCGACGATTCTGAGCGACGAACTCGTCGCGAACGAGGAGCTGACGGCGCAGTTCACACGGGCGGTGATCAAGTTGTCCGGCCGCTCCGTGACCGTGGGGGACCTTGATGTCTCCGCCGTGCTCGACAGGCTGCTCACAGTGCTGGACGCGCCAAGCCTGGCGGGTATTGTCGCCGATCCGGGTGTGCCGCATACAGTGCGTGTCGAGTCGCTGAAGCACTGCGTGCGCCGAGGCGTCGACGATGCGGACGCCCTGGCCCGTGCATTGGCCGACAACCCGGATCTGCTGGGTGCCCAGCGTGTCGTAGCAGCCTCGCTGTCGGCGCGGGTCGGCGATTCGGAGGGAGCGCGCCGACGCCTGCTCGCTCTCGCCGAGGATCCCGGTCAGATCCCCGAGACAAGGCAGGCTGCTGCCGTCGCGCTGCTTCCGCTGGACCTCCCTGCCGGGACGGACGCGCTCGGCGCGTTGCTGCGTGCATCGGAGTTTCCCCATCAGCACGTCGACAACACGCTGAGCCTTCTCCCCCGCAGCCTTCCTGAGGAGGCATTGACCGCCCTGACCGAGGCGCTGCACGACAATCCGGTCCTGGTCGAGGCTCCCCACATGACCCGCTTTCTGCAGGGTCTTCTGCTGACGCTGTCACGACCGGAGCAGCTGGCGGAACTGTGCAGGGATCCTTCCGTGCCCTTGTATCTGCGGCACAGGGCGATCTGGGCCATGCCGGAGGCCGACCAGGAAACGTTGTGTCTCGTGTGCACGCAGGTCGTCGACAGCTCCGAGTCCTCGGAGGACGCCGTGACAACAGCGGTGTCCCACATCGACGACGTGACGCTGCTTGAACGCGTTGCACGTGATGAGCGGCGAAGCGGTTACACCCGGATCGACGCCATTGCCCGGCTCGCCCGGCTCGGACGGCGATCCGTCGCGATGGACTGTGTCGACCGCCTCTCGGCCGGGCCTACAGATCGATGGAGCGTGGGCTATTACCTTCCTCGAATTCTGCAAGGACTCGGGGAGTCGACCAGACTCCGGCAGGTGGTGCTGCAAGCCTTCCACGATCCGACGCTCACCGTCGGCGAGCGGCTCGTCCATCTGGACGTCCTTAGGACACTCGCGTCCACGGACGGGGTGCACGCATCTTTGGTGCGGATGACAACGGACACCTGCATTGGTGCCGCGGACCGGCTTGAGGCTGTGGAGGCCTTGAACGAACTCAACGCGGCGGACACCGACGACCTGCTCGCCTCGATCGCGAGCGATCCGGCCGTGCCCGCGGACGTACGCCGGGACGCGGCGATGCGGCTACTCGAAACCGGTGACCGCGACACCTCCTCGGGGTTGCTGCGACGAGTCGCAGAGGACCCGTACGGGGGCATGCGTGACCGCATCGAAGCTCTCGCCGCCTTGGCCGAAGTCGACGTCCGCGCCGCCTCCGAGGCTCTGCACCGCCTGCTGGACGAGGCCGGCCTGCCCGACGAGCATCTGTGGAGGCTCCTCAACCTGGCCGACGATCTGACCCCGGACGCCACTCTTCGCGGACGCCTGGAGGCGTTGATCGACGACGAGTCGGTGCCCACGGAGTCGCTGCTGTCGTTCGAAGGGGATTCTCATCTGAACCGGTCGACCGTCGTTCCCCGGACCCGCCGTGTCCTGAACCGCATCGCGGCGGATCCCAAGGCCGCCCCCTACGACCGGGTACGGGCCGCCTCCCAGCTGATCGGGCTGATCCCATACCCGCGATGGAGAACGCTGATGGCCGACGTCAGTCAGGATCCTCTGCAGCGTCTGAGACTCCACGCGTGGGTGGGAATGCTGTCCAGCCACACGTCCCACCCGACTCTCTGGCATACCCTCTCCTTCTCACAAGACGACGAAGGCACGTCTGTACCAGCAGGCGCCCTGGCCGGAATCGAACTTTCGGCATATGTCACACAATGGGTCGATCTCGTCAGGCAACGGCGGCCAGAGGCGCTCACCCAGCTCAGGCGACCGTCGTTCCTCGTGCGTGATGAAAGCACCTCCGGCCGTGTCCGGAAGATGCTCCTCTCATGGGCCAAAGACAGCACGGCTCCCCTCTCGGACAGATGCGCGGCCGCGGCGGCCGCCGGTAGAGACCTCGACGAGCCATGGTTCGCCTTGGCCGGCGATGACGCCACACCTCCGGAACTCCGTGTCACCATCTGCGAAGACCTCCCGGCCAGCGGCGCCTTGAACCGCATCCCCCTCCTCCGCGCACTGGTGTCCGACCCCGCACTCCCCGTCGAGGTCCGCGCCCGGGCTGCCGCCCTGCTCGCCGAGAACCTGGGCGAGGAAGGCCGCCGCATCCTCCGATCCCTCTCCGGCCCCGACACCGCCACCCCTGAAGCGCAGCTCGCCGCGGCCGCCGCGTGGACGAAGCTCGACGTCGGCAGTGAGGCGGAGGCCGCCTGCCGCCGGGTCGTGGACGACGAACAGGCGCACCCTCACCACCGCGTCCTGGCCGCGACCGAACTCATGAAGTGGCGCACGGGGCGCAGCCGGGCGAAGGAGGTACTACGCACCGTGCTCGCCGACCCGAGCGCCCCCGTCCCCGTACGAATCGAGTCCGCCAGGAGACTGCTTGCCGCCCGCGAGTCCGCCGAGGCACATGTGGGCCTCCTGCGCCTGGCCCTCGTACTCGACCCCGCACACGACGATCGCCCCTGTGTCCTTGACCTGCTCCCCGCCGACCTGCGCCCGTGCGTGCCGGACACGAACACGACGGAAGCGAGCCGACACGGAGGGGAGAAGCGGGGACAATGACCGTACGGGGGCTGTACGAGCGGCGACGTCGGAGCGCACCTCTCATGAGCAGGGTGCTCAGCCGCACCTTCGCGTACACCGGTTACGAGGTGACGCACGAGGCGAACGGCCGGACGATCTCGGGCTGATCAACATCCGCAAAGGGCGAAGGTCCCTTCCGCCGTGGTGTCGGCCTACGGCTACGTCAAGCCGAGGTTCTACAGGCGAGGACTTGAGTCAGAGCGAGGTCCTCCTCTCCCGCAGGGCCGTGCCGTCCTGCACCCCGACTAAGCCGCCCCGACATCGACACCGGCCGCCTGGGCCTCCTCGGTCGTTCGATGGGCGGCGGGGTCGTCTACAACACGCTGGTGGTCGCCCCGGGCCTGTTCGACGCGGCGGTCGCCTTCGCACCGGTCAGCGCGCGCCCCGAGGAGAACATCGACCAGTTCCAACGGCTCGAGGGGGACCCGCTGATGGCCGAGATCGAGTCGGCGCACGGCACCCCGCTACGAACCCGGAGTTCTGGCGGGAGGTGTCCCCCCTCACCTACCTCGACCGGGTCACGGACCCCCTGCTGATCCACCACGGCACCGCCGACACGACCTGTCCCCTGCGCTGGACCCGGCAGACGGTCGCCGCGTTCGAGAAGGCGGGCAAGGGCGTCGAGTTGCGTACGTACCAGGGCGAGGGGCGCACCTTCTCTTCGCGGTGGGCACGCTCGATGGAGACCACCGTGGACCTCTTCGAGGAGCACCTGCGCTGAGGCCCGGCCGCCGTGGCGTCCACGTTCCGGTCCAGGGGCTGCACCGCCCGGAGTCGCGCCGGAGACCGGATTTTCCGCGGGCGGTGGGCCTGTCCAGCCGCACCCGCCGTGAAGGGTCCGAGGGGGCCGGGCCGAATGTCCGGGCGCGGGTGCTCTCGACGTGGCGTCCGCCGCCGGGCAGAGTTCTTCCTACGTACTCGCCAGTAGCCCCGAGGAGCGCACGTGACCAACTGGGTCGGCCGTACCGCCGCCGAGATAGCCGCCGCCGTCCGCGAGAAGCGCGCCACGCCCCGGGAGGTGGTGGCCGAGCACCTCGCCCGGATCGAGAAGCTGGACGGGCGGGTCGGGGCGTTCCGGGTGGTCCGCGCCGAGGCGGCACTGGCGGAGGCGGACGAGGTGGGCTCCCGGGACGACCTCGGTGAACTGCCCCTGGCCGGCGTGCCCGTGGCCGTCAAGGACAATCTCGCGGTGCGCGGCGAGACCAACCGCGTCGGCTCGACCGCGACCCCGGACACGCCCGCCGACGCCGACCATGAGGTCGTGGCCCGCCTGCGGGCCGCGGGCGCGGTGGTCGTCGGACTGACCAACGTGCCGGAGCTGTGCGTCTTCGGCACCACGGAGGGCGTCCACGGCACCTCCCGCAACCCCTGGGACACCTCGCGCACGGCGGGCGGCTCGTCCGGGGGCAGCGCCGCCGCGGTCGCCGCGGGCCTGGTCCCGGTCGCCCTCGGCAACGACGGCATGGGCTCCCTGCGCATCCCGGCGGCCAACTGCGGTCTCGTCACGCTGAAGCCGGGCTCGGGTGTGGTGCCGGCCGGCATCAGCGACGGCGACTGGTTCGGCATGTCCGAGAACGGCCCCCTCGCGACCACGGTCGAGGACGCCCGTCTGCTGCTCTCGGTCATCGCCGGCACCGAGTTCGTACGGCGGGACGCGCCCGCGACGCTCGACGTCGCCGTGTCCCTGCGCAGCCCGCTCGCCGGGGTCACCATCAGCGCGCCGTACGCGCAGGCGGTCCGCGAGGCGGCCGGACTGCTGATCAAGGCCGGGCACCAGGTGCGGCGCGCCGACCCGCCGTACCCGCTCTCGCTGGGAGTCACCTCGCTCGCCACCTGGACGGCGGGCACCTCGGTGGACGCCCAGGGCCTCGACCCCCGGCTGCTGGCCCGGCGCACCCGGGTGCACGCGGCGATCGGGCGGCGCTTCGTCAGGACCGTACGGAAGGGGAAGGCCCGGCAGGAACTGCGCGAGCGCCTGGAGCCGTTCTTCGCCGAGCACGACGTGCTGCTGCTCCCGGCACTGGCCCGCCGCTCCCCGAAGGCGGAGCCCTGGCACGAGCGGGGCTGGCTGCGCAATGTCCTGGCCAACACCAACTACTCGCCGCTGACCCCGCCGTGGAACCTCACCGGCTGGCCTGCCATGTCGGTGCCGCTCGGCACCCTGCCCTCGGGCGCCCCCACCGCCGTCCAACTGGTCGGCCGGCCCGGGTCGGAGACGGTGCTGCTGGAGGTCGCACAGGAGCTGGAGCGACGGCGGCCGTGGCGGCGGACGGCACCGCTCGGCTGAACTCCCGGCCCTACAGGGCCCTGTACATGATGTGCAGCCCGACCGGGCCGTGCCGGGGGTGGTCGAAGGCGTCCGGCACGGTGCCGAGAATCGTGAAGCCGAGCGAGGTCCACAGCTTCACGGCCGGGTTGGTCTCCACGACGGCGTTGAACACCATGCCTCGGTAGCCGTCGGCCGCGGCGGTGGCCAGGATGTGCTCGGCGAGGGCCCGGCCGATTCCGCGGCCGCCCCGGTCGGGGTCGACCATGAAGCCGGCGTTGGCGATCCGGGCCGCCGGACCACCGTAGTTGGGGGTGACGTAGGCGGAGGCGACGACCGCTCCGGTCTCGTCCTCGACGACGTGGACCCGCTTGGCCGGGCTCATCCACAGGGCCCGCGCGGCTTCCTCGGAGGTGTCGGGGTCCCAGGCGTAGGTCTCGCCCGCGGCCACGATCCGGTGCCAGAACGGCCAGATCCGTGGCCAGTCGTCGGCCACGGCTTCTCTGATCAGCATGGGCGTGAGTCTCGCACGCCCATGCCGTCGGCGATCGCGAAGGTCCTGCCGTCAGTCCACGCTGGGCAGGATGTGGGGCTCGGCGAGGTCGTCCTCGTAGCCCGCGAGACGGATGGGGGCGGACCGCGCCCACACGTCGAGGCTGCCGATGTCTCCGGGCCGTCGGCCCGCGCGCTCCGGGCGTTCCTTGGGGCGCTGTTCGCGATTCGTCTTCTCCGGTGTCACCGCGCACTCCTTATGTGTCGGGCTCACCCTCGGGACGTACCTGGCCAACCTACGGTCGGCGCCTGGACGTCCGCTCGGGTCTGGGTCGAGATCGGGTCGGACGCGGTGGCGCCGGCAACTCAGGTGAGAACAGACCGTGGTGACCGGCTTGTCCCGGGACGGACTGTGGGTGTGGGTGGGACCCCGTACTGCCGTCCGTCCGCTACAGATTAACCAGATGAGCGGAGGGCCGCTCGATAGCGAGTGAAAACAAGGTGTAACCATTGCACTTCACTGTGGCTTCTACGCCCGCTTTTCGCCTGATTTGCCGCTTTGAGTGCCCTCCTGGAGTCACTCGTTCGGCCTATGGCTCGACCGGTCCTCCGACCCCCGGGCACGCAGTTCAGGTCCCGTTGGCCGATTCGCAAGGCGCCCATGTTCTGCTGACCCACGGCAACGGCCGGACCGGCGGGAGGTCTGACGTATGGAACTGCGCAGTGTCGACGAACTGATGGATCTGCTGCACGCCTGCGGCAGCGAACACGCCCTGCGGACCGCGGCACTGCTGCGCCGCAGCCGGCCCGCCGACAAGGAACTCCAGGTGGCGGGCCTGGTGATGGGCACCGGACAGGCCGCCGAGGTCGTCCGCGCCCTGCTCGGAGAACGGGTCCACCGCCTACTGGCCCACCGCGGCCCCGCCCCCGACGACGACCTGCTGCGCCTGGCGGCCGAGGAGAGCCGCACGGCCCGGTTCGACGCCGGTGTCCTGGAGGACTGGCGGGCCGTCCTGGAACTGGTCGCGGCACGCAACTCCCGCCTGGAGAGCGTCGACTGACGGTCCGTCATGAGTCCGTACGGCGATGACGTCCTCGTACGGACCGCACGGCAGGGCTGCCCTCGTGACCGGCGGCACCCGCGGGATCGGGCGGGAGGTCGCCCGGCAACTGGCCGATGCCGAAGCGCTGGTGTGCGTCACGGCCAGGGACCCGGACGTCCGGCAGACCGCCTCTGAACGACCTCCTGGTCAGCAACACGGCGACGCATCAGCCGTACGGCCCCTCATGGCCGTGAATTCGCGCGGACGGTGGTGTGGCTCGCGTCCGACGCGGCCACGGGATGTGTCCCCGCGCGAGCGCGGTTCGAGCGTGAGGAGGGATCACCGGGACGGAGCTGCTGGGGACGGGGGCACGCGGGTGCGGGCGGCGCATCCGGGCGGGTACGCCGTCCATGACCGGCTGCGGTCGCCCGCGCCGCGCGGACGGTGACCGCTCCTCCTCACGGAAACGCGAGGAACCAGACGATGACGCCAGGGCGATGAAGGCGATCAGCACCACCGTGAAGAGCCTGCCGCGGTGTGACGTGCCGCCACCACGAGGCCGGTCCTCGGGCAGGACCGCGTCGCGGGGACGGTCACCCCGGTAGAACTCCTCATCGCTCGGATAGACGTTGCGCGGATCACTGTGGGCGCGCGGATCGACGCCGTGCGAGTCGCTCATGAGAACCTCCCGGTGCGCTGTGCCCGGCCCCCGGGTGCCCCGCCGGGACCAGGCCACACGCGCTGCCGGTGGCTCACCACTTGCCGGGCGCGTAGTCCTTCAGGAAGACCCCGTAGACGTCCTCGCCGTCCTCGCCGCGCACGATCGGGTCGTAGACGCGGGCCGCGCCGTCGACCAGGTCCAGAGGGGCGTGGAAGCCCTCCTCGGCGAGGCGGAGCTTGTCGAAGTGGGGGCGCTCGTCGGTGATCCAGCCGGTGTCGACCGAGGTCATCAGGATGCCGTCGGTCTGGAACATCTCCTGGGCGCTGGTCCGCGTGACCATGTTCATGGCCGCCTTGGCGGCGTTGGTGTTGGGGTGGCCGGCGCCTTTGTAGCCGCGGCCGAAGACGCCCTCCATCGCCGAGACGTTCACGACGTAGGCGCGTTTGCTGGCCGCCTTCTTCGCGGCGTCGGCCATGGCCGGGCGCAGCGCGCTGATCAGGATGAACGGGGACGTGTAGTTGCAGAGCTGGGTCTCCAGGAGCTCCACCGGGGAGATCTGGTCGATGGTCTGGACCCAGGTGTTGCTGTCCACGACGTCGGGGACGAGGCCGCCCGCGTCGATGGCGGTGCCGTCGAGGTGCCGGGCGACGCTGGCGTTGCCCGCGACCAGGGCGAGGTCGGCGACCTGCTGGGCGTCGAGGCCGGAGATCCCGGCGGGCAGGGAGGCGAGTCCGTCGACCGCGCCGGAGCCGAAGGCGCCGATGACGTGGTGGGCGGGGAGCTCACCGGCGGGCAGCGGGGCGCTCTCGCCGTCGACCAGGGCGGCGTAGGCGGAGGGCAGCCGGCGTACGGTCTGGGTCGCGTTGTTGACGAGGATGTCGAGCGGGCCCGCCTCGGCGACCCGCTCGGCGAGGGCCACGGCCTGCGCCGGGTCGCGCAGGTCGATGCCGACGACCTCCAGGCGGTGCAGCCAGTCCGCGGAGTCGTCCATGGCCTTGAAGCGGCGGATGGCGTCCTTCGGGAACCGGGTGGTGATCGTGGTGTGCGCGCCGTCGCGCAGCAGGCGCAGCGCGATGTACATGCCGATCTTGGCGCGGCCGCCGGTGAGCAGGGCGCGCTTGCCGGTGAGGTCGGCGCGGGCGTCGCGCTTGGCGCGGTTCAGGGCGGCGCAGTCCGGACAGAGCTGGTGGTAGAAGTAGTCGACCTCGACGTACCGGGTCTTGCAGGTGTAGCAGGAGCGCGGGCGCTGGAGTATCCCCGCGATCCTGCCCTCCTCGGTCCGCGACTGCGGCAGGATGCCCTCGGTCTCGTCGTCGATGCGCTGGGCGGAGCCGGTCGCCGTGGCCTCCGTGACCGCCTTGTCGTGGGCGGTCTTGGCGGCCCGGCGCTCCTGCCGGCGGCGCTGCTTCACTGTCCGGTAGATCCCGGCGGTGGCGCGGCGCACGGCGATCGCGTCGGGGTGGTCGACCTCCAGCTTGTCGAGCTCGTCGAGCACGCTGAGGCAGACGGCCAGCCGCTCCGGGTCGATGCCGGGGCCGAAGACGCCCTCGTCACCGGGTTCGCGCACGACCTCGTCCGTGGTCGTGGCCGAGCCGTCCTCTGTCACCGTCATCGCGCTGCCGTTTCCCTGGTCACCCGTGCGGCTGTGGCCGCGTCCGCTGGTCGAACGCGGAATTTTACTTCAGCGTGGGGCCCCGCCAGAAACCGGAAACGATCAAGAACCGCAGGCGACCAGCAGTTCCGCCACCTCCTCGGTCAGCGCCCGGGCCAGCAGGTCCAGGTCAGGCACCGCTTCCGCGTCGGCGACGAGGCCGTAGTGGACCTGTCCGCGGTAGGTCGAGATGGCGACCGCGAGGGACTGGCCGCGGGCGAGCGGGGCGAAGGGGTAGACCTCGGTGACCGGGTTGCCGCCGAGCTTCAGGCCGATGCCGGGCAGCGGGACGCTGGTGACGAGGATGTCGAACCACAGCCGGGCGCCCTGACCGGCCAGCGGCCCGCCGAGGCGGTGGCCGAGGGCCGGGACGTGGTCGGCGAGCAGGGCGACCGCGCCGGCGCCCCGGTTGGGTCCGGCGTCCTTGTTGCGGTCCATGGCCGTGCGGACCGCGTCGAGGCGGCCCAACGGATCGGCGTCGTCGACCGGGAGCCGCACCAGGTACCCGGAGAGCCGGTTGCCCTGGGGGTGCGCGGTGCGCGGACGGCGCCTGGAGACCGGGATCAGGGCGCGGGGGGCCACGCCCTCGCTGCCGTCGCCGCGCTCGTCCAGCCAGCGGCGCAGGGCGCCCGCGACGACCGCGATCAGGACGTCGTTGACGGTGCCGCCGCGGCTCTTGCGGACGCGGTGCACGTCGTCGAGGTCGACGACGACTCCGGCGGTGCGCCGGGTGCCGCTCGCCTCGGAGGTGAGGGCGGCGCAGGGCTGCGCGCCCAGGGAGGACAGGGCGACCGAGGCGCCGATGTCGAGGGCGCGGCCCAGGTCGGAGGCGGCCCCCCGGACGAGCTCGGGGAGCCTGCGGACGTCCGGGAGCAGCTTCCTCGCGGGCTCCTCGGGGCGCGGCCGGGGGGTGGGCAGGTCCATCGGGTCCAGGACGGCGGCGGCGAGCGTCAGTGCCCGCAGTCCGTCGGCGAGGGCGTGGTGGAACTTGAACAGCACCGCGAAGGAGGCCCCGTCCTCCCCCGGCAGCACGTGCGCCTCCCAAGGCGGGCGCTCGCGGTCCAGCGGCCGCTGCATGAGCCGTCCGGCCTCGGCGTGGAAGTCCGCCGTCGGGGCGTGCAGCAGGACGTGCCGGAGCGGGTCGAAGTCGGGGTCGGGGACGCGGGCGGCTCCCCCGAAGGCGTACGGGAAGCCGAGCGGCCACACGTCCCGGATGCGCATCCGCAGTCCGGGGACGGCGGCGGCGCGGCCCGCGAGCAGGTCGGCCGCGTGGGCGCCGGCGGTGGGCGAGTGCGCCGTGAAGACGCCGAGCGCTCCCAGGTGCATCGGGTGCTCGGCGGATTCCATGTTCCAGAACGCCAGGTCGAGAGGGGCCAGCAGGTCGGAAGTCAATGCCTTGCCTCGCGTCGACAACAGGTGGACCAGCAGTCAATCGCCCTCCGGCGATTACGGTCAAGTACGATCAAGCTACGCTCAGTTAACACCAGATTAAGTCCCGCCCCCGGTGAAAGGGGCGGGACACATGGTGCGGATGGGCTCATCGGAGGGTGATCAGCACCCAGCCGGGGCAGCCCGGGACGCGTCACGGATGAGGGCCTGGTGCGCGGCCCTGACCCGCCCGGCGTCCGGTTTCAGGACCTTCCGGTCGTAGGTGAGCAGCCCGTTCAGCTCACCCTCGACGTCCGAGATCTGGGTGTAGACGGCGCCGTTGCCACCGCGGCAGGCCAGGGCACGCACCTCGTCGAGCTTGGCCAGGTAGTCGTCGGTGTAGGTCGCCGGATCGACGTCGACGTAGGACTGCTGGACCGACCAGGCGTGCCCGGGCACCGCCAGGCCGAGACCGCCGTACTCGCCGCTGACCAGGGCACGTCGGCCGTCCGGGTGGGGCGGCAGGGCGGGGCTGGGATAGCCGTGCTCGTCCATGATGTCGCCGGCGTTCCCATCGGCGCCGAGGTTGAGCCCCGACTGGTTGTTGACCAGGCGGGTCGGGTCCCAGTCCTTGGCCTGTTCGGCGACCCGGCCGACGTCGTACTGCCCCCAGCCCTCGTTGAAGGTCACCCACATGACGACCGACGGGCTGCTGATGTGTTCGTCGATCATCTGTTTCATCTCGCGCTCGTACTCCGCGCGGGCGGCGGGGCTCGGATTCACCCCGGCGGTCATGGCGGGCATGTCCTGCCACACCATCGGGCCCAGCCGGTCGGCCCAGTAGAACCAGCGGTCGGGTTCGACCTTGATGTGCTTGCGGACGGCGTTGAAGCCGAGCCGCTTGTGCACCTTCAGGTCGTACGCGAGGGCCTCGTCGGTGGGTGCGGTGTGCAGGCCGTCGGGCCAGAAGCCCTGGTCGAGGGTGGCCATCATGAAGACCGGCTCGCCGTTGAGGACCGTGCGCGGGGTGCCGTCCACGTTCTCGACGGCGATGGAGCGCATCCCGAAGTAGCTGCCGACGCGGTCGGTGCCGACGGTCACCTTCAGGCCGTACAGGAAGGGGTCGTCGGGCGACCACAGGTGCGGGTCGGTGAGGGTCAGGGTGAGCGGCTGCCCGGTCCGGCCGCGGGCCGTGGCGACCTTCCGCTTCCCGTCGTACGCCGTCGCCGTGACCGGTACGCCGTCGCGGACGCCCTGCGCCTCCACCGTGAGCCGTCCGGTGGGCACGTCGGGGGTCAGCTTCAGGGAGTCGACGTGGTCGCGGGCGACGGGCTCCATCCAGACGGTCTGCCAGATGCCGGAGGACGGGGTGTACCAGATGCCGCTCGGGTCGAGGCGCTGCTTGCCGAGCGGCGGGTTCTCGCCGTCGGCCGCGTCGGTGGGGTCGTACACGCCGACGATCAGCTCCTGGGTGCGGCCCGGCCGCAGCGCGTCGGTGATGTCGGCGCTGAACTTGTCGTAGCCGCCGGTGTGTTCGGCGACCCTGGTGCCGTTGACGTAGACCTCGGACCGCCAGTCGACGGCACCGAAGTTGAGCCGCAGCCGCTTGCCGGAGCCGATGTGCCAGTCGGCCGGGACGGTGAAGGTGCGGCGGTACCACATGCGGTCCTCGTGCCGTTCCAGGCCGGAGAGCTGGGACTCGACCGGGTACGGGACGAGGATGCGCTCGGCCAGGTCCCGGCCCACCGGCGGCCGTTCACCGGCCTCGGCGGCGGCGAACTGCCAGCGGCCGTTGAGGTTCCGCCATTGGTCGCGGGTCAACTGCGGGCGGGGGTACTCGGGATGGGCGTTGCCGGGGCCCACCTCGTCGGCCCACTTCGTGCGCAGCTCGTACGTCGAACGGTTGGCGCCACTGCTCCAGAACGCCTTGACAACGTTGCCGTCGGCGCCGGTGAGCCCGCCCCGGCCGTCGTAGCGGAGGTCGGCGGTGCCGCGTGCGGTGCCGGTTCTGTTGCCCACGACGGGTTCGGCGAGCTCGACCAGAAGCACTCGGGGATCGCGCGGGTCCTGTTTCGCCGTGCCCAGGGGCCACTTGGCGCCGCCGATCACCGCCTGGAGGTGGTCGGTGAGGCCGGCCGGAGGCGCGGCGAGCGGCTGGGCGAAGTCGAGCTTCAGGGTGCGGCCGGTGCCGAGGACCGTGGTCGCGACCGGTCCGTCGTAGTCGTAGCCCTCGGGGAGCCGGAACGCGGACTGCGGGACCGACTCCTTGGTGCCGCCGGGCCGGATCCAGCGCAGGTGGAGGTTGGAGCCGCCGTAGTGCTCGAAGTACTCGACCTTGATGTCGTAGGACTGCCCGGCGGCCAACTCGACCGGCTGCGCGGTCTGTTCGCGGTCCCAGTCGTCGACCCAGTGGTCGATGAGGAGCTGTCCGCCGAGCCACAGGCGGAAGCCGTTGTCGCCGATGACGGAGAAGGTGTGGGGCCCGGACGCCGTCGGGACGAGCCTGCCGGTCCAGCGGACGCTGACGTCGTCCGCGCGGCCGGTCGCGGCGGCGAGGCGGGGTTCGAGGTTGTCGAAGTCGAGGTTCGGGTCGAAGGTGGTCGCCTTCAGCTCGTGGAAGTCGAAGGCGCCGGGGGCGGACTGGGTCCAGTACTCGCCCTTGAGGCCGTGGGCCTCGACGGGGTCGTCGGCCAGGGCGGGCGCCGCGGTCAGGCCGGCGATCCCGAGGAGCGCGGCGAACAGTAACGCCAGCCGGCCTCTGAGGCGGGTGAGGTGCCTGCGGTGCATGGAAGCCTCCATAACAACGTTGTCATGGGCAGGAGTTGGCATGACAACACGGATTCGGCTTCCCGTCCAGGGACATGACAAGTCTGTCCGGGGACGACGAGGTGTGCCACGAGGGCGACGCGGTCCACGCCCCCGCGGGGCACTCCCCACGAGGGCGGGCCGAGCCGGCCGGGGCCTAGGACACGAGCTGCCCCTTCCCGAGCGCGATCACCCCGCCCTTGGACACCGTGTACAGTTCCGCGTCCCGCTCCGGGTTCACCCCGATCGTGGCGCCCGGCGGCACCTCGACGTTCTTGTCGAGGACGGCCCCGCGGACCACCGCGCCCCGGCCTATCTTCACGTTGTCGTGCAGGACCGAGCCCTGGACGACGGCCCCCGGGTCGACCAGGACACCGGGTGAGAGCACGGACCGGGTGACCTGGCCGCGGATGAGGCAGCCCGCGCTGATGATGGACTCGCTGGCGATGCCGCCGGCGTTGAAGCGGGCCGGGGAGAGCTGGCCGGAGTGGGTGTAGATGGGCCACTGCCGGTTGTAGAGGTTGAACGCGGGGCGCTCGGCGATCAGGTCCATGTGGGCGTCGTAGTAGGCGTCCAGGGTGCCGACGTCCCGCCAGTAGCCGCGGTCCCGGGTGGTCTCGCCGGGCACGTGGTTGGCGCTGAAGTCGTAGAGCTGGGCCTCGCCGCGGTCGGTGAGCTGCGGGAGGATCGAACCGCCCATGTCGTGGACGGAGTGCTCGTCCTCGGAGTCCCGCTGGAGCGCCTCGATGAGGGCCTTGGTGGTGAAGATGTAGTTGCCCATCGAGGCGAACACGCACTCGGGGTCGTCCGCGAGGCCGGGCGGGTCGGCGGGCTTCTCCAGGAAGCGCTCCACCGTGAGACCGTCCGAGGCCGGGGAGATCACCCCGAACGACGGGGACTCGGAGCGCGGCACGCGGATGCCGGCCACGGTGACGCCCGCACCGGACTCGATGTGCTGCGCGAGCATCTGCCGAGGGTCCATGCGGTACACGTGGTCGGCACCGAACACCGCGACGTACTCGGGGCGCTCGTCGTAGATCAGGTTCAGCGACTGCAGGATCGCGTCCGCGCTGCCCAGGTACCAGCGCGGTCCCAGACGCTGCTGGGCGGGCACCGGCGTGATGTAGTTGCCGAGCAGGCTCGACATCCGCCAGGTGGTCGTGATGTGCCGGTCCAGCGAGTGCGACTTGTACTGCGTGAGCACGCAGATGCGCAGGATGTCGGCGTTGACGAGGTTGGACAGGACGAAGTCGACCAGCCGGTAGGTGCCTCCGAAGGTGACCGCCGGTTTGGCGCGGTCCGTGGTCAGGGGCATCAGGCGTTTGCCTTCTCCGCCCGCGAGTACGATGCCGAGCACCGAAGGTCCGCCACGACGCATGGCCGCTCCCCTCACCTGGTCCGTGACCGATGCCTGCCCTTGCCGGGGGCCAGCTACGCCTGTTTGACGATCTCCTCGTAGAGCCGGACCGTGCGCCGCGCGACCGCGTCCCAGCCGAACTCGCCCACCGCGCGCTCCCGACCCGCCTCGCCCATCCGCCGTGCCGTGGCCGGATCGCCGATCACGGAGTCGAGTGCCCCCGCGAGGGCCGTTTCGAACCCGTCGTCCACGGTCACGAGCAGTCCGGTCCTGCCGTCGTCCACGACCTCGGGGATACCGCCGACCCGCGAGGCCACCACGGGGGTCCCGCAGGCCATCGCCTCCAGGTTGACGATGCCGAGGGGTTCGTACACCGAGGGGCACACGAAGACCGCGGCATGGGTGAGGAGCTGGATCACCTCGGGGCGCGGCAGCATCTGCGGTATCCAGTGCACGCCCTCGCGGACCCGGCTCAGCTGCTCGAAGAGCTCGCGGAACTCCCGGTCGATCTCCGGGGTGTCCGGGGCGCCCGCGCACAGCACGACCTGCGCGGCCGGGTCGATGTCCCGCACCGCGCGCAGCAGGTGCGGCACGCCCTTCTGGCGGGTGATGCGGCCGACGAACAGCACGAACGGGCGGTCCCGGTCCAGGCCGATCCGGTCCAGCACCTCGGTGCCGTGGTCGGGCCGGTAGAGAGTGGTGTCGATGCCGTTGTGCACGATGTGGACCCTGGCCGGATCCAGCCCCGGGTAGCAGCTCAGGATGTCCTCGCGCATGGCTCCCGAGACGGCGATCACCGCGTCGGCGGACTCGATCGCGGTGCGTTCGGCCCAGCTCGACAGCGCGTATCCGCCGCCGAGCTGCTCGGCCTTCCAGGGGCGCAGGGGCTCCAGGGAGTGGGCGGTCATCACGTGCGGGATGCCGTGCAGGAGCTTGCCGAGGTGGCCGGCGAGGTTGGCGTACCAGGTGTGGGAGTGGACCAGCTCACGGCCTTCGAGGCCCGCGGCCATGGAGAGGTCCACGGAGAAGGTGCGCAGCGCGTCGTTGGCGGTGTCCAGCGCGGACCACGGCCGGTGCCGGACCACGCCCTCCGTGCGGCCCTCGCCCCAGCAGTGCACGTCCAGGTCGACGAGGGATCTCAACTCCCGAGCCAGGAACTCGACATGGACACCCGCGCCGCCGTACACGTCCGGCGGGTACTCCCGGGTCAGCAGGCCCACTCGCACCCGGAACCCCCTGTCTCGACTGATCGGCTTTCATGGTCACCCAGATGCGCCGCGCGGGGAAGAGCGCGGGGCTCGTGTGAAACAACAGTCACCGCACACGCCACCTCCCGGCAACCGGTAGTACAGACAGCAGCTCCGGCGGCGGAGGGCGGCGCTGTCGAGCCTCCCCGCGAGCAGGGGGTGGGTGAGGAGGTCGGCCGCGAGGGCGCGGACGCCGTGGTGGCCCAGTTGGCGGACGGCTCCCGTGAGCGCCGAGGCGGCGTTGCCCCACAGCAGTCCGGTGGCCAGCCGGTAGTCCGTGTGCAGCGTCGCCGTCAGGGGTTCGAGATGGCCGTGCAGCACGACCCGGGAGATCGTTTCGGCGTCGGCCGGAAGCGGTGCCACCGCGTCCAGCAGGAGATCGTCGGGGGCGCTCGCCTCGGGGTCCCAGAGCAGCCGCTGCGGGGCCAGGTCGGGGATGTGCCCGTACCGGACGGCGCAGCCGAGCGCCACCGACCACAGCCGGGCCGCGAGACCCTGGTGGGCGATCGAGGCCGCGATCCGGGGCTCGGGAGCGCGCAGGGCGTCGGCCACCTTCCGGACCCGGAAAGTCAGCGCATTTCCGTAAACATCCGATCCTCGGTTCTCGTAGACTTGTGCGAGGGTCGGCAGCGCCGGTCGCGGTGCCGCGGGGCTGCCGCCGATCGTGCGCAGGACGAAGAAGGCGCCGAGCGGTCGCAGCGCCACCAGATCCGGGTCGAGGTCCACGACCAGCAGTAGTACCAAGACCCCTAGGGGTGCCCAGCAGGGGCCCTCCCCTCCGTGTCACCCGCCCTGGGGAGGACACGGGCCGTTCCGTACTCCATCGGCAGTAGGACCCATTGCCTGCTCAGGGACGACGACGGGAAGAAGTTTTCCGGGCATCGTGTTGGTCATGGAAGACGACCCTTCGTCGCGCCGGGCGCCACGCCCCCGCCTCACGCAGAGGAGCTGCTCATGAGTGCCCTCGCGTTGTCCGTGCTCCTCTCCCTCGTCTCCGCCGTCGCCTACGCGGGCGGAGCGATCGTGCAGGAGCAGGTCGCGGTGTCGCACCCGGACGAGCAGTTCGCGCCGCTGCGCCGGCCGAGCTGGTGGGCGGCGGTCGCGCTGAACGGCCTCGGCGGACTCCTGCACGTGGTGGCGCTCGCCTACGGTCCGCTCAGCCTGGTCCAGCCGCTGGGTGCCCTGACGATCGTGTTCGCCCTGCCGATGGCCGCGCTGTTCGTCGGCCGCAGGGCCGGGGCGACCGCCTGGCGGGGCGCGATCATGGCGACGGTGGGACTGGCCGGTCTGCTCTCCCTGGTGGGCGCCTCCGACGCGCACTCGCTCGGCACGACCCAGCGGGTGTTCGCCGCGCTGGTGACGGCCGCCGCGGTGGTCGCGCTGATGATCGCGGGCCGGGCCGCACACCGGCACCCGGTGGTGCGCAGCGTGCTGCTCGCGACCGCGTCCGGCATAGCGTTCGGCATGTCCTCGGTGTTCACCAAGACGGTCGCCGTCGACTGGAGCGGTGGCGTCTCGGCGACGGACCTGCCCTCACTGGCCGCGATCGGTGTCCTGGCCACCGCCGGACTGATGCTGTCGCAGGCCTCCTACCGCGGCGCCGGTCTCGCGGCTCCGCTGGCGACGCTGACGGTCGTGAACCCGGTGGTGGCGGCCGTGGTCGGCATCACGATGTTCGGGGAGACCTTCCGCTACGGCACCACGGGCACCGCGCTCGCCCTGAGCTGCGGTGTGGTGGCGGCGGGCGGCCTGATCCTGCTGACGACGGAGCGCATCCAGCGCACCCACGGCGAGCCCGCCGAGGCCGCGGACCTCGACGACGTCGACGTGTTCGTCCCGGCGCCCGCCGAGGAGCCGGCCGACGCGCTCGTGCGCGAGAGCGTGCTGGTCGAACAGGTCGCCGCCCTGCGCGAGGAACTGCTCGTGCCGGCTCCCGCCGCCCCCGGGACGGCACGGAGGGACGGCCCGTCCGAGGAGCTCGCGGACCCGGGAGGCCAGCCCCCGGCGTACTACGGCCCGTTCTACGGCGCGGCGTACATCCCGATGCCGGTACTGGACCGGCACCGGACCCGCGTCAAATCCTGATGCCGCCGGCCCGGAGGTACGCCACCGGGTCGATGTCGCTGCCGAAGCCGGGCCCCGTCCGCACCTCGAAGTGCAGATGCGGGCCCGTGCTGTTGCCCGTGGAGCCCGACCGGCCGATGCGCTGGCCGGGACCCACGCTCTGTCCGGCCTTCACGGAGATCGCGGACAGGTGGGCGTACTGCGTGTAGCGGCCGTCGGCGTGCCGGATGACCACCTGGTAACCGAAGGAGCCGCCCCAGCCCGAGGTGACGACCTTGCCGGCCGCCACCGCCCTCACGGAGGTCCCGGTGGGCACGGCGAAGTCGACACCGGTGTGGTAGCCCTTCGACCAGGCCGAGCCCTGTTTGTGGTACGGGGTCCCGAGGGAGGCGTTCACGGGGGCGACCAGGCCGGTGTCCGCGGCCTTCTCGGTCTTCTTCCCGGTGCCGGAGGAGGTCTTCCTCGTCGGGGTCGAGGTGTGCTCGGTGGTGGTGGGCGTGGCGGCGCCGGCCCGCAGCTTGAGCCGCTGGCCCGGCAGGATCAGGTCGGGATCGGCCCCGACGGTCTCGCGGTTGGCGGAGTACAGCCCCCGCCAGCCGCCCCGCACCTTGTGCGCGTCGGCGATCCCGGAGAGCGAGTCGCCCCGGACCACGGTGTACATCTCGGCGGACCCGGCCCGCGACTGCGGGGTGGTCTGCGGCTGGACGTCCCGCACGGAGGCCGTCCTCTTCGTGAGCGGCGGGACGTCCGGGGCGGAGCCCCCGCGCGTCAGCCCGGCCCGCACGGAACACGTCGGCCAGGCGCCCGGCCCCTGTCCGTCCAGCACCTTCTCCGCCACCGCGATCTGCTGGTCCCTGGTGGCCAGATCCGCACGCGGCGCGTACCGGGCGCCGCCGTACGCCTCCCAGGTGGACTGGGTGAACTGGAGCCCGCCGTAATAGCCGTTGCCGGTGTTGATGCTCCAGTTGCTGCTGGACTCGCACGCGGCGACCTTGTTCCAGGTGTCCACGTCGGCGGCGTGTGCGGTGCCGGTGCCGATGAGCGGGACCGCGATGCCGACACCGCCCGCGGTGACGGTGAGCGAGGCCCGGTTGATCCTGTTCGGCTGATACCGGCGGTGCCGGCCGCGTACGGCCATGGAGGCCTCCCCCTAGACAAGCGTCATGCGCCAGGAGGGGCAAAAGTAATCGCCGCGAACAGGCCATGACAAGACGGCATCCGGCCGCGTGGGGGCGCGCACCCGACCGGCGGGTCCGGCTGAACGCAACGAGGCGCCCGAACCGTATCCCTGGTGTGCGGACAGTCCCCCGACGGGCCAGGATGACCGGTGGACGATACTGACAAGCACGACCGGCAGCGGTAGACGACCTACGCGATCCACGGGATCTTTTGGGAGCAGGCGGTATGAGCAACACAGCGCAGATCGGTGTCACGGGCCTCGCGGTCATGGGCCGCAACCTCGCCCGCAACTTCGCCCGCAACGGCTATACGGTCGCCCTGCACAACCGGACCGCGTCGCGCACGCACGCCCTGGTCGAGGAGTTCGGGAGCGAGGGCGACTTCATCGCGGCGGAGACCGCCAAGGAGTTCGTGGCGGCCCTCGAGCGGCCGCGCCGGCTGGTCATCATGGTGAAGGCCGGGGAGCCGACCGACGCGGTGATCCAGGAGTTCGCGCCGCTGCTGGAGCCCGGTGACATGATCATCGACGGTGGCAACGCGCACTTCGCGGACACCCGGCGCCGGGAGCGCGAACTGCGCGAGCAGGGCATCCACTTCGTCGGCATGGGCGTCTCCGGCGGCGAGGAGGGCGCGCTCAACGGCCCGAGCATCATGCCGGGCGGCCCGAAGGAGTCGTACGACTCGCTCGGCCCGATGCTGGAGAAGATCTCCGCGAAGGCGAAGGACGGCGCTCCGTGCGTGACCCACGTGGGTCCCGACGGGGCCGGGCACTTCGTGAAGATGGTCCACAACGGCATCGAGTACGCCGACATGCAGCTCATCGGTGAGGCCTACCAGTTGCTGCGCGATGTGGCCGGGTACTCCCCCGCGCAGATCGCCGACATCTTCCGCACCTGGAACACGGGCCGCCTGGACTCGTACCTGATCGAGATCACCGCCGAGGTGCTCTCCCACGTGGACGCGGAGACGGGCAAGCCGTTCGTGGACGTGGTGGTGGACCAGGCCGAGCAGAAGGGCACCGGCCGCTGGACCGTGCAGATCGCCCTCGACCTCGGTGTCCCGGTCTCGGGCATCGCGGAGGCGGTCTTCGCCCGCTCCCTGTCCGGCCACGCCGAGCTGCGGGAGGCGTCCCGCTCCCTCGCCGGGCCCAAGGCGACGCCGCTGCCGGAGGCCGAGGCGGGAGCCTTCGCCGACCGTGTCGAGCAGGCGCTGTACGCCTCGAAGATCGTGTCGTACACGCAGGGCTTCCACGAGATCGCGGCCGCCCGCGAGGAGTACGACTGGGACATCGACCTGGGCGCCGTCTCGGCGATCTGGCGCGGTGGCTGCATCATCCGCGCGGCCTTCCTCGACCGCATCCGGTCCGCCTACGACACCCGCGCGGACCTGCCCAGCCTGCTCTCCGACGACACCTTCGCGCAGGAGATCGCCGACGCGCAGGACGACTGGCGCGAGGTCGTCGTGGCTGCGACGCGGCAGGGAGTGCCGACGCCGGGCTTCGCGGCGGCGCTGGCCTACTACGACGCGCTGCGCGCCGAGCGGCTGCCCGCGGCGCTGACGCAGGGGCAGCGGGACTTCTTCGGGGCGCACACCTACCGGCGCACCGACCGCGAGGGCTCGTTCCACACGCTGTGGGGCGGGGACCGGTCCGAGGTGACCGGCTGAGCGTGGCCCTGACAGGAAGGAGGGCCACCGTCCGGTGGCCCTCCTTCCGTCTGTCGCCCGCCGTCAGCTGAGCGGCGGTCCCGGCTCCGGGTCGGGAACCGGCTCGGGTCCCGGCGGGACCGGGGACGGCGAAGGGTCGGGCGCGGGGCCCGGCGGGACCGGATCGGGCGCAGGACCGGGGCCCGGGCCCGGAGTCGGGGTCGGGTTCGGGGGTGACGGGGGCTCCGGCGCCGGCCCCGGCGTGGGAACCGGCCCGGGGCCGGGCGTGGGGCCCGGGGGGACGGGGTCGGGGTACGGATCGGTCATCAGGTCCTCCAGCCAGTCGGTCGGCATCGGCTCTGGACTACTGCCCCGCGTACCCGTCGCCCCTCCCGCCAGTCACCCACTCGCGTGACGAGGGGGATCGCGTGGGGCATCGCGAAGGCCCGCCCCGCCGATGCAGGCGGAGCGGGCCGAGGCGAGCCGGTGCGGCGTCCGTTCAGAAGCCCTCGGGGTGGGCCGTCAGCCACTGCTTCGCCGCCCTGAGCAGTTCCGGGGTCGCCGCGGGGGCCTCCTCGGGGTGGCGTGCGGCCCACTTGACGACGTACGGGCAGAGAGGGGCGACGGAGACGCCCTCGCGGGCCGCGATGCCGTAGAACTCGCGGGCCAGGGAACCCGCGATGCCCTGGCCCTCGTGGGCCGGGTCCACGATGGTGTGGACCGGGACCAGGGCGCGCTCGGGGGATTCGAGGACGAAGTACTGGATGTGGCCGACGACTTCGTCGCTCCCGGATCCGAGGGCCTCCAGCATTCCGGCCGGCCGGTCGTCGCGGATCTCGATGTCGCTCATGGGCGTGCTCCTGGTCCGAAGGTCGTCGAACGGGGTCAGGCCGGCACCGAATGCGGGCTGCGCTCCTGGTCCGAACCCGGCACGGGTTCCGACGGATCGGCCCCCAGGGCGAGGATGCGGTTGTCGCGGTCCACGTGCACGACCCGGGGTTCCAGTGCCCGTGCCTCGGCGTCGGTCACTTGAGCGTAACTGATGATGATCACCAGATCGCCGGGGTGGACGAGATGGGCGGCGGCGCCGTTGATGCCGACCACACCGGAACCGCGCTCCCCTTCGATGACGTAGGTCTCCAGCCGGGCGCCGTTGGTGATGTCGACGATGTGGACGAGCTCACCGGGCAGCAGGTCGGCGGCGTCGAGGAGATCCGCGTCGATGGTCACCGATCCCACGTAGTGCAGGTCGGCCTGGGTGACGGTGGCGCGGTGGATCTTGGACTTGAACAGAGTACGCAGCACTTTGGACTCCTGGAAGACGGCTCCCCGCCGGCTTTCTGCAGGTCAGGGGCATCGGTCACTGTACATCGGCATGTCTTCGGCCAAAAGACCTCCCAGAACACGTCCTAGGGAAGCGCACGGGCGGGCCGGGGAGGGGCCTGCCGGTCTGCCCCGGTCCGCTGCCCCGCTGCCCCGCCGCCGCGCGCTCCGGTCTGCGACTCGGTGCCGTCCGTTCGTGCCGGCGGGCCGCGGCCCTGGGGGTGCCGGAGGGTGGGGCGAAGGAAAGCGGCGCACGGCCAGGAGCCGGGAGTGCGCCCGGCGGCGCTGCACGTGACCGCCGTCGGCGCACTTCCGGACGAACAACGGGCATCCGCCGGGACTCAGGTCGAAACGCTTCTTTGAACAAGCGCATACCCGACGCTCCACATAATCCCGTGCAAAAGCGGTCCCGGGGAGTCGGTGCACAATCCGAGAAGTCCAAATTCTCCATATTATCTGAGCTTCATGGACGCTCTTGCCCTGGTCTCACGGTCTGAAGCTAGCTAGGTGCTGCGCCCACTTCCTGGCCCGGGTTCCCGATGAGCCTGGGCGGACCGACGGAGGTGGTCGGGAAACCTGCACCTGAGGAGTAGTCATGAAGAAGGCCTATGAGGCACCGACGCTCGTCCGGCTCGGCACCTTCCGGAAGGAGACGGGGCTCCTTCAGCGCTCCGGCAACGACCGGCTGATCCTGAGCAAGAACTGACTGACCGACGGTCCTTGACTCGACGTCATGACTGAACTGCACGAAAGTGCGGGGACGGGCCCCGGCGACGCGCACTTCGCGGTCTTCACCGACCACGCGGACGCGGCCGCCGTGGCCCGCTCCTTCGCCCGCCCCGGAAGCCGGATCCTCGCGCATGCGTCGGGCCGGCCCTGGCTGGTCGGCCACTGGCACGCCGACGACATGGTCACGGCGACCGCCGGATACGCCGCTGTGGCCGTCGTCGGCTGCTGCCCCGTCGAAGCCGGCGAACTGCGGCGCCGGGTCGCACGGTTGCGCGATCTCGCGGAACTCGACGCACTGGCCCGGTCCCTTCCCGGCAGCTTCCACCTCGTCGGCGCCCTCGACGGACGGATCAGGATGCAGGGCACCGCCTCCGGACTGCGACTCGTCTTCCACGCGGAGGTCAACGGCGTGCGGGTGGCCGCCACCCGTGCCGACACGCTCGCCGCCGTCCTGGGCGTCGACCCCGACGTGGAAGAGCTGGCCACGAGGCTGCTGTGGCCCGCCCCCTATCCACTGTTCGAGACGTCCCTGTGGCGCGCGGTCACCGCCGTTCCCCCGCAGGACGCCGTGGTCGTCACCGCGGACGGGCGCACCGTGCGGCACACCCGGTGGTGGACGCCGCCGGAGCCGGTCCGGCCGCTCGCCGAGGCGGCGCCCCTCATCCGCGAGGCGCTGGGAGAGGCCGTCGACGCGCGCACCCGGCAGGGCGGCGTGGTCAGCTGTGATCTCTCCGGCGGCCTGGACTCGACCTCCGTCTGCTTCCTCGCGGACCGCTCCCCGGCCCACGTGGTGGCCAGTACCTGGCCGGGACGCGATCCGGCGGACACCGACCTGTACTGGGCCGAACAGGCGATGGGCCACCTCCCGGAGGTCGAGCACGTGGTCTGGGACGCCGACGCGTCGCCCCTGGTCTACGAGGACCTGCTCGCCGTCGACGACCTCCTCGACGAGCCCACCATCGGCGTCATGGACCGCTCCCGGGTCCTGCACCATCTGCCCGGCCTCGCCGCACGCGGCAGCCGCCTGCATCTGACCGGCATCGGCGGCGACCACGTGGCCTGGTGCTCCGAGGCGTACTACCACCGGCTGCTGCGCACCCGACCGCTGTTCGCCGTACGGCAGTTGCGAGGGTTCAGGGCCCTGTGGCAGTGGCCGCTCGCCGGCACGGTCCGCGCTCTCGCCGACTCCCGGCCGTACGGGACGTGGCTCGCCGACTCCGCCCGGCACCTGCGCGGCCCACTGCCCGCGTCCGTCGCGACGGGGCTCGGCTGGGGCATGGCCCCGCGTCTGTTCGACTGGGTGACGCCCGACGCCGAACGGATGGCACGCCGGGCACTGCTCACGGCGGCGGCGACGGCCTCGCCGCTGCATCCGGACCGTGGACTGCACACCGACCTGGAACAGATCCGCTCGTGCACCCGCGTGATCCGGCAGTGGGACCGGATGGCGGCCCGCGCCGGACTGCCGATGGCCTCCCCCTTCCTCGACGACCGTGTCGTCGAGGCCTGTCTCGCCGTCCGTCCGAGCGAGCGCGTGACGCCCTGGGCGTACAAGCCCGTCCTGAGCGCCGCGATGCGCGGGATCGTGCCCGAGGCATGTCTGCGGCGGACCAACAAGGCCACGGCCTCCATGGACGCCTCCAACGGGCTGCGGGAGCACCGCGCCGACCTGCTGGCGCTGTGGGAGAACTCGCGGCTGGAGGAGCTGGGCCTGGTGGACGGCGCCGAGCTCCGCCGCCTCGCCCGGCGGCCCGCCTCCCCGGGCCTGTCCGACGCCATCCTCTACTCCACGATCGCCGCCGAGGTGTGGCTGCGGGGACTCGCCCGCAGCGGCGCCCGTGTTGCCCACCCCTGACCACACGTCCCCACGTCAGAAAGGCCCCCACATGCCCCTGCGGTTCGGCGACGACGTCTCCACGGCCGAGACGGACTACGGCACGGTGCTGCTGGACGAACGGGCCGGCGCCTACTGGGAGTTGAACCCGACCGCCACCCTGGTCGTGCGGACGCTGCTCGACGGCGGCGAGGAGTCGGACGCGGCCGCTGCCCTGGTCCGGGAGTTCGACATCGACCAGGCGCAGGCCATGCAGGACGTCGAGACGCTCGTACGGGAGCTGCGGAACTCGGGGCTCGCCTCATGACGACGCCCAGCGCGCTGCAACGCCCCACCGGGGTCCCCATGGCCCGGCGCCTGGCCGCGCGCCTCGTCCTGCTCCCCGCCGTCGCCCTCGCCCTCCTGCCTCCCCGCAGCATCCGCACCGTGCTCGGCATCCTGCGGCGCGGAGCCGCGCCGGCCACCACGACGCAGGCCCAGGACGCGCGCGACGCCATGTGCGCCGCCAGCCTGCGCTGCGCCGGACCGAAGGGGTGCCTGCCGCGCTCTCTGGGGGCGGCACTGCTGTGCCGGCTCGGCGGAACGTGGCCGACCTGGTGCACCGGCGTACGCGTCGTCCCGCCCTTCACCGCGCACGCGTGGATCGAGGCGGAGGGCAGGCCCGTCGGAGAGGGCGTACCGGAGGGCTACTTCGCCCGGCTGGTGACCGTCGCCCCGCTGTCACCTCCGACGGACCGATGATCGACACGACGATCCCGGCCGGCGGCCGGACCCTGGTCACCGCGGGGGACAGATCGACCCGGACGGCGGTGGTCACGATGTACCGGCTCACCGCCGGGCACCGGAGCGCCATCGCCGTCGCCACCGCACTGACCCTCGTGGGCTCCGCCCTCGGGCTGGCCCAGCCTCTCGTCGCCAAGCACGTCGTGGACGCGAGCGGCCGCGGACAGGTCGTGTGGCCTCTGCTGGGGATGCTCGGCGCGCTGTTCGTCACCGAAGCGGCGACGGGAGCCGCCGGGCGCTTCCTCCTGGAGCGGATGGGCGAACGAGTCGTACGGCAGCTCCGGCACGGGCTGGTGGGGCGGCTGCTCCGGCTGGAGATGAGGGAGTACGACCGCCAGCGGAGCGGCGATCTCATCTCCCGGGTGACGGCCGACACGACCTTGCTCCGGGAGGTCGTGTCGCAGGCCCTCGTCGATCTGGTGACGGGCAGCCTCGTCGCCGCGGGGGCGATCGTCCTCATGGCGTGGCTGGACCCCCTGCTGCTGCTCATGGTCGCCGTCACCGTGGCCGCGGCGGCCCTGGTCGTCGCCGCGCTGCTGACGCGCATCCGCAGCGCGTCCGAACAGATGCAGGACTCGGTCGGTGCCGTCGCCGCGGACCTCGAACGCGCCCTCGCCGCCCTGCCGATGGTCCGGGTGCACTGCGCCGAGGAGCGCGAGGCGGCGGGCATCGGCGCACGCGTCGAGGCGGCCTACGGCGCTGGGGTGCGCACCGCGAAGGTCGCCGCGGTCATGAGCCCCGCCGTCGAACTGGCCGTCCAGGGCTCCTTCCTCATCGTCCTGGTCGTCGGCAGCCTGCGGGTCAACGGGCACGCCGGCTCCCTCGGCGACCTCGTCGCCTTCCTGCTGTACGCCTCGTACCTCGTCCTGCCGCTGTCCTCCGTCTTCCATGCCATGGGCCTCGTCCAGCGCGGGATGGGCGCCTACCGGCGCATCGACCAGACACTCCGTCTGCCCGTCGAGCCCACCGCGCCGCGCGTGCCGAGAGACCCGGTCCCCGCATCCCCGCCGGCCGGACCGGCCGGCACCCGCGAGCAGCCCGCCCTCACCCTGCGCGACGTCCACTTCGGCTACGACCCGGACCGGCCGGTCCTCCGCGGCGTCTCGTTCAGCGTCGCGCACCGGCAGCACGTCGCCCTGGTGGGCCGGTCCGGAGCCGGCAAGAGCACGTTGTTCGCCCTGGTGGCGAGGTTCTGGGAACCGGACGCGGGCCACGTGCTCTTCGACGGGCGGCCCGCGACCGAACTCACCCGTGCCGCATGCCGCAGACGCATGGCCGTCGTCGACCAGAACGCGCACGTCGTCCGCGGCACCCTGCGCGACAACATCGCCTACGCCGTGCCCGACGCCACCGACGCGGAGATCCGGCGCGTCGTGGAGCTGGCCCGACTCGAGGAGGTCGTCGACCGGCTGCCCGGCGGGCTGAACGCCGTCATCGGAGAACGCGGCGGCACCCTCTCCGGCGGCGAACGCCAACGTGTCGCCCTCGCCCGCGCGTTGCTGGCCCGCCCCACGCTGCTCCTGCTGGACGAACCCACCTCCCACCTCGATGCGGTCAATGAGTCGGCGCTCACCGCCGTCATGAAGGACGTCGCCCAGGAGTGCGCCCTGCTGGTCATCGCGCACCGCCTGTCCACCGTGCAGCATGCCGACCACATCGTCGTGCTGCACGACGGCCGCGCCGCCGCCGGCGGACGCCACGAGGAGCTGCTGGCCGACAGCGCCCTCTACCGCGAACTGGCCATGAGCCAGATGCTCAGGCCCGGCGGGCACGCCGGGAGCGGCAGCCGGGCGGGGACATCGGGGTGAAGCCGGCACGAGCGCTGCCCGCCCGGTGAGGCACCGGGCGGGCAGCGGGCGCAGGGCTGGGGCGGTGGCCCTCAGTGGAGCGCCGGGACCGGGGTGCGGACGGTGTGGAGGACGAAACCGCTGCGCACCCGCGCCGGCATGCGGTTCAGCGGGATCCGCAGGTCCTGTTCGGGCACGTCGTACTCCAGTCGGGCCAGTCGCGGGCCGAGGGCGGCGAGCAGCGCGACGGTGACGTCCTCGCCGGGGCAGCGGTGGCCGGCGGCCCGGTCCGCGCCGCCTTGCGGCACGAGTTCGTCGGGCCGCGGCGGCCGCCCCACGAAGCGCTGCGGGGCGAAGGCGTACGGGGCGTCCCAGAGGTCGGGATCGTGGTTCTGCCCGTAGAGGTCGAGCAGGATCAGGGTGCCGGACGGGATCGGCTCGCCCCGCCATTCCAGATCGGTCACCGCCCGGCCGCCGAGAAAGGGCGCGAAGGGGTAGAAGCGCCGCAGCTCGTGGGCGAACGCGACGGCGTAGGCGGGGTCGTCCTCGCGCAGCCGTTCCCTGACGCCGGGGGTGCGCAGTGCGTGACCGGCGTAGGAGACGAACCAGCAGACGGCGACGGTGGGACGGATGACGTTGAGCAGTTCGACCGCGGCGGTGTGCGGGTCCAGGGGCCGGCCGTCGGCGTCCCGGTGCCGGACGACCGCCTCCAGCACCGACCCCGCGGGGGCCGTGGCGTCGCCCGCGCGCACCTCCTCGGCCAGACCCGCCAGCCAGGCCTCACTGCGTGCCCTGGCCCTGCGTGCCCGCCAGTGGCGCGGTCCCGCTGTGGCGAAGCCGTCGACCATCGCGACCATGTCGCGGGCCACGGAATCCGCGTCGTCGACGGGGATTCCGGCCCACTGGCAGACGCCCCGGGCGAGGATCCGGCTCGCCTCGTCGAACAGGACGACCGGACGCTCGGGCCACGACTGCACCGCCTCGTCCCAGACCTCGGTCACGCGGTCGACCAGTCCGGCGACCGCCTCGGGCCCGGTCAGCAGGGACAGGAACATCTCCTTGCGCACCCGGTGCGCCTGTCCGTCCAGGGTGTGCACGGCGCCATGGCCGAACAGGGTGCTGAGCACCGGGCCGGGAAGCGCCGTGCCGCGTTCCACATGACGTTCGTCGTAGAAGAACCGCACCGCCTCCGGGCCGTGCAGGGCTACGGCGTGCTGTCCCATCAGCCGGGTGCGCACGAGCGGGGCGGCGGTGCGGCACCAACGGTCGGGCAGCCAGGAGTAGCCCTTGGCGAGGAGGGCGAGCGAGCTGTCGGCGAGCGGCGGACGACTCTGATTCATGGCGCCGCGAGTGCCCGTCCCCCTCGGCCGGAAACGCGGCCCGGGCCGTACCGCCCCGCAGCCTGTGCGTTTTCGCCGTCCCGGGGCGGGGACCCGGCGCTCGTGGTGGCCCACGGAGCCGAACAGCGGGTGCGGGTGCCGGTCCTGCGGGCCCGGTGGCTGCGGCAGACCTTCGTGCACTGGCCGTTCCCGCCGGAGGCGGTGCGGGCCCTGGTGCCCCGGGAGCCGGCCGTGGACGAGTACGACGGCGTGGCGTGGGTGGGGCTCACGCCCTTCGTGATGGCGGACGTGCGCCCCATGGGCGTTCCCGCCGCCGTGCCCGGACTCCCGTCGTTCGCGGAGACCAACCTGCGGACCTACGTGCGGCGCGGGGACGGCCGGGACGGGATCTGGTTCCTGTCCATCCAGGTGGCCTGCCCGCTGATGCTCGCCGCTCGCGTGGTCGGGGCGCCGTACACGCCGGCACACCTGCGCGTCGCCACGGACGGCGACACCGTGTCGTACACCGGCTCGCGCGGGGCCGGCCGGGTCGCCTACCGGCTCGTCGTACGGCCCGGCGCGCCCGTGCAGCCGACGGAGCGTGACGTGTGGCTGACCTCGCGCTGGCGGGCGTACACCCGTCGGCTGGGGGTTGTCCTCGAGACGCCCGTCGAGCACGAGCCGTGGCCGCTTGCCGGTGCGGCCGTCGACGTGCTGGAGGAGACGCTGACCGCCGCGGCGGGGCTGCCCGTCCCGCTCGACGAGCCCGTCGTGCACTACTCCCCCGGGGTCGGACACGTCCGGCTCGGTCCCTCACGGCCCGTGGTCGCATGAGCGGGCACCTGCGTTTCGACGGCTGGATCGCCGGGTTGGGCACGGCCTCCGGGACCCGCGTCGTGCTCGGGCACTGGCCGCGGTCGCCGTTCGGGCCGTTCAGCGATGTGATGCTGGAACGGCCCGACGGCGAGCGGTTGTTGCTCGCGCCGACGCGGGAGACGGCGGACTTCGTCAGCGACACCTATGTCTTCGACACCGTGCGGGTCGTGCCGGTCGGCGTACGCGTCACCGACGGAACCTGGAGCGTGGCGGCGGGCCCTCTCGACCTGCGTTTCACCGTGGGCCGGCGCCAGTGGCTGGGTCTGCTGCTGCGGGCGGTGCCCGCCCCGCTCGCGCGGCAGCCGGTCTGGTGCGCGCTCACGGCTCTCCCGGCCCGCGTGCTGCTGCCCGGTGTGCGTACCCGCGGCAGTACGGCAGGGGGCCGCCGGGAGTGGTACGGCGCTCGGGACCTGCGCCCCGTCGACTCGGTGACGGCGGCCTTCGGGGGCGACGACCTCGGTGCCATGGCCCCCGTCGCGCCGCCCGTGCGCTTCGGGTTCGGGTCGGTGCCGAGGAAGCCCTCGCTCACCCGGGTCACGACCACGGTGGCCCTGGCCCCGGAGTGAGGATGCCCGCCCAGGGGTACCCGGCCCGTCCGGACGAGAGGTGACGTATGACCGGGACGAGCAGACGGAGGCCGGGACAGGGCGTCGCGGTCGCGCACGGGGCCTTCAACGTCGTGGGCGGTCTGTGGCCGTTGGTGCACCTGCGCAGCTTCGAGTGGGTCTTCGGGCCGAAGACCGACGTGTGGCTCCAGCGCACCACCGGCGGGCTCCTGGTCTCCGCGGGTCTGGCCCAGCTCGCGGCGGCCTCGGACCCCCGTGGGCCGGAACAGGCCCGCCGGATCGGTCTGGGCACCGCTCTGACCCTGCTCGCCGTCGATCTGGTCTACGTGCCCACAGGACGGATCCGGCCGACGTACCTCCTCGACGCGGCGATGCAGACCGGATGGATCAGCACCTGGCTGCGGCCCGCCTCCGGCCGGGGCACCGCACGCGGAAGAAGCGGGAGGCGGTGAGGAACCGGCTGCCGTTCCCGCCGCCGGGCCGCCTCCTCGGCGGCGAGGAGCTCCGGCGGGCCGTCGGAGCCGACGCGAAGGAAGCGCCGCACCGTCTGCCCGCCCAGCTCCGAGCTCCCTCTCTCCCCCCACGGGCGCCAGGGCACGCCCGTCCCGCACATCCACCGCAGACACCGGACACCCCGCAGGAGGCCGACGATGAGTGAGCAGACCCCGTCCCAGGCGGAGGGCGAACGGCAGGAAGCCGCACCGGACGAGGAGCGGGACGTGCCCCGCACGACCCCGTCCCAGGCCGAGGGCGAGAACACGGAGGAGGCGGAGGACGCGGAGAAGGCGGAGGACGCGGAGGACGAGAACGGCGAGCGCGGTGAAGAGCGCGCGGCGTGGGAGAGCGGCTGGTCCGGTCCGTGATGCGTGACGACGGAGGCGACCTGCGGCAGCGTCCGACGGCACGGCCCGCGTCCCTGGCGGAGAGCGGTTTCCGCCGGCTGGCCCGGCTCCGGCGAGCCCCCGCCCTCCACCCGCAGGGTCTGACCTGCACGGCCGGACTGGATGTCGTCCCCGACGGCGGCGCCGCCTGGGGGGTGCCCTGGCTGGACCGTCCCGGTCGGTACGCCGCCCGGGTCAGGCTCTCCCGGGCCGCCGGTCTGCCCCGGCGGCTGCCCGACGGACTGGGTCTGGCGGTACGCGTGGCGGACGCCGGAGGCGCGGACCGCCCGCTCGACCTGCTGCTGACGAGCTGCGGCCGCAACCCGCTCGCCCGGCACCTCCCACTGCCCCGGGCCGACGTCCTGGGCGGTCCCTACTCCAGCCTCCTCCCCTACCGGGTCGGCGACAGCCGCGGCGTCCTGGCCGCCTTTCCCCGCCTCTCCCGGCAGGCACCGGTGCACGGCGATCCGGCACGTCTGCGCGAGGCCCTGGCGGTGGGACCGCTCGTCTTCGACCTGTGCGCGGAGACCACCGGGCGGTCCTGGCGTCCGTTCGCCGTCCTGACGGTGGGGGAACCGCTGGCCCTGGGGGAGGACGAAAGCCCCGGGTTCGACGTCTACGGGCACAGCCTCGACGGCCTTTCCCCGGTCAGCGCGCTGGCCCGGACACGCGACGCCGCCTACCGGGGTTCCCGGGCGGGCCGCGGCGGAAAGTGACAGGACTGGATTCCGGCAGGCTGGTTACACGCTGCCCGACACGACGACCCTCGAGGCACCGTAGGCGGGCTGATGGCCACACACACAGAACCTGTCGCTCCGGTTCCTGCGGCGGGCCGCCGCGGCAGGGGCCGCGTGGTCGTGTCCTGGCTGACCACGACCGACCACAAGAAGATCGGTCATCTGTACCTGATCACCTCGTTCTGCTTCTTCCTGGTCGGCGGGGTGCTGGCGATGGCGATCAGGGCGGAACTGGCCCGGCCCGGGCTCCAGTTCCTCTCCAGCGAGCAGTACAACCAGGCGTTCACCATGCACGGCACGGTCATGCTGCTGCTGTTCGCCACCCCGACCTTCGCCGGGTTCGCCAACGCGATCATGCCGCTGCAGATCGGCTCCCCGGACGTCGCCTTCCCGCGGCTGAACATGTTCTCGTACTGGCTGTTCCTCTTCGGCGGACTGATCGTCGTGAGCAGCATGTTCACCACCAACGGCACCGCCGACTTCGGCTGGACCGCATACACCCCGCTCAGCGGCGGTGAGCGCACCCCCTACCTCGGCGGCGACATGTGGATCATGGGCCTGGCGCTGTCCGGGTTCGGCACCATCCTGGGCGCGGTCAACTTCATCACCACCATCATCTGCATGCGTGCGCCCGGGATGACCATGTTCCGCATGCCGATCTTCACCTGGAACGTGCTGCTCACGTCGGTGCTCGTGCTGCTCGCGTTCCCGGTCCTGGCCGCGGCCCTGCTGGCGCTGGAGGCGGACCGCAAGTTCGGGGCGCACATCTTCGACCCCGGAAACGGCGGGGCGATCCTGTGGCAGCACCTGTTCTGGTTCTTCGGCCACCCCGAGGTCTACATCCTCGCCCTGCCCTTCTTCGGCGTGATCACCGAGATCATCCCGGTGTTCTCCCGCAAGCCGATCTTCGGCTACATGGGCCTGGTCGGCGCAACCATCGCCATCTCCGGACTGTCCGTGACCGTGTGGGCGCACCACATGTTCGCCACCGGGGCCGTGCTGCTGCCGTTCTTCTCCTTCATGAGCTACCTGATCGCCGTGCCGACGGGGGTGAAGTTCTTCAACTGGATCGGCACCATGTGGAAGGGCTCGCTGTCCTTCGAACCACCCATGCTGTGGGCGGCCGGCTTCCTGGTCACCTTCCTCTTCGGCGGCCTGACCGGTGTCCTGCTCGCCTCCCCGCCCCTGGACTTCCACGTGCACGACACCTACTTCGTGGTGGCGCACTTCCACTACGTGCTGTTCGGCACGATCGTGTTCGCGATGTTCGGCGGATTCAGCTTCTGGTGGCCGAAGATGACCGGCACGATGCTCGACCACCGCCTGGAGAAGATCCACTTCTGGACGCTGTTCGTCGGCTTCCACACCACCTTCCTGGCCCAGCACTGGCTGGGTGCCGAGGGCATGCCCCGCCGCTACGCCGACTACCTGGCCGCCGACGGCTTCACCGCCCTGAACACGGTCTCCTCCATCGGCGCCTTCCTCCTCGGCCTGTCCACCCTGCCGTTCCTCTACAACGTCTGGAAGACCGCCAAGTACGGCGAACGCGTCAAGGTCGACGACCCCTGGGGCTACGGCCGCTCCCTGGAATGGGCCACCTCCTGCCCGCCGCCCCGCCACAACTTCACCGCTCTCCCGCCCATCCGCTCCGAGTCACCCGCCTTCGACCTGCACCACCCCGACATCGCCGAGTACGACCAGAAGCGGCACAGCGGTCGGCGCGACGCCATCGACGCCGAGGGACACGAGGGCGAACGCCGCTGAGGAGGACGCAGCCATGACCGCATCGGTCAGGCAGGACACCGCCCCCGGCCCGCGCGTCGAGGCACGCCGGTCCATGGCCGTGTGCGCGCTGATCGGGGCGGCGGTCACCGCGGCGGTCGACGAGATCGTCTTCCACCAGATCCTGGGCTGGCACCACTTCTACGACCGCGCCACCTCCCGCGCGGGTCTGCTCTCGGACGGTCTCCTGCACACCGCCGAAGTGCTCGCCCTGTGCGCCGGGTTCTTCCTCTACGCCGACCTGCGCCGCCGGCGTGCCCTGGCGGTACCCCACGCCTGGGCGGGCCTCCTCCTCGGCATGGGCGCCTTCCAGTTGTTCGACGGGGTCGTGGACCACAAGCTGCTGCGCCTGCACCAGATCCGCTACGGCGTCGACGTGACCCCGTACGACGTGGCGTGGAACCTCGCGGGGCTGCTTCTCCTGCTCGCCGGCACGGGCCTCGCCGTGCGTGCCGCGCGGCGGCGGCACGGGGACGGCGAACGTCCGGGATGAGCCCCGCCCATGTGCACCCGGGCGCCCCGGGACCGGCCGAGCTGGTGGTGGCCGGGGCCGCGCTGCTGGTGACCGCCGGCTATCTGGCGGCGGCGGGCCGGCTGCGGCGGCGCGGGGACGCCTGGCCGGTGGCCCGGGACATGTCCTTCGTGGCGGGAGGCTCGGCCACGGCCTGGGCGACGCTGGGCGAGCCGTGGGGCGGCCCGTTCACCCAGCACGTGGTGCGGCACCTGGTCGTCGGCATGGCGGCCCCGCTGCTGTTCGTCGCCGCCCGCCCCCTCACCCTCGCCCTGCGCGCCCTCGCCCCCGGCCGGGTACGGCGGCGTCTGGTGGCGCTCGCGCACTCCCGTGCCGTGGGTCTGCTGCTCTTCCCTCCGCTGGCGGCCGTCCTGGACATGGGCGGGCTGTGGCTGCTGTACCGCACCGGCCTGTTCGCGGCCACGGCGGACCGGCCGTGGGTCCACGGCGCGGTCCTGGTGCACATGGTGCTGGCTGGACTGCTGTTCACGTTCGCGGTGGGCGGGCTCGATCCCGTACGCCGCCGTCGGGGCCTCGCCATGCGCGGTACGGCCGTACTGGCCGCCGGGGCCGCGCACGCGGTGCTGGCCCGCACGCTGTACTCCCGGCCCCCGCCCGGCACCGTTCTCAGCGCCGCCGACCTGCATCAGGGCGCCCAGTGGATGTACTACGGCGGCGACCTCGTGGAAGCGGGGCTGGCCGTGCTGATGGGGGTGGGCTGGTACGCCGCCACCGGGCGGGCCCGAGCCCGTCGTCCGCGCCGGGGTTCCGCGACCGGGTGGTCGACCGGCCCGGCCGGGGCACTCGGAGGCCGGCACAGGACTCCAGCGTCCGGAGGGGAACCATGAACACGACGACACGGACCTCGATCGACGGTCCGGCACGGCAGAAACGCCTGGTGATCTATCTCAACGACCACCTGGCCGGCGCGACGGCGGGCGTCGAACTGGCCCGCCGCATGACGCAGGAGCACCATGGCACGGCCTATGGCGAGAGCCTGGAGAACCTGTGCAAGGAGATCTCCCAGGACCGGCAGGCCCTGGTACGCCTCCTCGCCGACCTCGACGTCCCCGTCAGGCGCTACAAGACGTACGGGGCCTGGCTGGGCGAGAAGGCCGCGCGGCTGAAGCCCAACGGGCGTCTGCTGCGCCGCTCAGGACTCGCCCTGCTGATCGAGCTGGAGGCGCTGCGGCTGGGCGCGCAGGGCAAGGCCTCGCTGTGGCGCGGGCTGCTCGCCGCGTCGGCGCAGGACTCGCGGCTGGACGCCGACCGGCTGGAGGAACTGCTGCGCCGGGCGGCGCGGCAGATCAAGACGCTGGACTCCCTGCACGCGAGGGCCGCCACGGAACTGCTGTTCCCCGCGATGCGGCCGGACCCCGCGTCGACCCCCGCGGCGGAGCCGAGCTCACCGCCGTGACCTGCCGGTACACGCCGGTGCGGACGGAGGGCGGCCGTCGGCGCGCAGGCGCTTGCCCGGGAGGCGGAGCGGGCGTCCCGGCATCTGGCCGATTCCGCTTCTTCTCGTCCCTCACCGCCTGGTTACACCGCACCGGCACGGGTACCCGCGCGGCTCTGTTCCGGCCCTAGTCCTAGGAGACACTCATGGGCTTCAACCCCCTGGAACACCAAGGCATCCCTCTGGACCGCCAGCTGCGCAACTGGCGTGAGCTCGACGTCGAGCCGGTCGACCCCGACCGCGGCGACCCGTACACCAAGTGCCGCATCATCGCGATGAACGGCATCGAGGTCGAGGCGATCCTCTTCAGCCACCAGTTCGCCCGCCACTGTCCCGACCCGGACGTCAAACGGCAGCTGGCGGAGGTCCGTTACATCGAGCAGCAGCAGCAGAAGGTCGTCAACTGGCTGCTGCCCGGCCTCGCCTCGGTCCTGGAGACGACCATCTCCTACGAGCAGGTCGCGGTCGACCTCACCGGCTGGATCGCCCGCCACGAGCCCGACCCGTACCTGAAGCAGGCGTACGAGTTCGGCGTCCTGGAGGACTTCGACCACCTGTACCGGTACGCCAACCTCTACGAGATGATCGAGCACCGCAAGGCGGAGTCGATCGTGGAAGGGCTCACGGAGGTGATGCCGGGACGGCCGACCAAGTTCCACCACCGGCACCCGGCCGACAACGTGCGCGAGCCCTACGACCGTACGACGGTCAACCCGCTGTCCCGGCTGCACGCGCTGACGATCATGTCGGCCGAGCAGCAGACCATGAACTTCTACATGAACGTCGGCCCCCAGTACATGGAGCCGATCGCCCGCCAGCTCTACCAGGAGATCGGGCTGATCGAGGAGGAGCACGTCACCCACTACGAGTCCCTCGTCGACCCGGGCGAGTCGTGGTGGGAGCAGCTCGTCACCCACGAGTACAACGAGTGCTACCTGTACCACTCGTTCATGGAGCAGGAGCCCGACCCCAAGGTGAAGGCGGTCTGGGAGCTGCACCTGAACATGGAGCTGGAGCACCTGCGGATCGCCTGCGACCTGATGCGCCGTCACGACGGCCGTGAGCCGCAGGAGATCCTCGCCCCGGAGCTGCCGAACGTACTGACCTTCGAGGAGAACAAGCAGTTCGTGCGCGGTCTGCTGGACACCCAGATGGATCTGACGACGCTGGGCACCGGCTATGTCCGCGACGCCCACGAGCGGTTCGAGAAGATGCAGGAGCAGATCCACGGTGGCGAGGAGCCGCCCAGCGAGCGGGTGATGGCCCAGCACCGGGAGATGTTCGGCCGCGAGTACCGCATCGAGACGGAGGGCGAGCACCCCGACGTCGCCTCCCGGGAGAGGAGCTGACATGGCCGGGATCGCCGCGAGCGACGCCGATGTCGTGGCCCTGCTGATGCGTCAGCACGGTGACATCCGCAACCTCTTCGACGAGGTGGAGCGGACGGCCGGGGACGAACGCCGGGCGGCGTTCCGGAACCTGGTCCGGCTTCTCGCCGTGCACGAGACGGCCGAGGAGGAGGTCGTCCGTCCCTTCACCCGCACCTCCGTGCCGGACGGCGCGAAGGTGGCGGACGAGCGGCTGGCCGAGGAGCGGGAGGCCAAGGAGCTCCTGTCGCGGCTCGACGGGATGGACACCGACGACCCGAAGTTCCTGCCCGAGCTCATGACGCTGCGCCTGGACGTGATGAAGCACGCCCGCGCCGAGGAGCGGTACGAGTTCAACCACATCCGCCGGCACGCGGACAAGGCCCGGCTGTCCTCCATGGCCACCGCGCTGAAGGCAGCCGAGGCCGTGGCCCCCACCCACCCGCACCCGGGGACCGAGTCGGCGGCCAAGAACATGGCCCTGGGCCCGATCGCCGCCGTGGTCGACCGCACCCGGGACGCCGTGCGCAAGGCCATGGGCAAGGACGGCTGACCGGCCGCCCCACCGGTCCGGCACAACCATCCTGGGCTGTGGCTTCGGCAGTGACGGCCGCGGCTCAGGAGTCAGGTGTCCGGTCACGGGTACGCGAGGGGTGACCCATCGTGCGACCGGGGTGGTGGCATGGAGAACACCGGTGACACCGGGCGGATGCTGCGGCGGCTGATGCAGGCCGCGCACACGGTGACGCTGGAGCAGTTGCCCGGCCTCATCGCCTGCCATGCGGAGGCGGCCGGGACGTACGACGTGGCCGTCTTCGCCGTCGACATCCGCGAGACCCTGCTGCGGCAGATCACCGGTCGCGGCCCCGACGCGGCGGCGGGCGGGGAGGAGATCCGGATCGACGGCACCCTGCCCGGACGGGCCTACCAGCGGGTGGCGCTCCTCGCCGAGCCTCCGCGCGAACCTTCCGGACGGCATCGGTGGTGGGTGCCCGTGACCGACGGCGTCGAGCGCATCGGAGTGCTCCGGGCGGACACCGAGGACGACGACGGGAACGTACGGCAGGACCTGCGCGACCTCGCCTCCCTGGTGGCCCTGATCCTGCTCAGCAAGAGGTCCTTCAGTGACTCCTACGCCCGGCTGGTGCGCACGGAACCCATGAACGTGGCGGCGGAGATGCAGTGGAAGCTGATGCCGCCGCCCGCTTTCGCCGGCCACGACGTGACCGTCGGTGCCGCGAGCGAGCCCGCCTACGAGATGGGCGGCGACGCGTTCGACTACGCCGTCAGCGGCAACACCCTTCATCTGTCCGTGTTCGACGCGATGGGCCACGACACCACCGCGGGGATCACCGCGAACGTGGCGGTGGCCGCCTGTCGCAACGCCCGCCGGCAGGGGGCCTCGCTGGCCGACACCAGCCGGGCGGTCGAAGGCGTCCTCGTCTCCCACTTCGGCACCAGCCGGTACGTCACCGGCATCCTGGCCGACCTGGACCTCGACACGGGACACCTGACCTGGATCAACCGCGGTCACCACCTGCCGCTCGTCATCCGCGACAACCGCTGGACCGCCGAACTGACCTGCCCTCCGGCCGGGCCGATGGGCACCTGCCTCGAACTGCCGATCGTCGTCAGCCGGCACCAGATGGAGCCGGGCGACCGGCTCCTGCTGTACACCGACGGGATCGTCGATGCCCGCGACACCACCGGGCAGCGGTTCGGCCGGGACCGGTTCGTCGACTTCGTGGTGCGCCACCACTCCGGCCGGCAGACCCTCCACGAGACCCTGCGCCGGCTGATGCACGCGGTCCTCGACCATCACTCGGGCAAGCTGGAGGACGACGCCACCGTCCTGCTCACCGAGTGGCGGGCAGGCCACCAGGACCGGCTGGTCCCCTGACCCGGGCGCCCGTCGCGGCCGTGTGCCTAGGCCACGGCCTCGCCCGCCCCCGCGATCTCCGGCACCCCGCCGTCCTGTGAGGTGAACTGGGTCCGGTAGAGCTCCGCGTACCGGCCGTCCGACGCGAGCAGCTCCTCGTGCGTGCCGCGCTCCACGATCCGTCCGTCCTCGACCACCAGGATCAGGTCGGCCGTGCGGATCGTGGACAGCCGGTGCGCGATCACGATCGCCGTCCTGCCCTCCAGCGCCTCGGTGAGCGCCTCCTGGACGGCCGCCTCCGAGGTGTTGTCCAGGTGGGCGGTGGCCTCGTCGAGGATGACGACCCGCTGGCGGGCCAGGAGCAGCCGGGCGATGGTCATGCGCTGGCGTTCACCGCCGGAGAGCCGGTAGCCGCGCTCGCCGACCACGGTGTCCAGGCCGTCCGGCAGGGACCGCACGAGCGTGTCGAGGCGGGCACGGCGCAGGGCGTCCCACAGCTCGTCCTCGCTCGCCTCCGGGCGGGCCAGCAGCAGGTTGGCGCGGACGCTGTCGTGGAAGAGGTGGCCGTCCTGGGTGACCATGCCGACGGTCGCCCGCAGGGAGTCCGCGGTGAGGTCGCGGACGTCGACGCCGCCGACGCGGACGGCGCCCTCGTCGACGTCGTACAGCCGCGGCAGCAGTTGTGCGACGGTCGACTTGCCGGCGCCTGAGGAGCCGACGAGGGCGACCGTCCGGCCGGGTTCGGCGCGGAAGGAGACGCCGTGCAGGACCTCGGCGCCGCCGCGGGTGTCGAGGGAGGCGACCTCCTCCAGGGAGGCGAGGGAGACCTTGTCGGCGGAGGGGTAGCCGAAGCGCACGTCGGCGAACTCGACGGCTACCGGTCCCCCGGGGACCTCGCGGGCGTCCGGTTTCTCCGCGATCAGCGGCTTCAGGTCCAGCACCTCGAAGACCCGCTCGAAGCTGACCAGCGCGCTCATCACCTCGACGCGGGCGCCGGCGAGGGCGGTGAGCGGGGCGTACATGCGGGTCAGGAGCAGGGCGAGGGAGACCACGGCGCCGGGTTCCAGGCTGCCGCGCAGGGCGAACCAGCCGCCGAGGCCGTAGACCAGGGCGAGGGCAAGGGCGGAGACCAGGGTCAGGGCGGTGATGAACACCGACTGGGCGGTGGCCGTGCGGACGCCGATGTCGGCCACCTGCCGGGCGCGGGCCGCGAACTCCACGGACTCCTGCTCGGGGCGGCCGAAGAGCTTGACCAGGGTGGCGCCGGGAGCGGAGAAGCGCTCGGTCATCCGGGTGCCCATGGCCGCGTTGAGGGCGGCCGCCTCGCGCTGCATCCGGGCCATCCGGGTGCCCATGCGGCGGGCCGGGATCACGAACACCGGGAGCAGCGCGAGCGCGAGCAGGGTGATCTGCCAGGACAGGGTGAGCATCACCACGAGGGTCAGCAGCAGCGTGACCAGGTTGCTGACCACGCCGGACAGGGTGTTGCTGAAGGCGCGCTGGGCGCCGATGACGTCGTTGTTGAGACGGGAGACGAGCGCTCCCGTACGAGTGCGTGTGAAGAACGCGACCGGCATGCGCTGCACATGATCGAACACAGCCGTGCGCAGATCGAGGATGAGTCCCTCCCCGAGCGTGGCCGACAGGCGCCTGGCGAGGATGCCGAGCGCGGCCTCGGCCACCGCGATGAGAGCGATGAGCAGGGCCAGACGGACGACCTTGCCCTCGTCGTCGCCCGACACGATCGCGTCCACGACGTTGCCGGCCAGCACGGGCGTGGCCACGGCGAGCAGCGCGGTCGCCACCCCGAGCACGACGAAGCGGGCGATACGGGTACGGTGCGGGCGGGCGAACGCGCCGATGCGGCGCAGCGTCGCGCGGGCGAACGGGCGGCGCTCCTGCTCGGCGTTCATGACACTGTGCAGCTGTGTCCAGGCTGTGGTCTCCATGCTCATGGGAGAGAACCTAGAACCTCAAGCGTTGTCGAGGTCAACGCCCGCACCCCGACCGCAGGACCGAAGGACTCGATGACGGTACGCAAGCCCCCGGCCCCGATTCCGCAACCCGCCGTTGGCGCGACGGGGAAAGTCTCTCCCGGTGTGACCGCGGTAGAACTCCCCCAGGGACGCGCCTTCCGGCGTCTCCCCGTCCGCCGTATCCGCCAGATCCTGTGCCTGGTGCCGCTCCTGCTCGTCACCGTCGTGGCGGTGCGGCACCGTTCGGTGCTCGCCGAGGGCTTCGGTCATCTGCGGCACGCCCAGTGGCCGTGGCTCGCGGCCGCGGTCGGCACCACCTGTCTGACGTGGGTGGCCGCCTCCTTCACCCGGCAGGGCGCCGTCGTGGAGCGGCTGCCCCGGCGGCGGCTGCTGGCCACGCAGTTCGCGGCGGGGGCGGCCAACCACCTGCTGCCGACGGGCCTCGGCGCGAGCGCGGTCAACCTGCGCTTCATGACCGTGTGCGGGGTGCCGCTCGCCCGCTCGTCGGCCGCGCTCGCCCTGTACCTGCTGGCGGAGTCGGTCGGCCGGCTCACCCTGCTGAGCGCGCTGCTCGTCGCCTTCCCGGGCGCGCTGCGGCTCGGCACCCTGCTGCCCGGCACGGCGGCCGGTCCGCTGCTGCTGGGCGTGGTCGCGGTGCTGGTGGTGGCCGTGGGTGTGCTCGCCGGGGTCCGCCGGGTGCGCACGGCGGTGGGCTCCTTCCTGCGGACCGCGCTCGGCGAGGCCCGCTCGGTGCACGCGCGGCCGTCCCGGGCGCTCGCCCTGTGGGGCGGTTCGCTGGCCTTCCCGGCCCTCCAGGCGGCCGGTCTCGCCATGGTGGGGCGGGCGATGGGGCTGTCGGTGCCGCCCGCGCACATGGCCCTCGCCTACCTCGCGGCGACCTGCGCGGTGGCGCTGGTGCCCACGCCGGGCGGGGTGGGTTCGGTGGAGGCGGCCCTGGTGATGGCGCTGGTGGCGGCGGGCGGCCCGGCGGCCGTGGCCACGGCGGTGGTGCTCGCCTACCGGATCATCACGGTCTGGGTGCCGCTGGTGCCGGGAGCGCTGACGCTCGGCGCGCTGGTGCGGCTGAAGGTGATCTGACCGGCGCTCGTGTCCTTCACTGGTCGCCGAGCGTCACCCGCACGGGACCGCCCCGGGGGTCGACCAGGCGGGTCCAGCGCGCGGACAGGGTGAGGGGCCGGTACGGAACCGCCCTGGCCAGTCGCCGGCGGTACAGCGTGCGGCCGTCCTGGGTGACCCGCAGCAGCGGGCGGGTCAGCGGGGCCGTCGTGCGCAGGACGTACGGCCCGCGGTCGGCCGGGGCGACCCGGTTCGGGACGATCCAGCGCAGCGGCGGCGCCACCGACAGCGGGACGCCGTCCGGGGCTCCGGTTCCGGCTCCGGCGAGTGCCTCCAGGACGGCGCCGGCCACGCGCGTCCCCTCGCGCGCCGCGGCCGCCGCGCTCTCCCCCGGGTGCAGCACACTGCCGACCGCGAAGACGCCGGGCCGTGAGGTGCGCAGCGCCCCGTCGACGGCCGGGCCCCGGGTGCCGGTGTCCAGGATCAGCCCGCCGCGCCGGGCGAGTTCGTGCTCGGGCACGAACTGGCCGGTGAACACGACGGTGTCGCAGGGCAGTACGGCCGTCCTGCCGTCACGGTGCCGCACCCGCACGCCCGACAGCCGGCCGTGGCCGAGGAGTTCGGTGACCGTGGTGGCGGTGAGCAGCGGAATGCCCTGCCGCAGGCGGGCGTCGGCGGCGCGGGCGGGTGTGGTCCGCGCTCGGGGCAGGCCGGTGACCATGGCGACGACCTCCGCTCCGGCGGCCCGTACGGTGGCGGCGGCCGCGTAGGAGACGTCCTCCGCGCCGACCACGACCGCGCGCTCCCCGACGCGCTGCCCGTACAGGTGCACGGCCTGCTGGAGTTCGCCGGTGGTGAGGACACCGGCGGGGCGGGTGCCGGGCACCAGCCGTGCGGAGCGCGGGCGTTCACGGGTGCCGGTGGCCAGGACGACCGCCCGTGCCTCGATCGTCTCCGGTCCGCGCGGGCCGACGGTGTGCAGCGACAGCGGCCCCGCCCAGTCGAGGGCGGTGACCCCGGGGCGTACGACGGCTCCGGCGCCCTCGGCCGCGGTGACGAGGAGCCGGGCCCAGGCGGGGCCGGTCAGGGGGTGCGACCAGGTGCCGAAGCCGCCGTGGGCGCAGTGCCGGGGCACTCCCCCGGCCTGCGGTTCGCGGTCCAGGACCTCGACGCGGGCCACCCCGGCCGCGGCCAGGCGGGCGGCGGCCGCGAGTCCGGCGGGGCCGGCGCCGACGATCAGGACGTCGACCTGACGCGCACCGCTCACCTCCGCGCCTCCTCGAACAGCGCCCGCACCGCGGCCCCGCAGTGGAAGCCCTGGCACCGTCCCGCCCGGGCCCGGGTCCGGCGGCGCAGTCCGTCCAGGCCGGCCGGGGGGATCGTGCCGGTGAGGGCGTCGCGGATCTCGCCGCGGGTGACCCGCTCGCAGTGGCAGACGAGGGTGCCGTACTCGGGGTCGGCGGCGATGAGTTCGGGGCGCTGGTAGGGGCGCGGGAACGCCTCGCCGAGGTTGGGCATGCGGACCGGTTCGAGCTCCTCGGCGGGCCCTGGGTCCAGTCCGGCGTCGGCGAGCAGGTCCGTCACGTGCGCGGCGATGGCGAGGGAGGCGGTCAGTCCGGTCGAGCGGATGCCGCCGACGGTGACGTACGCCTGCCCGGGGTGGGCCGCGATGCGGTAGTCCTCGTGCTCGGTGGCCGCGCGCAGGCCCGCGTAGACGGCGGTGACCTCCTCGTCGAGCAGGCGGGGCAGGACGCGGCGGCCCTGGTCCCGGAGTGCCCGCAGGCCCTCGGCGGTGGAGTGGGTGGCCCGTTTGTCGTCCAGGTCCTCGGCGGTGGGGCCGAGGAGGACGTTGCCGTACACGGTGGGGGCGACCAGGACGCCCTTGCCGAGGGCGGTGGGGACGGGCAGCAGGATGTGCCGCACCAGGTCGCGGGCGAACTTGTCGAAGACGAGGAGCTGGCCGCGGCGCGGGGTGACCGTGAAGTCGTCGTGGCCGAGGGCACGGTCGAGGGTGTCGGCGTGCAGACCGGCGGCGTTGACGAGCCAACGGGTGCGCAGGGTGCCCCGCTCCGTGTGGAGGACGTGGGTGTCGTCGTCCCGGCCGACCGTCCTGACCCGGGTGCCGAGGTGGAGGTCGACGCCGTTGCGGACGGCCTGGGTGGCGTACGCCAGGGTCGTCGTCCAGGGGCAGACGATGCTCTCGCCGGGCACGTGCAGGGCGCCGAGTGCGCCGGGGCCCAGGTGGGGTTCGCGGACGTAGAGCTCGTCCGGGCCGATCGGACGGGTGTCCGGGCGGTCGTTGCGCACGGCCTTGTCCGCCAGGCGGGGCAGGGCGGCGAGTTGCTCCTCGTCCCAGGCGACAAGGAGTGCGCCGACGGGTTCCACGGGGATGCCGGTGGCCGCCGCGTAGTCGGCGAGCAGCCGTGCGCCCTCCCTCACCAGGCGGGCCTCCAGGGAGCCCGGGGTGGCGTCGAAGCCGGTGTGCAGGATGGCGGTGTTGGCCTTCGAGCTGCCCTGGCCGATGTCGTCCTGTGCCTCGACGAGCGCGACGCGGAGACGGGGGTGGTGCGCGAGGGCCCTGGCCGTCGCGCTGCCGACCACACCGGCGCCGACGACCGTCACGTCGTACGGCGTCGCGGGGAGCGGACCGTGGCGGGTGACGGTTCCTTGCGCGCGTTTCACCGGGACGTTCCTTCGAGCAGTGCCGTGACCGCGCTGCGGAAGCGGCCCAGTCGGTCGGCCGCCTCCTGCGGTGACACCCTCGGTTCGTAGACCGTGGCCGGCCTCCAGTCGGGCAGTGCGTCGGCCGGCCCCAGGCCGGGTTCCGCGCCGAGGCGGGCCAGGGCGCCCACGCCGAGGGCCGTCGCGTCCGGCAGTGCCGACACCTCGACCGGGCGCTGGAGCAGGTCGGCCTGGGTCTGCATGAGGAGGGCGGAGCGGGTGAGGCCCCCGTCGACGCGCAGGACTTCCAGCGGTGTGCCGAGGTCCCGCGCGGCGGCCTCGGCGAGCTCCACGACCTGGGCGGCCAGGCCCTCGCACAGGGCGCGCACCAGGTGCCCGGGACCCGTGTCGAGGCCGAGGCCGGTCAGGGAGCCCCGCAGGTCGCCCCGCCACCAGGGGGCCGCGAGTCCGGCCAGGGCGGGGACGAAGGTGACCCCGCCGCTGTCGGGCACCGCACCGCCCACCGCGTCGAGGTCGTCCGCGCCCCCGATGACACCCAGGTCGGTGAGCCAGCGCACCGCGGACGCGGCCGTGTACACCTGGCCGTCCAGGCAGTAGCTCGTACGCCCGTCGAGCCGCCAGGCCACGCAGCTCACCAGTCCCGAACCGCCGCGCCGGGGTGCGGACCCGGTGTGCGCGAGCAGGAACGCCCCGGTCCCGTAGGTGCACTTGGCGCCGCCGGGTGCCGTGACGCGCTGGGCGAGCAGGGCGGCCTGCTGGTCCACGGCCAGACCGGTGAGCGGGATCTCCGGGCCGAACGCCCTGGTCGCACCGGCCTGTCGGGCGTTGTCGACGATCTCGGGGAGCCGTTCACCGGCGAGGCCGTACAGGTCGAGGGCGCGCTCCGACCACTGCGCGCGGTCGAGGTCGAGCAGCTGGGTCCGTCCGGCGGTGGCGGCGTCCGTGACGAAGGCGCCGGTGAGCCGGTGGACGAGCCAGACGTCGCTGGTGGTGACGACGCCCTCCCGGGTGAGGTGCCGCCGTATCCACGCCATCTTGGGCGCGGCGAAGTACGGGTCGAGCGGGAGTCCGGTCAGCTGCCGCAACTCTTCACCATGCGGGGAGAGTTCGGCGCACACGGACTCCGCCCGGCGGTCCTGCCACACGAGCGCGTCGGTGAGCGGCCGGCCCGTCTCCGGGTCCCAGGCCAGTACCGTCTCGCCCTGGTTGGCGAGGCCCAGCGCGACCACGGGCTCATCCGCCTCGGCCAGGGCCCGCGCACCCGCCTCGACCACCGAGTCGCAGAGCTCCGCGGGGTCGGCCTCGACCAGACCGCCGGGCAGGTGGCGGGGCCGTACCGCCGCGAACCCGGTGCCGATGACACCGCGTTCCGGGCAGATCACCAGGGCCTTGGTGCCGGAGGTGCCCTGGTCGACGGCGAGCACCGGACCGGTCATCACATGCCTCCCCGAGTGATCACGGTCCGACAGCCTGCCGTCGCCGCCCGTGCCGCGTCAAGCCGCTCCCACCAGCGGGTACGTGCCCGGGTTGACTGGCTGATCACCAGTCAACTTCCCCTCGAGGAAAAGAAGTTCTGAATGATCGGGAAGGTGGTGTGCTGTCGTTTGTCCGCCCCTATAGTGACCGCCGACCGACGCGCGATCTCCTCAACCGCCGCCCCGAGGAGGGCTGTTGTTACTCCACCCCGCCGTCCTGCCCGGTCCCGCGTCCGGGGCGGGCCGGTGATGGCCAGAGAAGGAGCACGCCCCGTCTACGATCCCGCCGGCCACGACCCGGAACTGCGCGCCGCCCTCCAGGAGGTCCGCACCGGCCGCTGGATGTCGATGCGCACCCTGCTGGAGCGGACCACCGCCTGGTGGCAGTGGACCCAGCGCACCCAGGTGCTGGCCGCGGCGGCGGCGGGTACCGACGTGGTGCGGACCTGGCTCGGCGAGGAGCCCGGCAGTGTGCCGGCCGCGGTGATGCGGGCCCGGGTCGCCGTGGAGCGCGCGCTGCGGGCCCGGCGCGAGCGGCACCGCCGTACGCACGAACTGTGGATCGAGGCTTGGGACGTCAGCCGGACCGCGTCCCGGATCGCCGCCCACGACCCGGTGCCCTGGGTGTGCCTGCTGGCCCTGGCCCAGCTCGACGACCGGCTGCTGTGGGAGGAGCACCGGGCCGAGCCGCCCGGGCCGATGCTGCCGCCGGGGCCCTGGGGGCTGCTGGCCGAGGCCGACAAGCGGGACCCGTACAACCGTGAGGCGCACCACCGCATGCTGCAGTTCCTGTACGCGCGGGCCTCCTCGGGACGGCTGGCGGAGGCGGTCGGCTACGCGCACTGGGCCGCCGAGTCCGCCCCGCCGGGATCCGCGCTCCATGTGCTGCCGCTGTACGTACGGGTCGAGCGCTACCGGCGCGGCGCCGGGCACAGCGCCGCGCTCGACCTGCACTGGGTGGCCGAGGACGCCGTCCGGGAGGCGGGCCGGGCGCACGAGGCCTGGTTCGCGCGGGCCCCCGCCGAGGAGCGCACCCCGCTCGACCTCAACCATCTCGCCCACGCCCTGTGGGGCGCCCTGCGGTTCGAGGCGGCGACCGAGGTGTTCGACGCGCTCGGTCCCTACTACACGCCGCTGCCCTGGTCCTACCGCGCCGACGCGAGCGGCGAGCGGGGGCAGGGCGTGCAGGTCTTCCTCCAGGCGCGGGCCCGCAGCCGGTCCGCCGTGCAGGGCCCCTGACTCCCGTACGTCCCCCGCCCCTTCACCGGAGGTCTCCGTATGTCGTCAGAACCGTCGATGTCCCCCGAGGTCCCGCAGCCCGACGAGGAGCAGCGGCTGCGCGAACTGGGCTACCGGCCCGTGCTCGCCCGGCGCATGGGCGGCTTCGGCAACTTCGCGATCAGCTTCTCGGTGATCTCGATCCTGTCCGGCTGCATGACCCTGTACGGCTTCGGCATGGGCGCCGGCGGCCCCGCGGTGATGCTGTGGGGCTGGGCCGGCGTCGGCCTGTTCGTCCTGTGCGTGGGACTCGCGCTGGCGGAGGTCACCAGCGCCTACCCGACGTCCGGCGCCCTGTACTACATGGCGGACCGGCTCGGCGGGCGCCGCTGGGGCTGGTACACGGGCTGGCTGAACCTGCTCGGTCTGCTCGGCGCGATCGCGGGCATCGACTACGGGGCCGCCCTGTTCGCGGGCGCCTTCGCCAACCTCCAGTGGGGTTTCGAGCCGACCCCGGGGAAGACCATGCTGATCTTCCTGGCGATCCTGTCGCTGCACGCGGTGCTGAACCTGTTCGGCGTGCGGCTGGTCTCCGTGCTCAACTCGGTCAGCGTGTGGTGGCACCTGGCCGGTGTGGCGGCCATCGTCGGCGCCCTGTGGATCGTCCCGGACAGCCACCGGTCACCGTCCTTCGTGTTCACGGAGTTCGTCAACGACACCGGCTGGCACAACCCCGTCTACGTGGCCGCGATCGGCCTGCTGCTCGCGCAGTACACCTTCTCCGGCTACGACGCCTCCGCCCACCTGTCCGAGGAGACCTCCAACGCCTCGGTGTCGGCGGCCAAGGGCATCGTGCGGGCGATCTGGGTGTCCTGGGTCGCCGGGTTCGTGCTGCTCGCGGGGCTCACCTTCGCGATCCAGGACTACGACGCCACCCGGGCCAGCGCGACCGGGGTGCCGCCCGCCCAGATCCTGCTCGACGGGCTCGGCACCGACGGCGCGAGCGCGCTGCTCGTCGTGGTGATCGTGGCCCAGCTCTTCTGCGGGAACGCCGAGGTCGCCGCGGCCAGCCGGATGGTGTTCGCGTTCAGCCGGGACAAGGCCCTGCCGGGCTCCGCGCTCTGGCGGAAGGTCAGCGCCCGCACCCAGACGCCGGTCGCCGCCGTGTGGCTGTCGGTCGTGGTCGCCGGGGTCCTCGCCCTGCCCTCGCTGTACTCGGCGACCGCCTACGGCGCGGTGACCGCGATCAACGTCATCGGCATCACACCCGCGTACGCCATCCCCGTCCTGCTGCGGCTGCGCGCGGGGAACCGTTTTCAGCCGGGTCCGTGGAGCCTGGGCAGGTGGAGCAAGCCCATCGGATGGACGGCTGTGGTGTGGGTGGCGTGTGTGACGGTGCTGTTCTGCCTGCCGCAGTCCTCGCCGGTGACGGTGGACACGATGAACTACGCCTCCGTGGCGCTGGCCGTCGTCCTGCTCCTGGCCACGGTGTGGTGGTTCGTGGCCCGGCGCTCCTACGGAACGCCCACGACCGCCGCCTACTCCGACCGGGAACAGGCCGAACTCGCCGAGGGCATCGTCTGAAACCAGGCGATCCGGCGCCCCGCCCGGTACGAACCGCCGTGTCGGATACGGCAGGATGAGCGGTCGCGTCGGCCACGGAACCTCCACACGGCCGACGCGATCGCACATCCCGCAATATCGAACAGGTGGCAACGTGACGGCATTTCAACGGGATCTCACCATGGACGACATGATCGGCGCCGGTGTCGCCGTGGTCGCGGGCCTGGTGGCGGCTTTCCTGCTGCGCATGCTGCTCAAGTGGCTGGGCAAGCACGCGGACCGCACCAAGTGGGGCGGTGACGACGTCCTCGTGGCCGCGCTGCGGACCGTGGTGCCCTCGGCGGCGGTCGCGGGCGGTCTCGCCGTCGCCGCGGCAGCCCTGCCGCTGACCAAGGGCGTCCAGCGCACGGTCAACCAGGTGCTGACGGTGCTGCTGATCTTCGTGGTGACGGTGGCGGCGGCCCGGCTGGTCGCGGGGCTCGTGAGGACGGTCACCACGTCCCGCTCCGGAGTCGCCGGATCGGCCACGATCTTCGTCAACATCACGCGGGTCCTGGTCCTGGCGATCGGCTTCCTGGTCGTGCTCCAGACCCTCGGCATCTCCATAGCGCCCCTGCTCACCGCCCTGGGAGTCGGCGGTCTCGCGGTCGCGCTCGCCCTCCAGGACACGCTCGCCAACCTCTTCGCGGGCATCCACATCCTCGCCTCCAAGACGGTCCAGCCCGGCGACTACATCCGGCTGGCCAGCGGCGAGGAGGGCTACGTCGAGGACATCAACTGGCGCCAGACGACGGTCCGCGCGCTCTCCAACAACCTGATCGTCGTCCCCAACGGCGAGCTCGCCAAGACGAACATGACCAACTTCATGCGTCCCGAGCAGCAGTTGACGATCCTGGTGCAGGTCGGGGTGGCCTACGACAGCGATCTCGACCACGTCGAGCGGGTCACCTGCGAGGTCGTCACCGAGGTCATGACCAGGGTCGAGGGCGCGGTCCCGGAGCACGAGCCGCTGGTCCGCTTCCACACCTTCGGCGACTCCCGGATCGGCTTCACGGTCATCCTGGGCGTCGGCGAGTTCAGCGACCAGTTCCGCATCAAGCACGAGTTCATCAAGCAGCTGCACAAGAGGTACCGCGAGGAGGGCATCCGGATCCCGGCGCCGACGCGGACCGTGGCCCTCCAGCAGGGCTCGGTGTCGATCCCGCACCAGCGCGGCGCGGAGACGGTGGTGGTCGAGCCGGGCGAGATGCCCTCCGCCCGGCTCGACTGAGCCCTACAGCGTCGCCGAGTTGTCGTGCCAGTGGCCGTCGGTCCGGTTCTGCGGCCGGCGCAGCGCGGAACTGACGGGCGTCACCGTCCAGTCCGGGTGACCGGGCATCCTCGGGGTCTTCGTCCCGTAGAGCCAGTCGCCCAGGAAGCCCGACTGGTCGGCGCCGGAGACCTCCGAGGCGACGGCGATGTAGTCGTCGGTCGACGCGGAGGCGTTGCGGAAGCGCTCGAGGAACGTCGACTCGATCGCCGCGAAGACCGTCTCGCCGACCTGCCGGCGCAGCGCGTACAGGACGAGGACGCCGCCCAGGTAGCGCTGGCTGTCGAAGAGGTCGGCCGCGCTCGGGGCGGCTACGGGGCCCGAGGTCCTGCGCCACTGGTCGCCGCGGGCGTACGTGTCCTTCATGCGGGCCTCCATGGTGGTCAGGCCCAGGGAGTCGGCCCAGCCGCGCTCGTAGCGGTACAGCAGCCCGTAGAAGTCGGCGTGGCCCTCGTTGAGCCACAGGTCGGACCAGGTGGCCGGGCTCACGCTGTTGCCGAAGTACGAGTGGACCAGCTCGTGCATCATGTGCGAGCCGATGCTCCGCTCCGCCTGGAGCAGGAAGTTCGGCTTGTACAGGGTGAGGGTCTGGGTCTCCAGACCCGTGAAGTCGAAGGCGTTCGAGGCGTCGTTGTTGCAGGGCAGCAGACCGTACGTCTCGAAGGGGAACGCCCCGAGCCGCTGCTCGATCCAGCTCACCAGGTTCGGGGTGAGGGCCAGGGCGGGCTCCAGGGCGGCGGCCCGGGCGGCCGGGACGACGTCCCTGAGCGGGAGTCCGTGCGGGCCCTGCCGCTCCCTGATCACGTAGTCGCCGACCGTGATCTGCACGACCTCCGTGGCGATCGGCTCCCGGGACCGGTAGCGGTACGCGGTCCGGCCGTCCCCTAGGTCCTCGACGTCCACCAGGTGGCCGCTCGCCACGCCCTTGAGGCCGGCCGGGACGGTGATGCGGCAGCTGAAGTCCGCCTTGTCCGAGGGGTGGTCGTTGCAGGGGAAGACGGTGTGCGCCGCGTCGGGCTGGGGGCAGACCGCGAAACCGTCAGGGGTGGGCACCCACGCGGTGGGGGTGAGCGCGGCCCGCGGGTCCGCCGTGTACGTCACGGTCACGGTCGCCGTGGTCCGCGCGGCCAGCGGGGCGGCCGGAGTGATCCGCAGCTTCTCACCGGCCTGCTCGCGGGCGGCCGGCACGCCGTCGAGCAGCACCTCGCGCACGTCGAGGCCCAGCGCGTCCAGGGAGAGGCGGCTCAGCTCATGGCTGGTGGTGATCGTCAGGGTCGCCGTCGCGTCGACGAGCCGGGTCGTGGCGTCGTACGCGAGGTCGAGGTCGTACGAGGAGACGCGGTAGCCGTCGTTGCCGAGGCCGGGGAAGACGGGGTCCCCGAGGGTCTCCGGGCCCGGGGTGCCGGTCTCCGGGCCGGCGTGCGCCGGGGCGGCCGCGGTCAGGGCCGCCACGCTGCCCAGCAGCGCTGCCGGGGCCGTCACTCTGGTGCGATATCTCATGGTCTGCTTTCCCTCGGGCGGCCGGCTGGTCGGGTCCGGCCGTCGGACGACTGCGATCAACGTGCATGACCACAAGATCAGACGCCTTGGTTGCCCGGCGGGATCTGCGGGGACTTCCCCAACGGCCGAGGGGCGCTGTCGGGGAGCGCTGTTGTCGAGGACCGCTGTCGAGACCGGGCCGGTCACGAGATATCTTGATGTCGAGCAATGTTGCAGACGTGGAGCGGAGCACCCGGTGACTGACTCGACCATCATCTATACGCACACTGACGAGGCCCCGGCCCTGGCGACGTATTCCTTCCTGCCGGTGGTCCAGGCGTACGCCTCGCAGGCGGGTGTCTCTGTGGAGACGCGGGACATCTCGCTGGCCGGGCGCATCATCGCGGTGTTCCCGGAGTACCTGTCCGAGGACCAGCGGATCCCGGACGCCCTGCACGAGCTGGGCGAACTGGCGAAGACGCCCGAGGCCAACATCATCAAGCTGCCGAACATCTCGGCGTCGATCCCGCAGCTGAAGGCCGCCGTCGCCGAGCTGCAGGCGCAGGGCTACGCGCTGCCGGACTACCCGGACGACCCGAAGACCGACGAGGAGCGGGACATCCAGGCCCGCTACGACAAGGTCAAGGGCTCCGCCGTGAACCCGGTCCTGCGTGAGGGCAACTCCGACCGCCGCGCCCCCGCCTCGGTCAAGAACTACGCCAAGACCCACCCGCACCGCATGGGCGCCTGGTCGGCCGACTCCAAGACCAACGTGGCCACCATGGGCGTGGACGACTTCCGCTCCACCGAGAAGTCCGTCGTGATCTCCGAGGCCGGCTCGCTGAAGATCGAGCTGGTGGGCGACGACGGCTCCACCACCGTCCTGCGCGAGTCGGTACCGGTCCTGGAGGGCGAGGTCGTCGACGCCTCGGTGCTGCACGTGGCCCCGCTGCGGGAGTTCCTCACCGCGCAGATCGCCCGCGCCAAGGCCGAGGGCGTCCTGTTCTCCGTGCACCTCAAGGCCACGATGATGAAGGTCTCCGACCCGATCATCTTCGGTCACGTGGTGCGCGCGTTCTTCCCGAAGACCTTCGCGCAGTACGGCCAGACGCTCGCCGCGGCCGGCCTGACCCCGAACGACGGTCTGGGCGGCATCTACAAGGGCCTGGAGTCCCTGCCCGAGGGCGCCGAGATCAAGGCGTCCTTCGACGCCGAGCTCGCCGAGGGCCCGGCGCTCGCGATGGTCGACTCCGACAAGGGCATCACCAACCTGCACGTGCCGTCCGACGTGATCGTCGACGCCTCGATGCCGGCCATGATCCGCACCTCCGGTCACATGTGGGGCCCGGACGGCCAGGAGGCCGACACCCTCGCGGTGCTGCCCGACTCCTCGTACGCCGGTGTCTACCAGGCCGTGATCGAGGACTGCCGTGCCAACGGCGCCTACGACCCCTCGACCATGGGCTCGGTGCCGAACGTCGGCCTGATGGCGCAGAAGGCCGAGGAGTACGGCTCCCACGACAAGACCTTCGAGATCCCGACCACCGGCACCGTCCGCCTGGTCGACCAGAACGGCACCGCGCTCATCGAGCAGACGGTCTCCGCGGGCGACATCTTCCGCGCCTGCCAGACCAAGGACGCGCCGATCCGGGACTGGGTCAAGCTGGCCGTCACCCGCGCCCGCGCCACCGGCGACCCGGCCGTGTTCTGGCTGGACGAGACCCGTGCGCACGACGCCAACCTGATCGCCAAGGTCAAGGCGTACCTGCCGGAGCACGACACCGAGGGCCTGGACATCCGCATCCTGGCGCCGGTCGAGGCGACGAAGCTCTCGGTGGAGCGCATCCGCCGCGGCGAGAACACGATCTCGGTGACGGGCAACGTGCTCCGTGACTACCTGACCGACCTCTTCCCGATCCTGGAGCTGGGCACCAGCGCCAAGATGCTGTCGGTGGTCCCGCTGATGGCGGGCGGCGGCCTGTTCGAGACGGGCGCCGGCGGTTCCGCGCCGAAGCACGTCCAGCAGCTCGTCAAGGAGAACTACCTGCGCTGGGACTCCCTCGGTGAGTTCTTCGCGCTGGTCCCCTCCCTGGAGCAGTACGCGACGGCCACGAACAACTCCAAGGCCAAGGTCCTCGCCGACACGCTCGACCGCGCCACGGCGACCTTCCTCAACGAGGACAAGTCCCCGACCCGTCGCGTCGGCGGCATCGACAACCGCGGCAGCCACTTCTACCTGTCCCTGTACTGGGCGCAGGAGCTGGCCGCGCAGACCGACGACGCGGACCTGGCGAAGGCCTTCGCCCCGCTCGCCGAGACCCTCGCCGCGAACGAGGAGACGATCGTCTCCGAGCTGAACGCCGTTCAGGGCAAGCCGGCCGACATCGGCGGCTACTACCAGCCCGACCCGGCCAAGGCCGCGAAGGTCATGCGCCCGTCGACGACGTGGAACGAGGCGCTGGCGTCCCTGAGCTGACACGCCCACCCGCTGCACACCTCCGCCCCGGCCGGCTGCTGCCCGCCGGGGCGGAGGTGTGCACGGGGCGCGTAGCGGTCGGCTGCGGCCGTGGGTCCCGCGAGCGCGTGGGGGGCTGGAGCCGGTGGGTGAGGCGTGTCCGGAGGGCGCGCAGGACAGGGCACCGTATCCGGCAAGAGAGTCGGCGGGGCGGGCGGCTGACGGTCCCGGGAATCGGCCGGGGCACTTCCCCGCGCGGGTCGGCCTCCGTCCGGCCAGACGGAGCCGGATTCGCAGGACACGGACGACTGAACACACCCCGAAGGCCGCTCCGGGCACGGGAGTCGGCCGGGGGCTCGCGGTGGGTCGCCGCTCAGGGGCGCGATCAGTGGCCCCGCGTCCCCCCGTCGCCGGTGTTCATGCTGAGATGGTGCACCGCGTCACCGATCACGTCCCGGGAGCAGTCGTATGTCCTCGTTCGAGTTGTCGGCCGGTGCCGAGGGGTCGTCGGTGATCCTGCATGTGCCGCACTCGGCGCGGGAGACGCCCGCCGAGGTGCGGGCCGGGATCGTGCTGGACGACGTGGCTTTGGAGCGGGAGCTGGACCACATCGTCGACGCGCACACGGCGGAACTCGCCGAACGGGCGGCCCGGCTGTCCCGGGTGGTGCCGTGGCGGTTCGTGAACCGGCTGTCGCGGCTGGTCGTGGATCCCGAGCGGTTCCCGGACGGACGGGAGGAGATGCTCGCCGTGGGAATGGGGGCCGTGTACACCAGGACGACGCACCGGGAGGTCCTGCGGCCGGACGACACCGATCCCGGGCCGCTCCTCACGCGCTACTTCCATCCGTACGCCCGGGCCATGACCGACGCCGTGGCGGAGCGGCTGGAGGCGACGGGACGGGCCGTCGTCATCGACGTGCACTCCTACCCCAGCGCGCCGCTGCCCTATGAACTGCACGGCGAGGGACCGCGGCCCCCGGTGTGCCTCGGCACCGACCCCTTCCACACGCCGCCCGGGCTGCTCGCCGCGGCCCGGGAGGTGTTCGGGGAGGTCGGGCTGAACAGTCCGTTCAGCGGGACGTACGTGCCGCTGGAGTTCTACGGCCGCGATCCCCGGGTCAGTGCCCTGATGGTGGAGATCCGGCGGGACACGTACATGACGGAACCGGGCGGCCCCGCCGGACCGGGGCTCGACCGGCTCGCCCAGGCGCTGGCCGCTCTCGTGGACTCCCTTGGCTGACCCGGCCGCGGGCGTTCAGACGGTCAGCCAGTCGGTGACGATCACTCCCTCGCCGGTCCGCAGCCGGAGCGCGAAGGGACCCGCCGGGGACTCCGCACTGGTGAAACGGCCCATGTCGTCGGTGGTGAGCGGCGAGCCCAACTGCGGACCGCTGAGCACCTCGATCCGGGCCGACTGGGGCGGCAGCACCTGCCCCATCAGACCCTGCGGGGTGAGTTCGACGTCGACCGTCACCTCGCCCGCGTGGAAGGTCAGCATCCGCGGGGTCCCCGTCGCCCCCCGCACCGGCAGGGCGTCCACCACCGAGTCGAAGCCGAGTTCGGCGATCCGGCTGTCCAGGTCGTGCAGCGCGAACGCCTCGACGGCGACCTGCCGCAGTGCGGCCGGGACGGGGTCCAGGATGGCCGTCGCCTGGCGCAGTTCCTCCTCCAGCAGTTCGAGGGCGAACTCCTCGTCGGGCAGCGCCTCTTCGCCGAGGTCCTCGCCGAGGCCGAGGACGTCGTCGCCGAGGTCGTCGTTCATGTCGCTCATACCGCCCCCCGGGCTTCGAGCCGCGCCCGCAGCCGCCTCAGGCAGCGCTGGCGCAGTGGTCCGATGCTGCCCACCGCGATCCCCAGGGCGGCGGACACCTCCTGGTAGCCGGGCTTCGGCGAGGCCATCAGGATGCGCAGCAACTGCCGGCAGCGCTCGCCGAGTTCCTCGAACTCCTGCCACAGGCGCCGCACCCGCTCGCTCTGGGCGGCGGCCTCCTCGGAGTCGATGAACGACTGCTCGGGCGTACGGTCCTCGCTGACGCGGTCCAGGAGCTGCGGATCGTCGGTGACGGTCAGCCGCCGCAGGTTCTTGAGCACCTTCAGGCACTCGTGGCGCGCGGTGCTCGCCAGCCACGACTTGGCCTTGTCGGGTTCACGGATCCGCCCGAGGTGCTGGGCGAAGCGGAACCACACGGTCTGGTACACCTCGTGCGCGTCGGCGTCGGAGAGCCGGTGCGCGCGCACCACGGCCCACACCAGCGGGCTCAGCCCTTCCACGAGCGCCTTCCAGGCCGCCGCGTCCCCGTCGACGGCGGACTGGACCAGCGCACCGACATCTGCTCGGTCCACGGTCCCACCCCTCGTGTACGGCAAGTAATCGTACGCCGTGGAAGGGACCGCTCCGGCCGTCATGTGCCGACCGGACGCTGCACGACCGGCACCGGGCGCCAGCCGGCCGGCTTCAGCGCCGGTACGTGCGCCCCGCGCACTTCGGCGAACTGGGTGTTGGCGGCCAGCAGTTGCTGCCGGGCGGCACGCGCGTCGGTCTCCTTGTGCGCGGTCATGTGGGCGGCGACCAGACCCGCCACGACCGGGGTCGCGAAGGAGGTGCCGCTCCAGTGCGCGTACCCCTCGAACATCACCTGGTCCGGCTGGGCGGTGCTGCCGTCCTCGCTCAACACGCCGACGTGGGAGGGCGACTGGCAGGTGCACACGTAGGTGAAGCCGTACCGGCAGGCGTCGTAGGTGGAGTGCTGGTACAGGTACGGCACCGGCGCGTCGAAGCCGGTGAGGGCGCTGGTGAGGCGCTCGCCGGGGGCGTAGACCTTGACCCAGGAGCCGTGGTTGCTGAAGCAGGCGCCGAACTCGCCGTCGGCGCGCAGCGCGCCGACCGACAGGACGGCCCCCTGGTAGTCGGGCAGTGCGGCGTAGGCGGCGGGCCAGAACGGGCTGGCGCTGGCGTTGTTGCCGGCCGCGGCGACCAACAGGGTGCCGTGGGCGCGCAGTTCCTGCATGAAGGCGTCCATGCCGAGCAGTCCGTCGGTGCGGCCGTTGGAGGTGCCCGCGGAGAGGCTGATGATGTCGGGCCAGCCGCCGGCGACCGCCTCGAAGAGCTTCTCGCCGAGCTCGGACTCCAGGATGGCGCCGGCGTCGTTGAGGGTGCTGCGGACGGTGATGTCGGTGTTGGGCGCGACGGCCGCGAGGACACCGGCGATGAACGTGCCGTGGCCGACGTACTGGAGGAGGTTCCCGTCCCCGTCGGTCTCGGTGCCGTGCAGGTCGCCCCCGACGTGGGCGAGCAGCGGGACGAGCGCGTGGTCGTGGGTGAGGCCGTTGTCGACGACGAGGACGTCCACGGCGGTGTCCGGGTCGTGACCGGTCTCCGCGGGGGCCGGGTTGGTGCCCTGGCTGAGGGCGGCGGGCACGGGTTCGTCGCCGGGGCAGGAGTTGACCGCGATCGACACCACGTGGTTGCGGCTGACCAGGCGGCGCCCGGCGCGTCCCTCGCGTTCGCTCATGGCACGCAGGGCGTGGGTGACCGCGCGGTCGCCTCGCCGGTCGCCGTGGCCCGGGTCGCCGACCTTGATCCGGGTGATGCCCGAGCGGTTGGTCTCGGGGCTGTCCCGGCGCACGAAGTCGCCGGTCAGACCGGTCGCCTCGGTGAAGTGGGTGCGGACGGTCTCCTCGACGAGCGCCGCGTCACGGCCGTCGCGGGCGAGCACCACGCCCTTCTCGTAGATGAACTCCGAGGCGTCGTCGGGTCCGAGGGCCAGCGGGACATCGGGCATGGAGCGCTGGATCTGGTCGAACTGCTCGTGGAATCGCTGAGGTGCCATGGCGTGTCCTCCCACTGAGGCGTCGGTCGTCAGTCAGAGCCGCGGGTCCGGTGATTGATACAGCGCCAAACCGGTGTGGCCCGCCACCTGGGCCACTACCATCCATGGAGTGACAGCGGGAAGCGACTCGGTTCTCGAACTGCTGCCGATGGTGTTCGCCGCGCCCAGGCAGGCGCTGGCGAGGGCAGAGGAAGTGCTCGGCTCTGACCCCTCACCGCTGCACGCCTCCGTCGCCCACCAGGTCATCGGCATCTGGCAGCGGGACTGGGGCGACATGCGGATCGCCCTGGACCATCTGCGCCGCGCCCGCGATCTCGGCGCGCGCTCGGAGTCGACCGACCGGGAGGCGGACGCGCTGGCCGCGCTCGGGGTGGCGCTGGTGCACGCCGGTCGCACCCGGCAGGGTCTGGAGTCGCTGGAGCGGGGCGTCGCGGTCAGCAGCGGGCACACCAGGGCGCAGGTCCTGTTCCGGCGGGCGTACGCCTCATGGGTGCTCGGTCGTCACCGGGCGGCGCTGGAGGACGTGCGGCGGGCCGTGCCGGTGCTGCGGCAGGCGCGGGACGTGATCTGGACGGCGCGGGCACTGACCCTGCGGGCCACCGTGCACCTGGCGCTCGGGGCGGTGGAGCGGGCGGACGCCGACTTCACGGCGGCCGAGGCGCTGTGGGACACCACGGGCCAGGAGCACGACAAGGCGGACGCGGTGGAGAGCCGGGGCCTTGCCGCCTACCGGTCCGGGGACATCCCGGCCGCGCTGCGGCTGCTCGACGAGGCGCAGGAGCGGTACGCCAAGCTCGGCACGCCGACGTTCATGCTCACCATCAGGCGCTGCGAGGTCCTGATGGCCGCGGGGCTGGCCCCGGAGGCGCTCGCGGAGGCGGACGCGGCGATCAGGGTGCTCGACGGGATCGGCGGACAGTCCACCCTCAAGGCGGAACTGCTGCTCGCCGCCGCGCGGGCGGCCCGGCACGCGGGGGACGCGCACACCGCGATCGCCCGCGCCGACATGGCGGTCCGGCTGTTCGCGGGGCAACGGCGCACCTGGTGGGAGACGCACGCCCGGCTGGTGCTGATCGAGGCGCGGGTCGCCGCCGGGCGCGGCTCGGGGCGGCTGGTCGCGGACGCGGCCGCGGTCGCCGACCGGCTGGCCTCCTTCGGCGCGCCGGCCGCCCCCGAGGCCGCCCTCCTCGCGGGCCGGATCGCCCTCGACCTCGGGTGGCGGGAGGACGCCCGGCGGCATCTCGAGGTGGCCGCCCGCAGCCGGCACAGCGGGCCGCCGCTGGCCAGGATGACGGGCTGGGCGGCGCGGGCGCTGTGGGCGCGGGCGATGGGGTCCGACCGGCGGGTGCTGGAGGCCTGCCGCCGTGGTCTGGACGTCCTCGACGATCACCGCACGACCCTGGGCGCCTCGGAACTGCGGGCCCGGGCCACCGCGCAGGGCGCGGAGCTCGCCGGGCTCGCGGCGCGGGCCTCGCTCGCGTCGGGCGGGCCGCGGCGGCTGCTGGTGTGGAGCGAGCGCTGGCGGGCGACGGTGCTGTCCGCGCCGCCGACCCGCCCGCCGGCCGACCCGGCCCTGCTCGGTGACCTCACCGCCTTCCGGGAGATAGCGGCCCGCGCGGAGGCGGCCAGGATGGAGGGCCGCCCCGTGCCGACGCTGGAGCGTGAACAGCGCCGCCTGGAACGGGAGATCCGCTCCCGCACCCTCCACAGCCGCGGCGACGCGCCCGGCGACGGCTACCGGTTCGACCCCGGCAGACTGCTGGAGCGGCTCGGGGACGACGTGCGGCTGGTGGAACTCGCCGTGCTCGACGGGCGTGTTCAGGTGCTGCTGTGCGCGCAGGGGCGGGTGCGGCGGTTCGAGGCCGGGCTGCTGGCCGACGCGGAGCGCGAGGCGGAGCACGTCCAGGCGGGGCTCAGGCGGCTGGCCCACCCGGGGGCGGAGGCACGGGTTCCGGTGGTGGAGGCGGCCGGGCGGCGGCTGGAGGAGCTGCTGCTCGGGCCGGCGGCGGCGCGGCTCGGCTCCGGGCCGGTCGTGGTGGTGCCGCCGGGGCGGCTGCACCAGGTGCCGTGGGCGCTGCTGCCCTCGCTGCGGGACCGGGTGTTCAGCGTGTCGCCGTCGGCGAGCAGTTGGCTGCGGGCCCGTGACACCGTGCCGCCGCCGGGCGGCCGTCAGGTGCTGGTGCGCGGTCCGGGGCTGGCCACCGGGGGCGCCGAGGTGCCCGAACTGGCCGGCCGGAACGGCTCCGCGACGGTCCTGGAGCACGAGGACGCGCGCGTGCCGCGGGTGTTGGAGGAACTGGACGGCGCGGCGCTGGCGCACATCGCCGCGCACGGCACGTTCCGTGCGGACAGCCCGCTGTTCTCGTCGCTGCGGATGGCCGACGGGCCGCTCATCGTCCACGACTTCGAGCGGCTGGACCGCAGCCCGTACCGGATCATCCTGTCCTGCTGCGACACCGCCCGGTTCGCCTCGGTCGGCGCGGACGAACTGCTCGGCCTGGTCACCGCGTTGCTGCCGCTGGGCACGGCGGGGGTGGTGGCGTGCAGCGCGCCGGTCAACGACGAGGCGGTGGTGCCGCTGATGCTCACCCTGCACAAGGGGCTGAGCGCGGGGGCGTCCCTGGCGGAGGCGCTGCGTGACGCGCGGGCCTCGCTGCCGGGGGACGCGGTGCACCGGGCGACGGGGTGGGCGTTCTCGGCGTTCGGGGCGGCGTGACGGCTCGGGCGGTGTGCGGGGGCGGCGTGACGGCTCGGGCGGTGTGTGCGGTATGTGGGGGCGGCCTGACCCCTCCCCCGAATACTGGGGGTCAGACCGCCCCGGTCCGGGGTACGGCTCAGGCCGGCTGTGCCTCCGGCAGCTCCACCAGGCAGGGCAGGGCGTCGCGGTCGCTCGCGCCGAGGCGGGCGTACGCGCTGTAGAGGTGGTTCCCGACCGTACGGATCGACAGGGTCAGCTTCTCCGCGATCTGGCGGTTGCTCAGTCCGGCCGCCGCGAGGGTGACGATCTGCCGCTGGCGGGCGGTGAGTTCGCCCAGGACCAGCCCGGACAGGGCCGGGGTGCGGGCGCCCTGGCAGCGCCGGGCCAGCGCGGCGGCCCTGGTGCGTGAGGTGCGGGCGGCGCTCGGGTCGCGGTGCGCCCCTACGGCCTGGGCGTACGCCTCGGCCGCGAAGAGCAGGAAACCGCGCTCCTCCAAAGTCCGCGCGACCTCGTCGAGGGCGGGACCGTCGCCGCGGGCGAGGGCCTCGGCGTGGTCGGCGAGGACACCGCTCAGCCGGCCGACGGCCCGGTCGGGCACGCCGAGGCGGACGGCGTCGTACGGGTCGGCCGTCCCGAGGGCCGCGTCGAGATCGCCGCGGGCGACGGCCCGCCAGGTGGCGGCGGCGATGTCCGGCCGGCCGCCGCCCGGCTCGGCCGGGGGCGGGGCGGCGTCGCCGGTGGCCGCGCCGGTCGGGCCCGGTGTGTGCTCCGGATCGCCCGACTGGGCCGCCGCCAGGGCGAGTTCGAGGCGGCAGGACTCGGCGTCCGGGGAGCCGCGCAGGCCCTGCGCGGCCCAGGCCGCGGCCTCGCGCAGTTCGCCGCGCAGGCGGGCGAAGCGGGCCCGGACGGCCGCGTGCCGGGCCGGGATGCCGGTGTGCTCGGCCACCAGCCACTCCCCCACGGGCGCCGGGACGGCTCGTACGTCCGCCTCGGCGATCGCCCGGGTCAGGGTGGCCGTCTCGGCCTCCAGGGCGGCCGCGCAGCGGTCCAGGGGGCCGGTCAGCCGCCGGGCCCGCAGGCGTCCGGCGGCCGCTCGCAGCACCGGGCCGTGCAGGGGATGGGCGAGGCGGACGGCGCCCTGTTCGCCGACGTGGACCAGGCCGTCGGCCTCCAGGGCCTCCAGGGCGGCGAGATCGAGCGTGTCCGCGTCCGTCGGGAGCGGCTCGCCGAAGGCCAGGCGGTCCAGGGTCTCCCGTTCGGGACCGGTGCGGTCGAGGAGGTGCGCGGTGCGCTCGCGCACGGTCGCGGTGACCGGCACCGGCCCGCGCCACTCCCGGTCGGTCGAGTCCGGGAGCCGGTGCAGCAGTCCCCGTTCGCGCACCGCGTCCACCAGCTCGCGCAGCAGCCGCAGATCGCCCTGGCACAGGCGGTGCAGCCGGTTGACGGTGAGGGCTTCCAGACCGCCGGTGCCGGCCGCGAGCAGCTGCGCGGTCTCCTCGCGGGGCAGCGGTTCCAGGGCGAGGCGCGGCAGGAGCTCTCCGGTCCAGAGCCGGGAGATCGCCTCCGGTGCCCGCGCGCCCTCGGTGGCGACGACCAGGAGCCGGGTGCGGCCGTGCACCGCGAGCTGGTGGACCAGGGCTGCCGAGGCGTCGTCCAGCAGGTGGGCGTCGTCGACGAGCAGCAGCCGTACGGAGGACATGAGGTGAACGGCTCGGTGCAGGGACACCGTCTCCGGCAGGAGGTGCGCGAAGGCGGCGAACGGCAGCCCGCGGGTCTCGGGCGCGCCCACCACCCTCGTGCAGTCCGTCCCGCGCACGGCCTCCGTGACGAGCCGGGTCTTGCCCCGGCCCGCCGGCCCGGTCACCGCGATGCCCTGCCGTCCCCCGGTCATGGACCTGCGGACCAGCTCGAGTTCGTCCTCCCGGCCGGTGAACGGCCAGGGCAGCTCCAGTGTCTTCGCGTCCGGTTCGAAAGTCGTCACGGAAGGTAGAGCACCGCTACTCAGTCCTGATACAGGGGGACTTGAGTAGCCCCCGACTCAGGCGCCCCGGGGCGCCCGACGGGCACGCTGAACGCCATGACCGCACGCTACTGCTCCCTCGCGCAGCAGTCGGCTCCGGCGTTCGCACCGGGGCTGGCCGCCGAGCGGCTGAGTGCGCTCATCGGCGGCAGCCGGATGTGGGTCAACGGCACGGTCCTGCACTACTGCTTCTTCGACGGCGACACCGACGGGTCGGTCATTCCTGTTCCGGGGACCGGGCAGTCCCGCCGGGTGTCGTGGGGTGGCGCCAAGGAGCAGCAGGACGTGGTGCGCGAGTGCTTCGAGGAGTGGCAGGACCTCGGGATCGGGGTGAGGTTCGCCGAGGTCGGCGATCGTTCGGAGGCCGAGCTGCGCATCGGGTTCCAGATCGGCGACGGCTCCTGGTCGACCGTGGGCAAGGACGCGCTCCTGGTCGGTCTGAACGACCGCACCATGAACTTCGGGTGGGACCTGACCGCGCCGGGGGAGCGCGGGACGGCCCTGCACGAGATCGGGCACGCGCTCGGCATGCTGCACGAGCACCAGAGTCCGTTCGCCGGGATCCACTGGGACGACGAGGCCGTCTACGCCGATCTGGCGGGCCCGCCGAACTTCTGGAGCCGGGACCGGACGTTCTTCAACATCCTGCGCAAGCTCGGCCCGGACGAGGTCAACGGCTCCGTCTGGGACCCGCAGTCGATCATGGAATATCCCTTCGAGGCGGGGCTGATCCTGGAGCCCGAGCAGTACCGTGCGGGCCTCGACCCGCCCGGCACGCTGTCGGCCGCCGACAAGGAGTACGTCCTGCGCTGGTACCCGCCGGCCGAACCGGGCCGGCCGCCGGCGCTGGTGCCCTTCCGGTCCGCGCCGCTCGGGCTCGGCCCGGGCGGGCAGGCCGACTTCACCGTGGAACCGCCGGAGACCCGCGAGTACACCGTGGGCACCTTCGGCGACAGCGACACCGTCGTCGTGGTCTTCGAGGAGCGGGACGGAGAAGCCCGCTACCTCGCCGGCCGGGACGACGGAGGCACTCCGCACAACGCCACGCTCAGGGCCCGTCTCGTCAAGGGCCGCCGCTACTTCGTCCGTGTGCGCCTGTACTCCGCGTGGGGTTCGGGGGAAACCGCGGTCATGTGCTGGTGACAGCACAGTCGGGCCGCACGGACGAGGCTGGACCACTGTCCGGCGCCGGGGGAATGGCCGGAAGTACGTAACCTTCGGGGGAGGGATACGTACTTCCGGCCACGCGGCGTCCAAGAGGCCTCTCACTCCCGATACGGGATCGCGGCCCGCGACAACAGGCTGCCGCGGCCACCCAGCAGTTTCCCGACCGTGCCCGTGGTGGGGGCGGCCGAGGCCGTCGTAGTCCTCCACCACGCGCGCGTCGAAGCCGAGGGCGCGGTGGAAGGCGACGGAGCCCTGGTTGGTGACCGAGGTGATGGCCTTGAGGCGGACCGCGCCCTGGCGGCGGGCGGCCTCGGTGAATGCCTCGTGGAGGGTACGGCCGAGTCCGGTGCCGCGGGTGTCGTCGCGGGTGGCGATCAGGTGGACGTATCCGGTGCGGTCGTGGGTGACGAAGCCGATCAGGTGGCCGCGGATGCCGTCCTCGGCGCGGGCGACCAGGCAGGTCGAGCCGAACTCCTGCACCAGCGCCGTGAGATGGAGGGCGCGCAGGTCACGGTCGCCCCAGTATCGCCCCGGTGTGTGGTGCGCCGACTTCGTCGTCGGGCCTGAGCGGGTGGTCGTCTTCGCGGGTGAGGTCCTCCGCTTCGGCGCGGCGACGGGGGCCGCGCCGAAGCGGTCGCGTACGGACGGTCGGTGAGCCCTCCCGAGCACCAGCTCGACCGGGCGCGGTGACCCGTCCGAACAGGGCTAGGCCACCCGCTGCTCGCCCTTGACGTCGTCGGGGTGTGCGAGGCCGAGCTGGTGGCGCAGGGTCGGGCCCTCGTACTCGGTGCGGAAGACGCCCTGTTCCTGGAGGAGCGGGACGACCTTGTCGGCGAAGGCGTCGAGGCCGGTCGGGGTGATGTGCGGGACCAGGATGAAGCCGTCGCTGGCGTCGGCCTGCACGTACTCGTTGATGGTGCGGGCGATCGTCTCCGGTGAGCCGACGAAGTTCTGCCGGTTGCCGGTGTTGATGACCAGGTCGCGGATGGACCACTTGTTGGCCTCGGCCAGCTCGCGCCACTCGCGGGCGGTGGCCAGCGGGTCCCGGTACATGCGGACCTGGGCGCGGCCCCGGGAGATGTGCTCCTCGCTCACCAAGGGGTCGATGTCGGGCAGCGGCCCTTCGGGGTCGTACGACGACAGGTCCCGGTTCCAGACGAACTCCAGGTGCTTGATGGCGGTGGCGCCGCTGACCTGCTGGCGTCGGACGGTCCGGGCGAGTTCCTCGGCTTCGGCGTCGGTGTCGGCGAGGGCGAAGGAGGCGGCGGGCAGGATCAGCAACTGGTCGTGCCGGCGGTTGTACTTGGCGAGCCGGTTCTTGACGTCGGTGTAGAGCTCCCGGCCCTCCTTCAGGGTGGCGTACCGGCTGAAGATGGCGTCGGCGGAGGAGGCGGCGAACTCGCGGCCCTCCTCGGAGTCCCCGGCCTGGAAGATGACCGGGCGGCCCTGCGGGGAGCGCGGGACGTTGAACCGGCCGTGGATGTCGAAGTGCTGGCCCTTGTGGACGAAGGAGCCCGCCTTGGCGTCGCGCAGGAACGCGCCGGAGGCCTGGTCGGCGAGGATCTCGTCCCCCTGCCAGGAGTCGAAGAGCTCCTGGGTGGTGGCGAGGAACTCCTTGGCGCGGGAGTAGCGCTCCTCCTGCGGGAGGAAGCCGCCGCGGCGGAAGTTCTCGCCGGTGAAGGCGTCCCAGGAGGTGACGACGTTCCAGGCGGAGCGGCCGCCGGAGAGGTGGTCGAGGCTGGCGAACTGGCGGGCCACCTCGTAGGGCTCATTGAAGGTGGAGTTGATGGTGCCGGTCAGTCCCAGGTGCTCGGTGACGGCGGCGAGCGCGGCCAGGACCGTGAAGGTGTCGGGGCGGCCGACCACGTCCAAGTCGTATATCTTCCCGCCCTGTTCGCGCAGGCGCAGGCCCTCGGCGAGGAACAGGAAGTCGAACTTGGCGCGTTCGGCGGTCCGCGCGAAGTGCACGAAGGAGCTGAACTCGATGTGGCTGCCGGCCTCGGGGTCGCTCCACACGGTGGTGTTGTTGACGCCCGGGAAGTGGGCGGCCAGGTGGATCTGCTTCAGGGGCTTGCTCATGGTCTGCGGTCCTTCCGGCTCAAAGGCTCAGAGGCTCAAGGGCTCAAAGGCTCAAGGGCTCAGGCGGCGGCGTAGCGGTTGGCGGGGCGGCGGAAGCCCAGACGGCCGCGCAGGGTGTCGGACTCGTACGCGGTGCGGAAGGCGCCCCGGCGCTGGAGCTCGGGGACCAGGCCGCGGGTGATCGCCGGGAGGTCGTGCCCGAGGACCGCGGGACGCAGCCGGAAGCCGGTGAGCCCGGCCGCCTGGAACTCGACGAGCAGATCGGCGAGTTGGGCCGGTGTTCCGGTGAAGACGCGGGCGTCGCTCCGGTAGGGCTCTCCCGCGAGCGAGTCGAGACGGTCCCTGCGGGCGGCGGCCTCGGCGGGGTCGTCGTCGAGGAAGACGACCACGTCGGCGAAGACGTGCAGGAGTTCGTCGGCGCGGCCGGCCGCCTCCTGCTCCGCGCGGATCTCGGCGACGACGGCCCGGGCCTGCTCGGTGTCGTGCGGGGTGGTGTACCCGACGTCGGCCTGGCGGGCGATGAGCCGGTACGGGACGGTCTGGTGACCGAGGGCGGTGACCAGGGGCTGGCCCTGCGGCGGGCGGGGCGTGATGGAGGGGCCCTTGACGCTGAAGTACCTGCCCTCGAAGTCGATGTAGTGCAGCTTGTCGCGGTCGATGAAGCGGCCGGTGGCGGCGTCGCGGATCTCGGCGTCGTCCTCCCAGCTGTCCCAGAGGCGGCGCACGACCTCCACGTAGTCGGCGGCCTCGTCGAAGAGGTCGGTGATCAGTCCCTGGGACTCGGGGCTGTCGTAGGCCTCGATGCGCGGGACGGTGCGGCGGCCGAAGTGCGCTGCCTCGTCGGGGCGCGCGGTGATCTGCACGCGCAGACCCGCGCGGCCGGTGCTGACGTAGTCCAGGGTGGCGATCGCCTTGGAGAGGTGGAACGGCTCGGTGTGGGTGACCACCGCCGTCGGCACCAGGCCGATGTGCCGGGTGAGCGGGGCGACGCGGGAGGCGATCAGCACGGCGTCGAGACGGCCGCGGACCTGGTCGGTGCGCTCGTCCGGGTCGAGGAACCGGGAGGACTGCGGGCCGAGGCCGTCCTCGATGGTGACGAAGTCCAGCAGGCCGCGCTCGGCCTCGGTGACCAGGTCGGCCCAGTATCCGGCGGTGAACAGCTCACGGGGCCGGGCGGCCGGCTCGCGCCAGGAGGCGGGGTGCCAGCCGGTGCCGTCCAGGGCGACGGCGAGGTGCAGGGGAGAAGAAGGGGACACGGGTGGGTGCCTTCCTGGAGATCCGTACGGGGCGCCGGCCCGTGGGTGGGCAGGGCTCGGCGACTGGGGGCAGGCAGGTGACGGGTCAGGAACAACAGAGCGCGGCGGACACGCGCTGGAGATCGATGTGCGGCCGGGTGTGGAGGTGGGCGGAGCGGAGTGCGCTGGTCACGCCCGTCACCTCCTCTTTCTGGGTGCGCGTCGGCGCCCGGCAGATCTCGTCGTGAGTCACAACACCGCGCTCCCAGGGGATGTTCCCGGGCTGCGGACCACCAGGACGGGTGAGCGGCGGCGCAGCGTGAAGCCGATCGACTCGTAGAGCCGGACGGCGTACGTGTTGTCCGCGGCCGCGTGCAGGAAGGGGGTGTCGCCGCGCTCGCGGATGCCGGCGGCGACCGCGCGGACCAGTCGGGTGGCGAGGCCCCGGCCGCGGTGTGCCGGGTCGGTGCAGACCGCGCTGATCTCGGTCCAGCCGGGCGGCCTGAGCCGTTCGCCGGCCAGCGCGATCAGGCGTCCCCGGTCCCGGATGCCGAGGTAGGTGCCCAGTGCGACGGTCCGCTCGAGGAAGGGGCCCGGCCTGGTGCGGGCGACCAGGTCGAGGATGTCGGGGACGTCGTCGGGCCCCAGCCGTACCGCCTCGGGGGCGGGTTCGGCCCGCAGCGCGGTGTCGACGAGCTGGACGCCCACTCCCCCGCCGACGATCTCCCACCCCTCCGGGACCTGCTCGACCGGCTTGATCCGTACGGTCGTTCCGGGTCCGACGAGGTGGTGCAGGTCGGCCCATGCCGCCGGGTCGCCGGGATCGGCGAGGGCGGCGACGGCGTACACGTCCGCCGGGTAGCGGGCGGCACGGCCGACGCGTTCGGCGAGGTAGGCGTGCGGGCCGTCGAGGGCGGCCCATACGGCGTTGTCGAGGACGGAGGCGTCGGCTGTGCCGCTCTCCGGGGAGGCTGCGCCTCCGCGGACTTCGGTGGGCTGGACCACGGAGGCGGAGTTCCTTTCCTGGGCGACAGGCAGGCAGGCCGGGTTCGTGACTGAGTGTCAGGAGTTGTCGAGCGGCAGCCCGGGCGGGTTCACCTCGGACTTGGTCACGGCGTCGTTGGAGAGGTTCCACGCGGCGAGCCACTTGGCGTACTGGCCGTTGTCGATCAGGTGGTTGATCGCGTCGGCGAGGGGCTTCGCGAGACCGCTGCCCTTCTTGGCGGTCGCGGCGATCAGGCCCTGGAGGGAGTCACCGGCACCGGAGTACTGGCCCGCGATCTTCGTCGCGTTGGGTGTGCCCGCGGTCTGGGTGACGTGGTACGAGAGGTTGGGGCTGGGGCCGAGGTAGGAGTCGATCTTGCCGCTGCCCAGGGCCAGATAGATGCTGGGACTGTCCTGGAAGTACTTGATCGTGAGCTTCTTGCCCTCCTTCTCCAGCTTGTTCCGCCACTCCAGCAGGATCCGCTCCTGGTTGGTGCCGGCGCCGACCGAGACGGTCTGCCCGGCGAGGGCCTCGTAGTCGCCGTCGAACGTCCACTTCGACGTCTTGAGCGTCTCGAAGGCGAGGTCGTCCTTGCGGTAGGAGGCGAACTCGTACTTCTGCTTGCGCTCCTCGGTGTCGGTGATGTTGGAGAAGCCGACGTTCACCTTGCCGCTGTCGATGCCGACGAAGAGGTTCTCCCAGGTGAACCGCTTGACCTCGGGCTTCAGGCCGAGGACGGCGGCGACCAGGCGGGCCAGGTCGGTCTCGGAGCCGGTGAGGGTCTTCTGGTCGCTGCCCACGAAGCCCAGCGGCGGCGAACCGGAGGGGAGGGTGCCGGACCCGATGACCAGCTTGCCGCTCTTTCTGACGGCGTCCGGCAGTTCGGCGCTGATGGACTTCACCTCGGCGACCTTGAGAGTGGTCTCCTTGGCGGCGCCGTTGGAGAGCCGGCCCACGGTGACCGTGCCGGCGCTGTCGGTCGTCCGGGTGGCGGCGTCGCTGTCACCGCCGCAGGCGGCGAGCCCGCCGACGAGGGCGGTGACGGCGGTGGCCGCGGTGATGCCGCGCACGAGGCTGCGCCGGGAGGGGTGAAGAGGCATGACTGTCCTTAGGAGTTGAGAGAGGGAGGAAAGAGGTTCAGAGGACCTTGCTCAGGAAGTCCCGGGTCCGTTCGTGCCGTGGCCGGTCCAGGACCTCGGAGGGCGGCCCCTGCTCGACGATCCGGCCGCCGTCGATGAAGACGACCCGGTCGGCGATCTCGCGGGCGAAGCCGATCTCGTGGGTGACGATGACGAGAGTGGTGCCGCTGGTCGCCAAGTCCTTGATGACAGCCAGGACTTCACCGACGAGCTCCGGGTCGAGGGCGGAGGTCGGCTCGTCGAAGAGGATGACGCCCGGCCGCAGGGCGAGGGCGCGGGCGATGGCCACCCGCTGCTGCTGGCCGCCGGACAACTGGCGTGGATAGGCGCCGGTCTTGTCGGCCAGGCCCACCCGGCCGAGAAGCGCACGGGCCAGCTCCTGCGCTTCCGTCCTGCCGAGCCTGCCGGTCGCCACCGGGGCGGCGGCCACGTTGTCGAGGACGGTCAGGTGCGGGAAGAGGTTGAAGTTCTGAAAGACGAATCCGATGCGGCTGCGCTGGGTCAGGATGGCTCGTTCGCTCAGCTCCTTGAGCCGCTCCCCCTGGCGCCTGACGCCGATGAGCTCGTCGTTGACGCTGACGTAGCCGATCTCCGGCTTCTCCAGGTGGTTGATGACCCGCAGCAGGGTGGACTTCCCGGAGCCGGACGGGCCGAGGATGACGGTGACCTCGCCGGGGCGTACGGTCAGGTCGACGCCGTCCAGGACGCGGTGGGCGCCGTACCACTTGTGCACACCGTGCACTTCGAGAGCTGCGGCGGTCATACGGCGGCCTCCCTGCGGATGCGGGCGCGCAGGTCGGTGAGGCCGGCCCGCAGCTTCTGGAGCGGGGTCGGCGGCAGGGAGCGGGTGGCGCCCCGGGCGTAGTGCCGCTCGACGTAGAACTGGACGACCGAGACGGCGCTGGTCAGGATCAGGTACCAGACGGTGGCGACCAGCAGCAGGGGCACGATGTCGCCGGGGTAGGTGGCGCCCATGGACTGCACGGTGCCGAACAGGTCCAGCAGCGAGACGTAGAAGACCAGCGAGGTGCTCTTGACCAGACCGATGAGCTGGTTGACGTAGTTCGGGGTGATGGAGCGCAGTGCCTGCGGAAAGACGATCCTGCGGAACTGGTAGCTCTTGGGCAGGCCGAGGGCGGAGGCCGCCTCGTGCTGGCCCTGGTCGACGGAGAGGATGCCGCCGCGGACGACCTCGGCCGCGTAGGCGGCCTCGTTGAGGCTGAGGCCGATCACGGCGATGACCATGTCGGTGGCGAGCCGGGACTCGTCGAAGGAGAAGAAGGCCGGCCCGAAGGGGACGCCGACGCTCAACGTCCTGTACAGCGCCGAGAAGTTGTAGAGGAAGAGCAGGACGACGATCAGCGGGATCGAGCGCAGCGCCCAGACGTAGGTCCAGCTCACCGCCCGCAGCACCGGGCTCTTCGAAAGCCGGGCCAGGGCGAGCAGGATGCCGCCGAGCAGACCCAGCACCGCGCTGTAGGCGGTGACTTCGAGTGTGATGAGGAGCCCGTCGAGGACGGTCGGCCGCAGGAACCAGTAGCCGAAGCGGTCCCACTGGTAGAAGGGATTGGTCGCCAGACCGTGGACGAACTGGGCCGCCAGGACCAGGACGACGGCGGTGGCGATCCAGCGTCCGGGCCGCCGCAGTGGCACAACCCGCTGCGCTGTGAGGTGTTTTGACGGTACGTCGGGCAGCGGCGGTGCCTCGGTGACGGACACGGCGGCGCCTGGGGGTTCACTCATGAGGAAGCTCCGGCGGAGTCGGGAGATTCCCCCGGGACACGGCGAACGGGGCGTACTACAGGCGCAGGACGCGACGCACGGGAACCGGGGGCGGGGCGGACGACGGCACACCGCGAACGCGGTGTGCGTCAGGAACGCGGGGGCTGCGTAGGCGGAAGGTCAGCCCCGACAGCGGGCACGGCCCGGTGCGGTACACAGTGCGCTGCTCACGCGGAGCAGGTCGACGACCCGGTTGGCGACCAGCGGGTCGCCGTACGGCCGTACGCAGCCCGGGGAACGGCGTGCGGCCGTCCTGGGAGCTGCGTACATGTCGGTCACCGTCGCTGTTCTCGGGGGTCTCTCGGAACCCGTGGGGCCCTGTGGCTGAAACAGGCCCTTGTCGGACCCGTAGGTTAAGGCAGTCGTCCGAACCGCTGTCAATGCCGGTCCATCAGGTGAAACGGTCAGGCGCTACGAGCCGCGTGCGCGGCCCAGTCCAGGATCTGCACGGCGGCCCCGGCGGCCTCCAGGCCCCGGCAGCGGGCATGGTGGCGGCGGGCGATGCCGTCGAGGTCGAGGTGGGCGCCGAAGGCCGGGTGGGCGGTCAGCCGGCGGGCGTAGGCCCACAGGGTGGGGTGGTCGGCCACGCGCCGCACGGCGTCGGCGTCCAGGTGGTGGCGGTGCACGGTGTCGAGTTGGACGAGTGCCACCCACAACTCGACGTCGGCGGCTGTGATGTGATCCCGGATCAGGTGGTCGCGTCCGACCAGCCAGCGTTCCAGCGAGCCGAGGGAGTCCAGCAACCGCTCCAGCGCGGTGGCCCGTTCGGGTACCCCGCCGCCCGCCGAACCGGCCTGCTGCGCGGCCTGCCCGATGGCGCCGCACATGCGCTCGACGGCCTCGGTCTCCGACTCGGCTCCGCACGGGTACAGCGCCGGGCGGCCGCCGCCGAAGTGCCGGGCGAGGTCGCGGGTGATGTCGGCGGCGTGGGTGCTGACGATCCGTCCGGACCAGTCGTCGCTGAGCACCGGCGCGACGGCCGCGCCGGGGTACCGGTGGGCGCTGGCCTCGTACAGCGGGCGCAGCGCGGAGTGGCCGCCGTCGGGACAGTCGGGGACCGGGTCCAGGAAGGTCACGGGACAGACGTCGTCGAGGCCGAGCAGGCTGTGCACGACGGCGATGCGCAGGCCGTCCGCGCAGGCGGCGGCCAGGTGGAGCCGGTAGCGGCGCGGCACGGCGTAGTGCCCACTGCGCGCGTCCCGTCCGATCCGGCCGCGGAAGGCGGGGGCGGGGTGGACGGCGGGGACGTGGGCGAGCGGTGTGACGGACATGGGTCTCCCCGGGGTGTCGGTGCGCAGACGTACGCGCGGCGGAAGCGTCGTCGGGCCGAAGGTGCGGGCCGGGACAGGGAGGTGGGCGGCGGCCGGGCTCAGCCCAGGGGCCTGGTCGCGCTGCTGACCCGCAGCAGATCGATGTGACGGCGGGAGGTGAGGAGAGGCGAGGGCCGGGAGGTACGGCTCACTCGGCCGACGGCCGGTTCAAGGCGCCTCATGTTTCCCTACCTGTTCACTAGGATTCCCGTCTGGAGTGTCGATCGGGCCGGGGCGCACGTCAAGGGGGCGTCCACGAGGTGGGCAGGGGCGGGGCCGGAACCCCGCCGAGCCCTCTTCCGGATCAGTGCGACTCGCGGCTGACCTCCGAGCCGCTGGAGCCGACGAGGAAGTCCAGGTCCGCGCCCTGGTCCGCCTGTTGGACGTGGTCGACGTACAGCCGCTCCCAGCCGCGGCGCGGGTTCGCGAACCCCTCCACGGTGGCCGCGTTCGGGGTGCGCGCGGCGAGTTCGCCGGCAGGCACCTCCAGGTCGATGCGGCGGGCCTCGACGTCGAGGCTGATGACGTCACCGGTCCGCACGAGGGCGAGCGGACCGCCCGCCGCGGCCTCCGGGGCCACGTGCAGGACGACGGTACCGTACGCGGTGCCGCTCATACGGCCGTCGCAGACGCGGACCATGTCCCGCACCCCCTGCTCCAGCAGCTTGGTGGGCAGCGGCATGTTGGCCACCTCGGGCATGCCGGGGTAGCCCTTGGGGCCGCAGCCGCGCAGGACCAGGACGGAGTCGGCGTCGACGTCCAGGTCCGGGTCGTCGACGCGGGCGTGGAAGTCCTCGATGCTGTCGAAGACGACCGCCCGGCCCCGGTGGCGCAGCAGGTGCGGTGAGGCCGCCGCGGGCTTGATCAGCGCCCCGTCGGGGGCGAGGCTGCCGCGCAGGACGGCGATGCCGCCCTCCTCGACCAGGGGGCGGGACCGGGTCCTGATCACCTCGGCGTCCCAGATCGGGGCGTCGTCGAGGTGGTCCACCAGTGGCTTCCCGGTCACGGTCAGCGCGTCCGGGTCCAGGAGGTCGGCGACCTCGCGCAGCACGGCGAGCAGTCCGCCGGCCCGGTGGAAGTCCTCCATGAGGAAGCGTCCGGCGGGCTGGAGGTCCACCAGGACCGGCACCCGGGAGCCGATGCGGTCGAAGTCGTCCAGGGTCAGCTCGACGCCCAGCCGGCCCGCGATCGCGAGGAGGTGGACGACGGCGTTGGTGGAGCCGCCGATCGCGGCGAGCGCCACGATCGCGTTGTGGAAGGACCCCTTGGTCAGGAAGGTGCTGGGGCGGCGGTCGCCCGACACCAGTTCCACCGCCAGCCGTCCGGTGCCGTGCGCCGCCTCCAGCAGCCGGCTGTCCGGAGCCGGGGTGCCGGCCACCCCGGGGACGACCGTGCCCAGGGCCTCGGCGACCAGCGCCATGGTGGAGGCGGTTCCCATGGTGTTGCAGTGCCCGCGGCTGCGGATCATCGACGACTCGGAGCGGGTGAACTGCTCCTGGGACAGGGTCCCGGCCCGGACCTCCTCCGACAGCCGCCACACGTCGGTGCCGCAGCCGAGCGGGGTGCCGCGGAAGGTGCCGGTGAGCATGGGCCCGCCGGGCACCACCACGGCGGGCAGGTCCACCGAGGCGGCGGCCATGAGCAGGGAGGGGATCGTCTTGTCGCAGCCGCCCAGCAGCACCACTCCGTCGAGGGGGTTGGCCCGCAGCATCTCCTCCGTGGCCATCGCGGCCATGTTGCGCCAGAGCATGGCCGTGGGCCGCACGTTGGTCTCGCCCAGCGACACCACGGGCAGGTCGAGCGGGATGCCGCCCGCCTCGTGCACGCCGTCGCGGACGGACCTGGCCACCTCGTCCAGATGGGCGTTGCAGGGGGTGAGGTCGGAGGCGGTGTTGGCGATGGCGATCTGGGGCCGGCCGGTGAAGGCGTCGGCCGGGACGCCCCGGCGCATCCAGGCCCGGTGGATGTAGGCGTTGCGGTCCTGTCCCCCGTACCACTGCGCGCTGCGAAGGTTCATCGCCGGTGCTCTTTCCGGTCATCGGTACAGCGGTCTACTATCCGGAACGCCATGCAGCATACGCAGCGGTCCCCCGCTTCGACAGCCCACGTCACGGCAGGTGCCGAGGGGTCCGGGCCGGTGGGTCCGGACCGGGTGCCCGCCCTGCTCGAGGAGCCGGCCCGGCACCCGGACGGGGTGGCGCCGGACGAGCTCACCCGGGCGGTCGGCAGTCCCGAGCCGACCGTGCACCGGGCTCCGGCCGCGTCACGCCGCGCCGGGCTCGCCGGCCGGGAACCGGGCGGCCGCTCCGTGCCGGGAGACGAGTTCTGCCGGATGGCCTTCGCCCACCACGGGGTCCGCCCCGAACACGTGGGGGTGCGGCCGCTGTTGGAGGCTCCGGCCGCCCGATGCGGCGGGACGGCCCACCACGCCGTCCTGGTCGGCCGCCAGGTCGTCCACCGCGCCGAAGGTGACCCGCGCTCCGGTGCCGCCCGGCTGACCTCCACGGCCGGCGGCCGAGACCCCGCCCGCGCGACCGGAGCCGGAAAGGCGCTGCCCGCCCAGGAGTTGGGCGCCCTCGACGCCGTACGGCGATGGATCGGCTCGGTGCTCCCGCAGCGCCGGACGCCCCGAACCCTGTGCACGGCCGAGGAGTTGCCCCGCGAGCCACAGGGCCCGCGCCGGCGGAGCCACGCCCTGGACGACCCGTGGAACGAGACCGGCGTCAGCTGCCTGGCGCTGCCCGGTTACGCCATCTCGCCGACGGTTCCCTCGGGGGCGGTGAGCGTGAGCGCGCCGGCGTACCGGACCCCGCTGCGGACGCCGGTCGACGCCGCCGGGGAGATCCGCGACGCCCCCGGCCCGCTGCGGGAGCCCCTGCGGTGAACGCCCCCTCGGCCGCTGACCGGCACATGCGTGCCTTCGTCCTCACGGCCCCCGGCGAGTTCGCGGTCCGAGAGGTCCCCAGGCCCGTGGCCGTGCCCGGTGAGGTCGTCGTCGACGTCGAGCGGGTCGGCGTGTGCGGCACCGACCTGGAGTTCTTCACGGGGCACATGGCCTATCTCCACCAGGGACACGCCGGTTACCCGATGCGGCTGGGCCACGAGTGGGCGGGCCGGGTGCGTGCGGTGGGGGCCGGGGTCGATCCCGGCTGGGTCGGGCGCCGGGTCATGGGCGACACGATGCTCGGCTGCGGGTCCTGCCGCCGCTGTCGGCGGGGGGTGCAGCACGTGTGCGAGAAGCGCGAGGAGGTGGGCATCCGGGGCGGCCGTGCGGGTGCCCTCGCCGAACAACTCGCCGTTCCCGCGGCGTCGTTGCACGCCCTGCCCGACTCCGTGGACCCGGTGCTCGGCGCGCTCGTCGAACCCGGTGGCAACGCCCTGCGGGCCGCGAGGGCGACCGCTGCGGGGCCCGGCGACCGGGTCCTGGTGCTGGGGCCCGGCACCATCGGTCTGCTGGTCGCGCTGTTCGTCCGGGCAGCCGGGGCGGAGGTGCACCTGATGGGCGCCACGGAGGACTCCCTCGCCTTCGCGCGCGCCCTGGGCCTGTCGCACGCCTGGCGTGAGGACACGCTGCCCGACCTGCCGTTCGACGCGGTCGTGGACGCCACCAACGCGGTCCGCCTGCCCGCCCGGGCGCAGGAGTTGGTCGAACCGGGCGGCCGGCTCGTGTACATCGGGCTGGCCGCCGAGCCGAGCAGGATCGACACCCGGGCGCTCGTCCTCAAGGACGTGACGGCGGTCGGTGTGCTGTCGGCCTCCCCCGGGCTCGACGCGGTCATCAGGGCCTACGCCGAGAAGCTCGTCGACCCGCGGCCGCTGGTGGCCGCGACCGTGGCGCTGGACGCGATCGGCCCGGTGCTCGCCGGCGAACGGCCGCCCGGCGCCGGTCCGGGACCGAAGATCCACGTCGATCCCCGGCCGGCGTGAGGGGTCGGGCGCGCGGGCGGAGGGCTTCCGGTTCGTCGAGCACCGCCGCCGGCGCGCGATGCCGCCGATGCGTCGCCCTGCCCGTGCACCGACCGCCGGACGAGGCCCGGCCGGGCCGGTGGCCGAGAACGAGCGGGGCCCGACAGGTGCCGGCGCTCCCGTGCATGCGCCGCTCGCCCGACGCGGCTGCCGTCGGCCGGTTCCGTGCATGCGCCGCTCGCCCGACGAGGGTGCCGCCGACCGGTTCCGGCCCCGACCGGCGAGGACTCACGAACGGAGGCTGGTATTCCGTCGCCGGGGTGATCAGACTCGATCCCCCATGGACACCGTCGGCATGTTCGACGACCGGACATGGCCGACGAGACGAAGGGTTCAGCCCGGTGGACTTCAAGGTGCAGCCGACCGCCCAGGTCGACGAGACGGCGACGATCGGCGCGGGGACGACGGTCTGGGACCTGGCCCAGATCCGCGAGGACGCCCGGCTGGGCAGCGGGTGCATCGTAGGCCGGGGCGCCTACGTCGGCCCGGGGGTGCGGATCGGCGACAACGTGAAGCTCCAGAACTACGCGCTGGTCTACGAGCCGGCGGTGCTCGGCGACGGGGTGTTCGTCGGCCCGGCCGCGGTCCTCACCAACGACTACTTCCCCCGGTCGGTGGACCGGGAGGGCAGGCTCAAGCGCGGCGGCGACTGGGAGGCCGTGGCGGTGGAGGTGGCCGAAGGGGCCTCCCTCGGGGCCCGTTCGGTGTGCGTGGCTCCGGTGCGCGTCGGCCGCTGGGCCCTGGTCGCGGCGGGCGCGGTGGTGACCCGTGACGTGCCCGACCACGCGCTCGTCGCCGGTGTTCCGGCGCGCCGCATCGGCTGGGTGGGGCGGGCCGGCGTACGACTGGTGGAGCGGGAGGGCGAGCCGGGGGCCTGGGAATGTCCTGAGACGGGTGCGCGGTACGACGAGAAGGACGGCGGACTCGTCGAGCGCGCATGACTCCTGTTTCCGCCAAATCGCAAATCTTCGAACATTCACCGGCATAACATGTGTGCGAACTGTGCAGACCAAGCACAATGAGCACACGAACCAGTAGTGCCCAGGGGGGTCACCGGGTGGAAACACCTATGTCTGAAAACAGGGTCGGCACCAGCTCCGACGCCTGACGTCCGCCTGCCTTCCACCGCCCGGCCGTCCGTGCCGTGGCGCTCACAAGTCTGCGCAAAAACAGGGGGGTTGGTGTGTCCAACCGATGAGCATCACACGTCTGGCCGCGCTCGGCCATGAGGAACCGACGCTGCTCCCACTCGCCCGACGACTCCTCACGGTCGCCGAGTCGGGGCTGCCGTCGATGCTGCTGCCCGGCGGCGAGGCCTTCGCCTTCACCATGGCCGGACGGCGGACGGCCGCCGGCTCCTGGACCCTGGAGCGGCGCGGGACCAGCACCCGCTACGCGGCCATCACCGCGCTCGGTGTCCGGTTCCTTCCGGAGGACCGCCAGCGCGCGGTCCTCGGCGGGCGCACCGCCGAGGAGTTCACGGGCCTGCTGATCGAGTCGCTGCCCGGCGTCACCAACCTCGGTGACGCGGCACTGATCGCCTGGGCCGCCGCCGAGACCGGACACCCCAAGCTGTCCGACGCCCTGGCCCGGGTCGACGCCCTCGACGAGGACGGGCGGCCGCAGTACACCGTCGAGGCGGCCTGGGTGCTGTCCGCCATGGCCGCGGTGCGCAGCACGGTCGACGTGGAGAGACGTTTCTCCGCAGTGCGTGACCGCCTGCTGCGGGCCCGTGTCGGCGACAGCCCGCTCTTCCCGCACGCCACCGGCCCCGGCCTGGTGCCCTGGTACCGGGCGCACGTGGCCTGCTTCGCCGACCAGACGTACCCGCTCCAGGCCCTCGCCCGTGCGCACGCGAGCGGCGACGGCGACCCTGAGGCGCTGGCCGCCTCCGAGGCGTGTGCGGCCCGCATCTGCGAGCTCCAGGGCGACGGCGGGCAGTGGTGGTGGCACTACGACGCGCGCACCGGCCAGGTCGTGGAGGGCTACCCGGTCTACAGCGTCCACCAGCACGCGATGGCGCCGACCGCCCTGTTCGACCTCACCGACGCCGGCGGCAGCGACTTCGGCCCGGCGATCCGCAAGGGCCTGCGCTGGATGACGGACGCGCCCGAACTGGCCGCGGACCCGAAGCCGTTGATCCTCGACGAGCTCGGCGTGACCTGGCGCAAGGTCTACCGGGGCGACCCGAAGAAGGCCGTACGCGCCGCCCGCGGACTCTCCACCCGGGTTGCCCCGGGGTTGCGCCTGAAGACCCTGGACCGGGTCTACCGTCCGCTCTCCGTGGACCGCGAATGCCGGCCGTACGAGTTCGGCTGGATGCTCTACGCCTGGCAGGGGGGCCTCATATGAACGACCGCCAGTCCCTGTTCGGGGTCGAAGTGGACCCGCTGACGATGGACGAGACCCTCGAGCGCTGCCTGGCCGCGGTGCGGGACGGCAGACAGCTCGAGATCGGCGTGGTCAACGCCGCGAAGCTGGTGAACATGCGGCGCGACGCCCGGCTCGCCGAGGCCGTATCCGGCTGTGACCTGGTCCTCGCCGACGGCCAGGCCGTGGTCTGGGCCGGCAAGGTCCTGCGCGCCCCGCTGCCCGAACGGGTGGCCGGTATCGACCTGTTCCTGCGGCTGCTGGCCGAGGCGGAGTCGGCGGGCATCTCGGTGTACTTCCTGGGTGCCAAGGAGGAGGTGCTGGAGGAGATGCTGCGCCGGGTGGCCGACCGCTTCCCCGGCCTCAAGGTCGCCGGCAGCCGCAACGGCTACTTCGACGACTCCCAGCAGGAGGAGATCGCGGACGGCATCGCGCGCTCCGGCGCCCAGATGCTCTTCCTTGGCATGACCTCGCCGAAGAAGGAGATCTTCACCGCCGCCCACGGCGCGCGCACCGGTGCCCGCGTGGTCCACGGCGTCGGCGGCTCCTTCGACATCCTCGCCGGGGTCACCAGGCGGGCCCCCGCGTCCTGGCAGCGGCTCGGCGTCGAGTGGCTCTACCGCGCGCTCCAGGAGCCGCGCCGGCTGGGCAAGCGCTACCTCACCACCAACACCGCCTTCCTTCTCATGACGGCACGGGAGTTCATCCGGATCACCCCGCAGGCCGCTCCCGCGAACAGGAGTCACTGATGCGTGTCGTCGTGGTTGGACAGGGATACGTCGGTCTGCCGCTGGCCATCCGGGCCGCCGAGGTCGGCCACGAGGTGATCGGGTACGACGTCGACTCCCGGCGGGTCAAGAGCCTCGCCGCCGGTGAGTCCTTCGTCGAGGACGTCACCTCCGAGCGGATCCGCGCGGTCCTGGACAGCGGTGCCTACCGGCCGAGCGAGGCGGCCCGGGACTGCGGCGGCTTCGACGTCGCCGTGGTCACCGTGCCCACCCCGCTGCACGAGGGCACCCCCGACCTGCGGTACATCCGCGAGTCGGCGGTCACCCTCGCCCGCTACCTGAGACCCGGGGCGACCGTCGTCCTGGAGTCGACGACCTATCCCGGCACCACCCAGGAGATGTTCGCGCCGATCCTGGAGGACGGCTCGGGCCTGACCGCGGGCACCGACTTCCAGCTCGGCTACAGCCCGGAGCGGATCGACCCCGGGAACACCGTGTGGGGCTTCAAGGAGACCCCGAAGGTCGTCTCCGGCGTCAACGAGGCCTCGCTGAAGGCCGTTCAGGACTTCTACGCCGAACTCGTCGACACCACCGTGCCGGTGGGCTCGCCGAAGGAGGCCGAGCTCGCCAAGCTCCTGGAGAACACCTTCCGGCACGTGAACATCGCGCTGGTCAACGAGATCGCGATGTTCGCCCACCACCTGGACATCGACGTCTGGCAGGCCATCGACGCGGCCTCCACCAAGCCGTTCGGCTTCATGCGGTTCACACCGGGGCCCGGCGTCGGCGGCCACTGCCTGCCGATCGACCCGTCGTACCTGTCCTGGCGGGTACAGCGCGAACTCGGCCAGAGCTTCCGCTTCGTGGAACTGGCCAACGACATCAACAACCACATGCCCGAGTACGTGACTCGCCGCGTCAGCGACCTGTTCAACGAGCGGCGCCGCTCCGTCAACGGTTCGCGCGTCCTGCTGCTCGGCCTGGCCTACAAGAAGAACACCGGCGACGCCCGCGAGTCGCCCGCCCTGCGCATCTCCCAACTGCTGCTCGACATGGGCGCCCAGGTCCGGGCGGCGGATCCGCACGTCGTGGAGAGCCTGCCGGTGGACACCCGGCTGGTGCGGGTCGACGTCACCCCGGAGGAGCTCGCGGCCTCCGACGTGGTCGTCCTGCTCACCGACCACGACAGCTTCGACTACGAACTCGTCGCCGAACACGCCCCCTTCGTCCTCGACTGCCGACGCCGGCTGCCGTCCGGACCCACGATCGAGGTGCTCTGAACCATGCCGCGCATCGTCTGCGTCGCCGGGGCCCGCCCCAACTACATGAAGATCAAACCGGTGATGGACGCCCTGGAGAGCCGGGGCGCCGAGGTGATCCTCGTGCACACCGGCCAGCACTACGACCCGGCCATGAACGACGTGTTCTTCGCCGATCTCGGCATCCGCCCGCCCGACCGCTTCCTCGGGGTCGGTTCCGGCAGCCACGCCGAGCAGACCGGACGCGTGATGACCGCGTTCGAGCCCCTGCTCGCCGAACTCGCCCCGGACATCGTCGTCGTGGTCGGCGACATCAACTCCACCCTGGCCTGCGCCCTGGTCACCGCGAAGGCCGGCCCGCTGCTCGCCCATGTCGAGTCCGGGCTGCGCAGCCGGGACTGGGGCATGCCCGAGGAGGTCAACCGGGTCGCCACCGACCGGGTCAGCGACTATCTGCTGGCCCCCTCCCCCGACGCCGCCGACAACCTGCGCGCCGAGGGCTACCGGGAGGACCAGATCCACCTGGTCGGCAACGTCATGATCGACACGCTGCTCGCCAACCTGGAGCGGGCCAGGGCCTCCGACGTCCTCGCCCGACACGGCCTGAGCAGGGGCGGGTTCGGGCTGATGACCCTGCACCGCCCGGCCAACGTGGACGATCCCGAGGTTCTCACCGGGCTGCTGAAGGCGCTCGGCGAGATCGCCGGCCGGCTGCCGTTGCTGCTGCCCGTGCATCCGCGCGCGGCCGGCCGGCTGGCCGAGATCGGCGTGCCCGGCGGCATCCGGCTGGTGCCGCCCGCCGGGTACCTGGACTTCATCGCCCTCCAGGACGCCGCGCGTGTCGTGCTGACCGACTCGGGCGGCATCCAGGAGGAGACCACCGCGCTCGGCGTGCCCTGCGTGACCCTGCGCGACAACACCGAGCGTCCCATCACCGTCGAGGAGGGCACCAACGTGCTGGCCGGCCGGGACCCGTCCCGGATCGTGTCCGTCGTGCACCGGGTGCTCGACGCGCCTCCCGCACCGCGGCGGCCGGAACTGTGGGACGGGCACGCCAGTGACCGCATCGCCGAGGTCCTGCTGGAGGGAGGCACGGCGAACACCCGACCGAGGCCCACCGATCGAACGTTCCCCATATGATCCGCTTGCAACATATGCTCGTCGAACGTTTGGGCGCGAGGGGGGACCACCATGGATCTCGCTGAGATCTTCCGGGTGATGCGCAGGCGCTGGTACGTCCTGCTTCCGGGACTGCTGCTGACCGTCGGCCTGACCGTGGCCGTGGCGGTGACGGTCCCGGTCACCTACCAGTCGCAGAGCACGGTGGTCCTGCTGAACTCCGAGAAGGCCACCAAGGCCTACGACGGCAATCCCTTCCTCAGCACCCAGACCTCGCTGACCGGCATGGCCGACAGCCTGGCCCGCAACCTCAACTCCGACGCCTCGCTGCGGGAGCTCAAGTCCCGTGGCGCCACCGGCACGTTCGAGGCCAAGCTCGCCGACAACGCGCAGGGGCCGCTGATGTGGCTCACGGTGACCGGCACCGACAAGAAGGCCGTCCTGAAGTCGGACCGCATCCTGACCGCGTACGCGGGCGAGCGGCTGGTGCAGTTCCAGAAGCAGCAGTCGGTCACGACGGACGCCATGATCCGCATGTCGACCATCGTGGCCCCGCAGAACCCGATCGCGCAGACCAAGACCCGCATCGAGTACATGGTGATGGCCGGGGGTCTCGGTCTGGTCCTCAGCCTCGTCGCCACCTTCTACGCGGAGGCGCGCCGACGGCCGCGTCCGTCCGTGCGCGAGGAGGAGCCCGTGCAGCCGGCCGCCGACCCGGAGCCGGCCGGCGAGGCGGCCGAGTCGGTCGCCGAGCAGACGATGGCCCTGCGGACACCGCCCAGTTGGTCGCGGTCCGCCGAGCGGCGGCACGCCGAAGGGCCGCGCGACCGGCGGTCCGTCATGACCGTGGCGCCCGCCGCCGACGCGCTCGACGAGGAGTCGACACATGGACAGCGTTCGCACACCGGACAGCGAGAGAGCTGAGCCGGGCGACAGCCCGTCACCTCCCGTTCCCGCCTCCCTCGGCACGAAGGTCCGTTCCGCGGCCCGCTGGAGCCTGATCAACACCCTGGTCATGCGCCTCGGCAACTTCGCCACCGGCATCCTGCTGGCGCGGTTCGCCCTGGGCCCGGCGGAATGGGGCGTCTACGGCATCGCCCAGACCGTGCTCCTGGTCCTGCTGTCCGCGAACGAACTGGGCGTGGGCCTCGCCATCATCCGCTGGGAGGGCGAGCCGCGCCGCTTCGCACCGACCGTGCTCACCCTGAGCGTGCTGTCCAGCGGCCTGCTGTACGTCGCGCTGTTCGCCTCGGCGCCCACGGTGGCCCGGCTGCTCGGCTCGCCCGGCGCCTCGGACGTGCTCAGGGTGATGTGCCTGTGCCTGGTGATCGACGCGGTGGCACACGTGCCCGCCGGCATCCTGACCCGGGAGTTCGCGCAGGGCAGGCGGATGGTCATCGACGCGCTGAACTTCGTCCTCAGCACGGCCGTGACCCTGGTGCTGGCCTTCGCCGGCTGGGGCGCGATGAGCTTCGCCTGCGGGGCGGTCGCGGGCAACGTCGCCGCGCTCGTAGGCTGCGCGATCGCCGTTCCCGGAACCCTGCGGTTCGGCTGGGACCGCGAACAGGCCCGCGCCCTGCTGAAGTTCGGGCTGCCGCTGGCCGGCGCGAGCCTGCTCGCCCTGGCCGTGGTCAACGTGGACACCATGGTCGTGGGCTCCTCCCTCGGCCAGATCTCGCTCGGCTTCTACGTCCTGGCGTTCAACATGTCGGGCTGGCCGGTGCGCGTCATCTCCGAGGCGGCCCGGCGGGTCTCCTTCGCCGGTTTCTCCCGCCTGGCCGACTCGCCGAAGGCGCTGGCCCAGGGGTTCAGCCGGGCTCTGGGCGTCCTGGTCACCGGCACCGTGCCGCTGTGCGTCCTGCTGGGCGGTCTCGCGGCCCCGGTCATCCACCTCGTCTACGGCGGCAAGTGGCTGCCCGCCGCCGAGGCGCTGCCGTGGCTGATGGCCCTGGGCCTGATCCGCATCGTCTGCGAACTCACCTACGACTGTCTGGTGGCGGTCGGCCGGCGCCGTTCGCTCATCCTCGTGCAGGGCCTGTGGGTGGCCGCGCTCGTCCCGGTCCTGGTCGTCGGCGCCCGGCTCGGCGGGATCGTGGGTGTCGCCCAGGGCCATGTCCTGGTGGGCGCCGGGCTCGTCGTCCCCGTCTTCCTGCACGCCCTCACCCGCGCCGGGATCGGCCTCGCCCCCATGGCGCGGGCCTGCGCCTGGCCCTTCCTCGGTGGCGTGGCGATGACCCTGGTGCTGCTCGGCGCCAAGCGGCTGCTGGGCGAGGGCACCCTGGCCCTGTTCGTGATCGGCGCGGCCGCCCTCGCCTGCTACGTGGTGTGCGTGCTGCCCAGCCGCCGTTTCCTGCTCGGCTCCCGGACCCCGGAGACCGTATGACCACGCTCCGCCGACTCCTCCTCGGCCTGGCGCTCTTACTGACGGCCGCGTGCTCCTCGGGCGGTGAGACGGCCGACCGCTCCGACCCGGCGCCCACGCGGGCACCCCGGGTCGCCGCCGACCCGACGCCCTCCCCGAGTGCCTCGGCCTCCTCCGCTCCGACTCTCGCGACGCCCACCCACAGGCCCAGGCCGTCCGCGCCCGCCCGTTCTCCCGGCACCGCCCCGGCCCCCACCGCGGGAGGCGCGGAAGCCGGTTTCCCGGACGCCGGCAACACCGGCCCCCGCGTCCGGCTCAGGCCCCGCGCCGCCGGGAACATCAGCGTCAGGACCGACGGGGCCGTGATCAGGGGCCAGGACATCACCGGCTCGCTCGACGTCTACGCGAACAACGTGACGGTCGTGGACAGCCGGATCACCTCCACCAACTGGTGGGGGATCAACCTGCGTCCCGGCTACAGCGGGCTGCGGGTCCTGCACACCACGATCACCGCGGTGCCGGGCAAGGGTCCCGACAACGGCGGGGTGAACTACGCCGTCTCCAACATGGGCAGCAGCTCCATCGAGGTCGGCTGGTGCGACATCTCGGTGTTCGGCAACGCCCTGTCCATGGGCCAGGGGAACCTCCACGACAACTACGTCCACGGCCTGGTCCCCTTCCGCAACAACGGCGGCGAGTGGCAGCACACCGACGCGGTGATCAGCGGCGGCGGCAGCAAGGGCACGCTGGTCGTCCGGCACAACACCCTGCTCAACCCGGTCCCCGTCGACCAGGGCGCGTCGGCCGCCGTGGGCCTGTTCGCGGACACCGGGCACGTCTCCAACACCGTCATCGACGGCAACCTGCTGGCCGGCGGCGCCTACGCCCTGTACGGCGGCGGCGACGGCGCCACCGGGATCACCGTCACGAACAACGTGTTCTCCACCCGGTACCACCGCTATTCCGGCGCCTACGGAGCGGTCACCGCCTGGAACGCGGGCGGCGCGGGCAACGTCTGGCGCGGCAACCGGTTCTCCGACGGCACCCCCATCACCCCCGAACCGGCAGGCTGAGGAAGAGGATCATGCGACGCATCGCCCGCGCCCCCTGGGAGCTCCTCAAGCGCGCCTTCGGCTGGCTCGTCCTCTTCGAACTGCGCAACAAGGTCCTGCTCCTGCCCTCCGCGGTGCGGCTGCGCCGCCTGGAGGACGCCGAGACCCGCCGCCTCGCGGCTGTCGTCGGGCCCGTGCCCGAGGCCCTCGTCGCCACCGTCATCGCGACCCACCGGCGCCCCGAGGCGCTGCGGGCGGCGGTCGCCTCGGCACTGGCCCAGACCGTGCGCGACCAGGTCGTCATCGTCGTGGACGACGGCGCGGGCCTCCCCGAACTCCCGGACGACCCACGGCTGTTCGCCGTCTCGCTGGCCCGCAACACCGCCGTGGCGGGTGTGGTGCGCAATGTCGGCATCCGTCTGACCCGCTCGCGGTACGTGGCGTTCCTGGACGACGACAACCTGTGGGAACCCGACCACCTGGAACGGGCGTTGGCCGTCCTGGAGTCCCCCGGTGGCCCCGACGGCGTCTACACCGCGCTGCGCCGGGTCCTCCCCGACGGCACCGAACGGGACGTGCTGTCGGTGGAGTTCGACCGGCGCCGGGCCGCCCGGGAGTCCTTCCTGGACACCAACGCGTTCGTCGCCCGGCGCGACGGCTCCCTGCGCTTCAGCCGGCTGCGCCGTACCCCGCAGGTGCTGCCGCGCGAGGACTGGGAGCTCGTGTACCGCTACAGCCGCGGGCACACCGTCCGCCATGTCCCGCACGCCACCGTGCGGTACCTGGTGAACCCGGGGAGCTTCTGGACGACGTGGTCTAGCTGAGCGCGCCCGGGCGGAGCAGCGCGGAGACCGCGGCCCTGCTGGCAGGCCGGCCCAGGGCGGCCCGTGACGTCTCCCGCAGCAGCACGGCGGCCCGGAAGCAGGCGGTCGCGACGGCTCCGTGGCGCCGCCGGTACAACCGCACCCGGTTGACCGTGAGCAGGGACCACAGCCGGGGCGAGACCTGCGAGTCGCCGCCGAGGTGGACCGCCTCGGCGGACGGCTCCAGCTGGGTGGCCCAGCCCAGGTCCCGGGCGCGCAGGCAGTACTCGGTCTCCTCGGAGTAGAGGAAGAAGGACTCGTCCCAGGGCCCGCAGGCGGCCCGGCACTCGGCCGAGACGGCCATGAGCGCGCCCGTGGCCCAGTCCGCGCGCGTGGGCCGCTCGTACGCCCCGGGGTCGGTGACCAGTTCGCTCAGCCGCGGGAACCGCCCGGCCCGCCGGTTGCCGATCACGGCCTCCCCCAGGGCCCGCAGCACACTCGACTCCCGCCGCAGCGAGTGGTGGGGGGTGTCCCGGCCCTCCTCGTACAGCAGGGGTACGGCGATCCCCACGCCGTCGCCGAGGCTGTCGACGAGACGTTTGGCGCAGCCCTGGCGCATCCGGATGTCGGGGTTGCAGATCAGGGCCACCCCCAGGTCACCGGCGGCCTGCAACGCCGCGTTGACCCCGGCCGCGTACCCGGCGTTGCGGCCGGTCTGCACGAGGGTCGCGTCGGGGGCCAGTTTCGCGAGGACCTCCACGGTGTCGTCGGCGGAGTCGTTGTCGGCGACGACCAGCCGCCAGTCGAGGCCGGCCATGCCGTCCGGGAGGGCGGCGAGGAAGCCGGGCAGCACTTCGGCGCTGTTCCAGGTGACGACGATGACGGCGACGGGGCTCAACGGGACTCCACGAGTTGGGGAAGCCGGTCTTCGGCGGTCTCGGCGGGCACGGCTGGGGCAGCGGCGGCCGCCGCCTCGCGCCGGATGAACCCGAGGTAGCTGCCCCCCGCCCCCAGCACCAGGAAGAACATGCCGGCGAACATGGGGAAGCTCAGCGAGTCGAAGGTGGCGCTGCTGACCAGGGCGACCAGCGAGGAGGCGAAGAACGCCTGCCCGAGCTCGCGGTCGGATTCGCCGCGGGCGAGCCTGCGGATCGCGCCGCCGTGGTGGATGCCGGTGACGAACAGGACGAGCAGGGCGACGAGTCCGAGCACCCCCATCTCGGCCAGGGTCAGCATGTACTGGTTGTCGGTGAAGAAGTACAGGTCCGGGGTGAAGGTGCCGAAGCCCCGCCCGAACAGCGGGTGTTCCTTCAGATAGGGCACGATCGCGCTGTACTTGACGGTGCGGGCCTGGGTGCTGCTGTCCGAGTTGGACAGGAAGGACGCGAACAGGCCCGTGATGGTGCCGATCAGCCCGGGGACGAGCACCTTGAACACGGCCACGGAGGCGGTCATCACCCCGATCGCGGCCCAGCGCCGGGCCGGCTTCCAGCGCGGCACCATCACCAGGGCCACCAGCAGCAGCCCGACGATCGAGGTCCGCGACACCGACAGGGGCAGCGCGCCGCCCATGAGCACCACCGGGCCCCAGCGGCGCAGGACGTGGCGGTGGCGCCGTACCGGGTCGAAGGCCTGCTGGATCGCGAAGGGCAGCAGGATGGCGAGCATGCCGGCGAACTCCAGCGGCTGGGCCGTGGTGGCCCGGGGCCGGGTGAAGGCACCGCGGTCCATGACGCTCACCTGGGCCACGCTGGTCTGGAGGCCGGGGATGTGGATGGAGTCGGCGATGTTGGTGGCGGCGAAGAAGTCGTAGAAGCCGATCGCGGCGACGACGGAGGCCAGGACGACCACCCGGCGCATCAGGACGTCCAGCCGGCCGCGCTCCTGCATGGCGGCGGAGGTCAGGACGACGAGCGAGACCCACACCAGGTAGCCGATGAGCCCGCGGTCGGCGCCGAGGATCTCCTGGTGCGAGCTCTCGCGCATGGCGTCCGCGATGTAGGCCATGAGGACGGCCGTGCCGAGGACGCACATCGAGACCCGGACGAGCCTGGTGCCCGGGGCGGGCAGGATGCGGCCGCCGAGCCAGGTGGCGAGGTACCACAACAGGCCGAGCAGGGCGAAGACGTTGGCCGGGGTGCCGACGCCGCCGAGGGCGGGCAGGGCCAGGTTCGAGGGGATGAAGAGGGCCAGCACCAGGTAGACGGTGAGGATCGCGGTGGCGTCGACCCTTCGGTTCAGCCAGCCGACCCGTGCGCGGGTGGGAGCGCGGGCCTGGCGTGTCCGGGCGGCGGCGCTGCGGCGGCGCCGTACGACCGTCACGCCCTCCATCAGGATCGACAGCAGGAAGGCGCTGACCACGCCTCCGATGACGACGGCTGCGATGCCCTGGTAGCGGTTCTTCGACTCCGCCACCGGGGTCTGCGGCAGGACCACCGGGGCCGTCTGCACGAGGTAGGCGGGCGGCACCTTGGCGGCGGCCTGGAGGGCGTCGAGCTGCTCGCCCGCGAAGGCCGTCAGGATGTCGGTCTCCTTGAGGACCTTCTCCCGGTCGGTCCCGGTGACGCTGAGCACCAGAAGCGGGCTCTCGCTGTCCGGGGCGAAGCCGGTCGTGTACGGGTCGGTGACGCCCCTGCCGTGCAACTCCTTGGCCGCGTCGCTCGATTCGAGGGTTCTGATCAGCACGTCGGCGGTGACGATCAGCGAACCGCCCGCGTTCGAGATGGGGTTGCCGAAGGTGGGCGCCAGCCGGGCGACGGCCGAGGAGTCCAGCAGCGCGACCGAGCTCTGCGACTGGTAGGAGACCGGGACCGTCTCGTACAGATAGGCGCCGCCGAGCAGACTGAGCACCGTGAAGGGCACCATGAAGTACCACCGTCGGCGCAGAATGGCCCATATCTCACCAATGCTCACGAACCATTCCTCCTTTCGGTGGCATCCGGACACATGTCCTGCCAGTATCGGGGGCGACGGAAGGAACTCACATGTCGCCCGGGAACGTCGCCGACGCACTGCTCCGCCGCTGGTACGTCCTCGTGGTGGCGCTGCTGTTGACGGCTGCCGGGGCCTACCACGTGGTGCGCCCCGCCCCCCAGTTCGTCGGCTCCGCGGTGGTGGTGCTCAAGCCTCCGGTGACGCAGAACCAGCCCAACCAGCTCACCAACCTCCAGCCGCCGCTCGCCGTGCTCTCCTACGGGGTGGTACGGCAGCTGGAATCCCCGGCCGGAGCCAGGGAGTTGAAGGCGGCCGGTGTGCGCGGGACCTACCACCTCGTGCCCCGCAACAGCGGCACCAGTGCGACGCCCCGTTATCTGATCCCCTCCCTCCAGGTGCAGTCGCAGGCGTCCGGTGCCGAGGCCGCGGTGACGTCCGTGAGCCGCATCATCGACGTCTACACCCGTCATGTCGACGCGTTGCAGAAGGCCCAGGGGGTGCCGGCCGGGGCGCGGATCACCGCGACCGTCCTGACCTCCCCGAGCGCCGCCCAGGTGCAGGGGAACAAGAGCCGTGGCCTCGCGGGTACGGCGTTGCTGGGCGCGGCGGGCGGAGTCCTCGGCGCGTTGTGGCTGGACCGGTTCCTGCTGAGCCGGCGCAAGGACGCCCCGGGCCGCCGCCGTCGCACCGAGCCGGTGCCCGTCGTGAGCTGAGTGGAACAGGTGGCTCATCAGATGCCGCGGCGCTTCCAGGACTCCCACCACAGCCACTCGCGCCCGCGTTCGGCCACGGCCGACCACACCAGCGGCTGGAGGTAGGGCATGGCCTTCGGCCCGATCCGCCGTCTGAGCCGCAGCGCCCGGTACTCGGGCAGGGCCCGGTAGCCGGGCAGGCACTCCTCGGCGAACGCCACGCACTCGTCGACCGGGACGACGCCGGTGCGTCCGCGGTCGTAGGCCCGGTAGGCGCGGCGCAGCGCGAAGCGGGCGAGCCGGGTGTGGACCTGGTCGGCCAGGCGGTCGGCGTCGGGCAGCCGGTCGCCGCACTTGGCGAGCACCGAGTCGAAGGCCACGAGCCGCTGGCGCAGGTCGTCGAGCTGGCCGCCGAAGTCGACGGTGGACATGTTCTTGCCGTGGACGCGGTAGAAGGCCTGGTCGGCCCCGCGTATGTAGCCGACGTCGGCGTGCGCGGCGAGCCGCATCCACATCTCGATGTCGCCGGCGTGCGGCAGCGCCGGGTCGTAGCCGCCGACCCTGCGCTGGAGGCCGGTGCGGACGACGACCTCCGGTGAGGTGATGCAGCCGGTGCCCTCGCGGAACCGCCGGTCCAGCCACCAGTGCCCGGGGTAGACGACCGAACCGGTACTGCGGGTACGGGCCTTGGGCAGCGGGCCGCCGTGCTGGAAGCGCAGGGGGCGCCCGTAGGCGAAACCGGCCTCGGGGTGGGCGTCAAGGAGGGCCGCGGCCCGCACCAGGGCGCCCGGGACCAGCCGGTCGTCGGCCGAGAGGAGGGCCACGTAGTCGCCGTCGGCCCACTCCAGCAGGCCTTCGTTGTACGTGGCGATGTGCCCCTTGTTGGTCTCGTGGACGTGGACCTCGATCCGCGGGTCGGAGGCGGCCAGTTTCTGCGCCACCTCCGCCGAGTCGTCGGGCGAGGCGTCGTCGATGATGAGCACCCGGACGTCGACGCCGTCCTGCTCGTCCAGGACGCTGCTCACACAGTCGGCCAGGAAATGGCCGTACTTGTAGCAGGGGATCACAACACTGACGGTGCTCATCTGTGGGGAAGCCAATCCCCGGTGGTGTCCGTGCCGGAAACCCGGCGCGGACACCACCGGTGGGTTCTGGTCGGTCAGTTCTTCTTCTTGTGGACGGTCGTCCTGCTGGTCAGGGTCCAGGTCCTGGACTTCACCGTGTGGTGCTTCTTGTCCTGGGCCTTGACGCCGATCCTGAACCGGGTGCCGTCCGGAAGGGGCGACGACAGGTGCACGGACACCTTGTGGGTGGCCCGGTCGTAGGAGGTGACGGCCGTGACGTGGAGCTTCTTCGCGGCCTTGGAGCCGCTCAGGACGGTCACGGTCGCCGTGACGGACGACAGCTTCGAGGCGGGCAGCGTGGTGACGAGCGGACTCGTCGCGTCGGCGGTGTGCGCCAGCGAGGACGCTGTCACCTCCGAGGCGTTGGCCGTCGCCAGGGACGCGCTCGGGTCGTCGGCGGTGAAGACCGGGCCGACCCAGTAGTTCGCGGACCCGTACGAGCCGTTCGGGAAGGCCGTGGAACTGCCGTACCGGTAGAGCCCGTTGTGGTGGGCGCTGGTGTCGGCCGTGGCCGTGAGCGGATAGGACTGGTGCGCCGCCGTGAAGTAGCCGCCGTCCACCGCGTAGTTGCCGTTCGGCGCGTGGTAGGAGGCGACGTAGGCGGTGCCCGCGGTGACGGCCACCGGGTTGGCGAACGTCATCGTCTGCCAGCCGGACGGCGACTCGGCGGTGAAGGTGCCGGTGGCGAGCAGCGTGCCGTCGTCCGACCACAGGCTGCCGGTGTGGGTGCCCGTGTTGGTCGCGCCCTTGTAGAACGTGACGCCGGTGATCCAGCCGTCGGCCGAGGACGTGAACCGGGTGCCGAGTTCGACCGAGTTGCCGTCGCCGGTCACCGCGGCGGTGGCCGGGGTGGCGGAGGAGTTCCACAGCGTGCAGGGGCAGGTGACCGCCGGCGGCTGGGAGCTGGTGGTGAAGCTCCACGTCACCGGGTCCGCCATGGCGTTGCCCCACAGGTCGGAGGCCTGGACGGACGCGGTGTAGGTGGTGTGCAGCGCCAGCTCGGTCGACGGGGTGAAGGTCGCCTTGTTCGACGCGGGGAGCGTCTTGGCGCCCGGCACGGTGTTGCCGTCCGGGTCCTTCACGGTGAACGTCAGGCTCTCGGCGTCGATGGCGTGGTCGAAGACGGCCGACACCGGGGCGGTGATCGAGGTCCCGGTCGCGCCGGAGGTGGGCGAGGTGGAGGTGACCGCCGGCGGGGTCGTGCTGGCCGTCGAAGTGTCCAGCACCACGTCGACCCAGTAGTTGCTGCCGGAGGACGCCGAGGACGGGAAGGCGCTGGTGGAGCTGTACCGGTAGACGCCGTTGCCGCCGTCGGTGCCGGACTGGAGCCCGGTCAGCGGGGCGAGGCCCGCGGCCTTGCCGGAGAAGTAGCCGCCGTCGTACGAGTATCCGCCGTTGGGCGCGAAGTACGAAGCGACGTAGGTGGTGTTGGCCTTGACGGTCACCGGGGTGGAGAAGTTGAGCTGCTGCCAGCCGGAGGCCGTCTCGCTGGTGAAGGTGCCGGTGGCCAGGCGGGTGCCGGAGGCGGTCCACAGGCTGCCGGTGTGGGTGCCGGTGTTGGCGGGCGACTTGTAGAAGCGGACACCGGTGACGGAACCGGCCGTCGTGGTGCGGAACTTGACGCCCAGCTCCAGGGAGCTGCCGTCACCCGCGTTGACGGTGCCGGGCACGGAAGAGGCCGGCCAGATGGTGCACGGGCAGGTCTGCGGGCCCACGGTCAGCGGGACCGTGGTGGTGGCGCCGATGTTGACGCTGTCGTCCACCGCGCGGACCTTGACCGAGGCCGAGCCCGGGGTGGTCGGTGTCCAGGTGTAGCTCCAGGAGGTGAGGCCGGTGGCGGCCTCCCAGGTCGAGCCGCCGTCCGTGGAGACCTCCACGCGGGCCACGACGCCGCCGGAGTCGGAGGCGGTGCCCTTGACGGTGACCGGTTTCAGTGCCGGGACCGTGGCCCCGGAGGCCGGGCTGGTGACGGTGACGGCCGGGCCGGTGGTGTCGGTGGAGGCCGTGGCGGCGACGAGGTTGCTCTGCCGGGTGAGCGGCTGGACGCCCATGTCGGCGAGGATGTTGACGGTCGCCTGCTGCATGCGGGCGTCCTCGGTGACCACCGTGTCGGCCGGGTCGTACGTCGGCAGGTTGGTCAGGCCCCAGGACCACTGCACGGTGCCCGCGCCGAACACGAGGGCTCCGGAGTCCTGGTCGCGGAACTCGACGAGGTTGTGCGTGGCGGTGCCGTTGCCGTACATGTTGCCCCAGTCGAGGCGGTACTTCCCGTCGTTGATGTCCACGGTGGTGGACGACAGGTGGATCGCGCCCGCGGGACGGGTGCTGTTGGGGATGTCGCTGTCCCACTCGTACCCGAGGGTGCCGGTCGGGAAGGTTGCCGTCTGGTTCGCCGTGAGGTTGGCGATGGAGGTGCCCCGCCACAGCCGGTTCTTGCCGTACGAACCGGGGACCGTGATGGCGTCGGCGCGGTAGCCGTTCACCGTGAACATGGAGCCGGTCAGGATGTTCGGCGGCTGGTAGGCCTGACCGTACTGGGTGCTGGTCGGGTCCATCCAGGTGCCGGTCCACTCGCCGCTGGGGTCGGCGATGCCGTTGTTCTGCGCCATCTTGGTCATCTTGTAGCAGACCATGGTGCGGTTGGCCGTGTTGGCGCCGTCGATGCTCGGGGCGAGCCGGGTCTTCCAGAACACCTCGTTGCCGCTGAAGTAGGCCTGCCGGACGCCGGCCTTCCGTGCGGCCAGGACGTTGGAGTACTGGCTCTGCGTCCAGTACTCGTCATGCCCGGAGGACATGTACACCTTGTGCTTCTTCAGCAGGGTGGCGCCGTTGACCGACACGTCCACGCCGGACAGGTAGCTGACGTCGTAGCCGTTGCGCTCCAGCCAGGACAGCATCATGTACTCGGAGCCGTAGATGCCGTTGTCGCCGCCGATGTCCAGCGGGCGGTTGTAACTGACCTCGTAGGCACGGCCGTCGGGCGCGGGGCCGGTGCCGCCGTAGAGGTCCTGGCCGCCGTAGTCGTTGTACGCCTGCCAGGTCTGGTCACTGGTCTGCACGACGATGTCGGAGGTGCTGGAGTCCTTGCGGACGACGAACGGGTACGGCATCAGGCCGTCGCCGTCGGTCTGGGTGAGGTTCGCGATGTACAGGCCGGAGACGGCGTCGGCGGGCACCGTCCAGTTCACGGTCGTGGGCCAGTTGCCGCAGTCGACCAGGCCGGTGGCGGCCTTGGTGGTGCAACTGGCGGGCTTGGTCGTGTAGTTCGCCGGGTAGGTCGTCGCCGCCTGGGCCGGGGTGGAGATCAGACGTGCCCCGTCACCGCCGTACCAGCCGAGGCGGTAGATCTCCACACGGTACGAGACCGGCGACTGGATCTTGAACTGGACGGTGTCACCGGCCTGGACGCTCTCCTTGGTGGAGAACCCCTTGATGTCACCGTAGGCGTTGGGCGAGTACCAGTCGGACATCGGGCTGCCCGCCTTGGAGTTCTCGCATACGACCGGGTTCGAGCCCGTACCGCAGGGATCGGCCGCCGCCTGGGCGGACCCCGCCTGCGGGAGCACAGCCCATACCAATGCGGCTACGACGGCGAGGCGCCCGCCCCGGAGCCGTCTGCTCCATCTGTTCATGTGTACCTCTCAGCGGTGCTGTGCAGGACCGACCCGGAAGTCGGGGTGAGGCGTGTGGTGAGGGGACCGATCAGCCTCGGAGCGCTTCGGCGAGCGCGGCCACGACCTGGTGCTGCTGGTCGGGGGTGATCTGGGGGTAGAGCGGCAGCGACAGAATCCGCTCGGCGGCCTTCTCGGCGTGCGGGAAGTCGCCCCGCTCGTGGCCGAGATGGCGGTAGGCCGGTGTGAGGTGGACGGGGGCGGGATAGTGCACCCCGGCGCCGATGCCCTCGGCGTTGAGCTTGCCCACGACGTCGTCGCGGTCTGCTCCGGCGATCCGGACGACGTACAGGTGCCAGACGTGGACGTTGCCGGGGGCCGTCACCGGGCGGACGACCCGGCCGGCGTCCACGAGGTCGGCGAGCAGTTCGTCGTAGCGGGCGGCGGCCGCCCGGCGGGCCGCGTTGCCGTCGGCCAGCCGCTTGAGCTTGGCCCGCAGGACGACGGCCTGGAGTCCGTCGAGGCGGCTGTTGAAGCCGGGGACGTCGTGCCGGTACTTGGCGATGCCGCCGTGGTTGGCGATCGCCCGTACCAGGCCGGTGAGTTCCTCGTCGTCGGTGAGCACCGCGCCCGCGTCCCCGTAGGCGCCGAGGTTCTTGCCCGGGTAGAAGCTGGTGGCCGCGATGCCGCCGCTGCCCGGCGCGCGGCCGTCGCGGGTGGCGCCCTGGCACTGGGCCGCGTCCTCCACGACCCGTACCCGGTCCGGGAGTTGGGCGGCCAGCTCGGTCACCTCGGCCATCTGCCCGTACAGGTGGACCGGCACGACCGCGCGGGTGGCCGGGCCGACCGCGTCCAGCGCGGCTCCGGGGTCGAGGAGATGGCTGTCGGGCAGGCAGTCCGCGAGGACCGGCCGGGCGCCGATGCGGGCGACGGCGCCGGCGGTGGCGATGAAGGTGTTGGCGGGGATCACGACCTCGTCGCCTGGGCCCACCCCGCTCGCGCGCAGGGCGAGTTCGACGGCGTCGGTGCCGTTGGCGACGCCCACGCAGTGGGCGACCCCGCCGAACTCGGCGTACTCGCGCTCGAAGCGCCGGACCTCGTCGCCGCCGACGAACGCGGTGTTCGCCAGCACCCGGTCGAAACCGGCCCTGACCTCGTCGGCGACCTCCTCATGGGCCGCCTTGAGGTCGACAAGCGGAATCTGGTTCATGTCAGCGGTCCCCCCACTGTCGGTGTCGCGAGTTCTTCCAGCGCGGGCGCCCCCGCCGCGCGCAGCCGGCGGGCCGGGCTCCCCACCCAGACCTCACCCGGCGGAACGTCGTCGAGCACGGCACTCCCCATGCCGATCTGCGACCACGCCCCCACGGTCGTGCCCTCCCTGACCAGGGCGCCGGAGCCCACGTAGGCGCCGCGCTCCAGCCGTACTGCCCCGCCCAGCCGGACCCCGGAGGTGAGCGTCGCGAAGTCCCCGACCGTGTCGTCGTGGGTGAGCACGACGTGCGGCATCACCGCCACATGGGCGCCCACCCGGACGGCGGCGGTCAGGACGCAGTGCGCGAGCAGGACCGAGCCGGGGCCGATCCGCGAGGTCGCCGAGACCGCCGCGGTCGGGTGGACGACGGTGGCGTAGCGGTCCTCGGGCAGGCCGAGCCGCCGGACCAGCCGGGCGCGGACCGCGTAGTCGCGCGGGTTGCCCACGCAGATCACCACCCGCACGTCGGGCAGTTCCCGGACCAGGTCGCAGCCGCCGAGGACCGGCACGCCGTCGACCTCGGTGCCGTGCAGGTCCGCGTTGTCGTCGACGTGTCCGAGCAGCTCGAACTCACCCGAGCCGGCCACGGCCTGGGCGGTCTCCCGGGCGAAGCCGCCCGCGCCGACGATGACGAGTCCGGTCATCCGCGGGCCTGTTCGCGCAGTGCGGCGACGACCCGGTCCTGCTGGGCCTCGGTCATCGTGTGGAACAGCGGCAGGATCAGCGAGTCCCGGCTGATCCGCTCGGTGACCGGCAGCGGCACGCTCGGGTGGTCGGCGTAGGCGGGTTCGAGGTGCGCCGCCATGATCCCGCGCCGGGCGGAGACACCGGCGTCGGCGAGCGCGGCGAGCAGGTCGTCCCGGCCGACGGGGAAGTCCTCGGCGAGGAGCACCCAGTACGACTGGAAGTTGCTCTGCCCGTGCGCGGGGTCGCGGACCGGGGTGAGGCCGGGCAGGTCGCTCAGCAACTCGTCGTAGCGCGCGGCCAGTTCGCGGCGGCGGGCGATCATCGCGTCGAGCTTGCCGAGCTGGACCAGGCCGATCGCGGCCTGCACGTCGGTCATCCGGTAGTTGAAGCCGACCTCCAGATAGCTCTCCAGCACCGGCTTGTTGCTCGCGTGGCGCTCGGCCGCCGAGGCGTTCATGCCGTGTTCGCGCAGCCGGCGCAGCCGGGTGGCCCACTCGGCGTCGTCGGTGGTGACCATGCCGCCCTCGCCGGTGGTGACGAGCTTGCGGGGGTGGAAGGACCAGGCGGCGAGCAGCGCGCCGTGGCCCACGGGCTTGCCGCCGACGGTCGAGCCGATGGCGCAGGCCGCGTCCTCGACGAGCGGCAGGTCCCAGTCGGCGCAGGCGGCCCGCAGGGCGTGCACGTCGGCCGGTACGCCGCCCTGGTGGACGGCGAGGACGGCCTCGGTGCGCGCGGTGCGGACCTGCTCCACGGTGGCCGGGGTCAGGTTGCCGGTGACCGGGTCGACGTCGGCGAACACCGGCTCGGCGCCGACGTACCGCACGGCGTTGGCGGTGGCGATGAACGACAGCGAGGGCACCACGACCTCGTCGCCGGGCCCGATGCCGAGGGCGACCAGCGACAGGTGCAGGGCGGTGGTGCAGGAGCTGACCGCGACGGCGTGCTCGGCGCCCACCCGTTCGGCGAAGGCCCGCTCGAAGGCGGCGACCCGTGGGCCCTGGGCGACCCAGCCGGACAGCACGGCATCGGAGGCGGCCTCGGCCTCCTCCTCGCCGAGCCAGGGGATCATGACGGGGATGCGGTCGGTACTCACCGGGCGGCCTCCTCGGCGGCGGAACGCTCGGCGCGCCACCACTGGACCAGGTCCTTCAGGCCCGTGCGCAGGTCGATCTCCGCGGTGAAGCCGAGCCGTTCGGCGGCCTGGGTGGTGTCGGCGAGCCGGCGCACCACCGAGTTCACCGAACGGGCGGGTCCGTGCACCGGCTCCAGGCCCTCGGCGCCCATCGCCTCCAGCAGCCCGTCGGCGAGTTCGCGCAGCGAGGTCTCGGTGCCGCTCGCGATGTTGAACACCTCGTCGGTGACGTCGGACTCGGCGGCCAGCACGTTGGCCCTGGCGATGTCACGGACGTCGACGAAGTCCATGGTCTGGGTGCCGTCGCCGAGGATCAGCGGCGGCTCGCCCGCCTCGATGCGCTCCATCCAGCGGATGAGCACCTCGGTGTACAGGCCGTGGATGTCCATCCGGGGGCCGTACACGTTGAAGTAGCGCAGGGCCACGTAGTCGAGCCCGTACATGGCGTGGAAGCTGCGCAGCATGCCTTCGTTGAAGGCCTTGGCCGCGCCGTAGAAGGTGTCGTTGTTGTACGGGTGGTGGCGCTCGGTCGTCGGGAAGACCTCGGCCATGCCGTAGACGGACGCCGACGAGGAGGCGACCACCTTGCCGACGCCGGCCGCGGCCGCCGCCTCCAGCACGTTGAAGGTGCCGTCGACGAGGACCTCGTTGGCGAGCCTCGGCTCCTCCGCGCACTGGGTGATGCGGATGGCGGCGAGGTGGAACACCAGGTCGGCGCCCTCGGTCACCTTCTTCACGGTGTCGACGTCCCGGACGTCGCCCTCGACGACCTCGACCACGCCGCTGGGCAGGGCCTGCGCGAGGTTGGCCCGGCGCCCGCGCACGAAGTTGTCGAGTACGACGATCTCGCGGGCGCCGCCCTCGGCCAGCAGGTCGACCAGGTTGGAGCCGATGGTGCCCGCTCCCCCGGTGACCAGGATCTTCTTGCCACGTACGCTGCTCAACTGCTGTGCCCTCTCAGGGAATCGCATGGCTTGGTGGATGTCGCTCAGCGCTCGGCGCTCAGCACTCAGCGCTCGGCGCGCAGGCCGACGACCGCGCCCTTGAACTGCAGGCTCCGGGAGGCCGCCTCCAGGATGTCCAGCACCCTCAGGCCCGCCCGGCCGTCGGTCAGCGGCGCCCGGCCCGTGCCGATCGCGTCGGCGAACTCGTCGACCATGCTCCGCAGCGCTTCCTTCTCGCCGATCGCGGGCGCGACCATGTCGCCGGAGCGGTACGAGACGAGCATGTCCCGGCGCTCGTCCACGCCGATCTCCTGCGGCGCGGCCATGTCCACGCCCCGGTCGTAGACCGACACCCGCTGGAGGGGGTTGAGGTCGTCCCACAGCAGGGTGCGCTTGGAGCCGCCGACCATGGTGGTGCGCACCTTCGTCGGGGAGAGCCAGTTGACGTGCACGTGGGCGATGGCGCCGGTGCTGAGCGTCAGCGTCAGATAGGCGACGCAGGCCTGTCCGGCACCGATCGGGTCGGCCCCGTGGGCGGCGACGGCGACCGGTTCGACGCCCGCCGGGAGGATGAAGTCCAGGATCGACAGGTCGTGCGGGGCGAGGTCCCACAGGACGTCGATGTCCTTCTGGACCAGGCCGAGGTTGATGCGGACCGAGTCGACGAAGTGGATCTCACCGAGCTCTCCGGAGTGGACCAGTTCCCTGATCCGGCCCACGGCGGGCGTGTAGCAGTAGGTGTGGTCGCACATCAGGGTGAGCCCGCGCTCCTCGGCCTCGGCGACCAGGCGCATGCCGTCGGCGTAGGTCGCCGCGAGCGGCTTCTCCACGAGGACGTGCTTGCCGGCGCGCAGGGCGGCCAGGGCGATGTCGAGGTGGGTTCCGGCGGGCGTGGCCACGGCGACGGCGGCCACGTCGGGGTCGGCGAGGACGGCCGCGTAGTCGGAGGTGGCCTCGACGGTCGAGTAGCCGCCGAGGACCCGCCGGGCCCGGTCCACGTCGAGGTCGACGAGCGAGCGCAGCCGGAACCGCTCGCTGGCCTGGAAGTTGCGGACGAGGTTGGGTCCCCAGTAGCCGGCCCCGACGACCGCCACCCCCAACGGCTCGCTGGTCTGCGTCACTTGGTCCCTCTTCCTTCGGTCCATCAGTAGGCCCCCGTTCCGCGCACCACCGCTGTCGTGGTGCGCGCCAGGATGGACAGGTCGAGGCTGGTCGACCAGTTGTCCACATATGCGAGATCGAGCCGGACCGCTTCCTCCCAGGGCAGGTCCGAGCGGCCGCTGACCTGCCACAGTCCGGTGAGGCCGGGCTTCACGAGCAGTCGGCGTCTGACCTCCGCCGGGTACTCGTCGACCTCCTCGGGCAGCGGCGGGCGCGGTCCGACGAGCGACATGTCGCCTCTGACCACGTTGATCAGTTGCGGCAGTTCGTCGAGGGAGCTGCGGCGCAGGAAGGACCCGACGCGGGTGATCCGCGGGTCCTCCTTCACCTTGAACAGCAGGCCGTCGCTGTTCTGGTTGAGGTGCTCCAGCTCCGCGCGCAGGGCCTCCGAATCGGGGCGCATGGTGCGGAACTTGAACATGGTGAAGTGGTCGCCGTACCGGCCCACCCGCTGCTGCCTGAACAGTGCCGGTCCGGAGCTGTCCAGACGGACGACCAGGGCGATCAGCAGCATGGGCAGGGCCAGCAGAAGCAGCAGCGCCGCCGCGAAGGAACGATCCAGCAGTTCCTTCGGCAGCCGGGAGGCCCGGGAGAGGTTCGGCGCCTGGACGCGCACCAGCGGCACCCCGTTGGTGGGCCGTACCGCGAGCCGTGCGGCGGCCACGTCGGCGAGGACGGGGGCCAGCAGGAAGTCGACGCCCCGCGCGGCCGCGGTCCACGACATCCGGCGCAGGACGGAGGCGTCGAACTCGGGCGCGGGCAGCACCACCATGGTGCTGATGCCCATGGTCCGGATGACGTCGTCCATCGTGTCCACGCCGCCGAGGACGGGGATGCCCAGCTTGCGGACCTCCGCGGCGTTCCCGGGGTCGCTCAGGCACACGCCGGCGGCACGGAGTTCCTGCCCGCCACCGCGCCGCAGCACCGCGACCAGCTCGGCGATGCCGTGCGCGGGACCGACCAGGAGCGTGGCGCTGCGGCCCCGGTCCCTCGCCCACCTGCGGTGCAGCCGGCGCCGGAGCGCGTACCGCACCAGCAGGGCGATGGCGGCCGCCGGCAGCGCAGCCATGATCATGTCATGCAGGAGGTCCGAGTCGTGGGTGAACGACCAGTGCGCGACCGCGGCGAGCGCCGGCAGTGCGACGGCGCCGCGGAGCACCCGTCGGTACTCCTCGGTCCCCAGCCCCAAGGCGCTGCGGTCGTAGGAGCGATGGGCGACCATCGCCACGATCCACGTCGGGGGCAGCACCAGGGCCACCGCCCAGCGGCCGTACGCCGCGTGGATCACGAAGGCCGCGGCAACAGCCGCGAGGCTGTCCGCGACCAGCAGGACTATCCGGTACCTCTGCTCCCAAGGTCTTCGGCGACCTTGTGGAGTCCTGTGTTCCACAAGCTGTTGCTCATGCGTGACCTCAATGGTCATGCGCCCCCCACACGTGCACGGTTACCCCTGACCGAACACCGATGTGCCCCCAACACAGCGGCAGTTGAAAACCAAGAAGCCTCAGCGGTTCCCCAACCGCCTCATGTCCCCATACATGAGGGCCAGCGCCTCAAGTTCCCCACCCAAATCGGTTCGGCGGCCCTCAATCTAGACCACCGAACGCAGTCACGGGAACAGTTGGACGAAACACACATCGCAATAGTGACATCGACTGCATACTGCCCAGGTGACGAGCATCGTGATCCCGGCCCACAACGAGGCGCAAGTCATCGGCCGGCTCCTCGATTCACTTCTGGCCGATTCCGTGGAGGACGAGACAGACATCGTGGTCGTGTGCAATGGCTGCACGGACGACACCGCGCGCACAGCGGCCGCCCGCGGTCCACGCGTGCGCGTGGTCGAGATCCCCGTACCGTCCAAACACGCCGCTCTGCGGGCGGGCGACGACCACGCGCGCGGCTTCCCGCGGCTCTACGTGGACGCCGACGTCGTGCTCGGGAGCGCCGACGTACGGGCCCTGGCCGAGCCCCTCGAGGACCCCGGCTCGGGCGTCCTCGCCACCGCGCCGCAACGGCGGATTCCGCTGTCCGGCAGCGCCTGGCGGGTGCGTGCCTACTACCGCGTGTGGCAGCGGCTGCCCGCGGTGCGCGAGGGGCTGTTCGGCCGGGGCGTCATCGCGGTCTCCAAGGTCGGGCACGCCCGGATCGCCGCGCTGCCGCCGCTGATGGCCGACGACCTGGCCGCCTCGCTGGCCTTCGGGCCGGAGGAGCGGCTCGTGGTCGACACGGCCACGGTCGTGGTCCAGCCGCCGCGAACATGGCCGGATCTGATCAAACGCCGCGTCCGGGCGGCGGTGTCCACGGCACAGGTCGAACAGCACCACCGGAGCCCGCAGGAGGCCTCGGCGCGCACGAGCAAGGCGGATCTGATCGCCCTGGTCCGCGCCGAACCGAGGCTCGTCATGGGTGTCGTAGTCTTCGTCGCGGCGGCGGTCGTCGCCCGGCGTGGGGCCGCGAAGGCCATCCGCGCCCAGGACTTCGGCACCTGGCTGCGGGACGAGAGCAGCAGACAGAACTGAAGCGCACCAGATCGGGAGCTCCCGAAGATGTACCTCACCGACCGCTCCGCGCCCGCGGGGGCGAGCACCGACCAGCCCCGAAGACGCGGTCTGCGGCCCGGAGTTGCCCCGGTCGTGCTCGTGCTGGGCACGGTCAGCCTGATCACCGACATCTCCTCGGAGATGGTCACCGCCGTCCTGCCGCTCTACCTCGTCAGCACGCTCGGGTTCAGCCCGCTGGCCTTCGGCACCCTCGACGGCGTCTACAACGGCGTCAGCGCGCTGGTGCAGTTGACCGGCGGCCACCTCGCCGACCGCATCCGCAACCACAAACTCCTCGCCGGTCTCGGCTACGGCCTGTCCGCGCTGTGCAAGCCGCTGCTCCTGCTGGTGAGCAGCATCGGCGCGCTCGGCACGGTCCTCGCCCTGGACCGCACCGGCAAGGGCCTGCGCACCGCCCCGCGGGACGCGATGATCTCCCTGTCCACCCCGTCCGGTAAGCAGGGCCGGGCCTTCGGCGTGCACCGGGCCATGGACACCACCGGCGCGATGCTCGGACCGCTCGCCGCGTTCCTCATCCTGAGCGCGGCGGCGGACGGCTACGACGCGGTGTTCGGCGTGAGCGCGTGCGTGGCGGTGCTCGGGGTGGTCGTACTGGTGCTGTTCGTGCCGGGCCGGCGGCAGGGCGGCACGGACCGCCCGGCCCCGGGCGAACGGCAGGCCGCCGGGACCGCCGCAGCCGATGCCGCCGGCAGGCCCCCGGTCCGCGTCCGCGAAGCCCTCGCTCTCCTGCGGCTGCCCCGGCTGCGCGCCCTCGCCGGCTGCGCCGCGCTCCTCGGCCTGACCACCGTCAGCGACGCCTTCGTCTACCTGCTCCTGCAACGCCGCGCGGGCATCGGCGAGCAGTGGTTCACGCTGCTCCCGCTGGGCACCGCGGTGGTGTTCCTGCTGCTGGCCGTGCCCGTGGGCGCGCTGGCCGACCGGGTCGGGCGGCACACCGTGTTCCTCGCCGGACATGCGGCGCTGCTGACCGGTTACGCCCTCCTGCTGTGGGCGCCGGACACCCCGGCCCTGCCGTTCCTCGTGCTCGCCCTGCACGGCGTGTTCTACGCGGCCACCGACGGCGTGCTCCCGGCCGCCCTCGCGGACGTCGTGCCCGAGCAGCTGCGCGCCAGCGGCCTCGCCATCGTGGGCACCAGCCAGGCGCTGGCCCGCTTCTGCTGCTCCCTGGCCTTCGGCGCGGCCTGGACGGTCTGGGGAGACGGCCCGGCACTGGCCGCCTCCGCACTCGGCCTGCTGTGCTGCGCGGCGGTCGCGACGAGGGTGCTGCGCCCGAGGGGCAGCGACGCGTGACCACGGCCGCTCCGACCCATCGCGTTCCCGGACGCCCGTCACGTCGGCCGCCCCCGGGCCCCGGTCGACCGCCGCGGCTCCCGGGGCCCGCGGGCCGCCTGCCCGGCACGATCCTGAGGGCACGCCCGGGGACCGCCTTGCCGACCGCACCCCCGACGACCACCACGGACCCGACCGTCCGGGGCCCCCGATGACCGCCGCACCCACCAGGGCCCCGGAGCCCCGATGACGACCACCGCGACACCGAGGAACCACATGACACCGCTGCGCCGCCGCCTGCTCGTCCTGCTCACGGCGGTTCTGCTGCTCGCGGGGGTGGGGACGGGCATGGTGCTGCACGCCGCCGACCGGGCGGACCGGGCGAACAAGCCCCAGGCTGGCGGCCCCGCCGTCAGCGCGGGCAGGATGACGCTCGGCCAGAAGAACCGCCTGGCGTTCATCAACGCCGCCCCGGGCCCGCACCGCACCGCGGTCGCCTCCGTCCCCGCCGCCGACCCGAAGGCCGGCCGGACCGCCTCGGACCTCAAGTGCGCGCGCTTCTACGCGGCGGCCGGCACCGGCATCTGCCTCCAGGCCAACCCGGGCGTCCTCAAGCAGAGCAACCGCGCCCTGCTCCTGGACGCCGACCTGCGCACCCGGCACACCTACGCGCTCGCGGGCACCCCCAGCCGGGCCCGGGTCTCGCCCAGCGGACGCTTCGTCGCCTGGACGGTGTTCGTCTCCGGGGAGTCGTACGCCTCGGCCTTCTTCTCCACCCGCACCTCGGTCCTGGACACCCGCACCATGAAACTGACGCCGAGTCTGGAGAGCTTCTCCATCACGTTGGACGGCAGGTCCTACCGGGCCGCGGACGTCAACTTCTGGGGTGTCACCTTCGCTTCGGACGACGACACCTTCTACGCCACCCTCAACACCGCCAACAAGACGTACCTGGTGCGGGGTTCGCTCTCCGGCCGCGAGGTCACCACGCTGGCCGAGAACGTGGAGTGCCCCTCGCTCTCCCCCGACGGCACCCGAGTCGCCTTCAAGAAGCGGGTGCTGTCCCGCACCGATCTCTGGCACGAGTACGTCCTCGACCTGCGCACCCTCAAGGAGACCCCGCTCGCCGAACGCCACAGCGTCGACGACCAGGCCACCTGGCTCGACAACGGCACGGTCGCCTACGCCCTGCCCGCCGACGGCAAGGTCGGCACCAGCGACCTGTGGAGCGTCCCGGCGAACGGCTCGGGCAAGCCGCGTCTGCTGCTCGCGGGCGCGTCCTCCCCGGCCCCCCTGTAGCAGCGGGAGCCGGGCGGTCGTCCCGGTTCAGCGCACCTCCGCCTCCAGGGGGTCCTCTTCGAGGAAGCCGCCCGACTGGTGGCGCCACAGCTTGGCGTAGGGGCCGTCCAGCGCGAGCAGTTGCTGGTGGCTGCCCTGCTCCACGATCCGGCCGCGGTCGAGGACGACGAGCTGGTCCATGCCCGCGACCGTGCTCAGCCGGTGGGCCACCACGAGCGCCGTCCGTCCCTCCATGAGCCGCCACAGCGCCTCCTGGACCAGGATCTCGCTCTCGGAGTCCAGCGCGCTGGTCGCCTCGTCGAGCAGCAGGATCGGCGCGTCGCGCAGGATCGCCCGGGCGAGGGCGACACGCTGGCGCTGTCCGCCGGACAGCTTGACGCCGCGCTCCCCCACGAGGGTGTCGAACCCCTGCGGCAGCGCGTCGGCGAACTCCGTGACGTGGGCCGCCTCGGCGGCTCGGCGGATCTCGGCGTCGGTGGCGTCCGGCCGGGCGAAGGCGATGTTGTCGCGCAGGGTCCGGTGGAACATCGCCGGGTCCTGCGGGACGTAGGCCATCAGACTGCGCAGGTCAGTCTGGCGCAGCCGGCTGATGTCCTGTCCGCCGACCAGGATCCGGCCGCCGTCGATGTCCTGCATGCGCAGCAGCAGCCGGGTGAGGGTGGTCTTGCCGCCGCCGGACCGGCCCACGAGGCCCACCTTCGTCCCGCCGGGCACGACCAGGTCGAGCCCCTCGAAGAGCCGCTCGGCGCCCGCGTGGGCGAAGTGCACCCGCTCGAAGCGGACGTCGGCGGCCCCGGGCACCAGCGGTTCGGGCGACGGCGGGTCGAGCACGGTGGGCGGGGTCAGCAGCAGTTCGGTGAACTGCGCGGCCTCCGTCATCGAGCCCTCCAGCCGGCGGTAGATCTGGTTGAACTCGAACATGATCCGGGTCGCGTTGGAGTAGTAGGTGAAGGCGACCACGACCGCCTCGACGTTGTGCCCGCTGCCGCCGAGGGCGACCGCGAGCAGCAGCCCCAGCGCGTTGGTCAGCACGGACATCGGTGCGACGAAGGTGTCGATGCGCAGGTTGCCGTAGTCCCAGGACCGGAGCATGAGCCGGCGTGAGACCGCGACCCGGGAGCGGTGCTCGGCGGCCTCGCGGGCCTCGGCGCCGAACGCCCGGACGGTGTCCATGTTCATCAGGCTGTCGGCCACGTGCCCGGACACCCGGGCGACGGCCGCCTCGCGCTCGGCGACCAGTGCCTGGCGGCGCCGGATGAGGGGTGCCGCGCACAGCGCCGTCACCGCGATCATCGTCAACAGGCCGACGACGAGCAGCGGTTCGTAGTGCCACAGCACCACGGAGCCGAACAGCAGCGGGACGAAGCTGCCCACGATCTGGAACGCGAGAGTATCGACGAACGGCTCGAAACGGGTGGCGAAGCTCAGGACGCGCTTGGTGAGCGATCCGGCGAAGTTGTCGTGGAAGAACGAGGCGTCCTTGGCGAAGAGTTCGTCCATCCCGATCACGTACAGGTGCTCGATGCCGAGGGCGTCGAGACGGTTCAGGCAGTGCAGGGCGACCCGCCACAGCGCTTCCGCGAGCAGCAGGACCCCGGCGAAGCCCAGGACGTACGGCAGCGCCGAGCCGGCGGTCGTGCCCCCGCCGTCGGCGATGGTGCCGGCGAGCTTGGCGACGATCAGGGGCGCGATGTAGTTGATTCCGATGCTGCCGAGCGCCGACAGCAGCATGGCGGGCAGCGTCAGCCACCGCAGACGGGCCAACTCCCGTGCGTAGTAACGAAGTGCGAGGATCACCGCGCCTTTGGGCGGTGCGGTCTTGTGTGCCTCAGGCGTCTGCATCATAACCCTGTGTGTGTGAAGGGTTGCGGTCCGAGTTCGGCAGTGTCCCGCGACGGGGACGCCCGGGTCCACGCGTTTTTCGGCAGGTCACGCCCGGCGAGGGCCGTCAAATCTCAAGTGACGCAAGGGGATTGACGTAGAAAGCGCTTGCCGCCCACGGTCCCCCGAATGGGTATGCAGCGAAGACTCGGGGGCCTGGCTCGCCGCGGCGGCCGCCATGGCACTGGCGGCAGGAGTGACCGCGGCACCGGCCGCGCACTCCGCGGACGATCCGGTGCTGAAACGACTCGGCGCCGCTTACGACGGGCTGGTCCGCGAGGGGGCCTGACCGACGCGAGCGGTTTCCGGACGGCGGTGACGGCATCGGGGCGGCGCGCTGCATCCTGCCCGATGCCGTCAGCCGCCGGAGTCAGCCGGACCTGTCACCAGCCGGTCCGTCGGCAACCGTCGCCCCGCGCCGGGGCCGGGACAGCCCGCCCATGGCCAGCCGTGTCACCCGGCGCCAGTCGGCCGACGCCCCGGTCAACGGCCGGCCGGGGCGATGGCGGGGCACATGGACCCGCAACGCTCCGGGAGCGGTCCGGCACACCACGGGAGTCGGCAGCACCACGTGTTCCCCGTCGATCCCGACGGGGATGTCGGCGCTGTCCGCGTCCACGACGACCTCGTCGGCCCGCAGCCGCGTGACGGACCCGGAGCGGTCCCCGCGCACCAGGCGAGCCGCCTGGGCCGCGTTCGCCACCCGCACGCCCAGCACGCCGAGCTGCCCCGAGTCCAGCCGTTCGCGACGCCCCGGGTGGGCCGAGTCGACCGCCCGCAGATAGGGGTTGTTGCTGACGAGCAGCGCCTGGAGCGCGCCGACCCGGGTGGGCCCGGCCCGGATCCGCAGCACCGGTGCGGCCTCGCCGGTGAGCAGACCGGGCAGGGCCCGCAGGGTCGTGTGCAGCTTGGCGTCGCGGTAGGCGGGATCGGCCACCACGGACGCGTACGTCCCGAAGGAGGCGTTGTTGACGAACACGCGGTCGGCGGCGAATCCGAGGTCCACGCGGAGTTCCACGCCGTCGGTGAGGACCTGGAGTGCCGTGGCGGGGTCGTCACGGTCGAGGCCGAGATCGAGGGCGAAGTGGTTGCGGGTGCCCGCGGGGATCACGGCGAAGGGCACGTCGTGCCGCGCCGCCACCTCGGCCACCAGGGCCTGGGTACCGTCGCCGCCGGCCACCGCCAGCAGGTCGGCGCCCTCGGCCACGGCCTGCCGGGCGAGGGCCGCCACGTTCTGACGGCCGTCCAGCAGCACGACGCGGGCGCCCGCGGCCCGGGCCTTCTCCACCAGCCCGAAGCGTGCCACCTTGCCGCCGCCGGAACGCGGGTTCATCACGATCCAGGCAGCGCGCGGTGCCGCGACACGCTCGGCCGCGGCACCCGGGCGTGCCAGGGCAAGGCGTGCCGAGGCGACGGCCAGCACCCACAGGGCCAGGGACAGCACGGCCGGCCCCAGCATCCCCGACGCGCCGTACAGGCAGAGCACGGTGAGCGGGGCGGTCACCGACAGCACCAGCCCGAGGACACGCGACGTGCCGGTGCGGGCCAGCGTCCACCACACGCCGACGGCGGCGAGCGCCAGGCCGGCGATGCCGACGAGGGCCCACAGCACGCTGCGCAGTCCGGCCGCGAGGAGGGGCACCAGGACGCTGCCCAGGAGGGCCAGGAGGGCGAGCCGGGCCCGAGGGACGCTGCCGGACCGCTCGGCGCCGCTCGGGTGCCGCCCCATGTCCTCGCCCTCCCTCCCGGTGCCGTCGCCTGCCGCGGACCTCGCGGTGACCGGTCGTCACATGTCGCGCCCGGGACGCTCGAACGGCTCGAAGGAGTCGTCACGCCGGACCACGCACAGTGCCCAGATGACGAGTGCCGAGAACGCGATCATCACGAGCGACCAGACCGGGTAGTACGGCAGGGAGAGGAAGTTGGCGATGATGATCAGTCCGGCGATGGCCACCCCGGACACCCGTGCCCAGGTGGCCGCGCGGAAGAGCCCGAGGCTCACGAGCACGCCGACCACGCCCAGGCAGAGGTGGATCCAGCCCCAGCTCGTCAGGTCGAACTCGAAGACGTAGTTGCGCGTCGTGACGAACACGTCGTCCTCGGCGATGGCCATGATGCCCCGGAAGATGTCGAGCAGTCCGGCGAGCATCAGCATGACGGCGGCGAAGACCATCGTGCCGGCGGCCCAGTCCTGCTTGGCCGTGGACCGGTGTGCGGTGTGGTGTGTAGCGGTCATCCTGACCCCTCGTTTCGATCGGCCGGCGGGCTCAGCGCCGGGTGGTGGCGGCGACGCCGTCGGAGGTCCCCGAGCCGTGGCCGCTGAGGACCAGTTCCTTCGCCCGGGCGAACTCCGCGTCCGTGATGTCGCCCTTGGCCCGGATCTCCGAGAGCCTGGCGAGTTCGTCGACGCTGTTGGTGCCGCCGCCCTTGGCGGTCTGACGGATGTACGAGTCGAAGGCCTGTTGCTGTGCCCGCGCCTGGGCGGCCTCACGACGGCCCATGTTCCTGCCGCGGGCGATGACGTAGACGAAGACGCCCAGGAAGGGCAGCACGATCGTGAACACCAGCCAGCCGGCCTTGGCCCAGCCGCTCAGGGCGTCGTCACGGAAGATGTCGACGACGATCCGGAAGAGCAGGACGAACCACATGATCCACAGGAAGAACCACAACATGGACCAGAAGACGCTCAGCAGCGGATAGTCGTACGCGAGGTACGTGGACGCACTCATGTCACTCTCCTCCGTCCCGGGCCTTCGCCCGGCCGCCTGTCTGTGCCGTCCTCAGCGTGCCCGCGGCAAGGAGCGGGCGGCTTCACCCGGCGCGGGTGAGCGGGCGCCCCGGCCGGGCCGGCGACGGGGGCGCGGCGCCGCAGGAGGCGGGCCGAGCGGTACCAGGCGCTGGACGCGACGCCCTCCCCCGCGGCCAGGCCCGACACGGCGACGAGAAAGACGCCGATCAGCCAGGACAGGAACGTGAAGACCGGTCCCAGCGGGCCGAACTCGTCCAGGCTGCGCTCCATCGCGGCGGGCAGGACCAGCCGGGCCGCCCCGCTCAGAGCGACCGTCCCGGTCCCCGCGAGGACGGCTCCCGGCAGCAGGCTCTCCCAGCCGACGCGACCGCTCAGCAGCAGGTACTGGGTCCACCACCACAGCAGCGTCGTCGAGAGCAGGGACATCGTCAGGCCCACGGCCGGGCCGGCGCCGAAGCCCGCGCGCAGCGGCGCCTGGGCCAGGAGGAACACCAGCCACACCACCAGCCACAGGGGCCAGCGCCAGATCGCGGCCCGCAGCGGCGCCCGGGGCAGGCGCCAGCAGCGTTCGCACACGGCTTGCAGGGCCCGGCTGAACGCCGTCGCGGACGCCAGGGCCACCAGCACCCCCAGGACGCCGACGGTGTCGCGCGTGGGGCCGGTGGCGGAGAAGGTCCTGCGCACCTCCTCCAGCGTGTCGCCGCGCATTCCCAGCACCGTGCGCAGGGAGTCGGCCAGCAGGTCCTGGACGGCGGGAGGCGCGAACGCGGCCACCGTCATGAGCAGCGGGAGCGCGGCGAGGAAGGCCTGCGCGGCCAGCCTCATGGCGCCTTCCACCACGTTGAGCGCCGACAGCCGGGGAAGGAACCGGACGAGCGCGTTGGACCGCACGCTCTCCACGACCCTCGCCGCCCGGGCCCGGCGTGCCGGATCGGAGTTCCTGGTCATGGCTCACGCGTCGTCCCGGCTCACGCGGCCGCGTGCTCCGGTCGGTCGGTGGCGTCCTGTGCCGGGCGTGCGGCGGCGAGCACCGCCGTGATCGCCAGCACCACCAGGACCAGCAGCAGGACCAGCGCCACCGCGCCTGCGGTGGGATGGTTCCACAGGAGGAGGGCGAGGGCGCCCGCGCCGATGGTGACGCCGGTGGTCCACTGCCGGTGGGCGGACAGCCACTGTCCGGTGAGACCGGTGGTGAAGCCCGCCCGGCGCAGGGCGCGCCCGGCCGCCGAGGCCGAGCGCAGGGCCCCGGCGCGTACACCGCGGGCGATCCTGCCCGGGCCGTACAGGTAGGCGGTCAGGGCGGTGAGCAGGCTGACGACGAGCAGGGTGCGGGCGGCTGCGCGCAGGAAGCGCACGAAGGTGTCGAAGACCGCCGCGGCGGCGTCGGGAGGCAGTGCCGCCGAGGGCACGGAGTCGAGGTAGACGCGCCGCAGGACGACCAGCGCGACGAGCAGCACCACCGCCATGAGGCCGACGCCGAGCGCGGTGATCATCACCATCACCCGGTGTCCGGGGGCGACCCACACGGCCAGGGCGGCGAGGACGAGGACGAGGACGGGCAGCCAGGTGCCGATGATGTCCAGCAGCCGCATGCCGTCCTGGGCCTTGCCCAGTTGTTCGGTACGGAACAGCGAGACGGTGCGGTCGGTGTCCGGGATGGCGGCGGCCTTGTCGAAGCCGGCGTCGACGAGGCGCTGCCGTACCTGGTCGACCACGGCGCCGATGTCGAGTCGAACGGTGTCGCCTTCGGCCTGCACCGCGCCGTCGCGGTCGCCGGTGAGCATGTTCACCACGGTGGCGTGGGCCCGCCGGTTGGCGCCCTCCCACGCCTGGGCGAAGGCCTCGCTGGTGATCACGCGGCTCACGGTGCGGTGCACGACGCTCTGCACCGCGGAGCGCAGCGGGCCGGTGAGGGACCCGGCCCCCTCGACCACCCGGGGCGGCGCCCCGTTGTCCGCCAGGGTCTTGGTGAGCGCCGCCGTGATCGCCTCCACGTCCACCTGGGCCACCGCACGGGCGGTCAACCGGTCGATCACGACGTTCTGCACGTCCGGGTCCGAGGCGAGCGGCGCGACGGTCTGCACGTACCGGTCGGTGTCGGAGACCTGGTCGTGCACCCAGGTCGCGACGAGGGCGAGGGGTGCGAGCAGCAGCGTCAGCACCAGCAGGACGGTGGCTCCCGCGTGCCGCGCCCGCCGGTGACGCACGGTCGCGGCGCGGCGCAGCCGCTGGTACTCCGCGTGCTCCTCGGCGGTCACGGCGTGCCCGCCGACGGTGGGAGCGCCGGCGCCCGACGCCCGGGAGCTCGAGGCGGGGTTCATGGTGTCTCCCTCGTTGGTCCGACGGGGCGGGCTGCGTCTCAGACGTTCAGCGGGGCTCCCGGCGGTCCGTGATGCCCGCTCCGCGCAGCGCGGCCCGCCAGGCGAGGGCCAGGGCGAGTTCGCACAGGCCGAGCAGGACGAGCCACAGACCGAGCAGCCGGGTCAGTGCGCGGGCCGACTCGGCCGGCAGGGCCAGCACCACGATCCCGGCGACGATGCCGATCACCGCCGCGCCCACCACGAAGGCCCGGTGCGGCAGGTCCTCGGCGGTGATCGCCGTGTAGAGGGTGAGGATCCCGGAGACGAGCCAGACTGCTCCGACGATCAGGGAGAGCACGGAGACGGTCTGGAGCGGATCGCGCAGGCACAGCACCCCGGCGAGGACGTACAGCACGGCGATGAGCAGACCGGGCAGCCGTTCGCCGGCCCGGGCGAAGACGGCGACGAACCGGAAAGCGCCGGTCACCAGCAGGTACAGGCCGATGAGGACGGCGAGGACGTGCAGGGTCTCGTCCGGCCAGACCAGGACGAGGACGCCCGGCACGAGGGTGGCGATCGCGGACCCGAGGATCCAGGTCCAGGAACGGCCGAGCCGCCCCAGGATCTCCGCGCCGTCGGCCGTGCCGCCGGGGGCGGCACCGTCGGGGCTGTGCTCGGCTGCGCTGGGCGCTGCCGGACCACGCGGCACGGTCATGACTCCTCCTCGCCCCGTCGGACAGGTCGTCCCCGTGCCGGCCGGGGCGGGTACGGGGGTCCTCTCGCGGCCAGCGTCCCGCGCATCGTCCCCGGCCGGGTCACCCGTCACGGGTGATCCGCGGGGAAGCCCGTACCGGTGGGGTGGGAACCGAGACGGCGCCGGCCAGGGGCCGTCGTGCGCGCCGCGCGGGTGCGCCGGCAGGTCGTGATGCCGGTCCTCGTCACCGATCCGGGAGGTTCCGCCATGGCCGTACCGAACTCCTCCACCGTTCTGCTGTCGCCCGCCGAACGGGCGGCGGTCGGCACGAACGCCCGCGCCCGTGCGCCCCGTTCCGGCCACGGCGGCTTCGAGAACGGCCGGGGGCGCTTCGACCCGGTCGAGGTGCTCGAGGGTCAGTCGGCCACCCGTGTAACGGAGTTGGTGCCCATCCGCTACGGCCGGATGCTCGAGTCGCCCTTCCGCTTCTACCGCGGCGCGGCGGCGATCATGGCAGCGGACCTGGGAGCCGTCCCGGACACCGGACTCCGGGTGCAACTGTGCGGAGACGCCCACCTGCTGAACTTCCGGCTGCTCGCCTCGCCGGAGCGTCATCTGGTCTTCGACATCAACGACTTCGACGAGACACTGCCCGGACCCTTCGAATGGGACGTCAAGCGCCTGGCCACCAGCTTCGCCATAGCGGGTCGGGCGAACGGCTTCTCGACGCAGGAGCAGAACGCCGTCGTGCGGACGTGCGTCCGGGCCTACCGGGAACGGATGCGTGAGTTCGCGGGCATGCGCACCCTGGACATCTGGTACGCCCAGGACGACGCCGACCGTCTGCGCGCGCTGCTCGCGTCCTCGATGGACAAGAAGGCCAGGCGCCGCACCGCCCGGGCCACGGAGCAGGCCCGTACCCGCACCCATCTGCAGGCCTTCGCGAAACTCACCCGCGCCACCCCGGAGGGCCGCCGGATCGCGCCCGACCCGCCGCTCGTCACCCCGCTCGGGGATCTGCTGGCCGACGCGGCGGACAACCGGCAGGAGAAGGAGCTCCGGACCGTTGTGGAGGAGTACGCGCTCACCCTGCCGTCCGAACGCCGGCACCTGCTGCACCACTTCCGGCTGGTGGACATGGCCCGCAAGGTGGTGGGCGTCGGCAGTGTCGGCACCCGCTGCTGGATCCTGCTCCTGCTCGGCAGGAACGACGACGACCCGCTGCTGCTCCAGGCCAAGGAGGCCCAGGAGTCGGTGCTGGCGGCCCCGACCGGAAGCCACCCCTTCGACAACCAGGGCCGCCGGGTGGTGACCGGGCAGCGCCTGATCCAGACGACCAGCGACATCTTCCTCGGCTGGACCCGCGTGGTGGGCATCGACGGGCGGGAACGCGACTTCTACGTACGGCAGTTGCGGGACTGGAAGGGCATCGCCCGGCCGGAGACCATGGACCCCGGCCTGCTCGGGCTGTTCGCCCGGCTGTGCGGTGCCTCGCTGGCCCGGGCCCACGCCCGTTCCGGCGATCCGATCGCCATCGCCGCCTACCTGGGCGCCGGTGGCCGCTTCGACCACGCCCTCACCGCGTTCGCCCAGTCCTACGCCGACCGGAACGAGCGGGACTTCGGGCTCCTGGCCGCGGCCGTGCGCTCCGGCCGGGTCGCCGCGCGGAGCCTCTGAGCGTCACCGGGGGGACCGTCGAGCACGGACGGCCCCGTCACTCCGGCATCCGCCGCATCTCCACCACGTGCAGGCCCAGCGACTGGCAGCGGGCCAGCAGGCCGAACAACTGCGCCTCGTCGATGACGGAGCCGAACAGGACGGTCTGCCCGGACATGATCACGCGGTCCAGCTCGGGAAAGGCTTCGGCCAGTGTGTCCGACATGTGTCCGTCGACTCGGATCTCGTAGCGCATGGGCTGTACTCCCGCGGGCTGCCGGGAAGGCTGTCTGGGCCCTGTTCCGCCATGGTCCGCCCGGGCGGTGCCCGGCGGCCTCACCCTGAGCAGGTGATTGGCGGTCCGGTGGCCCGGACCGCTCGGGTCAGTGCTTCAGGAAGAACTTGAAGGAGATGATCAGGAGGCCGAGCAGCAGGTTGACCGAGGCGGTGGCCGCGACCAGGGGCCAGGTGGCGCGGGCACGACGGGCCGCGGCCGCCGACCACCCCACCTGCCCGGCCACCGCGACGGACAGCGCCAGCCAGAAGGAGCCCTGCACGTCCAGGCCCAGCAGCGGGCTGACGGCCACCGCCGCGGCCGGTGGCACGGCCGCCTTGACGATCGGCCATTCCTCACGACAGGCGTGGAGGACGACACGCCGGTCGAGCGGTTCCCGCGCCAGACGCGCCCCGAACAGCTGGGCGTGCACATGGGCGAGCCAGAAGACCACACCGGTGAGCAGCAACAGCACCACCAGTTCCAGGCGGGGGAACGAGCCCAGGGCGCCGGCGCCGATCACCACGGAGGCCGCGAGCATGGACCCGTAGACGCCGCCGGTGTAGTCGGCGCGGGACCGGTGCTCGGAGCCGGTCCCCTGGCGCGTCGTGTCGTCGGTCGTGGACATCGGGGCTCCCTGTGGATCAGCGTGTCGGTCCGGGGGACGGGGCCGGTGCCGAGGTCGTCCCGCGGGCCCCGGTTCCGCTCCTCCGGCCGGCCGGGAGGTTCGGTGTGACGAGGAGACTGGCCAGCGTGACGCCGCCGGTGGCGAGGATCGCCGCCTTCAGACCGTCGAGCTGGGCGGAGGCGTAGGAGTCGGCGACGGCGTCGACCTCCGGGGGCGGCAGTCCGGCGTCCGCCGCCGCCGCGCGCACCTGGTCGGTGGTGACGAAGGAGATCCCGGATTCGAGGGCGACGCCGGTCTGTGTGCGGGCCGCCTCGGAGAGCCGGGGGTCGTCGTCGACCTGGGTGGTGAAGGCGTGCGCCAGCGCACCGAGGAGGATCGACCCGATCAGTGCCGTGCCCAGCGCGGAGCCGAGGTTCTGCGCCGTGAACTGAAGTCCTCCCACCTCGCTGCGCTCCTCCTCGCCGGCGCTGGACTGGACGACGTTGCCCAGCTGCGAGGCGAGCAGGCCGGTGCCCACGCCCACCAGCGCCATGGCTCCGGCGAACTGCGCGTCGTCGATGACGGGGTCGATGGTCGCCAGCAGCCACACGACGGCGACCGCCAGGGTGGCGAGGGCCAGCCGGACCATCCGGCGCGGTCCGACGGCCCGCCCCAGCGAGGAGGCGAGCAGGGAGGCCGCGAGCATGGCGACCGAGACGGGCAGCAGTCGCAGTCCGGTCTGGAAGGCGTCGAAGCCCTGCACGACCTGCAGGTACAGCGGGATGACGAAGAACAGGCCCAGCAGGATGAGGTTCTGGCTCAGCAGGGTCAGCAGACCGGAGCGCAGCGCCGGCCGGCCGAGGAGGGGCAGATGGACGAGTGGGTCCGCGCCGCGGGCGTCGCGCCGCCGCTCCCAGTGGACGAAGAGGGACAGGACGGCCACTCCGGCACCGACGACGAAGAGCGTCGGGGCGAACCCCAGGACGGTGAAGGGCGGGTTGCGGGGCGCGACCCAGCCCCAGGTGCTGCTCTGGAGGACGCCGAGCACGCCCAGTCCGAGCCCGGCGGCCGACAGCACCGCGCCGACGCCGTCGAGACGGGGACGATGCCCGCTGCGGGGGGAGTCGGTGATCAGCCGACGGCAGCACAGCACGGCCGCGACGACCACCACCTCGCCGGCGAACACCAGCCGCCAGGTGAGGTAGGTGGTCACCCAGCCGCCGAGGAGCGGTCCCACCGCGATGCCCGCGCCGGCGAGGCCGCCGATGACGCCGTAGGCGACCGCCCGGTCCGGCCCGCGGTAGGACTCCGCGACGAGGGCCGCCATGGCCGGCAGCACCATCGCGGCGCCGATTCCCTCGACGACCGACCAGCCCAGGGCGAGGACCCATACGGTGGGGGCCAGCGCGGTCAGGGCCGAGCCGGTGCCGTAGACGATCAGTCCGAGGAAGAAGAGACGGCGACGCCCGAGGATGTCGCCGAGCCTGCCTCCGATGATCATGAAGGCGGCCATGACCAGCGCGTACAGGGTGATGACGGCCTGGACGGTGGTGACCTCGGTGTCGAAGTCCTCGACGAGCTGGCTGATCGAGACGTTCATGACCGAGGTGTCCAGGACCATCAGGAACTGGGCTGTTCCCAGGACGATCAGGGCGCGCCAGCGTCTCACGGTGAACCACCTCGCCGGGTCGGTTCGGAGCGGCGGTGGAGGCGGCCGCTCCTCCCATGTGAGCGCGGCGGGGGGCCCGGCGCATCACCCGCCGCGGGCGACCCGGCGGGTCCTCACAGCAGGCCCATGTCCCGTGCGCGGTGCACCGCCTCGCTGCGGCGGTTCACCGCCAGCTTGCGGTACAGGCTCTTGAGGTGGGTCTTCACGGTGTTCACGGAGAGGTACAGGTCCGCGGCGATCTCCTCCGTCGACATCATCTGCGCCAGCCGTTGCAGGACGTCGTGCTCGCGCTCGCTCAGCTCCTGCACGACGAGCGGCCCGGGGCGCGGTCCGGCCGCCGCAGGGCCGGGGGCGGGGTCGGGCACGAGCCATTCGGCGGCCAGCGACCGCAGCGGGGCCGCGGCCAGGAACGACCTGATCCAGCGCCCGGCGTCGAGGAAGGGGCGGCGCAGCCGTTCGTTCCGAGCGAGGAGGAGGGCCTGCGCGACGAACCGGCGGGCTGCTTCGCTGTCCCCCGCCGCCTGTGCGGCCTGCGCTCTCACCAGCGCCGCCCGCACGGTCACCGCGGGCCCCGGCCGGCTCTCGGCGGGCACGCTGTCGAGGAGGTCGATCGCGGCGTCCGGCCGGCCCGAGGCCAGGTGCAGGCGGGCGGCTTCCACCGTCCACGTCGGCCGGTCGTCGGGAAGGTGCCGGAGCACTTCGGCGGCCGCCTCGGGCCGCCCTTCGGCCAGATGGACGGTGGAGGTGACCAGCCGTTGCAGGCTGTCCGCCCACGGTGAGGCGACGGCGGTGGACAGGGCCGGGGTCGCCGCCGCCACGGCCGCTCGCGCGTTGCCCCGGGCCAGGTGGAGCCGGGCGGTGGCGATCGCCCGCCCGGCGGCCGTCACCGGGTCCTGGGTGTCGAGGTCGAGTCGGTCTGCCTCGTCGAGGAGGGCCTGGGCCCGGCCCAGTTCGTGGCGGTCGACCGCCACGGCGGCCAGCACGAGCCGTTCGATGCCGGACCCGGAGGGCTGCGGAAGACTGAACCGCTCCGTCTCGGTCATCGCCGCGAGGGCCTTGTGCTCGGCCTCGCCGGGCCATCCGTCCAGGTAGTCGAGCAGTGCCAGATGGCCCATCGACTCCTCCCGGGGCAGAACCGTGAGGATCCCGCCGGGACTGTCGACCGCCTCGGACAGGGCGGCCCGCGCGTCCTCGTAGTGTCCGGCCCACAGACGCGCGGACCCCAGGTGCGTCAGCAGGAGGGCGGACAGTTCGGGGTGCTTGTCCAGGAGGTGCGGGGGGATCTCCGGCCGTATCCCGTCGGCGGTCTCGGCGGCCTGTTCGGCCCGTGCGGGAGAACCGGTCAGCCTGGCGGCCACCGCCTCCAGGAAGGCCCAGCTCAGATGGGCGGCCGCCGGGTCCCCGTCCTCGGCCGCCAGCCGTGCCTCGGCGTGGTGCAGATGGGCCACGCCCCGGTCGAGGTCGCTCTGGGCGAGGTCGCGGGCCGCCTGGACGAGTTCGGTCGCGGGGCCCGTGGACCCGGGCCCCATCCGGGAGAACAGCTCGTTGAGGTCGTCGGAGCGCAGCCGGGTGAAGAACTCTCCGATCGCGAGGTCGTCGACGACGGCCGCGGCCGTGAAGTCCCAGTCGGCTGCGGCGGCCCCGTGGGCGAGTGCCTCCGGGAGGGCGCCCCGGCTGCGCATCCACTGGGCCGCCGCCCGGTGCAGGTCGGGTTCCAGCCCCGGGTGGCGAACCCTCAGATGGGTCTGGAGCATCTCCCCGAACAACGGGTGCAGGCGGTACCACCCCTGTCCCAGGTGTTCGACGAAGGCGTTGTCGCGGTGCAGCTCGGCCAGGATGAGTCCGGCGTCGGTCCGGTGGGTCAGCCGGTTCACCAGGTCGGGGCAGAAGCGGTCCAGGACGCTCACGCGCAGCAGCAGGTCCTGCGTCGCCGCCGGCTGACGGGTGAGCACCTCCGCCAGCAGGAAGTCGGCGACGGCGCTGTGGTCGGCCTCGAACTCCTTGAGGTACCTCTCCGGGTCCGGGCTCTCCTGCGCGGCCAGGGCGCACAGCCGCAGTCCTGCGGCCCAGCCGCGGGTGCGCTCCACGAGGGCGCGTACGGCGTCGGAGGGCAGGCTGAGCCCGTGCAGTTCCAGGAGGGCCGCGGCCTCCCCGGGGGTCAGCGCGAGCTCGGCGTCCCGGATCTCCGTCAGGGTTCCGGCCGCTCGGTAGCGGTGCAGGGAGAACGGCGGTTCGTTGCGGGTGACGAGAACGAGACGCAGCCCGGAACCGGCGTGCTGGAGCACGAACTCCAGCTGCTCGGCCACCTCGGACGCGCTCACCCGGTCGAACTCGTCGATCACGACGACCGGGGCCGGGTCGCGTCCGGCGAGGTCCTCGGCGATCTCCGACAGCAGCTTGCGGCCCACCCGGACGGGGTCCGCAGGGCAGCGGATCCGGTCGGACAGCGGGGTGCCGGCGGTGCCGAGCGCATGGAGGAAGTACGCCCAGAACATGCCGGGGTGCTGTTCCTCCGTCTCGACGGTGAGCCAGCCGACGGGGCGGTCGAGGCGCGCGGTCCAGTCGGCGGCCAACAGGGTCTTCCCGGCCCCGGCCGAGCCGTTGACCATGGTCAGCGGTGTCCCGAGGCCCTGTGCCAGGTGCCTGGTCAGGCGTGGCCGGGAGAGGAAGGTGGCGGGGCGCGACGGCGGGGCGAAGCGCATCCGCAAGAACGGGTCCCCGAGCGGATCGACACGGGCTGCGGCCGGGACCGCGGTGTTCCTGTCGCCGGTGACCACGGTGCTCACCACCATGTCTCGTCAGGTCTTGGGCAGCGGTGCCCTCCGCTCAGCTTTACACGCCGCCCGGACATTCACCCGACGAAGAGGGCGCACCACGGTTCAGGCGACCGCGTCCATCTCGTGGTCGAGGGAGAGCGCGGCGGTGATCAGGGCGAGGTGGGTGAAGGCCTGCGGGAAGTTGCCGAGCTGTTCACCGGTCGGGCCGATCTCCTCCGCGAAGAGACCCGCGTGGTTCGCGTACGTCAGCATCTTGTCGAAGGCGTACCGCGCCGGTCCGAGCCGCCCCGAGCGGGCGAGCGCCTCGACGTACAGGAAGCTGCACAGGGAGAACGTGCCCTCGCTGCCGCGCAGGCCGTCCGGTGAGGCCGCCGGGTCGTAGCGGTGGACGAGGCTGTCCGACACGAGCTCGTCCTCCATGGCGTCCAGGGTGGACAGCCAGCGCGGGTCCGTCGGCGAGAGGAAGCCGACGGTGGGCATGAGCAGCAGGGAGGCGTCCAGGGTGGTGTCGTCGTACTGCTGGACGAAGGCGCGGCGGCTCGTGCTCCAGCCGCGTTCCATCACCTGGCGCAGGATGTCGTCCCGGGCCGTGGTCCACTGTGCCAGGTCGGCGGGCCGGGCGAACTCCTGGGCCATCCGGACTCCCCGGTCGAAGGCCGCCCAGCACATCAGCCGGCTGTAGGTGAAGTCCTTGCGGCCGCCGCGCGTCTCCCAGATCCCCTCGTCGGGCTGGTCCCACGCCTTCACCAGCCAGTCGAGCACCCCGGACAGGGCCTGCCAGCCGTCGTAGGGCGGGATGTCCCCGAGCTGGTCGGCCGCCTGCGCCAGGGCAAACGACGCCTCTCCGTAGATGTCGAGCTGGAGCTGGTCGGCGGCTCCGTTGCCGACGCGTACCGGTGCCGACCCGCGGTAGCCCTCGAAGTGGTCGAGCACCTGCTCCGTCAGGTCCGGGTCGCCGTCCACGCGGTACATGATCTGGAGGGGGTCACCGCTCACCGTACGGCCCGCCCGCAGCCGGTCGCCCAGCCACCGGCGGAACGCCTGGGCCTCCTCGACGTGCCCGAGGCCCAGCAGGGCACCGACCGACAGGGAGCCGTCGCGCACCCAGGTGTAGCGGTAGTCCCAGTTTCGTCCGCCGCCGATCTGCTCGGGCAGTCCCATGGTGGCCGCGGCGACCGGGGCACCGGTGGGCGCGTAGGTGAGAAGTTTGAGGGTGATGGCGGCCCGGTTCACCATGTCCTGCCAGCGGCCGCGGTACCGGCTGCGGCGGACCCAGGCGTGCCAGAAGTCGCGGGTCCGCTCGAACAGGGCCATGACGTCCGCCTGGGTCACCGGTGCCGGGGGCGCGTCGTCCGGGTCCCCGGTGGTCAGCACGACGGCGGCGAACTCACCCTGTGCCAGGGTCAGTTCACTGCGCACGTCGTCGCCGTCGCGGTCCCAGTGCAGGGGGCCGACGGCTTGCAGTGCGGCCTGCCCGCCGACGCCGTGGAAGCGGACCGTGTCCTCGCGCGTGACCACCTGGTGCGCGGAGCGTCCGTAGTCGAAGCGGGGCCGGCACTCCAGCGCGAAGCGCACCTGTCCTCGTGTCACGCGCAGGATCCTGACCAGGCGGTGGTGGTCCGCCGGGTGCTCGGGGCGCTCCACGGGCATGAAGTCGACGACCTCCCCCACCCCCGACTCCGCGAGGAAGCGGGTCACGAGCACCGCGGTGTCCTGGAGGTAGAGCTGGACCGGGGGCCGTCGGGTGTCGACGGACACGGCGAAGTGCCCGCCCTTCCCGTGGTCGAGGAGGGAGGCGAACAGGCTGGGGGAGTCGAACCTCGGCGCGCAGAACCAGTCGACCGTTCCCTCCGCGGAGACCAGTGCCGCCGTCTGGAGATCGCCGACCAGACCGTGGTCCTCGATCGGAGCGTAGCGTCGCATGAGCAGCTCTCCTTCCGGCCGCGCACTCCCGGACCGCTGGATGTCCCGGGCCCGTACCGCGCCAGCATGTCAACGCCGGAGGAGGGCGGCATCCCCCGTCACGGGTGAGGGCACGCGGAAAAGGGCCCCGCGGGCTGTTGCCCGCGAAGGCCCTTCGTCTGCCGTCGGGACGACAGGATTTGAACCTGCGACCCCTTGACCCCCAGTCAAGTGCGCTACCAAGCTGCGCCACGTCCCGGCCGCGATGTCCACGGGTGTTCCGTGTGATCGCGCAGGTAAACCCTACCGCACGGCACGCGGCCGGCCCGACTGGCGGGACGTCAGCCCCGGGTGGCGACGGTCTCCCGCACCTCCGTGGGTCCGGGGACGACCCGGCGCACGGCCCGCCCCACCGGGACCAGCAGTGCGGCCAGCGCCGCCGCCAGGCACAGCACGGCCAGCAGCGTGAAACCGTGCGTGTAGCCGGACTCGCGGGGCAGCCCCGAGGACTGGAGGTGACCGGTGACCAGGACGCTGGTGACCGCGGCACCGATGGAGCCGCCGATGGTGCGGATGTTGGCGTTCATGCCGGTCGCCGCGCCGGTCTGGTCGGCCGGGACGCTGCCCACGATCAGGTTGGCCATGGAGGCGAAGGCGAGCCCGATACCGAGACCGAACAGGCCCGCGACCACGGCGATCTGCCACTGCTCGTCGTGCCAGAGGGCGAGGAAGCCGCAGGACACCGCGCCCAGCGCGGCACCCGTGGTGAGCAGGGTCTTGGCGCCGAGGACCGGCTCCAGGCGGCCGCCCAGGACGCCGGCGAGGAACATCGCCACCAGCATCGGCAGCATGAGCAGGCCGGCCGCGGTGACGCTCGCGCCGAAGCCGTACCCGGCCGACGACGGTGTCTGCACGAAGCCCGGCAGGAAGGACCAGATCGAGTACATCCCGGCGCCGAAGAGCAGTGCGGCGGTGTTGGTGGTCCACACGGCGGGCAGGCGCATGACCCTCAGGTCGATCAGCGGGGTGCGGGAACGGGCCTCGGAGTACAGCCACAGCGCGAACAGCGCGACGGCCGCGCCGAACAGGCCGAGCACCCGGCCCGAGCCCCAGCCCCACCGGCCCGCCTGGCTGAGCGGCAGCAGCAGCGCGACCAGCCACGCGGACAGCAGGACGGCACCGGACCAATTGACGTTCCCCTGCGCCCTGGTGGGCGACTCGGGCACGTACCGTACGGCGATCAGGGTCGCGGCGATCACGATGGCGACCGGGATCCAGAACAGCCAGCGGTAGTCGAGCGCGCTCACGATGGGGCCGGCGGCGACGATGCCGACGCCGCCGCCTGCGGCGATCACCGCGGACAGGTTGCTGATGGAGCCGCTGACCCGGGACGCCTCGAACTCGTCGCGGATGATGCCGAAGGAGAGCGGGAACAGGGCGCCGCCGACCCCCTGGACGACCCGGGCGACGATCAGGACGCCGATGGTCGGCGCGAGCGCGGCGAGCAGACAGCCGACGGTCACGGTCACCAGCACGGCGACGAGCGTGCGCTTCTTGCCGACCAGGTCGCCGACCCGGCCGAGGATCGGCGTGAAGATCGAGGCGGACAGCAGATAGGCGGTCATCACCCAGGTCACGGTGGACTGCGAGGTGTGCAGCGCGTGCTGGACGGTCGGCAGGGCCGGGGCGATCAGCGACTGGAGCATGGAGAACACGCCGGCGCCGGCCGCGAGGACGGCGAAGGTGAGACGGGTGGACGTGCGGGGCATGGAGAGCCTCTCCGAACACGAAGTGCGGCCGGAGCCTCGTGGGAAGCGGTCGCGGGAAAGGACGGTGGACGCACCTCGACTGCTAAAGTGGAGGTACGCCTCCACTCTAGCGGAGGCACCCCTCCGCTTCAACCCGTACCGGAGGTGCACCTCCGTTTAAGCCTCGGGAGGCAGCCGTGACCGCCCCGTCGTTCCCCGTCACCGAGATCGTGGCATCCCGCCGGCCGCACCGGAAGGACGCCGCCCGCAACTACGACGCCCTGCTGGCCGCCGCTCGCGAGGCGTTCGCGGAGCACGGCGCGGACGCCTCGCTGGAGGACATCGCGCGACGCGCGGGCGTGGGCATCGGCACGCTGTACCGGAACTTCCCCACCCGCCGCCACCTCTTCGAGAGCGTCTACGCGGACGAGGTGAACCAGCTCGTGCTGGCGGCCCAGGAGGTCGCCGACCGAGAGCCCTGGGAGGCGCTCACCGCCTGGCTCGACCGGTTCGCGGGCTACATGGTGACCAAGCGGGCGGTGCGCGAGGCCCTCAACGACGAGTCGGAGATCTTCGCCGCCTGCCGGGAGTCGATGTACGCGGCGGGCGGGCCGCTGTTCGAGCGGGCCCAGAAGGCGGGCCAGGCCCGGCCGGACATGCACTTCGTGGAGCTGCTGCGCATGGTCGCCGGGATCACCGCCACGGCCTTCGACGACGACGCCCAGCGCGCCCGGGTGCTGTCGATCGCCCTGGACGGGGTGCGGGCGTCGCGCTGAGCCGGCAGGCGCCCGGGAGCCCGGTACGGCCGCGGTACCGCGACCGGGCCACCCCCGGGAACGCCGAACGCCGGCCCCGCACTCGCGCGGTGGCCGGCGTTTCGCGTACCGCTCAGTGCGCGGCGACCAGTTCCCGCTCGCTGCCGGCGGGTTCCCGCCGGGAGCTGCGCAGGGCGGCGATGCCGATGAAGACCATGGACGACAGACCCGCGACGGCGAAGGCGGTGAAGCCCCAGTCGCCGTGGCCCGAGGCGAGGAGCTGGCCGCCGAGCCACGGCCCGAAGACGGCGCCGAAGCGGCCCATGCCCGAGGTCCAGCCGACGGCGGTGGCGCGGCTGTCGGCGTCGGAGCGGATGGAGACGGTGGCGTAGATCATCGTCTGGGCGCTGTTGAGGAAGACGCCGGTGAGGAAGACGACGAGCATCGTGACGGTCATCGGCATGTGGACGCTGAGCAGGAAGACGCCCGCGGCGGTGAGCGCGAACCAGAGCGCGGAGATGCGCGGGGCGCCGAAGCGGTCGGCGGCCCGGCCCGCGACCAGCATGCCCACGATGCCGCCCAGGTTGAAGACGACCACGAAGGACAGGGCGGAGCCCAGTTCGTAGCCCTCGGCCCGCATCAGGGTGGGCAGCCAGGTGGCGACGCCGTAGACGAGGAGCAGACCGCCGAAGGAGGCCACCCAGTAGAGCAGGGTCTGGATCCACTCCTTGCCGCGGAAGAGGTTCGCGAGGTTGGTCCAGCGGTCCCCGGCGCCACCGGTCCTCGCGGCGGGCACCTCGACGTCGTAGCGCTCGGCCAGCACCCCGGCCTCCTCCGCGCGGCCCTTGGCCACCAGGAAGCTCAGTGACTCGGGCAGGAACTTCGCCAGCACCGGGGCGAAGAGCAGCGGGAGCACGCAGACCCAGAACGCGGCACGCCAGCCGACCGGGTCGATGAGCCACTTGGCGACGTAGGCGGAGAGGATGCCGCCCGCGTGGTGGGCGGTCATCAGCAGGCCGATGACGATGGCTCCGCGGCCGCGCGGGGCGTAGTCGGAGACCATGCTGATCGCGGTCGGCAGCAGACCGCCGAGGCCGACGCCCGCCAGGGTCCGGCCGAGGCCGAAGACGGCGACGCTCTCCGAGACCGCGCACAGGCCGGAGGCCAGCGAGAAGAGGGTCACGCAGGCGACCATCAGCTTCTTGCGGCCGACGCGGTCGGCGATCGTGCCGGCGACGAGCGCGCCGACCAGCATGCCGAAGGTGGCGTAGCTGCCGAGGTCTCCGGCCTGGTCGGGGGTGAGGCCGAAGGTCCTGGTCTCCAGCAGGTGCGGCAGCACCGAGCCGTAGATGAACATGTCGAGACCGTCGAACAGCACGGCCAGCCAGCACAGACCGACGACCAGGAGGGCAAGTCTGCTGCCGCGAGCGGCCGTGGAGGGGGAGGAAGACATCGTTGGTTACCTCTCGTACTTGGTGCGCTAGACGCTAAGGAGCCACCCCCAAGGTGTCAACGCTTTTGTCAACAATCTCATCGACAACTTGGGGGTGGCTCGGAGAAGCGCAGCTCAGGCGACCGGTGGCGTCCCGTGGGTGTGGAACGACTCGATGGTCTTCAGACCCCAGGCCTGGCCCTTCTTCCGCTCCTGTTCGGTCCAGGTCACCAGCGGCCAGTCGGGCGCGAGCACCAGCCGGGTGAGCGGGTTGCACAGCTCGATGCGGTTGCCGCCCGGCTCGTAGACGTAGAGGAAGAACGTCTGCTGGATGGCGTGCTTGTGCGGGCCCGTCTCGATGAACACCCCGGTGTCGATGGCGAGATCGGCCGCGCGCAGGACGTCCTCCCGGGTGTCGGTCGCGAAGGCGATGTGGTGCAGCCGCCCCTCGCTGCCGGTCCAGTCCGAGGTGTAGACGACGTCGTACGACTTGTTCGTGTACGTCAGCCAGCGCGCCGCGATCTTCCCGCTGTCCAGCCGGATCTGCTCGGTGGGCCGGGCGCCGAGGACATCTTGCTGGAACTCGGCGTTGGCGAGCACGTCGGCGGCGAGGAAGTTGATGTGGTCCAACCGCCGTACCCCGACTCCCCTGTTGGGCTTGGCCTGCGGCTGGTTCTTCAGCGCGGGCCTGAGCTCCTCGGGGGCCCGGTAGTGCTCGCTCTCCCAGTACAGGGCATGCTCGTGGCCGTCCGGGTCGGTGGTGACGTAGAGCTTGCCGAGACCGGGCTCGTCCTCGACCCAGGTGCCGGTGCCGCCGGAGTCCTCGACCGCCTTCACCCGGCGGTCGAGCGCCTCCTCGCTGGAGGTGCGCAGGGCCAGCCGGCCGAGGCCGGGCTGCTCGCGGGCGGTGAGGACCAGGCTGTGGTGCTCGTAGTCGTCGAAGGTCCGCAGGTAGACCGTGTCGCCGTGCTGTCCGTTGACCGTGAGGCCGAGGAAGTCGGTGAAGAAGGCGACGCTGGCGTCCAGGTCCGGCGTGAAGAGCTGAGTGTGGCCGATGTGGGCGATGTCGCCGAGCGGCGGAGTCATCGGTGACCTCCTGTGGGTCGGTCGGCGGCCCGGGGGAAGACGGTGCCGTCGAAGATCTTGCGGGCCGTGCGGACCACGGCGGTACGGCGGGCCGAGGGCGGGCCGCCCGGGACGGCGGCCACGCTGCTCTCGATGTCCAGGAACCCCGTGGGGTGCTCTATGCGTACACGCTCGCTCCCGGGATCGATCTCCGCGAGCCGGGCGCCCACGCTCCCGTCGATCCGCAGGCCCGCGGCCACGCTGGCCGCGCCCAGGACACCGATGGAGGTGTGGCAGCGCACGGGGATGAAGGTGCGCGTGGTGACCGCACCGCCGTCGCGGGGCGGGGCGAGCAGCGTCAGCTTGGGGACGGTGGTGTCGGAGACGTCACCGAGGCCCATCAGGCGGCCCGCGGCCAGGCGGATCGTGCGCAGCCGGTCGGCCAGGGCCACGTCCTCCTCCAGGTCCCGGGGCGGCTCGTAGCCGGTGACCTTGAGGGAGGTCGCCGCGATGAGGACGGTGGGCATCCCGTTGTTCACGCAGGTGACCTCGACGTCGTCGATGACGTCGACCGCGTTGCCGGTCGGAAGCAGCTCCCCCACGCCCGGCGGGAACTCGATCACCACGGCCGCTGCGGTTCCCGGCACGCCCGAGATCTCGGCGTCCCCGGTGTAGTCGACGCGGCCACCGGGGGTCGGGAAGGTCGCGGTGGCGTGGTCACCGGTGTTGACCATGCGGATCCTGACGGAGGTCTCCTGCTCCCCCGCCGGGACGAGTCCGCGCTCGACGGCGAAGGGGCCGACGCCGGCGAGGATGTTCCCGCAGTTCTGACGGTCGCTCACCTCCGGCCGTTCGACCGCGACTTGGAGGAAGAGGTAGTCGACGTCGGCCTGCGGGTCGGCGGACGGCGAGATCACGGCGACCTTGCTGGTGAGCGGGTGCGCGCCGCCCAGGCCGTCGATCTGCCGGTCGTCCGGGCTGCCCATGATCCGCAGCAACAGGTCGTCCCGCAGGGCGGGTTCGGCGGGCAGGTCACCGGCGAGGAAGTAGGCGCCCTTGGAGGTGCCGCCCCGCATCAGCATGCAGGGCACCTCGTCGGGCAGCGGGGTCACGACCGCTCCCCCGTGTACTCCTCGTAGGACCGGTACTCGACACCGAGGTTCTTGAGCGTCTCCCGCAACCCGTAGCGGTCCAGGCCCAGTTGGCCGTCGAGGAAGGCGGCACGGGTGGCGGCCTCCTTCGCCTCGCGGGCCTGCGACCTCTCCACCGTCGCGGCCACCCGCTCGCGGGGGACGACCACGACACCGTCGTCGTCGGCGAGGATCACGTCGCCCGGGTGGATCACCTGGCCGTCGATGGCGATCGGCACGTTGACCGAGCCGCCGGTGGCCTTGACCGTGCCCTGCGAGGAGACCGCGCGGGACCAGGCGGCGAAGCCCATGTCCCGCAGCTCCTGGGTGTCGCGGATGCCGGTGTTCATGACGACCCCGCGCACCCCGCGCTGCTTGAGGGCGGTCGCGAAGAGCTCGCCGAACAGGCCGTCCGTGCACGGGGAGGTGGTGGTGACGACCAGGATGTCGCCCTCGCCGCACTGCTCGACGGCCGCGTGGATCATGAGGTTGTCGCCGGGCCAGCTCAGCACGGTGACCGCGGTGCCCGCGACCCGTACGCCCTGCTGGACGGGGCGGATCGCCGGGCCCAGCAGGCCCGTTCGGCCCATCGCCTCGCTGACGGTGGCCACGCCGTACCGCGCGAGCGCGTCGACGTCCTTCAGGTCCGCCTTCGGCGGGTCGGTGACGATCACGCCGCTCATGCCAGCTCCTTCGCGATCTGCGGGTACGGGCGCATGTACGCCTCGGCCATGGTCCGGTGCGCCAGGCCCAGGTTCGGGCCGGCGTTGCGCTTGAGCTGGACACCCCGGCGCACGGCGAGGTCGGTGTAGTAGTCCCACAGGTGCTGCTGGGCGCCGAGGCACTCCATGGCCTTGCGCTTGGTCTCCCAGACCTCGGTGATGTCGAGGAGGACCTCGGGCTTGAAGCCGCTCATCTCGGGCTGGTGGGGTTCGAAGTAGAAGACCGGCGGGGCGCCGATGATCTCGCCCTCGCCCGGGTAGCCGATGGCCTGCGCGAGGACCCGGGCCTCCAGGGCCATGCGGTTGGCGGCCGGGTGGTCGCCGTTGTAGGGGTCCTCCACCGGGTGGGTGAGCACCACGTCGGGCTGGGTGGCCCGGTAGACCTCGACGAGCCGGTCGGTCAGCTCGGCGGTGGCGACCAGCGGGTAGTCGCCGGCGTCGAAGAAGCGGACCTCGGCGCCGAGGGTGCCGGCGGCGCGCTCGGCCTCGTCCCGGCGCATCGCCTTGATCTCGTCGAGCTTCCTGCCCTCGCGCCAGGCTTTCGCGGACTCCCCGCGCTCACCGAAGGTCAGACAGGCGATGGTGACCTTCTCGCCCCGGGAGGCGGCCAGGGCGATGGCTCCGCCCGCCCGCCACACGAAGTCCCCGGCATGGGCGGTGATCACCAGTGTCGAACGTGGAGGGGCGGGCGCGCCTGACTGCGTCATTGCTGAAATCTCCTTGGAGTGGACAGGGTCGCGCCCGCCCCGTGCGGCTCAGCCGCGCAGCGCCTCGATCACGCTGGTGAGGTGGGCGCGGACGGCCTTCTCGGCCGCCTGCGGGTCCCTGGCCCTGATCGTCTCGATCATCGCCAGGTGCTCGTTCAGGGAGTGCTGCGGACGCCCCGGACGCAGCGCCAACTGGAAGCGGTGCCGCACCAGTTGGGCGTTGAGCCGCTCCAGCAGGTCCACGGCGGTCCGCTGGCCGGAGAACTCCCGCACCTTGGCGTGCAGCTCCTGGTTGAGCTCGGAGTAGGTCACCGGCTCGCCGTCGGCCACGGCCTTGGTCATCGCCGTGCCCAGTTCGGTCAGCTCGGCGAGCTGCTCGTCGCTGGCCAGGGTCGCCGCCTTGGCCGCGCACAGTCCCTCGAGGACCATGCGGCACTCGGTGATGGCGACCGCCTCCTCGACGGTCACCACCCGCACCCGGGAACCCCGGTTGCGGATCCGCTCGACGAGGCCCTGGGCCTCCAGATCGATGAGCGCGGCCCGGATGCTGGCCCGTGTCACACCGAACTGCTCGGCGAGCTCGTTCTCCACCAGCCGCTGCGCCGGTGCCATCTCGCCGTGCAGGATCGCCTGCCGCAACTGCGCGAACGCATGCTGCTTGGCCTGCTCCCCGGTGCTCGGACGGGCTTCCTTCGGCATCGTTGCCCTCCCTGAGTGAGTGCCTGTCGAACCTAAATCTAGCCAGACAAGATTGTCAACAATTTTGTCCGCCGTATCCTGCGTCCACCGGCCGCCGCGGCCGACGAAGTGTCCGTCCACAGGCGCCGGCACTCCACACCATGTCGGCGGACGGGCCGGGAACGATCTCGCTAGGGTCGCCCCATGGATCACAGCTTCGTACTGCACGTCCCCGACGCCGAGCTCACCTCCGAGCCCCTCGCGCGGGAGCAGATCGTCTCCGGGACGCCCGAGGTGACCGGGAAGGTGGTCTGGGAGTCGGAGGACGGGCGGCAGATCCGGGGCATCTGGCAGATCACCCCCGGCGTCGTCACCGACACGGAGGCCGACGAGCTGTTCGTCGTCGTCAGCGGCTCGGCGACCATCGAGGTCGAGGGCGGGCCGACGCTGAACGTGGGGCCGGGCGACATGGCCGTACTGCGCGAGGGCGACCGTACGACGTGGACGGTGCACGAGACACTGCGGAAGGCGTACGCGATCAACCTCTGAGGAAGGGCAGGTCAGTCGAGGTCCGGCGGAGCCGCTGTCGTGCCGCGGATCTCCAGCGCCGGCGAGGCCAGATCCGTACGGCCCTCTCCCCCGCGCCCCTCGAACCGGTCGAGCAGACAGCGTGCCGCACGGCGCCCGACCTCGTGGCTGGCGTTGTCGACGGTGGTGAGCCAGACGTGGCGCAGCCGGGCGAGGCTCGTGTTGTCGTAGCCGACGACGGACAGGTCGCGCGGGACGTCCAGGCCCAGTTCCTCGGCGGCCGACACCACGCCGATCGCGGCGATGTCGTTGAAGGCGAAGACGGCCGTCGGCCGGGCGGGGCGGCTCAGCAGCCGCACGGTGGTGCGGTATCCGCCCTCCTCGGTCGTGTCGCTGGGCTCGACGACCGCCTCCTCGGCGAGGCCGTGCGCCCGCATCGCCGCCTGGTAGCCGGCCTGCCGCAGTTCGCCGACCGCCCCGTACCCGGCGATGTGCGCGATCCGGCGGTGGCCGAGGCCGATCAGGTGCTCGGTGACCAGGCGGGCGCCGCACTCGTCGTCGTTGGCGACCACGTCCACCCCCGGCAGCCGGGGCTCGCGCGCGCCGGCCACGACGACCGGGAGGCGTTCGGCCACCGCCCGGAGCGCGGCGGGTTCGGGCAGTGTGCCGACCACGACCAGGCCGTCCACCCCGAGGTCCAGAAAAGGGCCCGCCGGGTCCTGCCCGGTGCGGCGGTTGAGGCGGGCGTCGGCCAGGAGCATGCGCAGGCCGTTGTCGTGGAGCAGTGAGTTGAGGCCGTCGAGCAGGTCGACGAACCAGGGGTTGCGCAGGTCGTTCAGGAGGACGCCGACCGTGCGGGTGCGCTGCTCGCTGAGGCTGCGGGCGGCGGCGTTGGGGCGGTAGCCGAGCTCGCGCACGGCCCGCAGCACCGCCTCCCGTCGCTCCGGGCGGACCTGGTCGGAGCCCCGCAGCACGAGCGAGACCAACGACTTCGAGACACCGGCCCGCTCGGCCACATCACGGATCGTCGGCGCTCTCATGGACATGGACCGTTCCATGCAGCGGGGCCGCTTGTCAAAGGCTTGACAGCGAGTGAATACCGCACCCAAGGTGACCTGGACAGAGAATGGAACGGTCCAAAGAGGGGCTCCCATGGTCGATACGCTCGGTGTCGCCGTCGTCGGATTCGGCTGGATGGGCCGGGTGCACACCCAGGCGTACGCCCGTGTCCCGCACCACTACCCACGGCTCGGTCTGCGTCCGGAGCTCGTGTCCGTCGCCGAGGACGTGCCGGGGCGGGCCGAGGAGGCCGCCGCGCAGTTCGGGTTCGCCTCGACGACCCGCGACTGGCGCGAGATCGCCGCCGACCCGCGCGTCCAGGCCGTCAGCATCACCGCGCCCAACTTCCTGCACCGCGAGATCGGTGTGGCGATGGCCGAGGCCGGCAAGCACATCTGGATCGAGAAACCGGTCGGCCTCACCGCCGAGGACGCCCGGGCGGTGGCCGACGCGGTCGCCCGGGCCGGTGTGCGCAGCACCGTCGGCTTCAACTACCGCAACGCACCCGCCGTCGAGGCCGCCCGCGAGCTGATCGCCGCCGGGGAGATCGGCGCGGTCACCCATGTCCGCATCCGGCTGTTCAGCGACTACGCGGCCCACCCGCAAGGTGCCCTGACCTGGCGCTTCGAACGCGCGCGGGGCGGCAGCGGGGTGCTCGGCGACCTCGCCTCGCACGGCGCCGACCTCGCCCGCTTCCTGCTCGGCGACATCGTCTCCCTCACGGCCGACACCGCGATCTTCGTGCCGCAGCGCGCCCGTCCCACCGGCGCCACGGCCGGGCACACCCTCGCCACCGGCGAGCTCGGACCGGTCGAGAACGAGGACTACGTCAACTGCCTGCTGCGTTTCGCCTCGGGCGCCCGGGGTGTCCTGGAGGCCAGCCGGGTCTCGGTAGGCGAGCAGAACAACTACGGCTTCGAGGTGCACGGCACCGAGGGCGCGGTGTTCTGGGACTTCCGCCGGATGGGCGAGCTGGGCGTCAGCCGCGGCACCCGCTACCAGGACCAGCCGGTCAGCACGGTGTACGTGGGCCCGGGCGACGGCGAGTTCGGGGCGTTCCAGCCGGGCGCGGCCAACGCCATGGGCTACGACGACCTGAAGGTCGTGGAGGCCTACCGCTTCCTGCGTTCGGTCGCCGAGGGCACCTCGTACGGGGCCACCCTGGAGGACGCCGTGCGCAGCGCCGCCGTACTGGACGCCATGTCCCGGTCCGCGGCGAACGGTTCATGGACCGAGGTGACGGTGTGACCGCGGGGACGTGAGCCGCCGCGTCCGGCGTGCGCGCCGGAAAGCCGGTGCTGTGCGGCCGGCGGGCGTCGCCCTGAGGGCCGCGCCCGGTGCGGGCCGCTGCGGCGGTCCCGGGTGACAGGTGGGTGCGGCGCCGGTCACCGGAGGGGCGGCAGACCGTCGTGCACGCCTCGCCGTCCGGTGACACGCCGGCCGCCCTCGTCCTCCCGGGTGAGTGACGCGCCCCCTCACCACGGCATGTTGTACGGCGTCACCACCTGTATCGCCGAAGGCGTCGTCGGCCCCGCCGGCGGCAACGCCCCGTGCGCCCGCATCACGATGTGACACGCCTCCCGCATGTCCTGGCGCAGATCGTGGTGGAGCACGGCGGACAGCCGGTGTTCCCGCAGCAGCCTGTCGTTGTCGTGGTCGAGGTCGTGGGCCACGAACACCGCGCACTCCCTGCCGAGGTCCTCGAAGGCGCGCAGGGTGGCGATGTTGCCGCCGCCGATCGAGTAGACCGCCCGGATCCCCGGGTCCCGCTCCAGCGCGGCCCGGACGAGGTCGTACTGGGTGGCGTCCAGGCCCTGCCCCTCGGCGATCTCCACCACCGCCCGCTCCGGGTGCCGGGTGCGCATGGCGCTGCGGAACCCCATCTCGCGCTCCTCCTCGTTGCGGAAGAACCCGCTGCTGAGGCTGGTGAGGACGTTGCCGGGACGGTCGCCGAGCCACTGGCCCATGAGGTAGGCGGCGGTCGCTCCCGCGGCGCGGTTGTCGATGCCGACGTAGGCGAGGCGGGCCGTGGCGGGCAGGTCGGTGACGAGGGTGACCACGGGGATGCCCGCCTCCGCGAGCCGGCCGACGGCCGCCGTGACCTCGGGGACGTCCGGCGCCTTGAGGATCACCCCCTGGGAACCGCGCCGGGCTATCCGGTCGAGGGTCTTCGTCAGCTCCGCCACCGGACCGGTCTCGCGGAAGTGGAAGCGGGAGCGCAGGACGGCGGGGTGCAGCGCGGGCAGCTCGGCCTCCAGGGCGGCGCGCACGGCCGTCGAGAAGCGCTCCGGGGTCTGCATCACTATGTCGATCATGAAGGTGCGGCCGACCAGCCGGACCTGGGTGCGCTGCCGGTCCAGGTCGGTGATCGCCTGGTGGACCTCGCGGGCGGTGTTCTCCCTGACCCCGCCCCTGCCGTTCAGGACCCGGTCGACGGTGGCCTCGCTCAGCCCCGCCTGACGTGCGATCTCCCGGATCGGGTAGGGGTGGCCCACGCGTCTGCTCCTTGAGGGGTTTTTGATGGCTGCCTGCTGGTTGTTCGACGGCTTTGTCATGACAAGAATGACAGCGCTGAGTCGCCCCTGTCACCGAGAGGACGCCGATGTCCTTCACCGCCGTTCACCGCCGTGCCTGGCTGTCCGAGCAGGACTGCGACCTCGACTCGTTCCGTGCGCTCGTCGAGCGCACGACCGACCCCGCCGACCATCCGCACGCCACCGCCGTGGAGCGGAACGTCCTGCTGTACGACGCCGAGCGCGTCCTCGGGGCCGGGGACCGCCGGCACGTGCAGGAGGAGCTGGTCCGGGCCCTGACCGACGGGCCCGGGGTCGTGGTCCTCCGGGGCGCGTTCCCCGATCACGCGGTCGTGGACCGGTTCACCGAGGTCTTCGACTCCCTGATCCGCGAGCAGTACGCGGCGGGCACGACCGCGGGCGACCACTTCGCGAAGCCCGGCGCCAACGAGCGGGTGTGGAACGCGCTGGAGAAGGCCGCCCTGTACGACCCGGCGGCGTTCGCCGACTACTACGCCAACCCCGTGCTCGCCCTGGTGTCCGAGGCCTGGCTCGGCCCCGGCTACCAGGTCACCTCGCAGGTCAACGTGGTCAACCCGGGCGGCCTCGCCCAGACCGTGCACCGCGACTACCACCTCGGCTTCCTCTCCGACGAGGCCGCCGCGGCCTACCCGGCGCACGTCCACCGCCTGTCCCCCGTGCTCACGCTCCAGGGCGCCGTCGCGCACTGCGACATGCCCGTGGAGTCGGGGCCGACGCTGTACCTGCCGTACTCGCAGACGTTCGAGCCCGGCTACCTGGCGTGGCGGCGGCCGGAGTTCCAGGCGTACTTCAAGGAGCACCACGTCCAGCTCCCGCTCTCCAAGGGCGACGCCGTCTTCTTCAACCCGGCGCTGTTCCACGCGGCCGGCACCAACCGCACGACGGACGTGCGGCGCATGGCCAACCTGCTCCAGGTGTCCTCGGCCTTCGGGCGGGCCATGGAGACCGTGGACCGGGAGGCGGTGTCCAACGCCGTCTACCCGGCGCTGCTGCGCCGCAAGGCGGAGGGCGCCGACGCGCAGTGGCTGGACAACGTGATCGCCGCGAGCGCCGAGGGCTACCCCTTCCCCACCAACCTCGACAGCGACCCGCCGGTCGACGGACTGGCCCCGCCCTCGCAGGCGGACCTCGTACGACGGGCGCTGGCCGAGGGCTGGACCCCGCGGACCCTCCGGGACGAGCTGCGGGCGTGCGCCGACCGGCGCACGAGCTGAGCGCGACAACCGAAAGGCACTGGCACATCCATGGGACTACTCGACGACAAGGTCGTCCTCGTCAACGGCGGCAGCCAGGGCGTCGGGGCCGCCATCGCCCGGGCCGCCGTCCGGGAGGGGGCGGTCGTGGCCGTCACCGGCCGCAGGCCGGAGCCCGGTGAGGCGCTGGTGGCGGAGCTGACGGCGGACGGCGGCAAGGCGCTGTTCGTCCGCGCCGACCTCGCCGACGCCGACCAGGCCAAGGCCTCCGTCACCCGGGTCGTCGAGGCGTACGGCCGGGTCGACTGCCTGGTCAACTCCGCCGGGCTGACCTCGCGGGGCACACTCCTCGACACCACGCCCGAGCTGTTCGACCAGCACATCGCGATCAACCTGAAGGCGCCGTTCTTCGCCATGCAGGCAGCCGTCGCGGACATGGTCGGCCGCAAGGCGCCCGGGACCGTCGTCAACATCATCACGTCCTCGGCGCACGGCGGACAGCCCTTCCTCGCGCCCTACGTGGCCGCGAAGGCCGGACTCATCGGCCTCACCCGCAACGCGGCGCACGCCCACCGCTGGGACCGGGTGCGGATCAACGGCCTGAACATCGGCTGGACGGCGACCGAGGGCGAGGACGCCACCCAGAAGACGTTCCACGGCGCCGGCGACGACTGGCGCGAGGAGGCCGCGGCCAGGCTCCCGATGGGCAAGCTCGGCCAGCCCGACGAGATCGCCGACTTCGTGGTCCTGCTGCTGTCCGACCGGTCGGGCGTGGTCACCGGATCGGTGATCGACTGGGACCAGAACGTCCTGGGCGGCCTCGACTGACCTCCCCTCCCCCTCGGGAAAAGCCGCCTGAGAAGCACCGCTCACCGGAAACACCCTCAAGGAGCTGCACCCCCATGCGTATCGGAATCCTCGGCCTCGGCCGCATCGGCGCCTTCCACGCCGAGACCCTCTCCGGACTCGACGCGGTCGAGTCCCTCGTCCTCACCGACCCCTTCGCCGAGGCCGCCAAGTCCGCCGCCGAGCGCTTCGGCGGCGAGGTCGTGGACTCGCCCGAGGCCCTGCTGGCCGCCGGGGTGGACGGCATCGTGATCGCGGCGGCGACCGACGCCCACCCGGGTCTGATCCTGGCGGGGGTCGAAGCGGGAATTCCCGTCTTCTGCGAGAAGCCCGTCGCCAAGCACATGAGCGAGGGCGTCGAGGTCCTCAAGGCGGTCCAGGGCAGTGAGGTGCCGATCCAGATCGGCTACAACCGCCGCTTCGACACCGGTTTCGTGAACGCGCGGGCCGCCGTCCGGTCGGGTGAGCTGGGCAAGCTGCACACCGTGCGCTCGACCACCCTGGACCCGGCCCCGCCGCCCGCCGCGTACATCGCCGCCTCCGGGGGCATCTTCCGGGACTGCTCGGTGCACGACTTCGACATCATCCGCTGGGTGACCGGCCGCGAGGTCGTCGAGGTGTACGCCGTCGGCGGCAACCGGGGCGCCGACTACATCAAGGAGGCGGGCGACGCCGACACCACCGGCGCGATCCTCACCCTCGACGACGGCACGATCGCGGTGGTCTCCAACTCCCGCCACAACGCCCGGGGTTACGACGTCCGCATGGAGATCCACGGCTTCCAGGACTCCATCGCGGTGGGCCTGGAGGACAAGCTCCCGCTGCGCTCGGTCGAGCCCGGGGTGACCTTCCCGGCGGGCACCCCGCACGACTTCTTCATGGACCGCTTCACCGCGGCCTACCGGGCCGAACTCACCGCGTTCACCGAGGTCGTGGCCGGCACCCGGCCCTCGCCGTGCACCGTCGCGGACGCCCTGGAGGCGGGCTGGATCGCCGAGGCGTGCACGCTGTCCCTGCACGAGCACCGCCCGGTGACCATCGCCGAGGTCCGCGCCGCCTGACCGCCGCCGTGTCCCGGGCCCCCGAGCCCGGGACACCGGGGCTGAACGTTTCGCCCGCGACGCCCGTTCTCGGTCACGTGATCTCTCCGTACGACCATGAGAGCCTTCCACGTCCGACCGACCCAGGAGTCACGAGCATGCAGGAGTTACGCGGCACCGCAGGACCCCGAACCGTGGCCGTCGTGGGCGCGGGCCCGAGCGGCCTGGCCGTCGCCCGCGAACTGGAACGCGCCGGGCACCGGGTGACCGTGCTGGAGGAACAGGACACGGTGGCCGGGAAGTGCCAGAGCGTGCGGGTCGACGGGCGCGCCTTCGACCTGGGCGGTCACATCTGCAGCAACAGGTACGAACGGATCGCCGGGTTGCTCACCGAACTGGGCGTGGAGACGGAGCGCACCAGCCGCTACCGCGTCCTCGACGCCGCGGGACGTGCCCTCCGCCAGCCGATGGCGTTCCTGCACGACGGCTCCCTCCAGCGCTACCGCGCGCTGCGGGCACGGGAGTTCCCCCGCATAGCCGAACCCGGTCTCGCCCACTCCGCGCGAGCCCTCGCCGCCCCCGTCGGCCGCTGGATGGCCGAGCACGGCCTGCACTCCATGGCCGAGTCCTTCGGCACCGGGTTCACGGCCGCCGGGTACGGCCACCTCGACGACGACATACCCGCCCTGTACTTCGTGAAGTACGCGGAGATGACCGGTCTGCTGGACCCCGGGCCCCAACTCCTCGGCCACCCGGGCGACTTCACCGTGGTGGGCGGGTTCGCCACGCTGTGGGAGCGGGTCGCGGCGGAGCTGAAGGACGTCCGGTGCGGGGTGCGGGTGACGGCGGTGCGGCGCCGCGCCGACGGAGTGCGGGTGCACACCGACTCGGGCCCGGTCGAGGCGGACGACGTGGTGCTCGCGGTCGCGCCGGACCGGTTCCTGCCGGCGCTGGACGCCACCGACGAGGAGCGCGATCTCGCCGCGCGGATCCGCAGCAACGCCTACCACACCACCCTCGCCGCCGCGTCCGGCCTCCCCGAGGACGGGTTCTACTTCCTCGCCGCCCACACCACGAGCCGTGCGACGGCCGGCCACTGCGTCTCGTACCACCACCGCTACCCCGGCAGCGAGGTGCGGACCTTCTACTCCTACGGCCGCCCCGACGACGTCACCGCGCTGCTCCGCAAGGACGTCACGGCCCTCGGCGGGCACCTGGAGGAGGTGCATGTGCGGCGCGAGTGGGCGTTCATGCCGCACTTCGGCAGCGCCGACCTCGCGGACGGCGCGCTGGACCGGCTCGACGCGCTGCAAGGGCGCGACCGCACCTGGTTCGTCGGCGGGCTGCCGGCCTTCGAGCTCGTCGAGTGCACGGTGGCGCACGCCCAGGACCTCGCGCGCCGCCACTTCCCGCCCGCACCGGGCACACTGACCCGGCGGGCCCACGGCCCCGCCCTGAACGAGGAGGAACGGCAGACATGAGCGAACCGCTGCGCATCGGAGTGCTGGGAGCCGCGCGGATCAGCGCGTCCTCGCTGATCGGACCGGCCCGGGCGACCGGCCACCGGGTCGTGGCGGTGGCCGCGCGCGACCGGGCCCGCGCCGAGGCCTACGCGGCCGAGCACGGTGTGGAGCGGGTGGCCGGATCGTACGCCGAGCTGATCGCCGACCCCGAGGTCGAGGTCGTCTACAACCCGCTCGCCAACGGACTGCACGGGCCGTGGAACCTGGCGGCACTCGCCGCCGGAAAGCACGTGCTGAGCGAGAAGCCGTCGGCGAGCAACGCCGAGGAGGCCGCGGAGGTGCGGGAGGCCGCCGCGAAGGCCGGGACGGTCTTCATGGAGGCCTTCCACTACCTGTTCCACCCGGTCACCCGGCGCCTGCACGAGATCCTCGAAAGCGGGGAGATCGGCGAGCTGCGGCACGCCGAGGCCATGGTGGCGATCCCGGCCCCGGCGGACTCCGACCCGCGCTGGTCGCTGCCGCTGGCCGGCGGCGCGGTGATGGACCTCGGCTGCTACAGCCTGCACGCGCTGCGCGTGCTGGCCCCCTGGGCGGGCGGTGCGCCGCGGCTGGTGTCCGCGCGCGGCGGGGAGCGGGCCGGCGCTCCCGGTGTCGACGAGTGGCTGGACGCCGACCTGGCCTTCCCGGGCGGGGCGACCGGCTCCGCGCGCTGCCACATGGCGTACGACCGGCTGGAGATGAGCTGCCGGGTCGTCGGTTCGCGGGGCGAGGTCCTCGCGCCGAACTTCGTGCTGCCGCACACGGACGACCGGATCGTGGTGCGCACGGCGGACGGCGAGCGCACCGAGCGGCTCGGCACCCGGTCGTCGTACACCTACCAGCTGGAGGCGTTCGCGGACCGGGTCCGCGGGGGTGCCCCGCTGCCGCTGGACGCGGACGACGCGGTGTCGACGATGACGCTGATCGACGAGGCCTACCGGGCGGCGGGCTTCGAGCCGCGGCCGCGCATGTCCTAGGGGTCCCGCAGCTCGGCCAGTTCGCGCCGGGTCACCGACTCCTTGTCGGTCCGGCCCAGTTCACCGAGCACGTCGGCGAGGCAGTCCAGCGCCGGGGCCAACTCGCCGGCGCCGTGCGGCTTGCGGGCCTCGGCCACCGCCGCCGCGGCACAGGCGCCGGCCTCGGCGGGGTCGCCGACGGCGGTGTGGCAGCGGGCCAGGTCGATCAGGAGGCGTACCCGCAGGGGCAGCACGATCTCGGGGGCGGTCCACGCGAGGGGGCCCCGCAGCGCCTCCCGGGCCTCGGGGCCCACGCCCAGCGCGTCCTCGTACCGCCCCAGCGCCCGCAGGACACCGACCAGTTCGGCGAGCACCTGCGGGCGCACCAGGTCGACGTGCGCCAGCTCGCGGAGCGACATGGCGGCCAGGAGCGCGGCGCACTCCTCGTAGACGGCCACGGACTCCTCGCTGCGGCCGACCGCGGCGAGCAGCATCCCGTAGGTCCGCAGCGCGCCGGGCAGGCTGCCGAGCGCCCGGTCCCTGCGGTCGGGGGCGGGCAGGCCGCGGTAGGCCGCCACGCCCGCCCGGGCCACCGGCAGGGCCTCCTCGGCCCGGCCGAGGCCCGCGAGGGCCTGTGCCCGCACGTCAGCGGCGAAGGCGGCCGGCGCCGCCGACGCCTCGCCCGGCACGGCGTCCGCGGCCGCGCACGCCTCCTCGAACCGGCCGGACAGCAGCAGCGCGTGGGCGCGCAGCGCCAGGGCGCGACTGAGTCCGTCCGCGTCGGCCGTCGCCCGGTAGACGGCGACCGCCTCCTCGGCCCAGGCCAGCCGCCGCTCGGGCGACGGCGACCGCAGCCCCGCCCGGGAGGGCGTGACGCAGTACGACAGGGCCGCCCCGAGCAGCGGTGCGCCCCTCTCCGGTGCCAGCTTGGCCGCCGCGCGCGGCAACGGCAGGAATATCCGTACGAGTCCCATGACCACCCCCTCGCCGCCCCGCCGAGGACAGCCGCGCCATGGTGGCACAAGGGGTCACGCCGATGCCGCGATTCACCGAGTACGTAGCGAGCACGGGGGAACTTCGCCGAACTCCCCCCGCACGACGCGCAGTCAGCCGTACAGGGCGGGCCGCTCGGCGAGTTCCACCGGTACCCGGCCGCCCTCGGTCAGCGACCGCACGCCCGCCTCGCAGACCGCGGCCGCCGCGTAGCCGTCCCACACGCTGGGCCCGGTGACCTCGCCGCGGCGGGTGGCGTCGACCCAGGCCTGCACCTCGCGGTCGTAGGCGTCGGCGAAGCGTTCGACGAAGTCCTGGGCGATGGTGCCGCCCCAGCGTCCCGCCATGCTGGTGACCATGGCGTGGCCGTCGCCGATGCGCGCGGTGCCGCGTTCGCAGACCGCCTCGGCCTGGACCTGGTAGCCGAAGCCGCAGTTGACGAAGATCTCCACGTCGGAGAGGGCGCCGCCGTCCGTCTCGAGGACGACGAACTGGGGGTCCTGGAGGTCGTCCGGTGCGTTCGCCGACGGGGTGGGCCGCCACACGGTGACCGCGGTGATCTCGTGTCCGAGCAGCCAGCGCGTCACGTCGGCCTCATGGGCCACGGAGTCGCTGATCAGCATGGAGCTGGTGAAGAAGGGCGGGCTCGCGGCGTTGCGGTGCCGGTTGTGCAGCAGCAACGGCCGCCCCAACTGGCCCGTCTCCAGAAGCGACTTGAGTTTCATGTACTCGGCGTCGTAGCGCCGCATGAACCCCACCTGGGCACGCCGGTGCCCCAGTCGCTGCTCGGCCTCCACGACCCGCAGCGCGGAGGCCGCGTCGGGGGTGAGCGGCTTCTCGCACAGCACCGGCAGGTCGTGCTCGAACGCCTGGAGCAGGGCCGCCTCGTGGGCGGGGCCCGGCGAGGCGATCAGGACGGCGTCGACGTCGGCCGCCGCCATCGCGGAGGCCGGATCGGTGTAGGCGGTGCAGCCCTCGACGCGGGCGGCGATCTGCTTGGCGCGTTCCGCGTCGAGGTCCACCACGGCGCTCACCCGGGCGCCGCTGACGACCTCGTGGATTCGGCGGACGTGGTCGGCGCCCATCTTGCCGGTGCCGATGACGGCGACACCGAGGGTGCCTCGCTCGGTCATGGTGCCCCCTTCAGGCGCCGCAGGACCTCAGGAACTTTCGGGTACGCATCGCGATCGGCAGCGGCTCGTCCGGCTCGCAGGGGTACATGTCCTGCTCGACGATGGCGAACAGCTCCACGCCGAGTCCCTGCGCGGCCACCAGCACCGGCTCCAGCTCCGGTACACCGGAGGGCGGTTCGCACATCACCCCGCGCTGCACGGCCGACCCGAACGGGACCCCGTCGCGCACGACCTCCGCGAGGACCTGCGGGTCGACCTGCTTGAGGTGGAGATAGCCGATGCGTTCGCCGTACGTCTCGATGAGCTTGACGCTGTCGCCGCCGCAGTAGGCGTAGTGCCCGGTGTCCAGGCAGAGGTTGACGAGTTCGGAGTCCGTCGAGTCCAGGAAGTGCTCGACGTGGTCCTCGGTGTCGAGGTGGGTGTCGGCGTGCGGGTGGACGACGATGTCGAGCCCGTACGCCTCCTTCACCTCGTGGCCGAGCCGCTCCATGCCCTTGGTGAGGTGGGCCCACTGCTCGTGGGTCAGCTCGGGGGGCTCCAGCATCTCGGCGGTTCTGTCGTCACGCCAGAAGGACGGGATGACCACGAGGTGCCGGGCGCCCATGGCCTGGGTGAGCGCGGCGACCTGGCTGACGTGCGCCCAGGTCGGCTCCCAGACGGAGGGGCCGCGGTGCAGGCCGGTGAAGACCGTGCCCGCCGATACCTTGAGGCCGCGCCGGGCGACCTCGTCGGTCAGGCGGGCCGGATCGGTCGGGAGGTAGCCGTACGGCCCCAGCTCGATCCAGGAGTAGCCCGCCTCGGCGACCTCGTCCAGGAAGCGTTCCCACGGCACCTGGGCCGGGTCGTCGGGGAACCAGACGCCCCACGAGTCCGGGGCCGAGCCGACGCGGACACGGTCGAGCGGGGCCGCCATCTCAGGCCTTCCCCTCGCCGGTGGCGGCCACGGGCGCGGTCAGGTCCTGCTCCTCGGGGAGTGCTTCGGTGTCGACGCCGCGGACCTGGGACAACTCGTGCTTGAGCGCGGCGAGTTCGGCACCGCCGGCCATGTGGTTGGTGAGTTCTTCCAGGGTGATCCGGTCCCGGGACGCGGACAGCTCCATGGTGCCCAGGCGCAGCACGCTGAAGTGGTCGCCGACCATGTAGGCGTGGTGCGGGTTGTGGGTGATGAAGATGACCCCGAGCCCCCGGTCGCGGGCGGCGGCCACGTACTTGAGGACCACGCCGGACTGCTTGACGCCCAGGGCGGCGGTGGGCTCGTCGAGGATCAGGACGCGGGCGCCGAAGTAGACGGCGCGGGCGATGGCCACGCACTGGCGCTGGCCGCCGGACAGGGTGCCGATGGGCTGTTCGAGGTCGTCCAGGACGATGCCCATCTCGCGCAGCTCGTGGTCGGCGGTCCGCTTCATCCTCTCGATGTCCAGACGGCGCAGGGGCCAGGGGCCCTTGGTCATCTCGGAACCGAGGAAGAAGTTGCGCCACACCGGCATCAGGGGGACCACGGCCAGGTCCTGGTAGACGGTCGCGATGCCCTTGTCCAGCGCCTCGCGCGGGGTGGTGAAGCGCACCGGCTGCCCGTCGACGAGGAACTCGCCCTCGGTGTGCTGGTGCAGACCGGAGATGATCTTGATCAGGGTGGACTTGCCGGCGCCGTTGTCGCCGAGCACGCAGGTGACCTGGCTCGGGCGGACCTGGAGGCTCACTCCGTGCAGGGCGCGGATGTTGCCGTAGGACTTGCCGGCGTTGCGCAGCTCGACGATCACCCCGTCGTCGCTCTGCGGTTCGTCGGCGAGGATCGCGCCGTGCGTGCCGGGGGTTTCGTGGGTGTCGGTCATTGCAGGGTTACCTCCGGGTCGCGGTGCGGCTGACCCACAGATTGATCAGGACGGCGCCCAGCAGCATCACGCCGAGGAAGGCCTTGAACCAGTCCGGGTTCCAGTTGGCGTAGACGATGCCCTGCTGGACCATGCCGAACATGAACGCCCCGAACACCGGGCCGATGGCCGAGCCGGCCCCGCCGGTCAGCAGGCACCCGCCGATCACCGCGGCCGAGATGTAGATGAGCTCCTGGCCCACGCCCTCGCCGGACTGCACGGTGTTGAAGGAGAACAGGTTGTGCATGCCGACGAACCAGGCCGCGAACCCGACCAGCATGAACAGGCTGATCTTCGTGAAGTTGACCGGGACGCCGACCGCGCGGGCGGAGTCCTTGTTGCCGCCGACCGCGAAGGTCCAGTTGCCGTACCTGGTGCGCAGCAGCACCCAGGTCGCCAGCGCGGCGAACACCAGCCAGTACACGATCGTGATCTTGATCTGGACGCCGGCCACTTCGAAGGAGTTCGCGAAGACCTTCTTGGCCTGGTCGAAGCCGTCCATGTCACTGATGTCGTCGGTGGCCACGTTGCCGGTGACCAGCTTGGTCACCGCCAGGTTCACGCCCTGGAGGATCAGGAACGTGCCCAGGGTGATCAGGAAGCTGGGCAGACCGGTCTTGACGACCAGCCAGCCGTTGAGGAACCCGATCGCCAGCGACACCAGCAGGGCGACGAAGACGCCCGCCCACACGTTCAGCGTGAGCTGGAAGGCGAACATGCTCGCGGTCAGCGCCGAGGTGATCACCGCGACACCCGCCGACAGGTCGAACTCCCCGCCGATCATCAGCAGCGCGACCGGCAGCGCCATGATCCCGATCGTCGACGACTGGTAGAGGATGTTCGCCATCGCACTGCCCTCGCGCACCGGCGGGGCGGCGATCAGGAAGAACACCCACACCGCCACCGCGCCCAGGAACACACCCACGTCAGGACGCGCCAACAGGCGCAGGGCGAGCGGTCGTTCGGCGGTCCGGCCGTCCTTGGCCTTGCTGGGGCCGGGGGCCGGCGGTGCGGTCACCGCCGGCTCGGCGTGCTGGGTCATCCCCATCACCTGGTGCCCTTCGCGGCGTACTGGGCCACGGTCTCGACGTTGGACTTGTCGACGAAGGCCGGGCCGGTGAGCACCGGCTGCTCGCCGCCGCCCATGTAGTTGCCGTTGTTCTTGTAGAGCCACAGCGAGTCGATCGCCAGGTAGCCCTGGAGGTAGGGCTGCTGGTCGACGGCGAACTGGATGGTGCCCTTGCTGATGGCGCCCGTCAGGTCCTTGTTGAGGTCGAACGTGGCCACCTTGGCCTTGCTGCCCGCGTCGGACACCGACTGGGTCGCGGTCAGCGCGAAGGGCGCGCCGAGGGCGACGACGTAGTCGATGGACTTGTCCTGGGAGAGCTTGGCGGTGATCGTCGACTTCACGGACGGCATGTCGGTGCCGTTGACGTTCAGCGTCTGGAGCTTGCCGGTGAAGGTCTTCTTCACGCCGTCGCAGCGCTGGGTGAGGCCGATGTTGCCCTGCTCCTGGATGACACAGACGGCGCTCTTGGCGCCCTCCTCGTTCAGCCGCTTGCCGAGCGCCTCGCCGGCCACGGTCTCGTCCTGGCCGAAGAACTCCATCAGGCCGAGCTTCTGCCACTCGCTGACGCCGGAGTTGAGGCCGACGACGGGTATCCCGGCCTTCTTCGCCTTGGCGACGACGTCCTTGAGGGCGTCCGGCTTGGCGAGGGTGATCGCGATGCCGTCGACCTTCTGGTCGATGGCGTTCTGGACCAGGTTGGCCTGGTTGGCCGCGCTCGGGTCGGCCGAGTAGACCAGCTTGACGTTGTCCTTGGCGGCGGCGGCCTGGGCGCCCTTGCGGACGATGTCCCAGAAGGTGTCGCCGGGCGACTGGTGGGTGACCAGCGCGATGGTCATCCGGGGGGTGGAGGCCTTGCCCGCGGAGGCGCCGTCCGCGCTCTCCTCGGACTTCTTGCCGCCCGAGCTGCTGGAGCAACCGGCGAGCGTCAGGGCCGCGGCCGCGGCAAGGGCCACGGCGGGAGCGAATCTCCGCGAACGGGAGAGAGAAGAGCGGTCCATCTTTCCTTGCACCTCACTGTGCGACGGGGAGAACGTCGGGAAAGGGAGTGGGATCTACGAAAACGCGCCAACTTGCGTTGGGACGCGATCCAACTCCCAGGCGCTGCCGCTGTCAATACTTTGTTAAGACATCATTTCACGATCAGGTCCGAATGTAAGTACAAACTATTGACAGCGTCGCCCTTCGGGTCCTACACCTGGGATGCAACGGGCCCGAGGGCCTCGCATCCCCAGTCCGGACCGAGGAGCGTCGCGCATGGTCGAGCCAGTGCAGCAGTTCGACGTGATCAGTATGGGCCGGATCGGAATTGATCTCTACCCGCACCGGCCGGGGGCCCCGACGGCCCAGGACCGGCCCCTCGGGCCGGTCCTGCGGGGCTCGGCCGCCCATGTCGCGGTGACCGCCGCCCGGCTCGGCCGCTCCAGCGCGGTCATAGCCCGTACCGGAGCCGACCGGCTCGGCGCGTATCTCCATCAGACCCTCACGGAGTGCGGGGTCGACGACCGCTGGGTGACGCCGGCGGCCTGCCCCGCTCCCGGCGCCGAACCACCCGGCCTGGAGATACACACCGACGAGCTCGACTGCTTCGCCATCCGAGCGGCCCGGCTCTTCTGGATCACCGGCACCGGCCTCGGCGCGGAGCCGAGCCGCTCCGCCACGCTCGCCGCCCTGAAGTGCCGTGACAGGACGGGCACCACGGTCCTCGAACTGGACCGGCGCCCCGCGCGGTGGACCGGCACGGCCTGGGGCGACCCGGAGGAAGCCCGGCCGTACCGCGCGGAGGCCCTGCGCCACGCGACCGTGGCGGTCGGCGACCTCGACGAGTGCGAGACCGTCACCGGAGCGCGGGGACCCCGGGCCTGCGCCGAGGCCCTGCTGGCGGCGGGCGTGGAACTGGCCGTGGTGCGGCAGGGCCCGACGGGCGTCCTCGCCGTGCACCGCGACGGCACCACGGTCGAGGTCCCGCCGGTCCCGCAGGACATGGCCGACGGCCCCGGCGCGGGCGACGCGTTCGGCGGCTCGCTGTGCCACGGGCTGCTGTCCGGCTGGGAACCGGAGCGGACGGTCCGGTACGCCCACGCGGGCGGCGCACCGCAGGCCGCCCGCCCGGCCCGTTCCCCCGCGCTGCCGGCACAGGCGGCGGCCGGCGGTCTCCTGAACGGCGTCTCACCGTGACCGACCGCCGACGCCGCCCCGTCGTCACGCCCTCCCTCGCCCCCATCTCCCTCCACACCCCACCGGAGAAGCCCTGATGAGCACCACCACCCGCCTGACCGTCGCCCAAGCGCTGGTGCGGTTCCTGTCCGTGCAGTACGCGGAGCGGGACGGCGTACGGCACCGGCTGATCGCCGGGACCTGGGGCATCTTCGGCCACGGCAACGTGGCGGGCGTCGGACAGGCCCTCCTGGAGGCGGGCGAGGACGCGATGCCCTTCCACCAGGGCCGCAACGAGCAGGCGATGGTCCACGCCGCCGTCGGCCACGCCCGCCAGCTCAACCGCCTGTCGGCCCAGGCGGTCACCACGTCGATCGGCCCGGGCGCCACGAACCTGGTGACCGGCGCCGCCCTGGCGACGATCAACCGCCTCCCGGTCCTGCTCCTGCCCGGCGACTACTTCGCCACCCGCGCCGCCGAGCCGCTCCTCCAGCAGCTGGAGCACCCCACCGAGGCGGACGTCTCGGTGAACGACACCCTGCGCCCGGTCTCCCGGTACTTCGACCGCATCCACCGCCCCGAGGCCCTCGTCCCGTCCGCCCTCCAGGCCATGCGCGTCCTGTCGGACCCGGCCGAGACCGGCGCGGTCACCCTCGCCCTCCCCCAGGACGTGCAGGCGGAGGCGTACGACTGGCCGGAGGAGTTCTTCGCGGAGCGGGTGTGGCGGGTGCGGCGGCCCGCTCCGGACCCGGCGGAGCTGGCAGCGGCGGTCGAGGCGATCCGGTCCGCCCGCCGCCCCCTGATCGTGGCGGGCGGCGGGGTCCACCACAGCGAGGCGGAGCAGGCGCTGCGGGCGCTCGTGGACGCCACCGGCATCCCGGTCGCCGCCACCCAGGCGGGCAAGGGCTCCCTGCGCCACGACCACCCCGCCGACGTGGGCGGCATCGGTCACACCGGCACGGCGGTCGCCGACGACCTCGCGCGCACCGCGGACCTGGTCATCGGCGTGGGCACGCGCTACTCCGACTTCACCACCGCCTCCGGCACCCTCTTCCAGAACCCGGACGTGCGCTTCCTCAACCTCAACATCACCGCCTTCGACGCCCACAAGCTGGCCGCGCGGACGGTGGTGTGCGATGCGCGGGCGGGTCTTGAGGCGCTCGCGTCGGCACTGGCGGGCCACCGCGTGAGCGCCGCCTACGAGGCCGAGTACGGCACCGGCAAGGAGCGCTGGGAGCAGGTCGTGACGCGTGCCTACGAGGCCGCCGACGAGAACGCCGTACCGACCCAGACCCAGTTGCTGGGGGCGCTGGACGCGGTCGTCGGGGACGAGGACGTGGTGATCAACGCGGCCGGCTCGCTCCCCGGTGACCTGCACAAGCTGTGGCGGGCCCGCGGCCCGCGCCAGTACCACCTGGAGTACGGCTACTCGTGCATGGGCTACGAGATCCCGGCCGCGATCGGTGTCCAGCAGGCGGCCCCGGACACCCCGGTGTGGGCGCTGGTCGGCGACGGCACGTACCTGATGATGCCGACGGAGCTGGTCACCGCGGTCCAGGAGGGCCTGCCGATCAACCTGGTGCTCGTCCAGAACCACGGCTACGCCTCGATCGGCGGCCTGTCGGAGTCGGTGGGCGGCGAACGGTTCGGCACGGCGTACCGCTACCGGGCCGCCGACGGCACCTTCAGCGGGGCCCCGCTCCCGGTCGACCTGGCGGCCAACGCGGCGAGCCTCGGCATGGACGTGCTGCGCGCCAAGACCGTACGGGAGCTGCGGGAGGCCCTGGCCGCGGCCCGCGCCTCGGACCGTCCGACCTGCGTCTACGTCGAGACGGACCCGGCCACCGAGGCCGCTCCCCCGGCCGAGGCCTGGTGGGACGTGCCGGTGGCGGAGACGGCGTCCCGCACGGCCGCGGTGGAGGCGCGGACGGAGTACGACCGCCAGGCGGCCGCCCGACGCACCCACCTCTGATCACCCGGCCCTTCGAGGGAGGTATCCCATGGCGACGCCCGGCGGCACGTCACGTGCCGCGACCACCCCCGCGCTCGACTCCCTGGACTTCGCCCTGGACCGGGGCAGTCCGGTGCCGCTGTACTACCAGCTCGCCCGGCAGCTGGAGGAGGCGATCGAGCACGGCGCGCTCGCGCCGGGCAACCTCCTGGGCAACGAGATCGACCTCTCGATCCGCCTCGGCCTGTCCCGCCCGACCGTCCGCCAGGCCATCCAGACGCTGGTGGAGAAGGGCCTGCTGGTCCGCCGGCGCGGGGTGGGGACGCAGGTGGTGCACAGCCAGGTCAAGCGCCCCCTGGAGCTCAGCAGCCTCTACGACGACCTGGAGGCGGCCGGGCAGGGCCCGGCGACCCGGGTCGTGCGCAACGAGACCGTGCCGGCGTCCGCCGACGTGGCGGCCGCGCTGTCCGTCCCGGAGGGCAGCACGGTCACGGTCCTGGAACGGCTGCGCCTGGCCCACGGCCAGCCGGTGGCCCTCCTCTGCAACCACCTGCCCACCGACCTCCTCGACCTCGACAGCGCCCGCCTGGAGTCCACCGGCCTCTACCGCATGCTGCGCACGGCCGGGATCACCCTGCACAGCGCCCGCCAGACCATCGGCGCCCGCTCCGCCACCGCCGAGGAGGCGGCCCGCCTCGACGAGCAGCAGGGCGCGGCGGTCCTGACCATGCAGCGCACGGCCTACGACGACACCGGCCGCCCGGTCGAGTTCGGCAGCCACATCTACCGGGCCTCGCGGTACGCGTTCGACTTCCGGTTGTTGGTGCGGCCTTGACGGGCCGGCTTGACGCGGGGGACACAAGGGCGCAAAGTCGTACATATACGCCGTAAACATATGGCGTAGACGTCCGCGTGAGAGCGTTCTGGTGACATGGCACGCAGCGAGTCTGTTCCGGCCACCGTCCTCGTCACCGGCGGGGCGGGATTCCTCGGCAGCCACGCCTGTGTGGAGTTCCTCGACCACGGCTACGAGGTCGTCGTGGTCGACGACTACTCCCGCAGCACCCCGCAGGTCCTCACCCGCGTGGAACGCATCGCCGGCCGTTTCGTCGGCGCCGTGTACGAACTGGACATCCGCGACCGGCACGCCCTCTCGGCGGTCTTCGACCGACACTCCGTGGACGCCGTCGTGCACTTCGCCGCGCACAACGCCGGGGGCGCGTCGGCCCGGATGCCCGTCCCGTACTACGACGTCAACGTGGGCGGCACGACCGCGCTGCTGCACACCATGCAGGAACACGACGTGCGCCGCCTCGTCTACGCCTCCACCTACGCGGTCTACGGCGATGCCGGCCCCCGGCCGCTGGACGAGGCCACCCCGGCCCGCCCGGTCAGCCTGTACGCGAGGTCCAAGTGGCTCTGTGAGCAGATCCTCGCCGACGTCTGCCGGTACCGGGACGACTTCACGGTCCTGTGCCTGCGCCACGCCACTCCGGCCGGGGCCCACCCCAGCGGGCTGCTGGGCGAGGACCCGGACGCCGCTCCCGACAGCCTCGTGCAGGCGCTGGCCAAGGCGGCGGGGGGCCGGCCGGACCGGTTGCGGGTCTTCGGTGCCGACCACCCCACCCCGGACGGAACATCGGTGCGCGACTACCTCCACGTCATGGACACGGCCGAGGCACACCGCATCGCGCTCGACCACCTCACCGGCCGGCCCGGCATGAGGGTGTACAACCTCGGTACGGGCAGGGGGAGTTCGACCCTGGAGACGATCGCCGTGTTCTCACGGACCTGTGGCAGCCCCCTGCCCTACGACTTCGCGCCACGCCGTCCGCACGAAGTGCCCGAACTCGTCGCGGACCCGAGCGCAGTGGCCCGCGACTGGGGCTGGCGCGCCACCAGGACCCTCGTCGACATGTGCCGGGACGCCTGGCACTTCAGGCAGCTCAACCCGCACGGCTACGCGGAGTCCGCCCGCCGGCCGGATTCGCACGACTGACGACACCGCCGGCCCCGGATCAGGGTGCGGGTGTCAGCGCGAAGGCCGTCTCGACCAGGGCGATGTGGCTCGACGCCTGCGGAGCGTTCCCCAGTTGGCGCCCCGCCTCCGGGTCCCACTGCTCGGCGAGCAGGCCGACGTCGTTGCGCACGGCGAGAACGCGCTCGAACAACTCCCGGGCACGTTCCGGCTCCCCGGTGGCGGCGAGGGCGTCCGCGTACCAGAGGGAGCACGCGACGAAGGTGCCCTCGGTTCCGCCCAGGCCGTCCAGGTCCTGCCCGCCTTCTCCGGGCCGGCCGTAGCCGTACCGCCGCAGGAATCCCCCGTGCTCCAGTCGCCTCATCGCCCGCACGGTGTCCCGCACCCGGCCGTCCGTGGCGGGCAGGAAGCCGAGCCGTGGGATCAGCAGGGCCGACGCGTCGAGCGCCGACGATCCGTAGGACTGCACGAAGGATCGCTGCCGTGGATCCCATCCTTGCCGGCAGACCTCTCGGTGCACCTCGTCGCGCATCGCCCGCCACCGGGTCGAGGCGGCTCTTCTGCCCAGCATCTCCCCCATGCGCAGCGCCCGGTCGGCGGCCACCCACGCCATGACCTTGGAGTGCACGAACCGCCGGCCCGGGCCGGGCACCTGCCACAGTCCGTGGTCCGGCTCGCGCCAGTGCCGGTGGAGGTGGTCCATGAGCGCCTCGACGAGGTTCCACACATGGGGAGGTATGGGTATCCCCGTCCGCAGGGACAGCCAGAGCGTGTCGAGGACCTCGCCGTAGACGTCCAGCTGGAACTGGCCCGCCGTGGAGTTCCCGAACCGCACCGGACGTGAACCCGCGTAGCCCGACAGCCAGGGCGCCTCCGTCTCGGGCAGCAGCCGCTGTCCGCCGACGCCGTACACGGTCTGGAGGTCCGCGGGATCGCCCGCGACGGCCCGCACCAACCAGTCCAGCCACGCCGTGGCCTCCTCCCGGTAACCGCTGCGCAGCAGACAGGACAGGGCGAGAGTGGAGTCCCGCAGCCAGCAGTACCGGTGGTCCCAGTTGCGTTCCCCTCCGATGCAGCCGGGCAGCGAGGTCGTCGCGGCCGCGACGATGCCGCCCGTGGGCGTGTAGGTGAGCGCCTTGAGGGTGATGAGGGAGCGCAGCACCGCGTCACGCCACGGACCCCGGTAACGGCAGCGTCCGGCCCAGCACCGCCAGAAGTCGCAGGTCTCCTTCAGAGCCGTCTCCGCGGGTACGGCCAGCGGCGCCGGCGGGCCGGGCAGGTGCGAGGGCGCCCAGACCAGCGTCAGGGCCAGTCGCCGGCCGGCGTGCACGGTGAAGTCGAGCACGGTGGAGTCCTGCCGGCCGGGTGCCCGTACGAGTCCGTCGGCGTGGAGCCACACGGCGTCGGGACCGGCGACCGCGACGGTGCCGGGTCCGACGGCCCTGATCCAGGGCACCACACGGCCCTGGTGGAAGCGCAGCCGCAGTTCGCTGCGCATGTCGACGGCTCCTGCGAGCCCTTCGACCAACCGGACCAGGCAGGGCAGTTCGGTCCGGGGCGGCATGAAGTCGGTGACGCGCACCGCGCCGTCCCGCCCGTCCCACCGGGTCTCCAGGACCAGAGTGTCCCGGCGGTAGGCGCGGCGCGTGGTGGAGCGGCCCGCGGCCGGGGCCACCCGCCAGAATCCGTTGTCCGCCGTGCCGAGCAGCGCGGCCAGACAGGCCGGCGAGTCGAAGCGGGGCAGGCACAGCCAGTCTATGGACCCGTTCCGACCGACCATGGCGGCGGTCTCCAGGTCGCTGATGAGGGCGTAATCCTCGATGGGCGTACTCATGATTCCGGACCACGCCGTCGTGCGCTTCGCCGCCGTTCCAGGATATGGCGGTCCGGGCCGTGCCGCACTCGCCGGAACGGCACGCAAACCGGACTTCTATTGATAAGTACCCGGAAAGAGCGTATGTATGTGTACGTCGTATATTTACGGTTCCGGAGGATTTGATGACCGGCACAGCCTCGGGCATGACGAGCATCATCACCCTCGGTGCCGTCGCGCTCATCGCCTATCCGCTGATCCTCGGGATTCTCATAGCGGCTTTCGGCGGCCACCGCGCCCACCGGTGGTTCACCGGCCTCACCCGGGGCGTACGGGGTCTGGTGGCCGTGGGACTGGTGATCGTGCTGGGAGCGGCCGTGGCGGCCTGGCCCCGCGTGGTCGCTCCCGGACTCGCCGGCGACAGCCCCACCTGCGCGTCCACCGCGCCCGCCCGAGCGGCGGGAGGGCGGCACACCCGACCGGCCCCCGGCTTCTCCGCGGTCAGCACCCCTCCCACGTCGGGCGCGGCAGGGACCCTCTCCGGGCAGGCGGCACCGACGGCCCGGCGTGACGCGGGACGCACGCTGATCCTCTTCGACGACGGCGGACACGACTGGTCGGGCGAGCTGGCCGCCCGTCAGACCGCCGTCCTCGTCTCGCACTTCGGCCCCTGGACCCTCCAGGGCGTGTCCACGTACAGGGCACGGGAAGCACGCGGGTACCGCGCCGTCGTGTACCTGGGGTCGGCGCCGTCCGCCGTGCTTCCGCCCGCCTTCCTGGACGACGTGCTGCGGGCCCGGGTGCCGGTCCTCTGGGTCGACGAGAACGTGGAGCAGCTGGCCCGCCGTGACCCCGCGGTCTGGCGGTCGCGGTACGCCTTCGCGGCGTCGGGGCCCGATGTGGGAGGCATCGACAGCGTCGTGTACCGGGGCGTCACACTGACCCGTCAGGCCCAGGGCGAGGGCGTCAGGCGGGTGCGGATCACCGATCCGGCCGTGGCGAAGGTGCTGGCTCACGGACAACGCCCGGACGGCGGCGCCTTTCCCTGGCTGGTACACGCCTCGAACCTCTGGTACGTCGCCGAGAGCCCCCTCGACTACACGACGGCGACCGACCGCTACCTGGCCTTCGGCGACGTGCTGTTCGACGTGCTCGCCCCCGGAACACCGGAACGCCACCGCGCCCTGCTGCGGCTGGAGGACATCTCCCCCGACGCCGACCCGGACCGGCTCATGGCCGTGGCGACCTGCCTCCACCAGGCTCGGGTGCCTTTCAGTTTCGGCGTCATCCCCGTGTACACGGACCCGCGCGGCAGGAGTCACGACGGCGCACCGACCACCTTCGGTCTCCGGGACCGGCCCGAAGTGGTCAAGGCCCTGCGCTACATGACCAGCCACGGCGGCACCATGGTGATGCACGGCGTGACGCATCAACTCGGCCAGAAGGACAACCCGTACAGCGGTGTCACCGGCGAGGACTACGAGTTCTTCGTCGCACACCAGGACTCCGCGCACCGCGTCGTCCTCGACGGGCTCGTGCCGGGCCACTCCCGTGCCCGCACCCTGCAACGTCTCGACCGAGGCCTGGCCGAGTTCGAGGCCGCGGGCCTTCCCCGACCGCAGGTCTTCGAGTTCCCCCATTACGCGGCGGGCCCCGACGACTACGAGGCGGTCGCGCTGCGCTTCGGCTACCGCTACGACGAGACGATGACGTACGCCGACGCGTCACCACCCGACCCGCACAGACGAGTCGACCAGGTCTATCCCTACGGCGTCCGGGACACCTACGGAACGGCGGTCGTCCCGGAGAACCTCGGCAATGTCGACGCGCCCGGCCCCGACCGGCGTGCCGAGCGCGGCCCGGCGGACATCATCGACGAGGCCCGGCGCGCCCTGGTCGTCCGTGACGGCGTGGCGAGCTTCTTCTACCACCCGCCGCTGGGGACCGGAAAGGTCCGGGAGATCGTGCGGGGCCTGCGCGCTCTCGGTTACGAGTTCGTCCGCCCCCACGAGGTGATGTCCCATGACGCCCCGTGAGGTCACGCGTGTGACGCTGCCCGGGCGGCACGGCTCCACGCCGCTCGGGGCGCGGTCCCGAGCGCACCCGGTGGTTCTGCACCTACCGGCCGGAGAGGCACGACAGACATGATTCCGATGGCGTCGGCCGTCCTGCTCGGCTTTCTGCTCTACGTCCTGGGCATGTTCGCCTTCGGCCGGACGGAGGGCGGGCGCGAGCCAGAAGATCCGGTCTCCGACGAGGCGTCGCGCTTCCTCTTCGTCTTCGTGCTGCCGTGTCTCGACGAGGAACTCGTGATCCGCGCGAGCCTGGACCGGCTGTCGGCCCTGCCCGACCGGCAGTGGATGGCCCTCGTCGTGGACGACGATTCGCACGACCGGACGGCGGAGATCGTCGAGCGTCACCCCGATCCGCGCGTCATGCTGCTGCGCCGACGTGCGCCACTGGCTCGTCAGGGCAAGGGCGAGGCACTCAACACGGCCTACCGCCACATCGGCGGCGAACTGGCGCGGGCATGGCGGATACACGGGTACACCCGGGACCGGATCATCCTCGTCGTGCTCGACGCCGACGGCCGGGTGGCGCCGGACGCGTTGTCGACGGTGGCTCCCCTGTTCCGGGACGCACGGGTCGGTGGCGTGCAGATCGCCGTGCGGATCCACAACGCGGCGTCCGGACTTCTGGCCCGGTTGCAGGACATGGAGTTCGTCGTCTTCACCGAGATCTTCCAGCGTGCGAGGAGCCGGATCGGCAGTGCCGGCCTGGGCGGCAACGGCCAGTTCACCCGGCTTTCCGCTCTCGACGACCTGGGCGAGTCGCCATGGAGCCGCTGTCTCACCGAGGACCTGGACCTCGGTGTCCGCATGGTCTGCCGGGGATGGCGGACCCGCTTCACCGCCCGCACCTGTGTCTCCCAGCAAGCACTGACCCGAATACGCCCCTTCCTGCGTCAGCGCACCCGGTGGTTCCAGGGGCACCTCCAGTGCGGTCGGGAGATCCCCGGCATTCTGCGAGCGCAGCTCACCGCGGCCACCGCCGCGAACCTGCTCATCACCCTGACGCTGCCGCTGCTGATCCTGCTGACGACCTTCTCGGTGGTCGCCTTCTACGCGATCGCGTTCAGCGCCCTGCGCAACGACGGGGCGGCGAACGTGCTGGCACCGCTGACCGCGAACCACGGCACGGTCCTGATCCTCTGGTTCCTCGTCTCGTTCGGCGTGGCACCTGTGTGCGCGTACGCGTACATGAGGGCCGACACGCGGACCGGCCTCCTCAAGGGCGTGACCTACGCGTTCCTGTACAGCTTCTACTGCTACCACTGGCTGCCCGTCGGATGGCTGGCCGTATGGCGGCAGTTGTCACGCCGCAGGACCTGGTCGAAAAGCCGGCGTCTTCCCGAACCCTCCAGCTAGCGTCTCGATGGTGATCACGTGTTCCCCACCGACTCCCCGTCCTCCGAGGTCACCCGCCGTGACACGGCCCCGGGCCGTGCGCTGAACGTGGTGATCGTTCTCGGCACCAGGCCCGAGGCCGTCAAACTCGCCCCGGTCTTCCGGGCCATGCAGTCGTCTTCGCTGTTCTCACCCGTGCTCGTCAACACGGGGCAGCACCGGGAGATGCTGGAGGCGCTGCTCGGGCGACTGCGGCTCACGGCGACCCATGACCTCTCCGTGATGCGTCATTGCCAGCAGTTGTCCTCTCTCACCGCCCGCCTGGTGGGCGGCCTGGGCGATGTCCTGCGTGCGGCACGACCGGATCTCCTCGTGGTGCAGGGTGACACGAGCAGCACGCTGTGCGGTGCCCTGGCGGCGTTCTACGAGCACATCCCGGTGGCCCATGTGGAGGCGGGACTGCGCAGCGGCGTGATCGACGACCCGTTCCCCGAGGAGCTGAACCGGCGGCTGGTGACCCGGATGACACGCTGGCACTTCGCACCGACACCGGGGGCCGCCGCGGCTCTGGCGGCGGAAGCCGTTCCCGCCGAACAGGTCGTCGTCACCGGGAACACGGTCATCGACAACTTGCTCTGGGCCCGTGAACGCGGTACGGGCAGATCGGCCTTCCGCACCCGCGGCCGAGGGGTGATCGTGACCCTGCACCGGCGGGAGAACCAGGGCGGCAGGATGCGCGCCCTCGCTTCCGCACTGCTGCGACTGGCCGAGCGCCGGGACGTCGAACTCCTGGTGCCCGTCCACAAGAGCCCGGCCGTCCGCGACGTCCTCCTGCCGGTCCTCTCCGGATGTCCACGGATCACGCTGACGGAGCCGTTGGACTACTTCGACTTCATCTCGACCCTCGACGACTGCGAGCTCGTGCTCACCGACTCCGGAGGCGTTCAGGAAGAGGCGCCGAGCTTCGACAAACCGGTTCTGGTCCTGCGCAACACGACCGAACGTCCGGAGGTGGTCCGCGCCGGGGCCGCGAGACTCATCGGGACGGACCCTCGTGCGGTCCAGGCCGCGGTCACGTCCCTGCTGGACGACCGCAAGCAGTACGACCGCATGGCGGAAGCGAGCAATCCGTTCGGTGACGGTCACGCGTCCGCCCGGATTCTCCAGCGCCTGGCCGGTGACTTCGGACTGGACATGAATCGGACGCCGGCCCCGAGGATCGTCGCCGCGTGAGGACCGGACGAACACGACTGGTGGAGCGTACGACCGTCCTGCTCGTCCTCGCCGCCCTCCTGCTCTCGTGCGAAGCCCGTCCGGTGGAGCGGGTACGCGAGGTGGAGTGGTCGGAGGGCAGTGTGCACGGCCGCTGGCGAACCCAGTACAACGGCGCCGGTTCCGTCACGGCACGGGGGGACAGCGTGGTTCTCACTCCGCGCCCGGCCCGACGCGAGGACGAGACGCACGCCGCTCTGGTCCTCTCGACAGCTTCGTACAACGACTTCACGTACCGCTTGACCATGCGCACCCGGGCTCAGGTGCGCCGGTCCGAGCCGAACCCCTGGGAGACCGCCTGGGCGGTGTGGCACTACCGCGACGACTCGCACTTCTACTACTTCACCCTCAAGACCAACGGCTGGGAGTTGGGCAAGGTGGCCCCCGAGTGCGCCGAGACGCAGTGCTTCCTCGCCACCGGGGACGGCACCCCCCACCCGGTCGGCTCCTGGCACCGGATCGAGGTGCGCCAGGCGGGCCCCACGATGACCATCGAGGTGGACTCCGAGCCGTTGACCACGTACACCGACCGTCACGGTCCGTACACGAACGGTTCCGTCGGCCTCTACACGGAGGACGCCGTCGCCGAGTTCAAGGACATCGTCATCGAGGAGGCAGGGAGTGGCGAATGACTCGGGGGCAGCCCCGGCCCGACGCGCGAGCGACCGCGGACGGCACGGCAGGCTCAGCCGGGAGCGGGTGCTGTCGGCCGCCCTGGAGCTGGTCGACCTCGAAGGTCTCTCCGCGTTGAGCATGCGTCGCCTGGGCGCCGAGCTCGGCGTCGAGGCGATGGCGCTGTACCGGTACGCGGCCAGCAAGGAGGAGCTGCTGGACGGCCTGGTCGAGGCTCTTTACCTCCAACTGGAGGAACGACTGGAGGCCGAGCCCGGCGGCGGTGACTGGCGCGAGGGACTCCATCGCGTCGCGCGGGCGACGTACGACACCTGTCTCGCCCACCCCCGGGCCGTCCCGCTCCTCGCCACCCGCATGCTCGCGGTGCCGCTGGCCCGTCGGCCGCTCGCGGTTCTGAGGGACCACGAGCGGGTGCTCGCGCTGCTCAGGGACAGCGGGCTCGACGACGATCGTGTCGTCGCCGTCTTCCAGACCTTGACGGCCTGGCTGCTCGGCTACGTGTCCGTCGAACTCCGTCCGATGGTCGACAACCCCGACGAGTCGGAGCCGGCGTTCCGTCTGGGGCTGCACCGGATGCCGCCGCAGGAGCTGCCCGTTCTCCGGGAGATCGCCCCCGCGCTCGCCGAGCGCGGGGGGCCGGAGGGGCTGGCGGCGGGGCTGGACGCCCTGCTCGACCGGTTCGCCGGCAAGGACTGATCGTCGGCAGGGGCCGAAGGGACCGCGGGGACTGGAGGGACGGCAGGGCCCGAAGGGACACCAGAGGCTGAGGGACGGGGTCAGTGCGCGCCGTCCAACCGTGCCCGCTGCTCCCCCGTCAGCTCAAGGTCCACCGCCTCCAAATTCTCCTCCAGCTGCGCCAGGGACGAGACGCCCGCGAGCGGGACGATCGGGAGGTCCGAGCCGATCTGCCAGGACAGGACCACCTGGTTGACGGTGGCGCCCGTCTCCTTCGCCACCTCGGTCAGGGCCTTCAGGCGGGACGGCGTGCCCGGGTGGTCGAAGTCGGCGGGGAGGCGGTCCGGATGCGCGTAGGCGCCCTTCAGGAGGGGCGAGTACGCGACCAGGGTCAGGGCGGGCTCCGCGCGCAGGTAGCTCAGCAGGTCCGGGCCCGCGTGGCCGGGGCTGCCGTCGGGGAAGAGGGGTTCCGGGACGTCGGTGCGGGGGCGCAGATGACTGTGGGCGTACTGGAGGACCTCGTACGCGGGCAGGCCGGCCGCCGCAGCCAGGGCACGGGCCCGCTCGACCCGCCACACCGCGTGGTTGCTCACGCCCAGCAGCCCCACCGTGCCCTCGGCGACCAGTTCGGCGAAGCCCTCCACCGTCTCCCGGAGCGGGACCCTGTGGTCCTCTATGTGCGCGTAGAGGAGGTCCAGCCTGGCCACGCCGAGGCGTTCCCGGCTGCGTTCCGCCGACTCCCGGATCACCTTGGCCGACAGGCCCTCCGCGTTGTCGACGTAACTGGTGCCGGGGGCCAGGGGGCGGGCGCCGAGCTTGGTGGCGATGACGATCTCGTCACCGATGCCGCGGCTGCGCCGCCACCGGCCGAGCAGTTCCTCGCTCTGGCCGCCCTGGCCGCCGTCCTCCCAGAAGGCGTAGTTGTCGGACGTGTCGATGAAGTTGCCACCGGCCTCGACATAACGGTCGAGTACGGCGAAGGCGGTCTCCTCGTCGGTCCGTGAGCCGAACAGCATCGCGCCGAGCGCGAGGACGCTGACCTCGCGGCGGGTCGCCGGGTCGGTGCCGATGGTGCGGTATCGCATGCTGGTCTCCTCCCGTGTGTGCCCCGAGGACGGGTGCACACGGGAGTCTTCATGCTGGAGCGCACTTCAAGTCAAGGACTCTCACGCTCACTTGGCGAACGGGCCCTCCAGCGCCGCCCACTGGAGCAGCATGATGGTCTTGGCGTCGGCGATCTCCCCGGTACGGATCATCTCCAGGGCCCTGCGGAAGGGCAGTTCGAGGATCTCGATGTCCTCGCCCTCCTCGTCGAGACCGCCTCCCTCGTGGGTACGGGTCGACGCGGTGTACTCGGCGGCGTAGAAGCTGACGCGTTCGGTGACCGAGCCGGGGCTCATGTAGACGTCGAAGACGTGCTGCACCTCGCCGATGGTGTGCCCGGTCTCCTCGACGACCTCGCGCCGGACCGCGATCTCGGGGTGCTCGTCCTCGTCGTCGAGCAGACCGCCGGGGGTCTCGATCAGCAGTCCGTCGGGGTGTCCGTTGACGTACACCGGGAAGCGGAACTGGCGGGTGAGCAGGACGGTTTCGCGTTCCGTGTCGTACAGCAGGATGGTCGCGCCGTTGCCGCGGTCGTGGGTCTCGCGCTGCTGGGTGCTCCAGGTGCCGTCGGCGCGCTGGAGGTCGAAGGTGGTGGCCCGCTCGACGTACCAGTGGCTGGACAGCAGTTTCACCTCCCGGACCCTGACACGCGGGTTGCCGGTCAGGTCCAGGCCGGTGCGGTCGAGTCCGGTGCGGCCGCGGCGGTCGGGGATGTCGGCGCCCTCGGTCATCGGGCACCCGGCGTCCGGGAGGAGCGGGAGGAGCGGTGGAAGCGGTCTTGGTGCGAGTTGGTCATGACCGCTTCTACCATTCCGGGCGGGCCGGAGTCGCGCACGGCACCCCTTCGGACGGAACGCGGAAAGGGCCCTCCAGGCTCTCGCCTGTGAAGACCCTTCGCACCGTCGGGACGACAGGATTTGAACCTGCGACCCCTTGACCCCCAGTCAAGTGCGCTACCAAGCTGCGCCACGTCCCGGTGCGCTGCCCCGCGGTGACCGCGGGAACGCGCGTACAGAACTTTACCCCACGTCGGGGCCCGGACCGAAGCCGGCACCGGGCGCGGGACAATCGACGTATGGCCAGTACATCCTCAGGACGGCAGACGGGCGCGCGGGACCGGGACGGCGAGGGGCGGGCACGCAACGCCCGGCCTCGGGACGGGCTCGGCCGGCCGCTTCCGTACGGCGCGGACGGCGTCGCCCGGCAGCCGGAGGGCGTGGTCCGCACCCCGCGGGAGACCGTGGCCGAGGCGCAGGAACTGCTGGACGCGGGGCGACCGTTCCATGCGCACGAGGTCTTCGAGGACGCCTGGAAGTCCGGTCCCGACGGGGAACGGGCCCTGTGGCGGGGCCTCGCCCAGCTCGCGGTCGGCCTGACCCACGCGGCCCGCGGCAACGTCACGGGCGGCGCCAGACTGCTGCGCCGGGGTGCCGGGGCGGTGGAGGAGTGGTCCGCGTCGGGCAGCGGGCAGGAACGGCCGTACGGGATGGATCTGACCGGGCTCGTCGAGTGGGCGCATGGGCTGGCGCGAGACGTGGAGGGGAGCGGCTCGGCGGTGGACGCGCGGGAGTGCGGTCCCCGGCTGCGGGGGTGAGGCCCCCGGGTGCCCCGACCCGGACGCGGTGCCGTCGCTGTCAGTGGCGTGGGGCAGACTCGGGGTGTGCGAAAGATTCATGTCATCGGTATCGGCGCGGGCGACCCCGAGCAGCTCACCCTCCAGGCGGTCAGGGCGCTGCGGAGCACGGACGTGTTCTTCGTCCTGGACAAGGGCGAGGTGAAGGGCGATCTCACGCGACTGCGCCGGGACCTGCTGGACACGCACGTACCGGAAGGTTCGTACCGGGTGGTGGAGGCCCGGGACCCGGAGCGGGACCGTGCCGCGGGCGGCTCCGCCTACTCCCCCGCCGTCGGTGACTGGCGCAGTGCCCGTGCCGACATCTACGAGCGCCTGATCGCCGAGGAGCTGGGCGAGGAGGAGAGCGGCGCGTTCCTGGTGTGGGGGGACCCGGCGCTGTACGACAGCACGCTCGGCATCCTGGAGGAGATCCTGGAGCGGGGCTCGGTGTCCTTCGAGTACGACGTCGTGCCCGGCATCAGCAGTGTGTCGGCGCTGGTGGCCCGGCATCGCACCGGGCTGAACCGGGTCGCGCGGCCCGTCCAGATCACCACCGGGCGGCGCCTGGCCGAGGGGTTCCCGGACGGGGTGGACGACGTGGTCGTGATGCTCGACGCCCACCAGGCCTTCCGCGCGTACGCCGACCAGGACATCGACATCTACTGGGGTGCGTACATCGGCACGCCGGACGAGATCCTCGCCTCCGGTCCGATCGCCGAGGCCGCGCCCCGGATCGAGCGGCTGCGTGCCGAGGCGCGGGAGCGCAAGGGCTGGATCATGGACACGTACCTGCTGCGCCGCCGGCCGAAGGAGCGGTAGGCACCGCGGCGGGGGCAGGCACCCTGTCGGACCGTCCCGCGTTCAGGGATGGATCACCGGCAGCGGTATCCCGGCCGCCCGGACACGGACCCGCGGGCCGCGGTCGACGTGATCGCCGAGCGGCTCCTCGTGGCGGACCGCGACCACGGACTGCCGCAGCGGTCGCGCAATCGGCCCGCGGCGCCGCCGCCTGAAAACCGTGTGCCGGGCGGGACGGGCGGACGCCATACTCGGGGCATGTCCCCTGCGCCCGTGCGCTTCCACGACCCCGGTGCGACGGCCCACCACTTCAGTGCCTCGGTGCTCGTGCGCTGCCCCCGCTGCGACGGCGTCGCCCGCTTCGAGCGCAGGACGCCCCCGGGACCCCGCGTGATCTGCCGCTCGTGCGGACTGTGCGGGCCGGTCGCCAGGGGCGCCCCGCCCACCCTGTGGTTGCGCGCCGGGACCAGGCACGGCGAGCTGTGGGCGTACAACCTCGCCCATCTGGACCTGATCAGACGGTTCGTGGCCGCCTCCCTGCGGGAGCGGGCACCGTGGTACGAGCACGGCCGGAAGATGACCTGCGTCGCCCGGCTGCCCGCCTGGGTCAAACGTGCCAAAAACCGTGACGAGGTGCTCCGGGTGATCGACCGCATGCGGGACTCCGTCAGGCCCGGTCGAGCTCCAGCCATCTCTCGACTCCCGCCACGTCCGGCACCGCCGTCACCCCGTCCGGGAGCGCCGGTCGGCGTACGACCACCACGGGCAGGGCGAGGTCGCGTGCGGCCGTGAGTTTGGCGGAGGTGGCCGTCCCCCCGCTGTCCTTGGTGACCAGGACGTCGATGCAGTGGTCGTGGAGGAGCCTCGACTCGTCGGCCGCCGTGAACGGGCCGCGGGCCAGCAGGACTTCGGTGTGCGGGGGCATGGGCGGCTCGGGCAGCTCCACCGACCGTACGACGAAGTGCAGTGCGGTGAGGTGGGCGAATGCGGCGAGCTCCATGCGGCCGGTGGTCAGGAACACCCGTCGCCCGAGGCTCGGCAGCAGCCGGGCGGCCTCGTCGAGGGAGTCGACGGGATGCCAGCGGTCCCCCGGCCCCGGCCGCCAACCCGGGCGGCGCAGCACCACGGAGGGCACTCCGGTCGCCGCGGCCGCCCGGGCCGCGTGGGCGGTGATGGCACGCGCAAAGGGATGCGTGGCGTCGACCAGTGCGTCGACGTGCTCCTGCCGCAGCCAGTCGGCCAGGCCCTCCGCCCCGCCGAACCCCCCGATCCGTACCTCCCCCGCGACCGCTCCCGGCCGGGTCACCCGCCCGGCGAGGGAGGTGGTGACGCGCACTCCCGGCCGTGCCGCGAGCGCGGCGGCCAGTTCACGGGCCTCGGTGGTGCCGCCGAGGATCAGGATGTGCGGGGACATGGCGGGAAGCGTACGAGGTCAGGGGCGCGAGCCGACACGGCGGGTCCGCGACTCCGGCTGATGTCACAGCCTTTGGCGGGAGTGGGTGCGGAGGGGCGGGTGGACGACATCGAGTCGGACGCCGCACAGCATGCCGGGCTCGCCGGGGTGCTGGTGAGGACCGGCAAGTACCTGCCGGAGACGCACCGCTCGGCCAGTGGCAGGCCCGACCACGTGCTCGATTCGTTCGCGGACCTGCCCGCGCTGCTCGCCGCGTCAGCGCAGCAGGAGCTGTAGACCGCCCACGACCGTCGCCGCAATCACCAGCTGTTCGAAGAGCCGCTGGTTGATCCGGTTGACCGCCCATTTGCCGAGGAGGGCGCCGGGCACGACGAACGCCACGAGGGCCAGGTCGAGCAGCAGCGAGTGCCCGTCGATGAGGCCGAGGCCGACGCTGAAGGGCACTTTGGAGACGTTGACGATCAGGAAGAAGAACGCCGAGGTGCCGAGGAAGCCGAGCTTGCGGAAGCCCGCGGAGAGCAGGTACATCGACATCACCGGGCCGCCGGCGTTGGCGACCATCGTGGTGAAGCCGCCGAGGACGCCGTAGGAGCGGGCCTTGACGCGGCCGGTCCGGGTGACGACCGAGTCGGGTTCCTCCTCGGTGTCGGCGGTGCGTCGGCGCCAGACCGTGACCGCGGCCATGAACAGCAGGATCGCGCCGATCGACGTCCGTACGATCCCGTCGTCCGCCCATTGCAGGAACAGCGTGCCGGCGACGACGCCGACGGCGACCGCCGGGAACAGCCGCCAGAGGGTGGGCCAGTGGGCGTGCCGCCGGTAGGTGAGCACCGCGAGCACGTCCCCGGCGATCAGGATCGGCAGCAGCGCGCCGGTGGAGGCGCGGGCGGGCAGCACCGCGGCGAAGATCGCGAGGCTGACCGTGTTGGCCCCGCTCACGGCTGTCTTGGAGAAGCCCACGAGCAGGGCCGCGGCGGCGAGGGCGGCGAACTCCCAGCCGGAGATGTGCCAGAGCGTCATCGTGTTCATGCGGAGACCGATGCTAGATGCAGGCAACCGCTCCGGTAAGTGCCGTCTCGCCGAGTGGTCCTGTTGGCGCCCCGGGCGTCAGTGCCGTTCGACCAGGACCGCGCTGCCCTGTCCGACGCCCACGCACATCGTCGCCAGCCCGCGCTCCGCGCCCGTCCGCCGCATCCGGTGCAGCAGGGTGGTGAGGATGCGGGCGCCGGAGCAGCCGAGCGGGTGGCCGAGCGCGATCGCGCCGCCGGTCGGGTTGACCCGATCGGGGTCGATGCCGAGTTCGTCGACGCAGGCGAGGGCCTGGGCGGCGAAGGCCTCGTTGAACTCGGCCTCCTCGATGTCGTCGATGCTCCAGTCCACGCGGGCGAGGGCCTTGCGGGTGGCGGGGACCGGGCCGATGCCCATCACGTCGGGGTGGACACCGGCCGAGGCGCCGGCGACGTAGCGGCCGAGGGACTCCAGCCCCAGGTCGTTCAGCGCCTCTTCGCTGACGAGGAGGAGTCCCGCCGCGCCGTCGTTCATCGGGGAGGCGTTGCCCGCCGTGACCGTGCCGCCGGCCCGGAAGACGGGCTTGAGGCGGGCCAGCTTGTCGTAGGACGTGTCCTCGCGGATGCACTCGTCGCTGTCGACGAGCACACCGTCGGGGCGCTCGACGGGGAGGAGTTCGTCGTCGAAGTGGCCGTTCTTGCGGGCCTCGGCGGCGAGTTGATGGCTGCGCAGGGCGAACTCGTCCTGGCGTTCGCGCCCGATGCCGTAGCGCTGGGCGACCTCCTCGGCGGTCTCGCCCATGGGCAGCAGGCCGTGCAGTTCCTTCATGGCCGGGTTGACCAGACGCCAGCCGAGCCGGGTGTCGTGGGTCTCGATGCGGTGCGGGAGGGCCTCGTCGGGGCGCGGCAGCACGAAGGGGGCGCGGCTCATCGACTCGGAGCCGCCCGCGAGCACGATGTCGGCCTCGCCCGCGGCGATGGTGCGGGCGGCGGTGGTCACGGCCTCCAGTCCGGAGGCGCACAGCCGGTTGACCGTGGCGCCGGGCACGGTCTCGGGCAGTCCGGCGAGCAGCGCGGCCATGCGGGCCACGTTGCGGTTGTCCTCGCCCGCCTGGTTGGCGGCGCCCCAGTAGACGTCGTCGACGCGCGCCGGGTCGAGCGCGGGCACGTCGGCGACCAGGGCGCGGATCACGGTGGCGGCGAGGTCGTCGGGGCGTACGGCGGACAGGGCGCCGCGCAGCTTGCCGATGGGGGTGCGGCGGGCGGCCGCGAAGTGGACGGGGCGCACGAGGGGACTCCTGACCGTCGTCATCGGGGAACCGGACAGCTTTAATTAGCACCGCTAGTTTCGGACTATAGCGCAGCGGGAGCAGACATGGCCGACCACGTCCTCGCCGGAACCCACGGCCCTCTCACCGTGCGCGAGTGGCCGCACGACCGCCCCCGGTACGTGGCGCTCGTGGTGCACGGGTACGGGGAGCACGCCGGCCGGTACGAGGAGCTCGCCGGGGTCCTCGCGGCGCACGGCGCGGCCGTCCTCGGACCCGATCACACCGGGCACGGGAGGTCCGCGGGCGAGCGGGTCCTGATCGAGGACTTCGAGGACGTGGTCACGGACGTGCACGCGGTCGCGGACCTGGCCCGGGGCGCCCACCCCGGCGTGCCGCTCGTCATGGTCGGGCACTCCATGGGCGGTCTGATCGCGGCCCGCTTCGCCCAGCGGTACGGCACCGAGCTCGCCGCGCTCGTGCTGTCGGGGCCGGTGATCGGCGCCTGGGAGCTGCCGGAGGCGCTGCTCGCCCTCGACGAGATCCCGGACACCCCCGTCAGCCCGGCCTCGCTCTCCCGTGACCCGCGGGTGGGCGCCGTCTACCGGGCCGATCCCCTCGTCTGGCACGGGCCGATGAAGCGGCCGACGGTGGGGGCGTTCGCCCGCACCCTGAGGACCGTGTCCGGGGGCGGTCGGCTCGGCCCGCTCCCGCTGCTGTGGCTGCACGGCGACGACGACCGGCTGGTCCCGCTCGCCGGAAGCCGCGCCGGGATCGAGGAGATCAGGGGGGAGGCGTGCACCGAGCGGATCTACTCCGGCGCCCGGCACGAGGTGTTTACCGAGACGAACAGGGCGGAGGTCTTCGCAGATGTGACGGACTTCATCGACGGAGTGCTCACACGCTGAGATCGCCCTGTTTGCACGAATACGCCCGGGGCACCCGCGCCCCCATGGAGTGGTTGCGTCGAGCGGCCTGTGTGGGAGAGGACCCCGAGCTGTTCTTCCCCGTGGGCACGCAAGGACCCGCGCTGCGGGACACAGCGGCGGCGAAGCGCGTCTGCGCCCGCTGCCCGGTCACCGCGGAGTGCCTCGATCTGGCGCTCGGCAGCGGGCAGACCTCCGGCGTGTGGGGCGGAACCTGCGAGCAGGAACGCGACGCACTGCTCCGTAGCGGCATCGACCATGCCAGAAGGAGGAGCACGGTATGACTGTGGTCAGGAGCACCCTGTCCGACTCGGCCCGCGAGACGGCCGGGGAGGCCCTGCAGAGCACCCTGGTGGATCTGATCGGCCTGTCGCTGATCGGGAAGCAGGCGCACTGGAACATCGTGGGCCCGCGCTTCCGTTCCATCCACCTCCAGTTGGACGAGGTGGTGTCGACGGCCCGCACGTTCTCCGACACCGTGGCGGAGCGCGCCGCGGCCCTGGGCGTGCCGCCGGACGGCCGCCCCGAGACGATCGCCGCCGCCTACACGCTGCCCGGCTCGAAGAGCGGCTGGATCCGGGACGACGAGGTCGTCCGGCTGATCGTCGAGACGCTGGAGGCGGCCATCGGCCGGCTGCGCGAGCGCATCGAGGCCACCGAGAAGGCCGACCCGGTCACGCAGGACCTGCTGATCGGCATCACCGCCGAGCTGGAGAAGCAGCGCTGGATGTTCGAGGCCGAGAACTGGCCGCGGGACTGACCGTCCCGGAAGAACACCCACGGAAAGGCGCATGCGATGACCGACGCTCTCGAACTCGACGCGCTGTGGGAGGACTTCCACCGCGCGGTGAACATGACCTCGCAGGAACTGGCAGCCTGGCTGCGGGTCAGCGACGCCGACGAGTCCGCCGAGCCACTGCCGGAGCACGCGGGTGAGCCGACCGGGCAGCACGTCCTCGCGATCCTCCAGAAGCGGCGCACGGATCTGACCGACGAGGACATCGAGGTGATGTACGCGGTCGTGGACACCGTCACGGCGGACGCCGACGTGGAGGACGAACCCCGGGCGGAGGACAGTGTCCGCAGGCACCGGCTGATGTCCGTCGGGCACGACCCGCTCAGGCGGTGACCAGGGCGGAGCGCGTCGTACGGGAACTCGTCGGCGCGCACGGACGGACGTACGCCGCGGAGGCGGGCATCACGCTGAAGGACACACCGCAGCCCCTGTACCGGCTGCTGGTGCTGTCCCTTCTGCTCAGTGCCCGCATCCGCGGCTCCGTCGCGCTCGCCACCGCCCGCGAACTGCACCGGGCCGAACTGCGCGATCCCCGCGGCATGGCCCGGGCCGGTCGGCGGGAGCGGGTGAACGCGCTGGGCCGCGGCGGATACCGGCGCTACGACGAACGTACGGCTACCCAACTCGGCGCCGGTGCCGCCCTGTTGAACGAGCGCTGGGGCGGCGACCTGCGCCGGCTGCGCGCCGAGGCGGACGGCGACGTGACCGAACTGCGGCGCCTGCTCCAGGAGTTCCCCGGTATCGGGCCCGCCGGCGCCGACATCTTCCTGCGCGAGGTGCAGGGCGTCTGGCCCGAGGTGGCGCCCCGCCTGGACGGGAAGGTGCTGGCGGGCGCCGAGCGGCTGGGCCTGCCGAAGGACCCCGACCGACTGCTCGAGCTCGCCGGTGACGTCCAACCGGCCGTCCTGGCCGCCGCGTTGGTGCGGGCGGCCATCGACGACGAGGTGGCCGAGGACAGCCTCCGCCGCGCCGGGTGACATGGCACACTGCTCGCACATCCTGTCGAGCAGAGGAGCCTTCCAGTGACCGGGACCGATTCGGCCGGGCGGGGGATCGACACGAGCAGGCCGCATCCGGCCCGGGTGTACGACTGGTTCCTCGGCGGCAAGGACAACTACCCCGTGGACGAGGAGCTCGGGCTCCGGATCACCGCGCAGGGGGACGCCCCCCGGCAGGCGCGCGCCAACCGCCGGTTCATGGAACGGGCCACCCGGGTCGTCGTACGGGAAGCGGGAGTCCGCCAGTTCCTCGACATCGGCTCCGGCATCCCCACCGAGCCCAACCTGCACCAGATCGCCCAGTCCGCCGTACCGGACGCCCGGGTCGTGTACGTCGACAACGACCCGATCGTCCTGGCCCACTCGGCGGCCCTGCTGCACGGCACCCCGGAGGGGGCGACGCACTACCTCCAGGCAGACGCCCGCGAACCGCGGCGGATTCTGAAGGGCGCCTCCGCCGTCCTCGACTTCGAGCAGCCCGTCGCGCTGTCGCTGGTCGCGCTGCTGCACTTCGTCTCCGACGAGGACGGCGCCCACGAGCTCGTGGACACGCTGGTGGACGCGCTGGCACCGGGCAGTTGCCTGGTGCTGTCGGCGATGACGGCGGACTTCGACCCGGAGAGGGTGAAGGCGGGCATCGCCGCCTACACGGCGAGTGGAGTCACCCTGGTGGCCCGCACGCACGACGAGGTCGGCCGGTTCTTCAAGGGACTCGAGGTGCTGGAGCCCGGCATCGTGTCCCTGTCGCGGTGGCGTCCGGACGAGCGGGAGGACGGCGATCCCGTGTCGCTGTACGGGGCGGTCGGCGTCAAGCGCTGAGCCGTCACCCGAGCAGCCATCCGCCGTCCACGCTCAACTCCACCGCGTTGACCGAGCCGTTGCGCAGCAGGAAGTCCACGGCGTCCACCACGTCCGCCACCGTCGCGAGCCGTCCGGTCGGGGTCCTGGCCCGCAGACCGGCGAGGACCTCCTCCGGCTTGCCCCGCCAGTAGGGGCTGTCCCCCACCACCCCGGGGTGGATCGCGTTGACCCGCACCGGGGCGAGTTCGAGGGCCAGGGTGTGCATGAGCCCGGTCACCCCGGCGTTGACCGTCGCCACCGTGGTCGCGCCCGGGTAGGGCCGCTCCTTGGCCTGTCCGCCGAACAGCACGACGGCGCTGTCGTCGTGGAGCCGGGACCGCAGCGCGTGCACGACGGCGGTGTAGCCGACGAGCTTGAGGGTGACGAGGTGGACGGCTGCGTCGATGTCGTACGCGGCGACCCGGTTCTCGTCGCGGGAGACGCCCGCGATCACCAGGTGGTCGACGGTTCCCACGTCGCTCAGCGCGTCGACGACGCCCTTCGGCCGTGCGAGGTCCAGGGCCAGCCCCCGGGCACCGATCTCCTTGGCCGCGGTGTCGGTGCGGTGGGCGTCCCGCCCGGTGATCACCACCTCGTCGCCGCGTTCGGCCCGCACCCGGGCGAACTCCCGCCCGATGCCCGAGGTGCCGCCGACCACCACCACGCCGCTCATCGCGAAGCCTCCCTCAGGTAGTCCCAGTCCCGTGTGAACCGGTAGGAGTGCCGCACCGGCGGCTGCGGCGCCTGGGTCTCCAGCCAACGCAGCGGCCCGTCACCCGCGTTGGAGAATCCATGCACACAACCGGCGCCCGCCCAGGCGCAGTCGCCCGGCCCGAGCCGATGGCGCGAGCCGTCGAAGACCGCGTCCGCCTCGCCCTCCAGGAACAGGTACGTCTCCTCGAAGGGGTGGTCGTGCGTGCCCGCCACGCCGTCGGGCGCGTACTGCACCATGAACATCGTCGAGGCCACCGCGCCCAGGTCACCGTCGACCATCATCTTCACGGTGATCCCGCTGTAGACGAGCAGCGCGGTCCGCATGCTCGCCGACACCGCGAGCAGGTCCTGGGACTGCTTGCCGGGGTCCATCTGCGCGGGTTCGAAGTGCCCGAAGGACCGGGTGCGCGGGTCACGGACGTCGACGCGGACCGGAGGACGTACCGGCCACGGGGCCACCGGCTGGGTGTCGTACCCGTACCGGGCGCGCGGCACCGGTGCGAGCATGTCCGCCCAGCGCGCGACGGTGTCCCCCGCACCGCGCCAGGCGTGCGGCACGCCGGTCGGGAGCAGCCCGTAGTCGCCCTCCTCCAGGAGGTACGACCCCTCGGGCACATCGAGGACCACGGCGCCGTCGAGGACGTGGAAGCTCTCCTCGTACGAGTGCACATGGGCCGCGACCGAGCCGTCCGGGCGCAGCTCGCACACCCCGAAACCGGTGTGCGAGCTGCCGTCGGCCTCCCCGACCAACTCCCTGCGCCGGTAGCCGTGTTCGTCGTACGACGGCTCCGGGGGGTCGGTGGCCCGGCGCACCAGGTGCCGTGTCACGCCCGGGCCCCCTTCGCCGCCAGCAGCCGGCCGCGGGACTCCTCGACCAGGCGCCGGGCCCGCGCCACGTCGGCCGTGAGCCTGCCGTCGCGCTTGCGGACGACCCCGTCGACGATGACGGTGTCCACGTTGGACACGTCGGCGCTGAGTGCCACGGCGGCGGCCGCGTCGTGCACGGGAGCCACGTTCAGGGCGGTCGCGTCGATCGCCACCACGTCCGCGCGCTTGCCCGGGGTGAGCGATCCGGTGCGGTCCTCGAGGCCGGCGACATGGGCGCCGTTGCGGGTGGCGATCTCCAGCATCTGACGTGCCGTCAGCATTGTTTCCGGTACCGGGACGTCGGCCTCCCAGCTCGCCGCGTTCACGCGGGCGCGCTCGGCGCCGAAGGCCGCGCGGATCTGGGTGAACATGTCGCCGGGCACGGTGGTGACGACGTCGATGCTCAGGGAGGGGCGCAGGCCGTGCTCGATCGCCTTCATCACCGGCGGCCAGCCGTGTCCCATCTGCGTCTCCACCTGCGGCGCGATGGAGACCGTGCCGCCGCTGTCGGCGACCAGCCGCCACTCCTCCTCGCTGAGGTAGCAGCAGTGGATGTAGGTGGTGTCGGGGCCGAGCAGTCCGAGGTCGTGGAGCTGCCTGACCATGCCGAAGCGCCCGGCGAGCCGGCCCATGGCCACGTGCACGGTGATCGGGATGTCCAGCTCGCGGGCGAGGGCCCACTCGGAGGTGACGACGTCGCCCACGCAGAACCCGGGGCCCCGGGTGGCGAGGGCCAGGGTGAGCAGGCCGGCGTCGGAGGAGAAGTACGCGGAGCGGACCCTGCGCACGTCGTCGCCCGGAATGGCGATCTTGCTCTCGAACCAGTAGTCGGCGAGGGAGGTGTTGGCGCTGCCGTACGCGTACTGGGCGCGGATGCCGGTCTCCGTCAGGGCCCGGATCGCCGCGTCCGGATGCTCGGGCGTGTTGTTGATGTGGGACCAGTCGACGAGCGTGGTGATGCCGGCGTCGAGGCACTCCAGGGCGCCCGCGAGGTTGGCCGCGTAGACGTCCTCGGGGGTGTAGAGGGGGGCGAAGGTGTCGAGGATGTCGACGAAGTAGTCGTCGAGGGTGGCGTCCGGTGCCACGTTCCGGATCGACGCCTCCCAGGTGTGGCGGTGGGTGTCGACGAAGCCGGGGATCACGATGCGGCCGGTCATGTCGAGGACTTCGGCGTCCGCGTTGATCTCGCGGTCCACGGCCGCGATCCTGCCGTCCTCGATGAGGACGTCGCCCCTCGGCAGGTCCCCGATGCCGGGGTCCATGGAGAGCACGTGTCCGGCGCGAAGGAGTGTCCGATGGGTCATCGCGCTTCCTCCTAGGGGGTGTTCAGTACGCGGCGAGGCTCCTGACGGCCGCCACGACCTTGTCGACGGTGGGGATGACCTGTTCCTCCAGCGCGTCCGCGAAGGGCAGCGGCACGCACTCCCCCGCCACCCGCCGCACCGGCGCGTCCAGCAGCCCGAACCCCTCGTCGGCCACGACGGAGACGAGGGTCGCCCCCCAGCCGCCCTGGTACGGGTTCTCCTCGACGACGACCAGCCGGGAGGTCCGCCCGAGCGAGGCGAGGACGGTGGCCGTGTCGAGCGGCACCAGGGTGCGCAGGTCGACGACCTCGACGTCGATGTCCTCCTCCGCGAGCCGCTCCGCGGCCGTGAGCGCGACCGGCACCATCGACGCGAGCGCGACCAGTGTCACGTCGGCCCCCTCGCGCACGACTGCGGCCCGCCCCAGGTCGACCACGTGGTCCGGCGGCGGGGGCGGGCCCTTGGTGGCCAGCAGCCCCTTGTGCTCGAAGAACACCACCGGGTCGTCGCTGCGGATCGCGGCCGCCATCATCCCGACGACGTCGGCGGGGGTGGAGGGTGCCGCGATCTTCAGCCCGGGCACGGTCAGCGCCCAGTTCTCGGTGGCCTGCGAGTGCTGGGCGCCGAAACCGAGTCCGCCGCCGTTGGCGGTGCGCACGACGAGCGGCACGGTGACCTGACCGCCCGTCATGTAGCGCACCTTGGGGATCTCGTTGGCTAGGTAGTCCCAGCAGCAGGCCAGGAAGTCCGAGAACATGATCTCCGCGACGGGCCGCATCCCGGTCATCGCGGCACCCATCGCGGCGCCCACGATGGCCTGTTCGGAGATCGGCGTGTCCCACACCCGTTCGGGCCCGAACTCCTTGTGCAGCCCGACGGTCGTCTTGAACACCCCGCCGGCCGCGCCGATGTCCTCCCCCAGGCAGACGACCGAAGGATCGCGCCGCATCTCCCGCGCGATGCCCTCGGAGACCGCCTCGCGGTACGAGATCACGTCCGCCATGCCGCACCTCCGTCCGCCCATACGTCGGTGAAGGCCTCGCCGGGATCGGGCGGCGGCGCGTTCTTCGCGGCCTCGACCGCCTCCTGTACCACGGCCCGCGCGCGCTCGTCGGCCGCGGTGACCCTCTCCTCGGGCACCCCGGCCTCGACGAGCCGCCCCCGCGCGATGTCCAACGGGTCGTGCTTGAGCCAGCGTTCGACCTCCTCGGCCGGGCGGTAGGTGGCCGGGTCGGTCCGGCTGTGCCCGAAGTGGCGGTAGGTCTCGGCCTCCAGCACGGCGGGCCCGTCGCCGGCCCGGGCCCGGCCCGCCAGGCGTGCCACCGCCTCCCGGACGGAGACGACGTCGTTGCCGTCGACGACCTCGCCGGGGATGCCGTACGCGGACGCCCGGTCGGCGGCGGGCCGGGGCACCGCGGTGACGTCGGCGATGGGCGTGTACTCCATGTACAGGTTGTTCTCGCAGACGAACAGCACGGGCAGTCGCCACACGGCGGCCAGGTTCAGCGCCTCGTGGAAGGCGCCGATGTTGGTGGCGCCGTCCCCGAAGAAGGCGACCGCGAGCTGGCCGGTGCCGCGCAGTCTCGCCGACCAGGCGGCACCGACCGCCATCGGGAGGTGGGCCCCGACGATGGCGTAGGAGCCGAGCATGTGGGTGGCCGCCTTGGTGAGGTGCATGGAGCCGCCCTTGGCCCGGCACAACCCCGTGGCCCGCTGCATGAGTTCGGCGAGGCACTCCTCAGGAGTGGCGCCCCGGGCCATGGCGTGGTGGTGGCCGCGGTAGGTGGCGAACACGTAGTCGTCGTCGCGCAGGGCGGCGCTCGCGCCGACCGCGATCGCCTCGTGCCCCGCGGCCAGATGGGTGGTGCCCTTGACCAGGCCCTGGAGGAACAGGTCGTGGGCGGCCTTCTCAGTACGGCGGATGAGGGTCATCCGCTCGTACAGGGCGAGGAGTTCGGCCGGTTCCATCAGTGCTTCCCGTTGTTGAGATGCGACTGCGACTCACGACGGGTGTTCAGCTCGCCGCCCACCGTCCAGTACTTGCGGCCCGCGACCAGCAGCTCCTCCGCCGGGAACCTGGTGATGACCTCGCAGCCGTCGGCGGTGACGACGAGTTCCTCCTCGATCCGGGCGGCGGACCAGCCGTCGGCGGCGGGCCAGTAGGTCTCCAGGGCGAACACCATGCCCTCTTCGAGGACTTCGGGGTGGTCGAGGGAGACCAGGCGGCTGAAGACGGGCTTCTCCCAGATGGACAGGCCGACGCCGTGGCCGTACTGGAGGGCGAAGGCGGCGGTCTCGTCGGCGAAGCCGAACTCCTCGGCGCGCGGCCAGATCCGGACGATGTCGGCGGTCGTGGCGCCCGGCCGGACGAGGGCGATGGCCTGGTCCATGTACTCCCGGCAGCGGACGTACGCGTCCCGCTGGGCGCGGGAGGCGCTGCCGACGGCGAAGGTGCGGTAGTAGCAGGTGCGGTAGCCGAGGTGGCTGTGCAGGATGTCGAAGAACGCGGGGTCGCCCGGGCGGATCAGGCGGTCGCTGTAGACGTGCGGGTGGGGTGAACAGCGCTCCCCTGATATGGCGTTGACGCCTTCGACGTACTCGCTGCCGAGGTCGTAGAGCACCTTGCTGACCAGTCCGACGCACTCGTTCTCGCGGACGCCGGGGCGCAGGTGGGCGTAGAGCTCCTCGTAGGCCGCGTCGACCATCGCGCAGGCCTGGGCGAGCAGGGAGATCTCGTCGCCGGTCTTGATGCGGCGGGCCTCCAGGAAGACCTGCTGGCCGTCGACGATGTCGATGCCCTCGGCGCGCAGGGCGGCGAGGACGGGCATCTCGGCGACGTCGATCCCGAGCGGTTCGCCGGCGAGGCCGTGGGCCCGGAGCTCAGCGGCGATCTTCGCGGCGACGTCCTCGGCGATGCCGGCGTCCGGGTGGAAGGCGCCGCGCAGGGTGGAGATGCCGGCGCGGGCTCCGGTGGGGGGACCCTCCTTGCCGTCGCTGTAGTCGAGCCACGGGTTGTGGAGCTGGTGGTGGCGGGCGGCGGAGCCGAAGTCCCAGACGACCGGTTCGCCGCCGCGGACCAGCAGGGCGAAGCGGATCAGCTTGTCCATCGCCCAGGTGCCGATATGCGTGGCGGTCATGTAACGGATGTTGGCGAAGTCGAAGCTGAGCACGGCGCCCAGCTCGGAGCGGTTCAGCGTGTCGTGGAGCCGGGCCAGGCGCTGTCGGCGCAGCCGGTCCAGGTCGACGCGCTCTTCCCAGTCGACGGCATTGGGGCCGTATGTGCGGATCGCCATCGCGACCACCCCCACCGTCGAGTCAACGACCGTCCTCGGGGAGTGTCAAGTGTCACTGAACAGTTCGGCTCGCCACGAACCAGACGCCCACGGCCGGTTCCTCGCCGTCGTTGCGGTAGCGGTGGGGGGTGGCGGACTCGAAGCAGACGGCGTCGCCGGGGCGCAGGACCCGGTCGTCGAAGCCGAGGGTGAGGACGAGTTCGCCGGAGGTCAGATAGCCGTACTCGGTCCCGGCGTGCCGCATCAGAGCGCCCGAACCGGAGGAGGAGCCGCCGGGCCGGTAGGTGACGAGCAGGAAGTCCACGTCCGTGCCGGGGACGTGCCCCAGCCGCTCCCACACCACGCCGGAGTCCAGCTCCAGCACCTCCCGCTCACCCGGGGTGACCAGGGGTCCTATGCGCCGGCCGGGGTCGGCCGCGAAGGCCGCGAGGGCGTGCATGACGGGGCCCGCGGGCACCGCCGCGGCGGTCTCCCGCCCCTCGAAGAGGGACTCCACGGAGATGCCGAGGGCTGTGGTGATGGCGTACAGGGTGCTGACCGAGGGCTGGCTCTTGCCGGTCTCTATCTGGGAGACCAGGCTCGCGGAGACCCCGACCTCCCGCGCGAGGGCACGCAGCCCCAGACCGCGCTCCAGACGCGCCTGCCGGATACGCCCGCCGACGGACGGCACGGGTCCAGGGGACACGGGCGCCCTCCTCTCATGTGCAGCCCCATTGAACAACCCGGGCCTCCGGAGGGGGAAGGGCACCGGCGCCACCGCCCTCGGCGACGCACGCCGGACAGGGGCACCGCGGGACAGGGCGTTCGCGTCGCGGTTTCCGGGACAAGCTGATCATCGGACGGCACAATGGCGGCAACGGCAGCAGGGGCGAGAAGGAGCACAGTCGTGAGCGAGAGCCACACCCCGTCGGGTGCGTCGGCGAGGCTGAACACAGGTGTGGCGCACAACGCGCGCGTGTGGAACTACTGGATCGGCGGCAAGGACCACTACGAGGTCGACCAGCGGGTAGGCGACCACGTGGCCGGGATGTTCCCGGTCATCCGGGAGATCGCCCGCGCGGACCGCTGGTTCCTGGGCCGCTCGGTGCGCTTCCTCGCCGAGGAGCAGGGCATCCGGCAGTTCCTCGACGTGGGCACCGGGCTGCCGACGGTGGACAACACCCACGAGATCGCCCAGCGCATCGCGCCCGACGCGCGGATCGTCTACGTCGACAACGACCCGATCGTCCTGGTCCACGCCCGCACCCTGCTGACCAGCACCCCCGAGGGTGTCACCGATTACATCGACGCCGACGTCCACGACCCGGCCGCCATCCTGGAACGGGCCGCGCGGACACTGGACTTCAGCAAGCCGGTCGCGGTGATGATGCTCGGCATCCTCAACTTCGTGCTCGACACCGACGAGGCGCGCAGGATCGCCCGCGAGATCATGGCCGCGATGCCCGCCGGCAGCCATCTGGCGCTGACCCACCCGACGTTCGACAGCGAAGTCGGCGGCGAGGGCCAGATCCCCGCCATGAAGTTCTGGAACGAGAACGCCACTCCGCCGATCACGGCCCGCAGCGGCGCGGACATCGCCGCGTTCTTCGAGGGGCTCGACCTCCTCGAACCGGGCCTGGTCTCCTGCTCGCAGTGGCGGGCCGGCTCCGACTCCCCCGCCGTGGTACCGCAGTACGGCGCGGTGGCCGTGAAACCCTGACGCGGGACCGTCCGGCCGAGCCCGTCGTCGTGGAGGACGTATGACCACCCTTGCCGACCCCGTCCCCGGAGGCCGTCCCGGGGACGTGGACCGGGCCACCGCACTGAGCGAGGAGCTGTCCGCGAAGGGCGTGCACGGTGTGGTGCTGGCCTATGTCGACACCGCGGGCATCTCCCGGGTGAAGACGATCCCGACGGCGAAGCTGCCCTCGGCCGCGGCCTGGGGCGTGGGCATGTCACCGGTGTTCGACACCTTCCTGGCGAACGACTCGATCGTCACCACGGACAGCCTGGGCTCCCCCGACGGCGATCTGCGCCTGTACCCCGGCCTCGACCGGCTCGTGGCCCTGGCCGCGCAGCCCGGCTGGGCGTGGGCGCCGGTCGACCGGATCACCCAGGAGGGCGAGCGCCACCCGGGCTGCTCCCGCACGGTCCTGCGGCGGATCGTCACGGCGGCCGCCGAGCGGCACGGGATCACCTTCGAGGCGGGCATCGAGATCGAGTGGGCGGTGGGGCGGGGCCCGGCGGCGGAGGGCGACTTCGTGCCCGCCGTGTCGGGACCTGCGTACGGCGCCACCCGGCAGGTGGAGCTGAGCGACTACGCGGCCGACGTGCTGGCGGCCTGCGCCGAGCAGGGCGTGGAGGTCGAGCAGCTCCATCCCGAGTACGCGGCCGGGCAGTTCGAGATCTCGACGGGTGCCCTGGACCCGGTGGCGGCGGCCGACGTCAGCGTCCTGGTCCGGCAGACCGTCCGGGCGGTGGCCCAGCGCCACGGGCTCGTGGTCTCCTTCTCCCCGGCGGTCCTCGCCGAGGGCGTCGGCAACGGCGGCCACCTGCATCTCTCCGCCTGGCGCGACGGCGTGAACCTGCACTCGGGCGGCAAGGGCCGGTACGGCATGACGCGCGAGGCCGAGTGGTTCGTCGCGGGTGTCCTCGCCCACCTGCACGCGCTGGCGGCCCTGACCGCGCCGAGCCCGGCCAGCTATCTGCGCCTGAAGCCCTCGCAGTGGGCGGGGGTGTTCACCGCCTGGGGCCGGGAGACCCGGGAGGCGGCCGTCCGGATCGTCACCGGCACCGCGGGCCTGACCGACCGGGCCGCCAACCTGGAGCTGAAGCCGGTGGACCTGGCCGCGAACCCGTACCTCGCGCTCACCGGTCTGATCGCGGCCGGGCTCGACGGACTGACCTCGGCCATGCCCCTGCCCAGGGAGATCACCGGCGATCCGGCCCTGCTCGCCGCAGACCGGGCCGCCGCCCTGGGCGTACGCCGGCTGCCGACCTCCCTGTCCCAGGCGGTCCGCGCCTTCCGCGCCGACGAGCAGCTGCGGGCCGCGCTCGGTCCGGTCCTCGCCGACGCGGTGGTCGCGGTGCGCTTCGGGGAGAGCGACTCCGTGGCCGACCTGGACGACGAGCAGATCGCGGCGGCGTACCGCTGGAAGTACTGATCATGAGCGGACCCGTCCACGAAGCCCTCGCCGCCGCCCGGCTGGTGGACCACCACTGCCACGGGGTCGTCACCGGCGCCCTCGACCGGGCGGGCTTCGAGTCACTGCTCACCGAGGGCGATGCGTGGCCCGGGATCTCCCCCTTCGACACCCCCGTCGGTATGGCGGTCCGCCGGCACTGCGCACCCCTGCTGGACCTCCCCCGCCACGCGCCGCCCGACGCCTATCTGGCCCGCCGTGCCGAACTCGGCCCGCACGAGGTCAACCGCCGCTTCCTGAACGCCGCGGGCGCGGGCGTGTTCTGCGTCGACACCGGGTACACGCCGGACCGCGTCACCTCGCCCGGGGAACTGGCCGCGCTCGCGGACGGGACGGCCTACGAGGTCGTACGCCTGGAGGGTGTCGCGGAGGCGGTGGCCGCGCGGGGCGTGGAGCCGTCGGCGTACGCCGACGCGTTCCGGGCGGCCGCTCTGGAGGCCGTGGGGCGTCCGGACGTGGTGGCCGTCAAGTCCGTCGCCGCCTACCGCACGGGTTTCGACCTGGACCCGGCGCGCCCCTCGGACGCGGAGGTCACCCGGGCCGCCGCCGGCTGGTTCGCCCGCGGCGGGCGGCTGGCCGATCCCGTCCTCGTACGGCATCTGCTGTGGACCGCCGTGGAGCTCGGGCTGCCGCTCCAGCTGCACACCGGGTTCGGTGACAGCGACATCCGCATGCACCGGGTGGATCCGACCCACCTCACGGACTGGCTGCACCTGACCGCGGGCACGGTCCCGGTTCTGCTGCTGCACTGCTGGCCGTACCAGAGGCAGGCCGCCTACCTGGCCGCGGTGTTCGAGCAGGTGTACCTGGACGTGGGCCTGACCTTGCACCACGTCGGCCCCGCGCGGTCCCGGGCGGTCCTGGCGGAGGCGCTGGAGATCACTCCGTTCCGCAAGCTGCTGTACAGCTCCGACGCCTACGGAGTGGCCGAATTCCATCTGCTCGGCGCGCTCTCCTTCCGGCAGGGCCTCGCCGGGCTGCTCCAGGAACGAGTGGACGCCGACGAGCTGAGCCTGCCCGACGCACTGCGCATCGCGGCCTGGACGAGCGGGGACAACGCCCGCCGCCTCTACGGACTTCCCGCCCCGTCCCCGTCCGACCAGGCGGGTGCGACCGAGCACCCCCGTCCCCGGAAAGTATGATCTAGCAATGTCTGACTTGACCGAAACCACGCCCGGCTGGCTGAGCGCCGACGATCTCGAGCAGGCGCGCGCCCGGATGCCCATCCTGTACGTCGAGGCCGTGCCGGTGCGCGTCGACGACAGCGGCGAAGTCACCAGCGTCGGCCTGCTGCTGCGCATCGGACCCGACGGAACGGTCAGCCGGACTCTGGTCTCCGGCCGCGTTCTGCACCACGAGCGGGTCCGGGACGCCCTGCTGCGGCACCTGGAGAAGGACCTGGGGCCCGTGGCGCTGCCCCGGATCCCCTCCTCGCTCCAGCCGTTCACGGTGGCGGAGTACTTCCCCACGCAGGGCATCACGCCCTACCACGACCCGCGCCAGCACGCGGTCTCCCTCGCCTACGTCGTCCCGGTGACCGGCGACTGCCGGCCCCGGCAGGACGCCCTGGACCTGGTGTGGTTCAGCCCGCAGGAGGCCCTGTCACCGGCGGTGGCGAGCGAGATGCCCGGCGGTCACGGGGTGCTGCTCAAGCAGGCGCTGGCGCACGTGGGCTGCGCGATCTGAGGCCCCCGCCCGTGCCCGGTCAGCCGGTCTCCTCGGGCCGGGTCGTGCCGGGCGCGCCGCCGGTGGCGGAGCGGGGCATGGGAACTCCCAGGTGTGCGGTGGCGCGGTACGGACCCGATGCTGCCGCAACACCGGCCGCCCCAGGCCCGTTCCGCGCCCTCGCACACCGCGGGGCATGGCTGCGGCCTAGGAGCGGGTCCTGCTGGTCATGGAGAACTCGTCGGCCTCCGCCAGGTCGAAGTCGCCATGGTCGCTGCCCAGGCCCTGTGCCACCAGCGCCGCCGCGGCACAGCCCAGGACCGCCGCCTCGCGTGGCGTGCGGTCCAGGCTCATCCCGCGCAGGAAGCCCGCCGAGAAGGCGTCGCCGCAGCCGGTGGTGTCGACGACCTCGGTCTCGAAGGCCGGCACCGTCTCCGTGCCCGAGGCGGTCACCAGGAGGGCGCCGTCGCCGCCGCGGGTGGCCGCGACCAGGCCCACCCCGCCGGCCAGGAACCGCTTGGCGCCGGTGACGACGTCCTGTTCCTCGCTGAAGCCGAGGACCTGGTCCTCGTTGGGGAGCAGGAAGTCGACGTACGGCAGCAGCGGTTCGATCTGGTCGAAGGTGCCGAGCTCGCCCGGCGCGAGGAGGTCCACCGAGGTGACCACGCCGTGCTCCTTGGCGTGCGCCAGGATGCGGGCGGCGACGTCGGCGCCGATCAGCTCGGGTCCGCCGAGGTGCAGGTGGCTCGCCTCGGCGACCGCGTCCCAGGGCACGTCGTCGAGGCCGTAGGTGACGTTGGCGCCGAGCAGGTGCAGGGTGGGGCGGTCGCCGTTGGGGCGGATCGGCAGGACCGTCGCGGAGGTGGAGGTGTCGATCCGGCGGACGAGCAGCGAGGTGTCGATGCCCGCCTTGTCGAGAAGGGCCGTGAGCAGGTCGCCCGTCGGGTCAGCACCGATCGCGCCGGCGGTGCGCACCGAGGCGCCCAGCTTGGCGAGGGTGAGGGCGGTGCCCGCGGCCGTGCCGGCGGCGGTCATGCGGATGTCCTCGACGAGCGTCGCGCCCTGTCCCTCGGGTATCTCCTCGACCGGCCGGACCAGGACGTCCAGCACGTGCACGCCCATGGTGACCACGTTCTGCGCCTTCATCGGGTTCCCTCCTGTGCGGATTGCGTGGTGCCGTAGTTGCGGGCGAGGGCTGCCTCGATCACCGCGATCTGCTGCTGTTCGTCGAGGAAGCGGGGCTGTCCCAGGGCGGCGGCGCGCTGGTAGACACCGCAGGCCCACTCCAGCAGCAGCGCGTGCTCGACCGCCTTGTCGAGAGTCGGGGCGTGGGTGACGGCCCCGTGGTTGGCCATCAGGGCGGCGCCCCGGCCCTCCAGTGCGGTGAGCACCGACTCGGCGAGCTCCGGGGTGCCGAAGGTGGCGTAGGGGGCGACCCGGACGGTGCCGCCGAGGGCCAGCAACTGGTAGTGGACGCAGGGCAGTTCGTCGAGGACGAGGGAGAGGGCGGTGGCCATCGGTGCGTGGGTGTGCACGACCGCGCCGGTGCCGTAGCGGCGGTAGACACCCAGGTGCAGGTCGAGTTCCGAGGTCGGCAGGAGGCCGCCGGCCACGATCTCCCCGTCGAGGTCAACGACGGTCACCTGGTCCGGGGTGAGCTCGGCGAGGACCGCTCCGGTCGCGGTGATCGCCACGCGGTCCTCGACGCGGACGCTGACGTTCCCCGCCGTACCGATGAGCAGTCCCTCGGCCCCCAGACGGCGGCAGGCGTCCGCCACCGCGGCCCGCTCCTCGCTCAGCGCCGGGCTTGAGTCGGTCATGCGCGCGACGCTAACCTAAACCTGAAACAAAGTCACGTTCACGTTCGGAGGTCGTCGCGTGAGGTCGTCGCGTGGATGAGCGAGGGTCGTCCCGTGGCTGAGTCCGTCCCGGGCACCGACCCGGCCGCATGGATCGCCTCCCTGCGCCGCACTCCCCAACAGGCCCGCAGCCGGGCCCGGTTGGCCAGGGTGCTCGAAGCCGCGGAGCGCATCCTGGTGGAGGAGGGCGTCGAGTCGCTCACCACGACCCGGATCGCGTCCGAGGCGCGGGTGTCGGTCGGCTCGCTCTACCAGTACCTGCCCGACCGCGGGGCGATCATCGAGGCGCTCGCGGCCGGCTACTTCGCGAAGCTCGAAGCGGCGATGGACGCGCTGGTGGAGGCGGCGGCCGTGGAACGCTGGGAGGACCCGGTGGGTGTCCTCGTCGACGTCTACGCCGAGATCTACCGCACCGAACACGGCTTCCGCGCCCTGTGGTTCGGCAGCGGGCTGACCGAGCGGACCCGGGCCGCGGACCGCGAGCACAAGCACCGGATGGCCGACGGGATCCGCCGCGTCCTGCTCGCGCTTCACCTCGCCGAGGACGACGAGACCCTCGCCCGCGTCTGCCACGCCGCGCTCCTGGCCGCGGACGCCCTCGCCCAGGAGGCGTTCCGCCGGGACACCAAGGGGGACGCGGCACTCCTGGAGGAGGCGAAGATCATGCTGCGCGGCTATCTCACGGACATCGCGGCGCGGTACGGACTGTCCTGACGTCGTCGGGACAGGAGGGGGTCTCGTGCAACTCGCCTTCACCGGCCGGGTGATCGAACGGCGGGGCCCGGCCCCCTGCTGCTTCGTGCCGGTTCCCGGCCAGGAGTCCGCCGACATGTGGGTCGCTTGGCCACCTACGGCTGCGGTGTGATCCCGGTCGAGGCCCGGATCGGCGAGGTCGCCTTCACGACCTCCCTGTTCCCGGAGGACGGCGGCTGTCTGCTGCCCCTGAAGAACGGGGTGCGGTGCCAGAGGGGCTCGCCGCGGGGGACGACGTGCGGGTGGAGATGACGGTCCGCTCCTGAACCGGTCACCGGGACGCGGAGCGGGCACCGCCGGCATCCGTCCAGCCCCGGCTCAGGGCGAGCCGTCCGGACCGATGCGCTTCCCGCTGTGCGCTCACCCAGCGCGCCACCGCTTCCGCGGACGCCGTGGGCGCCTTGCCGGTCGTGTCGACCAGGTGGGTGCGCCAGCGCGGGTCGTCGGCGGCCCATGACGTCCAGCGGTGCCAGACCATCTCCGGCCAGCCGCCGTCGACGACGGCCCCGGGCAGATGCCGGGGGTCACGGGCGTGCCCCCGGTGCCAGGCGGCCCAGCCGAGAAAGGCGCCGACCGCCCGGGCGTCCCATCGGCCGGGGTCACGCCGGGCGAGCCTGGCACGCCGGGTGTCGTCGTCGACGTCGACCAGGCACACGGCGATCCCGTCCAGCAGCGGCGCGGACGGGACGGCCAGCACCTCGCCCAGCGGCGACTGCCCGGTCAGCAGGAGATCGATCCCGCGGTCCTGGTACTCCAGCGCGCGCCGCACCCACCACTCGGTCGCGCGGTGCCGCCAGTGCGGCCCGGGTCGGTCGGGAACACCGATCTCGTCGAAGTCGTGCACGGCGATCCCCGGGAACCGGTCGGCCGCGGCCAGGGCGAGCGTGGACTTGCCGGAACAGCTGGAACCCGTCAGCTTGAGCAGCACCCGCCCAGCGTGACAGACGACGCCGCCGCACCCGAACGCATTTCCCCCGGGCGCCGCCCCGGCAGCCGCACCCGCAGGGCCCCGTATCGTTCGGCCGTGACCGACACCGAGCCCGACCTCGACGGCGACCGGGCCGGCACCTGAGGCCGGCGTTCCGCGCGGCGGTGGCCACCCGGTCCCGTCCGGCGGTGCCTAGGCGGTGCGAACCCCGCCCGCCGGCGGAACGCAGGACGGAACTCCCTGCGGCGGCCGGCCCGTCTCACATGGCCTGGCGGATCGCCTGTTCGAAACCCTCGACGTGGCTGCGGGCCAGCCGTGCCGCCCTGTCCGCGTCGCCCGAGACGATCGCGTCGATCAGCGGGCCGTGCTCCTCGACATGGCCGGCCATGTCCGACAGCCGGTCCACGAACAGGCACCAGATGCGGGTGGCGAGGTTGTCGTGGCGGACGAGGGTGTCCTCCAGGTACGGGTTGTGCGTGGCCGTGTAGATGGCGCGGTGCACCTGGAGGTCCAGGTGCATGAGCTGGGCGGAGTCCCGTCCGGGGGCTCCGGCGGACTCGAGTTCGCGCCGCAGCTCCGTCAGGCCGGCGCGGTCGGCGGCCGTGGCGCGGCGCGCGGCCTGTGCCGCTGCCAGCGGTTCCAGCTCCTGGCGCACCTCGGAGATGTGGACGAGGTCGGTGATGTTGACCTCGGTGGCGAAGGTGCCGCGCCGGGGATAGGTGGTGATCAGCCGCTCGTACTGGAGCCGTTTGAGCGCCTCGCGCACGGGTGTGCGTCCGACGCCGAGGGACTGCCCGAGCTGTTCCTCGTTGATCGGCGCGCCCGGCCGGATCTCCAGCATGACGAGCCGGTCCCGGATGGCGCGGTACGCGCGCTCGGCGAGCGACAGCTCCTCGATCCCGGTCGCGACCTGCTGCATGGATGCCCCCTTGACCTGTGCGGCGAGCTCCCATACCTTACCGCACAGGCTGATATATCAGTTGCTCATTAGCCGGCTCCCAGGATGGTGCACAGATGGCAACGAGTACGCCGCCCACCTCGCCGCTCACCCCGCCGACCTCGCCCGCCTCCCCGCTCTCCCTCCCCCTCGGCGAACTCGACCCGGACGTCGCCACCGCCGTGGCCGCCGAGCTGCACCGCCAGCAGTCAACGCTCGAGATGATCGCCTCGGAGAACTTCGCCCCGGCCGCCGTGCTGGAGGCCCAGGGCTCGGTCCTGACCAACAAGTACGCCGAGGGCTACCCCGGCCGCCGCTACTACGGCGGCTGCGAACACGTCGACGTGGTCGAGTAGTTGGCCATCGCCCGGGTGAAGGAGCTCTTCGGCGCCGAGGCCGCGAACGTGCAGCCGCACTCGGGCGCCCAGGCCAACGCGGCCGCGATGTTCGCCCTGCTCCAGCCCGGTGACACGGTCCTCGGCCTCGACCTCGCGCACGGCGGCCACCTGACCCACGGGATGCGCCTCAACTACTCGGGCAAGCTGTACGACGTCGTGCCGTACCACGTCCGCGAGTCCGACCTGCGCGTCGACATGGACGAGGTCGAACGGCTCGCCCTCGCGCACCGGCCGAAGATGATCGTCGCGGGCTGGTCGGCCTACCCCCGGCAACTCGACTTCGCCGCTTTCCGCCGGATCGCCGACGCGGTGGGCGCCTACCTGATGGTGGACATGGCGCACTTCGCGGGGCTGGTCGCGGCGGGACTGCACCCGAACCCGGTGCCGTACGCCGACGTCGTCACGACCACCACCCACAAGACCCTCGGCGGCCCGCGCGGCGGTGTCGTCCTCAGCCGCGCCGGCCTGGCCAAGAAGATCAACTCCGCGGTCTTCCCGGGTCAGCAGGGCGGCCCGCTCCAGCACGTGATCGCGGCGAAGGCGGTGGCCTTCAAGGTCGCGGCGGGCGAGGAGTTCAAGGAGCGCCAGCGGCGGACGCTGCGGGGCGCGAAGATCCTCGCCGGCCGGCTGCTGGCCGACGACGTGGCCGAGGCCGGGATCACCGTCCTGACCGGCGGCACCGAGGTCCACCTGATCCTGGTCGACTTGAGGAACTCCGCACTCGACGGGAAGCAGGCCGAGGACCGGCTGCACCGCATCGGCATCACCGTGAACCGCAACGCCGTGCCGTTCGACCCCCGCCCGCCCATGGTCTCGTCCGGTCTGCGGATCGGCACACCGGCCCTGGCCACCCGCGGCTTCGGCGAGACCGAGTTCCGCGAGGTCGCCGACGTCATCGCCGAGACCCTGAAGGGCGAACGCCCCGAGGCCGACCTGCGCGCCCGGGTCGAGAAGCTGGCCGCCGCCTTCCCCCTCTACCCCCACCTCGTCGGAGGCGCGGCATGACCGCCGGACCGCTGCCGGAGCACCCGGACTTCCTCTGGCGCAACCCCGACCCGAAGCGGTCGTACGACGTCGTCGTCGTCGGCGCCGGCGGCCACGGCCTCGCCACCGCCTACTACCTCGCCCAGAACCACGGCATCACCAAGGTGGCCGTCCTGGAGAAGGGCTGGCTCGCGGGCGGCAACATGGCCCGCAACACCACGATCATCCGCTCCAACTACCTCTGGGACGAGAGCGCGGCGATCTACGAGCACGCGCTGAAGCTGTGGGAGCGGCTGCCGGAGGAGCTGGACTACGACTTCCTGTTCAGCCAGCGCGGTGTCCTGAACCTCGCGCACACCCTCCAGGACGTCCGCGAGGGCATGCGCCGCGTGGGCGCCAACCGGCTCAACGGGGTCGACGCCGAGTGGCTGGAGCCGGACGATGTCGCCAAGGTCTGTCCCATCCTCAACGTCTCGCCCCGCACCCGGTACCCGGTCCTCGGCGCCACCTTCCAGCCGCGGGCCGGCATCGCCAAGCACGACCACGTCGCCTGGGCGCTGGCCCGCCGGGCGGACGAGCTGGGCGTGGACCTGATCCAGGGCTGCGAGGTCACCGGCTTCCTCAAGGACGGCGACCGGGTCGTGGGCGTCGAGACGAACCGCGGCCGCATCCACGCCGGCCGGGTCGGTCTCGCGGCCGCCGGGCACAGCAGCGTGCTGGCCGAGCGGGCGGGCATCCGGCTGCCGGTGCAGTCCCATCCGCTCCAGGCGCTGGTCTCCGAGCTGCACGAGCCCGTGCACCCGACCGTCGTCATGTCGAACCACGTGCACGTCTACGTCTCCCAGGCCCACAAGGGCGAGCTGGTGATGGGCGCGGGCGTCGACTCGTACAACGGCTACGGTCAGCGCGGTTCGTTCCATGTGATCGAGCAGCAGATGGCCGCCGCCGTCGAGCTCTTCCCGATCTTCGCGAGGGCCCATGTGCTGCGCACCTGGGGCGGCATCGTCGACGTCACCCCGGACGCCTCGCCGATCATCGGCCGCACCCCCGTCGCGGACCTGTACGTCAACTGCGGCTGGGGCACGGGGGGTTTCAAGGCCACACCGGCGGCCGGCTGGACCTTCGCGCACACCATCGCCACGGGCGAGCCGCACCCGCTGAACGCCCCCTTCGCCCTCGACCGCTTCACGACCGGCGCGTTGATCGACGAGCACGGCGCCGCGGCCGTGGCCCACTGAGCGTCGAGGCCCTGAGGCATTGAGGAGAACGCCGTGCTGCTGATCACCTGCCCCTGGTGCGGGCCGCGGAACGAGACGGAGTACCGCTACGGCGGACAGGCCCACGTCCCCTACCCGGACTCCCCCGCCGACCTCGGCGACGAGCAGTGGGCCGAGTACGTCTTCTACCGCGACAACCCCAAGGGCCCCTTCGCCGAGCGGTGGATGCACAGCATCGGCTGCCGCCGCTGGTTCAACGTCCTGCGCGACACCGCCACCCACGAGGTGCTGTCCTCGTACCGGCCCGACGAGCCCCGCCCCGGAGGGAACCGATGACCGACCAGCGCTTCCGGCTGCCGCGTGGCGGCCGGGTCGACCGCGGCACCCTGCTGCGATTCACCGTCGACGGACGGGAGTCGACCGGTCACCCCGGCGACACCCTGGCCTCGGCGATGCTGGCGAACGGCCTGATCGAGGTCGCCCCCTCGCTCTACCGCGGCCGCCCGCGGGGCATCGTCGCCGCGGGCGTCGAGGAGCCGAACGCCCTGGTGCAGCTGGGCGGTTCGTGCTCGGAGGGCATGCTCCCGGCGACGACCGTCGAGCTGTACGACGGCCTGTCCGCGACCACGCTCTCCGGGATGGGCCGGCTCGACCCCACCCCGGACCCCGCCGTCTACGACAAGAAGTACGTCCACACCGACGTACTGGTCGTCGGCGCCGGACCGGCGGGCCTCGCGGCGGCCTCCGCTGCCGCCGCCTCCGGCGCCCGCGTGCACCTCGTCGACGAGCGGCCCGGGCCGGACTCCTGGGAGCGGGCGGAGGAACTGCGGGCGGCCCTCGACGCCGCGCCCGAGGCCGTCGTACTGCACCGGACCACGGCCTTCGGGTCGTACGACGACAACTACGTGCTGGCGCTCGAGCGGCGCACCGACCACCTCGGCGCGGACGCCCCCGAGGGGGTCTCGCGGCAGCGGCTGTGGCACATCCGCGCCCGCCAGGTCGTGCTGGCGACCGGCGCGCACGAACGCCCGCTGGTCTTCGCGGGCAACGACCGGCCCGGCGTGATGCTGGCCGGGGCCGTGCGCACCTACCTCGACCGGTACGCCGTGGCACCGGGTTCGCGGGCCGTGGTGGCCACGACCAACGACAGCGCCTACGACACGGTCACCGGTCTGTGCGCGGCCGGGATCCCCGTGGCCGTCGTCGTGGACGCGCGCCCCGAACTGTCCGGGCGGGCCGCCGAGGTGGCCGCGGCGACCGGAGTGCGGGTCCTGACGGGCAGCGCCGTGGTGGACACGGCGGGCGGGCACCGGCTGACCGGGGTCACCGTCCGGGGACTCGACGCCGAAGGCCGACCGACGGGCGCGGCCCGGCCGTTCGACTGCGACCTGCTCGCCGTGTCGGGCGGCTGGAGTCCGGTGGTGCACCTGCACTCGCAGCGCCAGGGCAGGCTGCGCTGGGACACGGACCTCGTCGCGTTCGTCCCGGACGGGACCGTACGGGACCAGCAGGTCGTGGGGGCGGCCCGGGGGACGTACGACCTCGGCGGCTGTCTGGCCGAAGGGGCGCGGGCCGGAGCGCTGGCGGCGACGGCGGCGGGCTTCCCGGTGCCCGTGCCGGCCGAGAGCCCGCGGCGCGCACCAGGTCCGACGCGCGCCCTGTGGCTGGTGCCCGCCCGCGAGGGCGAACCCGGCACGTGGGACAGCCACTTCGTCGATCTCCAGCGTGATGTGACGGTCGCCGACGTCTGGCGCTCCACCGGTGCCGGGATGCGGGGCGTCGAGCACGTCAAGCGGTACACCTCGCTCGGCACGGCGAACGACCAGGGCAAGACGTCCGGCGTCAACGCGATCGGGGTGATCGCCGAGGCCCTCGGCGGTTCCCTGGGCGAGATCGGCACCACGGCCTACCGGGCGCCGTACACGCCGATCGCGTTCGCCGCCCTGGCGGGGCGGGAACGAGGTGCGCTGTTCGACCCGGAGCGGACCACCTCGATCCACCGCTGGCATGTGGCGCACGGCGCGGAGTTCGAGGACGTCGGACAGTGGAAGCGCCCCCGGTACTACCCGCAGGCCGGTGAGGACATGGACGCGGCCGTGGCGCGCGAGTGCCGGGCGGCCCGGGAGGGGGTGGCGTTCATGGACGCCTCCACGCTCGGCAAGATCGAGATCCGGGGCGCGGACGCGGGCGAGTTCCTCAACCGGATCTACACGAACGCCTTCAAGAAGCTGAAGCCCGGCACGGGCCGCTACGGCGTGATGTGCAAGCCCGACGGCATGATCTTCGACGACGGCGTGACGCTCCGCCTCGACGACGACCGCTACTTCATGACGACGACGACCGGCGGCGCCGCGAACGTCCTGGACTGGCTGGAGGAGTGGCTCCAGACCGAGTGGCCCGAACTCGACGTGCACTGCACCTCGGTGACCGAGCAGTGGGCCACGATCGCGGTCGTGGGCCCGCAGTCACGCGCGGTCGTCGCCCATCTCGCCCCGGACGTCGACCTGTCGAACGAGGCCTTCCCGTTCATGGCCTTCCGCGAGACGACCCTGGCCTCCGGTGTTCCGGCCCGGATCTGCCGGATCTCCTTCTCCGGCGAGCTGGCCTACGAGATCAACGTCTCGGCCTGGTACGGCCTTTCGGTCTGGGAGGAGGTGGACGCCGTCGGCAGGCCGTACGGCATCACCCCGTACGGCACCGAGGCGATGCACGTCCTGCGCGCCGAGAAGGGCTACATCATCGTCGGCCAGGACACCGACGGCACGGTCACCCCGCAGGACGCGGGCATGGACTGGGTGGTCTCCCGGCAGAAGGACTTCATCGGCAAGCGGTCCTTCGCCCGCGCCGACACCTCCCGCACCGACCGCAAGCAGCTGGTCGGCCTGCTCCCGGCCGACCGCACGACCCGGCTGCCCGAGGGCACCCAACTCGTCGCACCCGACGTCGACTTGGGGCAGGTCCCGGTGCCGATGCTCGGCCATGTCACCTCCAGTTACCACAGCCCGGCCCTCGGCCGCCCCTTCGCCCTCGCCCTGGTCGCCGACGGCCGGGCGAGGAAGGGCCAGACCCTGCTCGCCCCGGTGGGTGAGGCGCTGGTGCCGGTCGAGGTGACCGACTTCGTCCTCTACGACCCCGAAGGGACCAGGCGAGATGGCTGAACCGACCACGGCGGGCCCGGTGGCCCTGCGCACCAGTCCCCTGTCCCACCTGGAGGAGCTGATGCGCGCCGCCGCCGTCACCGGCGCCCGGGGCGTCACGCTGGCCGAGCTGCCGTTCCTCACGATGGTGAACGTACGGGTCGACCCCGCCTCAGCGGCGGCCGGCCGGATCGGGACGGCACTGGGGGCGCCGCTCCCCCGCCACTGCGGCGACACCGCGTCCCGAGGCGACCGTACGGCCGTCTGGCTGGGCCCCGACGAGTGGCTCGTGCTGTCCCGGACCGACGCCGGCACCGTGACCGCGGAACTGCGGGAGGCCCTGGGGGGCGAGCCCGGTTCGGTCGTGGACGTGTCGGCGAACCGCACCACCCTGGAGCTGAGCGGCCCCTGTGCTCGCGAGGTGCTGGAGAAGGGCTGCCCGCTGGACCTGCACCCCCGCGCCTTCGGCCCGGGCCGCGCGGTGTCGACCACGGTCGGTCCGGTCGCGGTGCTGCTGTGGCAGACCGACGACGCCCCGACCTACCGTCTGCTGCCGCGGTCGTCGTTCGCCGACTACCTGGCCCGCTGGCTCGTCGACGCGATGAGCGAGTACGGCCGGCCGTGAACACGTGTCCCCGCCCCCTCACACCGGGGGACGCCGGCCCGGCGCGGGACACGGCACCGACAGCTCGTCGGGCCGCCGAGGCAGCCGCTTCTTCCGCCGGCTGGCAAGCCCGCCCATGACCGACACGAAAGGCCGCCCTCCCGTGGATGAGAGAACGGCCTCCGACCTGCAACAAAGCTGGTCGGGACGACAGGATTTGAACCTGCGACCCCTTGACCCCCAGTCAAGTGCGCTACCAAGCTGCGCCACGTCCCGGTGCCCGTCTGACCTGGGCTTTCCCCTGGCCGAACGCGCAGAGAAACCATACCGCACTCAGGTCGGTGGTCGCGCACTCCTTTCTCCGCTTGACCTCGACTTTGGTTGAGGTTGCACGATCGTCCGTATGACGATCACCGAGGAACGAGGACAGAGGTACGGCTACGACGACCTGCCCCGGCTCATGGGGCTGATGACGGGCGACGAGAAGCACGGACCTGCGGCCACGTCCACGCTTGACGTGCTGTGGGTGCTCTACGACCGTGTGCTGCGGGTGCGCCCCGAGCGCCCCGACGACCCCGGGCGGGACCGGTTCCTGCTGTCCAAGGGGCACGGCCCGATGGCGTACTACGCGGTGCTGGCCGCGAAGGGGTTCCTGCCCGTGGACTGGCTGCCCGGGTTCGGTTCGTACGACTCGCCCCTCGGCCACCACCCCGACCGCGTGTTGGTGCCGGGAGCCGAGATCGGCAGCGGTTCGCTCGGCCACGGGCTGCCGATCGGCGTCGGCACCGCGCTGGGGCTGCGCGCCCAGGGCCTCGACGATCCGCGGGTGTGGGTGCTGGTCGGGGACGCCGAGCTGGACGAGGGCAGCAACCACGAGGCGATCGCCTTCGCCGGGCCCGCCGGGCTCGACCGCCTGCACACGGTCGTCGTCGACAACGCCTCCGCCAGCCATGCCCGGCCGGGGGGAATCGCGGCCCGTTTCGAGGCCGCCGGCTGGTCCGCGGTCACCGTGGACGGCCGTGACCACGAGGCGCTGCACGCCGCGTTCACCGCGCCGCATCCGGGCCGGCCGCACGTGGTCGTGGCCCGCGTCGAGCCGAAGTCCGCCTGAGCATCCCGATTCCGAGAGAGGTTCACCGCTCCATGGACACCATGCGTGAGCGTTTCACCACCGTCGCCTCGCGACTGCTGGACGAGGATCCCCGGGTCGCGGTCGTCCTCGCCGAGATCGGCAGGGACGGCTTCACCGAGGCGGCCCGCCGGCATCCCGACCGGGTCGTCAACGTCGGCATCCGCGAACAGCTCCTCGTCGGGGCGGGCGCCGGCCTGGCGCTGACCGGGCTGCGGCCCGTGCTGCACACCTTCGCCGGCTTCCTCGTCGAGCGACCCTTCGAGCAGGTCAAGCTGGACCTGGGACACCAGGACACGGGGGCGGTCCTGGTGAGCGCGGCCGCGTCCTTCGACTGGCCCGCGGGCGGATACACGCACATGGCGCCCGGCGATGTGGCCCTGCTGGACACCCTCGACGGCTGGACCGTCCATGTGCCGGGCCACCCCGACGAGGCCGAGACCCTGCTGCGGCACGCCGTCGCCGCGGGCGACGACAAGGTGTACGTACGGCTGTCCCTCCAGGCCAACCGGGAGGCGCTCCCCGTCGACGGCCGGCGGTTCCGCACCGTGCGCGAGGGACGCTCCGGGGTCGTGGTGGCCGTCGGGCCCATGCTCGACAACGTGCTCGCCGCCACGGACGGCCTCGACGTCACCGTCCTGTACGCGACGACCGTACGGCCCTTCGACGCGGCCGCGCTGCGCCGGGCCACCGGGGCGGCGGGCGCCGATGTCGTCCTGGTCGAGCCCTACCTGGCGGGCACCTCGACCGCGGCGGCGAACAACGCCCTGGCCGACGTGCCGCACCGGGTGCTGGGCCTGGGGGTGGGCCGCCGTGAGCTGCGGCGGTACGGCACGATCGAGGAACACGTCGCCGCGCACGGGCTGGACGCCCGGTCGCTGCGCGAGCGGATCGGCGCCTTCCTCACCCCCTAGGCAGCCCCAGCTCCGGGTAGGCGTCGAGCAGCCGGGTCGGGGCCGCCTGCCGCCAGGAGTCGGCGAGGATGTCCCGCAGCTCGCCCTCGTCCTCGATGGCCGCGAGCCGGGCACGCACCCACGCGAACTGCGCCTCGTGGTCGGCGATCCAGAACTTCTCCGGCTCGGCCAGCACCAGCTCGTCGCGCTCCTCCTTGGGGCAGCGCACGGCGATGGAGGTCTCGTCCTCGGGCAGCGTGGCGAACATCTTGTCCGCGACCCGGAACGTGGGCATGCTCCAGGCGATCTTCTCCGTCGTGTCCGGGAGGGACAGGGCGACTCGGCGTACGTCTTCGGCGTCCGGCATGACAGGCACCGTAGCGGCCGCCACTGACAATCACCTGGTCGGAGCGGTGCCTGCGAGCCGCTTGTAGTAGAGCGTCGTCGGCCGGAGCACCCCGGCGGGGTCCGCCGCGTAGTCGGGGATGATGCCGGCCCGGGTCCAGCCGGCCGAGCCGTAGAGGCGCTCGGCGGGGCTGTCGGTCTCGGTGTCCAGGTGGAGCAGGGTGATGCCGGCGGAGCGGGCGGCCTGCTCAGCGGTGCCGAGGAGCCGGCGCCCGAGGCCGTGCCCGCGGGCGTCCCGGTGCACCATCAGCTTGACCAGCTCCGCGCGGTGCCGGGAGTTGGGCTTGTCGGGGAAGGCGAGTCCGACGGTGCCGACCGCGCGGTGACCGTCGAGCGCCGCCCACACCGCCACGTGCCCCGCGGCCACCGCGCCGGCACGCTCCTTCCACCAGGCGACGGCCGCCGCGCGGTCCATCGGTGCGAGGAATCCGACGGAGGCGCCGCCGTCCACGGTGTCGACGAGGAGCTCCGCCAACTCGTCCGCGCGCTGGGCCAGTCGGGTCTCGTCGAGGCGGGTGATGATCATGGCAGGACCACCGCCAGCACGTACCGCGCCGCATCGGGCCCCGCGCACCGGAACCGCGTCGGCCCCCACACCCGCAGCCGCAGGCAGTCCCCGGTGCCGAGGTGGTGCACGACGTCCTGGGCGGTGACGTCGAGCGTGCCCTCCAGGACCCAGATGTGCTGCTCCAGGCCGGGCACGGGCGGCCGGTCGTAGGCGATGTCGGCGCCGGCGGCGAGCCGTCCCTCGACGAGTTCACCGCGCAGTCCGGGGTGCGGCGGCGACACGGACCTCCGGACGAACCCGGAGGTCCGGTCCTCCCACACCGGCTGGTCAGTGTCCCGCACCAGCGGGGCGGGCTCGGTCTCGACCTCGCTGAGCAGTTGGGACATGGTCCGCCCGTACACCCCGCACAGCTGGTTGAGCAGCGAGGCCGTGGGGCTGATCTCGGCCCGCTCGGCACGGGAGAGGGTGGACTTGCTGACCCCGCTGCGCTCGGCCAACTCGCCCAGGGACCAGCCGCGTTCGGCCCGCAGCTCGGCGAGGCGAAGACCGAGGCGGGTGTCGACCGGGTCGGGCCCGGTTCCGTCTCGTTTCACATCCGGGAAGATATCCCGGATACGGGACGAAGCGCTACTCCCTGCCACCGAACACCGCCGGCGTCCGCGCCAGTGCGTGCCGTAGAGGTCCCGGTCATGGTGTTCGACCGGCGGCCGGTTCCTACTCCTGGGCGACGGCCTGGAGTGCGTCGAGGACGGGACGGATCAGGGGGTGCTCCTCGGCTCCCCGCCGTACGGCCGCGAAGACCCGGCGCGTGGGGGCCACCCCGTCGACGGGCCGTACGACCACTCCCGTGAGGTCCATCCCGATCAGCGCCGAACGCGGTACCAGTGCCACTCCCGCGTCCGCCGAGGCCAGGGCGACCACCGCGCGGAAGTCGTCGGAGGAGTGCTCCAGGCGTGGCTGGAAACCGGCGTGCTCGCAGGCGAGGACCACGACGTCGTGGCAGGGGTTGCCCGGGTAGGGCCCGATCCACGGGTCCTTGGCGAGCTCCGCCAGCGGCACCTCGCCCGCGTCGGCCAGCCGGTGGCTCACCGGTACGACCGCGTCGAAGGGCTCGGCGTACAGCGGCACGTGCGCGAGGCGCGGGTCGTCGGCGGGCGGGGCCCCGCGGTACTCCACCGCCACCGCCACGTCGACCTGCCGGTCCAGGACCATCGGCAGGCTGGCGTCGCCCTCGGCGTCCTGGACGCGGATGCGGATGCCGGGTGCCGTCGCGGCGAGCCGGGCCACGGCGGGCGCCACGACCAGGGCGATCCCGGTCGCGAAGGCGGCGACGGTGACCGTGCCGGCCGCGCCCGAGCTGTAGGCGGCCAGCTCGGCCTCGGCCCGCTCCAGCTGGGCGAGGACCGCGTTGGTGTGGCTGAGCAGGATCTCACCGGCGGGGGTCAGCCGTACGCCCTTGGCGCCGCGCTCCACCAGGCGGTGGCCGGTCTCCTGCTCCAGGGCCGTGAGCTGCTGCGAGACCGCGGAAGGCGTGAGATAGAGCGCGGCGGCAGCCGCCGTGACCGTGCGGTGGTCGGCCACCGCACGGAGGATGTGGAGCCGCCGTGCCTCGATCATGGGATCGATTATCGCAACAGGTCCGGACCTACTCCGCCAGCTCGGCCCGGGCCGCGACGAAGGCGTCGACCGCGCGGTTCACGTCCTCGGTGGAGTGGGCCGCCGAGAGCTGCACCCGGATACGCGCCTGTCCCTGCGGGACCACCGGGTACGAGAAGCCGATCACGTACACGCCCCGCTCCAGGAGCAGCTCCGCGAGGCGTCCCGCCTTCGCCGCGTCGCCGATCATCACGGGTGCGATGGCGTGGTCGCCGGGCAGGACGTCGAAGCCCTCCTCGGTCATCCGGCGCCGGAACAGCGCGGTGTTCTCGCGCAGCCGCACCCGCAGGTCGTCCGCCGACTCCAGCAGGTCGAGGACCTTCAGGGAGGCCGCGGCGATCACCGGGGCGAGCGTGTTGGAGAAGAGGTACGGCCGGGAGCGCTGGCGCAGGAGGGCGACGATCTCGGCGCGCGCGGCCACGTAACCGCCGGAGGCGCCGCCGAGCGCCTTGCCGAGGGTGCCGGTGATGATGTCGACGCGGTCCATGACGCCGTGCAGTTCGGGGGTGCCGCGGCCGCCGGGGCCGACGAAGCCGACCGCGTGCGAGTCGTCGACCATGACCATGGCGTCGTAGCGGTCGGCGAGGTCGCAGATCTCCGCCAACGGCGCCACGTAGCCGTCCATCGAGAAGACGCCGTCGGTGACGACCAGCTTGCGCCGGGCGCCCGCGGCCTCCTTCAACTGCCGTTCCAGGTCGGCCAGATCACGGTTGGCGTAGCGGAACCGGCGGGCCTTCGACAGCCGGATGCCGTCGATGATCGACGCGTGGTTCAGGGCGTCGGAGATCACCGCGTCCTCGGGGCCCAGCAGGGTCTCGAAGACACCGCCGTTGGCGTCGAAGCAGGAGGAGTACAGGATCGTGTCCTCCTGGCCGAGGAAGGCGGACAGCCGCGCTTCCAGCTCCTTGTGGACCTCCTGCGTCCCGCAGATGAAGCGGACCGAGGCCATGCCGTAGCCCCAGCGGTCCAGGGCCTCGTGGGCGGCGGCGACCACCTCGGGGTGGTCGGCGAGGCCCAGGTAGTTGTTGGCGCAGAAGTTCAGGACCTCGCCGGTGCGGCCGCCCGCGGAGACGTGCACGGTCGCCGACTGCGGGGTGTCGATCACGCGCTCGGGCTTGTGCAGGCCGGCGGCGCGGATCTCGTCGAGGGTGGCGCGCAGGTCGTCGCGCACGGAGTCGAACATCGTCAGTCCCTAAGTCCGTCGTCCAGTCAGGTCAGTTGGTCCAGTCGAGGATGACCTTGCCGCCGCGGCCGCTCGCCGCGTCGGCGAACGCCGCCTCGAAGTCGCGGTAGCCGTACCGGCCGGTGATCACGGGGGCGAGGTCGAGGCCGCCCTCCAGGAGGACCGACATTGCGTACCAGGTCTCGAACATCTCACGGCCGTAGATGCCCTTGATGGTGATCATGGAGGTGACGATCCGGGCCCAGTCGACCGGGAACTCCGCGGCCGGCAGTCCCAGCATCGCGATCCGGCCGCCGTGCGTCATGTTGGCGATCATGTCGCGCAGGGCCTCCGGCCGCCCGGACATCTCCAGGCCGATGTCGAAGCCCTCGCGCAGCCCCAACTCCCGCTGGCCGTCGGCGATCTGCGCCTCCGACACGTTCAGCGCGAGGCTCACCCCGATCTTGCGGGCGAGCTCCAGGCGCTCCTCGCTGACGTCGGTGACGACGACGTTGCGGGCGCCCGCGTGCCGGGCGACCGCCGCCGCCATCAGCCCGATCGGTCCGGCGCCGGTGATCACCACGTCCTCTCCGACGAGCGGGAAGGACAGCGCGGTGTGCACGGCGTTGCCGAACGGGTCGAAGATCGCGGCCACGTCGAGGTCCACGGGGACGCGGTGCACCCAGACGTTGGCGGCGGGCAGCACGACGTACTCCGCGAAGGCCCCGTCCCGGCCGACGCCGAGCCCGACCGTGGCCCGGCACAGGTGACGGCGTCCCGCGAGGCAGTTGCGGCACTTCCCGCAGACCAGGTGCCCCTCACCGCTCACCCGGTCGCCGGCCTTGGTCTCCGTGACGTCGCGCCCGGTCTCCACGACCTCGCCGACGAACTCGTGCCCGAGCACCAGCGGGGTCCGGATCGCCTGCTGGGCCCAGCCGTCCCAGTTCCGGATGTGCAGATCGGTGCCGCAGATACCGGTACGCAGCACCTTGATCAGCACGTCACCGGGCCCGACGGCCGGCTCCGGGACGTCCGCGAGCCACAGCCCGGGCTCCGCCTTCTCCTTGACCAGCGCCTTCAAGGTACGGCTCCTGTGGGTACGAGGGGTGGAAACGCCCAGCAATCTGCCGTACGGCACCGCCGCGGTCCATCGAGACTTTCTTAAGCGGTGCCACAGCTCCGCTTCACACCTTCGCACGGACCCCGGGAACGCGCCGCCGCTCGGCGGCCCGCCGATCCGCGGACCGGCCGGCGCCAGGTCGGCGGCGTGGGCCACCGGGGTGAACCCGGGCACCCGTGGCCGCACCGCGCGGCCGGCACCCGGCGCCCCGCGAGCCGGGCCCGGCGGCATCGCGGGCCCGGCTCGCGGACACGGCACGGCGTCGAGGACCGACGCGCGGGCCCTAGTCGAGGCGGGAGACCTGGTAGTGGGCGATGTACCAGTCGTCCTCCACGCGGGTCAGGAGCACCGCCAGCTTGACGGCGAGCGGGGGCCGGTCCGTGAACGAGAACTCGACGTCCAGGTAGCCCAGGACGAGGCCGTCGGCCGGCCGTCGTGTCTCCAGGATCCGGTAGGCGGCCTTCAGGCCGGGCGGCTGGGAGTCGTAGTACTCGGCGACGCCCCGCCGTCCGACGCTGTAGGGGTGCAGTCCCTGGAAGACGGCGTCCTCGGTGAAGAGGGCGGCCACCTGCTCGGGGCGGTGGGCGCCGACACCTGACTTCCACCGGTCGAGGACCCCGCTCAGGATCGCCTTGTCGTCGGCTTCGCCGGTCATGTCCGCTGCTCCTTCCGTGAGTTGACGCTTCATCAGTGGCCGGCGCTCATGCCGCCGTCGACGTGCAGGATCTCGCCGGTGACGAACGGCGCCGTCTCCAGGAAGAGCACGGCGTCGACGATGTCGCTCATCTCGCCCATCCGCCCGACCGGGTGCAGGGCGGAGAGGAACTCGTGGGTCTCCTCGGGGTGCATGGGCGTCTTGATGGTGCCGGGCGACACGGCGTTGACGCGGATGCCGCGGGTGGCGTACTCGACGGCGAGGGACTTGGTGGCGGACTGCACGCCGCCCTTGCTCAGCGAGGCGAGCACGGACGGGACCCTGGAGTCCGCGTTGTCGACGAGGCTGGTGGTGACGTTGACGATGTGGCCGCCGCCCTGGGCGAGCAGGTGCGGGACGGCCCGCTGGGTGAGGTGGAAGACACCGGCGACGTTGATGCCCGTCACGGTGGCGAAGTCCTCGGCCGTGTACTCGGTGAACGGCTTGGCGACGAAGACGCCCGCGTTGTTGACCACGGTGTCGACGCGCCCGAACCGTTCCACGGCGGCCGCGACGACGCGCTCCGCGGTCGCCGGGTCGGCGATGTCGCCCTGGACGGTGAGGACGTCCGCGTCGTCGACGGGCGCGATGGTGCGGGAGGTGGCGACGACGGCGTATCCGAGCTTGCGGTAGCCCTCGACGAGGGCGGCGCCGATCCCCTGCGAGGCGCCGGTGATGATCGCGACCTTCTGGTTCTGGGTGCTCATGGTGACCTTCTCCGAGTCGGTGACCGGTACTAGCCGACCGGTCGACTATTTGGAAGGTAGGCCGGTCCGACGGGCGGGGGAAGGACCGGCTTCCTCCCGTCTGGGAGGCACCGGCTCCCAGTGCAGGTCAGCCCGGGATCGCGTACGGGTCGTCGGCGGGCAGCCAGGCGTCCGGGGCATGGATGCCGAGGTCGCCGACGTCCTCGCACAGCGCGTCGACGACGGCCAGGACACCGGCGCGGTCCTCGTTCTCGCGCCGGACCAGGGACCAGGTCCAGTACACCTTCGGTGCGACGATCTCGCGGCGCACCAGGTCCGGTGGGAGCGGACTCGTCTGCCCCTTGGGCGAGTTGACGACCGGGCGGGTGCAGCGGCGCACGTGGTCGAAGAAGGCGGGACCGGTGATCGCGCCGTCGGAGATGCGGACCGTCCGGGCGCCGGTGGCCCGCGCGAGCTCCTCGCCGTACACGTTCCAGGACGCCCAGGCGGTGAGGTCGTCGTCGATCAGCACGTCGGTGTCCCGGGCCGGCACGTCGGGCACCTCGCCGCTGTCGCCGCCCCTGGACACGGCGTAGAGCCGGTCGGCGCCGATCAGCCGGGCCCGCAGCCCGAGCCTGCGCAGGTCGTCGGTGCGCACCCAGCACACGGCGAGGTCCAGGCTGCCGTCGGCGACGCGCGCGGCCTGGGTGTGGGAGGGGGCGACCCAGGCGTCCACGTGCACCTGGGCCACCGCCGCCGTACGCGCCATCAGGTCCGAGGGCAGCCAGTTGACGTATCCGAGCCGCACCGACTGCGAGCCGGACAGCCGGCCGGCCCGGTGTCTGAGGTCCTCGGCCCGGTCCAGCAGGGCGCGGGTGTGCGGGAGGAGGGCGGCACCGGCAGCGGTGAGGGACACCTTGCGGCGGTCCCGGTCGAACAGCCGGACGCCCAGGTCCCGTTCGAGCGCCTTGATCTGCTGGGAGAGCGAGGGACCGGCGATCAGGAGCCGCTCGGCGGCCCGGCCGAAGTTCAGCTCCTCGGCGACCGCGACGAAGTAGCGCAGCTGACGCAGTTCCACGGGCGTCATCGTACGCGCGCTGGGAGGCTGCGCCTCTCAGCAGCGAGGAAGCCGGTCGTGGCATCGGCGCAGGTGACGCGCGCACGATGGGCTCACCAACGTCGAGTGGAGCGCGTCATGGAAGAGTTCCTGGTCGAGATCACCACCACCGTTCCCGAGGGCACCGGACAGGCCGAGGTGGACCGGCGGCGGGCCGCCGAGGCCGTCCGGGCGAGGGAACTGGCCGCCTCGGGCCATCTGTCCCGGCTCTGGCGCCCGGTGGGCGAGCTGCGCAGCATCGGCGTGTGGCGGGCCGCCGACGAGGAGGAGCTCCACACGAAGGTGCTCGGCACCCTGCCCCTGCGGCCGTGGATGACCCTCACCGTCACCCCGCTCCAGCCGCACCCCAACGACCCCGGCACCAAGTGAGCGCTCCCTCCCCCTGGCGTCACGTCACCCGGGCCGCGGCCGCGCTCGCGGCGGCCATGGGGGTCGGCCGCTTCGCCTACACCCCGATCCTGCCCCTGATGCACACCCAGGCCGGCCTGTCCGCCGGGGCCGGCGCGACCCTGGCCACCGCCAACTACGCCGGCTACCTCCTCGGCGCCCTCGCGGGCACCCTGGCCCCCGTCCTGGTCCGGTCGCGCGCCGTACCGCGCGCCTGTCTGCTCCTGCTGACCGGCACCGTCGCCGCGATGCCCCTCACCCACAGCACCACTGTCTGGGCCGTGCTGCGGCTGCTGGCCGGCGTGGCGAGCGCCCTGGTGTTCGTCGTCGCGGCCGGGTCCCTCCTGCACCTCCTGCGGGACCACCCGTCGCACCTGCCCGGCTGGGGGTTCGGCGGGGTCGGCGGCGGCATCGCCCTGTCCGGCCTGCTGGTCCTGGCGGTACGGCCCGTCGGCGACTGGCGCACCGCCTGGTGGGCCGCCGCCGCCCTCACCGCGCTGCTCGCCGCCGTCTCGTGGCAGCTACCGCCGGACGAGGCACCCGTCGCTCCCGTGGCGGGCACCGCCGCGAGACCCCGCACGCACCGCTGGTTCGGGGCGCTGTTCGTCAGCTACACGCTGGAGGGCGTCGGCTACATCGTCGCCGGCACCTTCCTGGTCGCCGCCGTCGGACAGGACTCCCCCGGCTGGGTCGGCAGCGGGGCCTGGGTGCTCGTGGGCCTGGCCGCCGTACCGTCCGCGGCCCTGTGGGCCCGGCTGGGTCGCCGCTGGTCCCGTCCCGGGCTGCTGCTCACGGCCCTCGTGGTCCAGGCGGCCGGCATCGCGCTGCCCGCCCTGGTCGGCGGTACGGCAGCGGCCCTCGGCTCGGCGGTGCTGTTCGGCGCCACCTTCATCGGCGTCAGCACGCTCGCCCTGGCCGTCGGAGCACATCTGCGGTTCCCCCGCTCGGTCGCGCTGCTGACCGCCGGGTACTCGGTCGGTCAGATCCTGGGCCCCCTGGCCGTGGCCCCGCTGCTGCACTACGGCTACCACCCGGCACTGCTGACGGCGGCCCTCGTGGTCCTGGCCGCGGCCGTGGCGGCCGGGGTGCTGCGCATCGGTCATCCGCACCACATGGTCGCTTCGGGTGCCACGGTGCCCGGACAGCAGCGAGAATCGACCCGGGACGCCCGGCCCGGTCCGGCCGGCCCCTGAGACCGCCGCACCCGGCCGACCGACATGGAGCCGCCGATGACCACCGCACGGGATCTCGCGATCGTCGCCCTCGACGTGGCCGCCGACAAGCCGGTGGAACAGGGCGATCTCTCGCTCGCGCTCGCGGCGGCCGAGGTGTTCGACCTGCTCGACGCCCGCGCCCTCGTCCTGGACGGCGACCGCCTCCTGCCCAACGCCCCCTCCCCCACCGGCGACCGCCTGCTGGACGAGGCCGCCGAGGCGCTCGTACGGCAGGAACCGTACGAGTCGGTCGAGGACTGGCTGTGGCGCCGGGGCCGCGGGCTGTCCGCGGCCTACGTCGACGACCTGGAGCGGACCGGAGTCACGGACCGGCGACGCGGCCGCCGGATCCCGCTGCGGACCGGGCGGACGGAGCTGGTCGACTCGGCGGCCCGGCGGCAGGCCGAGGAGCGCCGGGCGGCGGGCGAACCCGTCCTCGCCGCCCTCGCGGCCGCCGCCGGGATCGGCGGGGAACCGGCCGGAGAACTCACCGACGAGGCGGCCGCCGTGCTGGCCGCGGTCGGGGACGCGGTGATGGAACTGGAGGCCGTGCGCCAGCGCAAGGTCATCGAGGACGCGGCCTTCGACAACGTCTGGCGCGGTTACTAGGAGCCGGTCGCGCCGAGCAGTGCCCGGCAGTTGTCCCACAGCGCGCCCAGGCGCTGGGGGCTGTTGTAGAGCTTGGCGAACATCACCTGGCCCTCCAGTTGGGCCACCACCGCCCGCGCCGCCTGCCGGGTGTCGGACACGGTGACCTCGCCGCGCTCCCGGGCCTCGGCGACGACGGCTTCCACCATGTCGACCTGCGCGTCGAAGATCTCCTGGAGCCGTCCGCGCACCGGCTCGGCGTGGTTGCTCAGCTCCAGGGCGAGGTTCCCGAACAGACAGCCCGCCACCGTGCCGCGGCCCTCCTGCACGGCGCGCTGGCCGGCCTCGGTCAGCTCGAAGAGCGCGCGCAACCGCCGCAAAGGATCCGTGTCCGCGCCCAACGCGCTCTGCCACTCGGCCCGTTGGGCCGCCCAGTGCTCGTCGACGACGGCGAGCGCGAGGGCCTCCTTGGACTCGAAGAAGTAGTAGAAGCTGCCCTTCGGCACCCCGGCCGCCTTGCAGATCTCGGCCACGCCCAGCGCCGAGTAGCCGCGCGCCTCGATGAGCGAGCGCGCGGCACCGAGGATCTTCTCCTTGGCATCACTGGTGCGTCCCACACGGCAAGAGTACGCGGATACTAGACCGGTCGGCTAGTAAGGGGGCCGTCTCGCCCGTCACAGCACCGGGAGCCCGTCGGCGTGTCGTCGCTCCAGACGCGCGACCAGGTCCGCCGCCGACGACTTGATGGTCTCCAGGCCGGACTTCCCCCAGGGTCGCGGCTCCACGTCGGCCGCGCACACCGTGCCCAGCACCATCCCGGTGGAGTCGATGAGCGGGGCCCCCAGGTAGGAGCGGATGCCGAACTCGTCGACGACCGGGTTGCCCGCGAACCGCGGGTAGTCACGGACGTCCTCCAGGACCAGTGCCTTGCGGCGGGCGACCACATGGGGGCAGAACCCATGATCGCGCGCCATATAGCGGCCCACTTCCGGCTTGGCCTCCTCGCCGTCCACCGGGGGCCGGGCCGCCGGAATCCTGAGACCGGCGAAGAACTGCCGGTGCTCACCCAGGAAGTTGACCATCGCGTACGGCGCCCCCGTGTGCCCGGCGAGCCACTCGGCGAAGGTGTCGAGGGCGGGCTCCGGATGCTCCCCCAGCCCGAGCAGGCGCAGCCGTCGCGCCCGGTCCGGGGCCTCCTTGTCCTCCGGGGTGAGCAGCAGCCGGCCAGCCGGGCGCGGTGGGTCGTAGGTCATGGGCGGCCGTCGCTGTCGACGTCGGTCATGTGCGGCTCCGTGGCGGTGTGTGCGGGGGTCACATGTGGGCGCCGTGGCTCGGCGCGGGCGCCGGGCTGTGGGCGATGAGATGCCGTACGAGGGTGAGCAGGGTCTGCACCCCGGAACTGGAGATCCGGGCGTCGCAGCGCACGATCGGGATCTCCGGCGGGAGGTCGATGGCGGCGCGGACCTCCTCGGGGTCGTAGCGGTACCCCCCGTCGAACTCGTTGATCGCGACGATGAATCCGAGGCCGCGCTGCTCGAAGAAGTCCACGGCCGCGAAGCAGTCCTCCAGTCTGCGGGTGTCGGCGAGGATCACTGCGCCGAGCGCGCCCTCGGAGAGCTCGTCCCACATGAACCAGAACCGCTCCTGTCCGGGCGTGCCGAACAGGTACAGGACGTGCTCCGGGTCGAGGGTGATCCGGCCGAAGTCCATGGCCACCGTCGTCTCGACCTTGTTCTCGATGCCGTCGAGGCTGTCGGTCGCGGCGCTGACCGTGGTGAGCAGTTCCTCCGTGCTGAGGGGGGCGATCTCGCTGACCGCACCCACGAAGGTGGTCTTGCCTACCCCGAACCCTCCCGCCACCAGGATCTTCAGTGCGGTGGGGAAGGGATCAGAGCTGTCGTCGTAGTCCATCGAGCACTGCCTCCAGAAGAGCCCGGTCAGTCGGGTTGTGGGTGAACTCGGGGGGCTTGGTGGTCAGCGCCCCGCAGTCGACGAGGTCGGACAGCAGCACCTTGGTGACCACCGCCGGCAGCTTGAGATGGGCGGCGACCTCGGCGACCGAGACGGGCGCGCGGCACAGGTCGAGCGCCTGCGCGTGCTCGGGGCCGAGGTAGCCGATGGGGGTGGCACCGGTGGCCATCACGTGCGACAGCAGGTCGAACGCGATGGACGGCCGGGTGCGGCCGTTGCTGACCGTGAAGGGCCGCACCAGCCGCCCGGCCGCGTCGTCGAGCCAGGGCCCGTCGCCGGCCGCCGCCACGCTCAAGGCCTCATCGCCGGGGAATCGACGGCGTGCTGCCGGGGCGCGGTCACCAGGTAGGGGCGCACGCTCTTGACGAGCATCGCCATCTCGTAGCCGAGCACGGCGGCGTCGGCCTCGCGTCCCGCCAGGACGGCGAGACAGGTGCCGGAGCCGGCGGTGGTCACGAACAGCAGCGTCGAGTCGAGCTCGACGACGACCTGGCGGACCTCTCCGCCGTCGCCGAAGCGGACGCCCGCGCTGCGGCCGAGGGAGTACAGGCCGGAGGCCAGGGCCGCCATGTGGTCGGCGCTGTCCCCGTCGAGGCCGTGGACCGACTTCACGAGTCCGTCGCAGGACAGCAGAACCGCGCTCCTGGTGTGCGGCACGCGCTGCACGAGGCCGCTCATCAGCCAGTCGAGATCGGATACATGGCCGGTCGGCGCTTCGCTCGCCATGGTGGATCGACTCCTTGAGGTACGAAGGTCTGCGGGAGCGCTGGGGGGTGGGGTGAACGCGGGGGTGGTCATCCGGCGGGTGCGCTCCCGTCGTGCCGGGGGGTGGTGCGGTCGTGATCGAGGCCGTGCGGCTCGGATATGTGGGGCCGCTCCATGGAGGTCGGGTCAGGGGCGGCGTCGCTCGTCGGCGCGGCGTCCGTGCGGCGGGCGTCCGGGTCGATAGCGAAGTCGAAGGACGCGGACGGGTGGGGGGACGGGGCGCGACGGGACTCCGGAGCGGCGGACGCCGAGGTTGTGGGGTCCCCGGTGTCCGTGCCCGGATAGGCGGTGTCCCGGTGCGGACGGGCCGTCGCCGCCGGGTCCGGGTGGTCCGGAGCCATGTGGGCAGGGTCCGTGTGGGTGGGCTCCATGTGGGCGGACTCCATGGCGGCCGCGTCCCGGGCAGCGGGTTGGGGGCCCTCCATGGGGCCGGGCGACATGTGGCCGGGCACTGGGTGGCCGGGCACTGTGGGGCCGGGCCCCACGAGGGGGGACTCCATGTGGGCGGACTCCACGTGGGCGGACTCCGTGTGACCGGACACCATGTGGTCGGCCTCCGTACGCGGCGACGGCACCGGCAGGGACAGAGGCACGGCCGTGGTCGGTTCACCGTCATCCGACTCCAGGTGCTGCTGGGCCTCGGCGAGGCTGATCCCGCGCTGGAAGGCCGCCATCAGTCCCGGGTCGTGACCGGCGAGGTGCTCGGCGTCCTGCCGGGGTGCCGGTCCGCCGCGCAGTTGCGGGGCGATGTGCTCCTGGGCGCGGCGCCGGGGCAGTTGGGGCTTGCCCATGGTGCCGCGCACGGTCCCGGCGCGCGGGGTGGGCGGTGCGATCACGTGCTCCGCGACCAGCGGCCGGTCGTCGGGCCTGATCCCGGGCACGGCGTCGGCGGGCGTGGGCCGCGACCCGCGGGCACCGCGCACGGGCAGCGGGGCGGGGCGCCCGGAACGCGCTCCGCCGTTGGGCCCGCCTCCCTCACCGGGCTGCCGATCGGGCACCGTGCCCTCGTGACCGGCGCCGGCCCCACTCCCACCGGACGCGGCCCCACCCGCGAGGTGCCCCGGGCCGCTGCCGTCCGGCACCGCCGGGCCACCGTTCAGCGCGGATCCGCTGCCAAGGGCCGGTGAGGCTCCACTGGACACCGGGCTGCCGGCACCCGGTACGCCCGGGCCGCCGTTCAGGGCGGACCCATCGCCGCCGGGCAGAGGCCCGCCGCCAGGCCCACGTCCCCCACGGCGTGACACGGCCGCGCCGCCGTCCGCCGCAGGCCCGTCGCCGGCGGGTACGTCCGCGCTGCCGCCCGGCACACGACCACCGTGGCCCGCCGCGCGGCCACTGCCGTTCACCCCTGGCTCGCGGCGGTCGCGTCCGTGGCGGGCGCCCCGCGGAACCATCGTGCCGTTCTTCGCCGCCGGCGCCGCACTGCCGTTCGGACCGGACTCCGTGCCCCGGTGCTCCCGCCGCTGCGGTTCGCTTCCGGGGCGCGGCTCCGCGGGCGCTCCCCGGTGCCGTGCCTCGTGCGCCGGCCGTGCCTGGCCCGGCCCGCGCGGTGCCACGGCCGCCCCCGCCGCTCCGGCGGCGCCGCCCGTCCCCGCCGCTTCCGGGTGCTGTGCTCCGATCGCTCCGGGCGCCGAACCCAGCAGGGTCTGCGGCACGACGAGGACGGCCTGGACACCGCCGTAGATGTTGGACTGGAGCCGGACGTGGATTCCGTGCCGCTTCGCGAGCTGCGAGACCACGAACAGCCCGATGCGTCCGTCCGCCAGCAGACTGGCGACGTTGACCTGGTCCGGGTCCGCCAGCAGGGCGTTCATCCGGTGCTGCTCGGCGACCGGCATGCCGAGCCCGCGGTCCTCGACCTCCACGGCGAGCCCGGAGGTCACGAGGTTGGCGCGCAGCAGCACCTGGGTGTGGGGTGCCGAGAACACCGTGGCGTTCTCGACCAGTTCGGCGAGCAGGTGGATGACGTCGGCGACGGCGTGCCCGCGCAGGGTGCCGTCGATCGGCGGCACGAGCTTGACCCGCGAGTACTGCTCGACCTCGGCGATGGCGGAGCGCAGCACCTCGGTCATCGAGACCGGGTTGCTCCACTGCCGGCGCGAGACGGCACCGCCGAGGACGGCGAGGTTCTCGGCGTGCCGGCGGATCCGGGTGGCGAGGTGGTCGACGTGGAAGAGCCCCTTCAGGAGGTCGGGGTCCTCGATCTCGTTCTCCAGCTCGTCGAGGATCGAGATCTCGCGGTGCACCAGCGACTGGAGCCGCCGCGCGAGGTTGACGAAGACCTCCAGTTTCTGTTCGCTGCCGGCCTGGCTGGAGAGCTGGGCGGCCTGGACGACGGCGGTGACGGCCCCGTCGTGGGCCCGGGCCAGGTCGGCGGCGAGCAGTTCGAAGTCGTCGGCGCCGTCGGGCGGACCGCCGCGCGGGGTGCGTGCGGACGGGATCTCGCCGCGGCGCAGTCCCTCGACGAGGGCCCGCAGATCGGCCTCGCGGCGCGCGCTGCTGCGGCGCAGCGCTCCGACGCGGTCGCTCACCGTCTTCGCGGCGCGGTCGGCCGCGACGGCGGCGATGAGGATGCCCGCGAGGGTCACCGAGACCGCGCCGGCCAGGACACCCCACAGGACGAGGCTGGGCTGGGCCCCGGTGGAGCGGACGGTGAACAGGACGGCCGCGCAGCCGCTGAGGGCGACCGCGATGGGCGGGAGCACGGCCAGCCGCAGCAGTTGCGGCCGTATGTGCGTCTCAGGCAGCGAGGGGGCGGGACGGGCGACCGGCCGCCCGTGCCGCCCGCCCTCGCGGCGGTCTGCGCGTGCGGCCGGTGCGCGGAGGTGAGACATCGGTGTCCTTGTACTGGTCCGTCGGTCCTGTTGACCGGAGGGCTCCGGGCCGGCCGGCCCGGGTCGGCGGGCTCCGGCGTGTGCCCCTACGGGCTTCCGGGCGGCTCGTGCGGCGGCATGGTCGTCGGTCACCGGCGCGTCGCCTCCCTCCTTCCCGCACCTCGGCTGTTCGCCGTGGGCATGCGTCATGGCGTACCGGTCGAGAGAACCGAAGACTTCAACACCTCGTCGCCCGGCGGACACTCACAGTAGTCGCCAACGCATCATGTGCGAGCGGCAGTTGACAAACTCGCCCGTGGAGCGTCCCGCTCTGGTATGAGGACTCGCACGACAGAACGACAACCCGACCCACTGGGCACCCTCGAACGAGTGAATACCGATCAGCCCTGGTCAGAACCGGTCACGCGCGGCCGACGAGACACCCGGCGCGTAGGCGCGCCTCGGTCGTCGCACCGCCCCGCCTCGCGGGTACGGCAGGCCCTCCGGCACCCCTCCGGAGCCTTGGCCCGAGCCTTCCGGATCGTCACTGACCGTGTCGGCGTCCAAGCCCACCGGGCCACGCTGCGGGGGCCCGTCCCGATGACGGAACCGAGGTGGGACCGAGGCGGGACCAACGCACGCGACGGCGGCCGTCGAACTGATCGCGGGCCTCAGGGCCGTCGGCTTCCGCCCGGTCGGCGCGGCCCGCGAGGATGCCGAGGGCGGCCGGCGGGGTGCCGGTGGTCACGTCAGCGGCGGGATCCCGGTACGGGGCCGGGCACGGCTGTCGGAATCCCTCGGCACGGCAAGTCACGGACCGTCCGGTCGACCGCAGCGGCACTGCCCGGCGCTGGGTCCGACGCTGGGCGGGTTGCGGTGCCGGCCGGGGGTGGGGCGGGCAGGGCCGCGGGGACAGGCCTTCCACCGAACCCAGCGCCGCACAGGTACCGGCGTCGCCCCCCGCTCTCAACTCACCGCTCGGCCGACGGCTCCGGCTCCCCCACAACCGTCGGCAACTCGGCCCATCCCCCGACAGGCGCCCTGGCCACGCCCCGCCACCACGGATCGACCGCCGGGACCGCCCCCGGCTCGAACGGCTCACCGGGCCGAGGCGTGGCCAGGGCGACCCCGGCCTTGTGGGACAGCAGCATCGTCTGCTCGGCGGGCTCCGCCCAGGGATGCGTCGCGAGGTTGAAGGTGCCCCAGTGGATCGGCAGCAGCACGCCTTCGGCCGCGTCCCCGCCCTGCAGGTCCAGATGGGACCGCACGGCCTCCTCGGGCGTCATGTGGATGTCCGGCCAGAACTCCGAGTAGGCGCCGAGCTGGATCATCGTGGCGTCGAAGGGCCCGAAGGCCGCGCCGATGTCCTTGAACCCCTCGAAGTAGCCGGTGTCACCGCTGTGGTAGATCCGGTGCTCCCCACTCGCGACGACCCACGACGCCCACAGCGTGTGCTGGGTGTTCCGCAGCCCCCGCCCGCAGAAGTGCCGTGCCGGGGTGGCCGTCAGCGTCAGCCCGGCGACCTGGGTCGACTCGTGCCAGTCCAGCTCGCGGAGCCGGTCCGCGGACACGCCCCAGTGCTCGAGGTGGGCGCCCACGCCGAGCGGCACGGCGAAGACGGTGTCCGTGCCGGCCAGTTCCTTGATCGTGGGCATGTCGAGGTGGTCGTAGTGGTCGTGGGAGATGACGACGACGTCGACCGGCCCGAGCGCGGCGAGCGGCAGGGGCACGGGGTGCAGCCGCCGGGGCCCGGCGAAGGGGAACGGGGAGCACCGCTCACCCCACACGGGGTCGAACAGAACCCGTCGCCCGTCGATCTCCGCGAGCACGCTGGAGTGCCCCATCCAGGTCAGCCGCAGCCCGGTGGCGGGGGGCCTGGAGAGGTCGGCGAGGGTCGTGGCGTGCACGGGGATCCGGCCTTCGGGAGCCCGCTGCCGCCGTCCGTCGCTGTCGAAGAAGGTCTTGGCGAACTCCAGCGCCGACCCCTCGGGCCGGGTCCGGGCGGTTCCGCCGGGGTTCTGGAAGACACCGTCCGCGAAGTGGGGGGATCTACGGATGCGCGCCATGCGCTCACCGCTCGGGTCCGCACCGAAGGCCGCGGGCTGCAGCGCGCGGAGCCCGGAGCTCAGGGGACGGAAGCCGGTCACGGTACCTCCAGGTGGAGTCGCTGAGGCATCCATTATGGTCCGCCCCTCTGACAGTGCCGGGGTCTGCCCGGTCACACCCGTGAGGACGCCGCCGGAGCCGATCACGTTGACAGGGTTCGGCCGGATGCCAATACTGACTCCCCGTTCAGTAGCCGTCCGCCCGTACCGGAGCCCGTGTGACCACCCCCTTGCTGTCGCTCACCTGGACCGACCACGTCACCGGCCGCCAGGGCTTCCTGGTCGTCGACCGGCTGGTGCGGGGTGTCGCCAGCGGAGGTCTGCGGATGCGCCCGGGCTGCACGCTGGACGAAGTCGCCGGGCTCGCCCGCGGCATGACCATGAAGGAGGCCCTGCACTACGACCCCGCGGCCCGGTACGTCCCGCTGGGCGGGGCGAAGGGCGGCATCGACTGCGACCCCCGGGACCCGGAGGCGTACGGCCTGCTCGTGCGCTACCTGCGGGCCGTGCGGCCGTACATCGAGAACTTCTGGACGACCGGCGAGGATCTCGGGCTCAGCCAGGACCTGGTGGACCGGGCCGCCGCGGAGGCCGGCCTGATCTCCTCGATCCAGGCGGTCTATCCGCTGCTCGACGACGAGGCCGCGGCCCGGCGGCGGCTCGCGGACGCGTTCGCCGTGGAGGTGGACGGCATCGGGCTGGACGCCCTGGCGGGCGGCTGCGGGGTGGCCGAGTCGGTGCTCACGGCCCTGGACTCGGCCGGAGTTCCGTACGCGGGCACGCGCGTGGCCGTGCAAGGACTCGGCACCATGGGCGGGGCCACGGCCCGCTTCCTCACGCGCGCGGGGCTCACGGTCGTGGCCGTCGCCGACATCAAGGGCACGGTCTTCAACCCGGCGGGGCTCGACGTCGAGGCGCTGCTGGCCGCCCGGGACGCCCACGGCACCGTGGACCGCGCCGCGCTCCGCTCCGACGACCGCGAACTGCCGGGCGATGCCTGGCTTTCCCTGGACGCGGAGGTACTCGTGCCCGCGGCGGTGTCGTACGCGATCGACACCGGAAACCAGGAGCGGGTCCGGGCCCGTTGGATCGTCGAGGCGGCCAATATGCCCGTGCTGCCCGCGGCGGAGGCCCTGCTGGCCGGGCGCGGGGTGACCGTGCTGCCGGACGTGGTGGTCAACTCCGGCACGAACGCCTGGTGGTGGTGGACCCTGTTCGGCGACATCGGCCCGGACGCGGACGAGGCCTTCGCACACGTACGACGGTCCATGCGCGCCTTGGTCGGGCAGGTGCTGGCGCGCGCGGAGACCGACGGCATCTCGCCGCGGGCCGCCGCGCACGCGCTGGTCGCTGACCGGTTGCCGGTGATCGCGGAGCGGTTCGGCCGGTACCGCTGACCTGGCCCGTCAGGCGGTGCCGCACAGGGGACGGACTAGGGTGACCCCGTGGCGAGAGTGCGGTTGACGGTGGCCGAGCGGCGCGAGGAGCTGCTGCGGGCCGCCATCGAGCAGATCGAGGCGCGGGGCGTGGCGGCCGTCAGGATCGCCGACGTGGCCTCGGCGCTCGGGGTGAGCAACGCCCTGGTGCTCTACCACTTCTCCTCCAAGGAGCAGTTGGTCGCCGCCGCGTTCACCTACGCCGCCGAGGAAGACCTGGCCCGTCTGCGCAAGCTCCTCGGCCGCCGGACCAGCGCTCTCCGCCGGCTCCGGTCGGCCGTGCGCTGGTACGCCCCGACGGGCCAGGCCAAGGGCTGGCGCCTGTGGATCGAGGGCTGGGCGGTGGCCCTGCGCGATCCGGCGCTCCGGGAGGTCACCCGCGACCTCGACAGACGGTGGAAGGCGGCGCTCACGGAGGTGATCGCCGAGGGCGTGGCGGCGGGCGAGTTCCACTGCCCGGATCCGGAGGCCACCGCCCTGCGCCTGACCGCCCTCCTGGACGGCCTGGCCGTCCAACTGACGTCCTACGCGGGCGCGGTGGCCAGGTACCGGGCCCAGGAGTGGGTGGACGAGGCCCTGTCACGAGAACTCGGACTGGACCCCGCGAAGCCCGCGTAGCGCCGACACGCAGCCGGGACGCCCGGCGGCCGCCCCGACACGGCCTCCGGGGGCACCCCGCCCGAGCCCTGGCACACAGGCGCCACTCACGCCTCAAGCCATGCACACCGGCACCACGCACGCCTCAAGCCACTTCACGCCACGAGCCCGCCCAGGCAACCGCACACGACCCGGACGCCCGCACAAGGCCCCACACCGGCGCCGAACACAACCCGCCCCGGACCAGGAACCCGCAGAACCCGCAGAACCCACAGCTGGGACCACTTCACCCCACATGGCCCGCCCTAGCGACCACACGCATGCGAAACCCCCGCCGGACCCCCGCCACGGAAGCCGTACGCACCCCGCCCCGGCCCGCGACACACCAGCAGCCCGCACGTCTCAACCACTCCGCGCTTCGACGCCCGCCCAGCAACCACACATGGCCCAGGCGGCGGCACAAGGCCCCCACACGAACGCCGGACGCGCCCACCCCGGCCCAGGCACCGGCACCGCCCGCGCTTCGAGCCACCTGCCCCCACGGAGCCCGCCCAGCCGACCGTGCGCTGCGGAACGCCCACCGGGCGCCCCGCCCACGCTCCGACCACTCCCCCAGGGCACACGGGCCCGGCGCACGGGCCTCACCCATGCCTCAGGCCACTTGCGCGATCCGCGTCTTGATGTCGTCCGGCGACAGCACACCCTTCGCCGTCACATGGTCCCCGGAGGACTCCCCCCGCAGCCGGCGCCCGATCCACGGCACCAGGTACTCGCGCGCCCAGTGCACGTCGTCCCGCCGCACGTCCAGCGTCCCGCGCGGAGGCAGTGGCGGCCAGGGCTGGTCAGGGTCCGCCGGGACCTCCAGTCCCAGCACCTGTCCCGCGCGGAGCGCCACGCGCGTGTGCCCCTCGGGAGAGAGGTGCAGCCGGTCGTTGTCCCAGGCCCGCCGGTCCTGGACGGTCTTCAGGGACCACAGGTCGAGCACCGGGCACCCGTACCGGTCGGCGACGGCCCGCACATGTCCGTTGTACGTGGCGATCTTGCCGCGCAGATGCTTGAGCACGGGCACGCCTCGGGTGTCGAAGCCGGTCGTCACCATGACCGTGCCGCACGCCTGCGTGAGCCGGGCGACGGCCCGCTCGAAGCGCTCGGCGACCTCGTCGGGATCGGTACCGGGCCGGATGATGTCGTTGCCGCCGGCGCAGAACGACACCAGGTCCGGCGCCAGTTCGACGGCCTGCGGAACCTGGTCCTCGACGATCTGGTCGAGGAGCTTCCCGCGGACGGCGAGATTGCTGTACCTGAAGTCGCCCTCGGGGCGCCGGTCGGCGAGAAGCACCGCGAACCGGTCGGCCCAGCCGACGAACGCCCCGTCGGGGCCGGGGTCGCCGACGCCCTCGGTGAAGCTGTCCCCCACCGCCACGTACGACCCGATCACTGAGCTGCTGTCATTCTTCGAATCGTCTGCCACAGCCGTTCATGATTCACCTTCGAATGTGACCTACGCGACCGTAGGAAGAGCTTGACGGGCGGTGAGATAAGCCACTCCTAAAGTGTTGGGCAAACCAGGAATAGGCCTCTCATCAGGAATGTTGACGCTGCGACCGCCACACCCTGAAGTCGCTGATCCGGAAGTGGCTCCAGGTGGTCCGGAACGCGAAGTGCCCGCGCGTGTACGGCTCCGGGTCGACGTGGTCGAAGACGAGCCGCCCGTTGTTCCACCACCGCACCGTGGAACCGTCGGAGACGATCCGCACCCGGTTCGGCTCGTTCGCCACCAGCAGCGGTTCGGTGTAGTCGAGGACCAGGGGCCGTACGCCCGGTTCACCGACGTAGCGGCGCAGCCGTGTCGTGGTGTTGTAGTTGGCGCCGTAGCCGGAGTAGTACGTCTTCAGGTGGTCGTACTCCGCGAGCGCCCCGCTCCGGTGGGTGGCGAAGAGGTCGTCGGGGGACCGGACGTCGACCGCGTTCCAGAAGTTGTTCAGGTCGGACACCCGGTCGTTGACCCCGCCCGCGGACACGGGCGTGGCGGTGTACTCCAGGACGTACGGCCCTTCGAGCGGCTGCCGGAACCAGATCGTCGCACCGGCCGGCACGTCGACCTCCAGGATCCCGCGCCGCGCGGTGACCGTGCCGCCCTGCTCCAGTTCCACGGCCCAGCGGGCGAGGCCGTGCCGGAAGTCGTCATGGGCGAGGAGGCGGCGGTGGCGAGGCGCGGCACCCGCGGCGCTCGCGGGGGCCGCGGGGGCGAGGGCCGCCAGGGCGGCACCGGCGGCGAGGGCTCCGAAGGCTCTACGCGTGGTCGTCATGGCGGACGGTCCTTTCGTGCAGGGACTGGATCCCCAGAAAGCGCTTGCGCGGCAATGGAGTTCACTGTGCCCCGCCCCTCCCCCGCCTGTCGACGCCCCGAGCGCGCCCGCCACAAGAACGCAACGAAGCGATCATGAAACCGCAGGCCGGTACAGCCGCAGCGCTCTCCCCGCACACACCGAAGGCCGGACCCGGGGATCGGGGTCCGGCCTTCGGTGGCACATGAGGCGTCGTCAGCCGACGGCGACGCCCTTCGAACGGAGGTAGGCGACCGGGTCCACGTCGGAGCCGTAGTCCGGCGTGGTGCGGATCTCGAAGTGCAGGTGCGGGCCGGTCACGTTGCCGGTCGCCCCCGAGAGGCCGATCTGCTGGCCCGCGGTCACGGCCTGGCCGGCCGAGACGGAGAGCTGGGACAGGTGGGCGTACTGCGCGTAGTAGCCGTCGGCCAGCTTGATGACGACCTGGTTGCCGTAGGCGCCGCCCCAGCCCGCGGAGACGACGGTGCCCGCGCCCACGGCCTTGAGGGAGGTGCCGGTCGGGACGACGAAGTCGACGCCGGTGTGGTAGCCGCTGGACCACATGCTGCCCGAGACGCGGTACCCGGTGCCGACGGTGGCACCGCTGACCGGAAGCGTGAAGCCGCCGGCGGTGGTCGCACTCCGGGTGCTCTGGGTGGCGGTCGCAGGCTTGGCGGACGAGGACTTCTTCGCCTCCGCCTTCTGGGTCTTCGCCTTCTCGGTCTTCGCCGAGGAAGACGAAGAGGACGACTGGGACTTCGTGGCGCCCGTCTTGGCCTTCTTGCCGATCGAGAGCTTCAGACCGGGGTGGATCAGCGACGGGTCGTCACCGACGGCCTCACGATTTTCGGCGTACAGCTTCTTCCAGCCACCACTGACGTGCTGCTCGTCGGCGATCTTCGAGAGATAGTCGCCGACCCGCACCGAATAGGTGCGCACGGTCGCGGTCTTCGCGCTGTCCTTCTTCGCGGCCGTCTTTTCAACGGACTTCTGCGTGACCGGAAGCGACTGAACGGCCTTTTCCGAAACGGACTGGGAAGGCGCGGCGTGCGCTCCGGTGGCCCCCATGAGCGGGAGGGCGAGCGCGGCGCCCCCGGTTCCGGCGACGGCGATCGAGCGGGCGAAGCGCTGGGACTTCGGACGGCGGTGCTTACCCTTCGCGGGCATGACGAATTCCTCTCCGGCGCCTGCGAGGTGAGCTGTCGGGTGCGAGCTGGAGATGCTCGGCCGCGCCGAGACGCGACTTGACCCCTAGCCTGTTCCGGAGACCGGAACAGGCGGTTGTGCCTGTGGGTCCCCCGCTCCTGCCGTACACGGGTGAGTGGATGTGCGGAATCCGTTCGGCGGCAGGATTGGGCGTCCGACCGGATCGGTGGCGAACGTAAACGAGCAAGACGCAAAGGGACAAGTGAGGGGTTGCCCGTGCGGGCGTTTCCGTTGATCCCTCATGGGAATTACCGGTCACCCTGCGTGAATAGGGCACCCTTCACCCAGCCAAATCCCCTTGAGGGGCCCATGAATTACGTGAACATGACGCGCGACGCACCGTCACGGATATGACGCTGCTCACGCCACGAATTCACAGGGCCCCTCATCCTGAGCGGAGTTGGGCGCAAAGCACCAAACAGGACAGATGCCCTAGATGAGGCGCAGCCGGATAACAGCCGCATCGAGATCTCCGCGCAAACCGGTACGAAGTCCGTGATGCAGCAGTACGCCCCCTCGGTGCACTTCACCCGTTTCGAGGCATTCATACGTCGCTGTCGGGTCCAGTCCGCGCAGCCGCAGCGCGGGGACGGGCTCGCCGTACGACTGCGCCTGGAGCCAGGCGAGAACGACGGTCTCGTCCCCGAGGACGTACTGCACCGCGCTCAGCCCGCCCCTCGGAGGCCGCAGGCGGTGGAGGTCGCCGCGCTGCACCACGGGCCGGATCTCCTTGTAGAGGTCCACCCACCGACGGGCTTCGGCAAGCTCCTCGTCGGTCCACTCCGTGAGGTCCCCGCCGACTCCCAGCACTCCGGCCATGGCGCTCACGAACCGGAACCGCAGCGAGCTCACCCTGCCGTTGAGCTGGGTGTTGGGGCTGTCGGTGACCCAGGCGGCCATCACTCGCGCGGGATGGATCTGGCTGAAGCCGTGCTGGATGGCGAGCCGGTCCAGGGGGTCGGTGTTGTCCGAGGTCCACACCTGGTCGGTGCGGCTGAGCACCCCGAGGTCGATCCGGCCGCCACCCCCGGAGCAGGACTCGAAGGCCACGCCCGGGTGGGCCTCCCGCAACCGGTCCAGGAGGGCGTAGAAGCCGCGCACATGGTCGACCCACAGGCGCTGCGGGTAGGCGTCGCCTGGCCAGCCCGCATCGGTGAAGCAGCGGTTGAAGTCCCACTTCACGTAGTCGATCGGGGCCGAGGAGAGCAGGGTGTCGAGCTGCTCCCAGAGGTACTCCTGGACGTCCTCGCGCGCGAGGTTCAGCACGAGCTGGTTGCGGAACTCCGTCCGCTTTCGTCCTGTCTGGAACTGCACCCAGTCCGGGTGGGCGCGGTACAGCTCACTGTCCGGGTTGATCATCTCCGGCTCGACCCAGATGCCGAACTGCATGCCGAGCGCGTGCACCTGGTCACCGAGCGGCTTGAGGCCGGAGGGGAACCGGTCGGGGTTGGGCACCCAGTCGCCGAGGCCGGCCCGGTCGCTGGTGCGGGCGCCGAACCAGCCGTCGTCGACCACGAACAGCTCGACACCGATCGCCGCGGCCCGCCGGGCGAGGGTGCCCTGCTGCTCCTCGGAGATGTCGAAGTTCGTGGCCTCCCAGGAGTTGAACAGCACGGGCCGGTCCTGGTCCGCGTCCGGGATGACGTACGCCCGCTGGTAGGCGTGCCAGGCGCGGCTCGCGCCGCCGTGGCCGGCGTCGCTCCAGAGGCCCGCGAAGACGGGCGTCGTGAAGGACTCCCCGGCCGCCAGCCGGAGCAGCCCCGAGTCGTCGTGTCCGGCGCCGCCGGTGATCTGCACGCGCGCGTCGGGCAGTTGCGCCACGGCGATGCGCCAGGAACCCGACCAGCCGAGGGCGACGCCGTAGACCTCGCCCCGCTCCTCGGTGGCGTCGGTGTCGAGCGCGACCCACGGCAGGTGCTGGTGCCCGGTGTGGCCGCGACGGCTGCCGATGACCTTCTCGCCGTAGGTGAGGGGGGTTCGGGTGAGCAGGGACTCGGCGGCCCAGCGGCCGTGCAGCTGGGAGAGCCGCCAGCCGTCCTCGCGGTCGGGCAGGGTCCAGGTGGCGGAGTCGGCGCGCAGCAGCTCGACCGGGGCCGGGCCCTGGTTGTCGAGGGTCACCCAGCGCTCCAGGACGTCGTCGCGCATCCGGTAGTGCAGCGTGACGGTGAGTCCGCCGTCGCGGAACCGCAGCCGCAGCTCGTCGCCCTCGGTGTCGTACGCCTCGAAGCTCCACTCGGTGCCGCGCCGCTCGTCGGTGCGGACGGACAGGGCGGGTCGGGTGAAGCGGGGACCGCCCTCGACGGGGTACTCCTCGCGGCCGTCCAGCGGGGACTCGAAGGGCCAGTACTCGGGCAGCGGACTCACGGCGAGGGCCTCGGCGTCGGCCAGGGCGATCCTCGGCCCCCAGTGCAGGTGCAGCAGCTCGTCCTCGGCGGTGAGGTGCAGGGCGTAACTGCTGGCCGGCCCGGACAGAATCCACGTACGGCCGTTCTCGGCGATCTCCAGCATGGTGCTTCCTCACAGATCCGAACAGGTGCCAACAGGGGCGCTCAGGCCCCAACATCATCAAGGGCGGACGGCCCTGGCTGCAATGGCTGTGGACAAGTCATTACCGGCCCTGTGGACAACTCATTGGCCCAGGAATCCATGTCGTATCGTCGAGGACGTGCCCCGCCGACGAGCCGCGTCGGCGGAGCCCGGCTGGGAGGAGCCCCCGTGACGCAGCAGATCCCGTCGACCGAACCCGAACTGGCAGGAGTCCGGAACTTCCGCGACGTGGGCGGACTGCCGACGGCGGACGGGCGGCGGGTGCGGCACGGAGTGCTGTTCCGCAGCGGTCACCTCGCGCACGCGACCGAGGACGACGCGGCCTTCCTCGCCTCCCTGGGGCTGCACACGATCTTCGACTTCCGCAACGCGGCGGACCAGAAGCTGGAGGGCCCCGACGTCGAGCTGCCGGGGGTCACCAATGTGAACCTGCCGCTGAGCGACCCGGCGGAGGGGACCTGGTTCTGGAAGATGGTCCGCGACGGCGACATAGAGCAGCTCCGCGAGCTTCTCGGCGACGGCAAGGCCGCGGACCGCATGATCAACTCCTACCGCACGATGATCAAGGAGCGCACCGCCGAGCACGCCCAGGTGCTGCGCTCCCTCGCCGAGGACAGCGTGCCCGCCCTCATGCACTGCGCGGCCGGCAAGGACCGCGCCGGGCTGTCCGTCGCGGTGACCCTGCTCGCCCTGGGCGTGGAGCGCGAGGCGATCATCGCCGACTACCTGGAGTCGAACGCCAAGCACCGGCGCTACAAGGTCCGCCGCACCAGCACCTCCGCCGACGCCTACTCCCCCGAGGTCATGGAGCTGCTCAGCCCCCTGTTCGAGGCCCGCGCCGAGTACCTGACGGCGGCCTTCGACACCATCGAGGAGACATGGGGCGGCGTCGACGCCTATCTGGAGGAAGGGCTCGGCCTGACTCCCGAGATCCGTGAGCGGCTGCGCGAGCGCCTGCTCGACTGACCGGCAGCGCCGCCCCTGCCCCCTCCCCCCAGAAGAGGAACCGTACGGCCGCTACTGCCCGGCTCCCACCTCGAAGAGCAAGTAGATGAAGGCCGCGAAGACGTGGCCGACGGCCAGGTAGATGATGAGGCGCACCCACAGGGCGCGGGGGAACTTCTCCTCCATGTCACTCATGACGTCTCTCCAGGGGTGGGGCCCAGGCACAGCGTGGCCGTGGGGCTCTGCAACAGGGTGTGGACGAACAGGAGCTCGACGCCGTCGGGATCCTGGGCGGCGATGCGGTGCGGGGTCAGCGAGTCGAAGTGCGCGCTGTCGCCCGGGCCCAGCCGGTGCGTGGAGTCCCCGAGGCGGAGCCGGAGCCGCCCCTTGAGGACGTACAGCCATTCCTCGCCGGGATGCACCCGCACGATGTCGCCCTGGGAGCCGTGCGGCACCTGCACCCGCAGGGCCTGCATCCCCCGGCCGGCCGCGCCCGCCTGGAAGTACGTCCAGCCGCCCGCCTCGGTGGGTTCCATGTCGGCGGCGCGGACCACGGCGTCCCGGTCGGCCGCGGTCTCACCGAGAAGTTCCGAGACCGTCGTACCGTAGATACGGGCCAGCGCGAGCAGCATCGGCAGCGAGGGCTGGCGCTGTCCGGTCTCCAGCCGGGAGAGATGGGCGGGTGACAGCCCCGCGGCACCGGCCGCGGCCTCCAGGGTGAGGGAGGCACGACGGCGCAGTGCGCGAAGCTGGGGAGCCACCGAGGGCAGCTCCGTGAAGGCTTCCGGGGAGGTCATACCTCCATTGAGCCGGAGTATTGCCTCTGCGGCAAATTCATTGCCTCAGAGGCAAAAGCCCGACGAGGGGGCGGTCACCGGTTGGCCACCGCCTGCTTCACCAGCGTCTTGCCGAAGTCCCACATCAGCCCGCCTCCGCTGTGGGCGTCGTCCATGACGTCCGTGAAGGCGTCGACGAACCGGTCCACTTCCTTCTCCCCGATGACCAGGGGCGGGATCAGCTTGATGACCTCCAGGTGGTCGCCGGAGACCTGGGTGAGGATCCGGTGCCGCTGGAGCAGCGGGACGACGACCATCTGCGCGAACAGGCCCTTGCGCGCGGCCTGGAGCATGGTCCAGCGGCTGCGCAGCTTCAGCGACTTCGGCCTGCCGAACTCGATGCCGATCATCAGGCCCCGGCCGCGCACGTCGGCGAGCAGCTCGTACTTGTCGATCAGTTCCGTGAGCCTAGACCTGAGCAGGTCACCGGTGGCGCGGGCGTTCGCGACGATCTGCTCGTTCTCCATGACCGACAGGACGGCGAGCCCGGCCGCCATCGCCTGGGCGTTGGACCCGAAGCTCGCCGAGTGGACCAGGACCCGGTCCATCGACGAGTAGACCTTCTTGAAGATCCAGTCCTTACCGAGGGTGGCGCCGACCGGCACATAGCCGCCGGAGAGCGCCTTGGCCACGCACACCAGGTCGGGTTCGACCCCGTCCTCGTGCTGGTAGGCGTAGAAGTCCCCGGTCCGGCCGAGCCCGGTCTGCACCTCGTCGGCGATGAGCAGCGCCTTGTGCCGGCGCAGCAGCTCCTGCGCGGACCGCAGATATCCAGGCGGCGGCTCGTGCACGCCCTTGCCCTGGATCGGCTCGACGACCAGAGCGGCCACGTCGCCCTTCCGCAACTCCGCGGCCAGGGCGTCGAGATCGCCGAGAGGCACGGCCGTGTCGGGCAGCAGCGGCGCGAACCCGTCCCGGAAGGCGGACTCGCCGTTGACCGACAGGGAGCCCGTGGTCAGTCCGTGGAAGGCGTGGTCGCAGTAGAGGACGCGGGGTTTCCCGGTGGCGTACCGGGCGAACTTCAGCGCGGTCTCCACCGCTTCGGTGCCGCTGTTGCCGAAGAACACCCGGTCCAGGTGCGGGCTGTGGGTGAGCAGCTTCTCCGCCAGCAGCCCGGGCAGCGGCTGGCAGTCGAAGCGGGTGAGGTCGGCGAGAGAGGCGTCGAGGACGTCGTGCAGGGCCTTGCGGACGACGGGGTGGTGGCGTCCCAGGCCCATCACCCCGAACCCGGCGAGCATGTCCAGGTAGTCGTTGCCGTCCTCGTCCCAGAAGTAGGCGCCCTCGCCGCGCTCGTAGACCTTGTCGAAGCCGATGGTGTGCAGCATGCGCGGGAGCTGGTGGTTGAGGTACTTGCCGTGCAGCTCGTAGCGCTCGGCCCCGCGCTCGGCCAGGAGTCTGCCGAGGTCGAACTCCGTGGTCATTCAGCTGTCTCCTTGACGTCGGCCTGGGCCTTCACGGCCAGGCTCGCGCTGATCCGTCCCGCCACCTCGACCGGCGTCAGACCGATGTCGGCGAGCACCTCACCCCGCTTGGCGTGCGCGAGGAACTGCTCCGGGATCCCGAACCTCCGTACGGGCACGTCGACTTCGGCGTCCCCGAGGGCCAGGGCCACCGCTGCGCCCACGCCGGCGGCCCGGCTGTTGTCCTCGACGACGGCCACCAGCCGGTGTTCCGCCGCGAGGCCCGGCAGCGCGGGGTCGACGGGTTTGACCCAACGGGGGTCCACCACCGTGCAGTTGATCCCGCGCGCCTCCAGCAGTTCGGCGGCCTGGAGGCAGACCGGCGCCATCACGCCCACGGCGACCAGGAGGACGTCCGCCACTCCCGGGGACCGGTGCAGGACGTCCAGGCCCCCCACCCGGTCGACCGCCGGCACCGCCGGACCCACCGACTCCTTCGGGAACCGCACCAGGGTCGGCGCGTCGTCCACGGCGACCGCCTCCCGCAGTTGCGCCCGGAGCTGGTCGGCGTCCCGGGGCGCGGCGATCCTCAGTCCGGGCACGACCTGGAGGATCGACATGTCCCACATGCCGTTGTGGGAGGCCCCGTCCACCCCCGTGACCCCGGCCCGGTCGAGGACGAAGGTGACCCCGCACCCGTGCAGGGCGACGTCCATCAGGAGCTGGTCGAAGGCCCGGTTCAGGAAGGTGGCGTACACCGCGACGACGGGGTGCAGCCCGCCCGTGGCGAGGCCCGCCGCGGAGACCGCCGCGTGCTGCTCGGCGATGCCGACGTCCCACACCCGGTCGGGGAACCGCGCCGCGAACTTCCCCAGCCCCACGGGGTGCAGCATGGCCGCCGTGATCGCCACGACGTCCTCCCGCTCCTCCCCGATCGCGGCGATCTCGTCTCCGAACACCGAGGTCCAGGAGGGCCCGTTGGCCGGGGTGAGGGGCTCGCAGGTCAGGGGGTCCATCACCCCGACGGTGTGGAAGTGGTCCTCCTCGTGGGCGAGGGCGGGCTCGTAACCGCGTCCCTTCTCGGTGAGGCAGTGGACCAGCACCGGTCCGTGGAAGCGCTTCGCGCGCCGCAGCGCCGACTCGACGGCCCCGATGTCGTGTCCGTCGATCGGGCCGACGTACTTCAGCCCGAGGTCCTCGAACATGCCCTGCGGGGCGAAGGCGTCCTTGAAGCCCTTCTTCGCGCCGTGCAGGGACTCGTAGATGGTGTTGCCGACCACCGGGGTCCTCAGGAGGACGTCCTTCCCCCAGGCCAGCACCTTCTCGTAGCCGTCGGTCGTGCGCAGGGTGGCCAGGTGGTTGGCGAGGCCGCCGATGGTCGGCGAGTACGACCGTTCGTTGTCGTTGACGACGATGATCAGCGGCCGGTCCTTGGCGGCCGCGATGTTGTTCAGCGCCTCCCAGGCCATGCCGCCGGTGAGCGCGCCGTCGCCGATGACCGCGACCACATGCCCCTTGTCCCCCCGCACCTGGCGGGCCTTGGCGAGCCCGTCGGCCCAGCCGAGGGCGGTGGAGGCGTGGCTGTTCTCCACGATGTCGTGCGCGGACTCCGCGCGCGAGGGATAGCCGGACAGGCCGCCTTTGGAGCGCAGCTTGGAGAAGTCCTGACGTCCCGTCAGGATCTTGTGCACATAGCTCTGGTGGCCGGTGTCCCACACGATGCGGTCGACCGGCGACTCGAAGACCCGGTGGAGCGCGATGGAGAGTTCCACCACCCCCAGGTTGGGCCCGAGGTGACCGCCGGTCCTGGCGACGGCGTGCACCAGGAACTCCCTGATCTCCTCGGCCAGTTCACCGAGATCCGACTCGGACAGCGCCTTCAGGTCGCGTGGTCCCCGGATGTTCTCCAGAATGGTCACGGTCGGGCCCCCTTCGGTCCGTGCTGTTCAACTCACGGTGACGGCCGGCTCCCCCGACGCGACGCCGTCCTGCTCCATCTGTTCGGCGATCTTCATCGCCTCCTCGATGAGGGTCTCCACGATCTTCGACTCCGGGACGGTCTTGACGACCTGGCCCTTCACGAAGATCTGCCCCTTGCCGTTGCCGGAGGCGACCCCCAGGTCCGCCTCCCGCGCCTCGCCGGGACCGTTGACCACACACCCCATCACCGCGACCCGCAAGGGCACTTCCATGCCTTCGAGACCTGCGGTGACCTCGTCCGCCAGCTTGTAGACGTCCACCTGCGCGCGCCCGCAGGACGGGCAGGAGACGATCTCCAGGCGCCGCTGCCTGAGCCCGAGCGACTCCAGGATCTGGATGCCGACCTTGACCTCCTCGGCGGGCGGCGCGGACAGGGACACCCGGATGGTGTCGCCGATGCCCCTGCTGAGCAGTGCCCCGAAGGCCACCGCCGACTTGATCGTTCCCTGGAAGGCGGGCCCTGCCTCGGTGACCCCCAGGTGCAGCGGGTAGTCGCACTGCTCGGCGAGCTGCTGGTAGGCGGCCACCATCACCACGGGGTCGTTGTGCTTGACGGAGATCTTGATGTCCCGGAAGCCGTGCTCCTCGAACAACGAGGCTTCCCACAGCGCCGATTCGACCAGCGCCTCCGGAGTCGCCCTGCCGTACTTCTGGAGCAGCCGCCTGTCGAGCGACCCGGCGTTGACCCCGATCCGGATGGGCGTGCCGTGGTCCTTCGCGGCCCGCGCGATCTCCTTGACCTTGTCGTCGAACTGCTTGATGTTGCCGGGGTTGACGCGCACCGCCGCACAGCCGGCCTCGATGGCGGCGAACACATACTTGGGCTGGAAGTGGATGTCCGCGATCACCGGGATCTGCGACTTGCGGGCGATCGTCGCGAGGGCGTCCGCGTCGTCCTGCGTGGGGCAGGCGACGCGGACGATCTGGCAGCCGGACGCGGTGAGTTCGGCGATCTGCTGGAGCGTGGCGCCGATGTCGGACGTACGGGTCGTCGTCATCGACTGCACCGACACCGGGGCCCCGCCCCCGACCGCCACCGGCCCGACCATGATCTGCCGCGACGCGCGCCGCTCGGCGATCGGCCGGACCGGTACCTCGGGGACGCCCAAGGGAATGGCGGTCATGGCGCTACTCGCGGTTTCCGGAGACCGTCTCGCGCATGGCGCGCAGCGACTCCTTCAGCGAGCCCATGGTGGCGAGGACGGCGGTGGGCTCGTAGCCGCAGTGCGCCATGCAGTTGGCGCAGCGCGGGTCCTTGCCGCGGCCGTACTTGTCCCAGTCGGTCTCCTCGATGAGTTCGCGGTACGTCGGCACGTACCCGTCGCTCATCAGGTAGCAGGGTCGCTGCCAGCCGAACAGGGAGTAGTTGGGGATCGCCCAGGCCGTGCACGGGAAGTCGACCTTGCCCTCCAGGAAGTCCAGGAAGAGCGGGGAGTGGTTGAGCCGCCACTTGCGCCGGTTGCCGCCCGCGAAGGCCTTCTTGAACAGCTCGCGGGTCTGTTCCACGCCCAGGAAGTGCTCCTGGTCGGGTGCCTTCTCGTAGGCGTAGGCGGGCGAGATCATCATCTCGTCGACCTGGAGGTCGTCGTTGAGGAAGTTGAGCACCTCGATGATGGTCTGCGGGGTGTCGGTGTTGAAGAAGGTCGAGTTGGTGGTGACCCGGAAGCCGCGCCGCTTGGCCTCCTTGATCGCCTCCACCGCCTCGTCGAACACGCCCTCCTTGGCAACGGACTCGTCGTGCCGCTCACGCAGCCCGTCGATGTGCACGGCGAAGGCGAAATAGGGCGAGGGCGTGAACTTGTCCATCTTCTTGCGCAGCAGCATGGCATTGGTGCAGAGGAAGACGTACTTCTTCTTCGCCACCAACTGCCGCACGATCTCGTCGATCTGAGGGTGCATCAGCGGCTCACCGCCGGCGATGGACACCATCGGCGCACCGGACTCCAGCACCGCTCCGACGGCCTGCGCGACCGGCATGCGCTGCTTCAACACCCCCGCGGGATGCTGGATCTTGCCGCAGCCCTCGCACTTGAGGTTGCACGCGAAGAGGGGCTCGAGCTCCACGATCAACGGGAACTTGTCCCGCTTGCGGAGCTTCTGTTCGGCCAAGTACGTAGCGACCTTGATGGACTGGCGCAGTGGCATGGCCATCTGGCTCACCTCCTGGGGAGCAGCAAGGAACGGTGCCATTCATAGAAAGCGGGAAGGACGGAACGAAGAACACGGAAGGCTGATATTCCACCGCGTACCGTGCCGATCCGGACGAGTTCATGTTGTGGAGCGTCCACGACCACCCGGACGGCCGCAACCGGGCGCTCGCCCGTGCGCACGGCGCTCAGGAGCGTGGCCGCGGACTCCATGTCGACCGCGATCGCGCCGGTGGCCAGCAGCGCCGACCGCTCCTGACCGCGGACGACGTGATCGGATCCGGTGAGGGGTCCGGTGTGCACGGTGCGTCCCGGCACGGCCCGTACCAGCTCCTTGACGAGCAGGTCGGTCTCCGCGCACGGAACGGTTCCGTCCGGGTCCCGGGTCTCCTCGGCGACGACCAGGTCGCCGGGGTGCATCCCGGGGGCGAGCCCCGCGCAGAAGCCGGTGGCCAGTACGGCGGCCCCGGCGAGGGCGGGGTCGGCCAGGCGCCGGGTGACGGACCGTTCCGCCGCCCTGGGGCCCATGCCCGTCCTGAGCAGGGTGACCGGCCCGCCGGCCCCGCCGCGCTCGCCGGTGCGCAGGGCGAGGTGCTCGATGCCGAGCGCGCAGGCGATCAGCAGCGGGGCGGTGGCGGGCTGGGTGCTCATCAGAGGGCCTCGGTCCGGGAGAACGGTTCTCCGTGGACGTAGCGGCCCAGGGCGGTGAGCGGGAAGACCTGCCGGTAGAGGTGGTAGTTGATGGAGAAGTCCCAGGGGAAGCCGGTGCCGGTGAAGTAGGGCTCGTCCCAGGAGCCGTCCTCGCGCTGGGTGCTCGCGAGCCACTCGATGCCGCGCTCGACGGCCTTGGAGTCCCTCTCCCCCGCGGCCAGCAGCGCCATCAGCGCCCAGGCCGTCTGCGAGGCGGTGGAGGCGCCGCGACCGCTCCACTCCTTGACGTACTTGTAGGAGCGCAGGTCCTCGCCCCAGCCGCCGTCGTCGTTCTGCACCTTCTCCAGCCAGGCCACCGCCCGCCGGATCGCCGGGTGCGAGGCGGGCAGTCCGGCGGCCGTCAGCGCGGGCACCACCGAGCCGGTGCCGTAGATGTAGTTGACGCCCCAGCGTCCGAACCACGAGCCGTCCGGCTCCTGTTCGGCCAGCAGCCACTCGATGCCGCGCCGGGTGCGCGGGTCGTGGGCGAGCCCCTCGACGGCCAGCATCTCCACCACGTGGGCGGTGACGTCGGCGGACGGCGGGTCGATGACCTCGCCGAAGTCGCAGAACGGCAGCCGGTTGGGGAACGGACTGGTGTTGTCGACGTCGAAGGCGCCCCAGGCCCCGTTCTTCGACTGCATCCCGAGGTTCCAGCGCACCCCGCGCCCGATGGCCTTCTCCACCCGCTCGGGGTCGTGGTGCCGGACCCGGCGCAGGGCGAGGACGACCTCGGCGGTGTCGTCGATGTCGGGGTAGTTGTCGTTGTGGAACTCGAACGCCCAGCCGCCCGGGGGAAGTTGGGGCCGCTTGACCGCCCAGTCACCGGGCCGCACGATCTCCTCGCCGAGCATCCAGTCCGCGGCCTTCACCAGCTGCGGGTGGTCGGCGGGCACGCCCGCGTCGGCGAGCGCGATGGTGGCGAGGCAGGTGTCCCACACCGGCGACTGGCAGGCCTCGATCATCCGGGACCCGTCCTCGCGCCAGATGGCGAACCGGTCCAGCGACTCCAGACCGGCCCGCATGACCGGGTGCTGGAGGTCGTAGCCGAGCAGGTGCAGGGCGATCACCGAGTACACGGCCGGGGGCTGGATGCCGCCCCAGCAGCCGTCGTTCTCCTGCCGCTCGATGATCCAGCGGGCCGCGCTGTTCATGGCGGCTCTGCGCAGTCTGCGCGGGGCGACCTTGCGCAGCTGGTGCAGCGCCTTGTCGAGCCGCTGGAAGGCGCCGTCCCAACTCGCCACCGGGGCCAGCGGCTTGGCCGGGTTCGGGTCGGCCGGGTCGGTGTGCAGCTCGTCGAGCGGGAAGGGCGCGGGACGCACCGGGCGCTTCGCGGAGACGATCGTCAGCGGGACGATGGTCTGGCGGGCCCAGCAGCCGAAGTCGTAGATGTTGAGCGGGACCCACTTGGGGAAGTAGATGAGCTCCGGCGGGAGTTCGGGCAGGTCCTCCCACTTCCACCAGCCGAACAGGGCGAGCCAGATACGGGTGAACACCCGGGCGGCGGCGATACCGCCCTGGGCGCGGATCCAGGCGGCGGCCTTCGCCATGTGCGGGGCGTCCGGAGCGTCGCCGTCCAGGCGGAGGGCGACGTACGCCTCGACGGTGGTGGAGAGTTCGCCGGGCCCGCCGTAGAAGCTGGCCCAGGTGCCGTCCTCGCGCTGCTCGCCGCGGATGAACTTGGCGGCGGCGCGGGTGGTCGACTCGTCGCGGATGCCGAGGAACTGGCGGAGCAGCAGGTCCTCGGCGTCCATCGTGACGTTGGTCTCGAGGTCGCCCTTCCACCAGCCCTCGGCGTCCTGGCGGGCGAGCAGGTGGTCGGTGGCGCGCTGGACGGCACGCACGGCGGCTTCTTGTATCCCGGCCGCCACGGGGGTCTCGAGACGGGTTTCGCTGGCCGCGGCAGCGCGGGGCGGCAGGGCCCCGGTGCTTCCGTCGGTCGTCGCTGTCATGGCTTCCCCTTCGTGCAGTGTGCAATGTGGTGCTCTGCTGTGGGTCCGCCGTCGGCCGGTGCCTGTCCTTTCCTCGCAGCACCGGCCGGCGACTACGCGAGGGCTATTCGACCGATAGTGATCATCTCTTTCGTACGACGACGAAGTCGGCGAGCGCCGTGAACCTGTCCCGCACCGGGCCGGGCATGTCGACGGCGTTCAGCGCTTCGATGGCGATGGTGTGCTGACGTCGGGCCTCCGCGGCCGTCCACTCGCGGCCGCCCGCCTCCTCGATGAGGGCGGCGCGGGCCGCGAACTCCTCCTCGGAGAAGTTCTCGAAGTCGCTGCTCTTGGCGTCGGCGGCGAGGATCTCGCCGAGCCGCTCGGAGGCGGCACCACCCGCCGCGAGCGCGGCCACGACCGGCAGGGACTTCTTGCGCTGGCGCAGGTCGCTCCAGGTCTGCTTGCCGGTGGAGACCGGGTCGCCCCAGATGCCGAGGAGGTCGTCGACGGCCTGGAAGGCGAGGCCGAGGTGGTAGCCGTACTTCTCCAGGGTGTCGGCGGTGCGGTCGTCCGCGCCGCCGAGCACCGCGCCGATGGAGGAGGCGCAGGCGAGCAGGGCGCCGGTCTTGTTGCCCTCCATCTCCAGGCACTCCTCGACGCTGACGCGGTCGCGGTGTTCGTAGGAGATGTCCTGGGCCTGGCCGTCGATCAGGGCGCGGGTGGCGGCGGTCAGCCGGCGGGTGGCGCGGCCGGCCTCGACGGTGCCGAGCTCCAGGAGGACCTCGTTGGCCAGGGCGAACAGGGCGTCGCCGACCAGGATGGCCTGGGCGGGGCCGTGCACCTTCCACACGGTGTCGCGGTGGCGGCGCTGCTCGTCGCCGTCCATCAGGTCGTCGTGCAGCAGGGAGAAGTTGTGGACCAGTTCGACGGCGACCGCGCCGGGGATGCCGGTCTCGGGCGCGGCGCCGGTGACCTCGGCGGAGAGGACGGCGAGGGCGGGTCGCACGGCCTTGCCGCCGTCCCCGTCCGCCGGGTTGCCCTGGGCGTCGATCCAGCCGAAGTGGTAGGCGGAAACGGTGTCCATCGGGGATGCGAGGCGGTCCACGGCCGCCTTCAGCACCGGAGTGGCCAGGGTCCGGCCGCGCTCCAGGAGCGCGGTCACGTCCACCGCGGGCCTCGCAGCGGCCGTCTCGGCCGGGGGCACAGTGGGCACAGTCTCTCCTCTTGTTGCGGTACCGGAGGTGCTGGGGCCGGATACGCCGTGCTGGTCGAGCATCACGCGGCCTCCTCGAACTCGAAGAGACGGGCGGGGCGGGGCCGGCCCAGGGCGGCGAGAGCGGCGTCCGCCGCACTCACACCGCTGCGGACCGCACTCTCCATGGTCGCGGGCCACCCTGTGGCGGTCCACGCGCCGGCCAGATAGAGGCCGGGGGCTTTCGTACGGGCGCCGGGCCGCAGCCGTCCGACACCGGGGGCGGGAGCGAAGGTGGCCGTGCGCTCCCGGGTCACGAAGAAGTCCTTCACCTCGGCGCCACGGGCGAGCGGCAGCAGCCGCTCCAGCTCGGGCAGGTAGCGGCGGCGCAGCTCGGCCACCGGCTCGTCGATCTCCTCGTGCGCGGCCGACTGGGACAGAGCGAGGTACTGGCCCTCGCGCAGCCCGGAGGCGGCGGTGCGGTCGAAGACCCACTGCACGGGGGTGCCGAGGGCCGCGAAGAACGGCTTGTCGAGCACCTTGCGGTCGTAGACCACGTGGACGTTGAGGATCGGCGCGGTGCCGATCTCGCGGAGTCTTTCCGGGGTGTCCAGCGCGCCCTCCGGCAGCAGGTCGGCAGCCTCGCCCTGGGCCACGGCAAGCACGACCGCGTCGGCCCGGAGCGTCTCCCCGGGAACCTGGACGCTCCAAGTGCCGTTGTCCTCAGTGGAGATGGAGGTGACGCGTGTACGGACCTCGGTACGCACGCCCGCGGAGTCGAGCGCCTTGCGGGCCAGCCGGTCGTGCAGTTCACCCAGCGGGACATGGGCCCAGCCGATGTCGGCGGCGCCCGGGTCGGACAGCAGACCGGTCTTGAACACCATCGCGGCGAGCCCCAGCGAGGCGTCGCCCGCGACCGCGTTGAGGGTGGCGACCCCGACCAGGTCCCACAGGGCCTCCACGGCACGCGCCGACTGACCGTGCGCGGTCAGCCAGCTGCCGAAGTCCTGTGCGTCCAGGCTCGGATCGGCGAGGTCGAGGCCCTTGAGCGCGAGCGCGGCACGCCCCACCCCGGCCCGCTCGGCGAGTGAGAGGTGCGGATAGGTCGCGAGGCTGCGTCCCAGGTGCAGGGGCACCGGCAGCGCGTCGCGCCGCAGCCTGCCGAGCCGCCGGCCCTCGGGCCGGGTCACATCGAGCACGGGCACGTCGAGACGATCCTGCAACGGCGCCAGCGCCGTCCCCTCGATGCGGTCGAGGAACCAGCGGTAGGCGGTGCAGCAGCGCAGGTAGACGTGCTGTCCGTTGTCGACGGTCAGTTCGCCGCGCTGGAAGGAGAAGGCGAGTCCGCCCAGGCGCGGCCTGCCTTCGAGCAGGGTGACGCGGACCCCGGCGTCGGCGAGCGCGAGCGCGGCGGTGATGCCGGCGAGCCCGCCGCCGATCACGACGGCGTCCCGTCCGGACCGCTGTCCGTCGGTCATCGCACCCCCTCCCCTGCCCGGACGCCGTGGTGCTCGAACGGTGCACGGCCGGTCGTCGCAGTCAGGGACGCCGTCGTCGAGCGGAGGGTTGCGTGCCGTTCTTTTCCGGCGGCATCACTTTGGACCGAATTGTCCACGTCATCCATCAGGCACGCCTCCTGACGGCACGCCGCGTCACGTGCCGGGTGTCCAGGCCGGACAGACCGCGGACGGCGACGTACGCCTTCTCCCGGCCGGGCAGTGAGACGCGCCCGCGCAGCACCGCCTCCGGGTCGCGCTCGATGCGGTCGAGCAGTCGGCGGTAGATGCCGGCCATGGCGGCGACACAGGCGCCGCTGCGCCGGTCGAGCATGGGGAGCAGCCGGTAGCCCTCGGCGAAAAGGGCGCGGGCCCGTCGCACTTCGAAGTGCACGAGGCCCGCGAAGTCGGCGCCCTCCGGCGGTTTCGGCCCCGTGAAGCCGGCCGAGCAGCCGAATTTGGCGAGGTCGTCGGCGGGCAGGTAGACGCGTCCGCCCTCGGCGTCCTCACGGATGTCTCTGAGGATGTTGGTGAGCTGGAGCGCGAGACCGAGCGTGTCGGCGTACTCCGGCGCGCGTTCGGCGGCGCGCGCCCCGGGTTCGGTGCCGAACACGCCGAGCGAGAGCCGCCCGATGGCGCCCGCGACACAGCGGCAGTAGACCTTCAGGTCGTCCCAGGTCTCGTAGGTCTCGCCGCGTACGTCCATCAGGACGCCGTCGATCAGCTCGTCCAGGCCGCCCAGCGGGATCGGGAAGGTCTCGGCGGCATGGGCGAGGGCGACGGCCACCGGATCGGTGTCGTCCTCGTCGACCGAGCCCTCCCGCACCCGGGCCAGCATCGCCCGGGTGTCCTCGAGTCTCGCCGCCTTGACGTCGGCCGCCAGCGCGCCGTCGCCGATGTCGTCGACGCGCCGCGAGAACGCGTAGAGCGCCGACATCGCACGCCGCTTGGACGTCGGCAGCAGCCTGATGCCGTACGCGAAGTTACGGGCCTGCTGTCCGGTCACGGCCTCGCAGTAGCTGTAGGCGGCGAGTACCGGCGCGGACGCGTGTGGTGGTGCCTCCACCGTCCGGATCACCCCTCTCCTCGCAGAGTGACGCCCACCTCGCGCAGCAACTGGAGCTTGCCGGGCTTGGGCGGGCCGGGAAGTACGTCGTGTTCGGCGGCGGAGATCGCGCGGAGCGCCGCCCTTCCCCCCGCCACGAACCCTGCGAGCAGCAGCTTCAGCCTGCCGTGGACGCTACCCACCAGGGGGGCGCCTTCATTCAGGAGTTCGCGGGCGCGTTGTGCCTCGTATGCAACCAGAGCGCGCACCGATGCGCCCGCGGTTTTCACGGCGAGGTCCGCCTCCTGGACATGAAAGCGCTTCATGTCCGCGGCGGGCAGATAGATCCGGTCGCGGCCGAGGTCCTCGGCGACGTCCTGGAGGTGCTCGACGATCTGGAGGGCCGTGCAGATCGCGTCCGAGAGACGGATCCGTTCGGGGGTCGAGGTGCCGGTGACGGCGAGCACGAGACGGCCGACGGGGTTGGCGGACAGCTCGCAGTAGGCGAGCAGGTCGTCGTAGGTCTCGTAGCGGGTGACGAGCTGGTCCTGGCGGTTGGCGGCGATCAGGCCGAGGAAGGGCTCGGGGGTGAGGGAGCGGCGGCGGACCGTGGGCCGGAGGCGGCGCAGCAGGGGGTGGCGGGGCTCGCCGGAGAAGACGCGGTGCAGGTCGGCCTCGAAGGCGTCCAGCAGGACCAGCCGGTCCTCGGCCTCCTCGGGCGGCACGCCGAGCAGGCGAGCGTCGGCGCCGCCGGGGGCCAGGTCGCCGTCGCCGATGTCGTCGACGAGGCGCGCGAAGCCGTAGACCGCCATCAGGTCGGTGCGCCAGTCCTTGGGCAGGAAGAAGGGAGCCACGGGGAAGTTCTCCGCCGCGGCCTTGTCGAGCGTTCCGCGCTCCGTCGCTCCGGGGCGCGTCGTGCCGGTCTCCGTCATCGCTGCCTGCCCGGGGCGGGGACGGCACGTGCTGCGTTGAGCTGGGGAGTTTCCGTAGCCATCGCCGTCACATCTCCCGTTCTACACCGCCGACCCAATACGCACTATTTCGGACACGCCGCCCAGCCCTCCGCGCGGCGTCCCAGTGATCGGGAGTCGCGCATTATCGCCCCACTTGCCGCGATTGGGCACCGGTACAGCTTACGTTGTACAACGCGGCAAGGATCGTCGGGGTGTCCTGCACATCACAACAACACACCGATTGGCCCCAAGATTCCTAAGGGGCGCCGAAGTTGACGCTTCCTTTGCAGACGTGTGGCCCCGCCGGAACAGTTCCGGCGGGGCCCGATCGAGCGGAGAGGTGTTCTTCGTCCGGGGCGGGGTGGACTACTTGCCCGTGAACTTCTCGTACTCCTTGATGACCTCGTCGGTCGGGCCGTCCATGCGCAGCTCGCCGCGCTCCAGCCACAGGACGCGGTTGCAGGTGTCACGGATCGACTTGTTGTTGTGACTGACGAGGAACACCGTGCCGGCCTCCTTGCGCAGCTCCCGGATGCGTTCCTCGGAGCGCTTCTGGAACTTGCGGTCGCCGGTGGCGAGGGCCTCGTCGATCATGAGGACGTCGTGGTCCTTGGCGGCCGCGATGGAGAAGCGCAGACGCGCCGCCATGCCGGAGGAGTAGGTGCGCATCGGGAGAGTGATGAAGTCGCCCTTCTCGTTGATCCCGGAGAAGTCGACGATCTCCTGGTAGCGCTCCTTGATCTGCTCGCGGGACATGCCCATGGCGAGGCCGCCGAGGATGACGTTGCGCTCGCCGGTCAGGTCGTTCATCAGGGCCGCGTTGACGCCGAGCAGGGAGGGCTGGCCGTGGGTGTAGACGCGGCCGCTCTCGGCGGGCAGCAGCCCGGCGATGGCGCGCAGGAGGGTCGACTTGCCGGAGCCGTTGGAGCCGATCAGGCCGATCGCCTCACCCTTGTAGGCGACGAAGGAGACGCCCTTGACGGCGTGCACCTTGCGCACGCCCCGCTCCTCCCCGCGCTTGAGGATGCGGCTCAGCGCGGCGGTCGCGCTGCCCTTGCCGGTCTTGGCGCCGTTGACGCGGTAGACGATGTGCAGCTCGTCCGCGATGACGGTGGGGGTGCGTCCGTCCCTGGTGTCCTCAGCCACGGCCGTACCTTTCCTCCGCCTTCCAGAAGTACACGAAGCCGCCCAGCGCGAAGAGCGCGGCCCAGCCGCCCGCGGCCGCCCAGACGTGGTCGGGCAGGTTCTCGGCGCCGTACTCGTCGATCAGGGCGAAGCGCATGAGGTCCATGTAGATGGCCGCCGGGTTCCACTGGAGCACCGTGGCGAGCCACTGCGGCTTGTCGGCCAGCATGATCGGGATGGAGAACATCACGCCGGACGCGTACATCCAGGTGCGCATCACGAACGGCATGAGCTGCGCCAGGTCGGGCGTCTTGGCGCCCGCGCGGGCCATGATCAGCGCCAGGCCGGTGTTGAAGAGGAACTGCAGGATCAGCACCGGGACGATCAGCGCCCAGGACAGGTCCGGGTAGTGGCCGAAGCCGACCGCCACGGCGAACAGCACGATCATCGAGAAGAGCAGTTGCTGGAGCTGCTGGAGCGCGAAGGAGATCGGCAGGGACGCCCGCGGGAAGTGCAGCGCGCGGACCAGGCCGAGGTTGCCGGAGATGGCGCGCACACCCGCCATCACGGAGCTCTGCGTGAAGGTGAACACGAAGACACCCGTGACCAGGAACGGGATGTACACGTCCTTCGACATGCCCCGGCTGGCGTTGAGGATGACGCCGAAGATGAAGAAGTACACGCCCGCGTTGAGCAGCGGCGTCGCCACCTGCCAGAGCTGGCCGAGCTTGGCCTGGCTGTACTGGGCGGTCAGCTTCGCCCGCGAGAACGCGAGGATGAAGTGGCGCCGGTCCCAGAGCTGGCGGACGTAGTCGACGAGCGAGGGCCTGGCACCGCTCACGGACAGGCCGTACCGGTCGGCGAGCTGTGCCGCCGTGAGGCCCTCGTCGGGCGACGCGGGCGCGCTCAGCGCGACCGTGCCGTCGTGCGTTGTCTCACTCACTGGTGGATAGCTTTCCTCTTCGGGATGCTTCGGGATGCGCGGCCTGGGCGGGCAGGGCACGAGCGTGGGCCGCGGTGCGGCCCGGCCGCTCTCGGGAACGAGCTTGTCAGATCACCGGGGGCCGGCCCAGTCGGGTCAGGCGCCAGACGGTACGCCACTTCATGGGCCTGCGCGGTCCGCACGGCGTGCTCCAGCCTTCCCGGAAACCGGCGAACCACGCCTTGAGGGCGGGCCGTGAGGGGCGGCGCACGAGGGTGAGCAGCATCCAGACACCGAGGTAGACCGGGACGAGCAGCGCGGGCAGGTTGCGGCGGGCGAGCCAGACGCGGTTGCGGGCGACCATGCGGTGGTAGACCGCGTGCCGCGAGGGCGCGGTCGTCGGGTGGTACAGCACCATGTCGGACCGGTAGTCGATCATCCAGCCCGCGTCGAGGGCCCGCCATGCCAGGTCGGTTTCCTCGTGGGCGTAGAAGAACTCGTCCGGGAGGCCGCCGACTTCGGCGAAGACCTGGGTGCGTACGGCGTTGGCGCCGCCGAGGAAGGTGGTGACCCGGGAGGAGCGCATCGGGTCGGAGGCGCGCAGCCGGGGGACGTGCCGGCGCTGGGTGACGCCGGTTTCGGGGTCGGCGATGCGGAAGCTGACGATGCCGAGCCTCGGGTCGGCGGCGAAGGCCTGCCGGCACAGTTCGGCGGTGTCGTGGTTCGGCAGGAGACCGTCGTCGTCGAGGAAAAGCAGTATGTCGACATCTCGACCGCTGGGGCCGAAGGCCTCGATGCCGACGTTGCGGCCGCCGGGGATGCCGAGGTTCTCCGGCAGCTCGACGGTGCGCACGCCCGCGGGGACGTCCGGGACGGGCGAGCCGTTGCCGACGACGACCACCTCGACCGGGTCGCCGTCCTGCTTGGCGACCGAGTCGAGCAGGGCACGCAGCTCCTCGGGGCGGTTGCCCATGGTGATGACGACCGCGCCGACCTTCATGCCGCGGCTCACTTCAGCCTGCTGGAGGCGAGGATGGACACGAGGTGCAGCAGCGTCTGGAGCAGGGCGATGCCGGCGAGCACCGCGACGCCGAGCCGCGAGAAGAACAGGTCGTCGCGCACCTGGTCCACGATCGCGAGGACCAGGATCAGCAGCGACGCCTCGATGCCGAGGATCAGCCGGTGGAACTTGAGCAGGGAGGCGGCCTTGCGGGCCAGCGCCATGCCGGAGGAGCGCATCTCGGCGGCCGACTCCTGCACCGGCGGCTTGCCGGCCTGGTGCCGGGCGACACCGACCAGGTCGGTCTCCGCCTTGATGAGGATCGCGCCGAGGGCGGCGAGCGTGCCGAGGAAGGCCCACAGCCAGTCGATGCGGCCGCTGCCGAACAGGTCGGCGGCGCGCAGACCGAAGCCGGTCAGGACGGCCGCGTCGGTCAGGTACGCGCCGACGCGGTCGAGGTAGACGCCGTTGAGCGAGTACTGCTTCTTCCAGCGCGCGATCTCGCCGTCGACGCAGTCGAGGAGCAGGTACATCTGGACGCACACCACGCCGAGCACGGCGCCCGGGATCCCCGGCACCAGCAGTGCCGGGGCCGCGAGGACACCGAAGACGGTCATCAGGTACGTGAGCTGGTTGGGCGTGACCCTGGTGTTCACCAGGTAGCGGTCCACCCGCAGGGACACCTCACGCATGTAGAGGCGTCCCATCCAGTGCTCACCGCTGCGCCGGTCCTTGACCCCAGCGGGGTGGACGACCGGACGGAGTTCAGCTACCGATGGCCTTGACATAGTCGGCGTAGATGTCCTTGATCTGGTCGGTCTTGAGGTCGAGGTGTTCGAGGATGGTGTAGCGGCCGGGACGGGTCTGCGGGGCGAACTCCACGGCGCGCACGAACTCCGCGGGCGTGAAGCCGATCTCCTCCGGCAGTACCGGAAGTCCGTGCCGGCGCAGGACCTCGGCCATGTAGGCCGCTTCCTCGTGGGCTCCGCGCAGGTACATCGCGAAGGCCGCGCCCAGGCCGCACTGCTCGCCGTGGGCGGCAGAACGCTTGGGGTAGAGCAGGTCGAACGCGTGGTTGATCTCGTGGCAGGAGCCGGACGCGGGCCGCGAGTCGCCGGAGATCGACATCGCGACGCCGGTGAGGACCAGGGCCTCGGCGAGCACCTGGAGGAAGTCGTTGTCCCCGACCCCGCCCGGGTGCCGGAGCACCGCCTCGCCGGCCTGGCGGGCCATGGCGGCGGCGAGTCCGTCGATCTTCTCGCCCTTGACGCGGTTCGCCAGCTCCCAGTCGGCGATCGCGTTGATGTTGGAGACCGCGTCACCGATGCCCGCGCGCACGAAGCGCACCGGGGCCTCGCGGATGACGTCCAGGTCGATGACGGCCGCTATCGGGTTGGGCACGCCGTAGGAGCCGCGGCCCGCGTCGTTGTCGAGGGTCGCGACGGGCGAGCACAAGCCGTCGTGCGCGAGGTTGGTCGGTACGGCGACCAGGGGCAGGCCGACGCGTGCGGCGGCGAACTTGGCGCAGTCGATGATCTTGCCACCGCCCAGTCCGACGACCGCGTCGTAGTGACCGGCCTTCATGTCGCCGGCCAGCCGGATCGCGTCGTCGAGGGTGCCGCCGCCGACCTCGTACCAGGTGGCCCCGGGCAGGGAGGGCTCGAGCCGCTCGCGCAGCCTCGCGCCCGAGCCGCCGCTGACCGCGACGGCCAGCTTGCCCGAGTGCGAGATCCGCTCGTCGGCGAGCACGCACGCCAGGTCGTCGAGGGCACCCGGGCGGATGTCCACGACGACCGGCGAGGGGATCAGCCTTGTCAGTACCGGCACGCGATCTCCCGTCCACGGGCGAGGTCGTCGTGGTTGTCGATCTCCACCCACGGGACGTCGCCGATCGGCGCGACGTCGATACGGAAGCCGCGGTTCACGAGCTCCTGGTAGCCGTGCTCGTAGAACTGTTGCGGGTCGGTCTCCCAGACCGTTTTCAGCGCGTCGGCCAGTTCGGGGGCGGCGTCGCCCTCGATGAGGGTGACGCCGATGTACTCACCGGTGGCCTCGGCGGGGTCCATCAGCTTGGTGATCTTCGTCATGCCGCGCTCGGCGTCGACGACGACCTTCATCTCCTCGTCTGCGAGGTTCTTCACCGTGTCCAGGGCGAGGATGATCCGCTTGCCCTCGCCCCGGGCGGCGAGCAGCGTCTTCTCGACGGAGACCGGGTGCACGGTGTCGCCGTTGGCGAGGATCACGCCGTCCTTGAGGGCGTCACGGCCGCACCACAGGGAGTAGGCGTTGTTCCACTCCTCGGCCTTGTCGTTGTCGATGAGGGTGAGCTTGAGGCCGTACTTCGCCTCCAGGGCCGCCTTGCGCTCGTACACGGCCTCCTTGCGGTAGCCGACGATGACCGCGACCTCGGTCAGACCGATCTCGGCGAAGTTGCCGAGGGTGAGGTCCAGGACCGTCGGTTCGCCCTCTATGCCCGCGGGGCCCACCGGCACCAGAGCCTTGGGGAGGCTGTCGGTGTAGGGGCGCAGTCGGCGTCCGGCGCCGGCCGCCAGCACGAGGCCGATCATGCGGGTTCTCCTTCGTCGTGTACGGCGGGCGCCCCTGCGGACACCCAGAAGCGGATGCTCTCGACGAGCACCAGCAGGGCCACGGCCACGGCCAGGACCGTGAGCGCGACGGTGAACTGCGAAGCGGTGAGCAGCGCGGCCAGGACGGTGACGAGCAGTGTCCGCCCCTCGTGCCCCCCGACGGCGCGCACCAGCCAGGCCGGGGGCGCTCCGGCGTTGCCGCGGATGCGGTACACCGTGTCGTAGTGATGGTAGGCGACGGCCGCCACCAGGCCGAAAGCCGCGGGAAGCGCTCCGTTCACGTCCGCTTCGGCCGCGAGCAGCAGGACGGTGCCGTACTCCGCGGCGCGGAAGAAGGGCGGGACGAGCCAGTCGAGGGCGCCCTTGAGGGGACGGGCGACGGCGAGGCCCGAGGTGACGGCGTAGATCACGGCGCCGGCCACGACAAGGGGGCCACCGAAGCCGGGCTGCCAGGCGAGGCCGACGAGGACGAGGCCGCCGAGCAGGGCCACGAGGGGGGCGGCGAAGCCGGGCAGGCGGCGCGCGGGAGCCCTGAGGACGCCCGCGACACCCTGCGCGAGCGGGCCGGAGTCGGCGAGGTCCGCGAGCGCCTGCGCGGCCCGGTCGGTCCGCCGGGCCTTGCGGGTCAGCGAGCGCAGCACCCGCCCCGCCGTGGTGTACGTCGCCGCGAAGGCGCACCCGACGAGCAGGGCGTAGAAGGTGATCCGCGGAGTCGTCAGCGCGGTCAGCACCGCGATCATCGCCCAGCGCTCCCCGATGGGCAGGACGATCATCCGCCGCACCCACACCGTCCAGCCGACGCTGTCGAGCTTGTCCGAGAGGGCCGCCGTGGGGCTGGTGTTGGCGGTGGCGTCGTGGTTCGCCTCGTTGAAGGAGAAGTCGACGACGTGCCGGCAGGTCTGGAGGACCATCGCGCCGAGCGCGAGGGCCCAGACGTCATCGCCGCCGCGGGCCGCTCCCAGGGCGAGGCCGGCGTAGTAGGCGTACTCCTTGGCCCGGTCGAAGGTGGCGTCGAGCCAGGCGCCGAGGGTGGAGTACTGCAGGGAGTAGCGGGCGAGCTGGCCGTCGGTGCAGTCCAGGACGAAGGACGCGATGAGCAGGACGCCCGCGGCGACGAAGCCGCCCCGGGTGCCGGTGCCCGCGCAGGCCGCCGCGACGAGCGCGGTGATCAGGGACGCCGTGGTGACCTGGTTCGGGGTCAGGCCGCGGCGGGCGCACCAGCGGGCGATGTAGCGGGAGTAGGGGCTGATGAAGTGCGTGGTGAAGAAGCCGTCCCGGGACTTCACGGCGGACTTGAGGCGTACGGCCTCGTCGTCGACGTCCGCGACGGCCTGCCGTGCCTCGTTGCGGGCCTGGGGGTCGGCGGGGACGGCGGCGACCAGGCTGCCGAGCTCGGGGCGGTGCACCTCGGCGCCGTCGTCGGCCAGCGCGGTGACGATGCGGTCGGGGAGGCTGTCCACTGCGAGGGCCGTGCCGCCGCCCGCGGAGTTCTCGCGGGCCAGTGCCCGGGTCAGGGTCGCGCGGCCGTCGGGCTGCGCGGTGACGGCTCCGGGTACGGCGGCGAGGGAGAAGCGGGGGTCGGTGAGGCCGAGGCGCAGCGCGTGCACGTGGCCGACGAACCGGGCGTCGACGAGGGCGACGCGCTGGTCGCAGGGCGCCTCGGCGACCAGCCGCTCGGCGTCGGCGGCGTCCGCGGCGACCTGCACGTCGAAGCCGAGGGACCGCAGATCACCCTCGATCGACGATCCGGGGACCGGCTGACCGGTGAGGATGGCGGTCGACAACCGAACTCACTCCCTGGGTGCCGGCGCGCGGGCGCCGGTCATGTGCACGATGGGGGCGCCCCTTGGCTGGACCAGGCGGGCGGCATGTCGGCAGAGGCTATCGGATGCCAAGAAGGCTGCGTTCACCGCCCGTTAACGGGCCGATCGACAGCGACTCCCCCGGCCTTTGCCGCGATCATCATGGGTGATCACGGCCCCCGCCCACAAACCGCCCTCCGCAGAGCGGACATCCGGGACATCGCCAGGCTCCGGGAGCGTCGGCATAGGGTGGACGACCATGACGTGGCTGATCACCGGCGGTGCCGGGTACATAGGGGCGCATGTGGCGCGGGCCATGACGGGGGCCGGGGAACGGGTGCTCGTCCTGGACGACCTCTCGGCGGGGGTGCCCGCGCGGCTGCCCGCCGACGTGCCGCTGGTCCGCGGCTCCTCGCTGGACGGCGGACTGCTGAAGCGGGTGCTGGCCGAGCACGCGGTGACGGGTGTGGTGCACCTCGCGGCGCGCAAGCAGGTCGCCGAGTCGGTGGCGCAGCCCACCCGCTACTACCAGGAGAACGTCGGCGGTCTCGCGACCCTCCTGGAGGCGGTCGCGGAGGCCGGGATCGAACGCTTCCTGTTCTCCTCCTCGGCGGCCGTCTACGGCAACCCCGATGTGGGCCTGATCACGGAGGAGACGCCCTGCGCCCCCGTGAACCCGTACGGCGAGACGAAGCTCGCCGGGGAGTGGCTGGTGCGGGCGGCCGGACAGGCGCACGGGATCTCCACCGTGTGCCTGCGCTACTTCAACGTGGCCGGGGCGGCGGCGCCGGAGCTCGCGGACACCGGTGTCTTCAACATCGTGCCCATGGTCTTCGACCGTCTCACCCGCGACGAGGCCCCGCGGATCTTCGGGGACGACTACCCGACCCCGGACGGCACCTGCATCCGTGACTACATCCATGTGTCCGATCTCGCCGAGGCGCACCTCGCGGCGGCCCGGCGGCTGTCCGACGGCGACCGGCGCGGGGACCTGACGGTCAACATCGGTCGCGGCGAGGGCGTCTCCGTGCGCGAGATGGTCACGGTGATCGGAGAGGTGACCGGAGACCGACGGCCCGCGGTCGTGGAGCCCCGGCGCCCGGGGGACGCCCCCGTCTCGGTGGCCTCGGCCGCCCGGGCCGCCGAGACGCTCGGCTGGAGCGCCCGCCGGGGGGTGCGCGAGATGATCGAGTCCGCCTGGCGCGGATGGCTGCTGCACCACGGCTGAACCCGTCGGGGCCGCCCTGACCTGCGTTTCGTTTCCGCAGGTCAGGGCACATGACAACGGTGTTCAGTGCCGCGTTGCCGGGTACCCCCCACCCGTAGTTGACTGTGATCCCGGACGGGATGTTCGGGATCGACGCGACGGAGGCGGCTTCCATGGGGGCAGGGCACGATCACGGGCACACGCACGCGCCGCCCGGCGGCACGGCGACCGCCGCGTACGTCGGCAGGCTGCGGGTGGCCCTGTGGATCACGCTCACCGTCATGGTGGTCGAGATCGTCGGCGGGGTCGTCGCCGACTCCCTCGCCCTGGTGGCCGACGCGGCGCACATGGCCACGGACGCGCTCGGCCTCGGCATGGCCCTGCTCGCCATCCACTTCGCCGGCCGCCCGGCGACCGGCAACCGCACCTTCGGGTACGCCCGCGCCGAGATCCTCGCCGCCCTCGCGAACTGCCTGCTGCTGCTCGGGGTCGGCGGTTACGTCCTGTACGAGGCGATCCAGCGGTTCGTCACGCCGGTCGGCACCGAGGGCGGGCTGACCATTGTGTTCGGTGCGATCGGCCTGGTGGCGAACATGGTCTCGCTGACCCTGCTGATGCGCGGCCAGAAGGAGAGCCTGAACGTGCGAGGGGCCTTCCTGGAGGTCGCGGCCGACGCGCTGGGTTCGCTCGCGGTGCTGATCTCGGCGGTGGTGATCCTGACCACGGGCTGGCAGGCCGCCGACCCGATCGCCTCGCTCGTCATCGGCCTGATGATCGTGCCGCGCACCGTCAAGCTGCTGCGCGAGACCCTCGACGTCCTGCTGGAGGCGGCGCCCAAGGACGTCGACATGGCGGAGGTGCGGACCCACATCCTGGCCCTGGACGGCGTGGAGGACGTGCACGACCTGCACGCCTGGACGATCACCTCGGGCATGCCGGTCCTGTCGGCGCACGTGGTGGTGCGCTCCGACGTGCTCAGCGCCATCGGCCACGAGAAGATGCTGCACGAGCTCCAGAACTGCCTCGGCGACCACTTCGACGTGGAGCACTGCACCTTCCAGCTGGAGCCGGTCGGGCACGCGGAGCACGAGGCGCACCTGTGCCACTGACACACGTGTACGGTGCATGAAACGCCTGTTCCGACGGAATGCAGCGATCCGGCGCACCTTCGCGTCCTCCATCGCACAGCCCCGCCCCGAGCGGTTCCCCGCCCGCCGCGCCGGGCACGACAACTGCCGGGAGTGCCGGATCGGTGCGGCACACTTGGGGCGCGAAGACCGATGTGAAGGATGGGTATGCCGACCACACCTGCCACCACGACGCACACTCCGTCGAACGGCGCCGCGAACGCGATCCTGCTGGAACTGGTCGACGAGCACGGTGTGACGATCGGCACCGCGGAGAAGCTCGCCGCCCACCAGCCGCCGGGCCAGCTCCACCGCGCCTTCTCGGTGTTCCTCTTCGACGAACGGGGCCGGCTGCTCCTCCAGCAGCGCGCGCTGGGCAAGTACCACTCCCCCGGCGTGTGGTCCAACACGTGCTGCGGCCACCCCTACCCGGGCGAGGCGCCCTTCGCCGCGGCGGCCCGGCGCACGTACGAGGAGCTGGGGGTCTCCCCGTCGCTGCTCGCCGAGGCGGGCACGGTCCGCTACAACCACCCGGACCCGGACTCGGGCCTGGTCGAGCAGGAGTACAACCACCTGTTCGTCGGCATGGTGCAGGCCCCGCTCGGCCCGGACCCGGAGGAGGTCGCCACGACCGCCTTCGTGACCCCGGCCGAGCTGGCGGAGCGGCACGCGAAGGACCCCTTCTCCGCGTGGTTCATGACGGTGCTGGACGCGGCCCGTCCCGCGGTCAGGGAGCTGACGGGCCCGTCCGCCGGCTGGTGAGGAGCGCGCGGGCGCTCAGGACACGCGCACGGACTTGAGCGGCAGGGCGGCCCAGATCACCTTGCCGCCGCCGGCCGTGTGCTCGACGTCGCAGACGCCGCCCGCCTCCCGGGTGATCTCCCGCACCAGCAGCAGTCCCCGGCCCCCGGTCTCACTGTGCGCGGCCTCCAGGGCGGTCGGCCGGTAGGGGTGGTTGTCCTCCACGGAGACCCGCACCCACTCCGCGCCCACGGCCACCTCCACGGCGAGCATCGGCGAGAGCAGGGCCGCGTGCCGGACGGCGTTCGTGACGAGCTCGGAGACGATCAGCAGGAGGCCCTGGACGAGGTCGTCCGAGACGGGCACTCCCTGGCGGTGCAGCAGGTCCCGCACGGCGTGCCGCGCCTGCGGGACCGAGGCGTCGACGGCGGGGGCGGTGAACCGCCACACGCCCTCGTACGGCAGCGGGTCCGGTGTGCCCGGGCCGAGGGGAGGCGGTTGGAAGGGGTCCTCTCCGCTGTCCGGCGGGCGAGGGTCCGACCCGCGCCCCTGGTCGTCCATTCCTCGGTCGCCACCCTTGCGCTCGATTGTCACCACAGGTCGAGTGTTGGCAGCGGCTCGCTCCGGTCCGGATGCCTGAACAGAAGTCAGCGCATATCGAGCGCCCCTGACCGGATTCGCACGGAACTATTCGGAGGGTGTCGGCTTGGCGGCGGCTTCTTGCTGTTCGGTGACCATCCCGACGATCTTGCGTCCGCCGAAGCCGGTGGCGACGAGCCCGAGGCCGTCGAAGAGCAGGCCGAGCGAGAAGAAGCAGCCGATCACGTACTTGCTGCTGCTCGGCCAGGAGGCCAGCACCAGGATGCCCAGCAGCAGTCCGAAGGCGCCCTGCACGAGCGTCCAGCCGAACTGCGGTCCCCGCACCACCAGGCTGCCGGCCAGCCGGAACACCCCTCCGGTCAGGAAGAGCAGCGCGGCGAACATGGTCAGTGCCGCTGCCGCAGCCTCCGGCCGCACGATGACGACGACACCGGCCGCGATGTTCAGGGCGGCGACCACGACACCGAGCCAGAAGAAGTTGGAGTCCCGGGCCTGGACCGCGTGCAGCAGTCCGACCACGCCGCCGATCAGCAGGAGCCAGCCGAACAGGATCATCGAGGTCAGCGTGGCCACCCCGGTGTAGACCAGCCCGACCAGTCCGGCGATCACCAGGACCACGCCGAGCGCCGCGAGCCAGCCGAAACCGCGGCTCAGCTTCGCCGTCTCCGGGTTCTCCGCCTTGTTCACTGCCATGCGGGGCCTCCTCGCACTGCGGACCCCTTCGTGATCGTACGGTCGGGGCGTGGGGCTAGCATCCGACCCATGGAGTACCCGGAACCGCAGCTGCTGCACACCGTCACCGACGCGGTTGCCACCGTCGTGATCCACCATCCGGCCAAGCGCAATGCCATGACGGCCGCGATGTGGCGGGCGCTGCCGCCGCTGCTGGACACGCTGGCCGCCGACCCCGGTGTCCGGGCGCTCGTGCTGACCGGTGCGGGCGGGACGTTCTGCGCGGGCGCCGACATCTCCACGCTGCGCCGGTCGCCCGAGGAGGCGCAGGGGCTCGCGATGCTGGCCGAGGAGGCCCTCGCCGCGTTCCCGAAGCCGACGCTGGCGGCCGTCCGCGGGCACTGCGTGGGCGGCGGGGCACAGCTCGCGGCGGCGTGCGACCTGCGGTTCGCCGAGGAGGGCGCGCTGTTCGGGGTGACACCGGCGAAGCTCGGGATCGTGTACCCGGCCTCCTCCACCCGGCGGCTGGTGGCGCTGGTCGGCCCCGCCGCGGCCAAGTACCTGCTGTTCTCAGGGGAGTTGATCGACGCGGAGCGGGCACTGCGCACCGGCCTGGTCGACGAGGTGCTGCCGGAGGGCGAACTCACCAAGCGGGTCGGGGAGTTCACCCGGGTCCTGGCGTCCCGTTCGCAGCTCACGCAGGCCGCCGCGAAGGAGTTCGCGAACGGCCGCACCGACCGGGACGCCCACTGGTCCGGGCAGGCACGCGGCAGCGGCGACACCGCGGAGGGGGTCGCCGCCTTCCTGGAACGCAGGACGCCGCGCTTCACCTGGACTACGTCAGGATGAAGCGGCTCTTGGAGCGGAACTCCTCGACGAGGTGCGCGGGCGCCTTCTGCGGCGAGCCGGCGTCGTAGGGCGGCTGCGGGTCGTACTCGGTCAGGAGCTGCACGGCCCGGGCGTGTTCGTCGCCCGCGATCCTGCCGAGCAGCGTGAGGCCCATGTCGATCCCGGAGGAGACGCCCGCGGCGGTGACGTACTTGCCGTCGAACACGACCCGCTCGCCCGTGGGTTCGGCACCCAACTCCTTCAGGAAGTCCAGGGCCAGCCAGTGGGAGGTCGCGCGGCGGCCCCGGAGCAGGCCCGCCGCGGCGAGCAGCAGGGAACCGGTGCACACGGACGTGGTCCAGGTGCTGGTGGCGTCGGCGGCGCGCAGCCAGTCGAGCAGCACCGGGTTCTCCATCTGCGAGGTCTGGCCGGGGCCGCCCGGCACGATCACGATGTCGGGGCCCGGCACCTCGGCGAGCGTCCGGTCGGCGGTGAGGGCCAGCCGGCCGGTGTCGGTGCGCACGGGACCGGCCCGCTCGGCGACGAAGACGGTCTCCGCGTCGGGGAGGCGGCCGAGGGTCTCGTACGGTCCCACGGCGTCCAGGGCGGTGAAGCGGTCGTAGAGGACGATCGCGATCTGCACGGGGTGTCCTTTCAGTGGGCGGGGGTCGGGTGGAAGCGGCGGCGGTACTCGGAGGGGGCCGTGCCGAGCGCCTTGACGAATGCGCGGCGCATGCCCTCGGCGGTGCCGTAGCCGCTGGCGCGGGAGATCTCCTCGATGCCGTCGGAGGTGTCCTCCAGGAGGCGGCGGGCGTGTTCGAGGCGGACCCGGTCGACGTACCGGCCCGGGGTCATGCCGGTCTCGGCCTGGAAGGCACGGGCGAAGTGGCGGGGCGAGAGGCGGGCGCGCGCGGCGAGGGCCTCGACGCTCAGGTCGCCGGCCGGGTGCTCGGTGATCCACTGCTGGACCTCGCGCAGCGGCTCGCGCTGCGCGGTCTGGGCGGCGAGCTGGGCGCTGAACTGGGCCTGGTTGCCGGGCCGGCGCAGGAAGACGACGAGGTGGCGGGCGATGGCCAGGGCGGCGTCCCGGCCCAGGTCCTCCTCGACCAGGGCGAGCGCGAGGTCGATGCCCGAGGTGACGCCGGCGGACGTCGACACCTGTCCGTCGCGGACGTAGATCGGGTCGGGGTCCACCTCGACGGCCGGGTGGTCGCGGGCGAGCTTGTCGCAGTAGGCCCAGTGCGTGGTGACCCGGCGGCCGTCCAGGAGGCCCGCCTCGGCGAGCCGGATGGCGCCGGTGCACACCGAGACCAGGCGTTCGGCCCGGGGCCCGTGCACGCGCAGCCAGTCGGTGAGGAGCGCGTCGGGGCGCCGGGTGCCCCGGCCGCCGGGCACCAGGAGGGTGTGCGGGGCGCCGGCCCGGGCGAGGGCTTCGTCCGGTACGACGGTCAGGCCGCTGGAGGTGCGCACGGGAGCGCCGTCCAGCGAGGCGGTACGGAGGCGGTAGGTGCCCGGTACGAGCTGCTCGGCGCCGGCGAAGACCTCCAGCGGGCCGGTGACGTCGAGGCTCTGGACGCCGTCGAAGAGGACGAGGAGAACGGTTCGCTGGGCCATGTCCTCGATTCTTGGCCGGTGGCGCGATGGCGGCAATGACGAGTTCCCCACCTTTCCTGCCATGCCCGGCACACCCCACGACGGGATACCAAGCGGTCGGTAACCTGCTCGGCATGACTACTGCCGTCCTGGAACCGCGCGCCGGCCGCCGCTGTCACAACCCGCTCAACTCGCTGCACTCCGCGCACTACTTCTCCCCCGAGCTGGGCAGGGAGCTGGCCGCGATCGGCGTCACGCACCCGCGGGCCGTCAACTTCGCGGTGCGGGCCGCCGCGCTGGGGCCGGTGGGCCCGGGGACCGTGGCGGCCGCGTTCTACAACTACAAGTACGAGCTGGTGGCCGAGCACGTGCCGGCCGTGTGGCGCACCGCCGCGCCCGAACAGGTCCTCGCGGCACGCGCGCGTGCCGTCGACGCGACCCTGCGCCGGCTGCTCGGGGACGAGACGGTGGCCTCGGACGGGATGGCCGAGGCGGCGCGGCTCGCGCTGCGGGCCGCGGAGGCCTGCTCGCGCGCCGCGCGCCCGCTGTACTCGGCCCACGCCGACCTACCGGTTCCCGGCGAGCCCCATCTGGCGTTCTGGCACGCCTCGACGCTGCTGCGCGAGCACCGCGGCGACGGCCATCTCGCCGCCCTGATGTCCGCCGAACTGGACGGTCTCGAGGCTCTGGTGACCCACACCGCGACGGGCCGGGGCATGACGCCGTCCTGGGTGTTCACCACGCGCGGCTGGACCCGGGAGGAGTGGGACGCGGCCCGGGGACGGCTCCGCGCGCGCGGGCTGCTGGACGCCGACGGCGAACTGACCGAGCGGGGCGCCGCCCTGCGGGAGGAGATCGAGGCGGAGACGGACCGGCTGGACCGGGCCCCGTACGAGCACCTCGGGGCCGAGGGCGTCCGGCGGCTGACGGAGCTCGCGGTGGGCTTCGCGCGGGCGGCGGTGGCCGCGGGTGCCTATCCCGCGGACCTGATCGGCAAGCGCTGACTTCCGGCCGCGAAGATTGCCCGGCCGTCCCGGAGGTACCCGTCCTGTCCCGGTCGTCGTGGCCGGGAGAGGAAAGGGGATGCACATGTTCCGCGCTATCGCAGACGTCCTGCGCCAGATCGGTGGCGCCATCGCCACCGTGGTCACCCTGCCCTTCCGGGCACTGGCCCGGCTCTTCGGCGGCGCGTCCGGCTCCACGCGGAGCCGCCGGGCCTGACGGCCACGGCACGATGACCGCGCCCTGATCCGCGCCCTGATCCCCCACTGTCGGTGCCGCCTGCCACAATTGCCGCGCAACCTCAGTGAGAAGGCGGTACCGGATCGTGACGACACCCGGGTCCAGCGGGTCCAGCAGCGCAGGGTCGATCGAAGGCAGGATCGCCGAGGAACTCGGCGTACGGGAGCGGCAGGTCAAGGCTGCCGTGGAACTGCTCGACGGCGGTTCCACGGTTCCCTTCATCGCCCGCTACCGCAAGGAAGCGACCGAGATGCTCGACGACGCGCAGTTGCGCACGCTCGAGGAGCGGTTGCGCTACCTGCGGGAGCTGGAGGAGCGGCGCACCGCGATCCTCGACTCGGTGCGCGAGCAGGGCAAGCTCACCGAGGAGCTCCAGGCGCGCATCCTGGGCGCGGAGACCAAGGCGCGCCTCGAGGACATCTACCTGCCGTTCAAGCCGAAGCGGCGCACCAAGGCGCAGATCGCGCGTGAGGCGGGCCTTGAGCCGCTCGCCGAGGGCCTGCTAGGGGACCCGGGTGTCGCACCGCTCGCCGCGGCCGCCGCGTTCGTCGACGCCGACAAGGGCGTACCCGACGCGCAGGCCGCGCTGGACGGTGCCCGGGCCATCCTGACCGAGCGGTTCTCGGAGGACGCCGACCTGATCGGCGAGCTCCGCGAGCGCATGTGGGTGCGCGGGCGGCTGGCCGCGAAGGTGCGGGAGGGCAAGGAGGAGGCGGGCGCCAAGTTCGCCGACTACTTCGACTTCTCGGAGCCCTTCACCGACCTTCCCTCGCACCGGGTCCTCGCGATGCTGCGGGGCGAGAAGGAGGAGGTCCTCGACCTCGTCCTGGAGCCGGAGGAGCCCACCGAGGGACCCTCGTCCTACGAGGGCATCGTGGCCCACCGGTTCGGGATCGCCGACCGCGGCCGGCCCGGCGACAAGTGGCTGACGGACACCGTCCGCTGGGCCTGGCGGACCCGCATCCTGGTGCACCTCGGCATCGACCTGCGGCTGCGCCTGCGGACGGCCGCCGAGGACGAGGCGGTCAACGTGTTCGCGGCCAACCTCCGCGACCTGCTCCTCGCCGCCCCCGCGGGCACCCGCGCGACGCTCGGCCTGGACCCCGGCTTCCGTACCGGCGTGAAGGTCGCCGTGGTCGACGCGACCGGCAAGGTCGTCGCCACCGACGTCATCCACCCGCACGTCCCGGCCAACCGGTGGGACGAGGCGATCGCGAAACTGGCCCGGCTGGCCGAGGAACACGCGGTCGAGCTGATCGCGATCGGCAACGGCACGGCCTCCCGCGAGACCGACAAGCTCGCCGGTGAACTGATCAGCAGGCACCCGGAGCTGAAGCTCACCAAGGTGATGGTCTCCGAGGCCGGCGCGTCGGTGTACTCGGCGTCCGCGTTCGCCTCGCAGGAGCTGCCCGACATGGACGTGTCGCTGCGCGGAGCGGTCTCCATCGCGCGCCGGCTCCAGGACCCGCTGGCCGAGCTGGTGAAGATCGACCCCAAGTCGATCGGCGTCGGCCAGTACCAGCACGACCTGTCCGAGGTGAAGCTGTCGCGCTCGCTGGACGCGGTGGTGGAGGACTGTGTGAACGGCGTCGGGGTCGACGTCAACACGGCGTCCGCTCCCCTGCTCGCCCGGGTCTCCGGGATCACGTCCGGGCTCGCCGAGAACATCGTGGCGCACCGCGACGCGAACGGCCCCTTCAAGTCCCGCACCGAGCTGAAGAAGGTGGCGCGGCTGGGGCCCAAGGCGTACGAGCAGTGCGCGGGCTTCCTGCGGATCCGGGGCGGCGACGACCCGCTGGACTCCTCCAGCGTGCACCCCGAGGCGTACCCGGTGGTGCGGCGGATGGTGAAGACCGCGGGGCAGGAGGTCGCCTCCCTCATCGGCAACACCGGTGTGCTGCGGTCGCTGAGGCCGCAGGACTTCGTCGACGAGACGTTCGGTCTGCCCACCGTGACCGACATCCTCAAGGAGCTGGAGAAGCCGGGGCGCGACCCCCGGCCCGCCTTCAGGACGGCCACCTTCAAGGAGGGCGTCGAGAAGATCTCCGACCTGGTCCCCGGGATGGTGCTGGAGGGGGTCGTGACCAACGTGGCGGCCTTCGGGGCGTTCATCGACGTCGGCGTCCACCAGGACGGTCTGGCGCATGTCTCCGCGCTGTCGAAGACGTTCGTCAAGGATCCGCGGGATGTCGTCAAGCCGGGTGACATCGTCAAGGTGAAGGTGCTGGAGGTCGACATCCCGCGCAAGCGGATCTCGTTGACGCTGCGGCTGGACGACGAGGCGCAGGCCAAGTCCTCCGGTGGGGAACGGCGTCAGCCTCAGCGGGGTGGGCGGCCGCCTCAGCAGCGGCAGCGGCAGCAACCGCGTCAGCAGCAGCGGTCGGCGCCTGCCCCGGCCAACAGCGCGATGGCCGACGCGTTGCGCAAGGCGGGCCTGGTCGATCCGAAGAACGGCAGGCGCTAGGACGGATCGTGGGGAACTGCGGGCCCGCTGTGGCCGGTCGCGCAGTTCCCCGCGCCCCTTCAGAGCGCTTCCGTCACCTTGCCCGACACGACCTCCAAGCGGCGCGTCACCCTCACCGCGTCCAGCATCCGGCGGTCGTGGGTGACCAGCAGCAGCGTGCCCTCGTAGGCGTCCAGCGCTGATTCCAGCTGCTCGATCGCCGGCAGGTCGAGGTGGTTCGTCGGCTCGTCCAGGACCAGGAGGTTGACGCCCCTGCCCTGGAGAAGGGCCAGCGCCGCCCGCGTCCGCTCCCCCGGTGACAGGGTCGCCGCCGAGCGGGAGACGTGGTCGGACTTGAGACCGAACTTGGCGAGCAGGGTGCGGACCTCCACCGGTTCGGTGTCGGGGACCGCCGCGCAGAAGGCGTCCAGCAGGGATTCCTCGCCGTGGAACAGCTTGCGGGCCTGGTCGACCTCGCCGATCAGGACGCCTGAGCCGAGGGACGCCTGGCCGGAGGTCAGCGGCACCCGGCCCAGCAGGGCGCCGAGCAGGGTGGACTTGCCGGCGCCGTTCGCGCCCGTGACCGCCACCCGGTCCGCCCAGTCGATCTGGAGGGACACCGGGCCGAGCACGAAGTCGCCGTGGCGCACCTCGGCGTCCCGCAGTGTCGCGACGACCGCGCCCGAGCGGGGGGCCGAGGCGATCTCCATGCGCAGTTCCCACTCCTTGCGCGGCTCCTCGACCACGTCCAGGCGTTCGATCATGCGCTGGGTCTGACGGGCCTTCGCGGCCTGCTTCTCGCTGGCCTCGCTGCGGAACTTGCGGCCGATCTTGTCGTTGTCGTTGCCCGCCTTGCGGCGCGCGTTCTTCACGCCCTTGTCCATCCAGGAGCGCTGCATCTGCGCGCGGTCCTGGAGGGCGGCCCGCTTGTCGGCGTACTCCTCGTAGTCGTCCCGGGCGTGCCGGCGGGCGACCTCGCGCTCCTCCAGGTAGGCGTCGTAGCCGCCGCCGTAGAGGGTGATCCGCTGCTGGACCAGGTCGAGTTCGAGGACCTTGGTGACCGTGCGGGTGAGGAACTCGCGGTCGTGGCTGACCACCACCGTGCCGGCGCGCAGGCCCTTCACGAACCGCTCCAGGCGCTCCAGGCCGTCCAGGTCGAGGTCGTTGGTGGGCTCGTCGAGGAGGAAGACGTCGTAGCGGGAGAGCAGGAGGGAGGCGAGACCGGCCCGGGCCGCCTGGCCTCCCGAGAGGGAGGTCATGGGCTGGTCCAGGTCGACCGCGAGGCCGAGGGAGTCGGCGACCTCCTCGGCGCGTTCGTCGAGGTCGGCGCCGCCGAGGTCCAGCCAGCGCTCCAGGCTGGTGGCGTACGCGTCGTCGGCGCCGGGGGCCCCGTCGACCAGGGCCTGGGTCGCCTCGTCCATCACCCGCTGGGCCTCGGCGACCCCGGTGCGGCGGGCGAGGAACGCGCGCACGGACTCCCCCTGGCGCCGCTCCGGCTCCTGCGGCAGATGCCCGACGGTGGCCGTCGGCGGGGAGAGCCGGAGTTCCCCCTCCTCGGGTGCGAGCAGGCCCGCGAGCATCCTGAGCAGCGTGGACTTGCCGGCGCCGTTGGCCCCGACCAGGCCGATCACGTCTCCGGGGGCGACCACGAGGTCGAGCCCGCTGAACAGGGAGCGGTCGCCGTGGCCGGCGGCGAGGTTCTTGGCGACGAGGGTGGCAGTCATCAGACCGTCGATCCTAATGGCCGGCCGAGACCGCGCGCTCCCCGGTTATCAGTGGGCCATCGCCTCCACCAGCACACTTGTCGAGGTCCGCGCCACCACGAACGACTCCCCCCTGACCGCCTTGGCGTCCAGGGCGATCCGGTGCCGGCCAGCCTCCAGGACGCCGTCGAAGACCTCCCGCACGTGGGTGCGGTACAGCCGGTCCAGGCGGTACGCCGTCAGGCGGACCCGGCAGGGCGAGGTGACCTCGACGCCCGCCTCGCCGTCGGCGGCCACCAGACGGGTCAGCCGGCGCTGTTCGAGGGGGCTGCGGTCCAGGGCGTGTTCTATCTGGGCCACGAGCAGCGGGACGATCGGGGCGAGACCGTCGACGTACGCCACGTCGACCCCGGCGCGTGCGAACGAGCGGCGTACGGCGGCTCGTTCGTCCTCGGTGACCGCGCGGCCGAAGGCGACGGCGCCGTAGCCGCGCAGTTCTTCGGCGGGGACGTCGCCCACCTCGCGGGTGATGTCGGCGCCGATGCCGATGGTCCGCAGGGCGGCGGCCAGTTTGGCGAGGACGGCGACACGGGCGCCGATGAGCAGGACGCGGCGGCGCGCGCCCTCGGACTCGCCGCCGTCCCGGAGGAGGGAGGCGAGCGCCGCCCGGTACTCGACGCCCCGGAAACGGAACGGCCCGATTCCGTGGTAGCCGTTGAGCTGGAGGTCCACGGCCTCGGCGGTCTGCCAGGCGAAGTCCCGCCAGATGAAGTCGTCGCCGTCCCGCTCGATGACGGCGGTGACGGCACCGCAGGCGAGGTCCGCGCACTCGGGGCAGCCGTAGATGACGTGGCGACCGCTCGGAAGCGGGGCCTCCGTCTCGCCCAGCAGGCTGCGGACCTGGGCGGTGAAGATGGCGGGCGGGACGTCGGAGGCGAGGGGGGAGACGGCGTCGAGGTCGGAGAGCTGGAAGAGGAGCGGGCGGCCGTCGACGATGAAGTCGACGAAGTCCCGGTGCACCTGGACGTCACCGTTGGCGAGAACTCCACCGGCACGCATCGCCGGTGCCAGGCCGAAGGTCGCGTATGCGGCAGACATGGTGTGAGTATTCCCGGCTTTGGGCCGGTCTGAGCACGGCATGCCTCATTCCGCCGCCGCGGGACGGCGGAACCGCCGGACGGCCGGGGGGAGTTGGTGGCGCGGCCCGGCGCCGCGGCGTACGCGTGGTCGAAGGGGGACCGGTCGGAACGGGTGTGACCGTGGCGCGCGGAGGAGGCGGACGGGCTCGCCTCCTCCCGCCGCGCGCCGGGGTCAGCCGTGGTCGTGGCCCAGCGGGTCGCCCTCCGTCTCGGTGCCGGGGCCCGGACCGATCTGGATCCCGAAGTCGCCGTCGTACTTCCGGTGGCCCTCGATCACGGCGAGTTCGACGGCCTCGGAGCCCATCTCGCCGCGCACGATGACCGGGTCCCGGCGCAGGTCGCGCATGAGGGCGACGCACATGCCGATCATCACGAGGACGAAGGGCGCGGCGGCCAGGATCGTGAGGTTCTGAAGGCCGGTGAGCGCGTCGCCCTGGCCGCTGCCGACGAGCAGCATGATCGCGGCGACCGCTCCGGTGACCACGCCCCAGAACACGACGACGAACCGGCCCGGTTCGAGGGCGCCCTTCTGGGACAGGGTGCCCATCACGATGGACGCGGCGTCGGCGCCGGAGACGAAGAAGATGCCGACCAGGATCATCACGAGCAGGCTGGTCACGGTGGCGACGGGGAACTCCTGGAGCACGCCGAAGAGCTGGCCCTCGGGGGTGTCCTCACCGCCGAGCGCGCCGCCCTCCTTCAGCTTCATGGCCGTACCGCCGAAGATCGCGAACCAGACGAGGCTGACCGTGCTGGGGACGAGGATGACGCCGCCGACGAACTGGCGGATGGTGCGGCCGCGGCTGATGCGGGCGATGAACATGCCGACGAAGGGCGTCCAGGAGATCCACCAGGCCCAGTAGAAGACGGTCCAGCTGCCGAGCCAGTCCGCGACGCCCTTGCCGCCGCTGGCCTCGGTGCGGCCGGCGAGCTGGGGCAGGTCGCCGAGGTAGGAGAAGATCGAGGTGGGCAGCAGGTCGAGGACGATGATCGTGGGCCCCGCGACGAACACGAACACTGCGAGGATCAGGGCGAGCACCATGTTGGTGTTGGACAGCCACTGGATGCCCCGCTCGATGCCGGAGACCGCCGACAGCACGAAGGCCAGGGTCAGCACGGCGATGATCGTGACGAGGAGGCCGGTGCTGACGTCGTCCATCCAGTCCAGTTCCTGGAAGCCGGAGCCGATCTGGAGGGCGCCGAGGCCGAGGGAGGCGGCGGAGCCGAAGACGGTGGCGATGATCGCGAGGATGTCGATCACCCGGCCGGCGGCGCCGTTCGCGTGCTTCTCCCCGATGAGGGGGGTGAACACGGCGCTGATGGTCTGGCGCCGGCGCTTGCGGAAGGTGCTGTAGGCGATGCCGAGCCCGACCACCGCGTAGATCGCCCAGGGGTGCAGCGTCCAGTGGAAGAGGGTGGTGGCCATCGCCGTCTCCATGCGTTCACCGGAGTTGGCGGGGTCGGTGCCCGGGGGCGGGGTCGTGTAGTGCGAGAGGGGCTCGCTGACGCCGTAGAACATCAGGCCGATGCCCATGCCGGCGCTGAACATCATCGCGACCCAGGACACCGTCTTGAACTCGGGCTCCTCGCCCTCGGAGCCGAGGTGGATGCGGCCGTAGCGGCTCATCGCGAGCCACAGGGCGAACACCACGAAGCACGAGGCGGCCAGCATGAAGGCCCAGCCGCCGTTGTGGATCAGCCCGTTCAGCATGGTGGTGGAGACGTCCTCCAGGGAGTCCGTCGCCGCCCAGCCCCAGATCACGAAGGCCAGGGTGATGACGGCGGTGACACCGAACACCACCCGGTCGGTCTCGTGGCCGAGAATGCCCGCGGGAAATCCCCGGCCGCCTCTCTTCTTCAGGTCTTCAGTCATCTGCGGCACCTTCCCCTGGAGCGGTGGATACCCCGGTTTTCACACAGTTCCCCAGGACCTACCACAGGTGCCGCAGATCTCGACCGATTCAGCAGCCGGTGTCGGGCTCCCCGGCCGTCAGGTGGTACGGGGCGCGGGCGTCGAGGAGCAGCGGGACGAGGGCACGCAGGGGCTGTTCCAGGGGAACGTATGTTCCTTTCGTCCGCACTCCGTGCAGGGCGAGTTCGTCCTTCACCTCCGTGTACTGGGCGTCGGTGAGCCGGTAGCCGCAGGGCGGGTCCTGGATCACCTCGGCCGGCTCGGGCGGGTCGTTGTCGGCGCCGCCGAGGAGGACGGGGCCCGTCGAGGGCCGGTGGCGGGCCTTGCCGGTGGCCTTCTCGATCTGGCCGCGGCGCTCCTCGGCGAACCGGAACAGGCCCTTGAGCGCGGCCAGTTGCGAGTGCACGCGGCGCCGGTTGTTGCCCGCCTCGTCGGTGGCGGCGAGCGGTTCGACCCGGCTCTCGATCAGCAGGCCGACCGCGTGCTTGATCCCGGACATGTTGCGCAGGATGCGTTCCTGGCCGTCACCGGCGACCTGCCGGACGGGTTCCCCGGTGACCGGGTCGGTCCAGATGCCGTACGTGCCGGTCGTGTACCCGGCGTCTTCGGCAGCCGGTCGTACGTACGCCCGGGACAGGGTCTCGGCCTCGTCGTGGACGGCCTCGGCGGTGTTGAGGTTGCGGGGCCAGAGGTCGAAGAGGTCCTTGTCGTAGTAGCGGGGGGTGGCTGAGTACTCGTGCAGGTCGTAGATCACGTCCGGCTGCCGGTCCCGTACGACCCGCGCCATGGCGCGTGCCTCGGCGGTGGCCAGGGCGAGATGGTCGCGGTTGATGTCGACGCCGTCGCTGTTGCCGCGGGTGTCGGCGGCCCGGCCGTCCGGGTTGGCGGTGGGCACGACCAGCACGGTGGTGCGGTCGAGGAAGCGCCGGGTGCGGGAGTCCTTCGCGTACGCCAGGTCGCGGACCTTGCTCAGACAGGCCTCGCGGCCGGACGGCTCGTCGCCGTGCTGGCTGCACACGAGCAGCACCTTGGCGGGTGCGTGGCGTGCGCCGATCCGGACGAGGTGCAGGGGTCGGCCCTGTTTCGTGGTGCCGATGCGGTCGAGGGAGACCCGGCCGCTCGACCGGTCGACCCGGGTGAGGAAGTCCAGCTCCTCGGCCTCGCTCGTCCAGCGGGCGCCCGCCGACTGCTCGAAGCCGGTGCGGGGCGGGGCCTCGGCGGCTTCGGCCGGTGCCGCGATCAGGGACGCGGCGAGCGCCGCCACGCTCGCGGTGACGGCTCGGATCATCGTCCTCCCTCCGGGACACGGTGGGCGGTGCGCGGGGCCCGGACACCGTCGAGGGCTCCTGTCTCCTGCGGTACGGCCCTGTCGGCGCCCTTCGTCGCGTGCGCGAAGGCGGAGGCGCCGCCGACCAGCGGGACGCGGGCCGAGGTGCGGGACAGGTCGAGCGTGAGGGTGGGCCGGGTGGACGGCGGGTCGATGAGGTCCTTGTCGGTGCCCGCGACGATCAGGGCGAGCCGGTGGCCCGCAGGGACGACGTGGTCCGTGGCGCCCAGGTCCAGGGTGATGGTGTAGGCCTTGCCCGGGGTGAGCGGGACGCCCTTCCCGGCGTCGGCCCAGGTACCGAGGTCGGCCCAGCCGCGGCTGACCACCGTGTGGTCGACGGCGGTGGTCCTCGCCCGCGTCTCCTTGAAGCAGGCGCTGTCACCGGTGGTGCTCAGGCCCCAGCAGGTGCGGTCGGTGAGGGTGGTGATGCCTTCCCCGCTCGCCGCGTAGTCGCGGACGGTGTCGGGGCCGAGGTCCACGAGGACGGCGGAGAGATGGGCCGTCGAGGTGGTCGGCGTCGCGGTGACGGTCACCTCGGAGGCGCCGGACAGGCGGAGGTCCCTGGTGAGGGTGCCGGTGGTGAAGCCCGCCTTGTCGGGGGTCGGGGTGTCGATCCGGGCGGCCCAGTCGGTCTCGCTGAGGGCGGGGTCGTCGGTGAAGGTCTCGGTGCCCCTGGCCCTGGTCAGACCGAGGGTGCCGACGCCGGGCCGGTCGCCCCGGGCGGGGCGCAGGGTGGCCTGGGACGTGCCCCGCGGCGGCCAGGACTTCGAGGTGACCCACTGGTCGGGCCGGCGTTCGATGTCGGCCATGGGCTCACGGTCGATGCCGTTGTCGTAGCCGAGGAGTTCGTGGTCGAACCACCGGTGCAGGGTGTCGACCCACTCCGCGCGCCGGAAGTCGAAGGGGTCGACGTGCCCGGTCTGGGAGAGCCAGATCTTGCGCTGGACGCCGTTCTTCGCGAGGGCGTCCCACCACGGGCCGACGTGCTGGAGGCGGACGTTGAGGTCCTGCATGCCGTGGACGAGGAAGACACTGGCCCTGACCTTGCGGGCGTCCTTCACGTAGTCGCGCTCGGTCCACAGCGGAGTCCGGTCGCCGGTGCGGGGCGCCTGGTCGACGAGTTTCTGCTGGACGGCGGCACACTTGGCGCGGGCGTCGGGGCTGTCGACGTAGTTCGAGAGCCAGTCGGGACCGGAGTCGTAGAGCGGGGCGCCCTGGGAGAAGTAGTAGTCGTACCAGGTGGAGATGGCGCTGATCGGGACGATGGTCCGCAGACCCTCGACTCCGGTCGCGGCGACGCCGTTGGCGATGGTGCCGTCCCAGCTCTTGCCGATCATGCCGGTTCTGCCGTTGGTCCAGCCGGCCCTGGCCTTCGCGGTGCCCGTGCGGCTCGTGTAGGCGGTGCCCCGGCCGTTCAGCCAGTCGACGACCGCCTTGGCGGACTGGATGTCGGAGCGGCCGCCGACGTCCACACAGCCGTCGGAGCGGTTGGTCCCGGCGAGGTCGACACCGACGAAGGCGTAGCCGCGGGGCACGAAGTAGTTGTCGTAGAACAGCGGCATCTGCACGACGTGGCCGTCCGCGTCGTACGTCTTCAGCTGGCTCTCGTTGCCGCGCCCGCAGCAGGAGTAGTAGGGGCTGGCGTCCATGATGACCGGCACCTTGCGGCCCTGCCGGGCTGCTTCGCGGGGCCGGACGATGTCGACGGCGACGCGGTCGGTCCTCCCGTCCCCGTCGCCGTCGAGACGGGTGTCCACCCAGACGGCCTCGCGGACGGCGTTCTCATACGAGTAGACCGGCCGGCTCTCCCGCGGGCCCGTCCTGTCCAGTGCCTGCGCGGTCGCGGGGGCGAGGAAGGTCGCCAGCAGGGCGGCGGTGGCCGCGGCGGCGGTCGCGAGCGGTCTCCAGGTCGTGAAGCGCGTGCGTATCGGCATGCGCGGACGGTACTGCGGTCAACTCCCGCACAAAAGAGGGCCCCTTGGGTCCGTGACGGCCGAATGGCGATCGTGTGACAGGGGTGTTCGTGGACACATCCAGCTCACAGGTGGTGAATAGGCTGCGAACAGACTTCGTGCCCCTACGACTTGGAGCTTTCGTGCACCGCAGACTCATCGCACCGGGCGCACTCGCGGCGGCCTCCCTGATGCTGGCGATCCCGGCGTCGGCGGCGGGCTTCTCCCCCGGCGCTCCGGGCATCGGCGACCCCTACTACCCGGACTACGGCAACGGCGGATACGACGTCTCCCACTACGACCTGCGGCTGAAGTACCAGCCCGCCACCGACGAACTGGAGGGCACCGCCACCCTCCTGGCCCGCACCACCCAGGACCTGTCCCGCTTCGACCTGGACTTCCTCCTCGACGTGAGCGAGGTGCGGGTCAACGGCGCGAAGGCGTCCTTCACCACCTCCGGCGAGCACGAGCTGGAGATCACCCCGAAGTCCCCGCTGCCCCAGGGCACTTCCGTCACGGTGGTGGTCCGCTACCGCGGGGTGCCGTCGTCGAAGCAGGCGTACGGCTTCACGAGCTGGCACCGCACCCCGGACGGCGGGGTCGGGGCGAACGAACCCGAGGCCGCCTGGTGGTGGTTCCCGAGCAACGACCACCCGCTCGACAAGGCCACCTACGACGTGTCGGTGCTGGTGCCGGACGGCAGCCAGGCCATCTCCAACGGCACGCTCCAGTCGACGAGTTCACGCCTCGGCTGGACCCGCTGGAACTGGCGCTCCGACAAGCCGCAGGCCACCTACCTCGCGACCCTCGCCGTCGGCCGCTTCGACATCACCACCGGCACGACCGACAGCGGCATTCCGGTCGTCAACGCCTACAGCAAGGACCTCGGTGCCAACTCCGGTGCCGCACGGGCGAGTGTCGAGCGGACCGGGGAGATCGCCGACTGGCTGAGCGGGTACTTCGGGCCGTACCCCTTCGGCGCGCTCGGCGGCTATGTGCCGAACACGACCACCGGGTACGCCCTGGAGACCCAGACCCGGCCCTTCTACAGTCCGCGCCAGTTCGCGAACGGCTCCAACACCTCCGTGGTCGTCCATGAGTTGGCCCACCAGTGGTACGGCGACCTGGTGTCGGTGCGCGGCTGGAAGGACATCTGGATCAACGAGGGCTTCGCTCGGTACGCCCAGTGGCTGTGGTCCGAGCACGAGGGCGAGGGGACCGCGCAGGAACTCGCCGACTACGTGTACGCCTCGCATCCGGCCGACGACGCGTTCTGGACGGTCAGGCCGGGTGACCCCGGTCCGGAGAACCAGTTCGACATCGCCGTCTACGACCGGGGCGCGCTGGCCCTTCAGGCCCTGCGCAACGAAATCGGGGACGAGGCGTTCTTCGCGGTGCTCAAGGGCTGGCCGCAGAAGCACGCGTACGGCAACGCGTCGGTCGCCGACTTCCAGCGGTACGCCGAGGAGGTGTCGGGGCAGCCGCTGGCCGCGCTGTTCGACGCGTGGCTGTTCCAGCCGTCGAAGCCGGGGGCGCCCGCGGCGCGGGGTGCGTCGATCGCGAGGACCGCGGAGGCTCCCGTTCAGCCGAGGTCGTGGAAGAGGATCGCGGCGACGAACGACGTGCACGAGCACGAGCACGTCGGGTAGCGCCTGGGGCGGCTTCGGGGAGGGGCCGGGGCAGGCCGGGGCAGGCCGGGGCGGTTCTATCCTTCGACGCCCGTCGAGGTGTGGGCCGCTCCGACCGGCTTGGACTCCGGTGAGCCGCGCTGCCGGAGGTAGACGGACAGGATGGCCATGGAGGCCACCGCGAGGAGTTCGGACTGCCAGTTCTGCAGGGTGCGGCTCCAGAAGTCCGCGGACCCGATGTAGCTGGTCCAGCTCACCGGGGCCTCCAGCCGGCGGAGTTGCTCCTCGTTGTAGGCGGCGACTCCGCTGATCGACTGGGCCAGCCAGGAGAGGACGAAGACGGCGCCCATGACCAGCCCGAGGGAGTGCGAGTAGAGCCCTCGGCGCAGTCCGTCGGCGGCGGCCCACCGCGGGGAGTCGCGGTGGGCGTACCGTCCGACCCGCTGGTCCCGGTCGGACTCCGTCCCGGCCTTGTGCATCTCCTTCGACTCGGGCGAGCCGCGCTGGAGCAGCCAGACCGTCGCGGTGATGTAGAGGAAGAACTGGAGGTACTCCGACTGCCAGTTCTCCGTCACGTCGACGGCGAAGTCGGAGGACATCAGGTACTCGCCGAAGCCGATCCGCGCGAGTCCCTCGGTGGCGAGCTGGTTGTTGAAGTCCGCGTAGCCCGCGATCGCCTGTCCGGCCAGGGCCAGCAGGAATCCGACGCCGAAGGCCAGGCCGAGGCCGTTGTCACGGAGGAAACCGCGGGTGCGGGTGGTCGCCGGTCTGCGTGTGGTCATCGGTGCATCAGCCCCACGGCGGTGAAGTAGACGAGGCCGCCGAGGACGACGACCAGGCAGAGCGTGAACAGGGTCCGCATACTCGTCAGCCTCCCTGGAGCATGCACTGGTACGGCCGGCCCGGGCGGGGGGTGCAGCCGGCCGCGACGACCTTCCAGCCGTCGGGGAACAGGGAGAGGAAGAGGGTGTCCGCGTCGAGGACGACGCGGGCCTGTCGGCCGTACACGTCGACGCGGTGAGTGGTGCCGCCGAGGGGGATGTCCTGGGAGGAGATCGCCTTCGCGCAGCTCGCCTTCTCGGACTCCTCCAGTTCGCCGCGGGTCTCCGGGGCCAGGGCCGCGCAGAGGCCGGCCGGGTCGTCGGCGCGCAGCAGCCGCTCGAACCCGGCGGCCGAGGTCCCGGCGTCCGATCGGCGCTCCTGGACGCTGCCGCAGCCGGAGAGGACCAGTCCCAGCAGGGCCAGGCACGTCAGGGTGCTCATCCGGTGCGGCTTGCTCACCGGGTCCGGGTACCCGTTTCCTCCTCTTCCAAGAGAGCGGCCAGGCGGGTGAGGAGCGCGTCCCTGGTGATCGCGTCGGTCTCCGTCGACGGCACGGTGCAGGCGTGGGCGCCGGCCACCGCGCCGTACAGGGCGCATCGGTGCGGGGGCTCGCCGGCCAGGCGGCCGAAGAGGTAGGCGGCGGCGAAGGCGTCACCGGCGCCGTTGGAGTCGATCACGGGGGCGGGTGGGGTCACCGGCGGGACGTGGGTGAATGCGTCGTCGGCAAGGAGGTAGGCGCCCTCGGCGCCGGCGGTGGCGACGACCGCCTCGGCTCGGCCCCGGGCGGCGACGTCGCGCAGGGTGCGCTCGGGGTCGGTGAGGGCGGCCGCGGACAGGAAGACCACGTCGGCCGCGAGGGCGAACTCCTCGTGGTACGGGTTCTCGCCGTCCCAGTCGTGGAGGTCGGTGGAGAGGGTGGCGCCGGTCTCCCTGAGGAGCGGGAGGGCGTGGGCGCACGGGTGGGTGATCGAGACGTGGACATGGCGGGCGGCTTCGGCGAGCGGCCGGAGGATGTCCGCGGGGAGCCGGTCGTCGGCGTGGGCACGGCTGGTGTCGTACAGTGACAGGCGCCTGCCGTCGGGGCCGACGAGGTTGACGGCCCGCTTGGTGCCGGCGGGCTGGGGGACGGCGGTGAGTGCGATGCCGCGGTCGCGGTGCAGGGCGCGGACGAGGTCGCCCTCCGGGTCGTCGCCGAGGAAGTCCAGGTGGTGGGTGTGCACGCCGAGGGCGCCGAGGCCCACGGCGACGAAGTCCCCGGTCTGTCCGGCGCGGGTGCGGATGCCGGAGTCGATCATGTAGCTGTCGGCGTAGGGCAGGGGCAGCTCGGGCACGTACACGACGGTGTCCACCCCGGCGCCGCCCAGCACGAGCACGTCGATGTCCCGGCGCACCTCAGCCCTCCCCGTGGTCGTAGACGGTGACCGCGAGGTCCCTCGTCAGGAGCCTCTCGACGATCAGGGGCTCGATGCGGTTCCACTGGCCTCCCGCCAGTCCGCACCCTATCCGCGGCATGTGCACGGACGCGCCGAGCTCCACCGCCTTGTCGGCCACCCGGCCGAGGGCCTCGTCGATCGCCTCGTAGCGGACCGGGACGCCCCTGCTGCCCTTGCGGATGCCCCGCTGCCCGATCATGTTGGCCACCCAGACATACCGCTCGACCTGCACGAACTGCGCGGCGCCCAGCCCGAAATCGTTCGACGCGCGCCCACGGTGCCAGGCGCGGTAGGCGGCCTCCGGTTCCGGCCAGCGCCGTGACACCGCCACGACGAATCCCTTGCCCCAGCCCCCGATGTCGTTGCAGACGTGCGCGATCAGTTGCACGCCTTTCGCGGACGGAGCGGTGGCGTCGCCTCGGATGTACTTGATCTCCCCCATGACGCCACCGTAAGGGTTGCCACTGACAGTGCCCCCTCGTCAGTTCCTGAGGTCGGTCAGTTCTCGGTCCGTCGTGCGTTCCACCCTGCTGCGGACGCCGAACCAGCCGGCCACCAGCAGGACCGCGATGAGGGGGATCAGCAGGAGGGTCTTGCGGCCGACCTCGGGGTCGTTCCCCATCATGCCGAGGCAGGCCAGGAGGAAGGCGATCGTGGTGATCTCGGTGACCGGGCTGAACGGGAGGCGGAAGGAGGGGCGGGTGACCAGGCCCGAGCGGGCGCGGCGGACGAAGACCAGGTGGCAGATCATGATGATGACCCAGGTGCTGATGATGCCGAGGGAGGCGACGTTCAGCACGATCTCGAAGGCCTGGCTCGGCATGAGGTAGTTCAGGCCCACGCCGAGGACGCAGACCGCGCAGGTGAGGAGGATGCCGCCGTAGGGGACCTGGCTGCGGTTCATCCGGGCCGTGAACCTCGGCGCCGAACCCGCCGTCGCCATCGAGCGCAGGATGCGGCCCGTGGAGTACAGGCCGGAGTTCAGCGAGGACATCGCCGCCGTCAGGACGACCAGGTTCATCACGTCACCGGCAGCCGGAACCCCGATCTTCGACAGGACGGTGACGAAGGGGCTCTCGTCGGCGGAGTACACCGAGCCCGGCAGGAGCAGGGCCAGCAGGACGACCGAGCCGACGTAGAACAGGCCCACCCGCCACATGATCGAGTTCACCGCACGCGGGACGACCTTCTCCGGCTCCGCGGTCTCGCCCGCCGCGACACCGACCAGTTCGAGGGCGGCGTACGCGAAGATCACGCCCTGCATGACGAGGACGACCGGCATCACACCGTGCGGGAGGACGCCGCCGTTGTCCGTGATCACCGACACGCCGGGCGTCCGGCCGCCCACCTCGTGCTGCGTCGCCAGCAGGAAGATGCCGATCAGCATGAAGCCGACGAGCGTGGCGACCTTGACGATCGCGAACCAGAACTCCATCTCGCCGAAGATCTTCACCGAGATCAGGTTCACGGCGAGGGCCACCGCGAGAGCGATGAGGGCCAGCGTCCACTGCGGGATGTCGGTGAACAGGCTCCAGTAGTGCGTGTAGAGCGCGATCGCGGTGATGTCGGCGATGCCGGTCGTCGACCAGTTCAGGAAGTACATCCAGCCGGCGACGTACGCGCCCTTCTCCCCGAGGAACTCGCGCGCGTACGACACGAAGGAGCCCGAGGAGGGGCGGTAGAGGACCAGCTCGCCCAGGGCCCGGACGACGAAGAAGGCGAAGATCCCGCAGACCAGGTAGGCCAGTGCCAGCGCCGGGCCCGCCGTGTGGAGGCGTCCCCCCGCGCCCAGGAAGAGCCCGGTGCCGATCGCGCCGCCGATGGCGATCATGTTGACGTGGCGGGCCTTGAGGTCCTTGCTGTAACCGGCGTCGCCCGCGTCGGCGGGCACCCGGGCCACGTCGGTGCGGGAGGCGGCCTGTGCCGATTGCACGGCGTCCTTGCTCACGGTGGTTCCACTCTCTGGTGCGCCCCGGCGGGTCCCGCTCGGGTGTCCGGACGTGCGTCGGCCCGTACCTCTTCGTGAAAGGCACAGGCCAAGGGGCCACCTTCCCCGGAAACGGCTCGGCACGCGGTGGCGGACGTCACAGCGGGGCGCATCTCACATGATCGGAGAGGGACCGCCGACCGGGTGTCACAGAAGTGGTGAGACAGCGATACTGCTGCACATGACGACCGACCCCTCCCCCGGTGCCGAGGAGCAGACTCTCACCGTCGACGAGCTGGCCGCGCGGGCCGGGGTCACGGTCCGCACGGTCCGCTTCTACGGCACGCGAGGACTGCTGCCGCCGCCGGTGATCGGTCCGCGCCGGGTCGGTCACTACGGCCGTGAGCACCTCGCACGCCTCGCGCTGATCGAGGAGCTCCAGCACCAGGGGATGACGCTGGCGGCGATCGAGCGGTACGTGCAGCAGCTCCCGGCCGACCTGAGCGACCACGACCTGGCGATCCACCGGGCCGTGGTGGCCTCCTGGGCCCCGGACGTCGTGGAGCGGGTGACGCGCGAGGAGCTGCGGCGGCGGGCGGGGCGGGAGCTGAGCGACGACGACCTGGAGCGGCTCGCCGCGATGGACGTCGTGCGGCGGGACGGTGACGGCTACCGCGTGGACCTGGGGCTGCTCCGGCTCGGTGTCGGCCTGCTCGACGTCCCGCTGTCGCAGGAGGCGATCCTCGCCTCGCGGAAGGTGCTCATCGAGCACTCGCGGGCTGCCGCGCACGAGTTGTCGCAGCTGTTCCGGGGCGAGGTGGCCGAACGTGCCGCGCGGGACGTGAAGTCGCTGTCCGCACACATGGAACCCCTGGTCGTGCAGGCCCTGTTGACGACCTTCCAGCGGTCCCTGAAGGAGGAGCTGCGGGAGTGGACGTCGGAGGTGGGTGCGGAGGCGGAGGGAGGGGGGTCCTGACGTCTCCGGCGTCCTCTCACCGCCCCGGACGCCGGGCGGGCCCGCACCGCCCGCCCGGCGTTCACGGCGTCCGGGTCACTCGTCCGCGAAACGGCCGCCGCTCTCCGCCTTCTCGACCAGCAGCGCCGGGGGCGTGAAACGCTCGCCGTACCGGTCCGCCAGTTCACGCGCGCGTGCCACGAAGCCCGGCAGCCCGCCCTCGTAGCCGTTGATGTACTGGAGGACGCCGCCCGTCCAGCCGGGGAAGCCGATGCCGAAGATCGAGCCGATGTTGGCGTCGGCGACCGAGGTCAGGACCCCCTCCTCCAGGAGCCTGACCGTGTCCAGGGCCTCGGAGAACAGCATGCGTTCCTGCATGTCCTCGAAGGGGATCTCCGAGCCCGGCCGGGTGAAGTGCTCGCGCAGGCCCGGCCACAGCGCCGACCGCTTGCCGTCGTCTCCGTAGTCGTAGAAGCCGCCGCCTCCGCTGCGGCCGGTGCGGCCGAACTCGTCGACCATGCGGTCGATGACCGCTTCGGCGGGGTGGGGCGTCCAGGTGCCGCCCGCCTCCTCGACCGCCTGCCGGGTCTCCTTGCGGATCTTGCGCGGGAGCGTCAGCGTCAGCTCGTCCATCAGGGACAGGACCTTGGCCGGGTAGCCGGCCTGCGCCGCCGCCTGTTCGATCGACGCGGGCTCGATGCCCTCGCCGACCATCGCGACACCCTCGTTGAGGAAGTGGCCGATCACGCGGGAGGTGAAGAAGCCGCGGGAGTCGTTGACGACGATCGGGGTCTTCTTGATCTGCCGGACCAGGTCGAAGGCCCTCGCGAGGGCTTCCTCGCCCGTGCGCTCGCCCTTGATGATCTCGACCAGGGGCATCTTGTCGACCGGCGAGAAGAAGTGCAGGCCGATGAAGTCGTCCTGGCGTTCCACGCCTTCGGCGAGCGCGGTGATCGGCAGGGTCGAGGTGTTGGAGCACAGCAGCGCGTCCGGCTCGACGATGTGCTGGATCTCCTGGAAGACCTTGTGCTTCAGCGCCGTGTCCTCGAAGACGGCCTCGATGACCGCGTCGCAGCCGGCGAGGTCCTGGGCGTCTGCCGTCGGGGTGATGCGGGCCAGGAGCGCGTCGGCCTTCTCCTGCGTCGTACGGCCCCGGGAGACCGCCTTCGCGCAGAGCTTCTCCGAGTAGGCCTTGCCCTTGGCCGCCGCCTGCGCGGACACGTCCTTCAGGACCACGTCGATGCCCGCGCGGGCGCACGAGTACGCGATGCCCGCGCCCATCATGCCGGCGCCGAGCACGGCCACCTTGCGGACCTGCCGGGGCTCGATCCCCTTGGGGCGGTTCGCGCCGGAGTTGACCGCCTGGAGGTCGAAGAAGAACGCCTGGATCATGTTCTTCGAGGTCTGGCCGGCCGCCAGCTCGACGAAGTAGCGCGCCTCGATGACCTGCGCGGTCTCGAAGTCGACCTGGGCGCCTTCCACGGCGGCCGCGAGGATGGCGCGCGGGGCGGGGTAGGGCGCGCCGCCTGTCTGCTTGCGCAGGTTCGCCGGGAAGGCGGGCAGGTTCGCCGCGAACTTGGGGTGGGCGGGGGTGCCGCCGGGGATGCGGTAGCCGGGCTTGTCCCAGGGCTGCTGGGACTCGGGGTTGGCCTCGATGAACGCGCGGGCCTTGGCGAGGAGTTCGTCCTGCGTGGCGGCCACGTCGTCGACCAGGCCGTTCTGGAGGGCGCGCTGCGGGGCGTACTGCGTGCCCTGGAGCAGGACCTTCAGGAGGGCGTCGGCGATGCCGAGCATGCGGACCGTACGGACGACTCCGCCGCCTCCGGGGAGCAGGCCGAGCGTGACCTCGGGGCAGCCGATCTTGGAGCCGGGCGCGTCGAGGGCGATGCGGTGGTGGCAGGCCAGGGCGATCTCGTAACCGCCGCCCAGGGCCGCTCCGTTGATGGCGGCGACGACCGGCTTGCCCAGGGTCTCGATGCGGCGCAGGTTGCGCTTGATGGCGAGGCCGCCGTCGAACAGGTCCTGCGCGGTCTCGGGGGTGACCCGGATCAGGTCGCGCAGGTCGCCGCCGGCGAAGAAGGTCTTCTTGGCGGAGGTGATGATGACACCGCGGATGGTGTCCTTCTCGGCCTCCAGGCGGTCGGTGATCACCGCGAGGGAGTCGCGGAACGCCTGGTTCATGGTGTTAGCGGACTGGTCGGGGTCGTCGATGACGAGGGTGACGACGCCCGTGCGGTCCTGTTCCCAGCGGATGGTCGTGGACTGAGTGCTCATGTGGAAGTGCTCCGTGTGATCCGTCGTATCCGTGGGAGGGGGTCAGATGCGCTCGACGACGGTGGCGATGCCCATGCCGCCGCCGACACAGAGGGTCGCGAGGCCGTACCGCTTGTCCTGGCGCTCCAGTTCGTCGATCAGGCTGCCCAGGATCATGGCGCCGGTCGCGCCGAGCGGGTGGCCCAGCGCGATCGCGCCGCCGTTGACGTTGACCTTGTCCAGGGAGAGGCCCATGTCCTTCACGAAGCGCAGGACGACCGCCGCGAAGGCCTCGTTGATCTCCACGAGGTCGATGTCGTCGATGGTCAGGCCGGCCCTGGCGAGTGCCTTGCGGGTGGCGGGCGCGGGGCCGGTGAGCATGATGGTGGGCTCGGAGCCGGAGACGGCCGCGGCCACGATCCGCGCGCGCGGGGTGAGGCCGTAGCGCTCGCCGACCTCCTTGGAGCCGATCGCGACCAGGGCGGCGCCGTCCACGATGCCGGAGGAGTTGCCCGCGTGGTGGACGTGGTCGATCCTCTCGACCCAGTGGTACTTCTGCAGGGCCACGGCGTCGAAGCCGCCGAGGTCGCCGATGTCCGCGAAGGACGGCTTGAGCTTGCTCAGGGAGTCGGCGGTGGTGCCAGGCCGCAGGTGTTCGTCGTGGTCGAGGACGGTCAGGCCGCTGCGGTCCTTGACGGGGACGACGGAGCGGTCGAAGCGGCCCTCCTTCCAGGCCGTCGCCGCGCGCTCCTGGCTGAGAGCGGCGTATTCGTCGACGTCACGCCGTGAGAAGCCCTCGATCGTGGCGATCAGGTCGGCGCCGATGCCCTGCGGCACGAAATTGACGGCGAGGTTGGTCATCGGGTCGTTGAACCAGGCGCCGCCGTCGGAGGCCATCGGCACCCGGGACATCGACTCGACACCGCCCGCGAGGACCAGGTCCTCCCAGCCCGAACGGACCTTGGCGGCGGCCATGTTGACGGCTTCGAGGCCCGAGGCACAGAAGCGGTTCTCCTGCACGCCCGCGACCGTGTCCGGCAGGCCCGCGGCGATCGCGGCGATCCGGGCGATGTCGGAGCCCTGGTCGCCGACCGGCCCGACAACGCCGAGCACGATGTCGTCGACGGCCGCCGGGTCCAGGTCCGGGAAGCGGGCCCGGATCTCGTGGATGAGTCCCACGACCAGGTCGATGGGCTTGGTGCCGTGCAGGGCGCCGTTCGCCTTGCCGCGGCCGCGCGGGGTGCGGATCGCGTCGTACACGTACGCTTCGGTGCTCACGGGGAAGCCTTTCGATGAGGGTCAGCTCAGCAGGGAACGGCCGATGATCTCTTTCATGATCTCGGTCGTGCCGCCGTAGATGGTCTGGATCCGGCCGTCGGTGAAGGCCCGCGCGACCGGGTACTCGCTCATGTAGCCGTAGCCGCCGTGCAGTTGCAGGCAGCGGTCGGCGACCCGTTTCTGGAGCTCGGTCGCCCACCACTTGGCCATGGAGGCGTGGACGGCGTCCAGTCCCCCGTCGGAGTGGTCCTCGACGCAGCGGTCGACGAACGTCCGGGTGACGGCGCACTCCGTGGCCATCTCGGCTATCTCGAACCGGATGTGCTGCTTGGTGGCGAGCGGCCGGCCGAAGGCCTCGCGCTCCTTGACGTACGCGGTGGTGATCTCCAGGAGGTGTTCGGCGGCGGCGATCGCGGAGACGGCGATGCTCAGGCGCTCCTGGGCGAGGTTGGTCATCAGGTGCCCGAAGGCGCCGTTGTGCTCGCCCAGGAGGTTCTCCCTGGGCACGCGCACGTCGTGGAAGAACAGCTCGGCCGTGTCCTGGGCCTTCTGGCCGATCTTGTCGAGGTTGCGGCCGCGTTCGAAGCCCGCCGTGCCGCGCTCGACGACCAGCAGCGACAGTCCGCGGGAGCCGCCCTCGGGGGTGGTCCTCGCTACGACGATCACCAGGTCGGCGAGGATGCCGTTGGAGATGAAGGTCTTGGAGCCGTTCAGCACCCAGTGGTCGCCGCGGTCCTCCGCGTGGGTGCGGATGCCCTGGAGGTCGGAGCCCGCGCCGGGCTCGGTCATGGCGATGGCGGTGATCAGCGAGCCGTCGCAGAAGCCGGGAAGCCAGCGGCGCTTCTGCTCCTCGGTGCCGAGGCCGGTGAGGTAGGGGCCGATGACGTCGTTGTGCAGGCCCAGGGCGAGTCCCGGAGTGCCCGCGCGCGTGAACTCCTCGGCGAGGACGGTGGCGTAGCGGAAGTCGGTGGTGCCGCCGCCCCCGAACTCCTCGGGCACGGCGAGCCCGAGAAGGCCCTGCTTTCCGGCCGCCCGCCAGGCCTCGCGGGAGACGATGCCGTCCTTCTCCCACTGCGCGTAGTGCGGCAGCACCTCCCTGGCCAGGAAGGCGCGCACGGTCTCGCGGAACGCGTCGTGCTCGGGGGCGAACAGCTGCCGCTTCATTCGGGGCCTTTCCGGAGTTCCTGGTCTTTCACGAGGTCCGGCACGTCCCAGTCCCGTGCCACCTCGGCGGTGTCGGCGCCGGCCCGGACGGGTCCGGTACGGACGGCCGTGGGGGTCGCGGAGAACCGGGGCGCGGGCGCGGGCTGGGTGATGCCGCCGTGGTCGGTGAAGGTGCCGCGGGCGGCGAGGTGCGGGTGGTCGGGGGCCTCCCGCAGCGACAGGACGGGTGCCACGCACGCGTCGGTGCCCTCGAAGACGGCCGCCCACTCGTCGCGGGTACGGCTGCGGAAGCGGGCCGCGACCGCCTCGCGCAGGTCGCCCCAGCGGGTCCAGTCCTTGCGGGCGTCCGCGTAGTCCGGGAGGCCGAGCAGGTCGAGGAAGAGGTCGTAGAACTGCGGCTCCAGCGCGCCGACCGCCATGTACTTGCCGTCGGCGGTCTCGTAGGTGCCGTAGTAGGGGCAGCCGCCGTCCAGGAGGTTGGCGCCGCGCCGGTCCTGCCAGCCGCCGGCCGCGGTCATGGCGTGGATCATCGCGGAGAGGTGGGAGGTGCCGTCGACGATGGCCGCGTCGACGACCTGGCCGGTGCCGGTCGCGCGCGCGTGGTGCAGGGCGGCGAGAACGCCGACGACGAGATAGAGGGAACCGCCCGCGTAGTCGCCGAGGAGGTTGGCGGGCACGGCCGGGGGGCGGCCCGGTTCCCCGATCATGCCGAGGGTGCCGGTGAGCGCGATGTAGTCGATGTCATGCCCGGCGCGCTGGGCCAGCGGTCCCTCCTGGCCCCAGCCGGTCATCCGGCCGTAGACGAGGGCGGGGTTGCGGGCGTGGCAGTCCTCGGGGCCGACGCCCAGGCGCTCGGCGACACCGGGGCGGTTGCCCTCGATCAGGATGTCGGCCCGGGCGGCGAGGTCGAGCACGCGCGCGGCTCCCCCGGGGGCCTTGAGGTCGACGACCACCGAGCGCTTGTTCCGGTTGGTGAGGTCGTGGCCGGGGTCGATCGAGAGGGCGGCGCCGCCCGGACGGGACACCTGGACGACGTCGGCCCCGAGGTCGGCGAGGAGCATGCCGGCGAACGGGCCGGGCCCGATGCCGGCCAGCTCGACCACGCGCACGCCGGTGAGCGGGCCGTGCCCGGGCGTCGTTGCCGTTGTCATCCAGCCCCCATTGGCGTGACACAACCGATGTAACACCAGTGATGCTAAGAACGCGTTCCAGTGGACACAAGACCTGGACGAGCAAGCGCTTAGCCAATTATCGGCGCGGTCACCGCTCGTCGAGCTCCGCTATCAGCCGTTTCGGCGCGATCGCGCGGTAGCTCTCCTCGCCCCAGTCGCACAGCAGGTCCGCCGCCGGGGCGCCTTTCTCCGCGAGCGGGACGCGGACCCAGCCGGCCTTTCCCAGGCCGTACCCGGCGGGCTCGGCGCCCGGGAAGGTCAGCGCGTGGGCGTGGGCCTCGGCGTCCTTCAGCTTCACGGTGACGCCCATCGGGTAGCTGCCGTCGCTCATGCCCAGGAAGACGAACACCTTCTTGTTGACCTTGGCGACGGTCTCGCCCCACGGGAACTCCTCCGTCGCCCCTGGCAGCCCGAGGGCGAACTCGCGCACTTTCTCCCACTTCTTCAGGGCATTCCTGGGCACGGTCACCGCCCCACCTCCGGGTTCGTCGTCGGGCTCCGCACTCCTCACGCTAGCCTCGGCCACCGACAACGGCGCGTGCGGCGGATCCAGGAGTGTCATGAGCAGGCTGAAGAGGTCGGACCGTCCCTACGACATCGTGCTCTTCGGAGCGACGAGCTTCGCGGGCGCGCTCACCGCGGAGTACCTCGCCGCGCACGGACCGGACGATCTGCGCTGGGCGATCGCCGGCCGCAGCGAGGACAGGCTCCAGGCGCTGCGCGACCGGCTGCCCGAGGGCACCGAGGCCGGGGTGCTCACGGCCGACGTGTCGGACCCGGAGTCGCTGCGCGCCCTCGCCGGGCACGCGCGCGTGGTCGCCACCACCGTCGGGCCCTATCTGACGTACGGCGAGGAGCTCGTCGCCGCCTGCGCGGACGCGGGCACGGACTACCTCGACCTCTCCGGCGAGCCGGAGTTCGTGGACCTGATGTACGTCCGGCACGACGCACGCGCGCGTGAGACGGGCGCACGGCTGGTGCACGCCTGTGGCTTCGACTCGGTCCCGCACGACCTGGGTGCCTGGTTCACGGTCCGGCAGCTGCCGGAGGGCGTGCCGCTCACCGTCGACGGGTTCGTGACCGCGGACGCCATGTTCTCCGGCGGGACCTTCGCGTCGGCCCTCAACCAGTTCGCCCGCGGCCGCCAGATGCTCGCCGCCGCCCGGGACCGCTCCCGGCACGAACCGCGCCTGGTGGGCCGACGGGCCGCCGCGCCGACCGGCACCCCGCGGTACGCGCCGGAGGTGGGCGCCTGGGCCCTGCCGCTGCCGACCATCGACGCGCAGATCGTGCGGCGCTCGGCGAAGGCGCTGGAGCGGTACGGCCCGGACTTCCGCTACCGGCACTACGCGGCCGTACGGCGGCTGCCGGTGGCCGTGGGCGGGGTCGCGGCCGTGGGCGCCCTGTTCGCCGCGGCCCAGGTGCCGCCCGCGCGGCGCTGGCTGTCCGGCCGGGTCAGGCCGGGTGACGGACCGAGCCCCGAGAAGCGTGCCAAGAGCTGGTTCTCGGTGCGTTTCGTCGGCGAGGGCGGTGGCCGGAGGGTGTTCACCGAGGTCAAGGGTGGCGACCCCGGGTACGACGAGACGGCCAAGATGTTCGCCGAGTCGGCGCTGTCCCTGGCCTTCGACGACCTCCCGGAGACGTCCGGTCAGGTCACGACGGCGGTGGCGATGGGGGACGCCCTGATCGAGCGCCTGCGGCGGGCCGGGATCACCTTCCGGGTGGCGGCGACCCGGTGAACCCGCGCGGCGGGGGGCCGGTCAACCCTAGCGGCGGCCGGCCGGAAAGCCGGTACGGCGGCGAGCCGGTGCGCCCCCGTCAGAACGACCAGCCCACCACCGTGTAGATCATGGCCGCGATCCAGCCGAGCCCCGCGAGCACGCCGAGCACCAGCGCGGCGGTCACGGCGCGCTCGACGGGCCGGTTCGGGTCGGTGAGGGGCTTGGGGGAACGGTGGGTCATGCGGTGCGTCGTCATGCGGAACAGCCTGCCGAGCGCGCCGGGGCCCGCACATCCGTACAGATACTCAGACGACGTACTCAGGACGTCGCCTCCCGCAGCGCCCGTCGGCACAGCGCGTCCGCCCTGCGCGTCGTCTCCGGGAGGCGGTAGGCCGGGGTGAGCGCGAGCGTGTGGGCGCAGGCGTTGTCGAGGCTCACGCGGTGGCCGACCGAGACGAAGACCGGCTTCACCGCGTCGCGGGTGCGCAGGGCCCGGCCGACCTCCTCCGGGCCCGCCAGCAGCGGCGTCCACGCACCGCGCCGGGCGCCGGGGTCGTCGTAGGTGAAGGTGAACGGGTTCTTGGCGACGCCGATCGTCGGCAGGCCGGTGAGGACGCCGAGGTGGCTCGCGAGGCCGAAGCGGCGGGGGTGGGCGAGGCCGTAGCCGTCGCAGACCACCAGGCCGGGCGGACACGGCAGGGCGTCGAGGGCGGCGAGGACCGTGGGGATCTCGCGGAAGGCGAGCAGGCCGGGGACGTACGGGAAGGAGATCCGGCCGACGGCGGTGGCCTCGGCGACGACCTCCAGGGTCGCCGCGTCCAGCACCACGGCCGCCGCCGCGACCACGTCCCGGTCGTCGTCGTAGGCCACGTCGACCCCGGTGACACGGCCGGTGCCGGGCGGCGGGCCCGGCTCGTCGAGGACCGTCCGCGGCCGCAAATCGTCCTGGACCGCGCGGGCCTCTTCCTCGGTCGCGGGCCAGCCCGCGGGGATGTCCACTGTCGTCATCGTGGGCACGAGCGTACGGCGGGGCGGCGTAGGCTCGCGATCATGTTCGTACTGGAACTGACCTACACCGCCCCGCTCGACGCCGTGGACGCCGTGCTGCCGGCGCATGTCGCCTGGCTGGAGGAGCAGTACGAGCGGGGTGTGTTCCTGGCCTCCGGGCCCAAGAACCCCCGCGACGGCGGGGTGATCATCGCCGTCGCGGAGGACCGTGCGCGGATCGAGGAGATCGCCGCGGGCGACCCCTTCGTCACGGCCGGCGTGTGCGCGTACCGCGTCACCGAGTTCGCCGCGACGAAGACGGCCCCGGCACTGGAGCCGTATCGGGAGACGCCCGGCTGACCGGTCAGCCCTTGTTGCCGAGGGCGCGCTGGAGCTGGCTCTTGTTCATGTCCGAACGGCCCTTGACCCCCTTGCGCTTGGCCTCCTCGTAGAGCTGGTCGTAGGTCGGGCCCTGGGAACCCTTCCCGGACCGCTGGCCGCCCCGCTTGCCCGAGGACATGTCCTTGGTGGAGGTGCGGCTGGCGGTCTTGGACTCCCCGGAGCGGGCGCGTTCCTTGTTGACCGTCCGCGCCGCGATCTCCTTGGCCCGTCCGGTGCTCTCACCCCTGTCCTCGGCGCTCTTCTTGATGTGCTCGTACTGGCGTTCCCGCTTCGAGTTCGAACCGGCTGGCATGGGGGATCACTCCTTTCGCCGTCGGCGGCCGGGTACCCCGCATTCCGCCACTCAGTTCTCCAGGCGTGCCACCCGTCCCTTCTCCCCGGCCGCCCAGCAGCCGCCGTCGGCCGTGCAGTCCACGGTGTCGTACGAGCCGGTGTCGACGGTCCGCCAGGTCCGGCCGCCGTCCCGGGTGAGGTCCGTGCCCGTGGGGCCGACCGCGAGGGCGGCGGTACGGCTGTGCGGGAGCCAGGCCGCACCGGAGCGGTAGGCGGGCACCGGGGCGGCGGCGGGCCGCCAGGTCGCGCCCCCGTCGCCGGTGCGGGCGGCGGCGCTGGGCGAGCTCTGGTCGGGGCGGTAGTCGCCGCCGACCGCGAGTCCGTGGACGCGGTCGCGGAAGGCGAGCGCGAAGACCCCCTTCGCCGGGTCGCCCGCCGGGATCGGCGCGTCGGACGCCGTCCAGGTCAGTCCCCGGTCGGCGGAGTGCAGTACACGCGCGCGTGCGGCGCCGCCGGTGGCCAGCCAGACGTCCCGGGGCCCGGAACTGACCAGGCACTGCCCGCTCGCGGCGAAACCCGCCTCGCCGTCGAGGGCGGCCGGCATGCCCTTGTCCGGCAGGACCTTCCAGGAGCGGCCGCCGTCGGAGGTCGACAGGATGCGGAACTTCCCGTCCACCGGGTCGCTCATGGCGAGGCCGTGGCGGTGGTCGAAGAAGGTGAGGCAGTCGTAGAAGGCCCTGGCGTCGGTGTTGCGGAAGGACTCGGTCCAGGTCGCGCCGCCGTCCTCGGTGCGGTAGACGCGGGACGCCTCGCCCTCCCCGATGGCCAGGACCACCGCGCGGCGCGCGTCGAACGCCTCGACGTCCCGGAACTGGAGCTCGGCGGCACCCGGCGGTGAGACGTCGCGCCAGCTCGCCCCGCCGTCGGTGGTGCGCAGCACGGTGCCCTGGGTGCCGGCCAGCCAGGCGGTGTTCCGGCTGACCGCCGACAGCCCGCGGAACCGCACCTCGGGGGTACCGCTGTCCTTGAGCTCCCAGTGCGGTGCACGGCCGTCCGGGTCGTGCGCCTCAGCCGGTACGGCGGTCAGGGCGGCCAGCGCCGCCGCACAGGCCGCTGTCGCGGTGATGGCCCGCATCGTCAGGCCCGTCCGTCTCTTGCCTCGCGTGATCCCCATGCGCCTCATGGCGGGCGAAGCTAGCCCACGCTCCCGGCGCCGTCCAGATGCCCTCGGACGCCCGGCCACCGGCGCGCCGGGTGTCACCTGTGCCTCCCGGGGCACGGGAAAGGGACTGGATCACACAGGTGCATGAAGACGGTGACAGAGGTCACTCGCCCTTCGTGTACACGGATTGACTCATTCCGACGTCTCTTCCAGTGCCCGTCCCACCCGGAAGCCCTGTCAGCCGTCACGAGGGAGCAAGGCGTTGTCCACCGTCATCGAGCAGCCCGTCGAGGCCCGTCTCGTCGCCGCGGCACCGCGGATGCCGAGCATTCCCGCCACCCTGCACTACGACCGCTGTGATCCGTTCGCCGTCCGCATGACCTTCCCTGCCCCGGCCACCCTGGAGGGCGTCGAGGTGTGCTGGACCTTCAGCCGCGAACTGCTCACCTCCGGCCTGCACGAGCCCGAGGGCCACGGTGACGTCCGGGTGCGGCCGTACGGCTACGACCGCACCGTTCTCGAGTTCCACGCCCCCGAGGGCACCGCCGTCGTGCATGTGCGCACGGGCGAGCTGCGCCGGTTCCTGGAAGCGACCAACGACCTCGTGCCGACCGGTCTGGAGCACCTCCAGCTCGACCTCGACCACGACCTGGCCGAGCTGATGCGCGACGCCTACTGACCTCCGCCCAGCAGGGCGTTGAGCTCGCCGTAGTCGAGCCCGTCGGCCAGCGCGTCGTACGTCCCCGCGTCCAGCAGCTCCCGCGCGGCGCGGCGGACCAGGGCGTGCGCGGCCTGGGCGATGCCCGAGCCGACGCTGACCCGCGCCACGCCGAGTGAGGCCAGCTCGGCGACGGACGGGGCGCCGGGTCCTGCCATGACGTTCAGCGGACCGTCGATCGCGTCGACGAGCAGCTTGACGGTCCCCGGGTCGACGGCCCCGGGGACGAAGATCCCGTCGGCGCCGGCGGCGAGGAAGGCGGCGGCCCGCTCCGCGGTGAGGTCCACTCCCCCGGCTCCGCGCAGGAACGTGTCGATCCGGGCGTTGACGAACAACGGCACGCCCGCCGCGTCCGCGGCCTGCCGGGCAGCCGCGATCCGCTCCGCCTGCTCGCCGACCGGCCGCAGTGGTTCTCCCCCGTCGCCGTACCGGGCATCCTCGATGTTCACCCCGACCGCGCCCGCCGCGAGCACCGCGCGCACGGTGTCGGCGACGCCCGCCGCGTCCCGCGCGTAACCGCTCTCGATGTCCGCGCTGACCGGCACGCCCACCGCGGCGGCGATCCGCCGCACGCCGTCCAGGGCCCGCTCCCGGCCCAGGCGGTCACCGTCCGCCGCGCCCAGGGCCCAGGCGAGCCCGGCGCTCGTGGTGGCCACGGCGGCGGCGCCCGCGTCCTCGACGACACGGGCGCTGGTGAGGTCCCAGGCGTTCGGCAGCACGAGCGGGGTGCCAGGGACGTGCAGGGAGCGGAAGGCGAGGGCGCGGTCGCGGAGCGTGTCCTGGTGGGTCATGCGTCCCAGCCAACCACCGGCCCCCGCAGCGGTGCTGGCAGGAATCCGACACCGGCGTTCAGGCGCGCGCCGCCACCGAGGCCGCCGCCCCGCGGACCCCGTGGACCAGTTCCCGCAGCACCGGCGCCACCTGCCCGGAGCGCTCGACCAGATCCTCGACCCGGGTCTCGTGATGCTCCCCGCGCGGCAGCAGGGTGCGCAGCCCGGCCGCCGCGGCGAGCGCGACGAGGGCCGCGTCCCGCTCGGGGACGTCCACGGCCGACAGCGGTCCCCGCAGGACCTGCCGGGCCTCCTCCTGGAGCGCCCGCACGACGGCCGGGCGGGCCAGGGCGTACTCCACCGTGGGGAACAGCCCGAGGGCCCGCCGCTTGCGGGCGGCCAGGTGCCCGCCTGCGGTGAGCTGTTCCCGTACGGCGTCCAGGGTGACCCGGGTGTGGGGCGTCACCCAGCTCCGCCACCGGTGCGGCCGGGACTCGCGGACCAGTTCGAGCAGCCCGTCCAGGACCGGGTCCCCGGTCTCGGCGTCCATGTCGACCGGCGTGGCGATCCCGTCCACGTCGAGGAGCAGCCCGCGCCGGGCCAGCTCGACGAGGGCACCGGCCCGGACCACCTGGGGGACCTGGGCGGCGCCGGCCGTCTCGGACTTCGAGGTGTCCCAGGCCAGCAGGTAGAGCTGGGCCGGCAGGGAGAGCGGGCCGTCGGGCACGGTGCCTCCTAAGGCGCGTTAACTCGTTGACAGCCCTGGGGCCGCCTCGTACGTTGTAGAACGCTTCTGTTGCCGTCGATCGGAGAAGGACGTTGCTCGTCTGAGGTCCTGAGACACCGTGTCACACACCTGAGGTGTGTGCCGCCGCGTGCGACCTCGGCATACGAGCCGTTCCGACGTGCCGGACCCTGTCCGTGCCCTCCGGTTCCCTGTCGCCTCCCGTGGTCGCGGGTGTCTCGATACGCGTTTGCCCCTTCTCGCTTCGAGCAACCGCGGAGACCCGTATGTCTGCTTCTGTCACCTGCACCTCCCTCTTTTTCTCGTGGCCCGACGGCACCCCCGTCCTCGAGGGCCTCGACATCGCCTTCGGCCCCGGACGGACGGGGCTCGTCGGGGTCAACGGGTCAGGGAAGTCGACCCTGTTGAAGCTCATCGCCGGTGAACTCGCCCCGGCCGACGGCACCGTGCGCGTCGCCGGCGAGGTCGGGTACCTCCCGCAGAACGTCACGCTAGACACCGCACTGCGGGTCGACGAGGTGCTCGGCGTCTCCGCGCAGCGGGCCGCGCTGCACGCCATCGAGGCGGGCGACGTGTCCGAGGAGCACTTCGAGACCGTCGGCGACGACTGGGACGTGGAGGAGCGGGCCCTGGCCACCCTCGGCGAACTCGGTCTCGGGCACATCGGGCTGGACCGCCGGATCGGCGAGGTCTCGGGCGGCGAGTCGGTGCTGCTGCGCCTGGCCGCTCTGCTGCTGCGCCGGCCGGACGTCCTGCTCCTCGACGAGCCCACCAACAACCTGGACCTGTACGCCCGCAGGCGGCTGTACTCGGCCGTCGCCTCCTGGCCGGGGGTCATGGTGGTGGTCAGCCACGACCGTGAACTCCTCGACCTGGTCGACCAGATCGCCGACCTGCGCGCGGGGGAGGTCACCTGGTACGGCGGCAACTTCTCCGCCTACGAGGAGGCCCTCGCGGTCGAACAGGAGGCGGCGGAACGGATGGTGCGGGTCGCCGAGTCCGACTTCCGCCGCCAGAAGCGCGAACTGGTGGACGCCCAGGTCAAGTTGGCCCACCGCAGGCGCTACGCCCAGAAGATGTACGACACCAAGCGCGAGCCGCGGGCCGTCATGAAGCTGAAGAGCCGCTCGGCCCAGGTCTCCGCGGGCAAGCACCGCATCATGCACGAGGAGAAGCTGGCCGAGGCCAGGGACCGGCTCGACGAGGCCGTGGAGGCGGTACGGGACGACGACGAGATCCGCGTCGACCTGCCGTACACGGCCGTGCCGCCGGGCCGTACGGTCCTGACCCTCATGGACCTGGAACTCGCCTACGGCGCTCGGGTGAGGGGCGGCCTCGACCTGCGGGGCCCGGAGCGGGTCGCGCTGATCGGGCGCAACGGCGCGGGCAAGACGACGTTGCTGCGCACGATCGCCGGGGAGCTGGAGGCGGTGTCGGGCGAGGCCACGGCCCACGTCCCGCTCCGTTTCCTGCCCCAGCGTCTGGACGTCCTCGACGGTGAGCTGTCGGTCGCCGAGAACGTGGCGCGGTTCGCACCGGGCGCCACCAACAACCGGGTGCGGGCCCGTCTCGCCCGCTTCCTGTTCCGGGGTGCCCGGGCCGACCAGCAGGCGTCGACGCTGTCCGGCGGCGAACGCTTCCGGGCGGCCCTCGCCGCGCTGATGCTGGCGGAGCCCGCACCCCAGCTGCTCATGCTCGACGAGCCGACGAACAACCTCGACATGGCGAGCGTGCGACAACTGACCTCGGCCCTGGAGTCGTACGAGGGCGCACTGGTCGTGGCCAGCCACGACCTGCCGTTCCTGGAGTCGATCGGCATCACACGCTGGCTGATGCTGGACGGGGAACTGCGGGAGGTGACCCCACAGACCCTGGAGTCGCTGTCGTGACCACGGCGCCCCCACGCTCCGAGCGGCGCCGTCCCCGTGGCATCCACCGGGTGTCCCGCGACCGGCGTCGCGCACTCCGGCGACGCGGGCACTGGGACGGCCGTGCGGCTGCCGCGAGGGGCGTAGGCCGCGGCCCATGCGCGTGTATGTACTGAGAGGCCCGAGAGCAACACACGCGCGTGCGGTCGCCGCAGGAGACCGTGAGCGGCACACGTGCTTGCGGCACCGCGGTCTCCGGCGGCGGGGGCGAGGGCGCCGGTACTGTCGGGCCCACGGCGGCGTCGGTGCCGCGGTTGCGAGGGCGGGGCACGCGCGCGGGCCCCGAGCGGCACACGCGGGCAGGCGCCGTAGAGAGCGTGAGCGGCACGCGCGCGTGTGGCAGGCAGGAGGCCCGTGCGGGGCGCGCGGTCCGTCACGGGAGTGACGGAGCTCGGGCCCGGAGCGTCTCAGGAGGGGCACAGCCTGGCTGCGGGGGTTTTGTCGACACGGACCGGCGCTGCATGATGGCTGACCGGCGCCCGTCACGCGCGCCGCCCCTGCCCCGCCGATACGGAGTTTCTTTCGTGCCCAGCAAGAAGGCCCTCGTCCGCCGCCCCAGCCCGCGCCTCGCCGAAGGTCTGGTGACGCACGTCGAGCGGGAGAAGGTCGACGTCGACCTCGCGCTCGAGCAGTGGGAGGCGTACGTCGAGGCCCTGCGCGCGCACGGCTGGGAGACCGTCGAGGTGGACCCGGAGGACGACTGCCCGGACTCGGTGTTCGTCGAGGACACCGTCGTCATGTACAAGAACGTCGCCCTGATCGCGCGCCCCGGGGCCGAGTCCCGGCGCGAGGAGACCATGGGCGTCGAGGAGGCCGTGGCCCGCCTGGGCTGCTCGGTGAACTGGATCTGGGAACCGGGCACCCTGGACGGCGGCGACGTGCTGAAGATCGGTGACACGATCTACGTCGGCCGGGGCGGACGCACCAACGCGGCCGGGGTCCAGCAGGTGCGGGCCGCCTTCGAACCGCTCGGGGCCCGGGTCGTCGCCGTGCCGGTGAGCAAGGTGCTGCACCTGAAGTCGGCGGTCACCGCGCTGCCCGACGGGACCGTCATCGGGCACATCCCCAAGGTGGACCGGCCCGCGCTCTTCCCGCGCTTCCTGTCCGTACCGGAGGAGGCGGGCGCCCACGTCGTCCTGCTGGGCGGCCCCAAGCTGCTCATGTCGGCGAGCGCGCCGAAGACCGCGGAGCTGCTCACCGACCTCGGGTTCGAACCGGTCGTGGTCGACATCAGCGAGTTCGAGAAGCTCGAAGGCTGTGTGACGTGCCTCTCAGTGCGGCTGCGCGACCTGTACGCCTGACCGGGTGATCCCCTCACTCCGGCGGCCCCGGACCTGCGGTTCCGGGGCCGCTTGTCATGCCCGGGGAACGCTGCTGATCAGGAGCCTTTACGGCCCCCTTAACCTACGGCCTCGTAACCTACGGTTTCGTAGCCTACGATTCCGTAGGTTCCCGGCGCCGCCCGCCGGACCCCGTACATGTTCTGTCGCGTCCCCCTGGAGTACCTGTGACGATCACTTCCCCTCACCTCGGCAGCCCGTCCTCCGAGTGGACCGACGCGCGACTGCTGTACGCGCTGGAGGAAGTGGTCGAGAAGGAACTCAACCGGCATCTGAAGGTCACCAAGGACTGGATGCCGCACGAGTACGTGCCATGGAGCGACGGCCGCAACTTCCCCGGCTTCTTCGAGGACGGCGAGGCCTGGGAGAAGGGCCAGTCCAAGGTCACCGAGATCGGCCGGATCGCCCTCGTGGTGAACCTCCTCACCGAGGACAACCTCCCCAGCTACCACCACGAGATCGCCTCGCTCTTCGGCCGGGACGGCGCCTGGGGCACCTGGGTGCACCGCTGGACCGCCGAGGAGGGCCGGCACGGCATCGTGATGCGCGACTACCTGCTCGCCTCCCGCGCGGTGGACCCGGACAAGCTGGAGCAGTTCCGCATGGCCCACATGAGCGAGGGCTTCGAGTCGGACAACCGCCACTCCATGCTGCACTCGGTGGCCTACGTGTCCTTCCAGGAACTCGCGACCCGCGTCTCGCACCGCAACACCGGCCACCAGTCCGGTGACCCGGTCTGCGACCGCATGCTGGCGCGCATCGCCACCGACGAGAACCTGCACATGGTCTTCTACCGGAACCTGCTGAAGGCGGCCTTCGAGCTCGCGCCCGACCTCACGATGATGGCGGTGCGCGACGTGATCGTGAACTTCCGGATGCCCGGCCACGGCATGCCCGGCTTCGAGCGGGCCGCCGCGCAGATGGCGATCGGCGAGATCTACAACATGCGTATCCACCACGACGACGTGCTCCAGCCCGTCCTGCGCTTCCTGAAGGTCATGGAGATCGACGGCCTCGGGCCCGAGGGGCAGCGGGCGCAGGACGAGCTCGGTCTGTATATGAACGGGCTGGACGCGGAGGCCCTGAAGTTCGACGAGAAGCTCGCGGCCCGCAAGGCGCGGATGGCGGCTCGCGCGGGAGCCTGACGCCCCAGGCGGGCCCGGCGGACATCCGGCAGGCGGCTCACCGCCCGCATCGCCACGCGGGCGTGGGTGTCAGCGGCACGGCCCGGCGGACCGTCGGCTTCTCCCTGGGCCTGTCAGACACCGACGCCGCCGTAGGGGTACGGCGGCGCATCGGTGTGCCCGCGCCGGGCCCGGGCCCCTAACCGCACTCCCGTCCCGTCCCCTCGTCGGTTGTGCAGCCGCGTCGGATGGCCAGCCGTTCCTTCTCGGAGAGGCCGCCCCAGACGCCGAAGCGTTCGTCGTTGGCCAGGGCGTACTCGAGGCAGGCCGAGCGCATCTCGCACATGCCGCAGATGCGCTTCGCCTCCCGCACCGAGCTGCCCGGCTCGGGAAAGAAGAAGTCCGCCCCGGTCTGCGCGCACAACGCCTGTGCCTGCCAGGCGGGGTCGGACGGGGTGATGGTGTCGATGTGCATGGCCGAGATCGTGCCGGGCGGCGAAAAACGTTCGATCAACGCGCGATCAACGCCGCCGTTCACGGCCTCCGGCCGCCTTGATGGTCCCCTGCCCGGTGCGGGCGGGCACGGCGGCGCGCGGAAACCGTTCACCGGCGCGTCCCCGCCGGCACCTCTCCGGGTTCCCCGGCGGGGCGGCCACCGGAGCCGTCACCGACCCGCATCGGCGTACCGGCGGCGATTGTCAGTGGACGGTGCAAGACTCGGCGGTACAGGCAACGGGACCCCTCAGAGGAGGGCAGAGATGCTCACGACCCGTTATGTCACCGGCGCTCCGAACTGGCTGGACCTCGGCACCCCCGACATCGACGGCGCCACCACCTTCTACGGCGGCCTGTTCGGCTGGGAGTTCCAGCCGGGCCCGCCCGAGGCCGGCGGTTACGGCTTCTTCCGGCTCGGCGGCCGGACCGCCGCGGGCGGCATGCAGACCACACCGGACCAGGGCCCGCCGTCCTGGACCGTGTACTTCCAGACGCCGGACGCGGACGCCACCGCGAAGGCGGCCGAGGAGGCGCACGGTTCGGTGCTGATGCAGCCCATGGACGTGATGGACCAGGGCCGCATGGCGATCCTCGCCGACAAGGCGGGCGTGCCCTTCGGCATCTGGCAGCCCGGGCGGAACAAGGGGCTCGACGTCACGCAGGAGCCGGGCTCGCTGTGCTGGGTCGAGCTGTACACGGCCGACCTGCCGATGGCCGCCTACTTCTACCGCGCGGCGCTCGGCCTGGAGACCTACGGTGTCGACTTCCCGGGCGGCACGTACACGACCGTGCTGCCGGACGGCCAGGACGAGGACGCCATGTTCGGCGGCATCGTCCCGCTCGTCGACGATCCGCTGGAGGCGCAGGCCGGGCCGTACTGGATGCCGTACTTCGAGGTCACGGACACCGACGCGACGGTCGCGCGGACGCAGGAGCTGGGCGGCACCGTCCGGCTGCCCGCCACGGACGTGCCCGGTGTCGGCCGGGTCGCCAAGCTGGCCGATCCGTACGGCGCCCGCTTCGCGGTGATCAAGAGCGATCCGCGGCAGGCGGCCTAGGACCTGTCCGACGATTCCCGTGGTCGCCCGGAGGGCGGCCTCGCGGCGTCAGGTGCGTGCTCCGGGGGTCCCCCTGGCCGGGTCCTGTGCGGCAGGTTCGAGGATGGGGGCGCGTGCTTGGCGTCGCGAGGCAGGCGGGAGTTGTCGGACAGGCCCTGGCGGGCGATCGGGTCAGGCGGAGGCGCGCCGCACCAGCGTGGTGGGCAGGACGACACCACCCGCCGGTGCGGCTCCCGTGCGAGCGGGGTCGAGGTCCCGCAGCAGCAGGCGGGCCATCAACCGGCCCATCTGCTCGATGTCCTGACGGACCGTCGTCAGCGGCGGATCGGTCTGCTCGGCGACCGGCAGCATGTCGTCGAAGCCGATCACGGCCACGTCCTCGGGCACCCGGCGCCCGTGCTCGCGCAGTACGCGCAGGGCGCCGGAGGCGGTGAGGTCGTTGGCGGCGAACACCGCGTCCACGTCCGGGCAGCGGGCGAGGAGTTCCCGCATCGCCCGCTCCCCGCCGCCCGGGGTGAAGTCTCCCGGCACGACGAGCCCCGGGTCGGCGTCGCCCATGACGTCCCGGTAGCCGTCGAGCCGGTCCGCCGCGGAGGTCTGGTCGAGGGGGCCGGTGATGTGGGCGACGCGGCCGCGCCCGAGTCCGGCGAGGTGCCGTACGGCCGCGCGGGCGCCGCCCCGGTTGTCGCTGTCGACGTACACGACGTCCGTCGTCCCGTCGCTCCAGCCGGGCCGCCCGCCGAACACCGTGGGAACACCGGCTCGTTGGATCAGTCCGGGCAGCGGGTCGTCGAGGTGCAGCGAGAAGACGAGCGCGCCGTCGACGTGCCCTCCGGCGAGATACCGTCCGACGCGGGCGTGGTCGTCGCGGCCCTCGGTGAGCAGCAGCACGAGTTGGTTGTCGTGGGCGGTCAGCTCCTTGCTGATCCCGCGCAGTTGCAGCGCGAAGAAGGGGTCGGCGAAGACGCGTGTCTCCGGCTCGGCCACGACCACGGCGACGGCGTCGTGGCGCCGGGTGACGAGGCTGCGGGCGGCCTGGTTGGGCACGTAGCCGAGTTCCTCGACGGCCCTGCGGACCCGCTCGACGAGCGGCTCCCTGACCCCGTCCCCGCCGTTCACCACCCGGGACACGGTGGCCCGCGACACCCCGGCCCGGGCCGCCACGGCCTCCAGAGTCGGGCGCGGCGCTGTCTCGGTCACTTCGGGGCTCCTCGTCGGCGGGTGCGGATCAGGATAGCCCCGGGGCGAGGACGCGGTGAGAGCGCTCTCCGGAGGGGCGCCGGAGGCCGGCTGCCCAGCGCCCCGCACGCCACGGTCTTCCGGACATCGGGTGAGCGACTTCAGGCCAGCAGATCCACTCGCCGCCCGATCCCTTCCCTGTCGGCCCGCCCGTACGCCGCCCAGGCCAGCGCGAGGTCCTGCCAGGGCAGGCCCACGGGAGCGTAGACGGTACGGTCCGTGCCGGCCGCGCGGCCGGGGTGCTCGGAGCGGACGATCTCGCCCAGGGTCGCGTCCGGCCGCCGCAACACGCCCACGTCGGAGACGAGTTCGCGGTCGTCGACCACCAGCAGTGCCGCTTCCAGCAGATCGGCCGCCAGTTCCGCCTTGCCCGGCTCGTCGACGCCCAGGCTCGTGAAGTGCTGGCCCGGCCTGGTCTCGTGCAGGTGCAGCAGCGGCTCCCGGGACCAGGTCGCCGACAGGACGATGACGGCGGCCCCGGCGACCTCCGCGGCGGAGGACAGCACACGGCCGCCGTGCCGCTCGGCGAACTCCGCGGCGCGGTCGGCGGACGTGTCGTGGACGACGAGGGCGCCGCGCGGCCGTAGCACCCCGAGGCCCCGCACCATCAGCTCCGCCTGCGCACCCGCCCCGACGACGCCGACCGTCTCCCCCGACCCGGCCAGCAGGTGCGTGCCCAGCGCGGCCGCGAGCCCCGTCCGCCATGCCGTGACCGTCGCCGAGTCGAGCAGCGCCAGCAGTTCACCGTCGGTACCGCTGTGCAGGCAGATCACCCCGCGCAGGGCGGGCCGAGCGCCGGGGAACTTGGCGTTGACCTTCACCGTGTAGGCGGGAACGCCGGGCAGCAGGCCCGGGATCAGCGCGGTCGCCGTACCGGGGAAGGGGAGGTCGGTGCGCACCCGCTGTCCCGCGATCGACTCGGTGTCCGCGTCCCGGAAGCCGTCCCGCAGCACGTCCAGGCAGGTCGCCGGCTCCAGCACCGTCTCCAGGTCGCCGCGCGTGAGAAGAAGAGTCACCCGCCCATGATCGGTCAGTGATGGTGCTCGGTCCGCTGCCCGGTGTGCTCGTGCGGCTCGTACCCGGGGATCGTCCCGTCCGTCTTCTTCACCAGGAACAGGCCGACCATGCCCATGTCGGAGTGGCTCTGCACGTGGCAGTGGTACATCCACGCGCCCGCCCCGACCCCCTCCCCCGCGACGACCTGGAAGCCGAAGGAGTCCGCCGGGCCCACGATCTTGTTGTCGATGACCTGGCTCGGGTCGTCGGGCCCGGTGAGCATGCCGGTGCGGTTGTCCGCCCAGCGGTGACCGTGCATGTGGAACGTGTGGTAGTACTCGCCGTGCGTGATCACCACGAACTCGACCCGATCGCCCACCGTGGCCTCGAAGTTGGGCCCCGAGTGCGCCGGCTTGTTGTTGATGAGCAGGTCGTTGAAGACGACGGTGTGGGTCGCGTCCGGCAGGATGTCGCCCTTGCGGCGGACGATCACCGGCCCGTAGAGGCCCTTGCGGATGCCGGTGGTTCCGTGTTCCGTGCCGACCACGTGGTCGTGGTAGTGCCAGTAGCCCGCGCTGCCCGCCCGCCAGGTGCCGTCGGCGCGGCGGCCCGGGGCGTGGGTGCGCCAGGTGTAGGTGCGGGTGCCGCCCGGCTCGACGTCGCTGTTGTTGAGCTTCGTCCCGTCGCTGGAGACCTCGTAGTCCAGGCCGTGGACGTGCAGGCTCGCCCGGACGTCCATGGTGTTCTCGAACTCGATGTGCAGGGTGTCGCCCTCGTTGAGCTCGATGAGCGGGCCGGGGACGGTCGCCTTCCCCTTCTCCAGGCCGTAGCCCATCTGTCCGTCGGCCATTCTCTCGGCGTACAGCTTGATGCGCCTGACCTCGCCGCCGCCCGGGGCCGCCTGCGCCGGACCTGCCTCGCTGCGGGCCTCCGGGGCCAGCGACAACGATGTCGCGACCGCCGCGCCACCGAGCAGCACCCGCCGGTTGAAGCCACGTCTGTTCAGCGCGCCCATGCAGAACTCCCCATCGTGATACGGGTTTTGCCGAGACGTACCTGTGATGAACCTGTGAGACGGTACCGGCCGCGGAGCCGTTTATCCACACTCAGGACAAAGTTCGTCCGATCCCGGTCATAGGTATTGGCGAGTGAGGCAAAGGGGTCTAGCTTCCAAGGCGCTGTTGCTGTGACCGAGGAGGTGCCCATGCACTTACGAGGGTTGAGCGCGAGAAGCGGAGGAAGTGCGAGGAGACGGATCTGGACGGCCACCGTGACCGCGGGGGTCGTCGCCGCCGGGCTGATGTCCGGACCGGCCGCGGGGGCGCTGCCCGCTCCCGATCCGACCGTGACAACGATGTCCGTCAAGTCGCCGCCGGGCGGCGGGGACGTGCGGGTGCTGGTCTTCTACGGCTCCGCGGCCGGCGGGGAGGAGTCGCCGGTCGTCAACGCCGGGATCGCGGCGATCGAGAGCATCGGGCTGTCCGGTCCGGCGAACCAGCGGTTCGAGACCGAGGCCACCGACGACGCGAGGGTCTTCACCGACGAGAAGGCGCTCGGCGGTTACAACGCGATCGTCTTCCTGACCGGTGGCGGGGATGTCCTCGACCCCGAGCAGGAAGCGGGCCTGGAGGCCTACATGGAGGCGGGCGGCGGTTTCGTCGGCGTCCATGACGCGGCCCGCGCCGAGCCGTACTCCGACTGGTTCACGGGGCTCGTGGGCGCCCGCCCGGCCGCCTCCAGCCCGACGGCCGTCCAGCGGGCCACCGTCGAGGTCGGCGACCGGCAGCACCCGGCGACAAAGAACCTGCCGGTGCAGTGGAAGCGCCCCGACCAGTGGTTCAACTGGACGAAGAACCCCTCCGGCGACGTGCACACCGTGGCCCGGGTGCGCGAGTCGACCTACCAGCCCGGCGCGAGCGCCAACGGCTGGGACCACCCGGTGAGCTGGTGCCGCGACTACGACGGCGGCCGGTCCTTCTACACGGGCATGGGCGGCACGGTCTCCTCGTACGACGAGACGGACTTCCGGGCCCATCTGCGCGGCGCGCTGCTGTGGACCTCGCGTCTCGTCCAGGCCGACTGCAAGGCCACGATCAACGCCAACTACAAGGCGGAGCGCCTCACCCAGCCCAACCAGCCGGGGCAGAACGACCAGATCGGCGAACCGCACGGCCTGGTCACCGCACCCGACGGACGGGTCCTGTACATCGGCCGGGGCGGCGCCGACTCCTCCCAGCCCGTGATCACCGACTGGAACAACCCCGACATCGGCAAGGGCAAGGGCGAGATCCACGTCTACGACCCGAGCACCAAGAAGGTCACCCTGGCGGGCGCGTTGACCGTGTTCGGCAACAAGGGCGGCGGCGACGAGCTGGTCAAGGTCGAGGAGGGGCTGCTCGGGATCGAGCTGGACCCCCGCTTCGAGGAGAACGGCTGGGTGTACCTGCACTACACCCCGCACTCCCGCCTCAACCGCGACACGCAGATGGCCGAGCGGCGGGTCTCCCGCTTCACGCTCGACCTCGCCACGAACAAGCTGGACCTGAACAGCGAGAAGGTCCTGCTCAAGTGGCCGGTACAGGTGCACAGTTGCTGCCACGCTGGTGGCGGGATGGCCTGGGACTCGAAGGGCAACCTGTACATCGCGACCGGTGACAACAACTCCAGCGGCTTCAGCGGCGGTTACTCGGGCAACAACCCGCAGCCCAACTACAAGGGCGTCTCCTTCGCGGACGCGCGCCGCACCGCGGGCAACACCAACAACCTCAACGGCAAGATCCTGCGCATCCACCCGGAGGCCGACGGGACGTACACCCTGCCCGAGGGGAACCTCTTCACCGGCAAGGAGACCGCCGAGGGCGGCGGCAAGACCCGCGGCGAGATCTACGTCATGGGCGTCAGGAACCCGGCCCGGATCTCCGTCGACAAGAAGACCGACGTCCTGTACGCCGGATGGGTCGGCCCGGACGCCGGCGCGCCCTCGACGACGTGGGGCCCGGCCAAGTACGACACCTTCGCCGTCATCACCAAGGCGAGCAACAGGGGCTGGCCGTACTGCATGGGCAACAAGCAGCCCTACCGGGACCGCAACCTGCCCAACCCCGACCAGCCGCTGGGCTGGTACGACTGCGACCATCCGAAGAACGAGTCGCCCAACAACGACGGTCTGGTCAACCTGCCGCCGGTCACCGGCAACAACATCTGGTACTCGCCGCAGGGCGGTGCCCCGGACTACCCACGCGACGCGAGCGGCATCCCGTCCTACAAGCAGGAGCAGGCCAAGTACCTGCTGCCCTGGCTCAAGGGCGGCGGCCAGGCCGCGATGAACGGTCCGGTCTACCGCTACGACACCGCCGCGGCCGGCAGCACCGTCAAGTGGCCCTCCTACTGGGACGGCAAGTGGTTCGTCGGTGACTTCTACGACGCCGACCAGCCGCGCAACGCGGTCATCACCGACCCGGGGAACCACGGCGAGGGCGGGCTGCCCGTCCACTCCGAGTCCCTGAAGAAGATCGTGCCGATCGGCAACGACGGCATCAAGAACCTCATGGCCTGGAAGTTCGGCCCGGACGGCGCGCTGTACGTCCTCGACTACGGACGCGGGTTCTTCACCTCGGACGCCAAGTCGGCGCTGTGGCGGGTCACCTACACGGGCGGCGGGCCGACCCCGGCCGCCGGACAGCTCGCGAGAGGAGGGCAGTGATGCACCCCCGGAGAGCTCTGACCGTCCTGGTGGCGGCCCTGCTGATGGTGCTCGGCCTCCAGTCGGCGTCCGAGGCACGGCCCGACCCGGCCGCGGCGGCGGCCCAGACACTCACCTGGACCGCCGGCGACGACATCACCAAGTACACCTCGGCCCCGGCCACCGCGGTCGCGGGTCCGGCCACGATCGTCTTCGAGAACAGCGCGGCCACCGGCAACACCACCGGGATGCCGCACACGCTGACCTTCGTGACCAGCGACCCCGAGTTCAACGACGACGTCCAGCTCAACATCCTCGCCAACCCCAACGACGACATGGGCGGCCGGCACACCGCCGAGGTCACCCTCACCCCGGGCCGCTACTTCTACCACTGCACGATCCCGGGCCACGGCCAGATGCAGGGCATCCTCGTGGTGACCGAGGGCAGCGGCGAGGACACCACCGCGCCGTCGGCCACGGCCCAGGTCAGCGGCACGCAGAACGCGCAGGGCCAGTACGTCGGTTCGGCGAGCGTGGCGGTCACGGCGACCGACGAGGCCGGCGGCTCCGGCGTCGACCGGATCGAGTACGCGATCGGGGACACCGGCGCCTGGCAGCCGTACACCGCCCCGGTCGTGGTCGACCAGGTCGGCGACCACACAGTCCGCTACCGGGCCGTCGACAAGGCGGGCAACGTCTCCGCCGAGAAGAGCGTCGCCTTCACGGTCGTCCCGCCGCCCTCCGACGACACCACCCCGCCGGACACCTCGGCGACGGTCAGCGGCGAGCAGAACCCGGACGGCACCTACATCGACATGGCCACGGTGACCGTGTCCGCGTCCGACACCGGGTCCGGGGTCAACACCATCGAGTACGCGGTGAACGACGGGAGTTGGCAGCCGTACACCATGCCGGTGATGGTGCACCAGGTCGGTTCCCACACCGTGCGCTACCGGGCGACCGACAAGGCGGGCAACGTGGCCGCCGAGAAGAGCGTCCGGTTCACGGTGGTCGCGGCGGCCCCGCAGGACACCGTCCCGCCGGTGACCGGCGTGACCGTGGACGGCACGCGGAACTCCGACGGGGCCTACGTGGGCAACGCCCGCGTCACCGTGAGCGCCACGGACGAGGGCGGTTCGGGTGTCGCCGGGGTCGAGTACTCGATCGACGCCGGACCCTACCTCGCGTACACCGCTCCCGTGGTCGTCGACCGGGCGGGCACGCACACCCTGGCGTACCGGGCGACCGACAAGGCGGGCAACACCTCGGCGGCGCGCACGGTGACCTTCACTGTGGTCTCAAGTCAGGTCCCGGCGCCCAACTGCGCCGAGCTCGACGAGCGGTTGACGGTGATCGTCGGCACGGTCGACTCCGGGGTGCCGAACCGGATCACCAACAGCCGGTGCCGTATCAACGAGTTGATCGAGGACGAGAAGGAGTGGACGTCCCACGCGCTGTTCCTCAAGCACGTGAAGACGGTCCTCGACAAGCTCTACAAGGAAGGGGTCGTCGACGAGCGCGAGTACGACGCGATCGACGCGGCGGCCCGCGAGTCCGGGATCGGCAGGCCGGGGCAGACCGCGGGCTACCGCACGATCCTCGACGGCAGCGCGGCCTCCTTCGCCAAGTGGCAGCAGGTGGGCGGCGGTTCGTTCGCCCCGAACGGCGACGGGACGATCACGTCCGGCACCACGCGGGACGGTCTCGGCATGCTCTGGTTCCCGGAACGCAAGTACGGCGACTTCTCGCTCAAGCTCCAGTGGCGGGACGACGCCCCGGGCACCGGCAACGCCAACTCCGGTGTGTTCGTGCGGTTCCCGTGGGTCCACGACCACCCGGAGGAGCCCCGGCCGGAGTGGGCGGCCATCAAGTACGGCCACGAGGTGCAGGTGTTCGACTCGCCGTCCGGCGACATGTACAAGACCGGGTCGGTCTACGGCTTCGACCGGGTGGGGCTCGCCGGTGCGGGCGTCACCCAGAAGGGCACGTGGAACGACTACGAGATCCGGGTGGTCGACCAGCACTACTCGGTCTACCGCAACGGCGTGCTGATCAACGAGTTCGACAACATCGGCGGCCAGGAGTTCTACCCCGCCCGCTCGGACGACCCGGGCACGGACGGACGGCGGTTCTCCTCCGGCTACATCGGACTCCAGGTGCACAGCACGACGGACGTGATCTCGTACCGGGACGTCAGGATCAAGGAGCTGTAGGACCGGGCTTCCTGGCACGGCTCGGCTGTACCCGCTTGGGCTCCCCCGGCATCTTCGGATACTCGGGCGGGTACGGCAGATCGCCAAGGCCGTGGTCGTGCTCGTCACGGCGGGCCAGTTCCAGGAGAGGCTCCAGCGAGAAGGCGTGATCGTCCATGTCCGCGTGCACGTCGCCGAGTTCGGCGAAGCGCGCGGGCATGGTCGCGATGTCGAAGTCCCGCGGGTGCGCCTCGCCGACCTCCTCCCAGCGCAGGGGGGCGGAGACGGGGGCGTGCGGGCGGGGCCGTACCGAGTAGGCGGAGGCGATCGTGCGGTCGCGGGCCGTCTGGTTGTAGTCGAGGAAGATGCGCTCGCCGCGCTCCTCCTTCCACCACTTGATGGTCACGTGGTCCGGCATCCGGCGTTCCATCTCGCGCCCGACCGCGATCGCCGCCCGCCGCACCTGGGTGAAGGTCCAGCGCGGTTCGATGGGCACGAAGACGTGCAGGCCGCGTCCGCCGGAGGTCTTCGGCCAGCCCCGCAGACCGCCGAACTCCGCCAGCACCGACCGCAGTTCGTGTGCAGCGCGCACGGCGTCGTCGTAGTCCGTGCCGGGCTGCGGGTCCAGGTCGATGCGGAGTTCGTCCGGGTGGTCGACGTCGGCGCGGCGGACCGGCCAGGGGTGGAAGGTGAGCGTGCCGAACTGGGCGGCCCACAGGACGGCGGCCTCCTCGGTGGGGCACATCTCGTCGGCGCTGCGGCCGCTGGGGAAGGTGATGTGGGCGGTCGGGATCCAGTCGGGCATGTTCTTGGGGGCCCGCTTCTGGAAGAAGTTCTCGCCGGTCACCCCGTCCGGGTAGCGCTCCAGGGTGGTGGGGCGGTCGCGCAGGGCGCGCAGGATGCCGGGCGCGACGGCCTGGTAGTAGCGGGCGAGGTCCAGCTTGGTGAAGCCGCGCTCCGGGAAGAAGATCTTGTCCGGGCTGGACAGCCGTACGGTCCGGCCGCCCGCCTCCAGTTCCACCGCGTCACCCATGCGAGCCACGGTAAGCGAGCCCGGCATATCAGGCATTTCGGGGCATGCGCGTGCAGAATCGGACCATGGATCTGCCGGTGATGCCCCCTGTGAAGCCCATGCTCGCCAAGTCGGTGGCGAAGATCCCGCCGGACATGCACTACGAGGCGAAGTGGGACGGATTCCGGGCCGTCGTGTTCCGGGACGGGGCGGAGGTCGAACTGGGCAGCCGTACCGGCAAGACGCTGACCAGGTACTTCCCCGAACTGGTGGAGGCGCTGCGGGAGCGGCTGCCGGAGCGCTGCGTGATGGACGGGGAGATCGTCATCGCCCGGGACGGACGGCTGGACTTCGACGCGCTGACCGAGCGGATCCACCCGGCGGCCTCCCGGGTGCGCACCCTGGCGGAGCGGACCCCGGCCTCGTTCGTGGCCTTCGACCTGCTGGCCCTGGAGGACGAGTCCCTGCTGAACGTCCCGCTGACCGACCGCCGAAACCTGCTGACGACGGCACTGTCCGGCACGACACCGCCCGTGCACGTGGCGCCGGCGACCACGGACATCGACGTGGCCCGGCAGTGGTTCGAGGAGTACGAGGGCGCGGGCCTGGACGGGGTGATCGCCAAGCCGCTCACCCTGCGCTATCTCCAGGACGAGCGGGCCATGTTCAAGATCAAGCACGAGCGCACGGCGGACGTCGTGGTCGCGGGCTACCGGCTGCACAAGAGCGGCCCCGTGGTCGGCTCCCTGCTGCTCGGCCTCCACGACGACCGGGGCGCGCTCCAGCACGTCGGCGTGTCCGCGGCCTTCCCCATGAAGCGGCGCGCCGAGCTGATCGAAGAACTGGAGCCGCTGCGGATGGCGGACGTCTCCGGGCATCCGTGGGCCGCCTGGGCGGAGGAGGCCGCCCACGAGAGCGCCCGGCTGCCCGGGGCGCCGAGCCGCTGGTCGGGCAAGAAGGACCTGTCCTGGGTGCCGCTCCGGCCGGAGCGGGTGGCGGAGGTGGCGTACGACCACATGGAGAACGGCGTACGGTTCCGCCACACCGCCCGCTTCCGCCGCTGGCGCCCCGACCGCACCCCGGAGAGCTGCACGTACGCCCAGCTGGAGGAGCCGGTGCGCTACGACCTGGACGAAATCCTGGGCTGAACGGCGAGGCGGGGACGGCGCCGGCCGGGTCGACCGGGTTGGTCGGAGCCGGGAGAGGCGGGGACCGCGTCGGCCGGATCGACCAGGTGGGTCGGAGCCGCCCGGACCGCACCAGCCAGCCAGCCGGGCGGACGCGGCGTGAGCCACCAGCGGGGCCTGCGGGGGCCTGGACCCCATCAGGCGAACCCGCGCGACCGGGTCCTCCTGCGACCGGGCCCGCGCGGCCGGCGCCACGCCACCCGGCCATTCGAGCCGGACCGCACCAGCAGAGCCGACGCGGTCAGGTCCACGACAGCCGGGCGCGGTCCGAACGGCACCCGCCGGACCCGCCGAGGCCACGACCGCACCAGCCGAACCTGGGCGGCCGGAAACCAGCAGCCGGGGGCTGGGCCGGCCTGGGCTTGGCGCGGCTCGTGCAGCGCCGGCTTTGGCGGCCCTGTCCGTGCGCGGCCTGGCTGGAGCGGCTCCGACCGTGCGGGGGTGGCTGGTGGCGGGTCCTGGCTGCGTTGGTTCGGCTGGTGCGGCCCCGGCCGTACAGGCTGGACTGGTGCCGCGTGCGTCGCGCGGCTGGTGTGGTGCACTCACCGTCATGGGTTCGGCCGGTGGGGCCAAGACCCCAGCGGCTCGGCTTGCGCCGCTCCCGTAGCGTCGGCTCGGCTGACGCGGTGCCGCCCGCCGAAGTCAGGGCCGCATCAGTACCTTGACCGCGCCCTCCCGCTTCTTCTGGAACATCTCGTAGGCGTGCGGGGCGTCCGACAGCGGTACGTGGTGGGTCGCGAAGTCGTCGACGCCGAGCGGGTCCTCGTCGGTGAGGTACGGGATGATCTCGTCGCTCCAGCGACGCACGTTGGCCTGGCCCATCCGGAGCTGGATCTGCTTGTCGAACATGGTGAGCATGGGCAGCGGGTCCGCCATGCCGCCGTAGACGCCGCTCAGGGAGATCGTGCCGCCGCGGCGGACCAGCTCGATGGCGGTGTGCAGGGCGGCGAGCCGGTCGATGCTGAAGCGCTCGGCGAACGGCCCGCTGATCTTCCGGGGCAGCAGGGCCGAGGCGTTCTGGGCCAGGCGGGCGACCGCACTGCCGTGGGCCTCGGTGCCGACGGCGTCGATCACGGCGTCCGGCCCGCGCCCGTCGGTCTCGTCGCGGATCGCCTGGACCAGTTCCTTCTCGTTGTCGAAGCTGCGGAGGTCGTACGTCTCCACGCCCCGCGCCCGGGCCCGGCGCAGCCGTTCGCTCACCAGGTCCACGCCGAAGACGCGCCCGGCGCCGCGCACCTGGGCGACCCGGCAGGCCATGTCGCCGATGGGTCCGAGGCCGAGCACGGCGACGCTGCCGCCCTCGGGGACGTCCGCGTAGGCGACGGCCTGCCAGGCGGTGGGCAGCACGTCGGAGAGGTACACGAAGCGGTCGTCCGGCGGGCCCTCGGGGACCTTGATCGGCCCGAACTGGGCCTGCGGGACGCGCAGGTACTCGGCCTGGGCGCCCGGTACGGCACCGTACAGACGGGTGTAGCCGAACAGGGCGGCACCCATGCCCTCGCTGGTGACCTGGGTGGTCTCGCACTGGGTCGGGAGCCCGGTCATGCACATCCAGCAGTTGCCGCAGGCGATCTGGAAGGGCACCACGACCCGGTCGCCGACGGCGAGGTCCGGGACCGCGGCGCCGACCTCCTCGACGATGCCCATGGGTTCATGACCGAGGATGTCGCCCGGCGTCATGAACGGAGTGAGTACCTCGTAGAGGTGCAGGTCGGAGCCGCACAGTCCGGTCGAGGTGATCCGGATGACGGCGTCCGTCGGTTCCTGGATCTTCGGATCGGGCACCTCCTCCACCCGTACGTCCCGCTTGCCCTGCCAGGTCACTGCCTTCATCGCCCGGCACTCCCTCCGTCAGGTCATGTGTCGGTCCTCGGACAGGCGCCCCGGGTACCCGGGGGGACTCCCGCCCAACCGCGATCCAGGGCCGATCGGCGTAGTCGACGCGACTAATCAGAAACAGACGGGTATGGCCACCAATGAACTTATAAGCGCACAATCAAAGACACGAGACGGGCGGGCACGGTGGGCATGGTGGGTACGGAGCAAGGGGCGCGCGCCAGACGCGCCCGTACGGCGGCGGCACTGCTGACCGCCACGGGCCTCTTCGCCGCGGGCTGCACGGGACACGGCACACCCGGTGTCCCGACCGACGACGGACGCGGACAGTTCCGCACGGCACAACCGGACACCTCGGAACCGAACTCCTCGGAGGCGAGCGGCACGGCCCGCCACCCCTCCGTGCTCGCCGTGAAGATCGACAACGTACGGGCGGCGCGGCCGCAGACGGGCCTCGACTCCGCGGACGTCGTCTACGCCGAGCAGGTCGAGGGCGGCCTCAGCCGTCTCATGGCCGTGTACGCGACAAAGCTGCCGAAGGCCGTCGGCCCCGTGCGCAGTGCCCGCGAGTCGGACCTGGAGCTGCTGCGGCAGTTCGACGACCCGACGCTCGCCTTCTCCGGCGCCCAGGGCAAGCTGATGCCCCTGATCAACGGGGCGCCGCTGACCGCCCGGACCCCCGAGAAGGCGGCCGACGCCTACTTCCGCGGCACCGACAAGGTCCTCCCGCACAACCTCTACCTGCGCCCGAAGCGCCTGGTGCCGACCACGCCGGGCGCGGACGCGCTGACGACAGGCTTCCGCTACGGCCCCGCGCCGGCCGGAGGCACCCGGGACACCTCGGAGACGGTCCGCTACCCGGCCGCCCGCTTCACCTTCACCTGGTCGCCGGGCAAGAAGCGCTGGCTGGTCTCGATGGACGGCGCACCGGACGTGACGGCCGACGGGAAGAGGCTGGCCCCGGCCACGGTCGTCGTGCAGTACGTGAAGGTGCGCAAGTCCGCCTTCCACGACTTCCTCGGCAACAACTCGCCCTACACGGTGACCGTCGGCTCGGGGAAGGCGAAGGTGCTGCGCGACGGGCGCGCCTTCGACGTGAACTGGAAGCGGGCGAAGGCCGCCGACGGCACGGAGTTCACCACGAAGGACGGCTCCCCGGTGAACTTCGCCGAGGGCCAGGTGTGGGTCGTCTTCGCGAAGGCCTCCTGATCAGGGCTGGGTGACGAGGGGCTCCGCGGGGTTGCGGAGCCCCTCCGCCGCGTCCGCGACCCGGCGGATCAGCTCGAAGAACCGGCTCTGCTCGTCCTCGGAGAGCGGGGCCAGGAAGACCTGGTTCATCCGGGCGGTGCGCACGGTCAGCTTGCGGTGGGTGCGCACCCCGTCGTCGGTCAGGCGCAGCAGGAAGCGGCGGCCGTCCTGGGGGTCGCGGACCTTGTCGAGCAGTCCGCGCCGGCCGAGCCGGCTGATGACCTCGGCGATGGTGGACCGGTCCAGGCCGACCCGCTCCCCCACCGTGCGCTGGTCGAGCCCCGGCTCGGCGACGAGCGCGTTCAGGACCGCGAACTGGGGCGAGGTGATCTCCTCGGAGACCATCGTGTTCCACAGCAGGTAGTGCGCCTGCTGGAGCCGCCGGGCGAGGTGCCCGGGGTGGGTGGTGAGGTCCACCGCGGCCATGTGCGCTCCCGAGTCAGGTTGGCTGGTCTGTTTTAGTCAGTGCACTGAAGAGTAGTGAGTCTTGACGCCAGGCTGCCACAGTGGCAGCTTAAGAGAAACCTCGCTGAAATACTCAGTGCACTGAGCAATTGGAATGGGGCTACGCGGATGGACAAGGTGGTCGCCACGGCCCGGGAGGCGGTGGCCGATGTGCCTGAGGGCGCGTCGCTCGCGGTGGGCGGTTTCGGGCTGAGCGGTGTGCCGAACGTGCTCATCCAGGCCCTGTACGAGCAGGGCACCGGCTCCCTGTCGGTGGTCTCCAACAACTGCGGGGCGATGGAGTCGGGCCTCGCGGTCCTGCTCGCCGCCGGCCGGATCGCCCGGGTGACCGGCTCGTACATCGGCGCCAACAAGGAGTTCGCCCGCCAGTACCTGGCCGGTGAGCTGGAGGTCGAGATGATCCCGCAGGGCACGCTCGCCGAGCGGCTGCGGGCGGGCGGCGCCGGGATCCCCGCGTTCTACACCCCGGCAGGCGTGGGCACCCAGGTCGCCGACGGCGGGCTGCCCTGGCGCTACGACGGCGAGGGCGGCGTCGCCCTGGCCTCCCCGCCGAAGGAGGTGCGGGAGTTCGACGGCACGGAGTACGTCCTCGAGCACGGGATCCGCACCGACTTCGCCCTGGTCCGGGCGGCGAAGGGCGACCGGCACGGCAACCTGGTCTTCAACAAGTCCTCCCGCAACTTCAACCCCCTCGCGGCGATGGCCGGCAAGGTCACCGTCGCCGAGGTGGAGGAGCTGGTGGAACCCGGCGAGATCGACCCGGACGCGGTGCACCTGCCGGGGATCTTCGTGCAGCGGGTCCTCGCGCTGACGCCCGAGCAGGCGAGGGACAAGCGGATCGAGCAGCGGACGGTGAGCAGCTGATGACCTGGACCCGGGAACAGATGGCCGCGCGGGCCGCGCGTGAGCTCCAGGACGGTCAGTACGTCAACCTCGGCATCGGACTGCCGACGCTGATCCCGAACTACCTCCCCGAGGGCGTCGAGGTGATCCTGGAGTCCGAGAACGGCATCCTGGGCACCGGCCCCTACCCCACCGAGGACCAGGTCGACCCCGATCTGATCAACGCGGGCAAGGAGACCGTCACCGTGCTGCCGGGCGCCTCCTTCTTCGACTCGGCGCTCTCCTTCGGCATGATCCGGGGCGGGCACATCGACGTGGCCGTGCTGGGCGCCATGCAGGTGTCCGAGACCGGCGACCTGGCCAACTGGGCCATCCCCGGCAAGCTGATCACCGGGATCGGCGGGGCGATGGACCTGGTCCACGGCGCCCGCACGGTCATCGTGGTGATGACCCACACCGCCAAGGACGGCAGCCCGAAGATCCTCAAGGAGTGCGCGCTGCCGCTGACCGGCAAGGCGTGCGTGAACCGGATCATCACCGACCTCGGCGTCCTGGACGTCACCGGGGACGGTCTGGTGCTGGTCGAGACGGCGCCCGGGGTGGGCGTCGAGGAGATCACCGCCAAGACCGATGCCGAACTGACCCTCGCGGAGGACCTGCGGTGAGGAACGTCTACATCGTCGACGCGGTACGTACCCCGATGGGCCGCTACAACGGCTCACTCGCCCCGGTCCGCCCGGACGACCTGGGCGCTCACGCGATCCGTGAACTGCTCGCCCGTACACCCGACCTGGACCCGTCCCGGATCGAGGACGTGTACTTCGGCAACGCCAACGGCGCGGGCGAGGAGAACCGGAACGTGGGCCGGATGGCCGGGCTGCTGGCCGGTCTGCCCACCTCCGTTCCCGGCGTGACCGTCAACCGGCTGTGCGCCTCGGGTCTGGAGGCGGTGATCCAGGCGGCCCGGGCGATCGCCGTCGGGGACGCCTCCGTCGCCGTCGCCGGGGGTGTGGAGTCGATGACCCGGGCGCCGTACGTGCTGCCCAAGTCCGACAAGCCGTTCCCCGCCGGGCACGCCGAGCTGTACTCGACCACGCTGGGCTGGCGCATGGTCAACCCGCGGATGGAACCGCAGTGGACGATCCCGCTGGGCGAGTCGGCCGAACTGATCGCCGACAAGCACAAGATCAGCCGTGAGCAGCAGGACGAGTTCGCCCTGGCCTCGCACCAGAAGGCGGCCGCGGCCCGGGCGGCGGGGCTGTTCGACGCCGAGCTCGCGCCCGTGCCGGTGCCGCAGCGCAAGGGCGAGCCGGTCGTCTTCGGCGCCGACGAGTGCGTACGGCCGGACGCGTCGCTCGCGGCCATGGCGAAGCTGAAGCCGTCGTTCCGCGAGGACGGCGGCACGGTGACCGCGGGCAACGCCTCGCCCTTGAACGACGGTGCCGCCGCACTGCTGCTCGTCGACGACGAGGGCCTCGCCGCGACCGGCCGGGAGCCGCTGGCCCGGATCTCCGCGACCGGAGTCCACGCCCTGGACCCGCACTACTTCGGGCTCGCCCCCGTCGAAGCGGTCAACCGGGCACTCGCCAAGGCGGGCAAGGGTTTTGACGACCTGTCAGTGCTGGAGCTGAACGAGGCGTTCGCCGCCCAGGTGCTCGGATGTGTCGCCGAGTGGCCCGAGTTCGACCCGGCGATCCTCAACCCGCAGGGCGGGGCGATCGCCCTCGGCCACCCGCTGGGCGCCTCCGGTGCGCGCCTGGCGGGCACCGTCGCCCACCAACTCGCCCGCAGGGGCGGCGGAGTGGGTGTCGCCTCCCTGTGCATCGGCGTCGGCCAGGGTCTCGCTCTCGTCCTCGAACGCTAACGGAACGCAGGAATCCCATGACTCTCACCCAGCAGGACATCGACCGGGAAATCGCCGCCGAGCACGCCGCCTACGAGAAGCGGCTCGCCGACGGCGCCCCCGTCGAGCACCAGCCGCGCCGCGACTACGCGCCCTACCGCTCCTCGGTCCTTCGGCACCCGAAACAGCCGCCGATCGGCATCGACGTCTCCCAGGACCCGGAACTGGTCGAGCTGCACTCCCCCGCCTTCGGCGAACGGGACATCACCGAGATCGACAACGACCTGACCCGGCAGCACACAGGGGAGCCCATCGGTGAGCGGATCACCGTGGAGGGACGGCTCCTGGACCGCGACGGCCGTCCGCTGCGCGGTCAGCTCGTCGAGATCTGGCAGGCCAACTCGGCCGGCCGCTACGCCCACCAGCGCGAGCAGCACGACGCCCCGCTGGACCCGAACTTCACGGGCGTCGGGCGCACGCTGACCGACGACAGCGGCTTCTACCGCTTCACCACCATCCAGCCGGGCCCCTATCCCTGGCGCCAGCACCTCAACGCCTGGCGGCCGGCCCACATCCACTTCTCGATCTTCGGCACGGCCTTCACCCAGCGGCTCGTGACGCAGATGTACTTCCCGAGCGACCCGCTCTTCCCCTACGACCCGATCATCCAGTCGGTCACGGACGACGCGGCCCGCCAGCGGCTCGTCGCCACCTACGACCACAGCCTGTCCGTACCGGAGTTCTCGATGGGCTACCACTGGGACATCGTGCTCGACGGACCGCAGGCCACCTGGATCGAAGAAGGACGCTGACCAGCCATGACGAAGATCGACACCAGTCGTCCGGAGACCGTGCTGCCGACCCCGTCGCACACCGTCGGCCCCTTCTACGGTCACGCCCTGCCCTTCCCCGGCGGCGGCGACATCGCCCCGGTCGGCCATCCGGACACGATCGTCCTCCAGGGCCACGTCACCGACGGTGAGGGCAACCCGCTGCCCGACGCCTTCCTGGAGCTGTGGGGCGCCGACCCGGACGGCAACGTCCCGCGCGTCGACGGCTCGATCCGTCGCGACCCCGCGACCGGCGGCTACCTCGGCCGCAACGGCGTGGAGTTCACCGGCTGGGGGCGGGTCCAGACCGACGCCAACGGTCACTGGAGCGCGCGTACGCTGCGGCCGGGTGCGCGTGGGCGGAGCGCCCCCTACATCAGCGTGTGCGTGTTCGCGCGCGGGCTGCTGGTGCACCTGTACACCCGGATCTACCTGCCGGGCGACGAGGCGGCCCTGGCCGCGGACCCACTGCTGGCCCGGGTGCCGGAGGAGCGGCGCGACACGCTGATCGCGCGTCGGCAGGGCGACGGCACCTACCGTTTCGACATCCGCCTTCAGGGCGAAGGCGAAACGGTCTTCCTGGAGTTCCAGTGACTTCTCCCGATCCGGACACCGGACTGCTCGGCCCCGGCTGGGCGGCCTCCCCCGCCGCCTCCGCGACCTCCGACGCCGCCCACCTCCAGGCGCTGCTGGCCGCGGAGGCCGCGCTGACCCGGGTGCAGGCCCGTCTGGGGCTCGCCCCGCAGGAGGCGGCGGACGCGGTCACCGAGGCGGCCGATGCGGCCCGGTTCGACGTACGGTCCCTCGCGGAGCGTGCGCGCGGCGGCGGCAACCCGGTCATCCCGCTGGTCGCCGACCTCACCAAGGCGGTCGGCGAGGAGTACGGCCCGTACGTCCACCGGGGTGCCACCAGCCAGGACGTCCTGGACACGGCGGCCATGCTGGTCGCCTCCCGCACGCTCGACCTCGTCCTCACCGACCTCCTCCGCGTCCAGCAGGCCCTGGCCCGGCTCGCCGCCGAGCACCGCGACACGGCGATGCCGGGACGGACCCTCACGCAGCACGCCGTTCCGACGACGTTCGGACTCAAGGCGGCGGGATGGCGCTCGCTGGTCCTGGACGCGCGGGACCGGGTCGCGGTGGTGCGCGGCTCCCTGCCCGTCCAACTCGGCGGCGCCGCCGGTACCTTGGCGGCCTTCACGGCGTACGGCAGCGAGGACCCCCGGGACCTCACGGCGGCCTACGCCGCGGAGCTCGGGCTGCGCGCACCGGAACTGCCCTGGCACACCCTGCGCACCCCCATCGCCGACCTCGCGGGCTGTCTCGCCTTCACCGCCGGCGCGCTGGGCAAGATCGCCGCCGACGTGCTCGTGCTCGGCCGCACCGAGATCGCCGAGGTCGCGGAGGGCAGCGGGGGCGGCTCCTCGGCGATGCCGCACAAGGCGAACCCCGTGCGGGCCACGCTGATCGCCGCCGCCGCCCGGCGCGCGCCGCAGCTCGCGGCCACGCTGTACGGCTCCCTGGCCGCCGAGGACGAGCGGCCGGCCGGCGCCTGGCACGCCGAGTGGGAGCCCCTCAGGGACCTGCTGCGGCTGGCCGGCGGAGCCGCGCGGGACGCCGCCGACCTGACCGAGGGGCTCCGGGTCCACGCCGACGCCATGCGCGCCCACCTCGACCTCACCCACGGGCTGATCGTCTCCGAGCGGCTGTCCGCCGAGCTGGCCCCCGTCCTGGGACGCGCCCGCGCCAAGGAACTGCTGACGGAACTCGCCAGGCGGACCCACACCGAAGGTGCCTCTCTCGGTGAACTCCTTTCGCGAGAGAGCGAGTTGAAGGACGTGGACCTCGGCGAGCTCACCGACCCCACCCACTACACCGGCTCGGCCGGTGCCCTCACCGACCGTGCTCTGGAGCGACCTTGACCGCACAAGTCCTCAACCACCGCGCCGAGGGCCCCGCTTCCGCTCCCCCGCTGCTGCTGGGGCCGTCGCTCGGGACCTCGTACGCCCTGTGGGACAAGGTGGCGCCGGAGCTGTCCCTCACCCACCGGGTGGTCCGCTGGGACCTGCCCGGCCACGGCGGTTCGGCGGCCGGCCTGATCGGCCCCGGCGCCACCGTGGGCGACCTCGCCGATCTGGTGCTGGCGCTCGCCGACTCGCTCGGCGTCGAGCGGTTCGCGTACGCCGGGGTGTCACTCGGGGGCGCGGTCGGTCTGCATCTGGCGGTACACCACCCGGAGCGTGTCGCGTCGCTGACGGTGATCTGCTCCTCGGCCCACTTCAACGGCAGCAAGCCGTGGGAGGAGCGGGCCGAACGGGTCCGCCGGGAGGGGATGGAGTGGCTGCTGGAGAGCGCGAACTCCCGTTGGTTCGCGGGCGACTTCAGCGTGCCGGAGCTCGTACGGGACCACGCCGAGGCCGATCCGGAGGCGTACGCGGCCTGCTGTGACGCCCTGGGCTCCTTCGACCTGCGCGAGCGGCTGCCCCAGATCCTGGCGCCGACCCTGCTGATCGCCGGCCGCGAGGACCCGGCGACCCCGCCGCCCCATCTGCGGGAGATCGCCGACGGGGTGCCGCGCGCCACGCTCGTCGAGCTCCCCGGGGCCTCGCACCTGGCCCCGGCGCAGTGCCCGGAGGCCGTCCTCACCGCCCTGCGCACGCACCTCGACGGAGGTGCCAAGCGGGGCATGGAGGTACGGCGCGAGGTGCTCGGGGGCACCCATGTGGACCGGGCGCAGGCCCGGCAGACCCCGTTCACCGCCCGCTTCCAGGATTTCATCTCGCGCTACGCCTGGGGAGAGATCTGGACCGACCCCACGCTCAGCCGCCGCGAGCGCAGCATGATCACCCTGACGGCGCTGGTCGCGCACGGCCACTACGACGAGCTGGCCATGCATGTGCGGGCGGCGCGCCGCAACGGCCTCACCCCGGAGGAGATCGGGGCCGTCCTGCTCCAGACGGCCGTCTACTGCGGGGTACCGGCGGCGAACTCGGCGTTCGCCACGGCCCAGCGGGTGCTGGCGGAGGAGACGGAAGGGTGACCCCGGCAGGGGCAGGCACGAGGGACGGCGATGTGCCTACCGTGAGGGCATGTCGACCATCCTGATCACCGGTGCCACCTCGGGTCTCGGCCGTTACGTCGCCTTCGAGCTGGTCCGCTCCGGCCATCTCGTCCTCGCCCACGGCCGTGACCCGCACCGCACCGAGAGCCTGGTGGCGGAACTGCGGACGGAGGGGCGGGCCGAGGGCTTCGTGGCCGACCTCGCCTCCCTGGACCAGGTGCGCGAGCTGGGCGCGAAGGTCGCCGACGCCCACCCCGAGCTCGACGTCCTGGTCAACAACGCGGGCGTGGGCTCCGGCTCGCCCGGCACGGGCCGGGAGGTGAGCGCCGACGGACATGAACTGCGGCTGGCGGTGAACTATCTGGCGCCGGTGGCGCTGACCCGCTCCCTGCTTCCGGTGCTGCGGGCGAACTCCCCCGCGCGCGTCGTCAACGTGGGGTCCGCGGGCCAGGAGCCGATCGACTTCGACGACCCGGAGTTCACCCGCGGCCATGACGGGTTCGCGGCCTACTGCCGTGCCAAGTTCGCCCTCGCGGCCCACACCTTCGCCCTGGCCGAGGAGTTGGCGGGCACGGATGTCGCGGTCAACGTCCTGCACCCGGCGACCTTCATGGACACGGCGATGGTGCGCGAGGGCGGCGTCGCCCCGTGGTCGACGGTCGCGGACGGGGCTCCCGGTGTGCTGGCCCTGGCCACCCGAGATCTCGGAACGGGCGGCTACTTCGACGGGACGCGTCCGGCGCGGGCGCACGAGGAGACGTACGACAGGGAGGTGCAGAAGCGCCTGGCGACGCTGACGGACCGACTCCTCGCGCCGTAGCTGCCCAGCGGCGCGGGAACCCGCGCGACCGGCCCCCGCCGGCCCGCGCACGAGGTCAGCGCAGCCCCCGCCGGCCCGCGCACGAGGTCAGCGCAGCCCCCGCCCCGTCTCCAGGACCTCCCGGGCCTGCGCCGCCAGCCCGTCCGCCCCGCAGGAACGCGCCAGCGCCAGGCCCCGGTTGAGCTCGGCCACGGACCGCGCCGCGATGCCGTACTCGACCCGGGCCGCCGCGTGCTCGTACTGACAGGGCGACGCCTCCAGGTACGCCACCGCCTGCGCGGCGAGCCGCACCGCCCGCTGCCCGGTCTCCAGGGCCGCCGCACACCGCAGCGCCTCACCGATCGCCGTGTCCGTGCCGAGCCGCTCGGCGTGCCGGCGGGCCTCCGTGGCCAACTGGGCGGCCCGCACCGGGTCCTCGACGGCGAGAGCACGCGCGAGGTCGGCCGCCCACGGCACCAGCACCGGGTTGTGGTGGCCCCGGACCGCCGCCGCCTTCTCCGCGGCGTCCAGTTCGTTGATCCCGTCCTTGGTGCGGCCCACGGCCAGCAACAGCCGTCCCCGCACGGACCGCGGGTCGGGCAGCACGATCGTGGACGGGTACGGCGGCGCGAAGCCGTACTGCTCGGCGATCGCCCACGCCTCCTCGACATGGCCTCGCGCGAGCAGCGTGTCGACGAGGTTGCACGTCGCCGACCAGTACAGCGGCAGACCGCGTCCGACCCGTTCGGCGAGCCGCAGCGACTCGCGCAGGGAGGTCTCCGCCTCCCGGAGCCGGCCGCGCCGACGGTGCCCCAGGCCGACGTAGGCGTGGGCGAGCGCGAGGTGGCCGCCGCTCCAGCCGGCCGACTCGTAGGTGCGCAGGGCGTCGCTGTAGAGGGCCTCGGCGCGGTCGAGCCGGTCCGTGAAGGCGTACGCGCTGGCCAGCATGAGGGGCAGTTCGAGGCCCCACTCGGTGTCGGTCCAGCCGAGGCCGGGTGCGAGGCGGCCGTTGACGAGGGCGCGGTCGCAGACCTCGGCGATCTCCTCGGCGCTCTCGCCGCGGGCCATCGCGTCGAAGCCCCGCAGGATCAGCAGGGCCCGCTCGGAGTTGTCCCGGCCGGTGCACTTCGCGGCCAGGGCCGCGAGGCGCTCGGAACGGTCCGGTGAGCCGGCCTCGCCCGGGTAGAGCCCCTCCCAGGTGTACTGGACGGCCTGGAGGCGGAGCCGGGCCGAGCCCTCCTCGTGCCGGGCGGCCTCCGCCTCGACGGTGCGGACCGCCTCCTCGAGCTGGTTGTTGTGCATGAGCGCCTGGGACAGGCGGATCACGGCGTCCACCCGTGCGGAGCCCTCGAGGCCGGGCATGGCGAGCGCGGTCTGGAGGTGGCCGATGGTCTTGGCGGGGGCGGTCAGGAGGGTGGCGCAGCCGAGTTCGAAGAGCACGCGCGCGTGGACCTCGGGTGCCGGGGGTTCCAGGAGGGCGCGCTCCAGGCAGCGGCGGGCGGCGTCCGGGGCGCCGACGAGCAGGTGTTCGCGGGCGGCCTCGCGCAGCTGCTCGACGAGTTCCTCGTCGTCGTCCGGGTGGACCTGGAGCAGGTGCCGGGAGGCGGCCGCGGCACCGAGCCCGGAGTCGGTGACGAGCTGGGCGGCGATGCCGTGCATGGCGGTGCGCAGGGCGTCCGGGATGGAGTCGTAGACGGCGGTGGCGATCAGCGGGTGCACGAACTCCAGCTCGCCGTCCTCCGCGCCGGAGTTGGTCAGGATGCGGGCGCTGCGCAGGAGTTCGGCGCAGCGCGCCGCCGTGTCGGGCTTCAGGGTGGCGAGCTTGGCCACCAGGCCGACGGAGATGTCGGTGCCGAGGATCGCGGCCGCCCAGGCGAACCGGGTGGCGTCGATGCCGAGTTCCTCCAGGCGGGCGACGAGTCCGCCGCCGCGGGCCGAGCGGTTGAGCTCGCGCAGTTCGTTCGCGGAGCTCTCGCCGGGCTCCATGTCGCTGTCGCGGACCTTGGCGAGGAGTTCCACGGTCTCGTACGGGTTGCCGCCGGTGACGGCCCACACCTCACGGCAGAACGGGGCGTCGGCGTGCTCGCCCAGGGTCGCGCGGGTGAGGCCCGCGGTGGCCTCCGGGGTGAGGGCGCTGAGGCTGGTGACGGGCCCGCCCGCGGCGGCGGCCACGGTCTCCAGGAGGCGGGCGCTCTCGGGGGTGGCCTCGCCGGGGCGCCGGGCCACCACGACCAGGACGGACAGGTCGTCCAGGCGCTCGGCGAAGGCGGCGAGCCAGCGCAGGGTCTCCTGGTCGGCCCAGTGGGCGTCGTCGACCATCAGCACGAGGGGCCAGTCCCGGCGCGCGAGCCGGCGCACCGCGGCTACCAGTCCGTCGCACACGCCCTGCGGGTCGGCCTGGCGCTCACCGGGGTCCGTGATGCCGAGGGCGGGGCCGGCGATGTCGTACCAGTCGCCGAGGTACTCGCGGGCCTCCTCGGGCATCAGCGACAGGAGGGCCGGCTGGAGCAGTTGGCGTACGACGTTGAAGGGGACGGACCTGAGGGTCTCGCCGCCGCGGGCGGACCAGACGGTGCAGCCGCGTGCCTCGGCGATGCGGCGGGTCTCGGCCAGCAGGGCGGTCTTGCCGAAGCCGGCCTCGCCGCGGATGACCAGCACACTGCCCGAGGACGTGCGGCCCGCGCACAGGGAGTCGATCACCCGTTCCACGGCGGCGAGTTCCTCGTCGCGTTCCCACAGCGAGGCCGGGGCGGCCGCCATGGGCCGTACCTCCGTCATCCCGCTACCTCCCCAAGTCGCCCGAACGACGTACAGATCTCGAGCGTAGCCGTCCGGGTGCGGAAGCGGAGGGCGGTCGGGGTACCTGTTGCCTTGTCGGGTGACCTGCGGTACGGGCGGGCGACGCGCCCCGCCCATGACCTGCCGTGGACGGACCTGACCGCCCGTCAGTCCTGGTGCATGGAACACCTGGAGTCCATCCGGGGGGAGGCGGGACGCCCGTTGCCGAGGTGCCGCGCGATCGCGTCCGCATCGACCTCAACCGTCCTCGTTCCGCCCGCCGCCCGGTTGAGGCTCCAGAGCTGAGCAGGGTCTGAACGCCCCGGGGTCTGAAGGGGGGCGGCCCACGTCCCCGAGTTCCTCGTCCCGGCGGACGGTTCGGGGTCGATCAGGGCGTACCGGCCGGATCGCCCCGGCCGCGCGGGAACGGCCGGTGCGCTGGATCGCGCGTCGGGACCTCGGCCTGAATCGGCCGCGCCCCTCTCATCCCTCTTTCACCGAGTGCTCATACGGTGGGGGCATGACGCAGGAGACTCCCCCCGGGTGGTACCCCGATCCCGGGCAGACAAGTGACGGTCCCGCCACCGAGCGCTGGTGGGACGGCAAGGCGTGGACCGAGCGGACCCGGCCCGCCGGATCGGCCGCCGCATGGGGTCCCCCGGAACAGGTCGCGAGCCCCGGGGACGCCGGGCCCTATCCGGTTTATCCGCCGTATCCCGCTCAGCCGCCGACCGGAACGCGGCGCGGCCGCACGGGCATAGCCGTGGCCGTGGCGGTCGTGGTGCTGGCGAGCATAGGCGTGGGGGTGTACGCCCTGGCCGACAGCGGAAACGGCAAGGACGACGCGGCCACCTCGCAGGGCCCGGGCGGCCAGGGCGGACCGTTCGGCGGCAACGGCGGCTCCGGCGGCAGCGGGGGTTCCGGCGGCGCGTCGCCCTCGCCGCGGGGGTCCGAGGCGCCGAGGATCGAGAGCGGTTCGGTGACCGACTCCATCGACGGGATCAGCCTTCCCGTCCCGGACGACTGGTACGGCCAGGAGATCCAGGTCGGCGCGTCCGTGACCTCCAACGACTCCTATGCCTGCCCCGGCGACACCTCCCAGAAGTGCACGAAGGGCGGTGCCTACTCGGCGCCCGCCCTGGCCCTGGGCACCAAGGGCAGCACGGCCGAGGCGGTCGCGAAGGCCGACATCGAGGCGAACGCGGAGCAGTCCTACGGCGGCAAGACCTACGGTTCGATCACCTCGCACGACGTGCTCGACTCCGAGGCGGTGACGGTGGCCGGGCAGAAGGGCTACCGGGTCCGCTGGAAGGCGGTCACCAGCAAGGGCTCCGACGGCTATGTGGAGTCCCTGGCCTTCCCGTCCCCGGCGAACCCGCAGCAGATCGTGGTGGTGCGCTTCGGTGTCGACGTCGAAGAGGGCCAGAGCGTGATCGACGACATCACCAAGGGGATCAAGGTGTCGACGGGCGGCGGCAGCGGCCAGGACGTCTGACGCCCGGCCCCCGGGCCCGGGGCGGCCGGGTGGGGCGCCTCCCCGCTCGGGAGGCACCCCACCCGGCCGGGGGGTGCGCGCCGCCCCCGTCCCCACGGTGCGGCGCGAACAGGTCGCCGTCCAGTCATCCCGTGGACGGCGGCCTGGGTCTCAGGTCAGGCCGAGCGCCGGCAGTACGGCGGCCTCGACGAAGCGGACCAGGTAGTCCGGGTCGGCGTACTTCCCGTCGACGACGGGCCGGGCGCGGATGACGCCGAACATCTGGGCCGGGACGTATTCCAGCGCCGGGTGTCCGGATGCGATCTCACCCCGGTCGACCCCACGCTGGAGAATGTGCCTCAGTGCGGCGATCTCAGGTTCGACCAGCGCCTCACGCAGGGCCCGCGCGAGTTCCGCGTCCTGGGTGACGGCGTGGCCGAGCGCCTGGAGCAGCTTGGTGTCGTGCATCGACCACCGGCCCGCGGCGCGGGCGGCCTCGCGCAGGTCGTCGGCGAGCGATCCGGTGTCGATCCCGTCGAACTTCGCCCTGCGGCGGGAGCGCAGGGCGGCCACCACGAACTGGGGCTTGGTCTTCCACTGCCGGTAGAGGGTGGACTTGCTGCACCGGGTGCTGGCGGCGACGCCCTCCATGGTCACGGCGTCGTATCCGCATTCGCGGACCTGTTCGAGCACGGCGTCGAAGAACTCCTGTTCACGCTCGGGCGTGATCTTGGAGCGGCGCGAGGCGGCGACCGTCTCCGGTCCGTCCGCGGCCTGCGACGTCATGAGCTCTTCCCTTCCTTCGCTCCGGCGGCCGGTCTGCTTTCGCGGCCGCCGCGTTTCATTCCCGGATTCCAGTGTGTCGTATGTCAATCGATACGCCAGTGTACCGGTACCCGACCGTATCGGTACACTGGCGTATCGGTACGAGGTCGTATCGATGAGTTTTGGAATCCGGACGAGTCACCACGTTGTTCGGATTCAGCATCAGCACCACCGTCAGCGAAAGGGCCGGGGGAATGAATGCCCGCACCGAGCCTTCAGAAGCGGAGCCGGGCGCCACAGCGCGGCCGCCGCTCGTCCGTGAGCTCCTGCTCGTCGTAGGGCTCTTCCTCGTCTACAAGTTCGGCCGGCAACTGGTCACGGGCCACACCACCGAGGCCTACCGCAACGCCGACCGCGTATGGGACTGGGAACGGACCCTGCACCTGCCCGAAGAGGGCTCGGTCCAGTCGCCGCTGCTGCACGGCGACACCCTCGCGCACCTCGCGAACACCTACTACGCGACCGTCCACTTCCCGGCCACGGTCGCCTTCCTGGTCTGGCTCTACCTGAGGCGTCCCGCCCGCTACCTGTGGGCCCGTCGCGTCCTCGCCGGCCTCACCGGCGCCGCCCTGGTGCTGCACCTCGTCTTCCCGCTGGCCCCGCCGCGGATGCTCGCGGCGGCCGGTCTGGTCGACACCGCGAAGGTCTACGGCCCCTCCGTGTACGGCCCGCCGCAGACCGACTCCCTCTCCAACCAGTTCGCCGCGATGCCCTCGCTGCACTTCGGCTGGGCCCTGATGGTGGCGATCGGCCTGATCGTGGCGACCCGCTCGCGCTGGCGGTGGCTGTGGCTGCTGCACCCGCTGGTGACCCTGGCGGTGATCGTCGGGACGGCGAACCACTACTGGATGGACGCGATCGTGGTGACGGCCCTGCTCGGCGTCGTCCTCGCCGTCGTCCGCCCCCTGACCTCGCCCCGGGGAACCCTCGTCCCGCTCCGCTCCCGGCACCGGACGGCCACCACGGCGGCCCCGACCCAGGGGAAGCCCGTCCCGGCCGAGTCCGAGGAGAACGTCCTGGTCGGAGCGGGCCGATGAACGCCACCCTGCTCGCCCTCGCCCTCTCGCTGCTCTCCTCCGTCGCCTACGCGGCCGCGGCCGTGGCCCAGGAGCGCCTCGCCTCCCGCGATCCCGGTTCCGGTGTGCTGCGGATGCTGGGCTCGGGCGCCTGGTGGGGGTCGGTCGCCCTCAACGCGTCGGCAGCGCTGCTGCACGTCGTCGCCCTCAAGTACGGCCCGCTGACCGTGGTCCAGCCGCTCGGCGCCCTCACGCTGGTCGCCGCGGTGCCGCTGGGCGCCCGGATCGCCGGTCGCCGGGTCAGCGCGACGGAGTGGCGGGGCACCGCGTACACGCTGGCCGGCCTCGCCGCGATCCTCGTGGTGGCGTCGGGCTCCGAGCCCGGCAAGGTGCTGAGCACGTCCGAGGCGGTGGCGGTGGCGGCGGTGACGGCGGCCCTGATCGGCGTGCTGGCCCGTCCCGGTGCCAAGCCCGGCATCCGGCACGCGTCGGCGTCCGGGGTCGCCTCGGGCGTGGCGTCCGCGCTCACCCAGACCGTGACGGTGGCAGCGACGGACCGTTCCGAGTCACTTCTGAGTGTCCAGGTGATCGGCGTGGCCCTGCTGGTCGCGGCCTTCGCCGCGGGCGGGCTCCTGCTCTCCCAGACCGCCTACCGTGACGGCCTCGGCGCCCCGCTCGCGGTGGTGACCCTGGCCAATCCGCTGGCCGCCGCGGTGATCGGCCTGTCCCTGCTGGGCGAGGGACTGCGGGGCGGCGCGGCGGGCGTGCTGCTCGCCCTGGCGGGCGCGGGCCTCGCGGCCTGGGGTGTGGTGCTGCTGACCCGTACGCCTTCGGTGGCGGTGGACGACGACCACCCGGTGGCGGCGGTCCTGGCCCTCGAACCGTCGACGGCGTCGGTGGAACCGGCCCTGCGGGACATGACAGTGCCCCGGCAGCCGGGGCCGGGGCACCTCACACCGCTGTAGGGACGCTCAGCCGAACCCGCGGGCGTCCTGCTTCAGCGCCGTGTCGACCGTCAGCGCGGTGGCGACGACCAGGCTCAGCAGCGGCTCGGGCAGCTGGTAGTGGATCTGCAGCACGTAGTTGTCCGCGGTCGTGAACATCGTCTTGGCGAGCCCCTCCCACGTCTTCGTGATCCGGGCGACCTCGTTCTCGGTGTGGTCGACGATCGCGAAGTTCCAGGCCCGCCAGTTCTCCGCCTTGATCGCGCCGACCTGCCGGCCGTCCACCATCAGCGCGAAGTTGATCTTCCCGATCATGTTCTGCTGGACGATCTCACCGACCGGCGTACCGTCCGGACGCTCCACGATCACCCGGGACTTGAAGATCTTGCCCGGCCGGGTCAGCAGCATGAGCGGCTGCCCGTGGGCGTCGCGGATCTCCAGCCTGATCTTCATGAACTGATCGATGCTCCAGAAGAACCGCACGATCTTCCGGAAGGCGCTCTGCCCGACCTGGGTGACGGAGCCGAGCTGGTTGCCGTGCTGGTCCATGACCTTGTACTCGTTGGTCAGCTCGATCAGCTTGGCCTTCTGGTTGACCACGAGCACCGGCTCGGTGAACAGCGTGCCGCCGCCCGCACCGCCGCCGGTGACGCCGGCCTGCTGCTGCACCTGACGCTGCACGCGCGGGTCGGGACCGGCCGACTGCTGGGGCATCTGCGGTGCCGGGGCCGGCGGGGCCTGCACGGCCTGCCCCGCCCCCTGCTGGTCCTGGTGGGTGTGCTGCGTCCACTGCGCCCCGTCCCAGTACCGGAGCGTCTGGGCGGCTCCGTGCGGATCGGGGTACCAGCCTGCAGGTGTGTTCGAATGCGTGGTCACCGGGGCACACTACCCCGGGACCACCGCATTCCGGCCATGTGTACGACCGCTCCGCGTACGGCTTTACCTGGTGATTACGGCGGGATCACTCACCCCGGGACGTCCGTTCTCGACATGTCCGGCGAATCGCCTGAGGAACGCCGGCTCGGCCTCGGAGGTGACCGTGAGGTCGTACCAGCGGCGGCTCCTGGCGAGCCCGAAGGTGTGCCGTACGGTGGCGCCGACCCGCACGGTGAAGGTGCGCGCGGGATCGCCGTAGCCGCTCGTCACCTTCAGACGGACCGTGCCGGAGCCCTTGTTGGTGAACGTCAGCTCGACGTCGTCGCCGGTGTGGCGGGCGGTCACCTCGGGGCCGGCGCTCCTGTTCGACCCCCGGAAGGCGCGCAGGAAGCCGGCCGGGCCGTGCACGGTCAGGTCGTACGACCCCTTGGAGTACGCCGAGTTCCAGGTGTCCGAGACCGTCCGGCCGGCCTCGGTGGTGTAACTCCAGGGCCCGTCCGTGCGGTTGCCGGAGGTCACCAGGAAGGCGGCACCGGCCTTGGCGCCCGAGGCGAAGGTGAGGGTGAAGGTGCCGTTCCTCGCGTCGACCGAACCGTCCACGCGCGGCACGTACTTGAGGGGACGGGCGGGACGCAGGCCGGGCTCCTGCTTCGGCAGGGTGCCGACGGCGGGCGGGACGGGCACGTAGTCGGGGTGGCGCTCGCGGTCCGGCGGTTCGTAGCCGTCGGTGCCCGGCAGGGCGACCGGCCTGGTGTCCTTGCGGGAGAAGTCGAAGGCCGAGGTCAGATCGCCGCAGACCGCGCGCCGCCAGGGCGAGATGTTGGGCTCGTGGACGCCGAAGCGCCGCTCCAGGAAGCGGATGATCGAGGTGTGGTCGAGCGTCTCGGAACAGACGTAACCGCCCTTGCTCCAGGGCGAGACGACGAGCATCGGGACACGCTGGCCGAGTCCGTAGGGGCCGGCCGGGTGGCCTGCGTCGCCCTTGAAGAGGTCGGGGGCGGGGTCGACCGTGGACTTGCCCTGGGCCGCCGAGCCGGGCGGGAAGGCGGGGACCACGTGGTCGAAGAAGCCGTCGTTCTCGTCGTAGGTGATGAACAGCGCTGTCTTCGCCCACACCTCCGGGTCCGCGGTGAGCGCGTCCAGGACCTGGGCGATGTACCAGGCGCCGTAGTTCGCGGGCCAGTTGGGGTGCTCGGTGAAGGCCTCGGGGGCGACGATCCAGGACACCTGGGGCAGCTTTCCGGCCTTGACGTCGGCCCTGAGCCGGTCGAAGTAGCCCTCGCCCTTGGTGAAGTCGGTCCCGGTGCGGGCCTTGTCGTACAGCGGATCGCCGGGCTCGGCGTTCCTGTACTGGTTGAAGTAGAGCAGCGAGTTGTCGCCGTAGTTGCCCCGGTAGGCGTCCGGGATCCAGCCCCAACTGCCGTTCGCGTCGAGGCCGTCGCCGACGTCCTGGTAGATCTTCCAGGAGACGCCGGCCTTCTCCAGGCGCTCGGGGTAGGTGGTCCAGCCGTAGCCGGCCTCGTCGTTGCCGAGGACCGGGCCGCCGCCCTGCCCGTCGTTGCCCGTGTAGCCCGTCCACATGTAGTAGCGGTTCGGGTCGGTCGAGCCGATGAACGAGCAGTGGTAGGCGTCGCAGACGGTGAACGAGTCGGCGAGGGCGTAGTGGAAGGGGATGTCCTCGCGGGTCAGATACGCCATGGTCGTGGACCCCTTGTTCGGGACCCATTTGTCGTACTTGCCCCCGTTGAACGCTGCGTGTCCGTCGTTCCAGCCGTGCGGGAGGTCCTGGATGAACTGCATGCCCAGGTCGTCGGCCTCGGGACGGAAGGGCAGGATCTCCTTGCCGTTCCGGTCCGTCTGGTGCCAGACGGACCGGCCGTTCTCCAGGGTCACCGGGCGCGGGTCGCCGAAGCCGCGCACGCCCCTGAGCGAGCCGAAGTAGTGGTCGAAGGACCGGTTCTCCTGCATCAGGACGACGACGTGCTCGACGTCCTCGATCGTCCCCGTGCGGTGGTGGGCCGGGAGCGCGGCGGCGCGCTGGATGCTGTTCGACAGGGCGGTGAAGGCGGTGGTGGCGCCCGCGAGTTGGAGGAATCTGCGCCGGTTGACGTCGGACATGAGTGAGGGACCTCTCAATCCTGCGCATCGATGGCCCGAGGGTGACGGAAGGTGCGCGCAGCGAGTGTTCCAAGAGCAACAAACGTCAGGGAAGGGTGCGGTGGCGCTGATGTGAAAGTCGGGGGTACGGGTGGGGTCGGTGTTCCGGCTCCTCGCGGCGCGAGAGGATCAGTCCGCTCCCCCGCGGGCGTTGTAGACGGCGACCTCGCCCTCGTCGACCGCCTTGCGGTAGCCGCGGAACACCGCGAGCGCCTCGTCCCTCAGCACATCGCCGACGACCTCGATGCCCCGTGCCCTGAACTGCTCGGCCCAGTCCGCGCCCACCGGCCCCTCGTCGAACGTGGTGAGCTCCTCCAGCTCCGGGCCCTCCCCCGCCACTACCAGGCCGCGCACGCCGGACCACATCGTGGCGCCGTAGCACTGCACGCAGGGACGCCAGTTGACGACCAGCTCGTGCGCGGGCAGTCCCGCACCGCCGAGGTCCCAGCCGCCGGTCGCCCGCTGGGCGAGGCCGAGCGCGACGACCTCGGCGTGCGCGCTGGAGACCCCGCTGGACAGGACGACGTTGACGCCGACGGAGACGATCCGGCCGGTCTCGCGTTCCGCGACGAGCGCGGCGAACGGGCCGCCGTCGCCCGCGCGCCAGTTGCGGTCGGCGAGGCGGTGCACCAGACGCATGCGGTCCTCCCGGGACGGCAGGGCGGCGGGCACACGGGCGAGTTCGCCGTCGATCCAGGCGGGCAGGGTGACGCGGTACTCCCTGGCGATGTCGATCACTATGTCTTCCTCCGCGGCCGGGCCGAACGATCTCGGCACTCATCATGCGCGTTCCCCCGGCGTCCGCGACGAGCTCGGACCCGCCCCGGCCCGTGCCACCGGGTTCCGCGTCCTTCTTCTTCCGTGAGACGGAAGCGGTGTTGCCGTGCCCCTCCGGTCGCCAAGACGATGCCAGCACAGCAGAGAGACGGGAGCCGCAACGATGCCGCACATGACCGCCTTCGCCAGGAACCAGTGGTACGTCGCCGCCTACAGCCAAGAGGTGGGGCGCGAGGAGCTGCTCGGCCGGACGATCCTCGGTGAACCGCTCGTCCTCTACCGGACCGAGGCGGACGGGACGCCCGTCGCGCTCGCCGACCGGTGCGTGCACCGCCGCTTCCCGCTGCACGAGAAGCCGAGCCGGCTCGACGGCGACCGGATCGTGTGCGGCTACCACGGGTTCACGTACGACACGACGGGCACCTGCGTGTACGTGCCGGGGCAGAAGCGCGTACCGCGTACCGCCCGGGTCGCCTCCTACCCCGTGGTCGAGCTGGACTCCCTGGTCTGGGTGTGGATCGGAGACCCGGCCCTCGCCGACGCCGGCACCGTTCCGCGGGCCAGGCACCTCGACTCCCCCGGCTGGGTCACCGTGCGCGGCATGGAGCCGATCGACGCCGACTACGGACTGCTCGTCGACAACCTCCTCGACCTCTCCCACGAGACCTATCTGCACGGCGGCTACATCGGCACCCCAGAGGTCGCCGAGACCCCGATCAGCACGGAGGTCGACGAGGGCGCCGGCATCGTCCGGGTCAGCCGGCACATGGACGACGCCGAGTGCCCGCCGTTCTACGCCAGGTCCACCGGGATCAAGGGCCGGATCACCCGCTGGCAGGACATCGAGTACCACGCACCCTGTCTGTACCTGCTGCACAGCCGCATCGCCCCGGTCGGCGTGCTGCCCGAGGCCGACGGCAGCGACCCGAACGGCTTCCACACCGAGATCACGTACGCCATCACGCCGTCCGTTGACGGTCACGTGTACGACTTCTGGATGGTCTCGCGCGACTGGGCGACCGAGGACGCCGAGGTCACCGAGTTCCTGCGGGGCAACAACCACACGGTCGTCATGCAGGACGTGGACGCGCTCAACCTGCTCCAGAAGACGCTCGGCACCGAGCGCTCCGGCTACCAGGAGCTCAGCATCAACATCGACACCGGCGGTCTCGCCGCCCGCCGCATCCTCGCCCGCCTCGTCGAGGAGGGCGACAAGCCCGTGGAGAAGGTCCTGTGAGTGCCGCGCCCACCGGGGAGATCTACCGCGTCGACTGGCTGCCGGGCACCGATACCCTGCACGGCACCTGTCACTGCGGCCGTGAGCACACCTCGCAGGACCCGATCGAGATGTGGGAGTGGATGCTCGCCCACCCGAACGGGCACTCACCCCAGGGACCCGCCCCGCAAGGCGACGAGTCGCAAGGAAACGGTTCATGAGTGACGCGTACGAAGCCGAACTCGTCGTCGACCGCAAGGACCTCGCGGCCGACGGGGTGTTCGCCCTCACCCTGCGCCACCCGCTGGGCGAACAGCTCCCGGCGTGGGAGCCCGGTGCCCACATCGACGTGGTCCTCGGCCCCGGCCTGGAGCGGCAGTACTCGCTGTGCGGCGATCCGGCCGACCGCACCGCCTGGCGGATCGCCGTGCTGCGCGAGCCCGCCGGGCGCGGTGGATCCGCCCATGTGCACGAGCAGTTGGGGCGGGGCGACAAGGTCCGGGTGCGCGGCCCGCGCAACCACTTCGCGCTGCGCCCGGCACCCCGGTACCGCTTCGTCGCGGGCGGCATCGGCATCACCCCCGTCCTGCCGATGCTCGCGGCGGCGGAGGCCGCGGGTGCCGAGTGGACCCTGCTGTACGGCGGCCGGACCCGCGCGTCCATGGCGTTCACCGAGGAGTTGAGCCGCTACGGCGACCGTGTCACCGTCGCCCCCCAGGACGAGACGGGGCTCCTGGACCTCGCCTCGGTGCTGGACGACGTCCCCGAGGGCACCCTCGTCTACTGCTGCGGTCCCGGGCCGCTGCTCGACGCAGTGGAGCAGCGCTGCCCGGCCGGGCTGCTGCACATGGAACGGTTCACCCCGAAGGGGCAACCGGAGGGCGAGAACACGGAGTTCGAGGTCGAGCTGGCGCGGACCGGCACGACGATCAGCGTCGCTCCGGACGTCTCCGTGCTCGACGCCGTGCGCGCCAGTGGTGTCGAGGTGCTGTTCTCCTGCACCGAGGGCACCTGCGGCACCTGTGAGACCGATGTCCTCGACGGCACCCCGGACCACCGGGACTCCGTGCTCACGGACGAGGAGCGGGAGGCCGGGGACACGATGATGATCTGCGTGTCCCGGTGCCGGGGGAAGAGGCTCGTGCTGGACCTGTAGCCCCGGTGGACATCCGCAGGTCCGTCTCGATCCCGGCGACCGTCTCCAGCAGCGGCGGCAGCAGGTCGCGCCGGACCGCGGCGAGGCTCGTACGCCCGGCCTGCACGGGGATGTTGACCGCCGCCACCACCTCGCCGCCCCGGTCCCGCACCGGGGCGGCGATCGAGCGCAGCCCCTCCTCCAGTTCCTGGTCGACGAGGGCGTATCCCTGCCGCCGCACCCGGTCGAGCTCCGCCCGCAGCAGGTCGGCGGAGACGATCGTGCGGGCCGTGAGCGGGGTCAACACGGCACGGGCGAGCCTGAGTTCGGCCTCCGCCGGCGGCAGGTGCGCGAGGATGACCCGGCCGACCGAGGTGACGTGGGCCGGGAAGCGGGTGCCGACGGTGATCGACGCGGTCATGATACGGCGCGCGGGCACCCGGGCCACGTACACCACGTCGTCGCCGTCGAGCACGCACAGGGACGACGACTCCCTTGTGTTCTCGACCAGTTGCTCCAGATGGGGTTCGGCGATCTGGGCCAGCGAGAAACTCGACAGGTAGGAGTAGCCGAGCTCCAGCACGCGCGGGGTGAGCCGGTAGGCGCGGCCGTCGGCGCGCACGTACCCGAGGTCGGCGAGCGTCAGCAGGAAGCGGCGGGCCGCGGCGCGGGTGAGTCCGCAGGTGCGGGCGACCTCACTGAGGGTCAGTTCCGCGTGGTCGGCGTCGAAGGCGCGGATCACGGCGAGGCCGCGCTCCAGGGAGCGGACGAAGTGCGGGGCGCGGGCTGCTGCTTCGGACATCGTCGCCTCCGTCGAGCAAGTGTCAACAATATTGTCAGCCAAAGGTGTTGACCTCGACCCGCGAGACCAATACCTTTCGCGCTGAGCACCACTGTGCGGTCTGCGCACAGCCTGTCGTAAGCACAGCCTGTCGGAACAACGAAGTCTGCACAGGAGGAGCCATGCGTCGTCTGCTCGTCGCCCTCGCGGCCGGAGCGTTACTGGTCACCGCGTCGGCCTGTGGTTCGTCCGGCGACTCGGGGGCCTCGGACTCGGGATCGTCGTCCGGCGGCACCACCACCGTCAAGCTCGGCCTCATCCCGATCGTCGATGTCGCGCCGATCTATCTCGGCCAGCAGAAGGGCTTCTACAGCAAGCACGGGCTCAAGCTCCAGATATCGACTGCGTCCGGCGGCGCGGCGATCGTGCCGGGCGTCGCCAGCGGGCAGTTCCAGTTCGGTTTCTCCAACGTCACCTCCCTGCTGATCGCCCAGTCGTCCGGGGTGCCCGTCAAGGCGGTCTCCAACGGCATCGCCTCGACGGGGGTGGAAGGCAAGGACTTCGCGGGCATCGCGGTCAAGAAGGGCAGCGCGATCCGGTCCGCGAAGGACCTGGAGGGCAAGAAGGTCGCCATCAACACCCTGAAGAACATCAACGAGTCCGCGGTGCGCGAGTCGGTCCGCAAGGACGGCGGCGACCCCGACAAGGTGAAGTTCGTGGAGCTGGCCTTCGACCAGATGCCGGCCGCTCTCGACGGCGGCCAGGTCGACGCGGCCTGCGCGGTCGAGCCCGCGCTCGCCACCATCAAGAGCCAGGGCGGCCAGGTGATCGCCTCCCCGCTGGTGGACGTGGCCAAGGACACCACGGTCGCCCTGTACTTCACGTCGACGCAGTACCAGCAGCAGCACGCCGACGTGGTCGAGAAGTTCCAGCAGGCCACCGCCGAGTCCCTCGCCTACGCCGAGGCCCACCCGGACGAGGCACGCGCGGTCATCACGACGTACACCAAGATCCCGGCGTCGGTCCTCGCGCAGGTGACCCTGCCGAAATGGCCGGCCGAGCCGAACAGGGAGTCCGTCGAGGCGCTCGCCGAGCTGGGCGAGGGCGACGGGTTCTTCAAGAAGACCCCCGACGTCGGCGCGCTGCTTCCGTGAGGTTCCAGGACGCGGCGCTGGGCGCCGCCGGGCTCGCGGCCTTCCTCGCCCTGGGCGAGGCGGTGCCGCGGCTCGGCCTGGTCGAGGAGGCGTACTTCCCGCCGACCAGCCGCATCGCGCGCGCCCTCGCCGACGAGCTCTCCGACGGCGCCTTCTGGACGGCGCTCGGCGACACCCTCACCGGCTGGGCCCTGGGCCTGGCCATCGCCGCCTCGGCGGGGATCGTCGCCGGCGTGGTCGTCTCGGTGGTGCCGTACCTGCGCGAGGCGACGGCCTCGACGATCGAGTTCCTGCGCCCGATCCCCTCGGTCGCCCTCATCCCGCTCGCGGTGCTGCTGTACGGCAGCGAACTGCGCTCGGTGCTGCTGCTCGTGGTGTACGCCAGCTTCTGGCAGGTCCTCATCCAGACGCTCTACGGCGTCCAGGACGTCGACCCCGTCGCCGACGAGACGGCACGGTCCTACGGTCTGGGCACCTGGGCGCGGGTCCGGCACGTGCTGTGGCCGACCGCGCTGCCGTACGTCTTCACCGGCGTCAGGCTGGCCGCGGCCGTCGCGTTGATCCTCGCCATCACCGGTGAACTCGTCATCGGGGCACCGGGGTTGGGCGCCCGGATCGCGGTGGCGCAGAACTCGCAGGCGGTGCCGGAGATGTACGCGCTGATCGTGGTGACCGGACTTCTGGGGCTGCTCATCAACGTCGGCGCGCGTACCGTGGAGCGGCGGGCGCTGGCCTGGCACCAGTCGGTGCGCGGGGAGGTGGCGGTGTGAGGCGCTTCGCACTCCAACTGGCCCTCGTCATCGCGCTGCCCGCCCTGCTGGTGGTGGTCTGGTGGCTGGCGTCGGACAGCAGCACCGACGTCTTCTGGCCGCCGCTGCGCACCATCCTGCGCACCTTCCCGGACGTGTGGACCGCCGAGCGGCTGCGCGACGACGTCCTGCCCAGCCTGTGGCGCCTGACGGCCGGTTACGCGCTGGCGGCCGTCGCCGGTATCGCCGTCGGCACGGTCATCGGCTCCTACCGGCGGGTGCGCGCGGTGTGCGAACCGGTCCTGGAGTTCCTGCGGGCGGTCCCCCCGCCGGTCCTCATCCCGGTCATCATGCTGTTCGCGGGCATCGGCGACACCATGAAGGTCACCGTGATCGCGAGCGGCTGCGTCTGGCCGATCCTGCTCAACACCGTCGAGGGCGTCCGCGCCGTCGACCCGGTGATGGTGGAGACGGCCCGCTCCTACGGCATCTCCGGGCACTCCCGGCTGCGCCATCTGGTGCTGCGCTCGGCGAGCCCGCAGATCTTCGCGGGCCTGCGCCAGGCCCTGTCGATCGGCATCATCCTGATGGTCATCAGCGAGATGTTCGCGGCCAGCAACGGCATCGGCTTCACGATCGTCCAGTTCCAGCGCAGTTTCGCGATCCCCGACATGTGGACCGGGATCCTCGTCCTCGGTCTGCTCGGGTTCCTGCTCTCCGTCGTCTTCCAGTTGGTCGAGCGTCGGGTCCTCGCCTGGTACCACGGCCTGCGCGCCTCGACCCGGCGGTCCCCGTGAATCATCCGAACGCGAAAGGGCGGTCCATGCACGCGCTTCTTGGCGTATCCGGCCTGAAGAAGGTCTACGAGGGGTCCGGGCGCCGGGTGGAGGCGGTGCGCGATCTGACCTTCACCGTCGACGCCGGGGAACTCGTGTGTCTCGTCGGTCCCTCGGGCTGCGGCAAGACGACCCTGCTGAAGTGCATGGGCGGCCTGCTCGACCCGACGGCCGGCGAAGTCCGCCTGGCAGGCCGGAAGGTGAGCGGCCCGCCGCCGGGGATGGCCTTCGTCTTCCAGGAGTACGGCCGCAGCCTCTTCCCCTGGATGCGGGTCGCCGACAACGTGGAACTCCCCCTGAAGCAGAAGAGCCTGACCAGGACGCAACGGCGCGGCCTGGTCGCCGACGCGCTGGAGTCGGTGGGTCTCGCGGACGCCGCCGGCGCCTACCCCTGGCAGCTCTCCGGCGGGATGCAGCAGCGCGTCGCCATCGCCCGCGCACTCGCGTACGAGCCCGAGGTCCTGCTGATGGACGAGCCGTTCGCGGCCGTGGACGCGCAGACCCGGGCCGACCTGGAGGACCTGGTGCGCCGGCTGTGGCGGGAGCGCGGCATCACGATCCTGTTCGTCACCCATGACATCGACGAGGCCGTGTACCTGGGCGAGCGTGTGATCGTGCTGTCCGCCTCCCCGACCGTCGTGCAGGAGCAGCTCAAGGTCGATCTGCCGGACGAGCGGGACCAGTTGCACACGCGTGTGGCCCCGCGCTTCGCCGAACTGCGCACCCATGTGTACGAGCAGATCCAGGCGGCCAAGCGCGGGGCCGTGCGGGACGCACCCGGCTGACCGTGGCCTCACTGACCCCGACCTTCTTGCCAACTTCGGCAAGTCGTCGCGTCATGTGCGCAAGAAACGCAAGCCGCTTGCGTAGTGGTGTCGGCTGCCGTGAAAAGCCTGCTTCACACCCTGCTCCCCGTCGCCGTGTCCGCCGAGAGCCGCTGGGCGACGTAGATCGGGATCACCGACAGCAGCACCAGGGCGGCGGCCACCACGTTCACCACCGGTGCCTGTCGCGGGCGGGTCATGTTGTCGAAGATCCAGAGGGGGAGGGTCTCGACGCCCGGGCCCGCGGTGAAGGTGGTCACCACGATCTCGTCGAAGGAGAGGGCGAACGAGAGCAGGGCGCCCGCGAGGAGGGCCGAGCGGACCAGCGGGAAGGTGACGTCGACGAAGGCGCGGAAGGTGTTCGCGCCCAGGTCCATCGCGGCCTCCTCGTAGGAACCGGAGGTGCGGCGCAGGCGGGCGACGACGTTGTTGAAGACGACGACGATGCAGAAGGTGGCATGGCCGACGACCACCGTGAACAGGCCCAGGCCGACGCCCAACGGTTCGAGCACCGTGCCGAACGCCGAGTTGAGGGCGATGCCCGTGACGATCCCCGGCAGCGCGATCGGCAGGACGACCACGAAGGAGAGGGTGCCCCGGCCGAAGAACCGGTGCCGGGCGACGGCGAAGGCGATGAGCGTGCCGAGGACCAGGGCGACGGCCGTGGCGCCGAGGCCCGCCTTGACCGACACCCACAGCGCCTCACGGGCTCCCGCGTTCTCCCGGGCCACCGACCACCAGTGCACGGTCAGGCCGGACGGTGGCCAGCTCGCGCTCCGGTCCGGGTTCAGGGAGTTGACGAGGACGAGCACGAGCGGGACGTAGATCACCGCGAAGCCGAGGCCGGCGCCGACGCGCAGGGCGATCCGTGCGGAACGGGAGAGTTGCACGACGGGCTCCTCTACAGACTACTCAGCGCGCCGGTGCGGCGCAGTGCCAGCAGGTACAGCACGATGACGGCCACCGGGACCGTGCCGAGCGCGGCGGCCATCGGCAGGTTGAGTTCGATGTTGGAGTAGACGAGGTTGCCGATGAGCTGGGTCTTGCCGCCGACGATCTGCACGGTGATGTAGTCGCCGAGACTCAGCGAGAACGTGAAGACCGACCCGGCCGCCACCGACGGCAGCACCATGGGCAGGACCACCGAGCGGAAGGTCCGGCCGGCCCGCGCCCCGAGGTCCGCCGACGCGTCGAGCAGGTTGGCGGGCACCTGCTCCAGCGCCGTGTGGACCGGCAGGATCATGTACGGCAGCCAGAGGTACGTCAGGGTCAGCACGGCCGCCGTCAGCCCGTACCCGGGTCCGGTCAGCCCGAACGGCCTCAGCATCCAGTCGGCGAGCCCGCCCTCGGACAGGATCAGCCGCCAGGCGTACACCTTGACCAGGTAGCTCGCCCACAGCGGGGTGAGGATGGCGACGACCAGCAGCGGTCGCCACCGGGGCCGTGCGACCCGTGCCGTGAAGAAGGCGACCGGGAAGGCGATCACCGCGCACAGGACGGTGACCGCCAGCGCCACGCCGACACTCCGCAGGACCACCTGCCGGAACACCGGCGTGGTGAACAGCTCGTGGAAGTTGTCGGTCGACCAGACCTTGACCACCTCGGAGGTGAAGGAGTCGGTCGTCCAGAACGCGGAGACGAACAGCACGGTCAGCGAGCCGAGGTAGAGCACCGCCAGCCACAGCAGCGGGGCCGTGAGGAGCAGGGCGAGCCGGAGGCGGGGGCGGCGGTGCAGCGCCCCCGCGGTCCGTGTCGTCAAGGCCATGCCTCAGCCCTTGATCTCGGTCCAGGCCTGCACCCACTTCGCGTACGGCACGCACCTGACGTCGGTGCGGCCGTCCAGGCACTGCTCGATGGGCGTGTTCCAGAAGGCGATGTTCTTCCAGTAGTCCTCGTCGGAGGCGTGGTAGGTCGCGCAGAAGTTCTTGTCGCTGGTCAGGTCGCACGCCTCGGAGTTGGCGGGCGCCTCCCCGAAGTACTCGGCGACCTGGGCGTTGACCTTCGGCGAGACGATCCAGTCGAGCCATTTGTAGGCGCAGTCGGGGTGCTTGGCCTTGGCGGAGACCATCCAGGTGTCGGACCAGCCGGTCGCCCCCTCAGCGGGGACGAACGCCTTGACCTTCGCCCCCTCGTCGGCGGCGAGGTTGGCGATGACCTGCCAGGTGGTGCCGATCACGGAGTCGCCGCTCTTGAACGCGGAGATCTCCTTGAGGTAGTCGCTCCAGTACTCGCCGATGTTCGCGTTCTGCTTCTTCAGCAGGGCGACGGCAGCGTCGAACTGCTTCTGGTCCAGCGCGTAGGGGTCCTTGATGCCGAGGCCGGGCTCGGTCGCCTTCAGGTACAGCGCCGCGTCGGCGATGTAGATGGGTGAGTCGTAGGCGGTGACGTGGCCCTTGTACCTGGACGCGTCGTCGAAGACGGCGGACCAGGAGGTCGGGGCCGGGCTGACCTTGCCGGTGTTGTACATGAGCAGGTTGGCGCCCCGGCCGTGCGGGATGCCGTACATCTGCCCGTCGACGGAGTTCCAGGCGCCGTCCTTCAACCCGCTGAAGATGTCGCGGTAGTTGGGGACGAGGTCGGTGTTGACGGGGGCCGCGTCCCCGGAGGCGATGAGGCGCAGGGAGGCGTCGCCGGAGGCGGAGACGGCGTCGTACTGGCCCGTCTTCATCAGCTTGACCATCTCGTCGGAGCTGGCCGCTGTCCTGGAGTCGACCTGACAGCCGGTCCGCTTCTCGAAGTCGCTGACCCAGTCGGCCTCGGGATCGTTGGATCCGTCCTCGACGTAGCCGGCCCAGGCGATCAGGTTGACCCGTCCCTCGGTGGCGCCGAGTTTCGTGGGCGCCTTGAGGTCGGGCGGGTTGAGTCCGGAGGAGGAGCCGCCGGAGCCGGAGTCGGAGGAGCCGCAGGCGGTGGCGGCGAGCAGCAGGGTGACGGCCGCGGCCGCGGTGAGGGGGATGCGCACGACGTACTCCATCTGCGAGAAGGGGGTCAGTCGGTGGTGGGCACCGCCACGGCGTGCCGCCGGTGCCATTGCAGGCGCACCCGGGCGCCCCGGTAGGCGGCCACGTCCTCGGAGGACGTCTCCAGGTTCTGCTGGAGGGCCGTGAGGCGGCCGCCGCCGTCGAGGTCGACCAGGAAGCGGGTGGCGTCCCCCAGGTAGACCACCTCGGCGACGGTCCCGGTCGCACTCGCGTGCTCCGGCTCGTCGGCGTCCGCGGACTCCTTCAGCACCCGGATCTTCTCGGGCCGCACGCTGTAGGTGCCCGCCGCGCCGACGGTCCGGCGGGCGACGTCCCCGTCGAGGAGGTTGGAGGTGCCGACGAAGGACGCCACGAAGCGGGTGGCGGGCCGTTCGTAGATCTCGGCCGGGGTGCCGACCTGTTCGACGCGTCCGCGGTGGAAGACGGCGATGCGGTCGCTCATCGCCAGAGCCTCCTCCTGGTCGTGCGTGACGAGGACGAAGGTGATCCCGACCTCCCGCTGGAGCGCCTTGAGTTCGACCTGCATCTGCTCCCGCAGCTTCAGGTCGAGCGCACCGAGCGGCTCGTCGAGCAGCAGCACGCGGGGTCGGCCGACCAGCGCGCGGGCGAGGGCGACACGCTGGCGCTGTCCGCCGGAGAGCTGGGCCGGCCGGCGTCTGCCGAAGCCCTCCAGGCGGACCTCGCCGAGCGCCTTGCGGGCCCGCACCAGCCGCTCCGCCTTGGGCACCCCGCGGACCTTGAGGGCGTAGGCGACGTTCTGCTCGACGCTCATGTGCGGGAAGAGCGCGTAGTCCTGGAAGACGGTGTGGACGTCCCGCTCGAAGGGCGCGAGGCCGGTGACCTCCTGCCCGGCGAGCTCGACACGGCCCTCGGTGGGCGTCTCGAAGCCGGCGATCAGGCGCAGGACGGTGGTCTTGCCGGAGCCGGAGGGGCCGAGCATCGAGAAGAACTCGCCGTCCCGGATCTCCAGGTCGATCCCGGCCACGGCGGTCGTCTCCCCGAACGACTTCCGCAGGTGGTGCAGCCGGATCGCACTTCCCTCCATGGGCGGGAACCTTTCTGGCGCGCTCGGGCGTTGACCGATCGACCGAAAACATATGAAGTCATAGTTCAAAGCTCAAGGCCCCCTTAGGGTAAAGCTTGAGTCAACGTGCAAGGTGGTGGCCGTGAACCAGCAGCGCATCGACGGCGACGCCCGCAGGGCCGTCTTCGCCCCGGTGGACAGCCGGGCCCGGGTGGACGCGGTCGTGCGCCGGATCGGTGACGCCATCGAGCTCGGGCTGCTCGCCGACGGGGAGCAGCTCCCGGGCGAGAGCGAACTGGCCGGCCGGCTCAGCGTGTCCACGGTGACCCTGCGGGAGGCGCTGATGGCCCTGCGCCAGCAGGGGCTCGTCACCACCCGCCGGGGCCGCGGCGGCGGCTCCTTCGTCTCGCTGCCCGAAGTCCCGGGCGAGGAACGGCTCAGGGGCCGCCTGCGCGGCTGGAGCACCGAGGAGCTGCGCGACCTCGGCGACCACTGGGCCGCCCTCTCCGGTACGGCGGCGAGGCTCGCGGCCGAGCGCACCGGGCCCGAGGACCTCGTCCATCTGCGGCGCACGGCCGAGGAGTTGACGAGGTCCGGGGACGCGGCGGCGTGCAGTCGTCTCTACGGCCGCTTCCATGTGGAGCTGGCGGCGGCCGCGCAGTCGGCGCGGCTGACGCGGGAGCAGGTGGCATTGCAGACGGAGGTCGGGGCGCTGCTGTGTCTTGTGCTCGGGGACGGCGAATATCGTGAAGAGGTGTCCGAGCGACTCCGATTCGTCATCTCGGCCGTGCAGGATGGGGTCCACGAATCGGCCAGGGAGCTGGCCGAGCGATGCGTACGGGAGTCGACGGCACGGCTGATCGCCCTGCGTCTGACGCTGTAGCCGCCTCGCTCGGCGGCCCCGTCCGCTGGAGGGCAGCCATGGGCCTCGCGACGGCAGTGCCCGGCACGGCACCGGAGGAGTCGGTCGCGGCACGGGTCCGCTCGGCCGTCGAGACGGTCTTCGACGCCGTGGCCGCGACCCGCGCCGACACCACGGCCCTGCTGGAGCGCGTGGCCGCCGAGGGCCGCCGCCCGGCCACCGCCGACCTGGCCGCCCTGCGCCCGGGCCTGCATCTACGGCTCGCCCGGTGCGCGCTGGTGTCCGGCGTCGGGTTCGTCGCCGCCCCGGGCCTGCTGGCGGACGTACCGGCGTGGCTGGAATGGTGGCAGACGGGCGCGGAGGGTGACGTACGGCCGCTGCTGCCGGACCTCGACCCCGAGCACTCGGCGTACGCCGACTACACGCACTGGGACTGGTTCGCGCTCCCCCGCGACACCGGGGAGCGGGCGGTGGCCGGGCCGTACGTCGACTACCTCTGCTCCGACGAGTACAGCCTGACGCTGTCGGCGCCGGTCGAGGTGGCGGGCCGGTTCGCCGGGGTGGCCGCGGCGGACGTGTACCTGCGGCACTTCGAGGCGGCCGTGATGCCGCTGCTGCACCGGCTCCCGGGCCCGGCACGGCTGGTGAACGCCCGTGGCCGGGTCGCCGCGTCCAGCGATCCGCGGCACCTGGTCGGCTCCCTCGACAAGGGCCCCGACCTCGCGGGGGCGTTGGCGGCCGGCCGGCCGGGACGGGCCGGCGGGGTGCGGCTGATCCCCTGCGCGGGAGTGCCGCTGGTGCTGGTGGTGACGGAGTGAACCGGACCGGGCGGCCCCGTGGAGCACCCCTGCTCCACGGGGACCGGCAACTACTGACGAGGCGCCGTCGACGACCTGAACGCCGACGGTGCCCGTCAGGCCTCGGGGGCGGGCACCACCGTGAGGTGGGCCGCCGCGCGCCGCGGGCGGCGCCTGGCGGGGGCCGGGCGGAGCACCAGCGTCAGACGCGTGTAGCCCAGGTCGCGCAGAGTGCGCGGGGTCTCGTCGACGACCCGGCAGTCGGTGGCGCCCCAGCGCGGGTCGGGGTGCACGAGGGGGCGTACGGAGCCGTCGTGCTCCACGGCCTGTTCGCCGACCGCGCGGATCCAGTGCGGCAGGCCGTGCCGGTAGGCGGCGTCCATGATCGGGTCCTGGGCGATGTCCCGGCGGATCGCCTGGAGGCCGTGGTCGTGGCCGTGCCGCTCCACCGCGGCGGCGAAGTGGGCGAGCATCGGCAGGCACCAGCGCGACTCGTGCTCGCCGAGGACGCTGCTCGCGTCGGGATGGAAGAGGACGAACCGCAGGAAGTTGTCACCCGGCATGGCCGTCGGATGCGGACCCACGGCACGGAAAAGTGACGCGAAAGCGGTGTTGGCGAGCACGACGTCCCAGCGGTGGTCGAGGACGACGGACGGGAAGGGGACGGCTTCCAGGAGTGTGGCGTAGTCCTGAAGGTACGCCTGGGCTTCGAGCCCTTCGGGGGCGGGCCGCAGTTCCGACCGCTGCCCACCTGCCTGATACGCCATCGGGAGGTCACCCCTCTTGCCTATGCGGCCTTCACGCGGCGCCTTGATCCTGCTTCCCCGGGACGAGTCGTGTCAACTATCGTGGCATTCCGTAGCGGTTGACGGCTGAAATTGGCCACAGTTGTGGCGAGACCTGGATGTGAGTTCGAACAACGGGCTACTCTCCGGGAAGTTCACGGCGACCGCCTGTGAGAAGTCGGGTGAGAGACGTAGGAGATCTGTCGGTGTCGGATGGCCTCGAGAGCCCGGACGACGCGGCAACGGTCGTACTGACGGCCGTCGTCGCCCGCGTCACCGCACTCGCCGACCGGCTCGGCGTACCGCACGCACAGGTCTTCGACACCGGCCGCCTCTCCGTCGCCTCGGGCGTCCCCGAACCCGTGGTCAAGGCCCTGCTGAGCGGGCGCCCGGCGGGCGAACCCGACGTCCAGGCCCGGTTCCTGCAACGGCTCGACCTGCTGCGCCGCACCCGCCTCAAGCCCAACGGCCGCAAGTACACGCAGCAGGAGATCGCCGACGGCGCGGGCATGTCCCGGCAGCAGGCGGGCGCCCTCATCAACGGCGACCGGCGCCCCACCATGGAGCACTGCGACGCCATCCAGCGGTTCTTCCGGGTGCACGCCGGATTCCTCACGGCCGAGGACCCCGAGGCGCTCGCGGGCGCCCTCCAGCACACCGAGCAGGAGCTGCTGCACAAGCTCGCCGACCGGGAGCGGGAGGCCGCGGCGGCAGCCCGCGACCCGCTGGAGCGGCTGTTGCAGGACCACGGCGTGCGCGGCATCGCCTGGCGGGCCGCGCAGCTGCCCACCGACCAGCACCGTGACAAGGTCGCCGAGTGGCTGGACATGCTCCTGGAGAGCGTCAAGCGGCCCGAGTCCTGATCCGGGAGAGAACTGTGGGCATCGGTAGGCACATGCGCCGCCTGAGCGGCGAGTTGGTGGCGGAACTGGAACTCGACGCCCCGGCGCGGCCCCAGGACCTCTACGGCGCCCTGTGCGACGCGATGAGCAGACGCCGGGGCCGCCCGGTCCACTTCCGTACGGCGCCCTTCCCGCCCGGCACGGCCAGCGGACTGTGGCTCGACATGGCCGACCAGGACCTCGTGGTGATCGAGGAACGCACCGCCCCCGACCACCAGTTGGTCATCCTCGGCCACGAGCTGTGGCACATGAACGCCGGTCACTGCTCCCACCATGTCGAGGGAGCCGCGGTCGCCGCCCGTCTCCTGCACGACGACGCCGACCTCCAGGCCACGGTCCGCAAGGTCGCCGCCCGCAGCCGCTTCGACCTCGACGACGAGCGGGAGGCGGAGAGCTTCGGCCTGCTGCTGGCGAGCAAGTGCCGGACGTGGCTCGCGGGTTCGCCGCTGCGGGGGCCGTTGCAGCGGGACCATCTGGCGGGGCGGATCGAGGTGTCCCTGGGGTATCTGGGGCCGCAGAGCTGAGGTTCCGCATCCGCCGGGCGGGCGAAGGAACGGGCGCGGAAGCCGGATTGTCAGTGGCGGACGGCAAGCTGGAGTTGCACGCCCGTGCGGTGTGCGACCGACGCGCCCCGTCCGGGGGTGCGACCGACGCCGACCTGGGGAGAGCCGCCGATGCCCACCGCCGTACTGACCGACCGTGAGCGCACCGCCGTCCAGGCGTATCTGCGGCTGCTGCACACGGTCCGAGCCGCCTTCGACACCGCGGCAGGCCCGCCCGACGCCGCCCGGCCGCCGGTCGTCCCGCCGGCGGTCCTCGCCGAGGCCGAGCAGGCCCTGGCGGACGCGGGGCTCGCGGGCAACGAGGAGTCGTTCTTCAGGCTCCTGCACACCTGGTGCCCACCGGAGACCCCACAGCCCTGACCGCCCGGGACGCCGCAGCACAGCCACGCACCCCCGCCGCCCAGCGCCCTGAGCCACAGGACCGCTGCGCCCGGCGGGCTGCGCGGCGGACAGCCGTCCCGCCACGGGCCTGCCCACCGACGGGCGGGACGGGACGGCGCGGTCACGTGGTCCCGCCGCACCGGACGGCGCCCCGCGGCCGCGAGCCACGGACGCCACACCACCGCGGCCGGCCGCCGCAGGTCTGCCCACCGGCGGGCGGCCGTGGTGGCGCGAGCGTACGTCCTGTCGTGTTGCCGGGGTCCGGTGGCCGTCCCGCGACGTCCAGCTCGCCGTGGGCCCGGCGGTCAGGTGTGCGGCACCGTCACCGTGGTGGCGACCAGGCCGTCGCGGGCCGTCCAGCGGCCCTCGAAGGTGCCGCGCCGCGCGCCGCCGACCACGGGGCCGGGGACGAGGAGCTCGGCGCGCAGGGTGCCGCCGGCGGGCCGGCCCGGGTCGACGAGGATGTCGATGTCGGCCTCGGTGAACTCCAGCCACTTGCCGGTGAGCGGGAACCACGCCTTGTAGACGGACTCCTTGGCGCTGAACAGCAGCCGGTCCCAGTGGATCCCGGGATGCGCCTCGGCGAGCTCCCGCAGCCTGGCCCGCTCCTGCGGCAGGGAGACGCTCTCCAGCACGCCCTCCGGGAGCGGTCCGTGGGGTTCGGCGTCGATACCGATCGAGGCCAGGTCGGCGACCCGGACCAGCGCGGCGGCGCAGTAGCCGTCGCAGTGGGTCATGCTGCCGGTGAGCCCGGCCGGCCACCGCGGGGCACCGCGCTCCCCGGGCAGCACCGGCTGCGGCGGGACACCGAGCTTCTCCATGGCCCGGCGCGCGCAGGCCCGCACGACGGCGAACTCACGGCGGCGCTTGGGGACCGCGGGCGCGACGAGCGCGGCCTCCTCGGGGTACAGCCGGGCGTTGTCCGGCTCGTCGTGGCCGTGGACCTCGACGGCCACCACCGAGTCCGGCAGGAGTTCCTCGATCACCGGGCGCCGACCTCCCCGGGCACGATCCGGCGCAGCCGCCCGGGCGGCTCCGGCCGCTCGCGCCACTCCCGCGGGTAGCCCACCGAGACCTCCTCGAAGCGGACGCCCTCGTGCCAGGTGGTCCGGGGGATGTGCAGATGGCCGTAGACCATGGTCTCGACGCGGAACCTGCGGTGCCAGTCGGCGGTCAGCTCGGTGCCGCACCACATCGCGAACTCGGGGTGCCACAGGACGTCGGTCGGATGCCGGTCCAGCGGATAGTGGTTGACGAGGACCGTGGGCAGGTCCGCGGAGAGGGCGGCGAGTCTGCGCTCCGTCTCGGCGACCCGGGCCCGGCACCAGGCCTCCCGGGTCGGGTACGGGTCGGGGTGCAGCAGGAACTCGTCGTTGCACACGATGCCGGTGCCGTGCGCGTACTCGAGGCCCTGCTCCTTGGTGGTGCAGCCGGCGGGCAGGAACGAGTAGTCGTACAGCAGGAACAGCGGGGCGACGGCGACGGGTCCGCCGGGGCCGTCCCAGACCGGGTAGGGGTCCTCGGGGGTCAGGACGCCGAGCTGTCGGCACATCTCGACGAGGTGCTCGTAGCGGGCGACCCCGCGCAGGGTGACGGTGTCCTTCGGGTGGGTCCACAGTTCGTGGTTGCCGGGGGCCCAGAGGACCTGGCGGAAGCGGCCGGCAAGGGTCTCCAGGGCCCAGCGGACGTCGTCGACGGTCTCGGCGACGTCACCGGCCACCAGGAGCCAGTCGTCGTCGGTGCCGGGGCGCATCGCCTCGACGAGGGAGCGGTTCTCGGGGTAGCCGATGTGCAGGTCGCTCACGGCCAGAAGCCGTGCCGCGCCACCGGCCGTCCCTGTCACCTCTCGCCCCCTCCGAGCACCCGAGTGGGACCACGAGAACACATTTGGTTTCCCGGTACAAGAGTGGCCCGGAGCGGGGGCGTTCCATGATCGGTCAATCCGTAACACGGGCGTTGCACGCGTGGCCCCTTGAAAGCCGTATGATCGCCCCAACACCACCGCAGAAACTTCCCTTCGCAAGGGGCGGTTTGGTGTCCCTCCAATCACCCTGCCCGGGCACGGGCTCGCTTCGCCGTGCCCGAAAACCCCGAAAGGCGGCCTGAATGCACTCTCGCGTACGCGTCTGGCTCAACCGCACGTACGCGGAGAACGTGTTCTTCATGGATCAGCTCCGCCGAAATCCCAGCGACAGAGCCGTCGAGATCCATGCGACGCACGGGGACGCCGACTCCCCCGTGCTGGCCGCCGCCGACACCGCCGAGCTGGAGCCGGAGGGGCTGTCCCCGGCCGCCTACGTCGAGTTCGCCCTGGACCAGTGCCAGAAGCGCGGCATCGACGTCTTCGTGCCCCGGCTTCAGCAGGCGGCGATCGTCGCCCACCGCGCCGAGTTCGCCGCGATCGGCACCGCGCTGCTCGCGCCGCCGCCCCAGGCCGTGGCCGTCTTCCACGACAAGGTGATCGCCTACGAGGCGGTCCAGGCGGTGGGTGTCCCGGTGCCGCCGTGGTGGCGGGTGCGGACCGCGGACGAACTGGTCGCGGCTGTCGAGGAGTTGGAGGCCGACGGTCACCGGGCCTGCTTCAAGCCCGCGTCCGGCGCGGGCGGGGTCGGCTTCCGGGTCGTCACCCGCGAGCCGTTCTCCCTCTCGCAGCTCAACGGCTTCCCCAGCCCGTACGTGTCGCTCGACATGGTCGTCGAGGCGCTCGAGCGGTCCGGCGAGCAGGTGGACTGGCTGGTCATGCCGCGTCTGGAGCAGCCCGAGGTGTCCGTGGACACGCTCACCGGGCCCGACAACCGGGTGCGGCTGGCGATCGGCCGCACCAAGAACGGGCGGCGGCGCGGGTTCACGCGGCACGAGCAGTGGCTGGAGCCGGCCCGGCTGGTCGCCGAGGGGTTCGGGCTGCACTACCTGTCCAACATCCAGTTCCGGATGTTCGGCGACCGGCCCGTGCTGATGGACGTGAACACCCGTCCGGCGGGCGGGCTGCACCAGCTGTCCCTCTGCGGGGTCAACGTGCCCTGGGCGGCTGTGCAGTTGGCCCTGGGTGAGGACCCCGGAGTGATCGAGCCGCCGTTCCTCGGGCAGGACTACACGGTGGTGTCGGGGCCGAGGCCGCTGCGCCCCGTGTCGGTGCCGCACCAGCGGGTCGAGGAGGTCGCACCGCTGCTGCCGTCCGTTCCCTCGCCCTCACCCTCGGTGGAAGCGGCTCGGGCTCTGCCGCTCTAGACCGACGCCCCCACCGCGGGGTTCCCTCACCGGTATGGACCAATTCCGTCGTGCACCTTGACACGACGATTGGTCCATACCAACTTGGTTGCGCACCCCCTGCACCACCTCTCTGCACTCCCGAACACCCCCATTTCTTCAGGGAGATCGCGTGCGCAACCCACTCAGACGTTCCAGAGTCCTCGCCCTCCTCGGTTCCGCCGCCCTCGCGTTCGTCGGGGCCGTCGCTCTTCCCCAGACGGCACAGGCCGCCAACGTCCTGACGAACCCCGGCTTCGAGTCCGGGACCCTCTCCTCCTGGACCTGCGCGGGCAACCTCGGGTCCGTCGTCTCCTCTCCCGTCCACGGGGGCTCCAAGGCCCTTCAGGGGGCGGTGAGTTCGAGCGACAACGCCAAGTGCAGCCAGACCGTCTCCGTGCAGCCCAACACGTCGTACAGCCTGAGCGGCTGGGTGCGTGGCAGCTATGTGTACCTCGGCGTGGACGGCGGATCGTTCACGTGGACCTCCTCGCCCTCGGCGTACACCCAGCTCTCCACCACCTTCACCACCGGCGCCTCGCAGACCAGCGCCACGGTCTACGTGCACGGCTGGTACGCACAGGGCAGCTACTACGCCGACGACATCAGCCTCGACGGGCCCGGTGGCGGCGGTGGTTCGGACGCGCAGGCGCCGAGCGTGCCCGGGAGCCTGCGGTCCACCGGGAAGACCTCCTCCACCGTGTCGCTGGCGTGGAACGCCTCCTCCGACAACGTCGGGGTGACGGCGTACGACGTCTACAGCGGGTCCAACCAGGTGCTCAGCGTCTCCGGTACGAGTGCCACCGTGAGCGGGCTCGCGGCCGGCACCTCCTACACCTTCACCGTGAAGGCCCGGGACGCGGCCGGGAACGTCTCGGCCGCCTCCAACGCGGTGTCCGTGACGACCGACACGGGCGGCGGTGGCGGAACCGGGTTCAAGCAGGCCGCTCCCTACCTGTACCTCGGCTGGGGCGACCCGCCGAGCGCGACCTCGGTGATGAGCGCGACCGGCGTCAAGTGGTTCACGATGGCGTTCATCCTCTCCTCCGGCGGCTGCAACCCGGCCTGGGACGGCAGCAGGCCGCTGACCGGCGGCAACGACCAGTCCGTCATCAACTCCATCCGGTCCGCGGGCGGCGACATCGTCCCGTCGATCGGCGGCTGGAGCGGCAACAAGCTCGGGCCGAACTGCTCGACTCCCGAAGCGCTGGCCGGCGCCTACCAGAAGGTGATCGACGCCTACGGGCTCAAGGCCATCGACGTCGACATCGAGAACACCGACGAGTTCGAGAACGCGACCGTGCAGGACCGGATCCTGAACGCCCTGAAGATCGTCAAGGCCAACAACCCGGGCCTGCGGACGATCCTCACCTTCGGCACCACGACGACCGGGCCGACGTACTGGGGCAACCGGCTCATCGAGCAGGCCAAGGCCCTCAACGCCGGCATCGACGTCTTCACCATCATGCCGTTCGACTTCGGCGGCGGCTCCGACATGTACGGCAACACCGTGAACGCCACGGAGGGGCTGAAGAACAAGCTGAAGTCCACCTTCGGCTGGGACGACGCCACCGCGTACTCCCACATCGGCATCTCCGGCATGAACGGTCTCTCCGACCAGCAGGAGAACACGACCCCGGCGATCTGGACGCAGATCCGTGACTGGGCGAACTCCCGGCACATCGCCCGGCTCGCCTACTGGGCGGTCAACCGGGACCGCCCGTGCCCCGGCGGCGGAGTCGTCAGCAACTGCTCCGGCATCAGCCAGAGCACCTGGCAGTTCACCTCGATCACGGCCGGCTTCACCGGCTGAGCCGTCCCACGGCAGGTGGCCGGACCCCAGGTGCCGGAAAGACGAAGCCCCTGGTCACAGATCCCGGGAAGGGATCGTGACCAGGGGCTTCACCGTTTCCGTCGTGCTCCGTGGGAATCAGCGCCGGCCCGTCCCCCGGTCCGGCCCCGCTCAGCCCCTGCGCAGCCGGAGCGTCAGCACCTGGAAGGGGCGCAGCGAGACCGGCACGCCCCCCTCCTCGACGGCGGCGTCCTCCAGGGGGCGCTCCAGCAGGTCGGTGACCTGGGCGCCGGCCAGCGGGAAGCCGGTGCGCAGCACGCCCTGGGCGCGGCCGCCGCCGGACTCGTAGAGACGGACCACGACATCACCGGAGCCGTCGTCGGCGAGCTTGACCGCCTCGACGGTCACGCCACTGCCCTCGACCGAGACGACCGGCTCGGGGGCACCGGCCGCGTCCGCCACCCGCAGTGGGAGGTTGAGGGAGTAGCCCTCGGCGACGGTCTCCTCGATGCTCGCGCCGGGCAGCAGCGCGTAGGTGAAGCGGTGCCTGCCCTGGTCGGCCTCCGGGTCCGGGATGCGCGGGGCGCGGACCAGGCTGAGGCGGACCGTGGTCGTCGTGCCGCCGTCCTCACGGACCGTGCGGGAGACGTCGTGGCCGTAGGTGGAGTCGTTGACGACCGCGACGCCGTACCCCGGTTCGCCGACGTGCACCCAGCGGTGGCCGGAGACCTCGAAACGGGCCGCCTCCCAGCTGGTGTTGGTGTGCGTGGGCCGCTGGACGTGGCCGAACTGGATCTCCGCGGAGGAGTGCGCGGCCCGGACGTCCACCGGGAAGGCGGCCTTGAGGATCTTCTCGGCCTCGTGCCAGTCGATGTCGGTCTCGAAGTCGATGCGGGGGCTGCCGGCGCGCAGGGTGACGGTCTGGGTGATCGTGGAGCCCTTGCCGAAGGACCGCGTCACCCGGATCGCGCCGAGCAGCGGGTCGTCCGAGACGAGTTCGACCGACGTGGGCTCGAGGAGGTCGGTGTAGCGGTTGTTGTAGTGCTTGTCGATGTCCCAGGCGTCCCAGTAGTTCGGGAGGTCGGTGTGCAGGCGGAGCAGGTTGCCCTTGTCGCCGAGGACTTCGCGCCCGGCCCGAAGGTCGTACACGGACGACAGGGTGCCGTCCTCCGCCACCTCCACGCGCACCAGGCCGTTGTCGAGGACGCGGCCCTCGGCCCGCACCGGCCGGGCGGGCTCGGCGTCCGCCAGGGGCGCGCTGCCGTTCGCGGGCACCTCGACGTACGCCAGGGCCCCCTCGGACGTGCGGACCACCTCGGCCCGGTCGAACGGGCTGGTGTTGAACACCCGGGTGCCGCCGGCGCCCAGCGCGGCCACCGCCTCGGCGGTCAGCGCCTCCAGCTCCTCTGCCACGCGGGCGTACTCGGCCTCCGCCTCGCGGTGCACCCAGGCGATCGAGGAGCCCGGCAGGATGTCGTGGAACTGGTGCAGCAGGACCGTCTTCCACAGCCGGTCGAGCCTGTCGTACGGGTAGGAGTAGCCCGGCGCGTGCAGTGCCGCCGTCGTCGCCCACAGCTCGGCCTCGCGCAGCTTGTGCTCGGAGCGGCGGTTGCCCTGCTTGGTGCGGGCCTGCGAGGTGTAGGTCGCGCGGTGCAGCTCCAGGTAGAGCTCGCCCACCCAGACCGGGGCGTCCGGGTATTCGGCGCGGGCCTGGGCGAAGAAGTCGTCCGGGTGCTCGATCACGACCTTGGGCGAACCCTCCAGGTCGGCGAGGCGCCGGGCCCGTTCCATGATCTCCCGGGTGGGGCCGCCACCGCCGTCGCCCCAGCCGAAGGGGGCCAGCGAGCGCGTGCCGCCGCCCTTCTCCGCGTAGTTGCGGACCGCGCGGTCCATCTCCTCGCCGCTGAAGCGGGCGTTGTAGGTGTCGACCGGCGGGAAGTGGGTGAAGATGCGGGTGCCGTCGATGCCCTCCCACCAGAAGGTGTGGTGGGGGAACTTGTTGGTCTGGTTCCAGGAGATCTTCTGGGTGAGGAACCAGTCGTTGCCGGCGAGCTTGGCGAGCTGCGGGTAGGCGGCGGTGTAGCCGAAGGAGTCCGGCAGCCACACGCCCTTGGTCTCGACGCCGAAGTGCTCGATGAAGAACCGCTTGCCGTGGACGAGCTGGCGGGCGATGGCCTCGCCGCCGGGCAGGTTGCCGTCGGCCTCGACCCACATGCCGCCGACCGGGGCCCACTGGCCCTTCTTCACGGACTCCTGGATGCGGGCCCACACCTGCGGGTAGTGGTCGCGCACCCACTCGTACTGCTGGGCCTGGGAGCAGGCGAAGATGAAGTCGTCGTACTCGTCGGCGAGCGCGGTGACGTTGGAGAAGGTGCGGGACGTCTTGCGCTTGGTCTCGCGGATCGGCCACAGCCACGCGGAGTCGATGTGCGCGTGGCCGACCCCGGAGATCGTGTGGGCGCTCGCGTGTGCGGGCTTGGCCAGGACCGGTGCGAGGACCTCGCGGACGGCGGCCGCGCTGCCGGCGACGTCGTCCAGGTCGAGGGCGTCCATGGCCCGGTCCAGGGCGTGCAGGATCTCGTGGCGGCGGGGCTCGTGGTCGGCGAGGTGGACCATCAGCTCGCGCAGCACCTGGAGGTCCAGGTCGAGGTGGAAGACCTCCTCGTCGAGGACGGCGAGGTCGGCGCGCCGGAAGGTGTAGAGGGGCGCGGAGCCGGCCGTGAGCCTGTCGCCCATCGGCGTGGGCCGGGAGAAGTCGTCCTTGAGGATGTCCGGGTTGGAGGCGGCCTCGACCAGGTAGTCGATCCGCTCGCCGCCGGCGGCCGGGTTGGCGATCGGGACGTACTGGTTGAGCGGGTTGACGGCCTTCAGGGGGCGGCCGTCGGCCAGGTGGACGAGGGCCTCGGCCTGGTTGCCGGGCCAGTCGCCGACGAAGCCGAGGTCGATGACGGCCTCGACGCGCCTGCCGGCCCACTCGGCGGGCACCTCGCCGCGCATCCGGAACCAGGTGGTGCCCCAGGGCGGCCCCCACGGGGTGTTCATCGCGAAGGGCTCGTAGCGGGCGGCCGCGGCCTCCTCGAAGGAGACCGGCTCGCCCGGCGCCTGCCAGGCCGCCACCTCGAAGGGGACGGTGGCCGCGTAGACCGCGGGCTTGATGCGCTGGTCGTGGGCGCGCTGGACGCGCTCCTCGATGCGGCGGCGTTCGTCGTGCATGAAGGGTCTCCAGGGAGGGAGAGGGCGAGCTGGTGAGGCCGGGAAGCCTGGGGAAAGCGCTTTCCAAAGCCGACGCTACTTAAGGTACGCGAGCCCAGGGTGGACCGAGGTGTAGCCCTCGACGAGCCTGCGGGCGACGTTGACGGAGTCGACCAGCGGGTGCAGCGCGAAGGCCTTCACCGCGGTCGTGCGCGAGGCGGACTCGGCGGCGGCCAGCACCTCCCGCTCGACCGCCTTGACCGAGCAGACCAGGCCGGTGGCGTGGTCCGGGAGCGGGGCGACGGAGACGGGGTGGGCGCCGTTGGCGTCGACGAGGCAGGGCACCTCGATGACGGCCTCGTGGTCGAGCACGGAGAGCGTGCCCTGGTTGCGGACGTTGAGGATCAGGGTGGTGCGTTCGTCGCGCGCGATGGCCCGCATCAGGGCGAGGGCGACCTTCTCGTAGCCGCCGGAGAGGTCGTCGGCGTCGCGCTCGCCGGCGCCGGCCGTCTGCCGGTTCTCGGACATGTAGGTGGCCTCGCGCTCGGCGCGGGTGCGGTCCCAGACCTCCAGCGCCCGCGCACCGGGGGCGCCCACCTCGTCGTAGAACCGCGCCTGCTGGTCGGCGAGGAAGGCGCCGCGGGTCTTCTCGGCCTGCTGGTAGGCGCGGACGGCCTCGCGGTTGAAGTAGTAGTAGTGCAGGTATTCATTGGGGATGGCGCCCAGCGACCGGAGCCAGTCGACGCCGAAGAGCTTGCCCTCCTCGAAGGAGCCCAGCAGGTCCGGGTCGGCCAGCAGACGCGGGAGCTCGTCCCGGCCGGCGATCCTCAGCCCGCGGACCCAGCCGAGGTGGTTGAGGCCGACGTAGTCGATCCACGCCTCGTTCGGGTCGGCGCCGAGCACGCGCGCGATACGGCGGCCGAGGCCGACCGGGGAGTCGCAGATGCCGATGACGCGGTGGCCGAGGTGCCGGGACATGGCCTCGGTGACCAGGCCCGCGGGGTTGGTGAAGTTGATGACCCAGGCGTCGGGGGCGAGCCGGGCCACCCGGCGGGCGATGTCGACGGCGACGGGGACCGTGCGCAGGCCGTAGGCGATGCCTCCCGCGCCGACCGTCTCCTGGCCGAGGACGCCCTCGTCGAGGGCCACCCGCTCGTCGGCGGCACGGCCCTCCAGACCGCCGACGCGGATCGCCGAGAAGACGAAGTCTGCGCCGCGCAGGGCCTCGTCGAGATCGGTCGTCGCGGTCACCGTGGGCGCGTCGGGCACGCCGGCGGCCTGTTCCGCGAGGACGCGGCCCACGGCGGAGAGCCGGCCGGCGTCCAGGTCGTGCAGGACCACCTCGGTCACCCTGCCCTCGGCGCGGTCCGTCAGCAGCGCGCCGTACACGAGCGGGACCCGGAAGCCGCCGCCGCCGAGAATCGTCAGCTTCACCGGTGTCCTCCAGAGGTGCTCCGGCGGGCGGGCCGGGCGTGGGTCGGGCTGTCACCGAGCGCGTCGCGGGAAGCGGACACGCGCGGCCTCCTTGCACTTGTCACACTGATCACACGAGCCGTTCTTGTCGTACGGGGACGGGAGCGGGGTCTCACTCCGGTCCCTTTCCTGCCAGGACCACCTCGACGCCCGCCTCCTCCAGCGAGGACCGGGTCGCCGCGTCGACCGGCGCGTTCGTCACCACCACGTCCAGGGCCTCGGGACCGCAGACCTTCGCCATGCCCGTGCCCGGGAACTTGGCCGAGTCGGCGAGCAGCACGACCTTGTCGCTCGCCTGGATCATCGCCCGCTTGACCGGCACCTCGACGACCGTCGTGTCCATCACCTGCCCGCCCGGGCGCACTCCACTGGTGCCGAGGAAGAGCCAGTCCGCGTGCAGCTGGCGCAGGTTGTCCTCGGTGAGGAAGCCGACCAGGGAGCGGTACTCGCGGCGGACCATGCCGCCGAGGAGCACCAGCTCGATGCCCTCGTCGTCGGCGAGCTCCTCGTAGACCACCAGGTTGCTGGTGATCACGGTGAGCCGGCGGCCGTGGAGCTGCCGGGCCAGCCGGTAGGCGGTGGTGCCGATGTCGAGCAGTACGGACTGGCCGTCCTGGACCAGCGCCGCGGCGCGGGCGGCTATGGCGTCCTTCTCGGCCACCCGGACCTCGGCGACCTCGGCGAAGGGCTGGTCGCCCTCCTCGGCGCGCGCTCCGCCGTGCACCCGGGTGAGCAGCCCGTCCTCCTCCAGTTTGACGAGGTCGCGCCGGATGGTGGCGGGGCTCACACCGAGCTGCTCGGAGAGGTCGGTCACAGCCGCGGGGCCGCCCGAGCGCAGGGCCCGCAGGATGAGTTGGTGTCGTCGTTCAGCCAGCACGCCGTGAACACTACTCGTCATCTTCAATCATTTCTATGCTCAGTTCTGCTTGGGTATTGACCAATGTCGTCAAGCGGCGCACGATTCCCGTCATCGAAATTGACGAGTTTTGACGAGAGGCGCGCACGTGGACGACGACCGGCCCGAGGTGCTGCTGACCGGGCTGCTCTTCTACGACCTCGTCCTGACGGGTCTGGAGAAGCCGCCGACGCCCGGCGAGGAGATCTGGACGGCCGGCATGGGCTGCGGTCCCGGCGGCATCGCCAACCTGGCGGTGGCCGCCTCCCGCTTCGGTCTGCGCACCTCGCTGGCCACGGTCCTCGGCGACGACTTCTACGGCGCCCACTGCCAGGAGGTCCTCGCGGGCCAGGAAGGCGTCGACCTCTCGCTCTCCCGGGTCGCGGACGGCTGGCACACCCCCGTCACCGTCGCCCTCGCGTACGGCAGCGACCGCGCCCTGGTCACCCACGGCCAGGAGCCGCCGTACTCCCAGGACGCGCTGATGGGCGACCCGCCCGAGGCGCGCACGGCCCTCGTCCACCTGGAGGCCGAACCCCGCGCCTGGCTCGCCAAGGCCGCAGCCGGCGGCACGCAGATCTACGCGGACGTCGGCTGGGACCCCACCCAGCGGTGGTCCACCGACCTGCTCGACCAGCTCGCCCTGTGCCACGCGTTCCTGCCCAACGAGGGCGAGGCGATGGCCTACACCCGCACCGACAGCGCGGTCGCGGCCCTCGGCACGCTCGCCGAGCTGGTGCCGGTGGCCGTGGTCACCCGGGGCGGGGACGGTGCGGTCGCCGTCGACCAGCTCACCGGCGAGTACGCGGACGTCCCGGCCCTGCCCGTCGACGTCCTCGACGCCACGGGCGCCGGTGACGTCTTCGGCGCCTCGTTCGTCGCCGCCTCCCTGGGCGGCTGGCCGCTGGAGGAACGGCTCCGGTTCGCCGTCCTCGCCGCGGGTCTGTCCGTACAGCGGCACGGCGGGGCCCTGGCCGCCCCCGGCTGGTACGGAGTGGACCGCTGGTGGCGCTCGCTGACGGACCCCGACCTGAAGCGCGCGTACGGCTTCCTTGCCGAGCGCCTGCCCGCGGACGTGGGCCCGCCGCCGCACCCCGCGCCGGTCACACCCCCGGCCGGGCCGGCCGCCGCGCACTCCCCCGTCGCCCCAGCCGACACCGCACGGCGGAACTGATCCGCAAGCCCCCCACAAGCTCTTCGCATGCACGTCCCGAAAAGATCGAAAGGCGGTGGGAGCTGTGCGGCTCTCACGAAGAGGCCTGCTCCGCGCGGGCCTGGGCGGTACAGCCGCCGCGGCACTCGGCGGCCTGGCCACCGGCTGTGCCGTCCCGACCGGTTCCACCGGCCGGAACATGGTCCTCTGGTACTGGAGCGGCGGTCTGAGCGACACCGTCGTCAAGAACGCCAAGGCCCGCTACGGCGGTTCGGTGGACCTCCAGGCCATCCAGATCGGCGGCCAGTACCGCTCCAAGCTCATCACCACCTTCACCGGCCGGGCCCACATCCCCGACATCGCGGGGCTCAAGGGCGAGGACATGGCCGCCTACCTCCCCAACGCCGACCAGTTCATCGACCTCAGGACGCTGGGCGCGGAGAAGTACAAGGACCAGTACCTGTCCTGGAAGTGGGACCAGGGCATCGCCGACGACGGCACGATGGTCGGCTTCCCGATCGACTGCGGCCCGGTCGCGCACTACTACCAGTACGACGTGTTCCGGAAGGCGGGACTGCCGTACGAACCCGACGACGTGACCGCCGGGCTCGACACCTGGGAGAAGTTCTTCGACGCGGGCGAGCAGTTGGGCAGACGCGTGTCGGGGGCGAAGCTGCTCACCGACGTCAACTCGGTCTTCGAGAACGTCGTGCAGCAGGGCGCGAAGCGGTACGTCGACAAGGACCGCCACTTCATCGGCGACCAGGAGCACGTGCGCCGCGCCTGGGCGCTCGCCGTGGAGGCCAAGCGGCGGGGCATCGTCTCGGACCTGGTCAGCGGTACCCCGGACCAGCTCTCCGCCATCCAGGACGGCAAGCTGCCGAGCCAGCTCAACGCCTCCTGGGCCTCCTTCGACATCAAGAACGGCGTGCCGCGGACCAAGGGCAGGTGGCGGGTGGCGCAGATGCCCGTGAGCCCCGCGAACAACGGCGGTTCGTTCCTGTCCATCACCAAGGAGTGCCGGGAGCCGGAGCGGGCCTTCGAGATCATCACCTGGATCCTCAACGCGTCCAACCAGGCGCAGGGTTACGTCGACGCGGGCCTCTTCCCCTCGACGCCCGCCTCCTACGGACTCCGGCAGATGCAGGAGCCGGACCCCTTCTTCGGCGGTCAGGTCACCACCGATGTCTTCGGGCCCGCCGCGCAGAAGATCGTGGTCGCCTACAACAGCCCGTTCGACGTCGCGCTCGGGCAGCCCCTCAAGGACGAGATCAAGAACGTCGGCGTCCTCGGCAAGGACCCGAAGAAGGCCTGGAGTGACGCCATGAGCAAGTGCCGTCGGATCGCGAAGCACCTGGGGGTGAGCTACTGATGGCCGTTCTGGAGCAGACCCCGCCCGTGGTGGCGCCGCCCTCGCCGGCCCGGCCCGCGAAGGGCTGGCGCAAGTACTGGCACCTGTACGCCGCGATCTCCCCCTTCTACCTGATCTTCCTCGCCTTCGGTCTCTTCCCCGTCGGCTTCTCGCTCTACCTGTCCTTCCACCGCTGGGACGGCCTCGGCTCGATGGAGTGGGCCGGGCTCTCGCAGTACCAGTACCTGCTGAGCGACAGCGACTTCTGGAACTCGATCGGCAACACGATCGTCATCTGGGCGCTGGCCACCTTCCCCATGATCTTCCTGGCGATGGTCACGGCCGTGATGCTCAACTCCGCGGTCCGCTTCAAGGGCCTGTACCGCGTCGCGTACTTCCTGCCGAACGTCACCTCGGTCGTCGCCATCGCCATCGTCTTCGGCTCGATCTTCTCCACCAACGCCGGCATGGTGAACGCCGTCCTGCACGCGGTGGGCATCGACCAGGTGGCCTGGCTCAACACGCCCTGGGGCATCAAGGTCACCATCGCGGCCCTGATGACCTGGCAGTGGACCGGCTACAACGCCATCATCTTCCTCGCCGGGCTCCAGACCGTACCGGGCGAGCTGTACGAGGCCTCGCGGGTGGACGGCGCCGGCCCGGTCCAGACCTTCTTCCGGATCACGCTCCCGCTGCTGCGGCCGACCCTGCTGTTCGTCCTCGTGGTGTCGACCGTCACCGGCCTGCAGAGCTTCTCCGAGCCGCAGGTGCTGCTCCAGACCTCCTCCAACGACTCGACGTTCGCGGGCGGTCCGGGCCACTCCGGCCAGACGATGGTCCTCTACTTCTTCCAGCAGACCTTCGACAACAACGACTTCGGGTACGGCGCCGCGGTGGCCTGGGGCATCTTCCTCGTCGTCGTCCTCTTCTCGATCATCAACTGGCGCCTCGTGCAGCGCCGGGGCGACTAGGAAGGGCCCGTCATGGCTTCCATCAAGGGGTCCCGCCGCAGAGGGATCGCGCTGCACCTCCCGCTGGTCCTCGGCACGATCGTCTCGGCCTTCCCGTTCTACTGGGCCGTGATCATGTCGACGCACAGCTCGTCGGAGATCTTCTCCTACCCGCCCAAGCTGCTGCCGGGCACGCACTTCCTGGAGAACGTCCGCAACCTGTTCGACGCCGTCGACTTCTTCGGGTCGATGTGGAACTCGCTGCTGGTCGCGGTGTCGGTGACCTTCCTGGTCCTGCTCTTCGACTCGCTCGCGGCCTTCGTCTTCGCCAAGTTCGAATTCCCCGGCAAGAACGTGCTGTTCGGGCTGCTCATGGTCATCTTCATGGTGCCCGCGCAGTTGTCGGTCATCCCGCAGTTCGTGATCATGGCGAAGATCGGCTGGATCGGCTCGATGACCGCGCTGATCGTGCCGGCCGCGGCCAACGCCTTCGGCATCTTCTGGATGCGCCAGTACATGAGGACGGCCATCCACGACGAACTGCTCGACGCCTCCAGGCTGGACGGCGCGAACTTCCTGCGCCAGTACTGGCACGTGGCCCTCCCGGTGGTCCGGCCGGGCCTCGCCTTTCTCGGCATCTTCACCTTCATGGGCCAGTGGAACGACTTCGCCTGGCCCCTGATCGCCCTCACCAACCCGGACAACGTGACCCTCCAGGTGGCGCTGTCCCAGCTCAACGGCACCCACGGCACCACCGACTACGGCATCGTGATGACCGGCGCCCTGCTCGCCCTCGTCCCGCTGCTCATCGTGTTCGCGATCGGCGCCAAGCAGATCATCGGCGACCTCGCGAAGGGAGCCGTGCGCGGATGACGGACGATCCGCTGATCGCCCTGCGCCCCTGGGAGGCACCCGAGGTGACCTCCTGGGGGCGGCTGCCCACGAACGCCGTCGACCGGCGCTCCGGAGCACTCCCCCTGGACGGCGACTGGCGTTTCCGGTTGCTGCCCGCTCCGGACGCGCCGGTCGGCGGCTCCTGGTCGACGGCCCACGTCCCCGGCGCCTGGACCATGCAGGACACCGGCGACCTGCCGCGGTACCTCAACGTCCGCATGCCCTTCCCGGAGTTCCCTCCGCACTCCCCCGCCACGAACCCCACGGGCGTGTACGAGCGGGAGGTGGACGTCCCCGCCGACTGGGCCGGACGCCGGATCGTGCTCCAGGTCGGGGCCGCCGAGAGCGTGCTCCTCGTCCATGTGGACGGGCGGCCCGTCGGGATCTCCAAGGACTCCCACCTGGCGGCCGAGTTCGACCTGACGGGACGGGTGCGCGCCGGCGAGCGGGCCGTCGTACGGCTGACCGTGGTCAAGTGGTCGGACGCCTCGCACATCGAGGACCAGGACCACTGGTGGCACGGCGGGATCACCCGGTCGGTGCTGCTGTACGCGACGGACCCGCTGCACCTGTCCGACGTGACTGTGCGGGCCTCCTGCGACGGATCGTTGCGGGTGGACTGCCGGGTGCGGGACGCGGCCGGCGCGCTGCCCGGGGGCTGGTACGTCAGCGGGGAGCTGGACGGACTGGAGCTGGCGCAGGACGCGGAGTTCGACCGGTTCAACCGGGAGGACGAGCGGGTCTCCGACTTCCTCGGCGAGGCCCGGCTGCGGACCGTCGTGGAGGACGTCCGCACCTGGACCGCCGAGACGCCCGAGCTGTACACGCTGACCGTCCGGCTGCACCGCGCGGACGGCACGGTCGCCGACACCGCACGGCACCGGATCGGCTTCCGCGACGTCCGGATCACCGGCCGGGACCTGCTCGTCAACGGCGAGCGGATCTTCGTCCGGGGCGTGAACCGGCACGACTTCCACCCGCTGACCGGGCGGACGGTGTCGTACGACGACATGCGCGCGGACCTGGTCACGCTGAAGCGGTTCGGGTTCAACGCGATCCGCACCTCGCACTACCCGAACGACCCGGCGCTGTACGACCTCGCCGACGAGCTCGGTCTCTACGTCGTCGACGAGGCGGACATCGAGTCGCACGACCACGCCCACGAGATCGCCGACGATCCCCGCTACCTGAACGCCTTCGTTGACCGGGTCTCGCGGATGGTGCTGCGGGACAAGAACCACCCTTCCGTGATCATCTGGTCGCTGGGCAACGAGTCCGACTACGGGGCGAACCACGACGCTGCGGCGGGCTGGCTGCGGCGGCACGACCCGACGCGTCCGGTGCAGTACGAGGGGGCGGCGAAGCTCGACTGGGCGGCCGTAGGCGACGCCACCGACATCGCCTGCCCGATGTACGCCCCACTCGACGCGTGCGTGGAGCACGCCCTGTCCGGGCGGCAGACCAAGCCGCTGATCTGGTGCGAGTACTCCCACGCCATGGGCAACAGCAACGGCACGCTCGCGGACCATTGGGCGGCCATCGAGTCCACGCCGGGTCTTCAGGGCGGGTTCATCTGGGAGTTGTGGGACCACGGCATCCTCCAGCGTGTGAACGACGGCAGACCGGTCGGACGTGGGGGCGTCGGACTCCATCACAACGGTGTCGCCGCGCCCGGGTACCGCTGGGCGTACGGCGGCGACTTCGGCGAGGGCGACCACGACGGCGCCTTCGTCGCCGACGGCGTGGTCCTTCCCGACCGCACGCCCAAGCCGGTGATGTACGAGCACCGGGAGATCGCGGCGCCGGTGCGCATCGAGTGCTTCCGGCACGAGGGGATCGTGCTCGGCAACCACCAGCACTTCCGGGGCCTCGACTGGCTGGCCGCCGAGTGGGAGCTCTGCCTCGCCGACGGCCGCGTCCTGACCGCGCCCGCCGAGCTGCCCGACCTGCGGCCCGGCCAGACGGCGGCGGTGCCGCTGCCCTTCGAGCTGCCCGGGGACGGCGGCGAGGCGTGGCTGACGCTGCGGGTGACGACCGCGCGCGACGAGCCGTGGGCGCCGCGCGGGACGGTGGTGTGCCTGCCGCAGGTGCGTCTGCGGAAGGCGGAGCGCCAGGCACCGAGGGTGGTGCAGAATCGTTCCGTCAAGGTCGACGACGACGGGCTCCTGGTCCATCCGCTGCTCACCGCCGCCCCCACGCTGTCCCTGTGGCGGGCGCCCACCGACAACGACGAGCTGGGCGGGACGGCCTCGCGCTGGCGCGCCTGGGGCCTGGACGCCCTGGTGCGCAAGGTCGCGCACATACGGCAGACCCCGGGACGCGTCACCGTCCGTGCCGAGTACGTGTCCGACGCGGGTGTGGTCCGTCATGTGCAGGTCCTCACCGCGGTGGAGGGCGGGGTGCACGTCGAGGAGTCGGCCGAACTGCCGGACGCCCTCGCCGATGTGGCGCGGGTCGGCTCCGTGTTCGAGACGGTCGCCGGGCTCGACTTGATGGAGTGGTTCGGGCAGGGCCCCTGGGAGTCGTACCCGGACCGCGCCTCCGGGGCGCCCGTCGGCCACCACTCGGTCCCCGTGGACGAGCTGTTCACCCCCTATCTGCGCCCCCAGGAGAGCGGCGGGCGGCACGGCGTACGGCACTTCAGCCTTCGCGCACCCGACGCCACAGGGCTCTCGGTCGTCCTGGACGAACCGCGCCAGGTCGGCGTGACCCGATTCCGGGCGGCGGACCTCACCGCCGTGGCCCACCACGACGAACTCGTCCCTAGAGCGGGCTGTGTGGTGCACATCGACGCCGCCCACCGGGGCCTCGGCACCGCCTCGTGCGGCCCGGACACCTTCGCCTCCTACCTCGTCACGCCGGGCGTCCACCGCTGGAGCTGGACGCTACGCACGCTCTGACCCCTCCCCGTTCCCCCCGTCATGTCCTGGAGCACACGTGTGTACTTCGCATGAGCACGACCACGGCCAGGAGGCCGCCCGGGCCGGTGCCGGCCGGCGCGGTTTCCTGCGGGCCACGGCGCTGCTGGGTGCCGCGGCCACGGCGGGCGTCGCCCTGCCCGTCGCCGCGGCCGGTACCGCCTCCGCGTCCTCGCCCAAGTGGCGCCCCGACACGGAGAGCCGGCGTTTCACGCTCGCCGTGATGCCCGACACGCAGTACCTCTTCGACGGGCCGAGCATCGACAAGGCGCCGGTCGAGGCCTCGCTGCGGTATCTGCTGGAGCAGGGCGAGGAGGAGAACATCGTCTTCCTGTCCCACCTCGGCGACCTCACGCAGAACGGCACCGCGGCCGAGTTCGCCGCGATCGGCGAGGCGTTCGCGCTGCTCGACCGGCGCGGGGTCGGCTACAGCGTCCTGGCGGGCAACCACGACGTGCAGCCGTCCGGCACCGACCAGCGTGGCCCGACGCCGTACCTGGACGTGTTCGGTCCCGACCGTTTCGAACGGCACAGGACCTTCGGCGGCGCCTCCGCCGACGGCTACAACACGTACCACCTCTTCAGAGCGGCGGGCCGCGAGTGGATGGTGCTCGCGCTGGACTGGCGGCTCTCGGACCAGGGGTACGCCTGGGCGAAGAAGGTCCTGGCCGCTCACCCGAGGACTCCGGTCGTCCTGACCACGCACGAGCTGGTCGTCGAGGACGACACCCTGTCGGCGTACGGGCAGCAGTTGTGGGACCGGCTGGTCAAGGACCACGACCAGATCTTCCTCACCCTCAACGGGCACTACTGGCCGGCCGGGCGGGCGACCCTCAGGAACACGGCGGGCAACGACGTCCACCTGCACCTGACCAACTATCAGAACCGGTACTTCGGCGGCGCCGCCATGATCCGGCTGTACCGCTTCGACCTCGACCGCGGGGTGATCGACGTGGAGACGGTCTCCCCGTGGATCCTCGGCCGGGCCGCCGAGGGGCTCAACGAACTGGAGCGGCAGGAGATCGAACTCAGCGGTGACGCCGACCGGTTCTCGGTCGCCGTCGACTTCCAGAAGCGCTTCTCCGGCTTCGACCCGGTGCCGCAGCGGCCGGCCCGTCCGGTGTCCAGGATGCTGATCCGCGGGACGGCCGCGTACTGGCGCTTCGAGTCGCCCGTCTCCGGCACGGTCCGCGACCTCTCCGGCCACGGCAACGACCTCATCGTCGTGTCGGTCGGCGGCGGTTCGCTCGGCTGGTCCGCCGACCACCATCCCGACCAGCCCGGTCACGGCAGCCTGGAGTTCCAGGGCTACAAGTCGCCGCTCAGGGGTGCCTACCTGCGCACGGTCGACGGCGCTCCCCTCAACTCGGAGACTTTCAGGGGCGGTTACACCATCGAGGCGTTCTACCGTCTCCCCGCGGACTGGGACCCGGACCACCACGCCTGGTCGGGCCTGGTGAGCCGGACCGGTACCGGCGGCGCCGCCGGCAGGACGGCCGATGACCCCGACGAGCCGCTCGCCACGCTGTCGTTGTCCAACGACCGTGAGCCGCAGTGGGCTATGCGGCCGACCGACCAGGAGGGCATCGCCACCAACTGGGGCCAGGAGACCCCGCTGGAGACCTGGTGGCACCTCGCCGTCGTCAACGACGGGAAGCACACCACGCTGTACGTCCAGGGCTGCCCGGTGGTCCGCAACCCGAAGGCGTCGGCCGTCGGGATCACCTCGGTCGGCGAGCCCTGGCTGCTGGGGGGCTACACCTACGCCGACAGGATCGACCAGATCTTCCACGGCCGCCTCGGCGACGTGCGGATCGTCTCCCGGGCGCTGCCCGTCTCGTCCTTCATGACTCACTGACCCGCTTTTGAGGATCACCATGACCGAGCAGCAGCTGCCTTCCTGGGCCGACCCGTCCGTCTCCCCCGCCGACCTCGACGCGCAGGGTGTGTCACGACGTGGACTCCTGCGCCGCGCGGGCCTGTTCGGCGCGGCTTTCGCGCTGGGGTCGGCGACTCCGGCACTGGCCGCCTCCGGTCGTCCTCGCCTGGGCGGCGACGACCCCCGCCTCGCCTACCTCGTCGGCGACCACCACGTGCACTCCGTCTACAGCCACGACGCGAAGTACACCTTCTCCCAGCAGGCGCGGGCCGCCGCCAGGTACGGCCTCGACTGGATGGTGTTCAACGAGCACTCCAACTTCGGGCACGCGAACCACGGCGCGAAGCTGGAGCACGCGGAGATCGTCAGGGCGCGGTCCGAGAACCCGCGTCAGCTGATCTTCCAGGGCCTGGAGTGGTACATCCCGGCCGCCGAGCACGGCACGGTGTTCGCCGCACCCGGCCCGCACGAGACCGACCTTCTCACGCAGTTCGAGCTCGCCTACGACGGCAAGCTGCTCGGCTACACCGAGGGCTCCGCGGGCGCCGACGACACCGCGCGCAACGAGGCCCATGCCGTCAAGGCTCTCAAGTGGCTGGCGGAGCAGCGCCGTTCGGGTTACGTCGACGACGTCCTCGTCATCGCCAACCACCCGCTGCGGCTCGGCATCGACTCGCCGCACGAGATGCGGAACTGGCGGGACGCGGGGCGGGGCGGCGGGAGAGAAGGTGCCCCGGAGATCATGATCGGTATGGAGGGCGCGCCGGGCGCCCAGGGCGCGGCGATCCCGGGCCGGCGCGGGGCGGCCTCCGTCCGCGGCGAGTACGAGAACAAGCCCTCGGCGCAGTCCTGGCCGGGCTATCCGGCGGACGCGTACGTGACGTACGGCGGTTTCGACTGGGCGACGGCGACCGTGGGCGGGTTGTGGGACTCGATGCTGGCCGAGGGCGGCCTGTTCTCGATCACCACGAACTCCGACAACCACCGCACCGTCTTCGACACCTGGAAGAACGGCGACTGGCCGGCCGGGCAGAACTTCGACAACACCGGCAGGCTGCCCGACCCGGTGAACACCGGCACCCCGCAGCCCGGCAGCGACTTCTGGCCCGGCCAATTCAGCCGCACTCATGTCGGCGTGACCCGGTACGGCTACCGCCCGGTGATGGCGGGCCTGCGCGCGGGCCGCGTCTGGGTGGACCACGGGCACCTGCTCGACGGACTCGACGTCCGTGTGAAGCGGGACTGCGACGCGGGGCGCGGTGTCACGCTGGGCGGGCGCCTGCGGGTCCGCAAGGGCGAGCGGATCACCCTGTACGTGACGGTCACCAGCGCCTCCCGCGTGAACCCCCACGGAATCCTGCCCGAGTTGGCGCACGTGGACGTGATCCGGGGCGCGGTGCGCGGTCCGGTGGGCGACCGGGACGCCTGGCAGGCACCGGACACCAGGGTCGTACGGACGACGGACGTGTCCGGCCGCAAGGGCACGTACACCCTGCGCGTCCCGCTGACCGCCGGGGACGAGTCCTTCTACGTCCGGCTGCGCGGCAGCGACGGCAAGCGGCACGGCACGGGCTACCTCGGCACCTCCGTCGACCCGCACGGCCCGATCCCCCACGAGCCCGGCGACGGGGACCCGTGGGAGGACACGTGGTTCTACTCGAACCCGGTCTTCGTCGACGTCACCGGTTGAGGCAGACGCCCTGAAGGGGTGCGGGGAACTTCCTAGGCGTAGAACCGGGAAAGGCTCTGGAGCACCGCCGCCGGCTTCGCTCCGCCCTCGATCTCGATCGTCCCGTCGACGGTGATCTGCACCCCGCCCGGCACGTCCTCGGCCTCGGTCAGCTTGGCGATCAGGCGGATGCGGGAGCCGGCCTTCACGGGGGAGGGGAAACGGACCTTGTTGAGGCCGTAGTTGACCTTCGTGGTGACGCCCCGGACGTCGAGCAGTTCGGTGAAGAGAGGGATGAAGAGGGAGAGGGTCAGATAGCCGTGGGCGACGGGGGCGCCGAACGGGCCGTCCTTGGCGCGCTCCGGGTCCACGTGGATCCACTGGTGGTCACCCGTCGCGTCGGCGAAGGTGTCGATGCGCTCCTGGGTGACCTCGATCCACTCACTGGTGCCGAGGTCGCTGCCGGCGAGCTTCTTGAGTTCGTCGAGGCCGTTCACGGTGAGGCTCATGGGGTTCCTTGGCTGTTGCCGTAGCGCTTGCGCACCCGGGACTTGAGGAGTTTTCCGGAGGCGGTGCGCGGGAGTTCGTCCGCGATCACCACCGACTTGGGGATCTTGTACTTGGCGAGCCGGCCGGCCAGGGAGGCCAGGATCTCGTCGGGGTCGGGCGTGGCGCCCTCGCGCGGGACGACGACGGCCCGCGGCACCTCGCCCCACTTTTCGTCCGGCACGCCGATGACCGCGCACTCGGCGATGTCCGGATGGCCGAGGACCAGGTCCTCGATCTCGGCGGGGTAGACGTTCTCGCCACCGGAGATGATCATGTCCTTGATGCGGTCCACGATGAAGACGTATCCGTCCTCGTCGATGCGGGCCGCGTCCCCGCTGCGGAACCAGCCGTCCGCGAAGGAGGCGGCGGTCTCCTCGGGCAGCCCCCAGTAGCCGGGCATGACGTGCGGCCCCCGGAGCACCACCTCGCCGGTCTCGTCGACGTCGACGGGCGCGAGATCCGGCCGTACCACCCGGACGTCGCTGAAGAAGTGCGGCACGCCCGCCGAACCCGCCTTGCTGACGGCGTGCTCGGCGTCCAGGAACAGGGTCCCGGGAGAGGCCTCGGTCATGCCGTAGCCCTGGAGGAAGGTGAGTCCGCGTGCCTGGTAGGCGGCGATGAGGGAGGTCGGCACCGGGGAGCCGCCGCACGTCAGGATGCGCAGGGAGGACAGGTCGGCGTCCGGCCAGCGCGGGTGGCTCGCCACCTGCTCGAACATCGTCGGCACCCCGAACATGAAGGTGATCCGGTGCTGTTCGATCAGGTCGAAGGTGGCGTCGGGGTCGAATGCCTCGACCAGGACGCAGGTGCCGCCCTTGAGGAGCACCGGGAGGGTCAGCATGTTCAGGCCCGCGGTGTGGAACAACGGGGCGGAGACCAGGGCGCGTTCGTCGGCGATGAGGTCGGTGTCGACGAGGACGTTGATCGCGTTCCAGGTCAGGTTGCCGTGGGTGAGCATCGCGCCCTTGGGGCGGCCGGTCGTGCCCGAGGTGTACATGATGACGCAGGTGTCGTCGGGCGTGACCGGCTCGTCGACCGGTTCGGCCGGCGACTCGGCGAGCAACCGCTCGTACTCCGCGCCGACTTCGACGTACGTGCGGACGTCGGTGTCGCCCGGCAGTCCGGCGACGAGTCCCGCGTGCGAGGGACCGTGGACCAGTGCCCTGGCCCCGGAGTCGGAGAGCTGGTAGGCGATCTCCGGTCCGGCGAGGCGGGTGTTGAGGGGGACGAAGACCGCGCCGAGGGTGCCGGCCGCGAACAGCGTCTCCAGGTAGGAGGGGTGGTTGGGGCCGAGGTAGGCGACCCGGTCGCCGCGCCGGATGCCCCGGGCGCGCAGGGCGTGCGCGAGGCGGGTGACGCGGGCGTGCAGACCGGCGTAGGTGAGTGTCGTGCCACCGTGGACCAGGGCGGTGCGGTGCGGGGTCTTGCGGGCCCGGCGTGCGGGCCACGACCCCAGTCCCTCGTTGCGCATGGACGGCCCCTTACGGCTTGGTCAGCCCGAGCAGGCGGGCGGCGTTCTCCTTGAGGATCCTCGGCTTCACCTCGTCCTTGACCGACAGCTTCTCGAAGTCGGCGAGCCAGCGGTCGGGAGTGAGGACGGGGAAGTCGGAGCCGAAGAGGACCTTGTCCTTGAGCAGCGTGTTCGCGTACTGCACGAGCTGCGGCGGGAAGTACTTCGGCGACCAGCCGGACAGGTCGATGTGCACGCCCGGCTTGTGCGTGGCGACGGCGAGGGCCTCGTCCTGCCAGGGGAACGACGGGTGCGCCAGAATGATCTTCAGGTGCGGGAAGTCGGCGGCCACGTCGTCCACATGCAGGGGGTTGGAGTACTTCAGCCTGATCCCGCCGCCGCCCGGGACCCCGGCGCCGATGCCGGTCTGTCCGGTGTGGAAGAGGGCGATGGTGCCGGTCTCCTCGATGACCTCGAACAGGTCGTAGGCCACCGAGCGGTCGTTGGGGAAGAAGCCCTGGATGCTGGGGTGGAACTTGAACCCCTTGACCCCGTACTCCTCGACCAGGCGGCGGGCCTGCTTGACGCCCGCTCTGCCGCGGAAGGGGTCGATCGACGCGAAGGGGATCAGCACGTCGGAGTTGGCGGCGGCCGCCTCCGCGACCTCCTCGTTCGGGACCGGCGCGGTGCCGGTCGCGGACTCGGCGTCCACCGTGAAGATCACGGCGGCCATCCTCCGCTCGCGGTAGTAGGCGGCGGTCTCCTCCAGGGTCGGCTTCCGCTTGCCCTCCACCTTGAAGTAGGCGGAGGACGCGTCGTGGAGGTCGTCGTCCAGGGAGGAGTGGCCCTTGGAGGAGACCTCGGCGTGGGTGTGGACGTCGATGGCGACCAGCGACTCGATGTCCATCACGCCTCCGGAAGCTTCGGTGCCGGGATGCCGACGGTCTGGAGCTCGGCGCCGACCGAGGTGGCGAAGGCGCCGGCCAGGGTCTCGGGGGTCCAGCCGCCGTCGGCGTACGCCGTCCTGATCTCCTGCGGATGGGACCAGAGTGCCACCTTGTCGCCGCCGATGCCGATGGCCTGCCCGGTGATGCCCCGGGCGGCGTCGGAGGCGAGGAAGGGGACGAGGGCCGCGCAGTCCTCGGGGGTGCCGAAGCCCTCGCCCTTGCGGAGGAAGTCGGGGAGCGGCTCGCCGTTGCGCATGGCCTCGACGTAGGGGGCGAAGGCGGGGATGGTCTCGGTCATCGCGGTGGCCGCGACGGGCACGATCGCGTTGACGGTGATGTTCGCGCGGCCCAGCTCCATGGACCAGGTGCGGGCCATGGCGGCGATGCCGGCCTTGGCGGCGGCGTAGTTCGTCTGCCCGAAGTTGCCGCGCTGGCCGGCCGGGGAGCCGACCAGGACCAGGGTGCCGCCCTCGCCCTGTTCGCGCATCCGGACGGCGGCGGCGCGGGCGCAGGTGAAGGTGCCCTTGAGGTGGGTGGTGACGACCGCGTCGAAGTCGTCGTCGGTCATCTTCCACAGCACCTTGTCGCGCAGGATGCCCGCGTTGGTGACCAGGATGTCGAGCCGCCCGAACTCCGCCACGGCCCGGTTCACGAGCCGCTCGGCGGCTTCGGTGGTGCCGACCGGGACGACCTCGGCGACGGCGGTGCCGCCCGCCTCCGCGATGGACTTCACGGCCGCTTCGGCCACGGCCTCGTCGACGTCGTTGACGACCACGGACGCGCCGTGGGCGGCCAGGGCGTGCGCGTAGGCGAGGCCGAGGCCCCGGCCGCTGCCGGTGACGACGGCGGCCTTGCCGGTGAGATCGATGCTGGGCACGAGGAGGTCCCTTCACGAACGGAATGCGGGTGACGCGGCTTCGGAAAGCGCGGTGTGACTCCGGGATCGAAGCTAAGAGCAATAATTGGCAACGTCAATAGTTGTTGGCGACCTTCGGGTGCGTCATGCTGGAATCTCCCTGACACCCCGAGCACGAGGAGCCCGCCATCACACGCCAGCACGTCACCCCGAAGCCCATCGACTCGGAGGAGCCGTGGATGCGCGGGCTGCACGCGGACACCGGCTATCTGCTGTACCGCCTGGGGCTGCGCTCGGGTCAGTTGTTCAACACGTTCCTCCAGGAGTCGGGACTGCGGCTGCGGCACTACGCGGTGCTGCGCTACCTGGCCGGCTCCGAGGGCGCCCTCCAGCGGGAGCTGAGCACCCGGCTCGGCTACGACCCCAGCGCGATCGTCGGCCTGGTCGACGACCTGGAGAAGCTGGGCATGACCGAGCGCCGCCCCTCCCCCGACGACCGCCGCAGCAAGACCGTCGTGCTCACCGACAAGGGCCGGGCGTTCCTGCGCGACACCGACGAGGCGGGCAGACGGGTCACCAACGACCTGCTCGCGCCGCTCGACCCCGCCGAGCGCGACACCCTCCAGGCCCTCCTGCTGAGAGTCGCCGACCGGCCATGACCCTGCGCTCCGCCCCGGACCGCCTGCTGGCCGTGCTCGCCGCGTTCGACCACGACCACCCGGCACTGTCCCTGACCGACATCAGCCGGCGGGCCGGACTCACCCTGACGACCACGCACCGGCTGGTGGGCGCGCTGGCCGACTGGGGCGCGCTGGAGCGGGACGACGCCGGGGTCTACCACGTGGGACTGCGCCTGTGGGAGGTCGCCGCGCTCGCGCCGCGCGGGGTCGCGCTCAGGCAGCTCGCGCTGCCGTACCTGGAGGACCTGTACGAAGCCACCCACGAGAACGTGCAGCTGGCGGTGCGGGACGGCGCGGACGTCGTCTACATCGAGTGGATCGCGGGCCGTTCGTCGGTCGGGGTGCACATCCGGGTGGGGGCGCGCTGGCCGCTGCACGCCACCGGGGTCGGCCTGGTGCTGCTGGCGCACTGCGAGCCGCACGAGCAGGAGGAGTACTGCGCGGGCCCGCTCGCCGTCTTCACGCCGTACACCATCGCCGAACCGGTGCGGCTGCGCCGGGTCCTGGCCGAGGTGCGGCGCACCGGCGTCGCGGTGAGCAGCCGTCAGGTCACCGACGACGCCCTGTCGGTGGCCGCCCCCGTGCGGGGGCCCGACGGGGCGGTGGTCGCGGCCGTGTCGGTCGTCGTGGCGCACGCCGACGCCCAGGTGCCGGCGCTGGTCCCGGCGGTACGGCTCGCGGCGCTCGGGATCTCGCGGGCGCTGGGCTGGCAGCCGGCGGTGACGCCCCTGACGGGCACCGGATATCCCTCGCACCGGTGAGGTCCCGGCCGCTCGGCGTCGTGATACTGGAACGGCCCCGGCCCCGAGGAGCCGCTCATGCCCGCCGCCCGGTCCTGGTACGCCCCCGTCGTGACCCGTCTGAGGACGACGAACCCCTACGTCGTCGACAGCGCGCTCGCCCTTCTGGTGCTGTTCGCCGCGTCCCTTCAGTGGCTGTTCCCCGACGAGGGCGACGACCGGCTGACCCTGGCGGGCTGGCTGCTGGGCGCCGCCACCGCCGTCCCCCTGGTCTGGCGCCGCCGCTTCCCCTGCTCCTGCGCCCTGGCCGTCTCGGCGGCCACCACGGCCATGGCCTACTACCACGCCCCACCGCCCGACGTGCTCTACGGCGGGCTGGTCGTCCTGTACACCATGGCCGCCCAGAGCCTGCCCTGGCAGCGCCGCTCGATGCTGGCGGGCTGGCTGCTCGGGGCGGTGCTGACCATGCAGCACAAGGAGCACTCGGAGCCCTTCGAGTACGCCTTCCACATCACCGGCATGATCTGCGCCTACGGCCTCGGCGTCCTGGCCCGTGTCCAGCGCGCGTACACCGCCGCCGTCGAGGACCGGGCCCGCCGGCTGGAACGGGAGCGGGCCGCCGAGACCGCGCGGGCCATCGCCCAGGAACGCTCCCGCATCGCCCGGGACATGCACGACATCCTCGCGCACGCGGTGAGCCTGATGGTCGTCCAGGCGGAGGCCGGGCCGGTCGTGGTGCGCAGCGATCCGGCCCGCGCCGAGGCCGCGTTCGACGCGATCGCGGCCAGCGGCCGGGACGCCATGGCCCAACTGCGGCGGATCCTGGGTGTGTTGAAGGAGGAGGAGCGCCTGGGCGGTGCCGTGCGGCTGCCGCAGCCGGACCTCGCCGGGCTGCCCGCCCTGATCGGCCAGGTCGCCGAATCCACCGGGCTCCGGGTCGACCTGAGCGTTCGCGGCCGGCCGCGTCCGCTGCCCCAGGACACCGAGGTCGCCGCCTACCGCGCGGTGCAGGAGGCCCTGACCAACACGGTGAAGCACGCGTACGCTTCCTGCGCACAGGTGGAACTCGACTGGTCGGAGGACGGGTTGACCCTCACGGTGACGGACGACGGCGCAGGCCCCGCGAAGTCGGCGGGCGGCCACGGGCTGATCGGGCTCAGGGAGCGGGCGGCCGCCTGCGGGGGCAGCGCGCAGGCCGGTCCGGGCCCGGAGGGGGGCTTCCGGGTCGTCGTACGGCTGCCCGCGACCGCCGAGCGGGAAGCGGCCCTCGGGTGAGCATCCGGGTGGTCGTCGCCGACGACCAGGAACTGGTCCGCAGCGGCTTCACCATGATCCTGGAGGCGCAGCAGGACATCGAGGTGGTCGCCGAGGCCGGGGACGGCGCCGAGGCGGTGGAGGCGGTGCGCAGCCACGCGCCCGACGTCCTGCTCCTCGACATCCGGATGCCCGTCATGGACGGCCTGGAGGCGGCCCGGCGGGTGTGCGCCCGGTCGAGCTGCAAGGTGGTCATGCTGACCACGTTCGACCTCGACGAGTACGTGTACGACGCCCTGTACGCGGGCGCCAGCGGCTTCCTCCTCAAGGACGTGCGCCGGGACGACCTCGTGCACGCGGTCCGCGTGGTGGCGGGCGGCGACTCGCTGCTCGCGCCGACCGTCACCCGCCGCCTGGTCGCGGACATCGTGCGCCGCCGCCGCGAGGAGACCGCCGCCGCACCCGCCCCCGACCGCCTGGACGTCCTGACGGCCCGCGAGGTGGAGACCCTGCGGATGCTGGCCCGGGGCCTGTCCAACGCGGAGATCGCCACGACCCTGTTCGTCAGCGAGCACACGGTCAAGACCCATGTCAGCAACGTGCTGGGCAAGCTGGGACTGCGGGACCGGGTGCAGGCGGTGATCTGCGCCTACGAGACGGGGCTGGTGACGCCGGGTGCGCCCTAGGGCCTGTCCCCGACCTCGTCCCCCAGTTCGGTGAACAGCGTCAACTGCAACGAACCGGGCGCCTCCAGGCGGGAGTTGAGGGAGTTCCAAGGCGTGCGGGTCGGTTCGGCGACCACCTCCGCCCCGGCCTGCGCCAGCCTCGCCGTCATGACGGTCGAGTCGTCCACCTGGAACGCCACGCGGATGTGCCCGGCCGCCCGCCGCCCCACCTCGACCTCGTCGATGAACGCGGCGTGGTTCGGATCGGTGAGCTCCAGCGTCGCGCGTCCGGCCTCCAGGATCGTGACCCGTCCGTCGGGCGAGGAGAACGCTGCTCGTTCGGGCAGTCCGAGGACGTCCCGGTAGAAGCGCAGCGCCTCGTCGTAGTCGTCCGCCGTGACGACGAGCCGGAGTTCACGGACAGCGGGCGGTACCTCGGACATACGGCCTCCTCATGGGTGTCTGCTCGGTCAACTCCCCGACCGGTACCGGAGATTCCTCCCCCGCGGGAGTGAGGGGCCACCCCGCCTCACCCGTACGGCGGAGGGGCCGAAACCGCCCGCCCCGGCGATCCGGCGGGCACGCCCGCGGCAGCAGTCTGAGGTGCCACCGACCACCGACCACCGAGCACCACCGACCCGCCGGGAGGCCCCCGTGCTCTCCGCACTCACCCGGGCTGCGACGCGCCGCCCGCTGACCGTCATCGGCCTCTGGGCCGCCTTCCTGATGCTGGGCTTCGGCCTCGGGACGGGTGTCTTCGCCGACCTCTCCGACGACGTGCCCGACGTACCGGGCACCGAGTCCGACCGGGCCGACGACCGGCTCGCCGCCATCGACCCGTCCGGCGAGTCCGTCACCGCGGTCGTCGCGGGCGAGGCCGTCGCCGACGCGGCGCTGCGCGCCCAGGTCGAACGGACCGTCGCCGAGGTCCGTGAGATCGCCGGAGTGGCCCACGTGCCGGACCCGTACCGCACCCCCGGCCTCACCGCCCGCGACGGACAGGCGCTCGTCATCCCCGTGACCTTCGAGGGCGGCCTGAGCGACGAGGCCGAGGAGGAGGCGACGGACACGGTCGTCAAGACCGTCAAGCGGATCGACGCGCCCGACGTCCACGTCAGCGGCGGCGAACTGCTCGGCCGGCAGCTCGGCGAGCGGGCCCAGGAGGACGTGCGCAACGCCGAGTTGATCTCCCTGCCGGTCGTCCTCGCCCTGCTGCTCGTCGTGTTCGGCGGACTGCGTGCCGCCGCGCTGCCGCTGGTGATCGCGGTGAGCGGGATCGCGGGCGCCTTCCTGGCACTGTTCGCCTTCAGCCAGGTCACCGACATCTCGGTGTACGCGATCCAGGTCACCACCATGCTGGGGCTCGGACTCGCCGTCGACTACGCCCTGTTGCTGCTGGTCCGCTTCCGGGAGGAGCGACGGCACACCGAGGACCTGGTCGAGGCCGTGCACCGCACGGTCGACGCGGCAGGCCGGACCGTCCTGTTCTCCGGCCTCACCGTGGCCGTCAGCCTGACCGGGCTGCTGGTCTTCCCGAGCGTGTTCCTGCGCAGCATGGGCCTGGCCGCCGCGGCCGTCGTCGTGGTCGACATGCTGGCCGCGGTCACGCTGCTGCCCGCGCTGCTCACGAGGTTCGGGGGGCGCATCCGGCCCTCGAAGGCACGTCCCGAGGACGAGGAGGGCCGGGTCTTCGCCCGCCTCGCCCGGTTCGCGCAGCGCCGCCGGGTCGCGGTCCTGGTCACCGTCGTCCCGGTCCTGCTGGTCCTCGCGCTGCCCGTGACCGGCCTGCGCATCGCCATCGGCGACGCCCGGCAGCTGCCCGCGAGCACCGAGGCACGGCAGTTGTACGACACCGTGGACGCGCACTTCCCGAAGGGCACCGGCGTCTCCCCCGTGGTCGTCCTCCTCGGACCCGGCACCGACCGCGCGACCGCCGACCGCGTCCGCGCCCTGGTCCCGCACGCCGAGTCCCGTGACCTGCCGGGCGGCAGCACCGTCGTGGAGCTGCCGCCGCCCGGCACGGTGGACGGCGAGGCGGCCACCGGCCTGGTCGAGCGGGTACGGGACCTGCGCGGTGACCAGCCCGTCGAGGTGACCGGGGTCGCGGCCCGGCTGGTCGACTTCCGCGCGATGCTCGCCGACCGGGCGCCCTGGGCGGCGCTGACCGTCCTGGCCGCCGTCCTCGTGCTGCTGTTCGCCTTCACCGGCTCGGTGCTGATCCCGCTGCGCACCATCGCGACCACCCTGCTCAGCCTGGGCGCGGCGCTCGGTGTGGTGGTGTGGGTCTTCCAGGACGGCCACGGGGCCGGGCTGCTCGGCGACGAGGGGCTGGGTGCGCTGAGCCTGACCGCCCCGCCGCTGATCGTGTCGATCGCCTTCGGGCTGGCCATGGACTACGAGCTGTTCATCCTGGCCCGGATGCGGGAGGCCCGGCAGCGCGGCGGCGGCGACGAGGGGGCCGTGGTGACCGGACTGCGCCGGTCGGGGCGGGTCGTCACCTGTGCCGCGCTGCTCCTCGCGGTCGTGTTCGGCGCCTTCATGACCGGCGGGTTCTCCCCCATCCTGCAGATCGGTCTCGGACTGACCCTGGCGGTGCTGATCGACGCGACGGTCGTACGGATGCTGCTGGTCCCGGCGACCATGGCGCTGCTCGGCCGACGCGCCTGGTGGGCGCCGAAGCCGCTGCGAAGGGTGCACGACCGGTTCGGACTGAGGGAAGCGGCCACGCCCGAGCGGACCGCGGCGACAAGGGCCTGACGGCGACGGGGCCGGTGCCCAGGGAGCCATGGTTGCCGGTCCCCGGGAACCGGCGACCACGCCCCGCCCGACCGCCGGGCCCCCGGGCACCGATACCGCCGCGCGGGGCGCACAACCGCTCCGAGCCGCGGGAAGCGGTCACCGTCGAGCGGACCCTGGCGACGAGGCTCCGACGGCGAGGAGGGCTTGGCGGCCGGGCGGGGCGCACGACCGGTTCGGGCTGCGGGAGGTGGCCACGCCCGAGCGGACCGCGGCGACGAGGGCCTGACGGCCGGGCGGGGCGCACCACCGGTCCGGGCCCCGGGAAGCGGCCACGCCCGAGCGCCCCTGGCGAAGAACGCCCGACAACCACGGACGGTGGTGCTCCGACGGCCGGAGCGCCACCGCTCCCGCTGTCCGACGGCGGTCCGAGCCACCCCTCGAAGTCACCACCCGAAGCCCCCGGGTGCATGCCCACGGCCAGGGCCGGACCTCGACGCCGCCCCGGTTTGCACCCGCCGGTGACCAGGGACACCCCTCGAAACCGCCCCGGCACATCCGCGGAGGGCCGGGCCACACCTCGGGGGCCTCTCATCGAGATCTCAGCCCACGGCCCGGTGATTCAAAGGATCACCCAAGGTGCGAGGCGCACGATGCACCCGCAAAGGCGGACATCTCAGGAAGGCCTCCCGTGGGCGACTCGCACATATCGAACCGGCCCGAGCAGTCGGAGAAGTGGTCCCGCCGCGGGATCCTCGCCGCACTCGGCGCCGTACCGGCCGCGACCCTGCTGACGGGGTGCGGCAGCGGTTCGGCGCACACCGCGCAGGGGCCGGCGGCGACCGCGTCCGTGCGGGCGGCGACGAAGAAGGCGGTCGTCACGGTCACCCCGGCCGACGGCGCCACGAAGGCCGGCTTCGGCGCCCCCGTCGAGGTCGTCGTCACCGACGGAACCCTCGCCTCGGTGAAGGTGAGCGGCAACGACGGCTCCGTACTGGAGGGCTCCTACAACGACGACAGGACGGCCTGGACCTCGTCGAGGAACCCCTACTCGGGCACGAGGTACACGGTCGCGGTGACGACACAGGGCGGCACCGAGGAGACGGCGACCTTCACCACCGCAGCACCCGGCGAGACGTTCCTGGGGTACTTCACCCCCGAGGCCGGCTCCACCTCCGGCGTCGGCATGCCCGTGTCGATCAACTTCACCCGTGCCGTGTCCGACAGGGCCGCCGTCCAGAAGGCGATCACCGTGACCGCGGAGCCCGCGGTGGAGATCGTGGGCCACTGGTTCAGCGACACCCGGCTCGACTTCCGGCCCGAGACCTACTGGGCGGCCGGCACGAGGATCACGCTCGGTCTGCGGCTCAAGGACGTCCAGGGCGCGGACGGCGTCTACGGCGTGCAGTCGAAGGACGTCACCTTCCACATCGGCCGCGAGCAGATCAGCACGGTCGACCTGGCGACCAAGGAGATGACCGTCCGGCGGGGCGGCGAGACGGTCGACACCTACCCGGTCAGCGGCGGCGACGCCGAGCACACCACCTGGTCCGGGATCATGGTGATCAGCGAACGGTTCGAGCAGACCCGCATGGAGTCCTCGACGGTCGGGCTCGGCGACGAGTACGACATCTCCGACGTCCCGCACGCCCAGCGCCTGACCACCTCCGGCACCTTCGTGCACGGCAACTACTGGGCGTCCACCGCGGTGTTCGGCCACCAGAACACCAGCCACGGCTGCATCGGCCTGCACGACACGAAGGGCGCGAACGACAGCTCGGTGGACGGCTACCGGTTCTACGACAGCTCCCTGCTCGGCGACGTCGTGATCGTGAAGAACTCCGGCGAGCGGACCGTCGAGGCGTCCAACGGACTCAACGGCTGGAACCTGTCGTGGTCGGACTGGAAGACCGGCAGCGCGCTCTAGCCGTCACAGGAGCCGGGCGAGGGCGGCCTCGGAGGGGCTTCCCGGAGCCGCCTGGTAGACGACGATCACCTGCTGTTCCGCGCCCCCGACGGTCAACGCCTGCCGTCGCAGGGTGAGTTCGCCGACGACGGGGTGCGCGAAGCGTTTGAGTTCGTCGCGGGAGGGCCGCGCGTCGTGCCGCGCCCACAGGGCGCGGAAGTCCTCGTCGGCCTCCAGCTCGGCGACGAGCCGGGCGAGCCGGGGATCACGCGGGCCGGCCTCGGCACGCAGGGCGGCGGCGGTCTGCGCGGCGATCGCGGGCCAGTCGGGGAAGAGCCGGCGGGCCGCCGGGTCGAGGAACACGTCCCGGGCCAGGTTGTGCCCTGGCTCGTACATCGGGGCGAGCGCGCGGGCCCACTTGTTGGCGGCCAGCACGTCGAACGTCCGGTCGCGCACATACGCGGGGGTGCCCGCCCACCCGTCGAGCAACCGGTGCACGTCCGGGGCGACTTCGGTCTCCGCCGTCCGTGCGGGACCGGGCGCGGCGAGTGCGAACAGGTGGGCGCGGGCGTCGTCGTCCAGCTCCAGCGCCCGTGCGAGCGCCTCCAGCACCTGGGGCGAGGGATGCCGGTCGACGCCCTGTTCCAGTCGGGTCAGATAGGGCTCGCTGATGCCGGCCAGCCGGGCCAGCTCGTCGCGGCGCAGTCCCGCGACCCGGCGCCTGCCGTGGGCGGGCAGGTCCGCGCGGGCGGGCGGGACCCGGCCCCGCCGGGCCTTCAGGAACTCTCCGAGCGCGTTGTCGGCCGCCATGGCGGAAGGGTAACCCTCCGGGGGTGCTGGCTCCCGTGAGGGCGAAGGCGCAGGGTCGAGGCATGGAGAAGACCTGGTTCATCACCGGCGCGTCCCGCGGCTTCGGCCGGATCTGGGCCGAGGCCGCACTGTCCCGAGGCGACCGCGTGGCCGCCACCGCCCGCCGTGCCGAGTCCTTGAAGCCCCTCGCCGACACCTACGGCGACCGTGTCCTGCCCCTCACCCTCGACGTCACCGACCGGACGGCCGCGTTCACCGCCGTGCGACGGGCCGCCGACACCTTCGGGCGCCTGGACGTGGTCGTCAACAACGCGGGCTACGGCCTGTTCGGCATGGTCGAGGAGATCGGCGAGGAACAGGCCCGCGCCCAGTTGGACACCAACGTGCTCGGCCCGCTGTGGGTCACCCAGGCGGCCCTGCCGGTCCTGCGCGCCCAGCGCGCGGGGCACATCCTCCAGGTGTCCAGCCTGGGCGGCCTGGCCGCCTTCCCCTCCCTCGGCCTCTACAACGCCTCCAAGTGGGCGCTGGAGGGCATGAGCGAGGCTCTCGCCCAGGAGGTCGGCCCGCTCGGCGTCCGCGTCACCATCGTCGAACCGGGCCCGTACGGCACCGACTGGTCGGGCTCCTCCGCGGTGCACGCCGAACCCATCGACGCCTACGACCCCGTCCGCGAGGCACGCCGGGCCGGCGCCGCGGCCCGCGCGCCCCGGGACCCCGCGGCCACCGCCCAGGTCGTCCTCGACCTGGTCGACACCGCCGAACCGCCCCTGCGCCTCTTCCTCGGGACGTACCCCTATCCCGTCGTGGAGGCGGCCTACCGGCAGCGCCTGGCCACGTGGAACGCGTGGCGGGAGCTCGCCGCGAAGGCGTGAGGCCACGCGCCGGCGGGCACCGATCCGTCCCCTTCACACGGTGAACTCACCTGCGGCGCGGCGACTTTCACTGTTTCACCTCTTGACGACCGGAGTGGCCGAGAGCACATTGGGCGCACTTTGAGAGCGCTCTCAGAGCGCCCCCGAAGAGCACTCGCACCCCCACCCCGTACCCGAGAGGCACCCCCATGAGCGAAACCTCCGGCATACCCAGACGGCGCCGGGCCCTCGTCGCCGTGCTGAGCACCCTCGGACTGGCGGCCGCCCTCGCGACGGCCGCCACCCTGCCCGCCGACGCCTCCGCCCCCACGCCTCCCTCGGGCTGGTCGCAGGTCTTCCTGGACGACTTCAACGGCCCCGCCGGAACCGGCGTCTCCACCTCCAACTGGCAGTACGCGACCGGCACCTCCTACCCGGGCGGCCCCGCCAACTGGGGCACCGGCGAGGTCGAGAGGATGACCAACAGCACGAGCAACGTCGCCCTCGACGGCAACGGCAACCTGCGCATCACCCCGCTGCGCGACGCGGCCGGCAACTGGACCTCGGGCCGCATCGAGACCAACCGCACCGACTTCCAGCCCCCGTCCGGCGGCAAGCTGCGCGTCGAGGCCCGCATCCAGATGCCCAACGTGACCGGCACCGCGGCCGAGGGCTACTGGCCCGCCTTCTGGATGCTGGGCGCTCCCTACCGCGGCAACTACCAGAACTGGCCGAGCGTCGGCGAGCTGGACATCATGGAGAACGTCCAGGGCCTGAACCGCGTGTGGGCCACCATGCACTGCGGCACCAACCCCGGCGGCCCGTGCAACGAGACCTCGGGCATCGGCAACAACGTCCCCTGTCCGGGCGCGTCCTGCCAGTCGGCCTTCCACACCTACTCCATGGAGTGGGACCGCTCGGTCAGCCCCGAGACGATCCGCTTCTTCGTCGACGGCACCCAGTTCCACTCGGTCAACGCCGGCCAGATGGACGCGACGACCTGGGCCAACGCCACCAACCACGGCTTCTTCATCATCCTCAACGTGGCGATGGGCGGCGCCTTCCCGGACGCGTTCGGCGGCGGCCTCGACTCCGGCACCCAGTCCGGCGTGCCCATGGTCGTGGACTACGTCCAGGTGCTGTCGGCGGGTGGGGGCGGTACCACGCCGCCGCCCACGGGCGGTGTCGACGCCTACGGCACCATCCAGGCGGAGTCCTTCAGCAGCCAGAGCGGTGTCGGCACCGAGACCACGACCGACACCGGCGGCGGGCAGAACATCGCCTCCCTCGCCAACGGCGACTGGGCGCTCTACCAGAACGTCAACTTCGGCTCCACGGCGGCCAGGCAGTTCGTCGCCCGGGTGGCGAGCGGCGCGGCGAGCGGTGTCAGCGGCCTGGTCGAGGTGCGCCTGGACAGCCGTACCGCCACCCCGATCGGCAGCTTCGCGCTCGCCAACACCGGTGGCTGGCAGTCCTGGCGGACGGTCCCAGCGAACATCAGCGGCGTCACGGGCACCCACAACGTCTATCTGACCTTCACCAGCGGCCAGCCGGCCGACTTCGTGAACGTGAACTGGTTCAACTTCGGTCACTGACCGGCTGGTTGAGATGGTCCGCGAGTGCGCCGTGCGGACTCGCGGACCATCTCCGTGTCACCCCAGGTAGGCGGGGGCGACCGCGGAGCTCATCAGGAGGCGGGCCGCGCCTCCGCCGTCGGCGAGCACGGTCCACAGATCGGAGCCGTAGTCGCCGGGCAGGGCGTAGACGAGGGTGTCGTCGTCGGCCCACAGCGCCTGGTCGTCGATGGTGCGGGACTCGGCCGTCGCGGTCTCCTTCATGGTCCGCAGGTTCAGGACGTACAGCCGCCAAGGGGCGTCGGGGGACGCCCCTTTGACACGCTTCTTGTAGGCGATGCGGGTGCCGTCGGGTGAGAGGGAGGGGCATTCGACGTTGCGGTGCAGGGTGGTGAGGGTGCGCGCGGTGACGTCGCCCCGTACCAGATACGTCCGGCCGCCGGTGGCCAGCGTGGCGTAGAAGCGGTTGTCGTCGGCGAAGGTGACGCCCCAGACATTGGTGTCGGCCGCGTGGTACGTGTGGCCGTCCTTGACGATGTGGAAGGTCTCCAGGTTGTCGTCGATCGCCCAGGTGCGGGTGTCGACGACGGCCGTGCGGGTGGAGAAGTTCGTTCCGGCGTACGAGTCCCCGCTGACGAACACCGTCCAGGCGACCATGTGTCCCGAGGGTGAGACCCGGGCCCGGGTGGGGATGCCGGCCGCCGGGAAGCGGTGGCGTTCGCGCAGGTGGGAGTCGAGCACCACCGCGCGGTAGGTGTCCTCCAGCGCCCCGTGCACGGCCTGGAGACAGATGCCGGTGCCGGCCGCCGCGTGGAAGCGCAGGCACTTCACGCCCGAGGCGGTGCGCGGGCCCTGCGGGTCGCCGGCGGGGACCGTGGCGATCTCGTCGCGGTGCGGGCCCCAGGCGAGGTTGCGCACCAGCAGGCGGCGTCCGGTCGTCGGGCGGAGCGAGACGGTGCCGGCCCGCACGGTCGGTCCGTCGGCCTGCTGCCGGTCCCGCCGGTCCGAGCGGTGGGCGGCGTGCAGCACCGAGCCGGTGCCGACCGCACCGAGCAGCACGACGGCGGCGAGCAGGGTCACAAGACGGGTCGTTCGCGTCATGCGGGCACCTCGGTGGTGGGGGTCTCGTCCGTGCCGCGCAGGACGAACGCGGCCACGACGGCGCCGACGGCCAGGGCGGCCGCGGTCAGGGCGAGCGCGGTCCGGCCGCCCCACAGGCTCCAGGCCGCGCCGAAGGCGAGCGAACAGGCGAACCGGGCCAGCGCCTGCCCGGTGCCGACCAGCGCCTGCCCCGCGCCCTGCTGCCGGGCGGGGACGACCGCGGCGGTGGCGGCCGCGAGCACCCCGTCGGTGGCCGCGTAGAAGGTGCCGTGCAGCACGAGGACGGCGAGCACGGCCGGGAGACCGTGCCACGGGGAGAGCACCAGGCCGTAGCCGAGCAGCAGGACACCGTGTCCGGCCAGGAACAGCCGGCGGCGGCCGGCGCGGTCGGCGAGTGCGCCGAGCGGCACGGCGAGCAGCAGAAAGCAGGCGGCGGTGCCCAGCGGCAGCAGCGGGAACAGGTGGGCGGGCAGGTTACCTTCCCGTTGGAGCAGCAGATAGAGGAAGGAATCGCTGACGGTGGTCAGGCCGAGCAGGGCCGCGCACACCGTGAGGCGGCGCAGTTCGGGCCGCCTCAGCAGCCCGACCGCGTCGCGCAGCGCCGGGGGCCGGTCCGGTTCGGGCGGCGGGGTCCGTCGTACGGCGTCGGCGGGGGCGTCGATACGTCGGGGCACGAAGAGCACCAGCACCAGGACGCCGAGCACGGCGACGCAGCCGCTGACCGCGAAGACCGCGTCGTAGCCGTCGACGGTGGCCCGCAGGACGGCGAAGGCGAGGAGCGGGCCGAGGAGCGCGCCGGTGGTGTCCATGGTGCGATGGACACCGAACGCCCTTCCCCGCTGGGCGGGTTCGGTCGACAGGGAGATCATCGCGTCCCGTGGGGCGGTGCGCAGTCCTTTGCCGGTCCGGTCGACGGCGAGCACGGCGCTGAGCACGGGAAGGGTGTGGGCGAGGAGCAGCAACGGTTTGCACAGCGCCGACAGGCCGTAGCCGAGGCCCGCCACGGCCTTGTGGCGGCGGCTTCCCCGGTCGGCGAGGTGGCCGCCGGCCAGCCGGACGAGGGCGCCGACACCGTTGTTGATGCCGTCGAGGAGGCCGAAGCCGAGGGGCGAGAGGCCGAGGCCCGCGACCACGTACAGCGGCAGGACGGCCGTCACCATCTCCGAGGAGACGTCCGTGATCAGGCTGACCGCGCCCAGCGCCAGCACGGTGGAGGGCACGGCGGCCGGCCGCCGCCCCGGACGGGAGTCCGGGACGACGGCGGCCTCGGTGCCGCGGGAACCCGTGCTCCGGGAGTCCGCGAGGTACACGGGCGTCAGTTCCAGATGCCGGTGATGTCGGAGGCCGAGGCGGCATTGCCCGCGTGGGCGCTCAGACCGGCCAGGTCCTCCACCGTGCGCAGCACGTTGTAGTGGTTGTAGGTCGTGGAGCTGGAGCTGCCGGGGGCGACGTGCTGCCCGTAGAACAGGGTGGGGATGCGGTTGCCGGAGAGTTTGTTGTCCTCGTCGAAGGTGACGGCGAGGATGCTGTTGTGGGTCTTGGCCCAGGTGGCGTAGGCGCCCAGGTTGTTCTTGATCCAGGTGTCGCCCGTGGAGACCGAGCAGTCGTGCATGTCGCTGCACAGGTTCGGGACGACGAAGGACACCTTGGGCAGGGTCGTGTAGTCGGTCGGGAACTGCGCGAAGGTCTTCGCGGTGCTGGTCGGCACGTTGGAGAAGCCGAACCAGGGGTTGTGCTTCTGGGCGTAGTTCCCACTGCTGCAGGTCGTCGAACCCTGGCTCGGCAGCGACTCGTTGTAGCTCGCCCAGGTCTTGCCCGCGGCGATCAGCTCGGAGGCGAGGTTGGGCTTGTTGATCGAGCCGACGCTGACGCAACTGTCGTCGGTGCGGCCCTGGTTGGCGCCGGAGAAGAGCATGTAGTAGTTCGGCTCACTGGGGTGGGTGAGGCCGTACGACTGGGTGAGGTTGGCGCCACCCGCCTTGAGGGTGTTGTTGAGGTAGGGGGCGCTGGAGCTGCCGATGACCTGTGAGTAGGCGTGGTTCTCCAGCACCACGACCACGACGTGGTCGGGGGTGGGGAGAGCGGCCGCCTCGGCGGTGGAGGCCGTCGCGGCCCACACGCCGATCGAGGTGGCGGTGAGGGCGAGGGCTCCGGCGAGTGCGGAGAGGGAACGTCGGTTGCGCTGGGGTGCCTTGACGGCGGCCATGACTGTCCTCCGGACAGAGGTGACGGACGTTCGGGGGGAGCGGCGCCGCAACCCTAGGAGGCGTCGGCCGGGTCCGCGTGAAGGCCGGGCGAACCGTGGGCTCCGCCAGGCAAAGATCGCCCCACGCACAGGTCATGCACAGCAAAGGGTTGGTCAAGCAGGCATCAGGATGCGCGGTTTGACGGGATACCGGCCGCCCGGGATGTCACCCGCCCGGGATGTCACCCGTCCTCACCGATGACGCAGAACTCGTTCCCCTCGGGGTCGGCGAGCACGAGATGGTCCGGGAACCTGTCGAGGACCGTCGCACCGAGCCCGACCAGCCGCTCGGCCTCCGCTTGCCTGTCCGGGGCGGCCAGGTCCAGGTGGACCCGGTTCTTGCAACTCCTGCCCTCCGGCACCAGCTGGAACCACATCCGGGGCCCGCCCTCGCGGGACTCGACGAGCACGGTCGGGTCGTCCTCGACGTCCGTGATCCCGAGGGCCCGCAGCCGGGCCAACTCCTCGTCGTCGTAGGGAGCCACGGCGTAGCCGTCCAGCGCGGCCGCCCAGAACCGGGCCGTGGCGGCGGGACGCGCGCAGTCGAGGACGATGTCGCGCAGTCGGGCCATCCGGTCCCTCCTATCGCAGGTCCGCGCGGAACGCGGCCGGCGTCATGTCGGTGTGCTGTTGGAAGAACTTGGAGAAGTTCGCGGCGTCCGGGAACCCCACCGCCGCCCCCACCCGCCCGATCGGCATGTCGGTGTGGGCCAGCAGCCGCTTCGCCTCCAGCACGACCCGCTTGTCGATGAACCCCTTGGGCGTCTCCCCCGTGGCGGCGCGCACCGCGCGCACCAGGGTCCGGCGGGAGTAGCCGAGCGCGTCGGCGTACGCGCTGACGCTGTGGTTCGTGTGGAAGCCCTTCTCCACGGCGTCCCGGAACAGGGTGAACGTCGACTCGGTGCGCCGCCCGGCCTCCGCCGAACTCGCCGCGAGGTGGGCGAGCCGCAGCAGGAACGCGGTCAGCGCGTGCCGCAGCACCGAGGTGTGCAGGCTCAGCGGAAGGGTCGTGATGTCCTCGTACTCCCGTCGCAGCAGGGCCAGCGAGGCCTTCAGGCCCGCCAACTGGGCGTCGGAGGGCCGCAGCAGCGGCGGGAGGTCGTAGCGGTAGAGCCCCGTCGCCTCCACCGTGGCGCGCGGCAGGAAGCCGGGTTGCATGGTCAGGACGGTTCCGCGGTACTCACTCGTCGGTGAGAAGCGGTGGACCTGGCCCGGGCGGATCCACAGGAGGTCGCCCGCCGTGGCCTCGTACTCGGCGAAGTCGATCATGTGGCGCACGGGGCCGCCGTCGAAGAGCATCACGACATGGAAGTCGATGCGGTGCACGCGCTCCAACGGGGCATCCGCGTGCCAGGTGCGGTCGGCTTCCATGGGGCCGACCTGCATGCCGACTCCGCACACACTCAGCTCGCTGGGGAAGGGGAACGTTCTGATCCCGTCCACACCGCCGTCACCGTCTCCACCTTGGATGGAGGCTTGGGATGTTCTGTCCGCCATGTCCTGCTCGTGCCGCCTGCCTGGAGCGTTCCGTGTCCCACTTTCACCACAGGCTGACACACGGCGACCTTCCCTCGTAAAAGTCAGACTTTTAAGTTTGAACACGTCAGACCAGCCATCCCGCTCCGATCGAGGACTTCTTGAAGATGAGCACGCAGACACCGGACCGCTTCGAATGGACCGAACTCGACCGGCGTGCCGTCGACACCGCCCGCCTCTTGGCGGCGGATGCCGTGCAGCAGGTCGGCAACGGACACCCCGGCACCGCCATGGCCCTCGCCCCGGCGGCCTACACGATCTTTCAGAAGGTGATGCGTCACGACCCTGCCGATCCCGAGTGGACCGGCCGTGACCGCTTCGTGCTCTCCCCCGGGCACACCTCGCTGACGCTCTACACCCAGCTCTACCTCTCCGGGTACGAGCTGGAGCTGGACGACCTCAAGGCCTTCCGCACCCACGGCTCCAAGACGCCCGGCCACCCCGAGTACGGGCACACCGCCGGCGTCGAGACCACCACCGGCCCGCTCGGCCAGGGTGTCGCCAACGCGGTGGGCATGGCGATGGCCGCCCGCTACGAACGCGGCCTCTTCGACCCCGAGGCCCCCGAGGGCGAGTCCCCCTTCGACCACACCATCTGGGCGATCGTCTCCGACGGCGACCTGGAGGAGGGCATCTCCGCCGAGGCCTCCTCCCTCGCCGGCCACCAGAAGCTCGGCAACCTGGTCTTCCTCTACGACGACAACCACATCTCCATCGAGGGCGACACCGCCACCGCGTTCTCCGAGGACGTGCTGAAGCGCTACGAGGCCTACGGCTGGCACACCCAGCGCATCGAGCCCGGCGCCGACGGCGACGTCGACGTCCACGCCCTGTACGCGGCCCTGCGGGCGGCGCAGGCGGAGACCGGACGCCCCTCGATCATCGCGATGCGCACGATCATCGCCTGGCCCGCCCCGAACGCCCAGAACACCGAGGCCGCCCACGGCTCCGCGCTCGGCGCCGACGAGGTGGCCGCCACCAAGCGCGTCCTCGGCTTCGACCCGGAGCGCACGTTCCAGGTCGACGACGAGGTCCTCGCCCACACCCGGCTGGCCCTGGACCGGGGTGCCGAGGCGCACGCCGCCTGGGACAAGCAGATCTCCGCATGGCGCGGTGAGCAGCCCGAGCGGGCCGAGCTCTTCGACCGGATCGTCGCCGGCCAGCTCCCCGAGGGCTGGGAGTCCGCGATCCCGGTCTTCGAGGAGGGCAAGTCCGTCGCCACCCGCGCCGCCTCCGGCAAGGTGCTCCAGGCGCTCGGTCCGGTCCTTCCCGAGCTGTGGGGCGGTTCCGCCGACCTCGCCGGCTCGAACAACACCACCATCGACAAGACCAGCTCCTTCCTGCCGAAGGGCAACGCGCTGCCGGAGGCCGACCCGTACGGCCGTACCGTCCACTTCGGCATCCGCGAGCACTCCATGGCCGCGGAGATGAACGGCATCGCCCTGCACGGCAACACGCGGATCTACGGCGGCACCTTCCTGGTGTTCTCCGACTACATGCGCAACGCGGTGCGCCTGTCCGCGCTGATGCAGCTGCCCGTCACCTACGTCTGGACGCACGACTCCATCGGCCTCGGCGAGGACGGCCCCACCCACCAGCCGGTCGAGCACCTGGCCTCGCTGCGCGCCATCCCGGGCCTGAACGTCGTCCGTCCGGCCGACGCCAACGAGACCGCGATCGCCTGGGCCGAGATCCTGAAGCGGCATGCCACCGACCCGGCCCCGCACGGCCTCGCGCTCACCCGCCAGGGGGTCCCGACGTACGCCCCGAACCCGGACGCGGCCAAGGGCGGGTACGTGCTCCGGGACTCCTCCACCGAGACCCCGGACGTCGTCATCGTCGCCACCGGCTCGGAGGTCCAGCTCGCCGTCGCCGCGCGGGAGCAGCTGGAGGCGGAGGGGATCGGCACCCGGGTGGTGTCCATGCCGTCCGTGGAGTGGTTCGAGGAGCAGCCGCGGGAGTACCGGGACAGCGTCCTTCCGCCGTCCGTGCGAGCCCGCGTCGCCGTCGAGGCCGGTATCGGTCTCACGTGGTACCGCTTCACAGGTGACGCGGGACGCATCGTGTCCCTCGAGCACTTCGGCGCCTCCGCCGACGCGAAGACCCTGTTCGCCGAGTTCGGGTTCACCCCCGAGAACGTCGCCGCCGCAGCCAGGGAATCACTGGCCGCCGCGCGTGGTTGATCCGACCGCCAGAAAGAAGATGATCACTGTGACCGAAGCGACCGCGACCGCGGGAGCACTCAAGCGCCTGACCGACGAAGGCGTCTCCATCTGGCTGGACGACCTGTCCCGGGGGCGGATCGAGTCGGGGAACCTGGCCGGGCTCGTCGCCACGAAGCACGTGGTCGGCGTCACCACCAACCCGTCCATCTTCCAGGCCGCCATCGGCTCCGGAGCGGGTTACGAGGAGCAGCTCGGCGACCTCGCCGCCCGGGGTGTGACGGTCGACGAGGCCGTACGGATGATGACCACGGCCGACGTCCGCGCCGCCGCCGACGTGCTGCGCCCGGTGTACGACTCGACCGGCGGCCGGGACGGCCGGGTCTCCATCGAGGTCGACCCGCGCCTCGCCCACGACACCCGGGCGACGATCGCCGAGGCCAAGCAGCTCGCCTGGCTGGTGGACCGCCCGAACGTCATGATCAAGATCCCGGCGACCAGGGCCGGCCTCCCCGCCATCACCGAGGTCATCGGCCTCGGGATCAGCGTCAACGTCACGCTGATCTTCTCGCTGGAGCGCTACCGCGAGGTGATGGACGCCTACCTCGCCGGTCTGGAGAAGGCGGCCTCGAAGGGCCTCGACCTCTCCACGATCCACTCCGTCGCCTCCTTCTTCGTCTCCCGGGTCGACTCCGAGATCGACAAGCGGCTGACGGTCCTGGGCACCGACGCGGCCCTCGCGCTCAAGGGGAAGGCCGCGCTCGCCAACGCGCGGCTCGCCTACCAGGCGTACGAGGAGGTCTTCGCCTCGACCCGCTGGACCGCCCTCGGCGGCGCCCGCGCCAACAGGCAGCGCCCGCTGTGGGCCTCCACCCGCGTGAAGGACCCGGCCTACAAGGACACCCTCTACGTGGACGAGCTGGTCGCGCCCGGCACGGTCAACACCATGCCGGAGGCCACCCTCGACGCCACCGCCGACCACGGCGTGATCACCGGCGACACGGTGACCGGCGGCTACGCGCAGGCCCGCGCAGACCTGGCCGCCGTGGAGGCGCTGGGCATCTCGTACGACGAGGTCGTGCAGCAGCTGGAGGACGAGGGCGTCGCCAAGTTCGAGGCGGCCTGGCAGGACCTGCTGGACGCCGTCACGAAGTCGCTGAACAGCAAGGGAGTGGACGCGGAATGACCATCACCGCCGACTGGGAGAACCCCCTGCGCGACGAGCGCGACCGGCGTCTCCCCCGGATCGCAGGACCGTCCGGCCTCGTCATCTTCGGCGTCACCGGCGACCTGTCCCGCAAGAAGCTGATGCCGGCCGTCTACGACCTCGCCAACCGCGGGATGCTCCCGCCGGGCTTCTCGCTCGTCGGGTTCGCCCGCCGGGACTGGGAGGACGAGGACTTCGCGCAGATCGTGCACGACTCCGTGCGCGAGCACGCGCGGACCGAGTTCCGTGAGGAGGTCTGGCAGCAGCTCGCCGAGGGGATGCGGTTCATCCCGGGCGACTTCGACGACGACACGGCGTTCAAGCAGCTGCGCCAGACCGTCGAGGAGCTGGACAAGGCCCGCGGCACCAGCGGCAACTACGCCTTCTACCTGTCCGTACCGCCGAAGTTCTTCCCCAAGGTCGTCCAGCAGCTCAAGAAGCACGGGCTGGCGAACGCACCCGAGGGGTCCTGGCGGCGGGCGGTCATCGAGAAGCCGTTCGGCCGCGACCTGAAGAGCGCCCGCGAGCTCAACGCCCTCGTGCACGACGTGTTCGAGCCGGACCAGGTCTTCCGCATCGACCACTACCTGGGCAAGGAGACCGTCCAGAACATCCTGGCGCTGCGCTTCGCCAACCAGATGTACGAGCCCATCTGGAACCGTTCGTTCGTCGACCACGTGCAGATCACCATGGCCGAGGACATCGGCATCGGCGGCCGGGCCGGCTACTACGACGGCATCGGCGCCGCCCGTGACGTCATCCAGAACCACCTGCTCCAGCTGATGGCGCTCACCGCCATGGAGGAGCCGGCCGCCTTCGACGCCGAGTCGCTGCTCACCGAGAAGCTGAAGGTGCTCAGGGCCGTGAAGCTGCCCGAGGACATCGGCAGGCACACCGTGCGCGGACAGTACGCGGGCGCCTGGCAGGGCGGCGAGAAGGTGCTCGGCTACCTGGAGGAGGAGGGCATCGACGCGGCCTCCACCACGGACACCTACGCCGCCATCAAGCTGAACGTGGACAACCGGCGCTGGGCGGGCGTCCCCTTCTACCTGCGCACCGGCAAGCGGCTGGGCCGCCGGGTCACCGAGATCGCGGTCGTCTTCCAGACGGCCCCGCATTCGCCCTTCGACTCCACGGCCACCGAGGAGCTCGGCTCCAACGCCATCGTCATCCGGGTGCAGCCGGACGAGGGCATGACGGTCCGCTTCGGGTCGAAGGTGCCGGGCACCTCGATGGAGATCCGGGACGTGACGATGGACTTCGCCTACGGCGAGTCGTTCACGGAGTCCAGCCCCGAGGCGTACGAGCGGCTCATCCTGGACGTCCTCCTCGGGGACGCCAACCTGTTCCCGCGCCACCAGGAAGTGGAAGAGTCCTGGAAGATCCTCGACCCGATCGAGGAGCACTGGGCGAACCACGGCCGTCCGGCGCAGTACGCGTCGGGCACCTGGGGACCCGAGGAAGCCGACGAGATGCTCGCACGAGACGGACGGAGCTGGCGCAGGCCATGAAGATCGACCTGACCGACACCACGGCAAGCAAGATCAACAAGGCGCTGGTGCAGGGTCGCCGCGCCATCGGAACGCCCGCGGTGGGCATGGTCCTGACGATGGTGATCGTCACGGACGAGGAGAACGCCTACGACGCGATCAAGGCGGCCGAGGAGGCCTCGCACGAGCACCCCTCGCGCACCCTGGTCGTCATCAAGCGGCACGCCCGCACCCCGCGCGACCGCACCAACTCGCACCTCGACGCCGAGGTCCGGGTGGGCGCCGACGCCGGCACCGGCGAGACGGTCGTCCTGCGGACCTACGGCGAGGTCTCCGACCACGCCGACTCCGTCGTCCTGCCGCTGCTGCTGCCCGACGCCCCGGTCGTCGTGTGGTGGCCGGTGGAGGCGCCGGAGAACCCCGCGAAGGACCCGCTGGGCGCGCTGGCCCAGCGCCGGATCACCGACCTGTACGCCGTGGAGAACCCCCTCGACGTCCTCGCCGCCCGGGTCCGCTCCTACGCGCCGGGCGACACGGACCTCGCCTGGACCCGGCTGACGCCGTGGCGCTCGATGCTGGCGGCGGCCCTCGACCAGGCCCGCGCGGAGATCATCTCCGGGGCCGTGGAGGCCGAGGCCGACAACCCGGCCGCCGAACTGCTCGCGCGCTGGCTGGAGGCGCGGCTGAAGGTGAGGATCGACCGCGTGGTCACCGCCGGCCCGGTCGTCACGGCCGTCCGGCTGGGCACCGCCAACGGCGAGATCGTCATCGACCGCCCCGAGGGCCCGCTGGCCACGCTGTCCCTGCCGGGCCAGCCCTCCCGCACCCTCGCGCTGAAGGTCCGCTCCACCTCCGAACTGATCGCCGAGGAGCTTCGCCGCCTCGACGCCGACGAGATGTACGCCGTCGCCCTGCGGGGCGAGGCCGGCAAGGAGACCCCTGCTCATGTCTGACTCCCCTCTTCTGACGCACCGCCCCGAGTGGACGGCCCTGGAGGACCACCGCGCCGAGCAGCACGCGCATCTGCGTGAGCTGTTCGCCGAGGACCCGGGGCGCGCCGAGCGGTACGTGGTGCGCGTGGGCGATCTGCGCATCGACTACTCCAAGCACCTGATCACCGACGAGACCCTGGCCCTGCTCCAGGAACTGGCCGCCGCCACCGACGTGTTCGGGCTGCGCGACGCCATGTTCCGGGGCGAGAAGATCAACACGACCGAGGGCCGGGCCGTGCTGCACACCGCGCTGCGCGCCCCCGCCGACGCGGTGATCGAGGTCGACGGCGAGAACGTCGTGCCCCGCGTGCACGCCGTGCTCGACAAGATGAGCGACTTCGCGAACCGGGTCCGCTCCGGCGAGTGGACCGGCCACACCGGCAGGCGCATCAAGAACGTCGTCAACATCGGCATCGGCGGCTCCGACCTCGGACCCGCGATGGCCTACGAGGCCCTGCGGGCCTTCACGGCACGGGAGTTGACCTTCCGCTTCGTCTCCAACGTGGACGGCGCCGACCTGCACGAGGCGGTGCGGGACCTGGACCCGGCCGAGACGCTGTTCATCGTCGCGTCCAAGACGTTCACCACCATCGAGACGATCACCAACGCCACCTCGGCCCGCACCTGGCTGCTGGAGGGCCCGGACGGCCTCCACGACGACAAGGCCGTCGCCAGGCACTTCGTGGCCCTGTCGACGAACGCCGAGAAGGTCACCGACTTCGGCATCGACCCGGACAACATGTTCGAGTTCTGGGACTGGGTCGGCGGCCGCTACTCCTACGACTCGGCGATCGGCCTCTCCCTGATGATCGCCATCGGCCCGGACCGGTTCCGGGAGATGCTCGACGGCTTCCGGATCGTCGACGAGCACTTCCAGAACGCGCCCGCCGAGGCCAACGCCCCGCTGCTGCTGGGCCTGCTGGGCATCTGGTACGGCAACTTCCACGACGCCCAGTCGCACGCGGTCCTGCCCTACTCGCACTACCTGTCGAAGTTCACCGCCTACCTCCAGCAGCTCGACATGGAGTCCAACGGCAAGTCGGTGGACCGCGACGGCAACGCGGTGCAGTGGCAGACCGGCCCGGTGGTGTGGGGCACGCCCGGCACCAACGGGCAGCACGCCTACTACCAGTTGATCCACCAGGGCACCAAGCTCATCCCGGCCGACCTCATCGGCTTCGCCCGTCCGGTCGGTGAACTGAGCGACGAACTCAAGGCGCAGCACGACCTGTTGATGGCCAACCTGTTCGCGCAGGGGCAGGCGCTCGCCTTCGGCAAGACCGCCGAGGAGGTGCGCGCGGAGGGCGTGGCCGAGGAGCAGGTGGCGCACCGCACCTTCCAGGGCAACCACCCCACGACCACGATCCTGGCCAAGGAGCTCACCCCCTCCGTCCTCGGCCAGTTGATCGCCCTCTACGAGCACAAGGTGTTCGTCCAGGGCGCGGTCTGGAACATCGACTCCTTCGACCAGTGGGGCGTCGAGCTCGGCAAGGTCCTCGCCAAGCGCGTCGAGCCCGCCCTGACCGAGGGTGCCGAGGTCCCCGGCCTCGACGCCTCCACCACCGCCCTCGTGGCCGCCTACCGTGAACTGAAGGAAGTGCTCTGACATGCAGTTGGGACTCATCGGCCTGGGCAAGATGGGCGGCAACATGCGCGAGCGGATCCGCCGCGCGGGCCACACCGTCATCGGCTACGACCGCAACCCCGAGGTCTCCGACGTGGCGAGCCTCGCCGAGCTGGTCGACAAGCTCGAGGCGCCGCGCACGGTGTGGGTGATGGTGCCGGCCGGCGCCGCCACCCAGTCCGTGGTGGACGAGCTCGGCGAGCTCCTCTCCCCCGGTGACACCGTGGTCGACGGCGGCAACTCCCGCTGGACGGACGACGAGAAGCACGCGGCGGAACTCGGCGCCAAGGGCATCGGCTTCGTCGACGCGGGCGTCTCCGGCGGGGTGTGGGGCCTGAAGAACGGCTACGCCCTCATGGTCGGCGGCGACAAGGAGCACGTGGACCGGCTCCGGCCGATCTTCGAGGCGCTCAAGCCCGAGGGGCCGTACGGCTACGTCCACGCCGGCAAGGTCGGCGCCGGGCACTTCTCGAAGATGGTCCACAACGGCATCGAGTACGCCATGATGCAGGCGTACGCCGAGGGCTGGGAGCTCCTGGAGAAGGTCGAGTCGGTGGACAGCGTGCGGGAGGTGTTCCGCTCCTGGCAGGAGGGCACCGTCATCCGCTCCTGGCTGCTCGATCTCGCGGTCAACGCCCTCGACGAGGACGAGCACCTGGACAAGCTGCGCGGCTTCGCACAGGACTCCGGCGAGGGCCGGTGGACCGTGGAGGCGGCCGTCGACAACGCGGTGCCGCTGCCCACGATCACCGCGTCGCTGTTCGCCCGGTTCGCGTCCCGGCAGGACGACTCCCCGCAGATGAAGATGGTCGCGGCGCTGCGCAACCAGTTCGGCGGGCACGCCGTCGAGTCGAAGAAGTAGCCGGCGGTGGGCGACATACTGCTGGTCCGGCACGGCGAGACCAAGTGGAGCCTGTCGGGCCAGCACACCAGTCGGACCAACCTGCCCCTCACCCAGCACGGTGAGGAGCAGGCCAAGTCCCTGAGTCCACTGCTCAGCGGGCGTTCGTTCGCCCGCGTGTTCACCAGTCCGCTGGAGCGGGCGGTACGGACGGCGGAACTGGCGGGTCTGACCGGCGCCGAGATCGAGCCCGAGCTGCACGAATGGGACTACGGCGGATACGAGGGCATCACCACCATCGAGATCCACCGCACCAGACCCGACTGGGACCTGTGGACCGACGGCGCGCCGCACGGCCCGGACGGCCACCGGGGCGAGACGCCGCAGGAGGTCGGGCAGCGCGCCGACCGGGTACTGGCCAGGGTGGACGCGGCGCTCCAGGGCGGGAGCGGTGACATCGTCCTCGTCGGCCACGGCCACTTCCTGCGGGTGCTCACGGCTCGCCGGCTGGGGCTGTCCCCCGCCGAGGGCCGGCTGTTCCAGCTCGCCACGGGAACCGTGAGCCGGCTCTCGACCGAGCACGGGCGACCCGTGATCGCGGAGTGGAACACAAGGGCCTAGCAGGGCAGTTGAGGACGGCCCGGGAGCACCGGCTCCCGGGCCGTCGTCGTCCCCGGGGCCTGTTGACACCGTGACGCGGGCGTTGGAGAGTCACGGCTGATGGAGATCGACAACCTGACCCCGGCCGAACTGCGGGTGTGGCGCGCCTTCCCGAAGGGCGAGGCCGTGGACTTCCGTACGGCGGAGGACGAGGACGTGGCCGGCGGCGCCGGATGGGGCGGCGAACGCACCGTGCGGGCCTCCGTGTTGCGGGCGCTGATGCTCAACGGGCCGCTGGAGGACGGTGAGATCCCCGCGCTCAAGGTCGCGGGCGCCCGGATCACCGGTGTGCTCGGGTTGCAGTACGGCACCGTCGAGCACGCCGTACGCCTCAGCCACTGCTTCTTCGACGACACACCGCTGCTGTACGGCTGCCGGCTGCGCCAGTTGAACCTCAGCGGTTCCGTGTTGCCGGGGCTGACCGCCGCCACCGTGCACGTGGAGGCGGTGCTCCGGCTGACGGACGTCCGGGTGAACGGCCCGGTGCGGCTCGGCGGAGCGCAGATCGCGGGGGCCCTGTTCATGGACCGCGCCGAGATCACCGCGGTCGGCGCCGGCGAGCCCGCGCTCCAGCTCAACCACATGAGCATCGGCGACGACCTGTGGGCCCCGGGCCTGCGCGCCCACGGCGAGGTCCGTCTCAACGGCGCCACCGTCGCCGGCTCCGTCAACCTCAACGACGCCCGGCTCAGCCACCCCGGCGACATCGTCCTCGACGCGCAGACCCTCGTCGTGGAGGGCGACTTCCATCTGCGCCGGTCGCACACCTTCGGCTGGATCGGCCTGCGGGGCGCCCGGATCGCGGGCCGGCTCGACTTCTCGTACGCCCATCTGTCGAACCCGGGCGACGCCGCCCTCAGGGCGAACAGCTCCACCATCGGGGAGCTGTGGCTGCGCAAGGGGCCGCCCGTCGAGGGCACCCTCAGTCTGCGCCGCGCGCAGATCGACGACCTGTTCCTGGAGCCCGAAGTGGTGCCGCAGGAGGTGCAGTTCAACAAGCTCGTCTACACCTCGCTCACCCCGCAGGAGCCCGCCGAGCGCCGCCTTCCCATGCTGGAGCGCGACCGGGAGGGCTATGTCCCACACGCCTACGAGCAGTTGACGGCCGCGTACCGCCGGATCGGCGACGACCACGCCGCCCGGCTGGTCCAGCTCGCCAAGCAGCGCCGCCGTCGCGCGACGCTGCCCTGGTACGGACGGCTGTGGGGCCACGTCCAGGACGCCGCCGTCGGCTACGGCTTCCACCCGCTGCGCGCGGGAGTGTGGCTGGTCTCCCTGCTGGCCGTCGGCTCGGTCGCGTTCGGCCTGCACCATCCGCCGCCCCTGAAGGCGGGCGAGGCCCCGCACTTCGACCCGGTCTTCTACACCCTCGACCTGCTGCTGCCGGTGATCTCCTTCGGCCAGGAGGGCGCCTTCGCCCCGCGGGGCTGGTACCAGTCGCTGTCGTACGCCCTGGTCATCGCGGGCTGGATTCTCGCGACGACGGTCTTCGCCGGTGTGACCCGGACCATCAACCGGCAGTGATCCGGGCCTACTTGGGGGCGCCGACCGCGCCCGCCAGTTCGGCCATGTCCGCGAGCATCCGGGCCGCGTCCGGCTCCCGCCCGGTGAACAGCCGGAACGCGTCCGCGGCCTGGAAGGCGGCCATCCCACCCCCGTCGAGCGTGGTGCAGCCCAACGCGCGGGCGGTGCGCAGCAGTTCGGTCTCCAGCGGGCGGTAGACGACCTCGGCGACCCACAGCTCGGGGCGCAGCAGGCCGGCCGGCAGCGGCAGTCCCGGATGGGCGGCCATGCCGGTGGGGGTCGCGTGCACGAGACCGTCGGCGTCGGCCAGCAGCGGGGCCAGCCGGTCCGGGCCGGCCGCGGCCGCGCGCCCCTCGCCGAAGTGGCCGTTCAGGGCGGCGGCGAGGTCGGCGGCCCGGTCGGCGAGCGCGTCGACGACCGTGACCCGCCCGGCGCCCAGGGTGAGCATGGCGTGTGCGACGGCTGCCCCCGCACCGCCGGCGCCCAGCTGCACGACCCGCTCCAGGGGCACGTCGGGCAGCCCGCGCGCGAAGGACGCGGCGAAGCCGGTGACGTCCGTGTTGTGCCCGGTCGCCCGGCCGTTCGCGAAGACGACGGTGTTGACCGCGCCCAGCGCCTCGGCCTGCGGGCTGAGCGCGTCCAGGTGCCCGATGACCAGCTGTTTGCAGGGGTGGGTGATGTTCAGCCCGTCGAAGCCGAGGTCGCGAGCGGCCCGCACCAGTTCGCCGACCGCCTCGGGGCGCACACCGAGCACGTCGATGTCGATGAGCCGGTACAGACAGCGCAGGCCCTGCCGGTCCGCCTCGCGCTCGTGCAGCGCCGGGCTCAGCGAGGGGCCGATACCGGCGCCGATCAGTCCGACGAGAAACGAGTCCCTGGCCACGCGACCTCCCGAGCCGAGCACTAATGTACGAACCAGTACGTTAGCTATACCAGCCGGACGGCCGCCCGGGAAGAGCGGGGCGGCGCCTTCTAGAATCTGCGGCACCGGCCGCTCTCCCGAAGGAACCCGATGACCAGCGTCGACGAACCGGCACGACCCGGCGGGCGGATCCGTGACGCCGCCCGCACCCAGGCCGAGATCCTCGACGTGGCCACCCAGGAGTTCGCGCGGGCCGGCTACGATGGTGCCCGCGTCGACGAGATCGCCGCCCGCACCCGTACCACCAAGCGGATGATCTACTACTACTTCGGCGGCAAGGAGCAGTTGTTCACCGCCGTCCTGGAGCGGGCGTACGGCGTGATCCGCAAGGCGGAGCAGGAGCTGGACGTCGAGCACCTGGACCCGGTCGCCGCGATCCGGCGCCTCGCGGAGCTGACCTTCGACCACCACGAGCAGCACCCCGACTTCATCCGCCTGGTCAGCATCGAGAACATCCACGGGGCCGAGCACATCGCCGGCTCCGAGAAGCTCGGCAGGATCGGCTCCCCCGCGCTCGACGTGATCCGCCGCATCCTGGCCTCGGGGCAGGAGTCCGGCCTGTTCACCGCGGACGTGGACGCGGTCGACCTGCACGCGATGATCAGCTCGTTCTGCTTCTTCAGGGTCGCCAACCGGCACACCTTCGGCGCCCTCTTCGGCCGCGACCTCGTCGCCCCGGAACAGCGCGAGCACTACCGGACCATGCTGGGGGACATGGTGATCGCGTACCTGACCGCGGAGCGTGCGGCGGACTGAGCCGGGCTCGGCACGATCCCTTGACAGGCCGCAGATGCGGGCGCACCATCCTCCGCAACCGCTACTAACTATCCAGTGGGTTAATTAACTGGATAGCTCCCGGAGTCCCCCCGAAGGAGCACCCCGTGTCCGTCCCCGCCGAAGCCGTCGGGCAACCGAAAAAGGCCGCCACCGCCGCCTGGATCGGCAGCGCCCTGGAGTACTACGACTTCTTCATCTACGGCAGCGCCGCAGCCCTGATCTTCCCGAAGGTGTTCTTCGACGAGTCCGACCCGGCCACCGCGACCCTGCTGTCACTGGCGACGTTCGGAGTCGCCTACGCGGCCCGGCCGGTCGGCGCGCTCTTCCTCGGGCATGTCGGCGACCGGGTCGGCCGCAAGAAGATCATGGTGTTCACGCTGGTCCTGATGGGCCTGTCGACCTTCCTCATCGGCTGTCTGCCCACCCGCCACCAGGTCGGCACCCTCGCCCCGGTCCTGCTGGTGCTGTGCCGGGTCCTCCAGGGCGTCTCCGCGGCCGGTGAGCAGGCCAGCGCCAACTCCATGAGCCTGGAGCACGCGCCGGCGCACCGGCGGGGCTTCTTCACCAGCTTCACGCTCAGCGGCACCCAGGGCGGGCAACTGCTCGCCACCCTGGTCTTCCTGCCGGTCGCCGCGCTGCCCGAGGAGCACCTGCTGTCCTGGGGCTGGCGGGTGCCGTTCTGGCTGAGCGTGGCGGTCGCCGTGGTCGGCTTCGTCATCCGCCGCAAACTGGACGAGACACCGGCGTTCGAGCAGCAGGCCGCCTCCGGAGAGGTCGTGAAGCTGCCGCTGGCGGTGCTGCTGCGGGAGCACTGGGCGGACGTGCTGCGGGTGATCGGGGGCGCGCTGATCGCCTCGGTCTCCACGATCTTCACGGTGTGGGCGCTGGCGTACGCGACGAGCGACGCGGTCGGGATGAGCCGTTCCTCGATGCTGTGGGTGGGCGCGCTGGCCAACCTCGTCGCGCTCGCGGCGATCCCCCTGTGGGCCACGCTCTCGGACCGCATCGGGCGCCGGCCCGTCTTCCTGGTCGGGGCGGTGGGCAGCGCGGTGACGATGTTCCTGTACCTGTGGGCGATCTCCACGGGCGACTACCTGCTGACGCTGCTGCTCGGCATCGTCGCCTTCGGTGTCGTCTACAGCGCCGCGAACGGGGTCTGGCCGTCGTTCTACGGCGAGATGTTCTCCACCCGGGTCCGGCTGTCGGGCATGGCCATCGGCACCCAGATCGGGTTCGCGGTGGCCGGTTTCGCGGTCACCTTCGCGGCACAGATCGCGGGCCCCGACGGCACCGACTGGTCGTCGGTGGCCCTGTTCACCGCGGCCCTGTGCGTGCCGCCGGTGATCGCGGCCCTGACGGCCCGCGAGACCCACCGGGTCACCACGGAGGACCTCGGCTCGCGTACGCCCCGGGAGGTGCCCCGTCCGCAGAAGGTGACGGCCTGACCCCGCCCGTCGCGCCTACCGGTTGGACCAGCTCCGCGTGCACAGCACCAGCCGGTAGCCGTCCGGGTCCTGCACGGTGACGCCCCACTCGTTCCAGTACGGGTTCGGCGAGAGCACCCGCTTCCCGCCGTGCGCCTCCAGCCGGGCGACCAGGTCGTCCGGCACCGGCCCGTCGACGTAGACCACCAGGAGGTCCTCCTCGGTGGGGCGGGGTTCGACGGGCCGGTCCCGCTCGTGCACCAGCTCCAGGTGCCAGCCGGCGTCCGGCCACCCGAGCATCAGCAGGTCGTGCTCACCCGGTTCGGATCCGCCCTCCGCACGCCACAGGACGTCCAGCCCGAGCCCCCCGGCCCAGAACCGCTCGGCGGCGGCCAGGTCCCGGGAGGGACGGGCGATGCGCAGGTGGCTGCGGCCGTTGACGGGCATGGAGACCTCTTCCCTCGACGTACCGGCCACCGTAGACAGCCCCCGGCCCCGGCACATCGGCCGTCGGTCCTGCGCCCTGGGGCGTAGGACCGGCGGATCCGGGCCGGTGCGACCGTCAGGCGGGGTTCGCGGCGGCGGGGATCCCGTACGCGCGTTCCACCCGCAGCCGCAGCACCAGTCGCCGGTCGCGGACCATCGCTGCCCGGTAGTCGTCCCAGTCGGGGTGTTCGCCCTGGACGCCCCGGTACAGGCGGACCAGTTCCTCGACCGTGTCGTCGTGCGGGTCCTGGGCCACGGGGGTGAGCTCGGCCGTGCCCTCGGCGACGGTGTACGCCCACCGGTCCGCCGTCGTCACGTGGTACGAGGCACGGGGATCCCGGCGCAGATTACGGGTCTTGGCGCGGTCGTCGGTCAGGGAGACCCGGATGACCCGCTCGTCGGGGTAGTAGGCGTGGGTGACGTTCGACAGCTGGGGGCGGCCGTCGCGCTTGAGGGTGGTCAGCACCCCGCCGTGGCTCTCGGAGAGCAGCCGGAGCAGTGCGTCCTGTGTCGCGTCCTCGGTCATGACTCGATCAACGGGCCCGGCCGGGCCGGGCATTCCCGCGACCCCGGATTCCCGGCAGACCCGCAGCTCGTCGCGGTTTTCTGAGCGACGATGATGTCTGAGGCGGTCCGGGCCGGGTAGGTCGGTCCGCACCTCGACGCTGCGACGGAGGAGAGCGATGGCACAGCTTCGGCAAGAGGTCGATCCCGGTGAGGTGGGACTGGACGAGAAGGCGCTCGACCGCCTCGACCGGCACTTCGCCCACTGTGTCGACGAGGGCCGCATACCCGGCTTCCTGGTGTCCGTCGCCCGCGGCGGACGCGTCGCCCACCTCACCACGCACGGCCACCGTGACCTCGCGGCCGGCCTGCCGGTCGAGGCCGACACCCTGTGGCGGATCTACTCGATGACCAAGCCGGTCACCTCGGTGGCCGCCCTGATGCTGGTCGAGGAGGGCAGGCTGTCGCTGGACGACCCGGTCGCCGAGTACCTGCCGGCGTTCGCGCGGCCCCGCGTCTACGTGGACGGCTCCGGCGACGGCGTCACGACCCGCCCCGCGGACGGCCCGGTACTCGTCCGGCATCTGATGACCCACACCGCGGGCCTGACCTTCGCCTTCTACCACTCCCACCCGGTCGACGCCCTCTACCGGGAGGCCGGCCTGGAGTCGTCCGTGCTGCCCGGCTCCGACCTCGCGAAGACCGTCGACGTGTACGCGAGCCTGCCGCTCCAGTTCGAGCCGGGCACCCAGTGGAACTACTCGGTCGCCTCCAACGTCCTGGGCCGGGTCATCGAGGTCGCGTCCGGCCAGGCCCTGGACGTCTTCTTCGCCGAGCGCGTCTTCGGCCCGCTCGGGATGACCGACGCCGGCTTCTGGGTGCCGGACGAACAGGCGGACCGGCTGGCGGAGTTGTACGGCGAGAAGGACGACGGCTCCATCGAGCCGGTCCCCGGACTGCCGCTGCGGGGCCGCCCTCGCCTGCTGTCCGGCAGCGGCGGCCTGGTGGCGTCGGCCTACGACGTCCACCGGTTCGCGGAGCTGCTGCGCCGCCGGGGCGAACTGGACGGCACCCGCCTGCTGTCGGCCGCGACGGTCGACCTGATGACGTCCAACCACCTCCCGGGCGGCGCCGACCTGCGCGCGTTCGGCACCAAACCGGCCCACGACGAGCCCGGCAACGACGGCGTCGGTTTCGGCCTCGGTGTCTCGGTGGTGATCGACCCGGCCCGCACCCCGGCACCCTCGACCGCCGGTACCTTCGGCTGGAGCGGGGCGGCGTCCACGACGTTCTGGGTCGACCCGGTCCGCGATCTGACCGTGCAGTTCCACACCCAGGTACGGCCGAAGACGCTGAAGCTCTTCCCCGACCTCAAACGGCTGGTCCACGAGGCGGTCGTGGACTAGGACGGCCCGGTCGCCTAGCGATCGATCCGGAGCGTGAAGTGGACGCCGTCGCGGGCGAGTTCGCCCAGCCACTGCTCGGACCGGGCCGCCGTCTCCGCCGCCCGGCTCAGGCCTGCCGGGAGCGAGCCGTCCAGGATGTGGCCGACGCCCAGGGCGAGGGTCCGGGAGACGCAGCGGGCCATGGCGCTGTCCTCCTCGTCGCCCACCAGGTCGAGGAGGTAGCCGCCGGACCAGGTGCGGCCGTCCTCGGCGCGCACGTCGAGGGAGACGGCGAGGACGACCCGGTCGCGGTCGGTGTCCGTCGTCGGGTACTTGGCCGCCAACTCCTGGGCGAGGGCGGCGATCCGGGTGTCGTCGCCGGTCCGCAGCTCCTCGAAGACCGGCTCCCAGGCCCGCAGCCAGCCGTCCAGACGCAGGGTCCCGCGCACGAAGGTCCGCGGTGTCCAGGCGGCCGGCAGCCCGTACTGCTCGACGAAGGGGACGCTGTCGCGGTTGGGGTAGACCTCGAAGGTCTCGCCGTCCACGACATGGCGCCGGGTCGCCTCCCAGGGGCGCTCGGCGGTGACCGGGGTGCCGTGGTCGATGTGACGGGCCGGGGAGCGCAGGGCGTTGAGGACTCCGGCAGGGGCCCAGCTGAAGCGGTACCTGAAGTCGTTGGGAACGGCGGGCACACCGCCGCAGTAGGAGGTCAGGCCGTACGACGCCGGTGTCCCCTCGCCGATCGCCGCGCGGGCCCGGGTGACGAGGCTGTGCGCGAAGAGGTGGTCGACGCCCGGGTCGAGGCCCGCCTCGGTGAGGACGACGAGCCCGGCGTCCAGGGCCGCCGGCACGTGGGCGAGGACGGCGTCGGACACATAGCTGGAGCAGGCGAAGTGGGCCCGCTCGCGCACGCAGGCGGCGAGGATCCCGGCGTGCTCGGGCGCGGGCAGCATGGACACGACGACGTCCCCGGGCGCCAGTTCGGCCGCGAGCGCGGACAGCGTCCAGGCACGAGGCGCGGCCCGTCCGCCCAGCCGCAGCCCTTCGAGGGCCTGCTCCGCCCGTTCCTCGGTGCGGTGCCACAGCAGCACCCGGTCGGCCGTGTCGCACAGCGCGGCCAGACCGCTGCCGGTGGAGAGCCCGGCGCCGATCCAGTGGACGGTGCCGGTCGCGGGTACCCGGTCAGTCACGGTGGAACTCCCCTTCGTCGATGCCGAGTTCGCGGCACGCCTGGTGGAACCGGTCCAGACAGCGCCCCCACGGGCCGGCGGCCCCGAACTCCAGCAGCAGGGGCAGCAGGGAGCCCGAGAATCCGACGCTCGACTCCTCGGGGAGCAGGGACGGCAGGTTGTCGATGGCGATCAGGTCGAGCGGGGGTTCCTTGTGCAGCCGGCGGACCGGCTCGGCCCACTCGGTGGTGCGGTCGTAGACCGGCAGGACGTTCAGGGGCGAGCCGACGTCGCAGGTGACGTCGGAGAGGGTGCGCAGCCGGCGGTCCGGGTCCTCCAGGTCCGCCTCGCGGACGAACGGCGGGATCGGCCCGGTGGCGAGGACGCAGTTCACCAGCACGTCGTGGGCGAGCAGGGCGGGGCGGTCCAGGTCGCGGGTCTCGTCCAGGTCCCAGCAGGTCGGCTCGATCCCGGCGGCCCGCAGCGCGACGCGGGCACCCCGCCCGCTGCGGCCCAGCGCCCCGATCACCAGCGCCGTGAACTCCTCGTCCCCGGCCACGGGCCGCAGCGCCTGCTCCAGTTCCTGCTGAGAGGTGGGCGTGAGGGGCGCGGACAGCCTGCCCCGGTGCTGGAGCACGGCCAGGGCCGCCCCCAGGTAACCCGCCCAGTAGCCGAAGGCGGCCAGCCTGCGGCCGTGGTCGTCGACCAGGTACTCCAGGTCGAGGAGGGCCCCTCCCCCGGCGGCGAACCGGCGCAGCAGGTCACGGGCGCCCGGCTGCTCCTTGTAGGCGTGCCCGAAGAAGACGTGCCGGTGCGTCAGGGCGGCGGGCTCGTCGGGGAGTTCCTTCAGGCCGACGACCACGGCGTCCCGCGGTGCCCGGGAGGCCCACGAACCCGCGGGGGCCACACCGCAGCCGGCCGCCTCGTACTGCTCGACCGGGAAGATCCGCTGCGGTGACTCCTCCACGGTCACCGTCACGCCGCTGTCGACGAGGCGCCGGGCGTCGGACGGCACGACGGGCGTGCGCCGCTCGGTGGAACGGACCTCGTGGCGCAGCCACAGGTGGAGCTCGGTCATACGCGGTTGGCCTCCGGACGCGGGGCGTCGGCCGCGAACCGGCCGGCGCTGAGCGGGCTGATGTCCACGAAGGGTACGCGGCCGAGGTACAGGTCGCGGACGACCTCGCCGACGGCCGGTCCCTGGAGGAACCCGTGGCCGGAGAAGCCCGTCGCGTACAGGAAGCGGGAGACCGAAGTGGCCTCGCCGATGAGGGCGTTGTGGTCCGGGGTGATCTCGTACAGGCCGGCCCAACCGCCGGTGCGGCGCAGGTCGAGCAGGACTGGGGCGCGGTGCCGCATGGCCTCGGCCAGGCGGGGGATCCAGCGGTCGTGCGTGGCGGTGTCGAAGCCGGGCCTCTCGTCGGGGTCGGACATGCCGAGCAGGAGGCCGGGGCCTTCGCCGTGGAAGTAGAGGCTGGTGGTGAAGTCGATGGTCATGGGGAGGTCGGGCGGCAGTTCCGGGACCGGTTCGGTGACCGCGATCTGGCGGCGCAGCGGCTCGACGGGCAGGTCCACGCCGGCCATCGCGCCGACGGCCCGCGACCAGGCGCCGGCCGCGCAGATCACCGTGGAGGTGGCGATCCGGCCCCTGGTCGTGACGACGGCCGTGATGTCCTGGCCGCGCACCTCGATGCCGGTGACCTCGGTGTGCCGCAGGACGGTGGCGCCGTGGCGGCGGGCGTCGGCCGCGTAGCCGTGGACGACGGATTCGGGGGTGCAGTGGCCGTCCTCGGGCGAGAAAGCGGCGGCGAGGAGACCGTCGGTGGTGATGAGCGGGGAGAGCCTGCGCGCCTCGGCCGGGTCGATCATGCGGCTCGGGACGCCGAGGGAGTTCTGGAGCCGGACGCTCGCCTCGAAGGAGGCGACCTCCTCGGGCGTCGACAGCAGGAACAGGTACCCGACCCGGTGCAGCCCGATGTGCTGCCCGGTGTCCCGCTCGAAGCGGCCGAACGCCTCCAGGCTGCGTGCCCCGAGGCGGATGTTGAGCTCGTCCGAGAACTGCGCCCGCACCCCGCCCGCCGCCTTCGAGGTGGAGCCGGAGGCGAGTTCGTCCCGCTCGACGAGGACCACGTCGGGGACGCCCGCGCTCGCCAGATGGCGGGCGATGCTCGTGCCCATGACGCCGCCGCCGATGACGACGACGTCGGCCGTGCGCGGGCTCATCGGCACTCCCCCTTCGCCGCGCGCACCACGGCCGCGTCGAGCAGGCGGGTGACCTGCTCTCCGGAGAGGAAGAGGACGTCGTCGGTCATGCCCTCTTCCTGTCCGGATCCGCCCTCCCGGAACCGCCCGGAGATCAGGACAGGTGGGCCACCGCGTCCAGGTGGGGCAGGTGGTGGTCCATGCGCTCCCGCTTGGTACGCAGGTAGGTGATGTTGCTCTCGCACGGCGTGATGAGCAGCGGCACCGTCTCCGAGACCTCGATGCCGTGCCGTTCCAGGGCCTCGCGCTTGCGCGGGTTGTTGGACATCAGGCGGACCGAGTGCACGCCGAGGTCGTGGAAGATCCCGGCGGCGACGCCGTAGTCGCGGGAGTCCACCGGCAGGCCGAGCGCGAGGTTCGCTTCGACGGTGTCCAGGCCCTCCGCCTGGAGCGCCATCGCGCGCAGCTTGGCGAGCAGGCCGATGCCCCGGCCCTCGTGGCCCCGCAGGTAGACGACGATGCCGCTGCCCGCCTTGACGACGGCCCGCATCGCGGCGTCGAGCTGGTCACCGCACTCGCAGTGCTGGGAGCCGAACGCGTCACCGGTCAGGCACTCGGAATGCAGTCGTACGAGGACGTCGTCCGCGCCTATGTCGCCGTGGACCAGGGCGACTTGTTCGTCACCGCGGTCGTGATCGAGGTAGCCGATCGCCTGGAATTTCCCGTACACGGTGGGCAGCGGGGCATTCACCACGCGTTCCACGCCGGTGCGCTGTGGTGCCTTCTTGCCGAGGACGCCAACTTTGTCTGTCATGATCTGTTTCCTAAGCAGAGACGAAAGGCCGTGAAAAGATGAGCGGTTCGGGAATGCGGTCGACGGCGTACGGTCTGTTGCCGGCGGACACTACGGAGGACGTACGGACGCGGGGGGCGGGCCTCTCAACGCAGGTCGCCGTCCTTCCGGTCGGGAGCTTCGAACAGCACGGTCCGTACCTGCCCCTGGCCACCGACACCCTCGTCGCCTGTGCCGTCGCGCGGCAGATCGCCGCGGCGTACCCGGTGCACCTCCTCCCCCCGGTGACGATCTCCTGCTCGCACGAGCACGCGGCCTGGCCCGGGACCGTCAGCATCTCCGCCGTCACCCTCCACTCGGTGGTCCGGGACATAGCCGCCTCGCTGCGCCGCTCGGGTGTCGAGGCCCTGGTCGTGGTCAACGGGCACGGGGGCAACTACGTGCTGGGCAACGTCGTGCAGGAGGCCTCCGCCCGCGGGGAGCGGATGGCGCTGTTCCCGGCCGCGGAGGACTGGGAGACCGCCCGCACGGAGGCGGGAGTGCTCACCTCGCTGCTCACCGACATGCACGCGGGAGAAATCGAGACCTCCATTCTTCTGCACGCGCACCCGGAATGTCTGCGCCCCGGTTACGAGACCTCCGATTTCGTCGCGGACGACCGTCGTCATCTCCTCACCCTCGGCATGTCCGGTTACACCGATTCCGGTGTCATCGGGCGCCCTTCACTGGGCACGGCGGAAAAGGGGAAAGCCTTGTTGGAGAGCCTCGCGGCATCCTTCGGGACGTATTTCTCGATGCTGACGGAATCCGACGCCGGGTGAGTCGTCGCCGGGCGCCGCAGACCCTGGTACCAGCGGACGACCAGGACGGCCGCGCCCGGCAGGCTCGCCACGAAGCTGAGGACGCCGTACACGATCGCCGTCGCGAGGCCGGCTCCCGCGCCGAGGCCCATGGCGGCGAACGCCCAGGCGGTGACGCCCTCTCGGGGGCCGAACCCGCCGATGTTCAGGGGCAGTCCCATGGCGAGCAGGGCGAGCACGGCCAGCGGCAGCAGTACGGCGACGGAGGCCTCGGAGCCCGCGATGCGGGCGGCGAGCACGAACATCCCGAGGTGTCCGGCGAGGACGACCGCCGAGGAGAGGGCGACGCCGGGCCAGTTGCGGCGGGACAGCAGTGCCTCGCGGGCCTCGCCGAGGGTCGCGCCCAGGGCCCGCCCGGGGCGGTGGGAGCGGGTCCGGTTCATCCGCAGGGCCACGACGACGGCGAGCGCGCCGAGGGCGGCGAGGCCCACCAGGGGGGCGAGGTGGCGGGCCTCGGCCAGCACCGGGGAGTCCATGGTGAGCAGCACGGCACCGCCGACGACCGCCAACGCGATCTGACCGGCGACCCGTTCGAGGACGACGGCCCGCACTCCGCGGCCCATGTCGCCCGCGCTCTGCCCGTGCCGCACCGCGCGGTGCACGTCGCCGAGCACACCGCCCGGCAGGGCCGCGTTCAGGAACAGGGCCCGGTAGTAGTCCGCCACGGCCTCGCCGAGCGGCAGCCGGATGCGCAGGCCGCGGGCCACCAACTGCCAGCGCCAGGCGCTGAACACGGTGGTCAGTACGCCGATCGCGAGGGCCGCCAGCAGGACGGGGGCGTCGATCCGGCGCAGCCCGTCCAGGAAGACGCCGGTGCCGAGGCGCCACAGCAGGAGGGCGAGGATGGTGACGCCGGCGACGGTGCCGAAGTGGGTGCGCAGCGCGCGGGAGTTCAGCGCCGCGCGCAGAGGGGTGCGCCGGCGGGGCCGGGCCTCGGCCACGATCACGCCGATCCGGTCCCGGGAGACGGCGGCCTCGGTGAGGTCCGCGGCGGGCACACCGGCCGCTTCGAGGATGTCGGCCCGGGCCACCAGCGCCTCGGTCCGTGCCGTGAGCACGTCGTCCCGGGTCCGGACCACCTCGGCGCGCAGGGTGCGGGCCCGGTGGGAGAGGGGGGCGGGACCGGCCGGTTCCGCGGGTCGCCGTACCGGCAGACCTGCCTCGGTGCGGGCGGTCTCCGACCGCACCGTCTCCACGCTCATGACGCTCCGCCCGTCGGGCGGGACAGCGCCAGCAGGTCGCTGTGGTGGACGATGGCCTTCAACTCACCGGCGCGGCACGCCTCCAGACGGTCCCGGAGGTAGGGCTCGGCGCGCTCCTTCAGTTCGGGGCGTTCCTCGACGGCCGCGCCGACCCAGCCGCGCAGCCACTGCGCGGTGAGCGCGGACTCCGCGGGCCCCAGGCGCCAGGCGCTCGGGTGCAGCCGTACCGTCGCGCCCCGTTCGGAGAACGCCTCGCAGGCGACGGTGACGGCGTCCGGGCCGAGCAGTGCGCCGCGCCGCTGGTGGGCGTTGAACGCGTCGGCGATCTCCTCGTCCAGCGGGTCGGCCGGGTCGAGTTCGACCCGGCCCGCCACGGACAGGGTGAGCAGGGCCGGGCAGCCGGCGCCCGTGCAGGCCGCGGCGAGGGTGTCGATCTCCTCGCGGGTGAGCACGTCCAGGAGCGCGGAGGCCGTCACCAGGGAGGCGCCGGCGAGGACGTCCGGGGTGAGCAGGCCGACGTCGCCGCGGCGCGTCTCCACGGTGACCCGGCTGCCGTCGGCCGCGGAGCGCGGGGAGGCGACGGCCGCGAAGTGCAGGAGGTAGGGGTCCCGGTCGTGCAGGATCCAGTGCTGGGGGCCGTCCAGACGGGGCGCCAGCCAGCGGCCCATCGAGCCGGTGCCGCAGCCCAGGTCGTGGATGACCAGCCCGGCCTTGCCGGGCAGGTTGGCCAGCCGGATGCGCAGCGGGTCGAGCAGGTCCGTCGCCCGGGCGGCCGCGTCGGGCCCCTCCCTCAGCTCCAGCCACTCGGGGGCGTACCGGGGAGCGTCGTCGGGCCCCGCGTCCCGCAGGCGTACGGTCGGACGCTCACCGGAACGGGTGCTGGGACCGGCACCGGGGATCACCGCATCCGCGTCCAAGGGGACCCCGGCCGCCTGCATCGTCGCCGCCTCCCGTGGGCCCGGCTGGGCCGGGATCCTGCCGCTCTGCTCGGTCGCCGTCTTCCTCATGCCGCCCTCCTGGGCTCGCTCGGGAGCCGGCCGAGCACTCCGGCCAGGCTGCGGGCGGTGGTCGCCCAGCCGTCCAGGGCGGCACGCCGTCCCCGGGCAGCCGCCTTGAGCCTGCGTCGTACGTCCGCCTCGCCGAACCAGCCGCGCAGTTCGGCGGCGAGGGCGGCGGGGTCCTCCGGCGGCACGAGGATGCCGGGCACCCCGCCGTCGGGGGCGCGGCCGACCGCCTCGGCCACTCCGCCGACGTCGGTGGCCAGCACCGGGATGCCGCGGGCGAGGGCCTCGGTGACCGCCATGCCGTAGGTCTCGGCGTAGGAGGTGAGGACCATCAGGTCGGCGGCGTGGTAGCTGGCGTCGAGCTCGGCCCCGGCCTGCGGTCCGGCGAGGTGCAGGCGGTCCTGGAGGCCGTACTTCTTGATGAGCATCCGCAGATGCGCGACGTACTCGGGATCCTGGGTGATCCCGCCGACGCACACGCAGCTCCACGGCAGGTCCTGGGCGCCGGCCAGGGCCTCGATCAGCCGGTGCTGTCCCTTGCGGGGGGTCACCGCGGCCACGCACAGCAGCCGGGAGACGCCGTCGGTGCCGGAGGCGAGCGGGGCGATGTCGGCGCCCGGGGTGGCGACATGGACGCGCTCGGGGGCGAGGCCGTGGTGGGAGACGAGCCGCCGTACGGCCCAGTCGCTGGTGGCGACGACGGCGGGCACGGCCCGCAGCACCTCGCGCTCCTTGGCGTCCAGTTCGACGGCGAGTGCGGGTTCGAGTCCGGTCTCGTCGCCGAGCGGCAGGTGGACGAGGACGGCGAGCCGCAGCCGCTCCGCCTCGGGGACGACGATCTCCGGGACCCCGCAGGCCACCAGGCCGTCGAGGAGGACGACGGTGTCGTCGGGCAGGTCCCGCAGGGTGCGGGCCAGTTCGGTACGGGCCGCCGCTCCGGGGCGGGGCCAGCTCCCGGCCACCGCGTGCCGCTCGACCTGCCAGCCGAAGCCGGGCAGGTCCAGGCAGACCCGGCGGTCGTAGGCGTTGCCGCCGCTCGGCGCGGTCGGGTCGTCCACGCCGCCCGGCATCACGAAGTGCACGGAGCGCAGGGACATCGGGATGATCTCGGCCTTCTTGAGGGCGGTGTGCTGCACGGGCACGTAGTCGAGTGTGGCCGTCCGCCCGGTGGTCATGTCGGTCACAGGGCACGCTCGTAGCTCGCCCAGGCCACATGCGACTCGTGCAGGGTGACGGTCAGGCCCGCGAGGCCCTTGGCGCCCTCGCCGAGCGCGCCCTTCTCGATGCGCTCGGCGAGCCGGTCCGCGATGACCTTCGCCAGGAACTCCGTGGAGGTGTTGATCCCGGCGAAGTCGGGTTCGTTGTCGAGGTTGCGGTAGTTCAACTCGCTGACGACGGCACCGAGTTCCTGGGTGGCCAGTCCGATGTCGACGACGATGTTGTCGTCGTCCAGCTCTTGGCGCCGGAAGGTGGCGTCCACCAGGAACGTCGCTCCGTGCAGACGCTGCGCGGGCCCGAAGACCTCGCCGCGGAAGCTGTGGGCGATCATGATGTGATCGCGGACGGTGATGCTGAACAACGGACGACCCTCCAGGTGCGGCGCGTCTGGTCCTCCGGCTGATCCCTGCCGGGGGATGCCGTGTAGTACGGCTCTCCGCTTCCCCGTGTTCAGCCGGATCTCACTCTTTTCTCAGGTCAGGCGCTCTTGCCATAGCTCACGAGGTGACAGAGGGCCGGAATCTCCCCACTGGCCAGCGCGGGCATCACCTCCGGCAGTTCTTCGAACGCGCTTTCCCCCGTGATGAGGGCGTCGAGCGCCGGATCGGCCAGCAGCTCCAGCGCGAGGGCGAGCCGGTCGCCGTAGCTGCGGTCCGCCCGGGCCGGGGAGACGGTGCCGACCTGGCTGCTGCGGATGACGAGGCGCCGGGAGTGGAAGGCCTCGCCGAGCGGGAGGGCGACCTTCCGGTCGCCGTACCAGCTCAGTTCGAGGACGGTGCCCTCGGGCCTGAGCAGTTCCAGCGAGCGGGCGAGGCCCTGTTCGGTGGCGCTGGCGTGGACGACCAGGTCGCAGCCGCCGAGGGCGTCCGCCGGGGCCGCGAAACCGACGCCGAGGGCTTCGGCGGTCGCGGCGCGAGCCGGGTCGGCGTCCACCAACTGGACCCGCACGCCGGGGAAGCGGGCCAGGAGCGCGGCGACCGAGCTGCCGACCATGCCGCCGCCGACCACCGCGATCCGGTCGCCCACCAGGGGCGCCGCGTCCCAGAGGGCGTTCACGGCGGTCTCGACGGTGCCGGCGAGGACGGCCCGCCGGGCGGGCACGTCGTCCGGTACGACCGTCACGGCGCTCGCGGGCACCACGTACCGCGTCTGATGCGGGTACAGACAGAAGACGGTCCTGCCCTTCAGCGCGGCGGGCCCCTCCTCGACCAGCCCCACGCTGAGGTAGCCGTACTTCACGGGACCGGGGAAGTCGCCCTCCTGGAACGGTGCCCGCATGGCCGCGTGCTGGCTCTCGGGGACCTGGCCGCGGAACACGAGTGTCTCCGTGCCCCTGCTGACTCCCGAGTACAGCGAGCGGACCAGCACCTCGTCCTCGCCGGGGGCCGGAAGGGGGGCCTCCCGTATCTCGCCCGCACCCGGGGAACGGAGCCAGAACGCGCGTGCGGCGGGCTTCATCGAGAACCTCCTGAACGATCGGCAACCCGTGCACGTACCTCGTTCACGTACCGAGATGTGCACAGGCCGCGCACAGTACGCGGCCTTGATCGACTCTGTCATCTGGCCGGAGGAATGTGCGGTGGCCCTGAACAACACTTACGAAGCAAGGCTGGTCCAGCAGGAGACCGCTGTCGGAGCGGGCGTGCAGATCCTGTTGCTGGCCCTGCTCGGCACGGCGATCGGCATGGGGCCGGCGGGCTGGCTGACCGGCCTCGCCTTCGCCGTCGCCACCTGGGCCGTGCTCTCCAGGGCGCTGCACCGCACCCGGCCGCGGTCCTTCGGTCCGGCCAACCGGGTGACGCTCGGCCGGGCCACCCTGGTGGGCGGGGTCACGGCCCTGGTCGCCGACTCCTTCCAGGACTCCCCGCCGGTCACCCTCTTCGTCGGCCTCACGGCCGTGGCCCTGATCCTCGACGGCGTCGACGGCAAGGTGGCCCGCGCGACGGGCACGTCGACCCCGCTGGGCGCGCGGTTCGACATGGAGGTCGACGCGTTCCTGATCCTGGTGCTCAGCGTGTACGTGTCGATGTCCCAGGGCCCCTGGGTCCTGCTCATCGGCGCCATGCGCTACGGCTTCGTGGCCGCGGCCCGCGTCTGGAACTGGCTCAACGCCCCGCTGCCGCCGAGCATGGCCCGCAAGACGGTGGCCGCGCTCCAGGGCATCCTGCTGCTGGTGGCCGCGTCCGGGTACCTGCCGTTCGCGGCGACCTTCGGTGTGGTGGCGCTGGCCCTGTCCACGCTGGTCTGGTCCTTCGGCCGGGACGTCCTGTGGCTGTGGCGCACCCACCGCGCGGACCAGGCGGCGGTGGAGGAACTCCTGGACCTGGTCCCGGCGCCGGCACCGCAGGTCGTGGCGTCCTGACGGCCGCTGCCGCGCGAGCGACGGCAACCACCGCACTCCGGCCCGCACGCACCCGGGGCGAGGCATCGGAGGACAGTGCGCCGACTGCGCCACGAGGCCATGCCGCCCGAAGGACAACCGATGCATCCCGGCCGACGCGCACACCCGGGCGAGAGGGACGCGGCCGGGGCTGGGCATCCGGGGGGGCAGTCCCACGGATGCACCACGAGACCCCGGCGCCCGAGAGGAAACCGACGCCCGCCTACCGGTCGAGCGGGACGCGGCCGGGGCTCCGGATCACATCGGGACGCCCCGCACCTCACCGGACCCGCCGAGGTCCTCCGGAGCTCGACCTGGCACTCGCCCGCAAGCCGTCGGTCAGCCCTTCAGGGGTACCCGGTAGACCGTCGACTCCCGCTGGCGGAAGCCCTGGCGCTCGTACAGCCGGTTGGCGGCCGCCCGGTCGGGGCGGGAGGTCAGATCGACGGTGCGGGCCCCGGCTTCCCGGGCGAGCCGGATGGCCTCCCTGATCAGCAGTCCGGCAATGCCCTGGCCGCGTGCCTCGTGGTCGACGATCACGTCCTCGATGCGGGCCCGCAGTCCCGCGGGCGCCGGGAACATCACGAGGGTGAGGGTGCCCACGACCGACCCGGACGCGGACCTGGCGAGCAGCATCGTGTTGGCGTCGCAGGCCAGGATGCGGCCGAGCGCGGCGAGGTCGAGGGCCTCGGCCGTCGAGGACAACTGCGGCAGCATCCGCGCGAAGGCGTCGACGAGTTCCTGGTCCGCCTCCCGGGCGATCTCCACCCGGATGTCCTGAGTCTCCATGGGGTGGACCCTATCGCCGCGACCCCGCGTCCTTCGGCAGGGGCAGCAGCCCCACCGCCGCCACCGGCACCACCGCCAGCACCAGCCACGGCACCGCGTCCGGCAGCCCCGCGTCCAGGAGTGAGCCCGTGACGGAGCTGCCGATCAGGACGATCAGGCCGGAGACCGAGGAGAGCGCCCCGGTGTAGAGACCGAGACGCCCCGGTTCCGCGAGGTCGGGGACCCACGCCCGGGCCACCGGCGCGACGAGCATCTGCCCGAGGGTGAGCAGGACGACGAAGCCGGCCGAGGGCAGCAGTCCCGCCGTACCGGTCCAGTCGGCGGGCCGGGACACCGCGACGACCGCGAACCCGGCGCCGATCAGCAGGAGTCCGGCCGCCATCGACCGGCGCAGCGACAGCCGGGTGCCGGCCCAGCGGGTGACGGGGAGCTGGGCGGTCACCACCAGCAGCGAGGACAGGGCGAACAGCCAGGCCAGCGCCGCCTGCGAGCCGGTCACGCGCTCCACCTCGTCGGGGAGGGCGAGGTACAGCTGGTTGTAGGCGAGCAGGTAGGCGCCGTACGCACAGCACAGTGCGAGGAAGCGGCGGTTGCGGACCAGAGTTCCCAACCCGCCGCGCAGACGGACCCGTTGGCGGCCGGGGATGTGCTGGGGCAGCATCCACGCGTGCCCGGCGAGGACGAGCACGAAGATCCCGGCGCCCGCCAGGCACACCGTGCGGAAGTCCACCGCCAGCAGCAGCGCGCCGAGCAACGGCCCGACGAACGCGCCCGCCTGCCCCGCGACGGTGAACAACGCCAGCACCCGGGTGCGTTGACCGCCCGCCTCCTCGTGGACGACGGCCTGCCGCGCGACCTCCGACTCCACCGCCGGCGAGAACAGCGCGGCCGCGAACCCGATGAGCAGGACGGCCCCGATGACCGCGCCGGTCCGTTCGGCGTACCCCAGCCACGCGAACCCGGCGATCCGCAGCGCGCAGCCGGCGAGGACGACCGGCCGGATCCCGTACCGGTCGGCGAGCGCCCCGCCCACCACGAACAGCCCCTGCTGGCTGAAGGTCCTCAGCCCGAGTACCAACCCGACGAGCCATCCCGCCATCCCGACGGCCTGCCCGAGGTGTTCGGACAGGAAGGGCAGCACCGCGAAGAAGCCGATGTTGAAGGCGAGTTGGGTGAGGATCAGCAGCCGCAGCAGCGGCGAGAGCCGGGCCGCGGTCCGCGGCGCACCGACCGGCGTCGACGTCACCGGGCCTCCACCTCCGCCGCCTCCCGGGCGGACGCCGACGTGGTGGTGGTACGAGGACGTGCGCGCCGGCGCGGCCACCGCACGCCGTCCGCCGCGCTCACCGCGAGCGCGCCCAGCAGGGCGAGTGCGGCGGCGGGGGCGAGGACGGCCCAGGGGGCGCGTTCGGCGTAGGGCTGGTTCTCGGCCAGGAGCAGGCCCCACTCCGGGGCGGGCGGCTGGGTGCCGAGGCCGAGGAAGCCGAGGGAGGCGAGGGCGAGCGCGACACCGGGCAGCCGCAGCAGGGCGTGCCGGGTGACGGGCGGCAGGATCGCGGGCAGCAGCTCGTGCCGCAGCAGGTACCGGCGGCTGGCGCCCAGGGCCCGGGTGGCCGCGAGGTGCGGGGTGGCGCGTTCCTGCCGGAGCAGCGAGGAGGTGTGCGCGGCGAGCGCCGCCCAGGAGACGGTGGCGACGGCGATCGCGGGCGTGGCGGCACCGCTCCCGGCGACGGCGGTCACGAGCAGCGCGGCGAGCACCGGCGGTACGGCGTTGACGGTGTCGACGAGCGGCCCGGACAGCCGGGGCAGCAGCCCGAGCAGGACGCCGGCCGCCAGCGCGGTGACGCTGATGGCGAGGGCGGTCAGCAGGGTGTCGAGGGCTCCGTGCCCGACCCGGGCGAGCAGGTCCCGGCCGAGCGCGTCGGTGCCGAACGGGTGGGTCCAGGAAGGGGGTTGGAGCCGGGCCCCGGTGTCGAGGGCGAGCGGGTCGCGGGGCAGGCCGAGCACGACGACGGCGGCCAGGAGACCGCCGTACAGGAGCGGCAGGGTGCCGCGGGCGGGCCGTCGGGGGCGGTGCAGCGAGTCAAGGGCGCCGTCGCGCAGGGCAGGGCCGGCCAGGAGGCGGACGGTGAGTGCCGCGAGGCCGGTGGCGACGGCCGCGAGGAGCAGGAGGGCGAGGGTACCGGCCTGGAGCACGGGCAGGTCCTGGGCGAGGGCGGCCTGGAGGGTGGTGCGGCCGAGGCCCGGGATGTCGTAGATCTGCTCGACGGCGACGGATCCGGCCGTGAGGCCGACGACGAACAGGCCCAGGTTGGGCAGCAGTGCGGGCAGGCAGCGGCGGACCGCCTTGGCGGCGACGGTGCGGCCCGGCAGTCCGCGGGCCGCCGCGGCCGCCGCCCAGGGTTCGGCGAAGGCGCCGGGCAGCAGGTCGTCGAGGAGGCGTCCGAGCACGGCGCCGGCGGGCAGACCGAGGGCGAGGGCGGGCAGGACCGTCCACCGTGGCCCGTACCAGCCGAGGGCGGGCAGCCAGCCGAGCTGTACGCCGACGACGGTGGCGAGCAGGGAGGCGGTGAGGAACTCGGGCAGTGCGGCGAGCATCGCCGAGGCGCCGCCCCGGGTCCGCCGCCCGTCGAGGCGGCCGTGCGCGCCGAGCCACAGGGTGCGGGCGCACACCAGGGCGGCGGTGGCGGCGGCGACCGCGAGCGCCACCGTCACCAGCAGCAGGGACACCCCGAGTGCCTGGGCGACGGTGGGGGCGACCTGTGTGCCGTTCAGCCACGACCGGCCGGCGTCCCCGCGGGGCAGCCCGCCGAGCCACTGGCCGAGCAGGTGCACGGGGCCTTCGTCCAGGCCCAGCCGGTCCCGGATGTCGGCCAGGACCCGCGGTGTCGGGGCGCGGTCCGCGGAGCGCGCCTTGAGCACGGTGAGCGCGGGGTCGGTGCGCGACAGCCACGGCAGCAGGCCGATCCCGCACACCAGGGCCGCCGCGAGCAGGACACGCCACAGCAGGGTGGCCACGCGGTGCGCCATGGGTCAGCGTCGCGTTCCGGGTCCGACCAGCGTCCGTTCGTACGGGTCGAGCAGCACACCCCGGACGCCGGTGGCGACGCCGGTGATGATCCTCTGGTGGGCCAGCGGCACCACGGCGTCGGTGCCGAGGACCGCCGCCTCGGCGCGCATCGCCGCGTCCTGCCGCGCACCGGTGTCGGCCACGGCGTCGGCCTCGGCGACCGCCCGGTCGACGTTCCTGTCGCACAGCCGGGACAGGTTGTATTCGCCGTCGCAGGTGTAGTCGCTCGCGAGGACGCCGACGGGGTCGCCGGTGTCGACGAGGCTGTTGCGGGCGCCGACGAACCCGTCGAACTTCCCGGCGAGCACGTCGCTTTCGAGCCGCGCGTACTCACGCACCACCAGCGTGACCCTGAACCCGGCTTTCTGGAGCTGCTGTTGGAGTACCTGGGCGGTCTCCGGGAGTTCGGGCCGGTTGTCGTAGGTGGCGAGGGTGACGGCGGTGCCGTGCGGGTCCGCGGCGGCCGCGCGTCCGGCGGACCGTACGCGCTTGCCCTCGGCCCAGGTGACGGCCGGTCCGTAGAGGCCGGTGCCGGGATCGGCGTGGCCCTCGAAGACGCCCTTGACGACGGCGGAGCTGTCGACGGCCGCGCGGGCGGCGGCGCGCAGCTTCGGGTCCCTGAAGGGGCCGGAGCGGGTGTTGAGGTGCAGGCTCGTGGTGCGGGTGGTGGCGGTCTCCTCGACGGTGGCCTCGTCGAGGGCGGCGGCCTGGGCGACGGGGACCGCCTCGGCGATGTCGACCTGGCCGGTGCGCAGGGCGTTGGCGCGGGCGGTGCCGTCGGCGACGAAGCGGGCGTCGATCCCGGGGGCCTGGGCGCGGCCGCCCCAGTAGTCGTCGAAGCGGTCGAGGGCGGCGGAGGCGGAGCCGGTGACCTCGGTCAGCTCGAAGGGGCCGGCGCCGGTGCCGACGGGATCGACGCGGCCGTCCTCGCCGTAGGCCTTCGCGGCGAACACGGCGAGGCTCGGGCTGGACAGCCGCAGCGGCAGGACGGGGTCGGCGGTCCTCGTGGTGATGCGTACGGCGTCGCCGGCCGCCTGTGCCGTCAGCGTGACGCCGGAGAGGGCGGCCGGGGCGGGCTTCGCCTCGCCGGCGTGGGTGAGGGCGGCGGCGACGGCGGCCGGGGTGACCTCGGAACCGTCCTGGAAGGTGGCCTCGCGCAGGGTGAACAGCCAGGTGCGGTCGTTCTCGCGGCGCCAGGACTCGGCGAGCGCGGGCGTGGCGGTGCCGTTGGCGTCGAGGGCGGTCAGGCCCTCGCTGACACCGAGGCGGCTGAGGAGGGTGGCGTCGTCGCCGTACGGGGAGAGGTTCTCGGCGGGCGGGAAGGCGAGGGCGACACGGAGCCGGGGGCCGTCGCCCGTGGCGCTGTCGGAGTCGCCGCCCTGGGAGGCGAAGCAGGCGGTGAGCAGGGGGGCGAGCAGGAGGGAGCCGAGTGCGTGACGGCGGCGCATCGCGGTCACCGGCCCATCGGTATCTCGAAGTGGACGACGTTGCTCGTGCCGCCCGTGGTCTCGCGCTCGTCGTGCACGACCTTGCCGATCGAGCGCCAGAACGGTTCGGCGCCCGGGACCGCCGGGTCGGTGTGCAGATACACGGAGCGGTAGCCGCCGTCGGCGGCCGCGAACGCCAGCAGCTCGTCGACCAGGCGGCGGGCGAGGCCGCGCCTGCGGTGCTCGGGGCGGACGTAGACCCGGCGCAGCTGTGCGGTCTCGCCGCTGGGGTAGCGCTCGGCCAGCTCGCGCGGGTTCGGCGGGTGGGCGGGGCCGCGGGAGTCGAGGGCGCCGGTGGCGACGACGGTCCGGTCGTCCGGGTCGAGGGCGACGAGGAGGGTGTGGCGGGGCGGGACGAGGTAGGCGGCGGCCGGGTCGATGATGTCGGCGTGCCAGCGGGGCACGTACCCGGTTCCGAGGTCGCGGTAGACGGTGTCGAGCATCACGGCTCGCGCACCTTCGAGGTCGTCCGGGCTCGCGGCCCTGATGCTGTAGTCACGCACCTGCACATCATATGCATTAAGGACTCCGGTCTTGATCACGGGGCGATTTGACAGTGATCGAACGCGCGCCATAGAACCTACCGACATGACATCCATTTTCAAAAAGCTGGGGCGGTAGTGCGCATCGCCTTCGTCGGCAAGGGCGGCAGCGGCAAGACCACCCTGTCGGCGCTCTTCTCCCGCCATCTGGCCCTCTCCGGCGCACCGGTGCTGGCCGTGGACGGCGACATCAACCAGCACCTCGCCGAGGCTCTGGGCCACGACGGCGACGACCTGGGCGCCCCTCCGCTGGGCGCGCACGTGGCCGACATCAAGGACTTCCTGCGCGGCGACAACCCGCGCATCGCCTCCGCCGAGGCGATGATCAAGACCACGCCGCCGGGCCGGGGTTCACGTCTGCTGCGGCTGCTGGGTGACGACGAACTGCACACCAGACACGTCCGGCGGGTCGGTGACGTCCCGCTCATGGTGACGGGCGCGTTCGAGGAGAGCGACCTCGGCGTCGCCTGCTACCACTCCAAGCTGGGCGCGGTGGAGCTGTACCTCAACCACCTGGTCGACGGCCCCGGCGAGTACGTCGTCGTCGACATGACCGCCGGCGCCGACGCGTTCGCCTCGGGACTGTTCACCCGCTTCGACGTGACCTTCCTGGTGGCCGAACCCACCCGCAAGGGCGTCTCGGTGTACCGCCAGTACCGGGACCACGCACGGGAGTTCGGGATCCGGATCGCCGTGATCGGCAACAAGGTGACCGGCGAGGACGACCTGCTCTTCCTCAAGGAGCACGTGGGCGACGACCTGGTGACCCACCTGGTCCACTCGCCCTGGGTGCGCGCGGCCGAACAGGGGCGCGCCGAGGGCGGCCCGGACTCGCTGGAGCCCCACAACCGGCACGCCCTGTCGATCCTGCGCGAGACGGTCGACGCCCACCCCCGCGACTGGCCGACGCTCCACCGCCACGCGGTCGAGTTCCACCTGCGCAACGCCCGCTCCTGGGCGAACGAGGCGACCGGTCTCGATCTGGCCTCCCAGGTGGACCCGGACTTCGTCCCGGGTCCCGCCTCCCTCGGCTGACCCCCTCCTCCCACCGACAGACAGGAACCGCAGCACATGTCTCTCGACGTATCGCCGAAGCTCCTCGCCGAAGCCGAACAGGGCGACATCCGCGAGGAGGACTTCGTGGACACGGTCCGCACCTCCCTCCCCTACGCCTACGACCTGATCGCCTCCTTGGCGGGTGAACTCCGCTCCAGCCAGGCCGAGTTCACCGACAACCAGACCCCTCCCCCGTCGGAGAAGGAGCGCGGCCAACTTCTGCGCGCCCTCGCCAGCGACGCCATCCGCGGCAGCCTGGAACGCCACTTCGGCGTCGCCCTGGCCTTCCAGAACTGCCACCGCGTGGCCGCCTTCCGCCCGGAGGCGGCCGACGGCGAGACGTACGCCCGCTTCACGTCGGTGCGCTCGCAGGTGCTGAACCAGTCGCCGGAGTTCAGGGACTGCTGAGCGGAGTCCGGTGCGCGTGGCGGAAGGACCGGGCGGTGCCACCGCCCGGTCCTTCCCCCTCCTGTCCGGGACTTCCGTCCCGGACGTCACGTCCCCGACGTCACGTCACCGCGGCGACGTCACCGCCGGCGCCGGCGCGTACCCCGTCGGACGGGCCGTGAAGGTGCCGCGGCCCTGGGTCCGGCTGCGCAGCCTCGTGGCGTAGCCGAAGAGTTCGGCCAGCGGCACGGTCGCCGTGACCGCCCTCGAACCGCCGCGCACGGCCGAGCCGGAGACCCTGCCGCGACGGGCGGCCAGGTCGCCGAGCACGGCGCCCACGGCGTCCTCGGGCACGGTGACCGTGACCTCGGCGACCGGTTCCAGGAGGACCATCGCGCAGGCGCGCAGCGCCTGACGGAGTCCGGCCCGGCCCGCGGTGCGGAAGGCCGTGTCCGAGGAGTCCTTCACATGCGTCGCCCCGTCGGTGAGGGTGACGCGCAGGCCCGTCACCGGGTGCCCGCCGAGCGGTCCTTCGGCCAGGGCGTCCCGGCAGCCGGCCTCGACGGCACGGACGTACTCCTGCGGGACACGCCCGCCCACCACCGCGGAACGGAACTCGAAGTCCTCCTGCGAGGGTTCGACGTCGAGCACGACATGGGCGAACTGCCCTGCCCCACCGTCCTGTTTGACGTGCCGGAAGACCACACCCGACACGCCCCGCCCGACCGTCTCCCGGTAACTGACCCTCGGCCGACCGGTGTTCAGAGCGAGGCCGTGCTCGCGCCGCACCTTCTCCACCGCGACCTCCAGATGCAGTTCGCCCATGCCGGACAGCAGGGTCTGGCCGGTCTCGGGGTCCGTGCGGACGACGAGCGAGGGGTCCTCCTCGGCCAGCCGGGCCAGCGCGGACGCCAACCGGTCGGCGTCGACGGCCCGTTGCGGCTCGACCGCCACGGACACGACGGGGTCGGCCACGCTCGGCGGTTCGAGCACCAGTGGGGCCTCCGGCGCGCACAGGGTCGAGCCCGCCCGGGCCGACCGCAGCCCGACGACGGCGACGATGTCACCGGCGACCGCCCGCTCCAGCGGGGCGTGCCGGTCGGCCTGCACACGCAGGATCCGCCCGACCCGCTCGGTGCGGCGCGCGCCCGCGTCCCACACGGTGGCTCCCTTCTCGATCGTTCCCGCGTACACCCGGACGTACGTCAGCCGTCCCGTCGGGGTGGCGTGCACCTTGAACGCCAGCGCCGCGAGGGGCGCCGCCGGGTCGCAGGGCCGCTCCTCGCCGTTCTCGCCGCGTACGGCGGGCACGTCGAGCGGTGACGGCAGGTACGCCACGACGGCGTCCAGCAGCGGTTCGACCCCGCGGTCGCGGTAGGCCGAGCCGCACAGGACGACCACGCCGTCGCCGCTGCGGGTGAGGTCCCGCAGGGCGGCGGTGAGGGTGCCGGCGGACAGGGTCTCCCGGTCGCAGAACTCCTCCAGGGCGGCCGGATGCCGTTCCGCGACGGCCTCCTCCAGCGTGCGGCGGCGGCCGAGCGCCTCCTCGCGCAGGGAGTCCGGCACGGGTCCTTCCCTGACCGTGCCGCCGTCCGGCCAGGTCAGTGCCCGCATCCGGACCAGGTCGACGACACCGGTGAAGCCGTCCTCGCTGCCGATGGGCAACTGCACGACCAGCGGTGCCGGATGCAGCCGCCGCCGGATCGACTCGACGGCCGCGTCCAGGTCGGCGCCCGCGCGGTCCATCTTGTTGACGAACGCGATCCTCGGCACACCGTGCCGGTCCGCCTGCCGCCACACCGACTCGCTCTGCGGCTCCACACCCGCGACCGCGTCGAACACCGCGACCGCGCCGTCGAGTACCCGGAGCGAGCGCTCCACCTCGTCGGCGAAGTCGACGTGCCCGGGGGTGTCGATCAGGTTGAGGCGGTGTCCGTCCCACGCGCAGCTCACGGCCACGGCGAAGATGGTGATCCCGCGGTCCCGCTCCTGCGGGTCGAAGTCGGTGACGGTGGTGCCGTCATGGACCTCGCCGCGCTTGTGCGTGGTGCCGGTGGCGAACAGGATCCGCTCGGTGACGGTGGTCTTGCCGGCGTCGACGTGGGCGAGGATGCCGAGGTTGCGGACGACGGCGAGCGGGTCGGGGTGGTGGGTGGTGCGCACGGCCCATGGCCTTTCGGGTGGTGTGGTGACAGGGCTGCGCGATGTCCCGTACGACGGCATGACGGCACGTCGGTGCGTCTGCGTGGCAGGGGTGTCCGGCCTCGGTCAGGCGGTCGTCGCGGGCGTCCGGTGCCGGCCGCGCAGCGGGCACCGGAGGACCGGGGACACGAGGATCACGTCGTACGACGTCCGGGGAACGGCGACAGCGCTGCGCACGCACACGGCCGTACTCCCCTCACTCGTCGTCCCCTTCACGGGCTGCGTGGTGAGTGTAGGGACACCGGAAGGGGCGGGGCACGGGATTTTCTTCCGTGCCCCGCCCCTTCCGGCGAGCGTCGGCGCTAGAGGCCCTGGAGGCCGTCGTAGGCGGCCATGACGAGGTCCAACCCCCGCGTGTCCTCGGCGGGTTCGCGCATCTGGTTGGTCGCGTAGGCCACCACCATGCGGGCGTCGGGGTCGATCATGACGAGGGAGCCGCCCCAGCCGCCCCAGCCGAAGGAGGTGCCGAACAGGCCGTAGCCGAGGCCGTACCGCTGTGTCATGCCGATGACGCGGTCCTCGCCGCTGAACTGCTCCTCCCGGGCGCGTTCGGCGCCCGACGCCGACAGCAGCCGTACGCCCCGGACGGTTCCGCCGCAGGCGAGCGCGGACTGGACGAGGGCCACCGAACGGGCGTTGCCGAACCCGCCGGCGGCGGGGATCTGGGCGCGCCGCCAGGCCGTGCTGTTGCCGTCCCGGAGGCGGAAGGCGGTCGCCGTGGTGCGCGGGGCGTCGCTGTTCGCGGCGCCCGCGGTGTAGTCCTCGTCGCGGCCGGGAGGCGGGAGCGTGCGGGCGACCCGGTGGTCCTGGTCGGCGGGGAGCCCGATGTGGAAGTCGGCGCCGAGGGGGCCGGTGACCTCCTGGGCGAGGAACTCGCCGACCGTGCGGCCGGTGATCCGGCGCAGCACCTCGCCGACCAGGAAGCCCTGGGTGAGCGAGTGGTAGCCGGCCGCGGTGCCGGGCTCCCACAGGAGCGGCTGAGCGGCGAGCCGGGAGGTGGCGGCCGACCAGTCGTAGAGCTCCTCGACCGGGCCCTCCCAGTGGGGCAGGCCGGCGGTGTGCGACAGCAGGTGCCGCACGAGCACCTTCTCCTTGCCGGCGGCGGCGAACTCCGGCCAGTACCGGGCCACGGGGGCGTCCAGGTCGAGAGCGCCGCGGTCGGCGAGGATCAGCGCGCACAGCGCCGTCATCGTCTTGGTGGTGGAGAAGACGTTGGTGATCGTGTCCCGTTGCCACGGGGCCGTCCGGCCGGCGTGGGTGAAACCGCCCCAGACGTCCACGACCGGTTCACCGTCCACGAGGACGGCCACCGAGCCCCCCGCGTCCCCTTCGTCCAGCAGCGCCGCCAGTTTGTCGGGGACCGCGGAGAAGAGATCGTCGTACGTGCCCTGGATGTCGGCCATAAGGGGTATTGGGCCCATCCGGACGCGGCACGGTCAACCGAATTTGCGCGCCGACCCAAGGATATCGATCGCACGTGCGGAAAGGATCTGCTCTGGGAGCTGGTACTCACACGCGGTGGGGGGCACACGTGCGAAGCCACGAGCTCAGGTCGGACAACGAGTTGAGCGGAACGGTGCACGGCCCGGCCATCCAGGCAGGTGCGGTGTACGGCGGTATTCGCATCGGTTCGGAACCGCGTGACGTGACTCAGCCGCCCTGGCAGCTTCCACCGTCCATGCATGTGATCGACCGTTCGCGGGAATTCGAGGCACTGGAGCGGCACCGGGCCCGCGCCGTGCGGGAGCAACGCCCAGCGCTGGCAGCGGTGAGCGGCCTGGGCGGGGTCGGGAAGACCACCCTCGCACTGAAATGGCTGCACACCCTGCGGCCCGACTTCCCGGCCGGACAGCTCTACGCGGACCTGGGCGCGCAGGCCCCTGACGGCCCGGCGCTCCCGGAAGAGGTGCTCGGGCGGTTCCTGCGGGCTCTGGGGATCCCCCCGCAGCAGGTGCCGGGGACACTCGCCGAGCGGATGGCCCTGTACAGATCCCTGACCGCCGAGCGGCGCCTCGTCGTGCTGCTCGACGACGCCTCGACCGCGGCCCAGGTGCGGCCCCTGCTGCCGGCCGGCAGAAACGTGACGGCGGTGACCAGCCGCAGCCGGTTGCCGGGCCTGACCGTCGACGGCTGCTATCCCGTCCACGTGGAACCACTCGACCCCGAGGCGGCGGTCGAGCTGCTGGCGGACACTCTCTCCGACGGCAGGGTGGCCGCGCAGCCCGACGACGCGCGCACCCTGGTCGAGTTGTGCGCCGGGCTGCCGCTGGCCGTGCGGGTCGCCGGGGCCCGGCTCGCGGCACGGCCGGAACGGCGTATCACGACGATGGTCCGCGCGCTCGCCGAGGAGCGCGACCGGCTGGAGGTGCTGGCGATCGACGGCGACCACAATGTGCGTGCCGCGCTCGACCTGTCGTACCGGACGCTGCCCCCTCCTGCCGCCCGGCTCTACCGGCTCCTCGGGCTGCATCCCGGTCCGGACTTCGCGAGTCCGGTGGCGGCGGCGGTGCTCGCCGCCGAGGGCGATGCGGCGGAACTGCTGGACACCCTGCACGACGCGAGCCTGCTCCTGGACGCCGGGGAGGAGCGCCACCGGTTCCACGACCTCGTCCGCCTGCACGCCGCCACGAAGGCGCGGGAGGACGAACCCGGGGAGGAGCGCGCGAGGGCCCTCCGCCGTATCGCCGACCACTATCTGGCGAGTGCCACCCGGGCCGAGGAGGTCATCGATCCACAGCACCGCACCATGGCCCGCGACTACGGCCCCGGGCCGGTGGTCGCGGCGGAGACCGGCCGCGAACCCGAGGTCGCCCTCGACTGGCTGGAACGGGAGCTGCCCAATCTGATGGCCGTGATCCGCCAGTCCCGCCCCGCCGGCTTCCCGAGCGTCGGCTGGCAGCTCGCCGACGCACTGTGGCCCCTGTTTTTGCGCCGCAAGTTCTACGACGACTGGCTCGCCGCGCACGAGGAAGGGCTCGCGGCGGCCGAGGAGTCGGGGAACACCGCCGCCGCGTGCCGGATGCTCACCTCCGGTGGCGTGGGGCAGCTCGGTTCCGGGAACCACGGCCGGGCCCTGGAGATGTTCGAACACACGGCCCGGCTCTTCCTGGCGGCCGGCGACCGACTCGGTCAGGCCCGCACACTCAACTACCGCGGGCTCGCTCTGCAGCGCCTCGGCCGCCTCGACGAAGCCGCCGGCCTCTTCCGGCGGGCAGCGGCGGAGCTGCCGGCGTGCGGTGACAGGCGGGCCGCGGCACTGGCCCGGCTGAACCTCGGCGACGTCGCTCTCGTCACCGGACCTGCGCAGGAGGCCGCCCGCCACGCCCGTGCCGCCCGCACGGCGCTTCAGGAGGCGGGCGACACGTACAACGCGGCGCGCGCGGACACCCTGCTGGGTCGTACGCATCTCGCCCTGAACCAGTTCGATCAGGCCGAGGAGCATCTCTCCGCCGCGTTGGCGGCGCTGCGCGGCCTGACCGCGAACTACGAGACGGCCCGCGCCGCGGCGGGCCTGGCCGAGGTCGCGGAACGACGTGGGCACGCGCACCTGGCCCGCGAGCACTACCGGGAGGCACTGGAGCTCTACACCTCCGTGGGCCGGTCACGAACCGCGGAGGCGGAGTCCGCGCGGGAGCGGCTGCGGCGGCTGGAGAACGGCGAGTCGGAGCCGCAAGCACAGAGCAACGAGCCGCACCCGCGGAACGATGGAGCGCACCCGCGGAACGACGAGCCGAATCCTCCGGCGGACAGCCCGGCCACCAGCCAGGAATGAGCCAGCGAGGCCAAGGTCCCCCACATGTCCGCCGGTTGCTCCGGCCCGCGGGCCTCGAACCCGATCACGGTTCCGTCCGGACCGAACCGGATCCAGCAGCGGGGACCCAGGTGCCCCGCCACCACGAGAGCGCCCGGATGCGCGGCAGCCGTCTCGGCAACCCCGCGCACTCCTGTGTCGTGCCTGATCAGCACGTCGCCCAGCAGAGACCAACGCTTCGGTGCGGGGAGCCGAACCCTGACGTGCTCGTCCACGGTCGGGGCGCCGGTGTCGGGATTCAGGAGCACGCTGCGGATCCGGTCCACCGGACCGTACGACCTCGTTCCCGGGGACAGCGCCGTCCGGAACGTGACCGCGACAAGCCTCGTCATGGCGCCGCCACGCTGCCCGGTTCGTCGTAGGGCACCGTGAGCGGGAGGCGGGCCGGCTGTGGCGTGGCCCGTGCCGTGGGGGCCCGTAATCGCAGTTTGCGGTACAGCAGCGCGCGCATCCTGCGTTCGAACCGGCCGGGCTCCGAGGAGATGCGGGCGGCCACCCGCTCGCTCCGGTGCGAACGCCAGGACGCGGAGCTCCGCTTGAGCTGTGGCCGCAGCGGGCGGTCCGCGCGCAGTCGGGGCGCGAAGGACATGAGTTCGGCGAGCGGTGAACCCGGATCCACGTCGGGGTCGGGCCGACCCGCCATGAAGATGGGTACGCCGGTCATCGCACCGTAGAGGGAGACCGAGCCGTGATCGCCCACGATGTAGTCAGCGGCCACCAAGGCCCCGGTCCAGTCACTGTGCGGGCTGACCAGGGTCAGCCCCGCGCGGGCAAGCCCGGCGAGCCAGGAACGGACCTGCCAGTCGCCGTGCGCGTTCCAGACGTGCGGATGCAGGAGGGCGGCGACCCGGAACTCGTCCCGGGGCAGTTCGCCCACCAGCCTCTCCAGGAGCTCCCACCCCTGCCCCAGGAGCGAATCGGGCCCCCAGGTGGAGCAGATGAGCACCAGCCGCTGCCCGGCTCGCACGCCCAGTGCATCGCGGTACAGGGCCCGCAGGGGAAGACTGACGGCGATGCGATCGAAACAGGGGTCGCCCACCACTTCGGCCACCGGCACGGCCTCAGGGCATTCACGGCCGAGCCTGGTCAGCTCTTCCTGATGGGCCAGTACGACCACCTCGGGCACCACCGCGCCGTCCCGTACCAGTCGCTGCCTGCTGAGACCGTAGACACCGCGCCGGGCCACCGGGCGGCCGCTGCGGGCGGCCGACGCGATCTTGTTGTGTCCAGCACCGTGCGGAAGCACGATCACGGGCGTCTGGAGTTCGTGGAGGCTGCCGTGGCCGGCGGCCAGAGCGAGGTCGAAGACCGTCTGCACCGCCTGGCTCCACGGCAGCACCAGGCCCCTCAACCGCCCCAGGAACTCCGCCACTCCGTTGCTGAACACGTCCGGTGCCTGGGTGAAGAAGACCTGCACGCGGACGTCGCCTTCCAGCAGGCGTATCGCGTCGAGCAGGCGCTGACCCGCGATCACCGTGTGCACCACCACCAGGACACGCCTGCGGGGCGCACGGGTGGCCCAGCGCTCGACGTCGAGACGCACCGGCACATGACGCCAGTGCGGCTCGGGCACTGTCACGCTCATCGTTGAACTCCCCCGGTTCTCCTTCATGCCTTCGCGGCCATGGAAACGCTCGGCCGATGACAGAAGCGTGCCCGGGGGTCCGGACGGCGGGCTTGCAGGATTCCTGCACGCCTGTGCAACCGGGGATCGCCCGCTACGTGCGCCCCCCTCACGCTCCGGTGCGCCTCTGTGTTCACCCCCGGATTCCACAGAACAGCGGCCGGGCTGCTGGACAAATGTGCGAGCACTGCCGAAGTTGCAAGAAGGGTTACACCCACCGGGGGTGATCGTGGAACTTCTTGCTCTGGGACCGCTTGAGCTGTGGCACGGGCGGCAACAGCACGAACTCGGATCGCTGAAAGAGCGCTGCGTGCTGGCCGTCCTCGTGCATTCTCGGGGCGAGCCGGTCTCCGTGGACGCGTTGATGGACCGCGTCTGGAACGGTGATCCGCCGCTCACCGCCCAGGACACCCTGCACAGTTACCTCTCGCGGCTGCGAAGACGATTACGCGGGGCGGTGGGCGACGACCTGGCGCGGGTCGAGCGGCCCTCCCGCCGGCTGTACCAACTGCGCGTCGATCCCGAGGACATCGACCTGCTGCGTTTCCAGCGCCTGCGGACCGATGCCGCGGCCGCTGGGGCACGGGGGGAACGCGAGCTCGCGATCGGGCTGCTGCGCACCGCCGAAGCACTGTGGCGGGGCGATCCCTTGACCGAGTTCGGCGACAACTCCTGGGCGCTGTCCGTACGGGCCCGGCTGATCGAGGAGCATCGCCGGGTCCGGGAGGAACGCATCGGCCTGGAGATGGAGCTGGGGCGCCACGCCGACCTCATCGGCGAGCTCCAGGAGTTGGCGTCGCACAACCCCTTCGCCCAGAAGGTGATCGGCTCACTGATGCTGGCCCTGTACCGCTCCGGACGTCACGACGAGGCTCTCGCCGTCTACCGGGACACCCGTGGAAGGCTGCACGAGACCCAGGGCATCGAACCCGGCTCGGAACTCCAGGAACTCCATCTCCGTATGCTCGAACAGGACCACACGCTCCTGGGCGCGGAGACCGGTCCGAATGCCGCGGCGATCGCGCCGGAACCGCGCGACTGCCTGCCGCGGGACACCCGCGACTTCACCGGCAGGGCCGGTGAGCTGCGCATCCTGCTGGCCGCCTCCGCGGCGGAGAGCGACAAACCGGACGCCCTGCCCGTCACCGTCGTGCACGGAATGCCCGGAATCGGAAAGACGACACTCGCCGTACACGCGGCCCACCGAATGAGGGCCTCCTACCCGGACGGTCTGTTCTTCGTGGACCTGCGGGGCTTCGGCAGCCGGCAGCCCCTCGACCCGGCGGAGGCCCTGGCGATCCTGCTGCACTCGGCCGGCTGGTCCGGTGAGCTGCCCGCCACGTCGGACGAGAGAGCGGCCAGGTGGCGGGAGTGGACCGCGCGGCGCCGTGCGCTCGTCGTACTCGACAATGCCAGGGACGCCGCGCAGGTCACTGCTCTGCTGCCCGGGGCGCCCACCTGTCGTGTCATCGTGACGACCCGGAGCCGGCTGGCCGGGCTCGACAGCGCCACGTCCCTGTTCGTGGACGCCCTGTCCCGGACGGAAGCGGCGGCTCTCTTCACCCGGATCGTCGGCTCCACGAGAGCGTCCGCCGAGCCCAAGGCCCTGGCCGAGGTCGTGGAGGCGTGCGCGTGCCACCCCCTGGCCGTGCACCTCCTGGCGAGCCGTTTTCGCCACCGTGACTCCTGGGCGCTCCAGGACCTCCTCGACCGGCTGACCCACGCGGCCAATCCGCTGGAGGAGTTCGACTCCCTGATCGAGGCGGTCTTCAGGTTCTCGTACGCCGAACTCGGCGCTCCCGCACAGCGGTTGTTCCGCCGCCTCGCCCTGCACCCCGGCCCGGACATCACCCTCGACGCGGCAGCGGCACTGGCCGGGCCGGACTTCGAGGACGAGGGCGGACCGCTCCAGCGATGCGTCGAGGACCTGCTGGACTCCAGTCTCCTCGAAGAGCCGGTGCACGGACGCTACCGCCTGCACGATCTGACCCGGGCCTTCGCCCTCCAGATGGGCGCCCGCACGGATCCGGCAGCGGAGCGGCACGCAGCGGTCGGCCGTCTCGTCTCCAGCCACCTCGCCGGCGCCCGGCAGGCCGACCGCCTGGTCCACCCCCACCGTCGGCCCGTTCCGCTGAGCGTGGAGCAGGAACCCCTCGCCCCACACAAGTTCGAGGACGCGGACGACGCCTCGGTCTGGCTCTCGGTGGAACGTGCCAACCTCCTGGCGATCGCGCGTACGGCCGCACTGCACCATCCGGAGTACGCGGCTCTGTTCCCCAGCGTTCTGGCGAGATCCCTCAAGCGGTGGGGGGCCTGGGACATCGCGGCCGAGCTCTTCGAGGCGGCGCTGCCCGCCGTCCGCGCCCGCGCAGACCGCAGCGCGCTCGCCCGTGTCCTGACGGACCGTGCGGATCTGCTGGCGCAACGCGACCACGTTCAGGCGCTGCAGTGCGCGACCGAGGCCCTGTCGATCTACCGGGAACTGCACGACGCCAACGGCCGCGCCGACGCGCTCCTGCAGTCGGGCCGCGCCCACCTCGCGGCCGGCCACAGTGCCGCGGCCATGTCCGTCCTCGAGGAGTCACTCGCCCTGTACGGCGAGACCGGAGACCGGTCCGGAGAGGCCGACTGCCTCAACGTGCAGGGAATCGCGCTGTACTACGCGGGGCGGTACGACGACGCTCTGCACCGGGTCCAGCTCATGGCGCGCATCTACGAGGCGCTGCCCGATCCGTACGGTCTGGCCCAGGCTCTGAACAACCGGGGCGAGCTGCACTATCTCCAGGGGCATCATGAGGAGGCCCGCGACTGCTACGAGAAGTCCCTGGTGCTGATGCGGGAACACGGCGGCCGGCCCGAACTGGCGATCCTGGACACCAATCTGGGCACCGTGCATCAGGCCACGGGCCGGACCGACCGCGCCCTCGCCTTCTACCGCAGAGCACTCGCCGGCCACCGGAGCATCGGCGACGCGCTGGGCGAAGCGGATGTGCTGATCAGTATGGGAGCCGCCCACGCACAGTCCGGACGCCGGGGCGAGGCACTGCTGCACTTCGCCATGGCGGAACAGATCGCCACTGGCATCGACAACCCGTACGAGACACTGCGCGCGAAGATCGGGGCGGCCGACGTCCAACGTGAAGCGGGGCGGCTCGACATCGCGCTCAAAGGCTATGAGGAGGCTCTTGAGGTGGCCCGGAGAGCCGAATTCCCTCTGGGTTCGGCCCAGGCGCTCGCGGGGCTCGCGCGCACCGCCCTGCTGCGTCCCCGCGGCGCCCAGGAGGCCCACCGGTACGGCGAGCAGGCCATCGCCCTGTACCGACGCCTCGGCGCCGACGGGGAAGTGGAGAAACTGCTCCGGCTTCTGGCGACGCCCGAGTCGACCGGCTCCTGAGCCCCCTCCCAGGAGCCGGCACTCTCCGCCTCGCGGACCTGGATCAGCCGGCCGTTCGGCCGGTGACGGCCCTCGGCCGTGTCACCACATCCAGCGGAAGACCACCACGGTCACGTAGGTCGCTCCCAGGACTGGCAGTGCGGCGAGGTACATCCGCAACAAACGCGCTTTCAACGTGCTCCTCGAAGATCGATCGGACATATCTGCCGCGAGTGATCACTCCGGCAGGCCGAAAGCTACTAGATCCACGAGGAGACGAGGACGCATTTGCGAAATGCGAACACATTCGGCATTAGGACACGTGACCGTCATGTCGGCCTGACCTGCGACAACTCGGTTCACCGCAGGAGGTGTTGAAGGTCAGGCCGGAGAAGCTCTGCCCTTGCAGGACCGGCCCGTGCTGCACGCCCCCGCTGATGCTGTTGCGAACCGCCCGCGACACTTCCTCGTCCGCAGGCGGGTCGAGCTCCGCCAGCAACGACCGCAGCTCGTCGGCGGCGCCCGGATCGGCCTCCAGTACCCGTCGCAGCCTGACGCGCCACCCGGCCTCGATGTCGGCCATGACGTCGCCGTCCGCCGCGTCCCGGGCCGCCGTCAACTCCTGCCGGGACACCCGCAGCTCCTCCTCGGCCGACTCCTCGTCACCACCCCGCGCGAAGATCCGCACCAGTCGGTCCCGCGCCTGCGTCCAGGTGTCCGACACCATGAGCCCGATCAGCGTCGTGGCCCCGGACGTCGCCAGTGCCGCAAGCTCAGCCTCCACTGCCGCCCCCCCCCTGCGCCGGTGTTCTGTTGCCCCGCAGAAGCCAAGGTAAGGAGGCGGCGGAGGGTTGAATAGACCGGACACCGCGCCATTCGATGCGAGGAGGGCGCCGGGCGACCGGACGGTAGACCACTGAAGCGACGGCCTCGGCTCGCCCGCGCCGAACGCGAATGGTGCCGACCGGAAGCCGGTCGGCACCATTCTGTGTTGCGTGCTGTGTCCGAGGGGGGACTTGAACCCCCACGCCCGATAAAGGGCACTAGCACCTCAAGCTAGCGCGTCTGCCATTCCGCCACCCGGACCAGGTGTCTGCCGCCTTGGCGGGGGTGTTCCCCGCGGCGACATGGACAACAATACCAAGCTTTCGGAGTGCCCTTCACCTGCATATCCCTCCAGAGAGAGGTCATGACGACAGTATTCTGTATACTGTTGACCACCAAACGGCCCCTGCTCGGAGGCGACATGGAAGATCTGGATTCCGCGGTGGTGCTGGGCATGTCGGACCAGGCACCCGACGGCATAGTGATCATCGACAGGGACGGGCTGATCCGCTACTGGAACCGGGGGGCCGAGCGCATCTTCGGGTTCTCGGCGGCCGACGTGGCGGGGCGGAGCCTGGACGTCATCATTCCCGAGAGGCACCGCAAGCGGCACCAGGAAGGCTTCGACGCGGCCATGGAGCGGGGGTCCAGCAAGTACGGCGACGCCGACCTGCTGAACGTGCCCGCGCTGGCGGCCGACGGCCGCAAGCTGTCCATCGAGTTCAGCGTGGTGCTGCTGTCCGGCCCGGACGGCAGCCCCTTCTGCGGCGCGGTCATCCGGGACGTCACCGCGCGGCGCGAGCGGGAACGTGAGCTGATGCGGCGCCGGGCCGAGACGACGACGGTCTGAACCCCGCCGGACCGTGCGAAAGCGGCCGTGACCTCCGGGTCACGGCCGCTTCCACGTCGGCTCGGCGTCAGACGATGACGCCGCTCTCCTTGAGCCGGCCGATGGTCTCCTCGTCGTAGCCCAGCTCCACCAGGACCTCGGAGCTGTGCTCACCCAGCAGCGGGGCGCCGACGATCTCCGGCTTGAAGGAGGAGAACTTCACCGGGCTGCCGACGGTCAGGTACGTGCCGCGGCCCTTCTGCTCGACCTCGACGACCGTGCCGCTCTTGCGCAGGTCCTCGTCGTAGGCGATCTCCTTCATGCTCATCACGGGGGCGCAGGGCACCTCCCACTCCCGCAGGATGTCCACCGCCTCGTACTTGGTCTTGTCCGCGAGCCACTTCTCGATCTCCTCGAAGATCTCGAAGATGTGCGACTGGCGGGCGCGCGCGGTGGCGTACTCCGGGTCCTCGGCCCACTCGGGGTGGCCGATCACCTCGGCGGTGCGCTTCCAGTTCTGCTCCTGGACGGTGAAGTAGATGTACGCGTTCGGGTCGGTCTCCCAGCCCTTGCACTTGAGGACCCAGCCGGGCTGGCCGCCGCCGCCCGCGTTGCCGCCGCGCGGTACGACATCGGTGAACTCCCCGTTCGGGTACTGCGGGTACTCCTCCAGGTGGCCGACCCGCTCCAGCCGCTGCTGGTCGCGCAGCTTGACCCGGCACAGGTTGAGCACGGCGTCCTGCATGGAGACGGAGACCTTCTGGCCCCGGCCGGTCTTCCCCCGGTCGATGATCGCGGTGAGGATGCCGATCGCCAGGTGCATCCCGGTGTTGGTGTCGCCGATGGCGGCACCGGAGATGGTGGGCGGGCCGTCCCAGAAGCCGGTGGTGGAGGCGGCGCCGCCCGCGCACTGGGCGACGTTCTCGTAGACCTTGAGGTCGTTCCAGGACGACTGGTCGTTGAACCCCTTGACCGAGCCGAAGATGAGGCGCGGGTTGAGCTCCTGGATGCGCTCCCAGGTGAAGCCCATGCGGTCCAGGGCGCCCGGCGCGAAGTTCTCCACCAGGACGTCGGCGTCCTGGATGAGCTTCTCCAGGACCTCCTTGCCCTCGGCGGTCTTGGTGTTGATGGCGAGGGAGCGCTTGTTGCTGTTGAGCATCGTGAAGTAGAGCGCGTCCAGGTCCTCGATGTCCCTGAGCTGACGGCGCGTCACGTCACCGCCGTTGGGGCGCTCCACCTTCAGGACGTCGGCGCCGAACCAGGCGAGCATCTGCGTGCAGGCGGGACCGGCCTGGACCCCGGTGAAGTCGATCACCTTGATTCCGGCGAGCGGCTTTTCACTCATGTGTGCTTCCTTTTCGTGAACGTGCGCGTACGCAGCGGGAGTTCGGGACGTGAGGGGGGAACTCGGGGTGCGGGGCTGGAGGGTGCGGGGGCTCGGGGTTGCGGGCGGTCACTTCTTCGCCGGCGTGATGTTGCCGACGGTGATGCCCTTGGGGTTCAGGTGCGAGATGTGGCCGCTCTCGGTGCCGGCCGACGGGTCGATCACGCAGTCGATGAGCGCCGGGCCGCCGGAGGCGAGGGCCTCCGTGAGGGCGGCGGTGACCTCGGCGGGCGTGGTGGCCCGGTAGCCCTTGCCGCCGAACGCCTCGATGAGCAGGTCGTGGCGGGCGGCCGACATCAGGGTCGTGGGCGAGGGGGCGTCGTCGTAGGGGTTGGTGTCGTCGCCGCGGTAGACACCGCCGTTGTTCATGATCACGGTGACGACGGGCAGCTTGTAGCGGCAGATCGTCTCGATCTCGATGCCGCTGAACCCGAAGGCGCTGTCGCCCTCGACAGCCACGACCGGGGCGCCGCTCTCCACGGCGGCGGCGATGGCGTAGCCCATGCCGATGCCCATCACGCCCCAGGTGCCGCTGTCGAGGCGGTGGCGCGGGACGTGCATGTCGATGACGTTGCGCGCGATGTCCAGGGCGTTGGCGCCCTCGTTGACGAGGTACGTCTCCGGGTGCTGGTGCACGACGTCCCGTACGGCCTTCAGGGCGCCCATGAACTGCATGGGGTGCGGGTCGGCCTTCAGCCGCTCGGCCATCTTGGCGACGTTCTGCGCCGAGCGCGCCCCGAGTTCCTCGCGCCAGGCCGTGGGGGCCGTGATCTGGCCCGGCTTGGTGCGCTCGGCGAGCGCGTCGAGCACCGACTCGATGTCACCGACGAGGGGGGCGGAGATGGGCTGGTTGCTGTCCATCTCCTTGGGGTCGATGTCGATCTGGACGAACTTCGCGTCGGGGTTCCAGCCCGTCTGGCCGTGGCCCAGCAGCCAGTTGAGGCGGGCGCCGATCAGCATCACGACGTCGGCCTTCTTCAGCGCCAGGGACCGGGCGGTGGCGGCCGACTGCGGGTGGTTGTCGGGGAGCAGGCCCTTCGCCATCGACATCGGTACGTAGGGGATGCCGGTGGACTCGACGAACTGCCGTACCTTGTCGTCGGCCTGGGCGTACGCGGCGCCCTTGCCGAGCACGATCAGCGGGCGCTCGGCGGAGGCCAGCAGCTCGATCGCCCGGTCCACGGCCTCCGGCGCCGGGAGCTGGCGCGGTGCGGGGTCGACCAGCCGGCTCAGCGTCTTGTCGCCCTCCGCCTTGGGCATGATGGCACCGAGCACCGCGGCGGGGATGTCGAGATAGACACCGCCGGGGCGCCCGGAGATCGCGGTGCGCAGGGCGCGGGCGATGCCGCGGCCGATGTCCTCCACCCGGCTGACCCGGTAGGCGGCCTTCACGAAGGGCTGCGCGGCGGCGAGTTGGTCCATCTCCTCGTAGTCGCCCTGCCTCAGGTCGACGAGGTGGCGCTCGCTGGAGCCGGAGATCTGGACCATGGGGAAGCAGTTGGTGGTCGCGTTCGCCAGCGCGACCAGGCCGTTGAGGAAGCCGGGGGCCGAGACCGTGAGGGCCACGCCGGGCTTCTTGTTGAGGTAGCCGGCGATGGCGGCCGCGTGCCCGGCGTTGCTCTCGTGGCGGAAGCCGATGTAGCGGATGCCCTGCGCCTGGGCGAGCCGGGCCAGGTCGGTGATCGGGATGCCGACCACCCCGTAGATGGTGTCGACGTCGTTCATCCTGAGCGCGTCGACGACCAGGTGGTACCCGTCGGTGAGCTCGGTCGGAACGTCGGCTGCTGCCGCGGTCTCCAGGGTCGAGGGAGCGGTCATGGTCCGAGGTCCTCCTTGGGCAGGTCCTGCCGGAGCGGCTACTTCTCTCACCATCCGCAGCGCGCTCGCCCGCGTCCAAGACCCATCGGCGACCAGCCGATAAACGGCGTCTATCGAGGGCTGGTCAGGGGCCCGGCAACTGACTTGATAGACGCTTGCTATCGGCCGTTCGCCAGCGGGTATTGGACGTCCACCGGGTGCCACCGCACGCTCGCAGAGGACGTTTCGTCGGATCTGTGCGAGGGGGTGGGGTCATGGCCGTTCCGGCCGCGGCATCCGTGCGTGACGCGAACCGGTACCGGCCCCCGGAGGTCTCGGACCTCGCCGGCCTCCTCGACCGGCAGGTACGTGAACGGCCGTACAGCCGGGCCCTGGTGGTGACCGGTGAGCGGGTGCCGCTGTCGTACCGGGACCTCGCGGCCCTCGCCGACGACGTGGCCGCCCGGCTCCGCGAGGCGGGGCTGGGGCGTGGTGACGCGGTCGGTCTCATCTGTGCCAACTCCGCGGAGTTCGTCGTCGCACTGCTCGGTGCGGCGCGCGCCGGACTGGTCACGGCCCCGCTGGACCCCGCACTGCCCCCGACCCAACTCGCGTGCCGTCTTACGGCGTTGGGAGCGCGGGCGGTCCTCCTCGACGCCTCGGCCTCCGGTGCCGGCGCGCTCCCGGTGCCCGCCTGGCCGCTGCGCGTGGACGTCTCGCGTGCGGGGGCGGCCGTGGTGTCGCTCGAACCCGGCGCGTGCGGGGCACCCCGAATGACCGCCGCCTCGGCCGAGTTGTCGGACCGGGACGCCCTCGTGCTGTTCACCGCCGGCACCACCGACCGGGCGAAGATGGTTCCGCTGAGCCATGCCAACGTGGCCGCCTCCGTCCGGAACATCTGCGCCACCTACGAGTTGGGGCCCGGTGACGCCACGGTCGCGGTGATGCCGCTCTTCCACGGGCACGGACTGTTCGCGGCGCTGCTGTCCTCCCTGGCGAGCGGGGGGTGTGTGCTGCTGCCGGAGCGGGGACGGTTCTCGGCGGGCACCTTCTGGGACGACATGCGGGCCGTGGACGCCACGTGGTTCACGGCGGTGCCGGCCATCCACGAGATCCTTCTGGACCGCGCGGAGCGGGAGTACCCGGGTCCGCGGGCGCCGCGGCTGAAGTTCGTCCGCAGTTGCAGCGCGCCCCTCAACACCGCGACACAGCGGGCGCTGGAGCGGACCTTCGGCGCGCCGCTGTTGTCGGCGTACGGGATGACCGAGTCCTCGCACCAGGCCACCAGCGAACCGCTGCCGCAGCGGGGAGCGCTCCGGCAGGGATCGGTGGGCCGGCCCACCGGGGTCGCGGTGCGGGTCGTGGACCGCGGCGGGCGCACCTGCCCGGCGGGGGTGGAGGGCGAGGTGTGGGTGCAGGGGCCCACCGTCGCCCGGGGCTACCTGGGCGACGGCGACGAGTCGGCCCGGACCTTCGTCGACGGGTGGCTGCACACCGGTGACCTGGGCACGCTGGACGAGGACGGGTACCTGTCGCTGACCGGACGGATCAAGAACCTCATCAACCGGGGCGGGGAGAAGATCTCACCCGAGCATGTCGAGGACATCCTCGCCGGCTGCCCGGGGGTCGCGGAGGCGGCCGTGTTCGCGGTCCCCGACGCCGTGTACGGGCAGCGGGTCGGTGCCGCCGTGGTGCTCCGCGAGGGCGACACCGTCGACCGCGAGGAGATCCTCCGCTACTGCCACGACCATCTGGCCGCCTTCGAGGTACCGGACCGCGTCGAACTGGTCGCCGCCCTGCCGTACACGGCGAAGGGCGGCCTGGACCGGAAGGCGGTCCAGGCACGGTACGCGCCCTGACGGGGGCGGATGGTCTGCGCGGTGCATGGGAGCCGGGCCACCGGTACTGATGTGCCGCGCGCGCGGACGGGCCTGCGCCGCGGGCTGGGCGGGCGGGCGGCCGGAAGCACGGAAGCGAGGGCCCGGTTGCACAGGCGTGCCGCTGTTGCCGTCGGGATCGGCGGACCATCGTCTCGGGCGGAGGAGATCGGCGAGCGGCCGCGGTGGCCGCACCGAGCGGCTCCGGCTCTGCGCACCGGCACCCGCGCGTGCAGGTCCCGGCCAGGCGGTCGCCCGGACCGGCAGGCGTACGAGGCCGGATTCCGCCCGCGCCGACACAACCGGGACAGCCCGACGGGCTCGGCACTTGCTTGCACCCGGCTTGGAGCGGCCACGGGCCCCAGCCCCTTACCCATTTGCTCGTGCCCAACCCGGAGTAGCCACGGGCCCCGGACCGTTACCCGCCCAGGCCACCCTGCGCGGCCCAGCGGCGCTCCTGCCAGCGCGACCCGGCCAGGCCGTCGGGCGAACCGGCAGATGTACGAGGCCGGAACGCGTCTGCACCGACGTCGGCGGGCAGAGCGGCGGCTTGGCGTTCGCGGGCGCAGGGGCCAGGTGCCGGTCCGACCGCCGACGTGGGTCCGCTCAGCGCACTCGGTGGTCCGGGGGCAGGGGGCGGGCGAAGAAGTCGTCCAGGGACAGGCCGGTCGCCGCGTTGACGAAGGCGCGGGCCGCCACCGAGCCGGGGGTCGCCGCGTGGATGGCGACCGAGACCTGGGCGCCGGCCTCGGGGTCGACCAGGGGGAGCGCGCGGGTGCGGCCGACCACCGGCATGGCGCGCAGCCAGGTGTGCGGGACGATGCTCGCCCAGCCACCGCCGCCCACGTGCGCGTAGAGGGAGGCGATGGAGTCCGTCTCGACCTGCGGGGTGACGACGTACCCCTTCTCCGCGAACACGGTGTCGACGATCTGCCGGATCCGCATGTCCGGTGTCAGGAGGGCGAGCGGCAGCTGGGCCGCGTCCGCCCAGGACACCGTGGCGGACTGGGCGACGAGCTGCTCGTCGGAGACCAGCAGCATGTACCTCTCCTGGTAGAGGGGGACGACCTGGAGCCCCTCCTGGTCGTCCGGGTCGAAGTGGGCGATGGCCACGTCGAGTTCGTAGTCGCGGAGCTGGCGGTGGAGTTCCTTGGTGGACAGCCTCGACCGGACCTGGACCTTGGCCAGCGGGTGCGCCGCGCAGAAGGCGGCCACGGGCAGGGCGAGGGTCGTGGACGCGGTGGGGTCGGTGCCGAGGCGGAGGGTGCCGGTGATGCCCGACTGCACGGCGGCCACCTCCGCCTTGAAGGCGTCCTGTTCGGCGAGGATCCGCTTGGCCCACACCACGAGCCGCTCGCCCTCGGGCGTGAGGCCCTGGTAGTTGTGGCCGCGGTTGATCAGCGTGACGTTCAGCTCGCGTTCCAGTTTGGCGATCGCCGCCGAGAGGGCCGGCTGGGAGACGTAGCAGGACTCCGCCGCCCGGGCGAAGTGCCGTTCCCTCGCCACCGCAACGAAGTACTCGAGCTGCCGGAACAGCATGAGCGGCTCCTCCCTGCCCTGGGATCACTGACTCCATACTGTATGCAGTTCGCAGTGATGTACAGGGAGGAGACCGCACAGCTCAGCGCAGGAGTTCCACCGCGGCCACCACCAGGGGGTCGAGGCAGTCCGCTCCGGCGTCCACGTGCTCGTGGAGGCGTGTGCGCATGCGCGGGTCCCAGAACCTGCCGATGTGCCCCGCGATCGCCTCCGCGGCCTCCTCCCCCGGCAGGTGTCCGAGGTTCCTCGCGATGTCGTTGGCCATCCGGCACTCGGCCGGCACGGTCGCCGCCATCTCAGTCCACCACCGTCACGAGGTCGTTCCCGGCGGCCGCGGTGTCGCTCGACCGGTCGGGGCGGGCCAGGGCCACCTGGACGGCGGTCACCTTGTACTCCGGGCAGTTGGTCGCCCAGTCGGAGTTCTCGGTGGTCACCACGTTGGCTCCGGTGACGGGATGGTGGAACGTGGTGTACACGACCCCCGTCGGCATCCGGTCGGAGATCTCGGCGCGCAGGGTGGTCTGTCCGACGCGGCTGGCCAGGGTGACCATGTCTCCGTGGTTGATGCCGCGGACCTCGGCGTCGTGCGGGTGCAGCTCCAGGACGTCCTCGGGGTGCCAGGCGACGTTGCCGGTGCGGCGGGTCTGCGCGCCGACGTTGTACTGGCTGAGGATGCGGCCGGTGGTGAGGACCAGCGGGAAGCGCCTGGTGCTGCGTTCGTTGGTCGGCACGTAGGAGGTGACGACGAACTTGCCCTTGCCGCGCACGAATTCGTCCACGTGCATGACGGGCGTGCCCTCGGGCGCCGACTCGTTGCACGGCCACTGGACGCTGCCGAGCTTGTCGAGGAGCTCGAAGGAGACGCCGGTGAACGTCGGGGTGACGGAGGCGATCTCGTCCATGATCTGGCCGGGGTGGTCGTACGACATCGCGTAGCCCATGGCGGTGGCGATCTCGCTGACGATCTGCCACTCGTGCTTGCCGGTCTTCGGTTTCATCACCGCGCGCACCCGGTTGATGCGGCGTTCGGCGTTGGTGAAGGTGCCGTCCTTCTCCAGGAAGGACGCGCCGGGCAGGAAGACGTGCGCGAACTTGGCCGTCTCGTTGAGGAACAGGTCCTGCACGACGACGAGTTCCATCGCTTCGAGGGCGGCGGTGACGTGCTTCAGGTTGGGGTCGGACTGGGCGATGTCCTCGCCGTGCACGAACAGTCCGCGGAAGGTGCCGTCGATGGCCGCGTCGAACATGTTGGGGATGCGGAGTCCCGGTTCGGCCAGGAGCGTTCCGCCCCACAGGTTCTCGAAGACGGTCCGGACGGCGTCGTCGGAGACGTGCCGGTAGCCGGGGAGTTCGTGCGGGAAGGAGCCCATGTCGCAGGAGCCCTGCACGTTGTTCTGGCCGCGCAGCGGGTTCACGCCGACGCCGTCGCGGCCGATGTTGCCGCACGCCATCGCGAGGTTGGCCATTCCCATGACCATGGTGGAGCCCTGGCTGTGCTCGGTGACCCCGAGGCCGTAGTAGATGGCGCCGTTGGGTGCCTCGGCGTACAGCCTTGCTGCGGCGCGGAGTTCGGCGGCGGGGACGCCGGTGATCTCCTCGACGGCCTCCGGGCTGTTCTCCGGGCGGGCGATGAACTCGGCCCACTCGTCGAAGCCTTCGCACCGCTGGTCCACGAAGGACCGGTCGACGAGTCCCTCGGTGACGACCACGTGGGCCATGGCGTTGACGACGGCGACGTTGGTGCTGGGCCGCAGCTGGAGGTGGTGCTGGGCCTCGATGTGCGGCGAGCGCACGAGGTCGATGCGACGCGGGTCGACCACGATCAACTTGGCGCCCTCGCGCAGCCGTCGCTTCATCCGTGAGGCGAACACCGGGTGCCCGTCGGTGGGGTTGGCGCCGATCACCATGATGACGTCGGCCTCGGCGACCGAGCGGAAGTCCTGGGTGCCGGCGGACTCGCCGAAGGTCTGCTTGAGACCGTATCCCGTCGGGGAGTGGCAGACGCGGGCGCAGGTGTCGACGTTGTTGTTGCCGAAGGCCGCGCGGACCATCTTCTGGACGACGTAGACCTCTTCGTTGGTGCAGCGCGAGGAGGTGATGGCGCCGATCGCGCCGGCCCCGTGCCGCTCCTGGATCTCGCGCATCCGGCGGGCGACCGTGCCGATCGCCTCGTCCCAGTCGACCTCGCGCCAGGGGTCGGTGATCCGGTCGCGGACCATCGGCCTGAGCTGCCGGTCGGGGTGGGTGGCGTAGCCGAAGGCGAAGCGGCCCTTGACGCAGGAGTGGCCCTCGTTGGCGCCGCCGTCCTTGTACGGGACCATGCGCACGAGTTCGTCGCCGCGCAGTTCGGCCTTGAAGGAGCAGCCGACCCCGCAGTAGGCGCAGGTGGTCACCACGGACCTGGTGGGCATGCCCAGTTCGACGACCGAGCGCTCCTGGAGCGTGGACGTGGGGCAGGCCTGGACGCAGGCCCCGCAGGAGACGCACTCGGAGTCCATGAAGGACTCGCCCGCGCCCGCCGCGACCTTGGAGTCGAAGCCGCGCCCTTCGATGGTGAGGGCGAAGGTGCCCTGGACCTCCCCGCAGGCGCGGACGCAGCGGGAGCAGGCGATGCACTTGGACGGGTCGAAGTCGAAGTAGGGGTTGGAGGTGTCCTTCTCGGCGTCGAGGTGGTTCTCGCCCTCGTAGCCGTAGCGGACCTGCCTCAGGCCCACCACCCCTGCCATGTCCTGGAGTTCGCAGTCGCCGTTGGCCGGGCAGGTCAGGCAGTCCAACGGGTGGTCGGAGATGTAGAGCTCCATGACGCCCTGGCGGAGCTTCTCCACCTTCGGGGTCTGGGTGCTGACCTTCATGCCGTCGGCGCAGGGGGTGGTGCAGGACGCGGGTGTGCCGCGGCGGCCGTCGATCTCGACCACGCACAACCGGCAGGAGCCGAACGCCTCCAGGCTGTCGGTGGCGCACAACTTGGGTATGTCGACGCCTGCTTGGGCCGCCGCGCGCATCACCGAGGTGCCCTCGGGGACGGTCACCGGCAGACCGTCCACCTCCACGGACACCGTGGCCGGGCCCGGCCGTTCCGGGGTGCCGAAGTCGGGTTCCTTGAGGAGTGTCATGCCGTGCCCTCCGTCTTGGGGCCAGTCGCCTGTACGGGCTGGATGTCCAGGAGTCGACGGCCGCCGAGGAAGTCGTCGGGGAAGTGGGTCAGGGCGCTGCGCACGGGCAGCGGGGTCAGCCCGCCCATCGCGCACAGCGAGCCCTCGGTCATCAGGTCGCAGAGGTCCTCCAGCAGGGCGAGGTTCTCGTCCCGGTGGGTGCCGGCGACGATCTTGTCGATCACCTCGACTCCGCGCACCGCGCCGACCCGGCACGGGGTGCACTTGCCGCAGGACTCCTCGGCGCAGAACTCCATCGCGAAGCGGGCCTGGGCGGCCATGTCCACGCTGTCGTCGAACACGACCACGCCGCCGTGGCCGACCATCGCTCCGGCGGCCGCGAACGCCTCGTAGTCCATGGGGAGGTCGAACATCGACTCCGGCAGGTACGCGCCGAGGGGGCCGCCGACCTGTGCGGTGCGCACCGGGCGCCCGGAGTGCGTGCCGCCGCCGTACCCCTCGATGAGCTCGCGCAGGGTGATGCCGAAGGCGGTCTCCACGATGCCGCCGCGGGCGATGTTGCCGCCGAGCTGGAACACCTGGGTGCCGCGGGAGCGTTCGACGCCGAGCTGCTCGTACGCCTTCGCGCCCTCGGCCAGGACGACGGGCACGGTGGCCAGGGTGAGGACGTTGTTCACCACGGTCGGCTTGCCGAACAGGCCCTCGATCGCGGGGATCGGCGGTTTCGCGCGGACCATGCCGCGCTTGCCCTCCAGGCTCTCCAGCATGGAGGTCTCCTCGCCGCAGATGTACGCGCCGGCGCCGACGCGGACGTGCAGGTCGAAGTGGAGGGCGGAGCCGAGGACGTTCCTGCCGAGCCAGCCGTGCTCGCGGGCGATCCCGATGGCCCGGCGCATCGTGGCCACCGCGTCCGGGTACTCCGAGCGGATGTAGATGTAGCCCTCGCTCGCTCCGACCGCGTGCGCGGCGATGGTCATGCCCTCGATGAGCATGAACGGGTCGCCCTCCATGACCATGCGGTCGGCGAAGGTCCCGCTGTCGCCCTCGTCCGCGTTGCAGCAGACGAACTTCAGCTCGTCCGTGCAGTCGAGGACGGTCTTCCACTTGATGCCGGCCGGGAATCCGGCGCCGCCGCGGCCGCGCAGTCCGGACGCGGTGACCTCGGCGACCACGTCCGCGGGCGCGAGCTCCAGGGCGGCGCGCAGTCCGGCGAGGCCGCCGTGCGCCTCGTAGTCCTCGGCGGACAGCGGGTCGGTCACGCCGACCCGGGCGAAGGTGACGCGGTTCTGGCTCGCCAGCCAGGGCAGTTCGTCGACGACGCCGAGGCGCAGCGGATGGTCCGCGCCGTCGAGCATGCCCGCGGCCAGCAGTCCGTCGATGTCCTCGGGGGCCACCGGGCCGTAGCCGACGCGTCCTTGTGATGTCACGACCTCGACCAGAGGCTCCAGCCACAGCATGCCGCGCGAGCCGTTGCGTACGACGTCGATGGCGAAGTCGCCGCGGTCCGCGGCACGTTGGAGGGCGTGCGCGACCTCGTCGGCGCCGACGGACCGGGCCGCCGAGTCGCGGGGGACGTAGACGGTGGCCGTGGAGTGGGATGCGTTGTTCATGAGGAGACCGTCCCGTTGAGAAGGGAGCCCAGCCGGGCGGGGCCGACTCGCCCGTGGAGCCGTCCGTTCACCTCGACGGCGGGCCCCAGCGCGCAGTTGCCGAGGCAGAAGACCTGCTCGACGGTGACCGAGCCGTCCGCCGAGGTCTCCCCCAGGGGCAGTCCGGCCTCGCGTGCGTAGCTCACCAGCCGGTCCGCGCCCAGGGCCTGGCAGGCCTCGGCGCGGCAGATGCGCACGGTGGTACGGCCGGCGGGCTCGCGGCGGAAGTCGTGGTAGAAGGTCACCACTCCGTGCACGTCCGCCCGGGAGAGGTTGAGCTCCTCGGCGAGGACCGGCACGGCCTCCTGCGGTACATGCCCCAACTCGGCCTGGAGGGCGTGCAGTACGGGAAGCAGGGCGCCGCGCTCCTCCCGGTGACGGGCCACCACCCTCCGGACCACGCTCTCGACCGTCACATCGCTCCCGCTGGTCGTCATGATCGCTTCGCCTTCCGTCACGCGGGTCCCCCGGCGAGGGATGCAGGAGACTCGGACAATACTCCATACAGACTTCTGTATACACAACCCTGCCGCAGTGGAGGGCGAGCATTCTGACGATGGCGCCGCGCGCGCCGACCCGGGTCGTCCCGGTCGCGCTCCCCGCCATGTTGCATACCAAAACCTGTATGCTGACGCGGCCGTCGGCAACCCTCCGGACGGCCTCCACTTGGCAGAGCCGCCGCCCGGCGACACCGGCGGCAGAACGGGACAACCATGCGCGAGGCACTCACGGCCGCAGCGTCCCGGCGCGTCACCCGCCCGGCACCGCTGCGTCAGGCCGTGTACGACGCCCTGACCGAGCTGATCATCAACGGCTCCCTCAAGCCCGGCCAGCATCTCGTCGAGGCCGAGCTCGCCGAACACCTCGGCGTCAGCCGCCAGCCGGTGCGCGAGGCCCTCCAGCGGCTCCAGACCGCCGGCTGGGTCGATCTGCGGCCCGCCCAGGGCGCCTTCGTCCACTCCCCCACCGAGGAGGAGGCCGCCCAACTCCTCGGCGTCCGGGCCGTTCTGGAGACCTACTCGGCCCAGCTCGCCGCGCAGAACGCGAAGCCCGAGGACATCACACGCCTCGACGAGCTCCAGCTGGAGGGCATCGCCGCTCTCGCCGACGGCGACGTCGAGCGGCTGGTCGCCGCCAACACCGCGCTGCACGACTTCATCACCGCCGTCGCCGACAACGCCGTGCTGGCCGAACTGATCGCCCAGGTCGGCCAGAAGGTCCGCTGGTACTACACGCCCATCGCCAAGCCCCGCGGCAAGGAGGCGTGGAACGAGCACACCCAGCTCATCAGGGCCATCGCCAAGGGCGACGCGGAGCTGGCGGGCGAGGTCATGCGCAAGCACACCGAGCGCACGGCCGACTTCTACCGCAGGCAGATCGCGGCCAGGGCGCACCAGGACTGACGTCGGACCGGGCACGGTTCAGGACGCGGCGAGGGAGCCGGCGGGACTGCGGGTGCCCGTGAGGCCGAGGGCCGGATCGAGGGCCGGTGGACGGCGGGTCCCGGCGGCGGCGCGCAGTTCGAGCAGCCACGGCAGGACCGTGCGCAGCACGGTGTCGAGCCCGCCGCCGTCGGTGCCGAGCATCGCCTCCGCGGGCACCAGCACCGGGTCGGCGAACACCGTGGATGTCCCGCTGCCGCGGGGTCCGGCGGCGCCGGGCCGGGCGGGGACGAACAGGTCCGGGGCGTGCGCCGGGACCGCCCACAGGGTCAGCCCGTCGGCGGCGGCGAGGGGCCGGGAGGACCAGACGTAGAGGTCGGCCTCGCCCGCCGCGACCACCCGCTGCTTGCGGCCCCGCAGCGCCACCACGTCACCGGAACGGGTGGCCGCGGAGCGCGGCACGAGGAGCTGGGTCTCCGCCCCGGGTCCGTCCAGTGCCGCCTCCTCCTCGGTCTCCGCGAGGGCGAGGGCGGCGAGATGGCGTCCGGCGGCGATCTCCGCGCGCAGCCAGGGGCCGCCGTGCGCCTCGATCACGGCGACGGCCGCGTAGTGGGACTGGAGCACGGCCGCGGTGGCGGGGCAGACGCGCGCGGTCCGCGCGACGACGTCGACGGCTTCGGGCAACCCCCGTCCGCCGCCGCCGAATTCGGTGGAGACGGTGAGTCCGAGGAGTCCCGCGTCACCGAGGGCCGTCACGGCGCCGCGGGGGAACCGGCCCTGGACGGCCGCCGCTTCGGCGACGGGTCCGACGACGCCGGTCAGGATTTCGGAGAGAGCGGTGCGGTACGACACGGGGCGACCCCCTCGGGCGTGGCTGTTCGTCCACTGTCGAACGATGATTGCATACAGTATTCTGCATGTGAAGGTGACCGCGCAAGGCCAGGCGATCGCCGGACGGCTCGACCCACCAGCCGAACGAGGGAGACGGGGCCCATGCCCGACACACCCACCGTGACCGCTCACGGCCCGATCAGCAGGCCCACCCCGCTGCGCCAGGCGGTCTACGAGGCCCTCACCGAACTGATCATCAACGGCTCGCTCACCCCCGGCCAGCACCTCGTCGAGGCCGAGCTGGCCGAGAGCCTCGGGGTGAGCCGGCAGCCGATCCGTGAGGCGCTCCAGCGGCTCCAGACCGCCGGCTGGGTCGACCTGCGCCCCTCCCAGGGGGCGTTCGTGCACTCCCCCACCACCGACGAGTGCGCCCAGCTGCTCAGCGTCCGGGCCCTCCTGGAGACGCACTCCGCGCGCGGCGCCGCCCAGCACGCCACTCCCCGGGACGTCGCCCGCCTGTGGGAGCTCCAGCAGACCGGTCTGAGCGCCCTCGCCAGCGGGGACGCCCGGGCCATCGTGGAGGCGAACGCCGCCCTGCACGGCCACATCACGCTGCTGTCCCGCAACGCGGTCCTCGCCGAGCTCATCCCGCAGGTCGACCGCCGGGTGCGCTGGTACTACATGCCCATCGCCAAGCCCCGCGGCAAGGACGCCTGGAACGAACACGCGAGGATCATCGAGGCCATCGGCGAGGGCGCCCCCGACCGCGCCGAGGAACTGATGCGCCGGCACACCCGCAACACCACCGACTTCTACTGCCGGCAGATCACCGCCGTGGCCGGCCGGGGCGACTGACCCCGGCCGACCGCCCCCCAACCGGGGCGGGCGGCTCAGGAGTTCGGAGCGATCTCCCGCAACAGCCCCGTCGTGACGTCGAAGACGAAGCCGCGCACGTCGTCGGTGTGCGGCAGGAACGGCGAGGTGCGCACCCGCTGGATGGACTGCCGTACGTCCTGGTCGACGTCGCGGAAGGCCTCCACCGCCCAGGCGGGGCGCTGGCCGACCTCCAGTTCCAGTTCGTGCCGGAAGTCCTCGGTCAGGGTCTGAAGACCGCAGCCGGTGTGGTGGATGAGCGCCACGCTGCGGGTGCCGAGGGCGCGCTGACTGATCGTCAGGGAGCGGATCGTGTCGTCGGTGACGACGCCTCCGGCGTTGCGGATGGTGTGGCAGTCGCCGAGTTGCAGGCCGAGTGCGGCGTGCAGATCGAGGCGGGCGTCCATGCAGGCCACGACGGCCACCCGCAGGACGGGCCGGGCGCCCATGCCGGGGTCGGTGAATCCGGCGGCGTAGGCGCGGTTGGCTTCCACGAGGCGGTCGGTGACCGTCGCGGTTCGGGGTACGGAAGTCGACATGTGGGGCTACCTCACTCCGGTCGAGTCGGTCAGATGACGCCCTGCTCCTTGAGCTGCGGCAACTCGGCCGCGGAGAGGCCGAGTTCGTGGACGTAGATGTCCTCGTTGTGTTGGCCGAGGAGGGGTGGGGTGGTGATGCGGGTGGGTGAGTCGGAGAGTTTGAGGGGGTTGCCGACCGTGGTGAAGGAGCCGCGCTC